>JALCCT010000022.1 GCA_022640915.1 Bifidobacterium sp. | reverse complement strand
ACGTTTAGTGAGGGGAAGGCGGTTGCTCCTGATGGGTATGTGTTCTCGGGCGTGGCGTTCTCTCCCAAGCAGGTCACGGTCGCGGACGGGCAGGACGTGCTGGTCACGGCCACGAACTCGTACACGCGTCAGGTTGGTGGTTTCTCGTTGAGGAAGGTGTTCGATGGGGTGGATGCCTCGGCGTTCGCGTCGGGCACGAAGTTCTCGGTGAGCGCGTCGTGGAAGGATGCGTCGGGCAAGGACGTGTCGCGGGCGTTTGATCTGGCGGCGGATGGTTCGACGGTGCAGGGTCCGCAGGATCTGCCGGTGGGCACTGTGGTCACGTTTAGTGAGGGGAAGGCGGTTGCTCCTGATGGGTATGTGTTCTCGGGCGTGGCGTTCTCTCCCAAGCAGGTCACGGTCGCGGACGGGCAGGACGTGCTGGTCACGGCCACGAACTCGTACACGCCGAAGCCGGTTGTGCCGAATACTCCGAACAAAACTACCAAGCCAAATGGTTCACAGCTTAGCAAAACAGGTTCGGCAATAACCTTGGTCGCAGGAGCAGCAGTGGCCTTGCTGCTTGGTGCAGGTGTTGCGTTAGCACTGTCCAAGAGGAAAAAGATGGATTGATTTCCTGTTGCTGCATGATCATTCCTGTTGAGTAACAGCTAGTGGGTCGTGCCGGTCGTTGAAAGATCGGCACGACCCATTAATTTTGGTGGTTCTTCGGATATGTCTCGACACGTGTGTGACAGGCGGTTTCATTATTGGCCTCCAACGGCTGACTGGCAGCCGAGGAAGATAGCAGGCGAGCGGCAAGCGATGCTCCGCAACGCGACCTGCCCGCTAACGTCTGGTTTCGTGCTGGGTTGCTCAAGCTCAGTGTGATGCGCGATCTGCGTCGCGCTTCACCTTGTCGATTGCGACCACCAGAGCGACGATCAGAGTCTCCAGCGCATCGTCGAAGACTCTGATCTCATAGGAATCACCCCAGGAAAGCCAACGTTTGCTGATTTGGGCGATCGGCATGCCGCCGCGTACCACGCTGAAATCCATGTCCCACCAATCGCCTTCAACATTCAGCCCAGCGGCGTCGATCCGGTACCGAGGGCGAAAAAACGAGAACTCCTTGTCAATGGTGGCGACTTGCGCGCCGCCCACGAAAACGCTGAAATGGGGTAGTAGGCTGAGCACGGTCTTCTCCAGGTTGGCCACTTCATTACCGAATGGGTCGGTTATGGAGAACGACTTGGGAATGCGCAAGAAACTGCCCTCGACCAGATAACGCACATTGCCGGCGGCATCGGTGACGGTAAAGTGCTCGGCCAGCGAGAGCACCTGCTGCTTGATATATAACTGTCCCATATGAGCCCCGCATCCCCAATCGCCCTACCGTTTCATTCCAAGCCTAGCAGACTTGCTCTGCGCGGTCTCCAGCAGCTCAATGAGCGCCAAGGGCGAGATGGCCCAGCGAGCGTATTCGACACGGATTGTGCATGATACGTTCATGGGTTCGGTGCACTGGCCGGTGCCTTCGATAGGATGGGGGCTGGAAAAGCCGGGACTTGATGGCGCTTGTGATAGTGCTGCGATGGCGCTGGCGGTGCGGGAGTCGAGACCATAGTCAGGGTCGATTCCGGTGCGCAAACCGAGCTGAGGAATAGGAGCCGTGTGGGTGACTTTACGAAGAGAGGGGCAAACCTGTGATCGATGAAGTGGTGTTTCTGCGCCATGGGCGCACGTCGTACAATCTGGCGCGGCGAATGCAGGGGCAGATTGACGTCCCGCTCGATATCATCGGCCAGTGGCAGGTCGACCAGAGCGCATTGGAACTGGCCAGCGCTTATTATTGGGCCAAAGTCTCCCGGCTGGCCCGCAATCCCGAGCGTTTGGCGCAGCCCGGCCCGCAGGCTGCCGAGCGCAGCGAGATCGAGGAATACCGCCAGGCTCCGGCTGCCGGGCGCACGATGCGCGTAGTGGCTTCCGATCTATTCCGTGCCCAGCAGACCGCGCACGCCTTCGCCGATATCCTCGGGCTGCCGGTAACATGCGATACACGGCTGCGTGAACGCAGCTTCGGACGCTGGGAAGGGCTGACCCGCGCCGAGATCATGCAAATGGACGCCGTGGCTTACGAGGAGTGGAGGACGAACTACTCGGGCGGCCAGCGTTATGGCGTTGAATCGTTGGGAGCGCTGGGCAGGCGCGGTGCAGCCGCAATCGAAGATCTTATCGAGCAAGGCAACGAACAGCAGGAGTCAGGCACACTGGTGATCGTCGGCCACGGGTCGTGGATAATCGCGACCATCCATACCCTACTCGGCGAAGATCCGGAAACTTCTCAGAGTCTCGATTCCGTGCGCAACGCCTTCTGGTCGCGCATGGCACCGCAATACGCCGTATCGAGCCACGATGCCGGCCATACGGCTGCGATTTCATGGCGGCTCGAAGAGTTCAACCACGGCCCGGCCATCGCCTCGCGCATGGATTGGGAGAACGGCCCCGCCGAATTGCGCGGCCCGCATATGAAACTGTGGCAGGCGCTGTAAACCGCCGCTGTCATGACGCTGGCCATGTTCCGGGCGGGGGTCTATCCTTGGTACGGTTCGTGCGGGGTCCTGCGTGTAGCCGAACATGGTACAGTCGCGGCGCCGGCAAAAGCCGGCTGAGCATAGATATCACGCTGCTCCGGCCATCGCACGGAACAGCCAACGGTGCCGCAGCACAATGCGGCATGATCCAGCGGAAGGCGGGTGAAAGACATGTTGAGGATGTTCAACACCATCAACGGGTATGTGGAACACATCGAGAAGATCGAGAACGGCGCCTGGCTGTGTCTTTCCCAACCCACCGACGTGGAGCTGGCGACGGTCGCGCAGCAGACGGGCATCGACTTGGCTGATTTGCGCGCGCCGCTCGATGATGAGGAGCGCTCACGCATCGACGTCGAAGACGATTATACGATGATCATCGTCGACATCCCCACTGTCGAAGAACGCGGCGGACGTGACTGGTACGAGACGATCCCGTTGTCCATCATTATCACGCAGAACCTGATCCTCACCGTATGCATGCAGGACACGCCAGTGCTTCACCCCTTCATGGAAGGGCGCATACGAGGGTTCAACACCTATATGAAGTCCCGCTTTATCTTGCAGATCCTCTACCGCAACGCGACGATGTACCTGCGCTATCTGCGCATCATCGACCGTGAAAGCGACCGGCTCGAACTGCGGCTACGCCACTCCATGCAGAATCGTGAGATCCTCTCGCTGCTTGAGTTGAGCAAGACATTGGTCTACTTCACTACAAGCCTGAAATCCAACGAGATCGTGATGGAGAAACTCAATTCGCTCGCGCGTTTCAAGCAATACGCTGAGGATGAAGATCTGCTCGATGACGTCATCACCGAGAACAAGCAGGCCATTGAGATGGCCAACATCTACAGCAGCGTTTTGGCAAACATGACGGACGCCTTCGCCTCGATCGTCTCGAATAACCTGAACAACGTTATGCGTATTTTCACGATCATCTCGATCACGTTGTCGATTCCCACGCTCATCTTCTCGATGTATGGCATGAACTTCCAAGGCGGCATGTTGGGCATGCCGCTGTCGAACAGCCGATGGGGTTTCGTGATCATCGTGACCCTTTCGCTAACACTCGCGGCTGTGGTGACCTGGTTCCTGACGCGCTCGCGGCTCTTCAAATAAGGAGGCGAGGGGAATGGCGCACAGGTACCCGCAATATCTGAAGCGTGCGTTGCGCAGGGTGTTGGCGTTTGCCGTGTCGTTGGGACTGGGAGCATCGTCGGCGGCTTGCGGGCAGGCTTCGGTCATGGCTGAAGCCCCGGATGGCCCGACCATTACCATCGGGGTGTCGCTGGACGAGCCGGGTGTCGGCCTGCGCCACGACGGGCAATACTCCGGATTAGACATCACCGTGGCGCGCTATGTGGCCCAAGTGCTGGGCTATGCGCGCAAACAGGTGAACTTCATGCAAGTGTGGCCAGCGAACGCCGACTCCATGCTGAGCAGCGGCAAGGCCCAGATGCTCGTCACCAGCCTGCCCATGGATGGCACGAAACGCGAGGGCGTGCAATCTTCCAAGCCTTACCTGCTCGCGCAGCAGGATCTGCTCATCCGCCGAGATGGGCGCGCGAGCATTACGGGCTTGTCTGATCTCAAAGGCAAGGTCGTCTGTTCGGCTGCCGGCAGCGGGGCCGCGGCGAATCTCAAAAAGGCGATTACGGGCGTCCTCCTACGGGAGCGGGACAGCTACCCGCAATGCGTGACTGCGCTGCTCATCGGCGAGGCGGATGCGGTGAGCGCCGATGATGCCGTGCTCTCTGGCTTGGCATCCGCCATGGGCAGTGACTATCTCACGCTTGTGGGAGAGTCGTTGGGGCTGGCCGTGCACGCTGTGCAGGTGCCAGCGGGGGAGAACGAGCTCATCAGAAAAATCGATGATGCGCTCGCAATGATGCGCAAGGATGGAAGCTTGGCCAGGGCTCTTGACGCCCTGCGCGATTCCACCGGATACGCGCAGGGTTCGCTGCCCGCCAGCGCAGGGTGAAACGGCTCGCGTTCTCGTGTCCAGTTGCGTCACGATAATCCTTATCTATGAGTCTCACTACGAAGAACGAAGCAGCATCCGAGGAATCCGGCGAGCCAGCGTATCGCTACAACGCGCAGCTTGCTCAGGGTATCGAGGATAAATGGCAGAAGGTCTGGGACGAACGTGGCACGTTCTGGGCTGCGAATGTCGCTGGCGACCTCACGGACAGTCAAGGGCGGCACGCCGAGGGACGACAGCCGTATTTCGCAATGGACATGTTCCCTTACCCTTCCGGCAAAGGTATCCATGTTGGTCATCCCCTGGGGTATCTCGCCACGGATGTGGTCAGCCGTTATCACCGCATGAAGGGCGAGAATGTCCTGCATGCCATGGGATATGATGCCTTCGGTCTGCCGGCCGAGCAGTATGCCGTGCAGACTGGCCAGCATCCGCGCATCACGACCGAGGCGAATATCGCCAACATGCGCCGGCAGCTGCACCGCATGGGCCTAAGCTTCGACAACCGCCGCACGTTCGCAACCATCGATCCGGGCTATATGCGCTGGACGCAATGGATCTTCTCACGCATTTTCGACGCGTGGTACGACCCTGAGTTCGTGCGCCCTGACGGCGGCATCGGCTCAGCTCGGCCGATCGCGACGCTCGTCGAGCAATTCGCATCCGGCAAGAGGCCGGTCCCGGGGCGCCCCGGGATTTCTTGGGATTCGTTGGACGCAGCTGATCAAGCGGATGTTCTCAATGATTTCCGGCTTGCGTATATCTCCAAGTCGCCGGTCAACTGGTGCCCAGGTTTGGGCACGGTGCTGGCTAACGAGGAGGTCACTGCGGAGGGTCGTTCCGAGCGTGGTAACTTCCCCGTATTCCAGCGAGAGCTGCGGCAGTGGTCGATGCGAATCACGGCGTACGGCCATCGGCTTATCGAGGACCTCGATGTGATCGACTGGCCTGAGAAGGTCAAGCTCATGCAGCGCAACTGGATTGGCGAATCGCACGGTGCCTCCGTCCATTTCGAAGTCGATGCGCCAGATGGCCCGCAGGACATGGAAATTTACACAACCCGTCCTGATACGCTGTTCGGTGCCACCTTCGCCGTGGTTTCGCCCGAACATGAGCTGCTGCACCATGTGCCCCATGCTTGGACGCACGATGTTCCCGAGTCTTGGAAGGGCGGCCACGCGTCGCCTGTCGAGGCTGTGAACGCCTACCGGACTGCGGCGCAAGGCAAAACCGCCAAGGATCGTGTTGACGAGGCCGGCGAGAAGACCGGTCTGTTCACCGGTTTGTATGCCATCAACCCGATCACCGGTGACAAGTTGCCGTTGTTCACCGCCGATTATGTGCTCATGGATTACGGCACCGGGGCGATCATGGCTGTGCCGGGCGGCGACCAGCGTGATTACGACTTTGCTGTTGCGTTTGGTCTGCCGGTCATCTACACCGTGCGCCCGCTGGATGATTCAAACGACGAGCTGGCGAATTACGAGGGCAAGGCGCCATTCGTCTCCCATGATGGCATTGTCATCAATTCCGCTGTCGAGACAACGCATGCGAAGGGCGACGCGTTGAGCCTTAATGGTCTGCGCGTCGACGACGCCATCGCCAAGGTCAATGCCTGGCTGGAGGCGGCCGGGGTAGGCAAGGCTGAGGTTGGCTACCGGCTGCGTGACTGGCTTTTCTCGCGCCAGCGCTACTGGGGTGAGCCGTTCCCTATCGTCTACGACGCGGAGGGCACGGCGCACTTGGTGCCGGATGACCAGCTGCCGATCAATCTGCCTGAGGTACCGGATTACAGCCCCAAAACCTTCGACCCACAGGATGCGCAGTCCAATCCGGAGGCGCCGCTGAGCCGCAACGAGGACTGGGTCAAGGTCACGCTCGACTTGGGTGATGGACCCAAAACCTATTACCGCGATACGAACACCATGCCAAACTGGGCGGGCTCCTGCTGGTATTACATGCGTTACCTCGACCCAAACAACACCGAAAATATGGTCGACAGCGGCGAATATGGCTACTGGATTGGGCCTGACCACAACACGTATTCCGGCCATACCGGCGGCGTGGATCTGTATGTCGGCGGCGTTGAGCATGCGGTGTTGCACCTGCTGTACTCGCGCTTCTGGCACAAGGTGCTGTATGACTTGGGCTATGTGAATTCGCCCGAGCCGTTCCACAAGCTTTTCAACCAAGGCATGATTCAGGCTTACGCCTACACCGATGACCGCGGGCAATACGTGCCTGCGGACGAGGTCGAGGAAGCGGGACTCGATGAGCAGGGCGAGCCGGCTTTCACTTGGCACGGTCAGCACGTCAGCCGCGAATTCGGCAAGATGGGCAAGAGCCTGAAAAACATCACGACCCCGGATTACATGTGCGAGAACTACGGCGCCGACACGTTCCGACTCTATGAGATGAGCATGGGACCGCTTGACGAATCGCGCCCATGGAACGCGCGCAATGTCATCGGCAGCATGCGCTTCCTGCAGCGCCTGTGGCGTAACGTCGTGGACGAGGGCACTGGCAGACTCACGGTTTCAGATACGGCGCCCGACGTGCCTACGCTCAAGCTGCTCAACAACACGATCGCGGATGTGAGCCAGGAGATGGAAGCGATGCGTCCGAACACCACTATCGCCAAGCTCATCGTGCTCAACAACCATCTCACGTCGCTGGCAGCCGTGCCGCGGTCCGCCGTAGAGCCGCTGGTGCTCATGCTCTCGCCCATCGCGCCGCATATATGCGAAGAGCTGTGGCACCGACTGGGGCATGACGAGTCGCTGGCTCACGAGCCGTGGCCCAAGGCCGACGGGCGCTATGTGGGGCAGGACACCGTCACTGCGGTCGTGCAGATCAAAGGCAAAGTGCGTGCCAAGCTCGAAGTCAGCCCTGACATCGACTCAGCCGAACTCGAGGCGAAGGCATTGGCTGCGGTCGAATCTCGCCTGGGCGGCAAGAAGCCGCGCAAGGTGATCGTCAAGGCCCCCAAGATCGTTTCGATCGTGCCCGCCGAGTAAGACGCTTTAGCCGACACAGCGATTACGGCGGCCGACGGATCAGAGAGCGCAATGCCTCTGATCCGTTTTGCGTTGCGACCGATTGTGTTTCATTGCATTTGTAGCCGGACCGAGCTACACTGTCGACATTCGGCAGCTGCAAACGTATGCACACGGTGACGTGGCTTGGCTGTGAGGATCCGCATTGGTGTGGCACAGCCAAAAGCATACGTTCGCAGGACGAGACTCGAAAAGGTGCGCAACGCGTAAGGAACGCAGGAAGAGCTTGCAAGTTGTAGGAAAATCTGGTGTATAACCAGAATCCCGTGTGCAAGATCAGCGCGGGGCCACCACGTCTCGAGCTGCCGGAAAGCGGCTGCGAAATCCGTCAGCCGACTCAACGAAGAGCATGGAAGGACACGCACTCATGCAGCATACAGGTCTGGAACGGCTCGGCTCCGCTATGAAGCGGATAGCCGCGCTCGCCGCCAGCGCCGCGCTGGCGCTCACCGGTCTTGCCGCGGCGCCGAGCATGGCGCTGGGCGAGCAGACGTCGCCAACAGGGGCAAAGGATGTGATCGTCATCGCATTCCAGCAGAACTGGGAATCGGTGGCTCGGCAATGCACCGACGTCTACGGTCCTGAAGGCGTAGGATACGTCGAAGTTTCCCCGCCGCAGGAGACGATCCAGGGCAAGCAATGGTGGACTTCGTACCAGGTTGCCAGCTACAAGCTCGATTCGAAGCTCGGCACGCAGGCGCAATTCGAATCCATGATCGCCACTTGCAAGGCAGCGGGTGTGGGCGTCATCGCCGACGCGGTGATCAACCACACCTTCGGCGCATTCGATGGCTCGCCGCGCTATGGCGCCGCCGGCGAAGGCAAGCAGGGCAGCGAGTACGACAGCGACGGCACGCTCAAGGCGA
>JALCCT010000021.1 GCA_022640915.1 Bifidobacterium sp. | reverse complement strand
GCATCTACGGAGTCGGCGACGCCGTCACCTACCCCGGCAAGGTCAAGCTCATATCCGTCGGCTTCGGCGAGGTGCCCCGCGCCGTCAACCACCTGGCCGAGGCGCTCTACCCCGACCGCAAACAGCCGCTGCACGATTGAGAGCCTGCTGCCGCAAGCGTCTGCTGCACAATGCGGCAGACGCAGTACATCGTTACCGCGTCACATACCGAACGTTTCTGCCGGTGCCTCGTAATTGCAGCTTGCCGTTTTTGACGAGTTTCGCCAGCTGATAGTACGCTTGGTTGGAATCCAGATGCAGCAGCCTCATGACATCATTTTTGGTGATGCCGCCCTGCTCGGCGGCGAGCTTCATGATGAGTTCAGGGTACCGGACGCGGTCGATGTCGGCTTGTCTCACGTATTCGATGGTCTTTCCGCTTTGCCGGTATACCTTCGATCCCAGCGTATATGTGCGGTGCGCTCCGTGGCCCGATCCTTCAATCAGACCGGATTCGGTCAGCCGCCCGAGCAGGGCATTCAGACGCTGCCCGCTCATGTCAAGAGCCCTGCTCATCGATTCATAGCTGCAGCGTCGTTCGTTCTTGAGCATGTTCAAAATCAGCAGACTGTTGACCGGGATGTCGTTGCCTGTGCGCTCATGCTCTTCCGCAAGCATCTGGACGAAGGAGACGTCGGGCGCGCTACGCTGCAGGAACAGCGACACATGGCGCTCGTTGGACGCCGTGTAGTCAGGCAGGGGGCGGCCGTAATGCAGCGACCCCTCGTAGATGCGGTCAATGCCGCGACCGGTGCGCTCGGCGAGGCCGATTCGTTTGAGCGCATCCATAAGCCAGGGATTGCGGCCGTGCGGTTCCGCGGTAAGCAGGTTGTGGATGCTGATGCCCTCCACGAACCCGCCTGGATTGGATATGACAAGGCCCGCGTCGTCAAGCTGTACACGCACGCGGCCAAGCAGCGAATAATCCCGATGCCCGAAAGCGTTGACCAGCGCCTCGCGGAAGGCTCTGTGGTCGAATTCCGGGACCATGACCGAGAACAGCCCCACTGCAAGCTCCGTGCTCGGGTTCCACGGCATGAACATGTCGTTGATGTGCTCAATCGTTCTCAGCAGTGGGCCATGATACGTCTCGTTGACTGTGATTTCCGTGCCGGCCAGCACCTGGAACGCCGCCTCATGCGTCGGGACGAAACGGCGCAAGGACTCCTCCTTGCCCAGAATCAGCAGTCCGGTAAGCGTGGGCATGGTCTTGCCATCGACGGAAGTCGTAAGCTGCAGCGACTTTTCCAGCTCCTCGTCGGAGAGTTCAAGAAGGTTGCGGTCGCTGGACTGATAGGAGCCAATCATCCGGCGCAGCCGGTCGCGTTCCACAGGGTCGAAATCGTCGCGCGTCGAATCCGGCACCGGCTGGGCCGAAAGATCCAGCCGCCCCAGATCTGATAGCCGAGTAGCGATCTCATAAGGGTACATCGGCACGTTTTCGGGCGTCCCGTCGGTTTTGATGCGCCGTCGAAGGACCTTCCCCGATCTCGTGGAGACCACGCTGCGTGACTTGGGAACATCGACCTGCATCACCGGAGCATCCGCCGCCCCGATGATCTGGCTCCGCACCGAGATGGGCGGGACCGTGCGGTTGGCGATCATAGCCGACAGTCCGATGGAGTCCCGATGAGCCTTATGCAAACCGGTCGGTGTGCCATCATCCTCGACGCCAAGATACAGGGTTCCACCCTCCGTGTTGGCGAAAGCCACGGCCACATCGAGCAGATCGTCGTCAGGCAGCCGTTTGAGATCGCTTTTGAACTCGACGGTCAGCGTCTCCTTGCCATATCCATGCGCCATAGGTACTCCCTCGTGAACTACTGCGAATCCTTTCTCTGAATTCTACTCTGAATTATGAGATAATTATGCCCGTATTGTACTTTTTTCTCTTAATTAAGAGGTTTATCTCGGAATTCTGAGAAACTATGTCAGAATTCCGAGATTCAGGGGAAGATTCTGAGCATACAGCGACGGCTATGCGCAGTATTGCCGATCAGCCCAAGACAGGACTTCGTCGAGGGTGTCAAGCTGCTCGTTGAGCTGGTGTTCGGTGATGATCAGGGGCGGGCAGATGTTGAGATTCGATTCACGCCCGAAGGTGTAGAAGCCTCGTTGGCGCAGCCGGGCGAAGATGGCCGGCATGGGGCTGGCGGCTGCGTGGTAGGGGGCCAGGAGCTCGCGGGTGCGCTTGTCGCGCACGAGAGTGAGTGCGGCGAACAGGCCGATGCAGCGGGCTTCGCCAACGCACGCATGGCGTTCGGCGAGGTACTGCAACGCCGGCCCGAGCACGCCTTCGAGCTGTGTGACGTGGGCGCAGATGTCGTTGTCGAGGTAGTACTGGGTGGCGGCCAGGCCGGCCGCGCAGGCCAGCGGGTGGCCGGAGTAGGTCAGCCCGCAGGGCAGCGGATGGCTTTCGAAGAACCGGGAGATGGTGGTGCTGACGATGACGCCGGCGAGCGGGATCATCGCGCCGGTCACGCCTTTGGCGAAGGTGATCAGGTCGGGGACGATGTCGTAGTTCTGCCAGGCGAACATCTTGCCGGTGCGGGCGAAACCGGCCATGACCTCGTCGCAGATGAGCAGGATGCCGTGCTCGTGGCATAGCTTGGCCACGCCCTCCATGTAGCCGTCAGGAGGGACGAGCACGCCGTTGGCGCCGACGATGGACTCCATGAGCACGGCCGCTATCGTCTCGGGCCCTTCGTAGGCGATCTGCCGCTCAAGCTGGCTCAGGTACTGCTTGGTGCAGCGCGCTTGGCTTTCCGGTGTGCGATCGTAGCCGTCCTCGTACACGCTGGGGTTGAGGAAATGGATGAAGGAGGGGGCCGAGCCACCGATCTCGTAGGCGAAGCGCCGCCAGTCGCCGCTGGCGAAGGCCGAACCGAGCGTGGAGCCGTGATAGGAGCGGTAGCAGGAGAGGATCTTGGGCCGACCGGTGTAGGCGCGGGCGATCTCGATGGCGTTCTCGTTCGCATCGGAGCCGCCGAGCGTGAAGAAGACGCGCTGGAAATGCTCGGCTCCCGCGATACCTACCAGCAGCCTGGCCAGCTCGCCGCGTGGCTTGGCAGCGAAGCCGGGCGCGATATAGCACAGCTCGTCGGCCTGCGCCTTGATGGCCTCGATGACCTGCTGGTTCTGGTGGCCTAAGTTCGAGCAGACCATCTGCGAGCTCATGTCGGCGTAGCGCTTGCCCTCGTAATCCCAGAAGTAGATGCCTTCCGCGCGCTGCACCGCGATGGATGGCACGCCCTGCTTGGCCCAAGGCTGCATGACGTACTCGCGCTGCAGACGCTCCACTCGCTCGCCGGCGCTTTCCCTCCCCGTGGGCGCACCCGCTGTGGATGCGCCTGCTGTGATTGTGCTCATGATGTTTGGCTTCCCCTCATATCCTGATACTCCCGGGCGTTCTCCCTAATGCATGCCTGCCCGCACGGGGCGGGTTGTGTGCCAGCATACGGCCGCGGGCACGGCGGGCAAAGCGCGTGCAACAGCGGTGTTGGCCGGGAAACCCGGGGCATGATACCCGTTCATAGGCAACGCCTATAAGCACTTTGCCCGTATCGGCCGGGCGACCCGCAGCCCGGGCCTATAGTGATGGGCAAGCCTTCCGGGCAAACATCAGGGAAGGCGGGGCAACTGCGACGAGCCACAAGGGGAAACATGGCTCGCCGCCGTGGGGGAATGCTATAGAAAATGAAATGGGGACACCAGCTATGACGGCAGCAATCACCACCACTCCGGCAGCAAGCACGACGGCAAGCGCAACAGGAAAGCAGAAGGAAACCCGCTCCGAACTGCAGACGCCAGACGGCAACCCGGCACCAGCCAAACACCGCAAACTGCCGTTCGGAAAAGTCCAAGGACTCATTTCCCTGGTGGTATTCGTGGCTGTCTGGTGGGGTGTGACTGCGGTGAAACTGGTCAGCCCGCTGTATTTGCCGAGCCCGTCCGCCGTCTGGAATGCGTTCGTGCGGGCGAACACCTGCAACCCGGTAGCCGCAGGATCCAGCCGCATCGTGTGCGGCGTACAGCAGTATTTCCTCTGGCAACATCTGCTTATGAGTCTCGAACGTATCGGCATCGGCATGGCCTTCGCCATCGTCGCCGGCGTGGTCATCGGATTCGTACTTGCCACCGTGACCTGGCTCAACCGGCTGATCATGCCGTATATCAACTTCATCCGCGCGCTGCCGCCTCTGGGCTACATCGGTCTGCTGATTGTGTGGTTCGGCATCGGCGACGTCACCAAGATCTGGCTGCTGTTTCTGGCTGCATTCCCGCCAATCGTGCTGGCCACCATCGATGGCATCAACAGCGTGAACCGCGATCGCGTGAATTCGGCGCTCTCGCTCGGCGCGAACCGCGCACAGCTCATCGCCTTCGTCATGCTTCCCAGCGCGCTGCCGGGCGTGCTGGGCGGCATTCGTCTGGCGGTCGGCTTCGCATGGACCACCGTGGTGGCGGCCGAACTCAACAACGGCATCCCCGGCATCGGGGCGCTTGCCTACCTCTCCGGCACCGAAATGGATACGCCGCTGACCATCGCCTGCATTCTGGTGATCGGCATAGCAGCGCTGGCGCTCGATGGCATCATCCAGCTCATCATCCGCGTGCTCACGCCGTGGGTCGGCAAGGAATAGCGCGGCTCCGTGCGCGTGCAGACGAGTAAGCCGCGCGGCATGCTCCGCGTTGTCTGTCGTATCCGTATCGGCAATCGATTTTCTATCAATTTCCTACCAACCGGTTATCAACTTTCCATCAGCCATATGCATACATCAATGAAAGGGGAACATATGCCATTCGCGAGGAAAATATCAAAGAAAACCACAAAGGGGACCAAGCTGTTCGCCATCGTTGCGGCGGGGGCCGCGCTGCTGTCCGTGGCAGGCTGCGGTCAGATACAGACCGCCGACCAAGTGGCCGGCAAGTCTGGTGCAGACGGGGCCTCCGGCTCATGCCCGACCTCGGTGAACAACGACTTCACCGGCACCATCCGCGCCGGCTGGCAGGCCATCCCAAACGCCGATCTGGTGGTAAAGGACCAGAAGCTGCTGGAAGCCTGCCTGCCGAAGGCCAAGGTGCAGTGGAGCCAGTTCAACTCCGGCGCGGACGTGCTGCAGGCCTTCGGCGCCAAATCGCTGGACATCTCGCTGCTGGGGTCGAGCCCGTCAGTGAAGGCGGTGAACGCGCCGCTCAATCTGCCGGTGCAAGTGGTATGGATCCACGATGTGATTGGTGAGGCGGAATCGCTGGTCACCTGGCATGACGGCGTGTCTTCGATCAAGGACCTCAAGGGCAAGACCATCGCCGTGCCGTTCGGCTCCACATCGCATTTCAGTCTCCTCTCCGCGCTGAGCGATGCCGGCCTGTCCGATGCGGATGTCAAGCTCGTCAACCTCGACCCGGATAAGATTCCGGCCGCATGGCAACGCAAGGAGATCGACGCTGCCTGGGTGTGGGATCCGGTGCTCGGCGAATTGAAGAATCAAGGCGGCAAGACAGTGACATCGAGCGCGCAAACCGCCAAGACCGGCGCGCCGACCTTCGATCTGGGAGTTGCAGACAGCGCATTCATCAAGGCCAATCCCGGCGTGCTCAAGACGTGGACCGCCGTGGAAGATCATGCGGTCGCCAAGCTGAAGGCCAAGGATTCCAAGGCCATCGACTCCATAGCCGCGCAGCTCAACGAGAAGCCGGCTCAGGTGACCGCCTTGCTTGAAGGATACGAATACCAGAGCGCAGCCGAACAGGAGCAGAGCTTCGCGAAGCTGCCGGGGGTCTTCTCCAAAACCGCTGAATTCCTCAAAAGCCAAGGCGGTATCGAGGCGACGCAGAGCAGCTACGATTCCGCGTTCTACACCGACGCCATCAGGAAAGCAGCAGTCAAATGAGCCAGCCAAGCCAAGCGGGCGAGCCGATCCCGGCAGCCAATAGCGTGAGGAATCCAAGCGCTGCCGGTGCGAATGATACTTCTTCAAACGACACTGCCTCGAACGATGCTGCGCATACCAGTTCGGATACGGCCATCGACATCCGCCATGTGTCAAAACGCTTCCATACTCAGCGCGGTGAGGATGTCACCGCGCTGCGCGACATCAACTTCACGATCCGACAGCATGATTTCATCACCGTGGTCGGCCAATCCGGCTGCGGCAAGACCACGCTGCTCAGCATGCTTGCCGGCTTCGAGCACCCCACCGAGGGCGATATCCTCATCGACGGCGAGGCTGTGACCAAGCCAGCCTCCAAGCGCGGCGTGGTATTCCAGAAACCGCAGCTGTATCCGTGGCTGAGCGTGAAGCGCAATGTGGAGTTCGGCTTGCGCATGCAGCGGGTGAATACCAAGCGGCGTGCGCGCGTGGCCGATGAATACCTCAACATCGTCGGACTCGCCGATGCGGCCAACCGCAAGCCCTATGAGCTGTCCGGAGGAATGCAGCAGCGTGCGCAGATCGCGCGCGTGCTCGCCGCCGATCCGGACGTGGTGCTGATGGACGAGCCCTTCGGCGCATTGGACGAGCTCACCCGCGAGAATCTGCAGGTCGAGCTGCGCCGCATCTGGCAGGACAGGCGCAAAACCGTCTTCTTCATCACGCATAGCGTGGAGGAAGCCATCTTCCTCGGCACCCGCGTCATCGTACTGAGCTCGCATCCGGGCACCGTGCTCATGGATGTACCGGTGGATGTGCCGCGAGGCGCAGGCCATCCCGACGACTTGGAGGCGGTTCGTTCCACCGAGAAGTTCCGCGAGCTCACCATCCGCATCGATGCTGCGATTCACCAGTAGCGGATTCCACGGTTATCGTGCGTTCCGCTGGCAGACCGTACGATAGCCAACACCCTCTACCCTTGACATGAGTCCCAAAACTGAACATCGACGCCCTTTACTCCGACTATGCCGCCTGCGCGGCGCTCAGTCGTGGTAGAGGGCGTCGGCGGCGAGGCCGGAGGCAAGCACGTCATCGCGAATAGCGTTGAAAACATCGTCATCGAGCGTGGCGGAGCCCATCGGGTAATCGCGGCCGAGCGCATGATATTTGCCTTCGCCGAAGCGGTGATAGTGCAAGGGCTGGTAGGTGATATTCGCCGCACGACCGCCCAGGCCGCGCAGATAGTCGAGAATCGCCGCCACATCCGCGCGCGAATCGTTGAAGCCGGGGATGATCGGCGTGCGCACGAGCTTCGGCAGCTGAGGGAAATCGGCGCATAGCCGCGAGAAATTATCGAGAATGCGTTGACGACCGAATCCGGTCCATTCGCGGTGCTTGGCGTCATCCATTGATTTGATGTCGAACAGCGCATAATCGAGGTGCTCGGCGGCGCTCGCCAGCGAGGAATACGGCGCGTAGCCGCAGGTTTCGATGGCGGTGGAGATGCCGCGCTCGTGCGCGCCGGACAGCAGTGCGGTCAGAAATGCCTTGTGCGCAAGCGGTTCGCCGCCAGAAACGGTCAGCCCGCCGCCGCTGCGGTCGAAGAAGACCTCGTCGCGTTCCACCGTATCGAGCACCTGCGCCACGCTCATCGGCTGCCCTTCCATCGCGAGCGCCTGCGAGGGGCAGGATTGCGCGACGTGGGCGAGTTCGTTGATATCCAGCTTATCGAGCGCATCATGATCGATGCGGACAGCAGACGATGCGTCGGCCTGCGCATCAGGCTCAACGCCCTGCCCGGGCAGCGCAACGGCCGCTGGGCACGCCAGCGCGCACCGGTCGCAGCCCAGGCCGGCGATGCACTTGTCGGCCACATAGCTGAGCTCAGGGCCGAAGCGCTGCGATTCCGGGTTGCAGCACCACGGGCAGCGCAGCGGGCAGCCCTTGAGAAATACGATGGTGCGGATGCCGGGGCCGTCGTGCAGCGAATAATGCTGGATGTTGAACACCAGCGCCGCATCCTTGGCAACCAGCCGCCGCCACTGGCCGGTCGGCTTGCTGGACTGGGCGCGATCCGCGAGAATGCGGCCAGCAAGAAGCTGCTGCATGGGAACCTCAGTACTCTACGTATAGATTTGCATACATTTCGTCTCCGCCGGCGAAGCAGTCAGCGGAAACGAAATGGCTGCGCCAGCGGGGATCCGAAATCACGAAATGGCAGGTCAGAACGACTCCTGCTCGTTGCGCGAGATCAGCTCGTCCTGCAGGTCCTTGGACAGCTCGGTGAAGAAGGCGGAATAGCCGGCGATGCGCACGATGAGGTTGCGGTACTGCTCCGGATGCCGCTGCGCCTCGCGCAGGGTGGCGTTGTTCATCACATTGAACTGGACGTGCCACAGCTTGAGGTCGCGCCAGGTCTCGATGAACTCCACCAGCTTCTCGGTGCCTTCCTTGCCAGCCACGCAGCCCGGGGAGAGCTTGATGTTGAGCAGCCGGCCCGCATGCTCGTTATGATCGAAGTTCTTGGTCAGGTAATTTGACAGCAGGATGGCGGTCGGGCCTTCATGGTCGGCGCCCTGCGCGGCGGAGGATCCGTCGGACAATGGCGTGAACGCGCGGCGGCCGTCAGGCGTGGCGGACACCACTTTGCCGAAGGGCACGTGACTGGTGAATGGCACCAGGCGGATATCCATATGCACGCCGATCTGCTGGGAGTACTTGGCGGTGAACTCCTGCGCGGTGCGGTCGAGGATCTTGCCGATCTCATCCGCATACGGGTCGTCGTTGCCGTAGGCTGGCGCGTTGCGCAGCAGCTGGCGGATCACCTCGTAGCCCTCGAAATCGTGCTCGCACGCCTCCTTGAGCTCGTGCAGCGTGATCACCTGATCCTCGAACACGAGTTTCTTGATGGCGGCGAGCGAGTCGATCACCGTGGCATAGCCCATGTATTCGAGGTACCCCAAGTCGATGCCGCCGGGAATCTTCGGCTGGTGCAGGTCAGTGCATGATTCGCGGCACAGCTTGTGCAGCATGGAGCCCAGCGGCGTGGCGAAATGCTCGGCGCGCAGGCTGATGATCTCATGCTGCTGGATGAACGCATGCTTGAGCAGATTGCGCTGCTGTTCGAGGAACGCGGCGAACAGGTCGTCAAAGCTTGCGAAGTCCTCGAACTCGCCGGTTTGCAAGCCCAGCGTCTCGTCGCCATACTTGAGCATGCGCCCGTTGTACATCACCATTTCCAGCGCCGCCGCGAAGTTGATGTATGCGTTCGGGCTGGTGTAGGTGTCACGGTTCGGCATACGGCATTCGGCGCAGCCGGAAACCGAATAGTCCAGCGCCTCATCGAATTTCGCGCCCTTGCTCAGCAGCAGCGGCACCACGTCCTCATCGTTGAGCAGCTTGGGGAAGCCTTCGCCGCTTTTGATGGTGAGCGCCACTTCGCGCAAGTAGCGCTTGGGCGAGCTCGTGTGGATACGCGCGGCGAGATCCGGGTAGTTGAGCGGGAACTCGCGCTTGGACTTGAGCAGAATGTAGCTCAGCTCATTCGTGGCATCGTAGCCTTCGGGCGTCTGCCCGCCGATGGTCACAGCCTCCCAGTGCGCGTAGCCCTCGTTGAATGCGCCGCCCGCGTCGGAAAGGTACAGGTCGATGTACTGGGCCATATCCACCCACATGCATTCGAACAGCTCCTGCGCCTCGTCGGCGGTGATGCGGCCAGCCTCCTTGTCTGCCTTGTAGAAGGGGTACAGGTACTGGTCCATGCGTCCGTTGGAGATGATGGTGCCGGTTTTCTGCTCGATGCGGCTGAACAGCTGCGTGAACCACTGGCTTTGCAACGCCTCGTAGAAGGTGCGAGCCGGGTGCTCGGGCACCCAGCGGCAGGTCGTGACGATGCGGCGCAATTCGACGACGCGCTGCGGGTCGCCTTCCGTGGCCGCCTGGCGCTCGGCCTCGTCGGCATGGCGGTTGGCCCACAGCGTGATCGCGTCGGCGGTGATGATCTCGGCCTCAAGGAACGGCCGCTTCTCGCAGTTGTCGACCGGCGAGAACTCGTCGAGCTCGGCCAAGCGTGCCTTGGCTTCGTCGCGCAAGCCGCCGAAGCCCTTGTTGAGCACGATTTCGTAGTCGTGCACCCACTGCAGGCTGGAACGGAACGACGCGGTCTCGTTCACCACGTAGCGCGAGGTCAGCGCCTCGTCCGGATTGTATGTGAGCTTCATCGTCTCCGGGCGCAACGCCTTGGCGAGATCCTCATGGAAGGTCTTGCCCTTCCAATACGGCGCGATGTCCTCGATGATGGTGCGCGCGTCCTGCGGGTCGATGTCGAAGGGCGAGGTCTCGCGTGTCGGCAGCTTCGTGATGGCCTGGTCGAGCGTATCGCCGTCAAGTTCCGGGTATAGCAGGCCGTAACGTCCTTCGCCGCCGCCGCGCCCGATGATCAGCTGGTCTTTGTCCACGTACACACTGGCTTTTTCGGCGTAATGGTACAGCGCCTTCGCCCAGCGCAGCACCAGCGGTTCGCCCTCGGTCTGCCGGAAGCTCTCGGTGAACAGCAGCCCGCGTTCCACATCCACATGCGGCTTCTCGGCGCGGATGCGGGCCAGGATGTCGTTGGCGCGCGTGTGATGCGCAGGCTTCACATTCTCGTGCTTGATCTGCTCGCGTATTCGGATTTCCTGCGGTGACAATACAGCGGTGCTCATATGCTGCCTTCCTTTGTGTGTTTGCGTGGCCCGGATTGCTGTGGTTTGCGTTGTTGCGGTTCGGAATTGTTGTGATCTATATTGATAAGTCTTGCTGGTGCATGCGCTGTTGCTGTATGCATACCGTGGTCCGTGCGCCCCGCGTGCTGTGCGGATTCGCCGCCCGCCTCCCCTGCGCATGACTGCCGATTTCCACGTGCTTTTCACTGTAGTAACGCTTCGGCGGCAACACTGGCGATAATCGCAAAATGCCTATACGCAATGCTTATGGCCGCTCATAAGCGATGGCAATGAGCGCTCTGTGCGTCGCCGCGCATGTGCCCGGCATAATGAGTTGCTATGGGTGCGTGCCGGCGGGGGCGGACGCGCATCCATTGTTCGTTATGTGCTATAACCACCCTTTAGGAAGAGGCAAGACGATGGGAAGTTCGAGCCGTCAGATTCATTTCAACGGGTTCGTCAAGGATTGCGTGGGCCACCAGTCATCGGGCATGTGGCGCTACCCCGGCGATCGCTCTACGCAATACACTGGCCTCGATTATTGGATCGAACTGGCGAAGCTGTTCGAACGCGGCCGATTCGACGCGATGTTCATAGCCGACCTCATCGGCTATTTCGACGTGTATGGCGGCAATGTGGATTCCGCGCTTCGCACCGCTTCCCAGCTGCCGATCAATGATCCGACGACGCTGGTTTCCACGATGGCCGCAGCCACGCATGATCTCGGATTCGGCGTGACCGCAGGTGTGTTCTACGAACATCCGTACACCTTCGCCAGGCGCATGAGCTCGCTCGACCATCTCACCCGTGGTCGCGTGGGCTGGAATGTGGTGACAGGATATCTGCCGTCGGCCTTGCGCAACATGGGGCAGCGTGACATTCCCCACGACGAGCGCTACGACTACGCCGATGAATACATCGAAGTACTATACAAGCTTTGGGAAGGCTCTTGGGAGGATGACGCCGTTGTCAAGGACAAGGCGCACGACGTGTACGCGGATCCCGCGAAAGTTCATCCGATCAATCATCATGGCAAATTCTTCGACGTACCCGGCATTCACCTGAGCGAACCGTCGCCGCAGCGCACGCCCGTGATCTTCCAGGCTGGCGGCTCGCCTCGCGGCATCCGGTTCGCGGCACGCAATGCGGAGGCTATTTTCGTAACCGGCCCAACTCCAGAGCTAGTCGCGCCAACCGTCCAGCAGATTCGCAATGAACTCGAAAAGGCCGGCCGCGGGCGGTATGACGCTCGCGTTTTCATGATGCTTACGGTCATAACCGCCAACACCGAGCAGGAGGCGTGGGACAAATACCACGATTACGAGCGCTATGCATCCACAGAGGGCGCGCTTACGCTGTACTCCGGCTGGATCGGCACCGATTTGTCGAAATACGATCTCGATCAGCCGCTGGATGACATCGATTCGAACGCCATTCAGTCCACGGCCGCCAACATGCAGAAGGTGACCGGCGATGACGGCAACCGCTGGACAGTGCGCGATATCGCCGTACGCCGTGCAATCGGCGGCAACAGCCCGGTAGTTGTCGGCTCCGGCAACCAGGTGGCGGACGAGCTGCAGCGCATCGTCGACCTGACCGACATAGACGGCTTCAACCTCGCCTATGTCACCACTCCGGGCACCTTCGAAGACATCATCGACTATGTGGTGCCGGTTCTTCAGGAGCGCGGCGTCTACCAGCGCGAGTACGCCCCCGGCACGCTGCGCAGCAAACTGCTCGGCACAGGCGATTTCCTCAAGCCAAACCATCCGGGGTACCAGTACAAGGTCTCGCGCTGAGTGAACCCCGCATCCATTGCGAATGCGGCCTTTGATAGGGAATTAGAGATTTTCGGTATAGCGATTTAGCGCTTGGGGCCGTTTTGCGGCGCAGCCAGGCACAATAATAAGTGTTATCTCCATCACATATTTCA
>JALCCT010000020.1 GCA_022640915.1 Bifidobacterium sp. | reverse complement strand
GCCATTTTGCGACTGTCTCGAAGAGCAAGGTGCCCGCGCGTGCGATCATACTTTCGGCCCTGCTGATTCTCATCTCCCCGCTGTTCAGCGCGATTCCCGGCATTTCCAGCGCCTTCGTGCTGTTCTCCTCGGCATCCAGCGCGGTGATCATCTTCATCTACATACTCACCGTGGCCGCGCACCGCAAATACCGCCAATCCGCCGACTTCATCACCGACGGCTTCGTGCTGCCGGGCTACAAGGTACTCGACATCGTCGCTATGGCGTTCTTCGCTTTCATCTACCTCACGCTGTTCCTGGCCGCCGACACGCGCGGCCCGGCGCTGGCCGGCCTGGGCTGGCTGATTGTGTTCGGTGGATACTGCCTGCTGCGCAGTCGACGCAGGAAATCAGCCAGTGCCGTGGGTGCAGCGGGTGTCGAAGATGTCGTCGTGGAATGACACGCTCAACGTATAGAACGTATAGATACAGCAGGAGGATACTTCCCAATCCGATAATGACGTTGGACGAGAAAACACCCTCCCGCTTGATTATGGGATGGACAGCTTAGTTTTCCGGACGTTTTGCGTTAGGCGCATTCGAGTCGTGTCCATTCGGACCAATGCTGGTTTACCATTGATGTACTAGCTGATTTTTTTAATCTGTACCGGTGCGGAGAGGAGCGTGCTATGGCGAATATCACCGTATATCCGACCACGCTTCGCTGGGCAGTGCGAGAAAGCGACGCCGACCCCTCTGCGATTGCTCATAAAAAGGGATTGGCTGACTTTCCGGAATGGCTGATGGCGACGGATCCGCTGCATCTTTCCTTCAGCAAGCTTTCTGCAATTGGCAAAGTGCTGAATATGCCGTTTGGCTCTTTGGTGCGTTCGGTGTCTCCTGAGTTTCAGGAGGATGCGGTAATCCGATACCGTACAATCGGCAACCAAACTGTTGAGCCAACTCAGAATCTGCGGGACATCATTCGAATCATGCGTGGCAGACAGAGCTGGGCGCGGGACGAAATGGTTTCCCAAGGTCTGGGAGGCAACCTTCTCGTCGGCAGTGTGTCTCAGGCTGCTTCTGCCCGAGAACTTGCAGATGCAATGCGCGAGAAACTGTCTTTGCAAGCCGATTGGTCTTTGCATAAGGATTCCGGAGAGCGATTCCGTTATGTACGAGATAGGGCTTCTGACGCCGGTCTGCTTGTTATGATCGATTCCAAAGTCGGTACGTTCGCTCGACGCCTAGACGTGCATGATTTTCGTGCGTTTGTTTTGCTCGATGATATCGCTCCGCTGATTTTCATCAATTGCAACGATTCCTACGCGGGGATGCTGTTTTCCTTGCTGCATGAGATAGGCCATGTGCTGCTGGGATTGGACGAAGTGTACAACGACCTTTCTTTTGCCGCGGATAACACGAAGAATGAGCGTGTGATTAATCGGGCCGTGGTGATGTCTGTTGTGAACGATGTTGATTTTCATGCCTACTGGCGCAAGTCTGCTGAGATTCATGGGCAAACACAGGATGTAGCTGACGCCTGCGCAAAACGGTACGGGCTGAGTGGGCTTGCCCTGA
The DNA here is from genome assembly GCA_022640915.1 of Bifidobacterium sp. Lineage (GTDB taxonomy): Bacteria > Actinomycetota > Actinomycetes > Actinomycetales > Bifidobacteriaceae > Bifidobacterium. Next base: position 15,720 of record JALCCT010000020.1, on the reverse strand, counting down.
CCATCTACGCCCATCAGCTTGGCTTGGCGACAGAGGAAGACATACGTTTAGTACGGATGTTAGGCGAAGAGCGCACAGATGCACGAACGAGCTCCGGTGGAAACCAAAATCGCACGAACGCATCCCATCTCGATACGCGGTTCGTTCGGCTGGTCAGCAGTGGCATCGAACGAGGCACGCTCGGCTATTCGGACGGGCTTTCGCTGTTAGGGCTTAAATCCATTCATGCCTACGAGGGACTCCTCGAAGAGAAGGGCATGATCCGATGAAAGATGTGTTCTTGCTCGATTCCGACGTTTTCATCAGTTCCCACCGCATTCATCATCCTTTCGATTATAAGGAATTCCACCCATTCTGGCACTGGATGGAAAAGATGGCTGCACATGGCAAGGTGAAAATTCTCGACATTGTATTTCAGGAGATTACTCAACGAGACAGCAAAGGCAACAGCGATGAACTTGCCGATTGGTTCCGTGCACTGTTCGTTGCAAGGCAGATTTCTCACAAGACGGATGATATTGGTGAGGTGTACGCGCAGGTTCAGGATTATCTGGTGACTTGCGGTTGTTATCTGGCTGAGTCGTATTCACAGTGGGAACCCGAAGGCAAGGCGGATCCGTGGCTGATTGCAGCGGCAAAAACCTTCAGAGCGACCATCGTGACCGATGAACGGCCTGTAAATCCTTCCTCGCACCAGCCGATGAAGAAAGAGCCGAAGATACCTGACGTCGCGGAGGCGCTCGGTGTGCCAACGATGAATCTCCGAGAATTCTACGATGCCAGCGGCGAGCTGGTTCATATGCAGTATCCAATTCAATTGGCTTTTTGACGTTCTCGCTTGTTGGAGTTTTGCATGGTTGCCGATGTGCAAACGCAATATCTCGGGTCGTTTACTGTTTCCTTGCCTGTTGCTGAGGCGCTGGAATACGGTATGAAACACCCGAGGTCGAAGGTTTCATGCGAGGCTGTACGCTGGTAAGCAACGTGGCGATGAACGCCGGTAACCACATTTTTTGCGAGGGAGTAGTACATGGTATCGAATCAGTTTGATGAGGATCGTCCTGAGGGTTGGTGGAAGTCTGCGGTGGTCTATCAGGTCTATCCGCGCTCGTTCCAGGATTCGAACGGGGACGGCGTGGGCGACATTCCGGGCATTGATTCGCGGCTCGATTATCTGGCCGATTTGGGTGTGGATGTGATCTGGCTGTCGCCGGTGTATCGCTCGCCGCAGGTGGATAACGGCTATGACATCAGCGATTATCGTGACATCGATCCGCTGTTCGGCACGCTCGGCGACATCGACAAGCTCATCCACGACGCGCACGAGCGCGGCATCAAGCTGGTCATGGATCTGGTGGTCAACCACACGTCCGACAGGCATGCGTGGTTCGAGGAGTCGCGCGACCCGGCCTCGTCGAAGCGCGATTGGTACTACTGGCGGCCGGCGCGCGAGGGCGCGGTTCCCGGCGAGCCGGGGGCGGAGCCCAGCGACACGCCTGCGGCGTTCGCGCCGTCGGCCTGGACGTATGACGAGCGCAGCGGCGAATACTATCTGGGTATCTTCAGCCCGGCGCAGCCTGATCTGAATTGGGAGAATGCGGATGTGCGGCACGCCGTGTACGACATGATGCGCTGGTGGGTGTCACGCGGCGTCGATGGCTTCCGCATGGACGTGATCAACCTGATCTCCAAGCCCGAAGCGCTTACCAGCGGCGGTCCTGTACCGGTTGATTTGTCCGGTGATGTCTCCAACGGTCCGCGTCTTGATGAGTTTCTTGCCGAGATGAACCGCGAGGTCGGCTTGGACGAGCATAACCTCTTCACCGTGGGCGAGATGCCCGGTTCCACGGTCGAGACCGCGATTCGCGCGACGGCCGCGACTCGGCATGAGCTCAAGATGGTGTTCACGTTCGAGCATATGGAGCTGGATCACACGGCGGATGGAACGAAGTGGGATCTGGCCGACTTGCCGCTGCCGGTGCTCAAGAAGAACCTGGCCCACTGGCAGGATGGTCTGGCTGAAGCGGGCTGGAACTCGCTGTACTGGAACAATCATGATCAGCCGCGCGTGGTGTCGCGCTTCGGCGACGATAGCCCCGAGTACCGGGTCGCCTCGGCGAAGGCGCTGGCCACGGTGCTGCATCTGCACAAGGGCACCCCGTATGTCTACCAGGGCGAGGAGTTCGGCATGACCAACCTGCCGCTGCATTCGATCGGGGAGTATGAGGACGTCGAGTCGATCAACTACTACCATCAGGCGAAGAAGGCCGGGCTGGACGAGGCCACGATCCTGAAGTCCTTGCAGGTCAAGAGCCGCGATAACGCGCGCACGCCGGTGCAGTGGGATAATACGGCTAACGCCGGGTTCACCACGGGCACGCCGTGGTACACGCTCAACCCGAATTATGCGAGCGTCAATGCCAAGGCGGCCGTGGCCGACCCGGACTCCGTCTACGCCCACTACCAAAAGCTCATCGCATTGCGGCATAGCAGCCCCGTCGTGCGCGAGGGCCGCTTCGAGCTGCTGCTGGCCGACGACCCGAACATCTGGGCCTTCACCCGCACCCTGGAGGGCGTGACGATTCTCGTGGTCGCCAACTTCTCCTCGCACGAAAACGCGCTGCCCGTCGACGGCCTGCCCGAGCTGGCCGGCGCCAAGCTGCTGATCGGGGAGCGTGCGCTGGAGGGCGTCACCACACTCAAACCATGGGAATCGTCGGTGCTTGAGCTCGCCTGAGGAATAGAGCTGGAGCTGCATATGCGGGGGATGGGCTTGTAAGGAGCCATTCCCCGCATTGCATATCTTCCGATTTTCGCAGGTGGGCCTGCACGAATACGGATGAGTACAGATTCGATGCGGGGCTGTTGAAATTTCGACCGAGATGTCCGAATAGGCATCCGAGTGGCTAAAGAGTCTGTAACAGGGTCCCCCTAGCCGATTGACCGGCACGCGGCGGCGTGCATACGATATCTCCGTATGCGCGGGCACGATTGCGCGGCCTACTGATACGTCGATGTCAGGCGGTCAGGTGCATTGCCGGGAGCGCTGCGCAAGAGGATGAAAGGAAGGAAACCGCTGTATGGGTGAGTGCCAGTCAAAAGATTGCCGGTCTGAGGGTTCTCAAGGTCAAGTGTCACAGCGGGTTCTGGTGGGGGGAGCGCACGCTGTTCCATGGCGAAGGGCTTGATATCAGCCATAGCGTGTTCCGCGACGGGGAGTCGCCGCTCAAGGAAAGCCGTGACGTCAAGCTCCATGACAGCTCCTTCGAATGGAAGTATCCGCTGTGGTACACCCGGCAGGCCGAGGTCCGTGGCGGGGAGCTGCTTGATACGGCGCGTTCGGGCATCTGGTACACCCACGGCATCGCGATGACCGACACGCTGATCGCCGCGCCGAAGACCTTCCGCCGGTCCTCGGACATCACGCTCAATCATGTGTCCATGCCCAACGCCCAGGAGACGCTGTGGACCTGCGAGCATGTGGCTATGAGCGACGTGCAGGCGAACGGCGACTACTTCGGCATGAATTCGGGGAACGTCAAGGCCGAGCGTTTTCGTCTGAACGGCAGTTACGCCTTCGATGGCGGCCATGACATCGAGGTAAGCGATTCGACGCTGCTGTCCAAGGATGCGTTCTGGAACTGCGAGAACGTGACCGTGCGCGATTCGACGATCATCGGCGAATACTTGGGCTGGAACTCAAAGAACCTCACCTTCGTCAATTGCACCATCGAAAGCCTGCAGGGCCTGTGCTACATCGACAATCTCGTGATGCGCGGATGCCGGCTGATCAACACGACCTTGGCGTTCGAGTATTCCACGGTGGACGCCGAGATCGAGGGGAGCATCGACTCGGTGATGAACCCGACAGCCGGGCGCATCCAGTGCGCGGGCATCGACGAGCTGATCATGGAGCCGAACCGAGTCGACCCGTCCCGCACTACAATCATCACCCAGCAGCACTAGCGCGAACAGTGCTTGGCAATATGCGCGAACTGACATGCTGCCAAAGCCAAAATAGTGCGGGTGCAGAACAGTGCAGCCACAGGACAGCGCAGTCGCAGAACAACACAGAAGAGGCATGATATGACTTACGATTTCGACGAGCCGGTCGAACGGTCGGGCACCTATGCCACCAAATGGAATGTGGCCCCCGGCGAGCTGCCCATGTGGGTGGCGGACATGGATTTCCGCACCGCTCCCGAGGTCACCGAGGCTGTCGTCGCCCGCGCCAAGCACGGGGTCTTCGGCTATACGGACATCCCCGACGAATTCAGGCAGTCGGTGGCTTGCTGGTGGCGCGAGCGGCACGGTTGGAACGTCGACCCGCAATGGGTGGATTTCTGCACCGGTGTGGTGCCGGCGCTCTCATCATGCGTGCGCACGTTGAGCCAGCCAGGTGGCAAGGTCGCGGTCGTCGCGCCGGTCTACAACATCTTCTTCAACTCAATCCTCAATAGCGGCCGCGAGGCGATCTCCTGCGACTTGGACTATGTGGACGGCGCGTACCATTTGGATCTGGGCGCTTTGGAACGCACGTTGTCCGACCCGCAGGTGCGGCTGCTGATCTTCTGCAACCCGCACAATCCAACCGGCACCATCTGGACTGCGGACGAGCTGCGCGCAGTCGGCGACATCTGCGCGCGGCATGGGGTGACGGTGATCTCGGACGAAATTCATTGCGACCTGACCGCGCCCGGAACCTCATACACGCCCTTCGCCTCCGTGTCCGATGAGTACGCGCGGGTGAGCGTCACCTGCGTGTCCGCGTCCAAGGCCTTCAACCTCGCCGGGCTGCAGGGCGCGGCCGTCATCATCCCCGACGACGAGCTGCGGGCGAGAGTGGTGAAGGGCCTGAACCGGGACGAAGTGGCCGAGTCCAACGATTTCGCGGTCGTCGCCGCGATCGCTGCCTTCACCAAGGGTGGACCGTGGCTGGACGAGCTGCGCGCATACCTGCAGGCCAACCGCGAGCACGCCACGTCGTTCATCGCCAGCCGTATCCCCGGGCTGCACGCCACCGCGGCGAATGCCACCTATCTGATGTGGATCGATTGTGGTGCCATATGCGAAGACAGCATCGCGCTGGCTGGCTTCCTGCGCCAAGAGACCGGTCTGATTCTTTCGGCGGGCGCGGTGTACCGGGGCAATGGCAGCCGTTTCCTGCGTATGAACCTCGCCTGCCCGCGCAGCAGGCTCGATGACGGGCTCGGCCGACTTGAACGCGGTATCGCAGCATGGACGAGGCGCTAGGGAGTCTCTGCGCATACCCCTTTCAGCCGAGACTTGCCGGCGCTTCCGGCCGGTGGTGCAATGCATGGTGATGATTCCGTGGCCGCATGGGGCGGCGCGGGCATCGTAGAAAGGACGCAGACCATGCGTGTATCAGCAATACGAGCGACCTCGAGCACCGATCCCCTGATTCCGGGCAGCATCGAGCGCCGCGAAACAGGACCTCATGATGTCCTGATCAAGATCGTCTGGGCAGGCGTGTGCCATTCCGATATCCACACCGTGCACGAGGACTGGGGCCCGGTGCCCTTCCCGCTGACCGTCGGCCATGAGATAGCCGGCATCGTGCAGGAGATCGGCTCCGATGTCACCCGATTCGCGGTCGGCGACCGCGTCGGCGTGGGCACGATCGTGAACTCGTGCGGCGAATGCGCCAACTGCAAGGCCGGGCTCGAGCAGTACTGTCTGAAAGGCAACACCCAGACCTACGGCTCGCTGGACCGTGACGGCACCATCACCCAGGGCGGCTACTCCACGCATATCGTGGTCGACGAGCATTTCGTGCTGCGCCTGCCCGAGCAGATACCCTTCGAGGCCGCGGCCCCGCTGCTGTGTGCGGGAATCACCACGTATTCGCCATTGCGTCACTGGGGAGCTGGTCCGGGCAAAAAGATCGCGATCGTGGGCCTTGGCGGACTGGGTCATATGGGCGTCAAGCTCGCGGCTGCTATGGGAGCCGAAGTGACGGTGCTCTCGCGCACCCTGAAGAAGAAGGACGATGGGCTGCGCTTCGGTGCGCATCATTATTATGCGACCAGCGACCCGGATACCTTCAAGCGGCTCGCCGGTACCTTCGATCTGATTGTGAACACCGTCAGCGCCGCGCTTGACGTCGATGGATATATAGGTTTGCTTGCTCAGGACGGGACGCTGGTCAATGTCGGTGCGCCTTCGAGGCCGATGAGCCTGCATGTGCAGCCGCTGCTCGGAGCCCGTCGCTCCTATGCAGGGTCGGCTACCGGGTCGATTGCCGAAACCCAGGAGATGCTCGATTTCTGCGCCGAGCAAGGGGTATCTCCGGAAATCGAGGTCATTTCAGCCGACCAGATCAACGAGGTATGGAAGCGCGTGCTGTCCTCGGACGTGCGCTACCGCTTCGTCATCGACATGTCGACCTTGTCCTAGTTGACCGTATCCTAAGCAAAATCCAACGTTAAGCAAAAGGAGCCTTCAGGTGACTTCACCAGCCAACCAGACCGTGCAGAGTAAGCAGCATCTGCCGCTCGTAACGTATATTCTGGCCGCGGGCGTGTTCCTCATGGGCACCTCGGAGTTCGTTGTGGCCGGCATCCTGCCTGAAATCGCCAGCGACCTGCGCCTTTCGATCGCCGGCACGGGGATGATGATCACGGTGTTCGCCATCGGCATGATCATCGGCACGCCGACCGTGGCCGCGCTCACGCTGCGGCTTTCGCGCCGCATCGCCCTGAGCCTGTCGCTGATCGTGTTCTGCGCGGGCCACGTCATCGTGGCCTTGTCCGACAGCTATCCGATCATCCTCGCAGCCCGCTTCCTCACCGCATTGGCGACCGGAGGCTTCTGGGCGGTATCGGCCGTGGTGGCGGCCCAGAGCGCCGGCAAGGAGATGGGCACGCGGGCTGTCGGCGTCGTGCTCGGCGGCGGCATGGTCGCCAACGTCATCGGCGTGCCGCTGGGATCCTTCGCCGGCCAGTCCATCGGCTGGCGCGGGCCGTTCTGGGCCCTGGCCGTGCTCTCCTTCATCGCCGCGTTCGTCATCTACCGCATGATCCCGCAGGACAGGCCGACAGCCAATCCGCCCTCATTGAAGGCCGAAATCACGGCATTGAAAGACAGGCGTGTTCTGCTCATCCTAGTCTGCTGCGTCTTCGTCAACGGCGCGGTGATGACCGTCTACAGCTTCATCTCCCCATTGCTGACCGACAACGCCGGCCTGCCGAACTCGACAGTGCCGCTGGTGCTCGTGGCATATGGCGTAGGCGCTGCGGTCGGCTCGTACGTGGGCGGACGCATAGGCGACACCAGGCCTCTCCTGCTGCTGTTTTCCTCGGCTGGGGCGACCTTGCTCATCATCCTCGCGCTGGCGTTTCTTTCCCACGTTGCAGTACCTACCATTGTGCTGGTCGCGCTGCTGGGGTTGTTCGGCATGTCCATGAATCCGGTGCTCATCGGCATGTCCGTCGGATACGCCAAGGACGCGCCGACACTGTCCTCGGCTATGTGCACGGCAATACTTAACGCAGGCACCGCCATCGGCACGGCCTTCGCCGACTACGCGATCACAACCCCGCTAGGCGCCACCGGGCCGGTGGTCGTCGGAGCGGTCTGCGCCGCGCTGTATTTCATTCCGCTGCTGGCCTTGACCAGAACGCCGAATATCTAGAAGCGGCCTTGGACGCGAACAAGAGAGGGAGTTGACGCTTTGCACGTCAACTCCCTCTCTTGTTCGATGATTGCTTGATTATGCTTATCGGCGTTCGATGGTCACGCTTTGCGAACCGCTCCATCCGCGGAATGCCGACATATCGCCCTGGATGCGGCCGAGGCGAACGATGCCGGTGAAACGGGGGACATCGGTGTAGTAAAGCACGATGACGTGATCGGGTGTGTAGTATCCGATGGTTCCCTCCGGGGCGCTTTCACCCGAAGGCATGCCCTCCATCGTCAGCGGCTTCGGCGGACGGGCCGACACTTCCTGCCCTCCAAAATCGGAGAAGTCGAGCGAAAGGGGGAGCTGGCTGATCAATGACCGGGCGGCTGGATTGTTGCTGAGCGTCGCGTTCAGGCTGCTGCCGCCGACGGTGATGCGGATGGGCGTTTCATTGTTCATGGTGTCTCCTGACGACTGCCCGTCAGCGGTACTGCTTGGCGAGGGCATAGATGTTGAGGGCGCAGATGATGAGGGTGCGGATGGCAAGGCAGTGACGCCTGCGCTGGGACTCTGGGATTGCGCAGACGACTGTGGCGATGAATTGCCGGCTGATCCCGAGCAGGATGCGATGGTGAAACAAGCGCACAGAACCGCCGCGCTCGCGACGAATCGTCGCATCATGCCTCGTGATGTATGGTGTTTGCCCATGCGCAGACTCCTTTCCACAATGCAGTGACGTTGCTGCAAGGCATTACGCGATTACGATATGCAGATTGCTGCCGCTGCCCAAGGCGACCTCGCGCGAGCACATCCGGCTCAACGCCGAACTCGACTTCCACCTGACCGATGCCGAGATGAGCAGGTTGGACGCTTTGGAAGGCGCTGCTCCCGGACGGGGCATGCATTTCCCTCAGCAGCACTGAGCGGTGCTGAATAGCGGTGCATGCGCGGGAGGGACTGCGATTGCCTTCGGCCGCGACGCTGTGATATGCGCTTCGCTATGGGACGAAGACAGAAGATTCTAGTTGGATAGTAAAGAACGGACAAGAGCGAGCGACATGCTGCGCATGGCAATACGGGAACCGGCATGAGAGGAGCCTGAAAATACGCAGGTTTGTGGCGGAGAGGAACACGATGCAAAGCATACGACGGATAGCAGCCGCCTTCGCGGCTTGCGCGATTTCCTTTTCCTTGGCTGCCTGCACGGCAGGGGGCCGGAATGCCGAGCCGACGGGGACGCAGCCATCATCGGCGCATACCGGTTCCGGCGACGGTACATCGATTGTTCAGGGCTTGGAATCCCCTTGGTCGATCGCCTTTCTGGGAGATGCCGCGCTGCTCAGCGAACGTGACTCCGGCAGGATTCTCGAGTTCGACGGATCAGGGGAGACGCGTGAAGTCGGTACGCTTGGCGGCGCGTCGCACTCCGGCGAAGGCGGTTTGCTTGGCATCGCGACGCATGACGGCTATCTCTATGCCTATATGACCACTGATCAGGACAATCGAATCGTGCGCCAGCGCATCCAAGGCCAGCCTGGCTCCCTGTCGCTGGGCCGGGAGGAGCTGGTTCTTTCGGGGATACCTTCGGCGAGCTACCACGACGGCGGCCGCATCGCCTTCGGACCGGATGGCATGCTGTACGCGACCACAGGCGATGCGGGCGATCGCAGCAACGCTCAGGATCTGGATAGTCTGGCGGGCAAGATACTCAGATTGGCGCCGGACGGCACGATCCCGCAGGACAATCCCTTCGCCGGTTCCCCCGTGTACAGCTACGGGCATAGGAACCCGCAGGGATTGGCATGGGACGATCGGGGCGTGCTGTATTCTTCCGAATTCGGCCAGGACACATGGGACGAGCTCAACGTCATCAAGGCGGGCGCCAATTACGGCTGGCCGGTCGTCGAAGGCATCGGGCATCGGAACGGGTATGTCGATCCCGTGCAGCAATGGCATCCTTCGGACGCCAGCCCCAGCGGGATGGCGATAGCGAACGGAACCATCTACATCGCGAATCTGCGGGGCGAGTCCTTGCGGACCGTGCCGCTTGACGATCTTTCCGATTCCACCGTCCTGTTCAAGGGCCAGTACGGGCGCCTGCGCGATGTGGCCCAAGCGCCTGACGGGTCGCTGTGGGTGCTGACGAACAACACCGACGGGCGCGGCGATCCACGCCAAGGCGACGACAGAATCATCGCAGTGCAGTGACGAATCGGTCTTCTCAATCGGCTACGTACGGCTTCATGCGGCTTATGCTTCCGTAGTGTTCTGCTGCTGGTGCCTGCCGAGCGCGAACGACAGCAGCAGCGCCGCGGCTGATATCCACACTCCCCAGAGCAGTGCGCTGTGCACGCCTTGCAGCTGCGCGGCAGCGTGGTCCATTCCACTGCTGGCGCCAACGCAGCTCACCTGCGTCATCACCGACACGAACAACGCCGTGCCTACGGCTCCTGCCAGCTGCTCAGAATTCGTCATGAGAACAATGCGTGGGCGGGCGCCGAATTCGTCTGGCTCGACGTGGATCCGAACGTCGTGGCGTTCCGGCGCGGCAGCCTCATCTGCGCGGTCAACTGCTCGGGCAAACCGGTGAGCTTCCCCTCGGACGGCGAGGTGCTCGCCTCAAGCAGTAGCTACAACGGCTCGCTGCTGGAAGGCGACTCGGCGGTGTGGTTGCGCGCGTAAAGTGATAGCTTATGCCGAGCAACCATTGCATGCAGGTCCTAAATTTTTGGTGGTTACGTTCATGTTCGTCTGCTCCCCACACGCTGATTGTGTATGGTCTCAGTGAAGCGGTCCTTGTCAGGGCCTGTTTGCGACGCTCTGCTCGGCCTACCTTGGATAGTGACATCGCAAGGACTGCGACAAGCGGGCAATACGGTAAGGAGCGTACATCATGCAATATCGTCATTTGGGGCGTTCGGGGCTACTGGTCAGCGGCATCGGTCTGGGCACTATGAACTTCGGGGATGCGACCGACGAGGACGAGGCTTTCAAGATCATGGACCGGGCCGTGGAATCGGGCGTCAACTTCTTCGATTCCGCCGACGTGTACGGCGGCCCGCAGCGACCGGATATGGAGAAGGGCTACGGGATATCCGAGGAGATCGTGGGCCGCTGGCTCAAGCAGTCCGGGCACCGCGACGACATCGTGCTGGCGACCAAGGTCTATCAGCTGATGGGCTACGGCCCCAACGACAGGCATCTGTCGGCCTATCACATCAAGCGCGCCTGCGAGGCGAGCCTCAAGCGCTTGCAGACCGACCACATCGATGTCTATCAGATGCACCATGTCGACCGGGCCACGCCGTTCGAGGAGATCTGGCAGGCGATGAGCCAACTGATAGCCGAAGGCAAGATCGCCTACGTCGGGTCGAGCAACTTCGCCGGCTGGGACGTGGCCGTGGCGCAGGCGGCCGCCGAGAAGCGCAATCTGCTGGGACTGATATCCGAGCAGAGCATCTACAATCTCGCGAACCGAGCCATCGAACAGGAGCTGATTCCCGCAATGCAGCATTTCGGCATGGGACTGATTCCGTGGAGCCCGCTGATGTCCGGCCTCCTGGCTGGGCCTGCGGCAGGAGCGAAGGGCGTGCGCAGGAATGAGCACAGGACGGTAAGCAACCGTGAGCGTCATGCCGATCAGATCGCGGCCTATGAGAGCTTCAGCGCGCAGCTGGGGCAGACGTCTGCCGCTGTGGCCTATGCGTGGCTGCTCGCCCAGCCGGTCGTCTCCACCGTCATCGCCGGGGCGCGCACGCTCGAGCAGCTCGAAAGCTCCGTGCAAGCCATGACCGTCACGCTCGATGCCGAATCCAAGGCTAAACTCGATGAGATCTGGCCCGGGCCGGGCCAGGCCCCACAATCCTATGCGTGGTGACGCGCCTGCGGCAGAGGCTCTGGCAGTACTCCTTTGAAGAGGGACTGCCAGAGCCGGTGAGTCGCATCCTGCTTGGTTCTATAGTTGCTTTCGAATCCAATGGTTCGCTGCAATGACGCATCGTGAAGGAAAGGTTGTCATCAATTGGACTACGCAGCAACAGCAGCCGCGGTGCTCAAGGGCGTCGGCGGCGAAGAGAATGTCAAGGAGCTGACGCGCTCCACCTGAAGAAAGCGGATACCTATCATGTCCATGGAGCAACTTCCCTATATGAACAATTCGCTGCCGGTTTCCGGCCGCGTTGACGATCTCCTTTCCCGCATGACCTTGGAGGAGAAGGTCGGCCAGATGATGCAGACCGATGCGCGAGAAGACCTCGAAGGCGACATTCTTCGCGTGGGAGTCGGATCGATTCTGCACGTGTCGCCGGAGAATATCGTCAGGGCTCACGAGCTGACGCGGCAAACGCGGCTGCATATTCCCGTTCTGATCGGCGAGGACTGCATTCATGGCTATTCCTTCTGGAAGGGCGCGACGATCTATCCGACGCAGTTGGGCATGGCTGCCTCATGGGATCCGAGCTTGTTGGAACGAGTCGCCCGCGCGACCGCTCAGGAAGTGTCTCCCACAGGAGTGCACTGGACCTTCTCCCCGGTGCTGTGCATCGCACGCGATCTGCGCTGGGGGCGCGTAGGCGAGACATTCGGCGAGGATCCCTTCCTCATCGGCGAGCTCGCCTCGGCGATGGTGCGCGGATACCAGGACGACGGCCCGCAGGACAAGACCGGAATCATGGCGACGGCGAAGCATTTCGCCGCGTACTCGGAGACCCAGGGCGGGCGCGATGCCAGCGAGGCGGATGTATCCCCGCGCAAGCTGCGCTCCTGGTATCTTCCGCCCTTCGAACGGGTCGCCAAGGAAGGCTGCCGCGCCTTCATGCTCGGCTACCAGTCGATTGACGGGATTCCGATCACGCTCAACAAATGGCTCATCAAGGATGTCCTCAAAAAGGAGTGGGGTTACGAAGGTATCCTCGTCACCGACTGGGCGAACGTAGGCCGGCTGGTATGGGAGCAGAAGGTCCAGCCCGACCATGCGCATGCCGCGGCGGCAGCCGTGAAGGCCGGCGTCGACCTGTCCATGACGACGCCGGAATTCTTCGATGGCGCATTGCAGGCGGTGGGCGACGGCCTGCTGTCCGAGACCGATCTGGACGCGGCCGTGCGCCGGATCCTGGCGATCAAGTTCGAGCTGGGTCTGTTCGAAGACCCGCGGCTTCCTCAGCCCGAGGTCATGGCTTCGCAGATCGGCTCGCCGGAGCACGCGGCCCTCAATCTGGAAGCGGCGCGGCGTTCGCTCGTGCTGCTGCACAACGATGGCACGCTTCCTCTGGCATCCGACGCTCCCAAGCGCGTCGCCGTCGTGGGCCAGCTCGCGGATGACGCCCAGCAGCAGCTCGGCGACTGGGCCGGAGGCTCGGGGCAGGCTTCCGGGTTCATTGATGAGCAGCCGCGCACGATGATCACGACGGTTCTCGATGGCTTGCGCCAGCAGGCGCCATCCGATTGGACCATCGCCTATGCCCAGGGCGCAGGAATTGTGGAGCCCGTCCCATATCCGGCGCTTGACGTAACTGCGTGCGAACCCGATGACGGCATGATCGCCGAAGCCGTCGCGGCGGCCAAGGACGCCGATCATGTCATCGCCGTCGTCGGCGACCGATTAGAGCTCGTGGGAGAAGGTCATTCCACGGCGACGCTGGAACTCATCGGAGGGCAGAAGGCTCTGCTGGAGGCGCTGGCGGCCACGGGCACGCCCATGACCGTAGTGCTCATGGCATCCAAGCCGCTTGTGCTCCCTGACTGCGTGCTGAACGCCTCGTCCCTTATCTGGGCTGCGAACCCGGGAATGAGGGGAGGGCAGGCGATTGCCGAGCTGATTCTCGGACAGATCGAGCCCTCGGGCCGTCTGCCGATCTCCTTCGCCCGCCACGCGGGGCAGCTGCCGATCTACTACAACCAGATTCGTGGGCAGCACGGCGCCAAGTACGCCGATCTCACGCAGGATCCGCAGTTCGCCTTCGGCGAGGGACTTTCCTACACGACGGTCGAATACTCGAATCTCCATATTCTGGAACCGGAACTGGGAATCGGCGACACTATCGTCGCCGAGGTGACGCTTCGCAACACTGGCACCCGTCCAGCGCTGGAAATCGTGCAGGCCTACGTGTCCGATCTGGTGACCTCGGTGACATGGGCGGACAAGGAGCTCAAAGGCTACCGGCAGGCGGCGCTGGAACCGGGCGAGGAGACGACTGTGCGGATCGAAATTCCCGCCTCGGCCTGCTCGATCGTGAACGCGGACGCCGAGCGCGTGGTGGAGCCGGGCCAGTTCGAGCTGCGCGTAGGACCCAACTCGCGAGAGGAGAACTTGCTGCGCGCGCGCTTCGCCATCGGCGAGCCTCTCGAAACAAGCGCAGCAGCCGAATCAACTCTCAGCCTCTTCTAATAGCGCGCAGCCAGCCGGCAAAGCGCGTACTTCTACGGTAGGCAACGGATTCTCCTCTCGGCCAGCAGTGTTTGTACAGGGAGATGAAGACAGACTGAAACAGTCCCTGACAGTAGCCCCTCGCGATGATGCGCCCTCGATGTCACGGGACGTATTGTTATGTACATGGAAATCGAGCAGGAGATACGCAGTTTTCTCATGAGTCGGCGGGCCAGGATCACGCCCGAGCAGGCTGGTCTACCATACGCTGGGGGCAACCGCAGAGTTTCTGGTCTGCGTCGCGAGGAAGTGGCGATGCTGTCCGGGGTCAGCGTCGAGTACTACACGCGCCTGGAACGGGGAAAGCTGAGCGGCGCTTCCGACAGCGTGCTGGAGGCCATCGCCCGCGTGCTGCAGCTCAGCGATGACGAGTACGCGCATCTGCGCGATCTGGCGCGCAACGTGACGTCGACCGGCCGCGTGCGCATGACGCGCACCCGCAAGTCGAATCCGATCAACGGCTCGGTCCAGCAGGTGCTCGACTCGATGAGCGTGCCGGCCATTGTGCAGAACGAGCGGCTCGATATGCTCGCGGCGAACAGGATGGGGTGCGCGCTGTACAGCGACATGATCGCCTCCAGCCCGAGGCCCGTCCCGAATTTCGCTCGGTATGCGTTCCTCGATCCACGCTCCGAGTCCTTCTACATCGACACTGACGCCTCGCATGACCTCATCGTCTCGTCGCTGCGCGCCGCAGCAGGCCACGATCCGGCGGATCGGGAGCTGACCGGGCTGATTGGCACGTTGTGCGCGTGCAGCCAGGACTTCGCCCAACGCTGGGCCAAGCATAACGTGCGGCGCCATTCGCGCGGCCGCCAGCTCATCAACCACCTTGGCGTGGGCCGGCTCGATCTTGAGTACAACGACTTCGCGCTGCTGTTGCACCGCGGTCTCCATCGTCACCTACACCGCCGTGCCGGGTTCCGCCAGCTCTGACAATCTCGCGATCCTCGACGCATGGGCATCGACTCGAAAACAGGCTGCATCGGCACCACATTTCTCTCAGGAACACGATACGCAGGGGAACGCGATGCAAGCCTAGTTTGTAGTCAGAACCCGCGCACGTCCATCATTGGGGCAGCGCGACTTTCGTTCTGCCCATAGATCATTTTCGAGAAGTTTTATCCTTCGGACCCCGCTTCATTCGAAGCATCATCCTGATCGTTTCCTCTGCTGTCGTGAACGCTGCTGCGAGAGAACACCGGCGTCAGCAGATTGCCTATCATGGTGAGGACCGGCAGTGCAAGGAAACCGAACGAAAGAGCATTGCCCGTCTTCATGAACGCGATGAAAGTAAACGCTATCGACAGCAGGAATATGAAAGCGCTTATCCAAGTGCCAAGATTGGACTGCCGTATCTCATTGTCCACAAGACGATCCTGGCGTTTGGACTCATCGGTAGTGAAGGCGTCGTTCCACTGGCAGATGCGCTCTTGGACTTCAGGCGAATAGGCATTGAAGTCCTCGGCACGGGGCAGCATGCCCGACCACGACTCGCTCACCCCAAGAGAAGCAATAAGGGTCTCGATGGCTTTGAAATCGTTGCGCTGGTCCTTCGTCAGTCCTCTGGGTAACGGGTCTCCGCCAGCTTCGCCAAGGCCGTCATCGTCAACCTGCTGCGGGTTTGACGCGACAGGTTCCTGTGTGCTGTGCG
>JALCCT010000019.1 GCA_022640915.1 Bifidobacterium sp. | reverse complement strand
TCGAAGTTCGATACCCCGATCGCCCGGATGTGGCCGGCTTCGTGAGCTTCCTCCAGCGCACGCCAGGCTTCCAGATTGCCGGCGAAGTAGTGCTCGCTGCCATGGAACTGCGCCCACGGCTTGGTAGGGGGATGCGGGACGCATCGGAGGCAGACGACAGCGCCGGATACGCTCAAGCAGACCTCAACTTCCATCATGAACTCATTCTCAGCTCGGGAAATTCACAGGTGATTGCCCTCTGGTTGGTGATCAAACCTTTGTTTTCGGTCATGCTACAGGTCACCAATGCGCAGGATACAGGTCTCACACCTTCCTTCGACGATCACGCCGCCATACTAGACTTGCTCAGCCAAGGAACGCCAGCAGGTGTCGTGGTGCTGATCACTCGCCACCGCAACGGCTCACTCGACCGAATGATGCGGGCAATGTCCGTTATGGAGCGAAGTAATAATCCCGGCGCAAACCTGTGATATCCGCGGTTCGTCAAATCTTCACAGCAATGCTCTGAAATCCTTGACCCCGTGGAAGGTGATGGCGTTGCTGTTGTGGTACGAGTCTGCCCCGTTCATCGCGGTGCGGCTGACCACCAGCAGGTCATCGTTATCCACGATAAAGCTCGGGTATTGCGCCGCGACCCACGCAGGATCGCAATCGCTCAAGTCCACCACCCTGGCCGCCGTCCGGAACGTCTTCAGATCCCGGGAAACCATCAGCGAGAGAATATTGCGGGCAGTCGGCAAATCGGGGTCCGTGATTTCGTTAGCGAGCGCCAGATACGTTTTACTCAGCTCGTCGTAGACAATCTCGAATTTCGAATTGCTGCCGCCGTTGAAATCGCTCAGTCCCTCGAAGCGCAGCCCCGCGCAGTCCGGACCGGTGGCCTTGAGCATCAGGGCCTTGCCAAATCGAGGTTCCGAGCCGTCCATCTGCAGGCGCAGCATATTGCGCATGACGCCATCCGGCCCCACGACCGCATTGCCTTCGAGCGCCGCAACATGGCGCAGCTCCTGCGGCCGCTGATCGGCCGTGCACAGCTGAGAAAGCCGCCACACGCAAGGATCAAGCAGATCGCCAGTCGCATCAGCAACGAGCAGCGAATTGGCGAAGCCGGTCTCCCACGATCCATAATCCACGCCGGTCACCAGCCTGCTACCGACATGGACAACCGGCATTGGCGCCTTGTGAAAACCGCCCACGTCCGCGTTGCCTGAGCCTCTGAACAGCACTGTCGGCGTGCTCCACGTGCGGCCCTCGTCCGTGGACCTGCCGATGAGCAAGTCTCCGTATTCGCAACTCATTCCCAGCATGTAGAGCGACCCGTCATGCATGAACAACCTGCCCCATAGGCATGGCATCAGCTCAGTGACGAAATTCCACGTGCGGCCCTCGTCTTGCGATACGAACAGCAGCGTGAGATTCTGCGCGCCTCGCCATGTGAACACATCCATTGAGACCATCAGCGCCCCCGAAGGAAGTTTTGCAATCGAGGGACTTGCCAGATACTGGCCCGAAAAGCGGAAGGCGTCGTCCTTGGGGTGCAGGTAGTCTACAACGCTGCCTACCATCTGCCCGCAACGCACCAAACGTGGCTCGCTGACGCTACCACTGCTCAGCGCGTCGTCCGACGTTTCGTTTGGCGTGCCACTCGCATTGCTGTTCGGCACGCCATCCGAAGATGTGCCTGTACTGACGCGTCCCACAGTGACCGAGTAATCCGCGCCATTACGCAAACCGCTCACATGGCAGCACTCTCCTGCAACAAACAGTTCGCCAGCGTCACCGCCGTCTTCGAGCGGACGCCATCCGACACAATATCGTTGCGGCTCTTTGCCAGAAGCCGCTGTCTCACCGTCTTGCACATCAGCCCACTGCACGCAAAATCCCGCATCTTCCGGCACGATTCGCGTAATATGCACATCGCACGCCTCCGACGCATTCGGCGGACGATACCACGTATAATTCCAACGGCTACTCGCTTGCAACGACATAGTGCGCAACTCCTTCGTTCTCTTGGCGTTTATCTGAAAAGAAATCACAGTCTGGTAGAAGCCCGGTAGCTGCTATGCGGCAATTTTGAACCGCAAGGTATTCACCGATGCAGGCTTCAAAGCTACCGTTACCTTTGTTCCTTGAACCGAGGTGAGAGCTTCATGAGTGGGCGCCAGCCGAGGCCTCTCGCCTGGAACGTTGCACGCATACAGGTCATTGGACGCCAACGAAATCATCGACTGCGCCTTGACTGGACTGTCGAAAGCCAGATCCACGTCGACTCCCTTATCAGTACAAGCATTAATCAAGTCCACAGTTATGTCATTGTCCTTGACTGATGCGAACTGATACACCTTAGACTCCTCATCCTGCCGGGGAAGCCGGATAGCCATCGCACCTCGGTGAACCTTGTACATTTCAAATACATGATAATTAGGCGTCAGCGCCATGTTCTCCCCATCTGTCAAGATAAGTGCATTCAAAACATTAATCGTCTGCGCATTGCATGCCATGGACACCGTATCGCAATTGCGCTGCAGCACATCCAAGGTGAGGGCGGTAGTGATCGCATCTCTAATTGTCGCCTGCTGATAGAGAGCCGGACGAGCCACAGTGGCATCACGATGCCAATTGCCCCACTCGCCCACGATAAGGTCGATATGCTGCAATCGAGGATCAGCTGCGACCTCCGGCAACGGCATGCCCGCCAGTCCTTTTTGAATCATCTGACTCTGCCTGAGGATCTCGTCTTCTAATTCCAAGCAGCCTTTGATGAGTCTGCTCCATCCTTCTTTCGTATATTTGGTGGAAGTATCATCCTCATGGGTGATATTCCAGTTATAGAAATGGGCATCGTAGCCGTTTATCTTGGGCTGGCGGTAGCGGGCCAGTTCATCGAACAGATCTTTTGTCCAATTGACTCTCTCATTGGGTTTGTTGCCATCAGGTCCAGACGCGATTGCATACATGTCGGACTGTTCGCCTATCACACGGGTGAAGGATGGGATAGCTGAGGAGAATCTTCGATACTGATCTACATACGCCTCCGGAGTCAGGGTGCCGCCGCCTCCCCATACTTCGTTCCCGATTCCCCAATACCGAACGTGATACGGTTCAGGGTGTCCGTTCTTGGCCCGCTCTTGTGCCAATGTCGTAGGCTCCCGCCTGTTGCAGTATTCCATCCATTCGACCATCTCACGCGGCGTTCCGGTCAACATATTGACACTGATCCAAGGCTGTGCACCTACTTGTTCGCATAGGTTCAGAAACTCATCGGTACCGAATTGATGCCGATCGAGCTCATACGTGCCAAAATTCTCATTGAATGTAACGGGGCGATGATCCCTCGGACCAATGCCGTCCCTCCAATGGTATCTATCGGCATAGCAGCCTCCAGGCCATCGAAGCATCGGCGGCTGAAGCCGTTTCAACGCGTTGAGTACATCAACCCGGATGCCGCACTCGTTCGCAATAGGAGAATCCTCACCCACCCATAGGCCATCGTCGATACAGCTCCCGAGGAATTCGATGAACTGCCCATGAAGTTCCGGCTGAATCTTGCCTATGGTGTCTTTCGTATTGATCTGTATTGCCACGATAATTTCCTTTTAGTCTTTACCACGCCGCTCTGCGCACGCCATCATCTTCAACAGGTGAGTTCATAGTATGGCGAGATGTCCCCTTATAGCAACTGTCATGACATACGCAACCGGCAAACCCCACATCCCTGGGACAACCAGACTGCGAGAAGCACGCCTGTAGCAGGGGGCTACTATGGCACTTTCCACAGTAGCGAACGACTGCCAAACCGGGGGTCGCCTTAGATTTCTTGCCGCCCATTGCGATACGCCCGCGGGGAGACACCTGCATACTGTTTGAACTGGGCGGAGAAGTAGTGTTCGTCGGCGCAGTGGAGTCGTGCGGCGACGTCGCGCACCCGCATGCCGGTGTTGCTCAGCAGGGATTGCGCCAGTTCGATGCGCTGGCCTAGATAGTACCGGTAGGGAGGCATGGCGTATGCACGGGCAAAGGATCTGGTCAGCTGCGAAACGGACAACCCCAATTCGTGAGCGGCCTGCCCCAGCCTGATGTTGTCTTCGACATGCCGGTCGAGGTACTCCCGGATTCTCGCGGCATATGGGTCGGGCACCTGCGGCGCAACGGTGCAGAGCGCCGCTAGTGCAGCGAAAATCTCGTGGATCAGCAGCGCCGCACGCACCGACAACGCTCTGGGATTGTCCTTGCCGGTTTCGCACACCTCGAGAAACCGCTGAAACAGCGGTCGGACCGGCGCCCTGCGAAACAGCATCGTGCCTTCGAGGCCGTATTCACGGTACAAGGCATCGCACAGCGTCCCGCTGACATTCATCCATATCTTCTTGTACGGGTCCGCTGCCGCCGCACGATATTCGTGTCGCACCCCGGGAGGCAGCAAATATACATCGCCTGGCCCCGGGTTGAAGCGCCGCCCGGCGCACATCACCTCACCGCAGCCGGCGATCACATATTCGATGCAGTACAGATCGGCATGCTCTCTGACGATGTGATACGTGCGGTCGGGGAAGGTAATGCCGGTCATTTGTATCGCCAGCCGCCGTTCATCCGGCAGCTGGCCCGGCACGAAACTGACGATATGCTCCATATGCGTCGATTCCTCACTTTTGTGCTTGAATTCAGCCAGTTATTCCATTGTTATGTTGCAATACCTCAAGTATAAAGGAGACAGAGCCCGGCTGACTTGATCCAGCGGGGCACCCGCATCAGCGACGATAGAGGAGATATCCATATGGCCAGCACAGCAGCCAAATACGAAACCGAACCGAAGGCCGAGGCATCGGACCAAGCCCGATCCGCCATTGCGCGCCCCGAGCACCCCAATCCCCAGTTCGAGCGTTCCACATGGCGAAATCTCAACGGCCCGTGGGATTTTGGCTTTGACTTTTCTGCCAGCGGCATCGACAAAAAATGGTACGAAGGCCATGAGTTCAGCACGACCATCACTGTGCCATTCTGCCCCGAAAGCAATCTGAGCGGCATTGGCTTCACGGATTTCATTCCCTGCTGCTGGTATAAGAAAACCCTTGATCTCAGCGCGCAGGAGCTGCTCGGCAACGTCGTTTTGCATTTCGGCGCGGTCGATTACGAGGCCCATGTCTATGTCAATGGCGTCGAAGCCGGCACCCATCGCGGCGGCTACGCATCTTTCGCACTGGACATCACCGCGCTCGTGCATGAAGGCGGTAACGAGCTCGTGGTGTGCGCGCTCGACGACACGAGAGGATTGCATCAGCCCACTGGCAAGCAGTGCGACCGCGCCGAGTCCTATTCGTGTCTCTATACGCGCACAACCGGCATCTGGCAGACCGTGTGGCTTGAATTCGTGCCCACGACCCATATCGAATCAGTCAGGTACCACACCAACATCCACAATGCGACCGTCTGCATCGAAGCCGACCTGCACGGCAACGGCACCTTGCGAGCCGAGGCGTTCTTTAACGGCTCACCATGCGGCGAGGCACAGGTGGAGTCCAACGGCGGGCTGACACAGCTTACGTTGCCATTGACCGAAACCCATTTGTGGCAGCCTGGCGAGGGCAATCTCTATGATCTGAAGCTCACATACGGCAACGATCGCGTAAGCAGCTACGTAGGCTTACGCGAGATTCGGCTCGACGGCTACCGGTTCCTCATCAACGGCGTATCCGTGTTCCAACGGCTCGTTCTCGACCAGGGCTTCTACCCCGACGGCATCTGCACCGCCCCCACCGCGCAAGATCTTGAGCACGATATTGTGCTGTCGCAAGCAGCCGGATTCAACGGAGCACGGCTGCACGAGAAGGCTTTCGAACCACTGTTCCTATATTATTGCGACTTGCACGGCTATCTCGCGTGGGGCGAAATGGCCAGCTGGGGCTTTGACATCAGCCAGCCCAGCAGCTACGAGATCTTCATTCCCGAATGGATGGAGGTTCTGCAGCGCGATGTGAACCACCCTGCAATCATTGGCTGGTGCCCCTTCAATGAAACCTGGGATTTCCGCGGGCGCAAGCAGATCGACGAGGTGCTACGCATGACTTACCACATCACCAAAGCGTACGACCCGGAGCGCCCCTGCATCGACACGAGCGGTCATTACCACGTGCAGACCGACATCTACGATCTGCATGACTATGAGCAGAGTGTCGATACGTTCGCCACCCGTTACGACGGCTGGGGACAGGGCGAAGCCGAAACTCCGGAGCTTTACCCCGACCGGCAGCATTGCGATGGCGTGATGCCTTTCTTCATCAGCGAGTACGGCGGCATCAAGTGGGATCCTGAACAAGACCAGAGCGATGAAGGTGCTTGGGGCTACGGCGAGCAGGCGAACAGCGAACCCGAATTTTTGGACCGCTATCGCGGGCTGACCGACGTGCTGCTGCGCAACCCGAAGATGTTCGGTTTTTGCTTCACACAGCTCTACGATGTTGAACAGGAGCACAACGGCATTTACGATTACCATCGCAATCCGAAGGTCGATATCGCTGCAGTACATGACATCAATGTTCAAACGGCGGCGATCGAGCGCACTCCCGAGACCACCATCCACCAAGCTACATCCAAGGAGACCGAGCAATGCGCATAGGAGTCGGGACGACCCTCCCCCACGAGAATCCGCATGAGTGGGCCAAGCTGCTGCATGGTTGGGGCTGCACCACAGCCGTATGCCCGGTGGACGCCACGGCATCGGTCGCGGTACGCGACGAATATCTGCGCGAAGCCCGGCATTATGGACTATCGATAGGCGAAGTCGGCGTATGGCGCAACGTGATGTCGCCGGAACCGCAGGAACGCAACGCTTCGATTTCATACGCCAAGGCGCAGCTGGCATTGGCGGAAGAGATCGGGGCTGGCTGCTGCCTCAATATCTCCGGCAACGCCGGGCCCGGCGGCTGGGACCAGTACAGTCCGGAGAATTATTCCGAAGAAAGCTATGGGCGCCTCGTCGACACCACACGCGAAATCATCGACGCCGTGCACCCGGAGCGCACCTATTACGCCATCGAATGCATGCCCTGGATGCTCCCCGATTCGCCGGAAAGCTATCTGCGGCTGCTCGCCGACATCAACCGCCCGCAACTGCGCGTCCATCTTGACTATACAAACATGATCAACGGCGTGCCACGCTGGCGGCAGTTGCGGCAATTCATCCAAGAGTGCTTCACCCAGCTCGGACCGCATATCGTCAGCGTCCATGCCAAAGACATCCGTCTGGGCGGCGCGTTACCGACCACCATCACCGAGACGCAGCCGGGCACCGGAAGTGTCGACTTCGATTTGGTGCTGCGTCTCGCTTCCGCGCTGCCCGGCAATGTAACCGTATACACCGAGCATCTCGAAACGATCGAAGAGTACCGCGACGCCGTGGCCTTCCTCAGGCGCACAGCAGGCAAGGCGGGGATAGCGGCGTAACAAGAAGGCACTCCCGGCGCCGAGGGCATGCGCCGAGCCTTTCTTCTATACGCAAGTCGCCGGCTACGAATTTCAAATGGCCATATGTTGCCACTGAATATTCGTAGCCGGCGACTTGCGTGCGCAAACGTCAGCCGTTTGAGCTTTGAAGCACTATTACTCGGTCACTCCATTACTCAGTCACTCCCCGAGCGGACCAGTCTGCCAGATGTCGCGCAGGTAGTCGTCGATGGCTCGGTCAGAGCTGAAGAAGCCCGAGTTGGCAACGTTGAGCAGGGCCTTGCGGCTCCACTCGAGCGGGTCACGGTACAGGGTCTCGATCTCGCCCTGAATATCCATGTACGCGCTGAAATCGGCCATGGTCATGAAGTAATCCTTGTTCAGCCAATCGGCGACCAGTGGCTTGTACACACTCGTGTCACCTGCCGAGAAGGTGCCGTCGGCAACCAAGTCTACGGCGCGCTTGAGGCGAGGATCGGCCTCGTAGTAAGACTTCGGCTCGTATCCCTTGGCATAGAGCGCCTCGACCTCGTCTACGGTCATGCCGAAGAGGAAGAAGTTCTCAGCGCCAACGCGCTCGCGGATCTCGACGTTCGCGCCGTCGAGCGTACCGACGGTCAGCGCGCCATTTAGAGCGAACTTCATATTGCCGGTGCCCGAAGCCTCTTTGCCTGCCTGCGAGATCTGCTCGTCAAGGTCGGTTGCAGGGATGAGGTGCTGGGCGAGGCGGATGTTGTAGTTCCATGGGAAGAACACGGCCAGTTTGCCCTTGACATCAGGGTCGTTGTTGACCACACGGGCCACATTGTTGATGAGCTGGATGGTGAGCTTGGCCATCTTATAGCCAGGAGCCGCCTTGGCGCCGAACACGACGCTGCGTGGCAGAATGTCGTCCGCACTGACCTTGCCGCTCTTAATGTCGGCGTACTGCGAAATGACGGACAAGATCTTCAGGCTCTGGCGCTTGTACTCGTGCAGACGCTTGATCATGGAATTGACCATGGTGTTCGGGTCGATGTCGAAATCGTACTCGCGCTTGGCATAGTTGGAGAACGCGACCTTGTTGGCCTGCTTGACCTGGGCGAACTTCCTCACGAATTCGTCGTCCTTCGCCAGCGGGGCCAGCCCCTCGAGCAGCCCCAAGTCGCTCAGCCAGCGGTCGGTGCCCAGGCCTTCGGTGATCAGCGCGGACAAGCGCGGATTGGCGAGTTTGATGAATCGCCTCGGGGTCACGCCGTTGGTCACGTTGGTGAACTTGTCACCGTAGATGTCCGAGAAGTCGCGCAGCGTGACATCCTTGAGCAGCTGCGAATGCAGCGCGGCCACACCGTTAACGTGCGAGCCGCCATACGTGGCGAGATAGGCCATGCGCACCTGCGGGTCTTCGCCATCAGTGACGATGCGCATACGATCGATCTTGGCCTTGTTGTCGGTTTTCTCGCCCAGCTCGGCAACGAAGTGCTCATTGATCTCGTTGATGATCTCGAGATGACGCGGCAGCAGCTCGCCGATCAGCTTCGCCGGCCATACCTCGAGCGCCTCCGGCAGTAGCGTGTGGCAGGTGTAGTTGAAGGACTTGGTGGTGATGGACCACGCCGTGTCCCAGTCGTAGCCGTACTCGTCGATGAGTACACGCATGAGCTCGGGAATGCCGATCACCGGATGCGTGTCGTTGAGTTGGAAGCAGATCTTGTCTGGGAACGTGGTGAGATCGGGATGCTCTTGGCCAGGGTAGAAGACACGGATCGCGTCCTGAATCGAGGCGGCCGTGAAGAAATACTGCTGTTCGAGGCGCAGCGCCTTGCCCTGCGGGGTGGAATCCTCCGGGTAAAGGATCTTGGAGATGTTCTCGGCGGCGACCTTCGGCCTGACGGCGTTCAGATACTCGGACTTGTTGAAAGTGAGCAAATCGAACTCGTCATAGGATTTCGCACTCCACAGGCGCAGCGTATTCACGCGGCCCGAAGCATAGCCCGGCACCATATAGTCGACCGGCACAGCGCGCACCGACCACGCCGGCTTCCACACCTTCTTGCCGCTCTCCTCCACCACGCTGCCGCCGTAGTTGACGCGCTGCGAACGGTTGTAGTCGATATGACCCCACGGCTCCTCGTTGGCCAGCCAGTAGTCGGGGCGCTCGATCTGGCGGCCCTGTTCATCGAATTCCTGCCTGAAGATGCCGTAACGGTACTGGATGCCATATCCGAAGGCAGGCACGCCTTTCGAGGCGAGCGAATCGATGTAGCATGCAGCCAGACGGCCCAGGCCGCCGTTGCCCAGCCCTGGCTCGTATTCCGCGTCGATGACGTCCTGCAGGTCGAAGCCGAGCTCCTTGACCGCGCTGTCGAACTGCTCGTTCAACCCTGAATTCAGCAACGCGTTACGCAACTGCTTGCCCATGAGGAATTCGGCGCTGAAGTAGCCCACAGCCTTCGTATTACCAGCGACCATGTCATGCTGCGTGGTCATCCACGACTCTACGAGATGCTTACGCACCGCGCTCGCCGCCGCGACATACACATCGGCGGCCGTCGCCTGTCCGGGGGTCACGCCCTGCGTGTACTTGAGCTCTTCACGAATCTCGTCGGCGAATTCGCCTGCCGTGATCGATGATGTGGGTGCAGTGTGTTCGGTCATTACCTGACTCCCTTTGGTGAACTGTTCTCCATATACCGTTATGTGCCGATTATGCCCGAGCCGAGCGACGGCATACCATCGTTGCGTATTCGCCGGCGCGAGCCGTATTGCATACGTTGTCATTGACGATAGTAGCACGGCCACCGAAAGACTCCGAGGCTGCCGCTGTAACGGTGTCCAACTCGGCGGCACAATGGAACCATGGCAGCGATACGCGAACGAGACTTGGCGGCAGGCGAGGCCGCCTTGCGGCAGTGGGGGCAGATGGCGCGAACTTTGGCGAGCGCGGACAGTCAGTCCAGTTCGACGTCCTCGGGCAGCCAGTCCGCCTCGGCGGCCTCAGGCAATGGGGAAAATCAGCTGACGCTTTCCAACGCAACTGGCACCGCAGCGCGGCTCGCCATTTCCCCTGACCTGCCAAGGTCCGTTTGGGCGATGGCAGTGCGTTTCTCACTGTTTCTGCTTGAGCGCAAGGCTCCCGGCCCAGGAGTCGAAGTACGCGTGGCCCCTTGGGCGGCCGTCAAAATTCTTGACGGCCCGGCCTCAGATCCGCATAATCTCACACCGCCTGATGTGATTGAGCTCGATCCCGACGTATGGCTACGTCTGGCCTGCGGCATTACCACATGGGATGAGGAAAAAACAGCGGGCCATATCAGCGCGGTCGGCGAGCGCGACGATCTGAGCGCACTGCTGCCGCTTGCCGCCGTTTAATACGGCATAACGCGCCGCGCAAACTTGCCACCGCACAATCCCGCCACCGCACAATCCATCGTCATACAAGCCCACCGTCACGCGAGCCTGCCACCGCGCAATCCTGTCAATCGCGCAATCCATCGTCACACAAGCCTGCCACCACACAAGCTTGTCAACCGCGCAAGCCCATCGTCACACAGACCCGCCATCACACAATCCCGCCACCGCATAATCCCATCGTCACGCAGGCCCGCCTCCGCACGAGCCTATTCGCGCAATCCCGGTATCGCAGTCCGCCGTCACACAATCCCAGCGTCACCCCACTCGCGGGCCGGTCGAACGGCGCACCACCAAGGTCGTGGGGAAGATGCGCGTGCGGATGGCAGTGTCCCCATGGATAGCATCGAGCAGCATGCCCACGATGCATTCGCTTTGGTCGTGAATGGGCTGCGTCACCGTCGTCAGACTGAAGGCCTCGCCCAAATCGTTGCCGTCGATGCCGATGACGGAGACGTCGCGGCCCGGCGTGCACCCGCGCTCGGCAAGCGCCTGCATCGCGCCCATCGCCATCTCATCTGACGACGCGACGATTCCGGTGACGTCGGGCCGGCGGTCCAGCAGTGCGTTCGCCGCCATATAACCATTGCGCGCGGTCATGATCTGCGCCGGGGAATCAAGATCCGCCCCATGCTCCAAGCCATGCCGCTGCAAGGTGGCCAGCCACCCGTTGCGCCTGCGCTGCGTGGGCGCGTTGGGCTGCTTGTCGTTCGTCATGCCGGAAAGATGGCCGATGACCCTGTGGCCCAGCCCTATGAGATGCTCGCAGGCCGTGGCCATGGCCGTCTCATCATCGATGCCGACATGCGGGAAGCCCGGCTCGACGACCGAAAGAAACGCCGCCGGCACCTCCAGGCCTTTGAGCAGCCCGACCTCGTCTTCGTCGAAGAACAGCGACAGCACGGCGACCGCGTCGACCTTGCTCCTGAGCACATTTGGGTTGAATTGCGGTCGCCCGTCGCTGCGGTAATCAGGCAGGGAGTAGATCAGCGCATCGTAGTCCACCGCCCTCAGCGTCTGCTCGATGTCTTCCACCGCCGTGGCGAAGAACCAGCGCGAAACATCGGGCAGCACCAAGCCGAAAGAGCGGGTCGACCCGCTCGCCAGCGATGCCGCGCTATGCGAAGGCGTATAGCCCAGCTCATCGGCGACTTCAAGCACATGCGCCCGCGTGCGCTCGCCAACTCCAGGAAGGCCTCGAAGCGCCCGCGAGACCGTGGCTTCAGACACCTCGGCCGCAGTCGCCACCTCCTGAATACGCACATTCATAGTTCCATTATGCCAAGGCCATGGCCTACCGTGCACAAGAGTCATCACAAAGAGAATGCACCGCTGCAGCGGTTTCCCCTGAATGCCGTTATCGTTCTTACTCAGCGTCGAGTATCCAAAGCGCCTCGTACGGCCGCAGCACACCAGGCTTTCGCCTTCCGCAAGGATAATTTCCGTACAGCGTTTTTCCACTAGGCAACACGCACGGTTGTGTATGCGAACTCATGTTGGCTATGACCAGCAGTCTTCCGCCGTCGTTTTCGCGCGCGTACATGACGATAGGATCCTGCACTGGAACCTCTCGATATACACCTGTCGTCAGCAGCTCTTCGGTATGCCGCAATCGGATAAGCCCTTGATAGTAGCGAAAAATAGAACGAATCGATGATCGATCTTTGTCGGCATTGATATCCTTACAATTCGGATTCACTGCGATCCATGGCGCACCTTGCGAAAATCCCGCGTTCTTCCCGTAATTCCATTGGAACGGCGTCCGCGCATTATCCCGCGAAAACCAGCGCAGATACTGCATCATCGCATTTATATTCCCGCCGCTGCGCACAATATAGTCGTAGCGTTCGATCGAATCCTCGTCTCTGAAATCGCTCGGCGACTGGAAGGGGAAATCGGTCATGCCGATTTCCTCACCCTGGTATATATACGGCGTGCCCTGCAGTCCATGCATAATCGTCGCGAGCATCGTTGCGGAATAATACCTTGCGCTCTCAGAGCTGGTATCGCCAAAGCGCGATACGGCTCTAGGCTGGTCATGATTCGACCAATACAAGCTGTTCCATGATTGGGATTGCAGGCCGTTCTGCCATTTGGTAATTATGGATTTGAACTGAGACACCTCGAAGGGTTTTACACGCAAGCTTCTCGGATCGGTGTCATGGTCGATATGCGAAAGCTCGAATTGAAAAATCATATTGAGACGCGGGCGCTTGTTTCCGCCCGAATCTTCGTTCCCGCCCTCGCGCCCGTCCGAAAACCCGTCCGCAGGCTCGTCCGCAAGCGGCGCGTACAACACAGAATGCTCCGGCGTCACATTGCCGGTTTCCCCCACGGTTATCACGTTTTTGCCTTTGAGCACCGTGTCATACAGTTCATCCAAATATGCTGGAACTCTTGCCCCATTGGTCACCCAGCGCTCGACATCGCCGAACCCTTCGCGGTTCAACATGGGCGCATCGGCGAACGAGCCTTTATCGATCAGATTGATCACATCGAAACGGAATCCATCGACTCCTCGATCCAGCCAGCGACGAAGCATAGTGAACAGTTCGGCGCGGAGCTTCGGATTCGTCCAGTTGAAATCCGGCTGCTCGCGATCAAAAAGATGCAGATACGAGGAGCCAAGATGCGGCACGTATGTCCAAGCGCTTCCGCCGACGAACGAACCCCAGTTATTTGGCGGCGTCGCGCATTCTCGATCGGGCTTCTGTTGCATGTCAGACCAGTAATAGTAGTCGTAATACGGGCTTTCCCTACCCCGTTTCAACGCATCAAGAAACCACGGATGCCTGCTGGAGGAGTGATTGAGCACCTGGTCAAGCATGATGCCGATGCCTAGGGAATGCGCCTCTTCGATGAGCCGCGTAAAGTCCTGCATCGACCCGAATTCCGGATTGATGGCATCGTAGTCGCTCACATCGTATCCGTTGTCGACATTAGGCGAGGGATATATGGGAGTAAGCCAGATGATATCGATACCGAGGTCGTGCAAATAGGGCAAAGACTGCCTCACCCCGTTCAAATCGCCGATGCCATCACCATCCGCATCTTTGAAACTACGAACGTAGATCTCATACACGACCTTGTTCTGCCACCACTTCATGCACCTGCCAGCCCGTATGCTGCTCTGCATATCGCGCCGCAATAGGGGCGTCAAAACCGCTGTCATATTCATTCCACCGCCGGGTTAATTATGTTCTGAAAATGCCTTCGGACGTCGCATAGCAGCTGCACAGTATCCTTCGCCGCTGTTGACGCGGCGCGATTTACCTACCCATCGCTATCCGCCGAGCGCGGCTGGTTTTCCAAAAGTCGTCGAGCAGTGCGGCTGTCGCCTCAGGATTTTCCATATTCGGTAGATGACCCGCGTCTGCAATCACCTCATAGCGCGCGTCGAGAATCCTTGCCTCGCGGCGCTGCCACTCCTGCGGCCACGCGTAATCATTCTGTCCATGGCAGACCATCACAGGCACACCAGTATCACGCAGATCGAATGAAGCATCATAAACGCTGGCGAGCTGTTGCAACGCCCCGATAAGTTGTGCCTTGCGCGTTGCGATGGCACGCCGTCTGGCGAATTGGTCCTGCGCCGAAAGACGATTCGCGTCTTGCGCCGTGATGGTCGGGTGACCGGCGGACCATAGATCCTGCGGATCCCCCATTATCTGTGCCATCATGTCGGCATGCCGTCCAGGCCAGCCGTGCGGGCCCGAGCACATGAGAACCAAACTAGAAAAGGGATTACGACCGGTGGGACCGGGCGCATCGTGCTGGGACGCCATAATCACCGCGGCCTGCGCAATAAGACCGCCATAGCTGTGCCCGAGCAGGTGTATGCGGGCCTGCCCGGTCTCCTGCATAACAACGCGCGCGACTTCAATCGCATCTGCCGCTCCCGCCGACCGCGTATACCATGCAGGATCTTCGGGACCTGCGGAATCCGCCTGACCGCGCTGAGAATACGCCCATACCTGCCAACCCAATCGCGCCAAGTATGGGAACAGCAGGTAGAAATCCTCCTTCGACCCTGTCAAACCCGGTATGAACAATGCCGCATCCTGCTGCGCATTCGCAGCATCCGCAGGAACAATCGTTCTCATCGCCGTGAGCACGCCTACGGATACAGGGATATCGACAATTTCCACCGATTCAGGTACCGGCAACTCTCCGAAAGGCGCGCCTGGTCGCACTGCTGGACTCATGATGGCCCGCCTTTCAGGACGCGACAGCAATACGCGCGGGTTCCTTCACGCCGCGCGAAGACGGTTCCGTGCTCGCGGCTTTCAGCGTTTCGGTCGTCACCTTGTCCGGCAGCACCGTCACCTTGATCAGGTCTCCGTGGATCCTGAGGTTGAAGGAAACAGCGTCCCACCCTTGCGGCAGGTGCGGCGTGAAGGTGATCTGCCCGTCTTTGACGCGCAGCCCGGCGAAGCCTTCCACAAGCGAAAGCCAGACGCCGCCGGCGGAGGCCAGATGCACGCCATCGGAGGTGTTGTCATGCGCGTTGGCGATATCGGCGAACAGCGATTCGCTGAAATACGACAGCGCGCGGTCCTCCCGCCCGATTTCAGCGCCGACGATGCTCTGCACCGCCGCCGACAAGGTCGAGTCGCCGGTCGTGATCGCATCGTAGTACTCGTAGTCTGCAGCTTTCTGGTTTGCGGAGAACTCGTCGCCCAGCAGCATCAGCGCCAGGACGACGTCCGGCTGCTTCAGGACCTGCTTCTTGTAGATGTCGAGCGAATGGTAGTGCAGCAGCAGCGGACGCGCCTTGTAATGCTGGAAATCCCAGCGTTCCTGATGCAGGAAATCGTCGTCCTGCGCGTGTATGCCAAGCCGCTCGTCATAGGGCAATTCCATCGCATCCGCGTAGGCTCGCCACGTTTGAGCCTCGCCTTCGCCCATATGCAGCCGTTCGCTCACTTCGCTGAACAGCTGCGGGTCGAAGCGCTGCAGCCGCGTGACATTCTCATACGCGCAGCGCAGGTTGAACCGGGCCATCGCATTGGTGTAGAAGTTGTCGTCCACCAGCGCCGAATACTCGTCGGGGCCGGTCACACGATGGATGTGGTAGTGCTTGTCGACGTCGACGAAGCCGATGCTCGCCCACATGCGCGCCGTCTCGACGAGGATGTCGATGCCCTGCGAGTAGAGGAAATCGAAGTCGCCGGTCGCCGAGACATACTGCTCCACCGCATAGGCGACGTCGGCATTGATGTGGTATTGCGCGGTCCCTGCAGGGAAATACGAGGAGGCCTCCTCGCCGTTGATCGTGCGCCACGGGAACAGGGCGCCTGCGAGGTTGAGCACCGCCGCACGGCGCCGGGCTGCCGGCAGCATGCGATAGCGGTATTCTAAGACCTTGCGCGCCTTTTTCGGGTCGGAGAAGATCAGGAACGGCAGAATGTAGATTTCCGTATCCCAGAAGTAGTGGCCCTCGTACCCTGTGCCGCTCAGGCCTTTGGCGGAGATGCCGTTGGGCACGGAGGCCGTTGCCTGGGCCAGCTGGAACAGCTCCCAGCGCAGGGCCTGCTGCAGGCGGTCGCTGGATTTCGCGCTGATGCGGATATCGGAATGCTTCCAGAAGCGTGTGAGCCAGGCGCGTTGCTTGCGCAGCACGAACGCGGGATCGGCCGCCCCGTAACGCTCAAGCGTTTTGCGGCAGTCGGCTGCGAGTTTGGAGGGGTTCTGCGGGCATAGCGTCGCGGTCTCAAGGCCGTTGGAGACGCCACGCGGGTCGATGGCGACGTTGTGATAAGCGCCATAGCGCTCGATTTCGACGCCTGTGCCCTCCTCGAGGAAGAAGCGCCACCGGGTCGCGTTGGTGCGCTGGCCGTTCACATACTGCCGCAGGCCAACCGCCATCATCAGGCGGGAGTTCTGGCAGCGGTACACATCGACGATATCCGCCTGGGCCAAGGCCGAAGTCGGCGTTTTCGCGGCACGCGCACGCCGCAGCGGCGGCTCCACCGTCTCGCGCAGCACCCGTTCGATGCCAGTGGGCACCGCACGGTTTTTCCTCGGATCGTTGGAAACAGCGAGGATGGCATCCTGCTGCACGTTCAGGCGCCCCTCTATTTCGAGCGAGGAGCCGGACAGGCCTTTGCTGGCGACGCTCAGGCGGATGAGCGCCAGATGCGGCTCGAACAGGCAGACCACACGGCTGATGGTCGCCGTCAGCGTGCGGCCTGGGCCGAAGCCGTATTCCACCGTGTTGATGGATGCGCCGCTTCGAAAGTCGATCTCCTGCTTTGAGGCCGTCAGATGTGCGTCGACAGGCCTACCGTCAAGGATCATATGGAAATCCGAGGCGTCGGGCACGCCTTGAATACTCTGGTCGACTCTCGCCAAGCCGTACGAATCCTCGGGGTAGGTGATCAGCCGGTTCTCATGAAAGCCGCTTAAGAAGGTGCCGTTGCCCAGAGAGCGATCGCCTGCGCCAGCCCCTCTGATCCCGATCGTCCCATTCGCGACCGAGAACAGGGTGCCGCTGGCGTCGCTGGGCGCCCTCTTTTCGGTGAAACGCCACGGATCGATGGGGTAGATATCTTCGGAAAGCGGGTCGTCCTGATCCTTGAGCCGACGCCTGACCGCCGAAATGCTGCCGTCGATCATCTCCACGAGATTCTCGATGACGATATCGGCACCGGCCTTGAGCAGCGCCTTCTGACCGACGCCGCGATTGACGCCGATGACCTTGCCGAAATTGCCGGCCCGCGCCGCCGCGACGCCGGAAACCGCGTCTTCGAACACGGCGGCCTCGTCCACATCGACATGCAGCAGCTGGGCGCCGAACAGGAAGGTGTCAGGGGCAGGCTTGCCGCGCAGGCCATTCTTCACGCGCACGTCGCCGTCTACGATCTCATCGAAGAACTGGATGATTCCGGCGCGCTTCAGCACCTCCCTGGCGTTCTTCGAACTCGAGACGACGGCGAGCCTCAAGCCTTCGGCCGTATAGTGCCGCAGCACGTCGACCGTGTCGTCGTAAGGCTCTATGCCATGCTGCGCAAGCAGGCGCTCGAATATGTCGTTCTTCAGATTGCCGAGTCCGCATATGGTCCGCACGCCCGCCTCATCGCTGGGGCTGCCCTGGGCGATCTCGATGCCACGGTTCTCCAGGACAGAAGCCACGCCGTCATAGCGCGGCTTGCCATCCACATAAGTGAAGTAGTCCTGATCGGTGTATGCAGGCACATCGTGCGGCAGGAACGATGTGAACAGATCGTTCCACGCCTGCATATGCAGCGTGGTCGTAGGCACAAGCACGCCGTCAAGGTCAAAAAGAACCGCTTTCATTGCTTTATCATTCTCTTTCATAGTCTTGGGTTCAATGCTGGTCGATCAGATTGGCCGTACGAAATGGCCAACCAAATGCAGCCGCCGCCGGAACATTGGCCGTCTACTTGACGGCTCCCTCAGCGATACCACGGACGATATTACGCTGCGCGAAGGCGTAGAAAATAATAACCGGAATAATCGTCATCACCAGTCCAGCCATCGCCAAATTCCATTGAATCGTAAACTGTCCGAAGAAAGAGAACGTAGACAGCGGTATTGTTTTGACATTGTCGCTAGACAGCACCAATGAGGGCAGCAGATAGTCGTTCCAAATCCAAATCACATTAAGAATGACAACAGTGTTCGTAATCGGCCTGAGCATTGGGAATATGATCTTCCAGAACACCTGCCATTTCGATGCTCCGTCGATATACCCCGCCTCCTCCAAGCTGAGCGGAATCGATTTGACGAATCCATGATACAGAAAGACGGACATGGCAGCACCGAACCCTATGTACATGAAAATAAGACCCTGCCGAGTATCGATGATCGGGATTCCCGTGAGCTCCTGCAACTGCGAGAAAAACTGCATCAACGGCATCATGAGAGTCTGGAATGGGATGAGCATCGTCGCCACAAAAGTCAGGAAAATGATCTTCGCCCAGAGCTTGTCGTCATTGCGGGCAAGCACCCACGCCGTCATGGACGAAAAAATGACGATTAGCAGCGTTGAGATCACAGTGACAATCAAGCTGTTCATCACTGCGGTCACGATGTTCATACGCTCCATCGCAACCTTGTAATACTGGAAGCTCAGGTTGTTGGGGAGCGAGAGCACATTGCTGTACAGCTCCTCACGTGTTTTGAAAGAATTCGTGAGCAATAGATAGAAAGGCGAGAGATGTATCAGGGAGACGAGGAAGACCAGCAGGCTCCCGGCCCACAGCCAAACCTGTGCGCGTCGCTTTGACATCACAACCCCACCTCCCTTTTCTTGGTAGCGTTCACTTGAACAAGTGTGAAAATCGCCACGATGATGAAGAACAGCACTGCTTTTGCCTGTCCGTAACCGTAGTTGCCGTTCAGGAAGATTTCATTATAAATATTCATGGCAAACAGCTCGGTCGCGTTGTTCGGGCCACCAGCAGTGAGCGAAAGGTTGGTGTCGAAAATCTTGAAGGAATTCGACAAAGTCATGAACAGCGCGATGGTGACAGCAGGCATCATGAGTGGCAATTTGATTCTCCAGAACAGGCCCCAGCCGTGCGCGCCATCGACTTTTGCGGCCTCGATCAGCTCGGTCGGAATCGTCTGGATGCCCGAGATGTAGATGATCATCACATAACCCGCGGTCTGCCAAGTCGAGACGAACACCAGCGCGAACAGCGCGAAATTAGGATCGAGAAGCCAATTGAAGAAGATTGACTTAAGCCCGGTGACATTGCCGATGATGGCGAAACCGTCGGAGAAGATAAACTTCCAAATATAGCCCAGAATCAAACCGCCGATGAGATAAGGAATGAAGTAGAAGGTGCGCACAGCGCTTGCCAACTTCATTTTCGACGTCACTAGGAATGCAACGACCAGACCCAGAGCATTCGTCGCGACGACAGCCATGGCCGTAAACAGGAAGGTCTTAATCGCGGATTGGATGAATCGGGTGTCGCTCATCGCCGTGATGTAATTTCTGATGCCCACGAACGTTTTCGCGTTCGCCTCGATTCCGTCCCAAGAGACGAAGGAATATGCGATTCCTGTCACGAAGGGAATAAGAACCACCAGAGTGAAAATGGCAACCGTAGGACCTACAAACAGCAGGTTCCAGTGCCAATCTCTTTTTTTCATGGAAAACTCCTTTGTCTGTTTTTCCATCACGTACGGCAAACTCAGTAAGACAAACATCCCGAATCGGAGATATGCCCGAAATGCCGGAAAACCGAATATCGATAAGCGGTCTGCGTCCGTGCGAATGAGGCGTTGACCAAGCCATTTGACGACGCTGGAAACCTGAAAGAGCCGCCATACCGTGCCCAGCAACCCGGTTCAGAGGCGTATGCCTTGCTCATCGTCGGACGCAGGATCGCATTATCAGCTATTTTTTGATTACTTCTTGGTCCCTGCGGTTACGAAGTCATCGTTCAGTTTGGTGATGAATTGCGTGCCCGTCATGGACTTGTCCGTGAAGAACGCCTGGGCCGTACCCACCAGATACGTATCGACTATGCCGGTAGGCCAGTACGAATATGCCCACGGAATGTTGTCGCCGGACTGCGAGGCATCATATACAGCCTTGGAAAGCACGTCCATCTTCGATTCGTCGACCTTGATGTTCGTCATAGCGGGAATGAACTTGAACTTGTTCACGATGTAGTCCTGACCCGTCTTACTCGTCACCATCCAGTTGAGGAAGTCAATGCTCGCCTTCTGCTCGGCGCTGCTCTTGGAGCTGTTCACGTGGTAATACAGCGGGACATCAACGGCCAGCTTGTTGTTGTCAGCCACAGGGAAGGGCAGCATTTTCAGCTTCGCGCTCGAATTCGCGTAGGACGACAGCATGGTGTTGATCCACATGCCCTGATTGACCGAGGCGGTCTTGCCTGTCATCAAGTCACCGATCTGCTTGTCGTAATTGACCTGCAACGGATTGTTGGTGTTGGCACGAATGGCCTCGTAGACCTTGCCCAGATCTTGGAATGCCTTGATATCCTGCAGCTTGACCTTTCCGGAGACGACATCGGCCACGAACTGCTTAGGATCCTTTTGCAAGGCGAATGCAGTGTTCAGCATGTGCCCGATGAGGAAGTAGGATTCCTGCGACAACTCGAATCCAGTGTACTTTCCATCAGCCTTGGCCTGTTCCAGCATCGAGATGTAGCCATCCTGGGTGGAGACCTTGGCCGGGTCGACAAGGCTGGTGTTGACGATCAGCCCATATCCTTCGACTGCAGCAGGCATGCCAAGCGTCTTGCCGTCGATTTTGTAGGCCTTGCCTTCAGCGATGTCCTTGACAAAGGGGGCGTTGGAAAGATCCGCCATATAGGACTTGAGAGTGTCCCCCTCTTGACCGCCAGCGGTCGTGTAGATGCTGGGACCAGTGGTTTTATTGGCGAGCTTGGTCTTGAGCTGCGTGATGTAGTCGTCACCCGTCGTGCCCCAGACCTCCACGGTCACGCCGGTCTCCTTCTGATACTCCTTCGCCAATGCTTTCAACGAATCAACGATCTCGACCTTGGAATCGAAGAACGTAACCTTAGTGACCTTTCCCGCGCTTCCAGTTCCGCCGCATGCAGCAAGCCCAAGCGTTGTCAATACAGCAACGGTTGCACACACGATTTTCCGAGTTCCACTGAACAGCTTCATTGCTATCACTTCTTTCTTGTTGGAGAACCGCATTCGATGCTCCTATGCCTCGAATACACTTTCTGTCGACAAAAAAAGAGTACGTGCTTCACTGCATTTACGCAAGCGCTTACTCTGTTGGAATCATTGAGATTCATAGATAGCTGCAATTACGCCGTTCCTGCGTCCGCAAAAAAATACTCGGCGTGTCGCACGGCGAAGACGACCGGAGGCCATGCAGATCGAAGATCGCCGAATTCGTAAAACAAAACAAATTCGGCGCACCCATAAAGGCAGCGCAGCTCGTTGACTATCATGATCGATGCGCACGTGTAATCGGTGGCCTGACAGAACAAGTCATTCTTCATGCTGCACGAACCTTCAACACGCCTTTTGGCAAACTCTTTCAACGTTCGTTGAACACCATGCGGATGACGACCATCATTACGGGGTCTATCTCCTTAAGTGTGTAACTGGTGTTTTCATTGTTGCCTTGCCGTCCGGCCAGCGGTCGGCGAAAGTGAAAAGCGAACGCGTTCAATGCGGGTTTCCATCGTGCGGCCCATCGTACCTGGCCTTTGCCTGTGGGGTAGAGCGGGCGCACGGCCGGGTAGAGGCATTTGCGTGCTGCCTGCTCGCCCACGGAAATGCCCGCGCGCCCGGATGGAGCGGCGGAAC
>JALCCT010000018.1 GCA_022640915.1 Bifidobacterium sp. | reverse complement strand
GCGCGCTTTATTTGGGTGTGGTTGGGTCGCACTTACTTCACCCCCCCCCCCCCCAACACCGGTCGCATCTCGCTCGTCTGAGTCGTCGGCGAACGCCGACTGCGTGCTTGCACAGCCCATAAGCGCGGCAGCGATCGTGAGCACAATGGCCAGCTGCAGCCGGATGCGGTCCATGCCATGATGCCGCGGATGTCGTCGGTCGGCGTATCGCAGACGCACACTCCCATTGAAATATCGTTTCACTACGTTCAGGCCTGTCTGTTCAGTTTCCGGGCATACAGCCACGCGATTTTACGTTCATTGGGGTAGCTGAGCACATTATCCAAGTCGTCGAATCGCACCCAGATGGCATCTTCGGCCTCGTGGTCGGGGTCTCCTTGCACGCTCAGTTCCCCGTCGACGCGCCGTAGCGCGAAATGGTGGACGAGTTTGTGCACACGCTGGTTGGTGCCGGTGAACCAATAATCAATAGTGGCAATCGAATCCACGACTTCGCCCAGAATCCCCGTTTCCTCGTGCACTTCACGCACGGCCGTCTGGCGCGGAGTCTCGCCTTTTTCGATATGGCCCTTGGGCAGGCACCACTCAAGATGCCCGCTGCGCGAGTGCCGAGCGATAATTGCCACGCGGTCAAGATCGTCGAACACCAAGCCGCCGGCGGAATATTCACGCACCACCGGAAGCTCTTGCGCATCGAGCGAGGCGAATGTGGTTGGCCCGTCGGCGCTGCGGCGCGAGGGCATCATCGCGGGTGTGGGCAGATCAGCCCGCACGACACTCGCTGTCGCAGTATGTTCGGCTGCTCCGGGTGTCTCTAGGATGCCGGTCCTGTCGGTGGATTGGCTCATGTGCGAAAGCTGCGCTGAATCGCCCCACGACCCTGCTGCCGCGGCCTCGTCAAGCGGGTCGAGCTCGCGAGGCTCTTCGAGTTCTGCGGATTCGCCCGGATTTCCAAGTTCGGCGGACTGCGAAGTGTAGCGCAACTGGTCAGGTGAAAGTGGGTTTTGGGCGCGCTCATCCGCGGCATGGCTGAGCATGCGTACCAAGTCCGCGGGTGTAATCATGCCTTCCACCATACTCAAGGCTATGTGCAGGTGGGGTAACGGTATGCTTAGGAAGCGCGAAATGCGGGAACAGAAGGAAGAGGATGAGCGTGGATTTCGAAGTATGGCCTGAGGCCGTGGAATTGGGGCGACTGTTCGCCGCGCAGGGCTATGAGCTGTCACTGGTGGGCGGGCCGGTGCGCGATATGCTGCTGCATCGGCGCTCGCATGACCTAGATTTCTGCACTTCGGCGCGCCCGGAGCAGTTCGAGCCGATTCTCAAAGGCTGGGGTCGCGACGGCTTCTGGGATATGGGACGCAAATTCGGCACACTGGGAGCGATGCGCCGGCGCAGAGACGGCACTGAAGTGCAGGCCGAGATCACGACATACCGCAGCGACACGTACGACCCAGATTCGCGCAAGCCCCAGGTCGATTATGGCGATTCATTGCAAGGCGACCTCTCGCGCCGCGATTTCACAATCAATGCGATGGCGCTGCGCGTGCCTGAGTTACAATTTGTAGATCCTTTCGGCGGCGTAGCCGACCTGGCCAAAGGACTGCTGCGCACGCCGGTGGATCCATGTCAGTCCTTTGAAGATGATCCGTTACGCATGATGCGGGCGGTGCGCTTCGTGGCGCAGCTCGGTTTCCGCATCGAAGCTGACACCGCCGAAGCTATCAGTGACATGGTGAATCGTATCGATATCGTTTCAGCCGAACGCGTGCGTGACGAGCTGGTCAAGCTGCTGCTCTCCGAGCGCCCGCGCCAAGGCGTCGAGGCGCTGGTGGACTCTGGCCTGGCTGACATCGTGCTGCCGGAGGTTCCGGCCTTGCGCCTCGAAATCGATGAACACCACCGACATAAGGATGTGTACGAGCATTCCCTGGAGGTGCTCGATCGCGCAGTGAAACTCGAAACCGGCTCCGATGGTCCAGTGCCTGCGCCCGACTTGGTCCTGCGGCTGGCCGCGCTGGTGCATGATATCGGCAAGCCTCGCACCAGGCGATATGAACCGGACGGCAAGGTCAGTTTTCACCACCATGACGCGGTGGGGGCAAAGATGACGCGCAAACGGCTCAAGGCGCTGCATTTCGACCGGCATACCATCGACGATGTGAGCGAGCTGGTCAATATGCATCTGCGTTTCCACGGCTATGTGGACGAACCGTGGACCGACTCAGCCGTGAGGCGGTATGTCAAGGATTCCGGGCATTTGTATGAACGGCTCAACCGATTGACTCGCGCTGATGCAACCACGCAGAACAGACGTAAGACAATGCTTTTTGCCGTGGCAATGGACGAGATGGAGCAGCGGGTGCGTGAGCTCAGGGAGCGTGAGGATTTCGAGGCGATCCGTCCGGATCTGGATGGCAATGAAATCATCGAAATCCTGGGGGTCGAGCCTGGGCCGATAGTGGGCAAAGCATATAGACATATGCTCGAATACCGGTTGGATAACGGCCCCGTTGACCACGATACGGCTGTGAAAGAACTGAAAAAATGGTTGAGCACGGGTGAATGAGTGGCCCTTGCGGCCAATGTCTGTTGGCCGTCGTCAGCTTCCGAGTGCTATTTCGATTCCTTCGATACGGTGTGCGGCTGCGCCTTGGGCACATTGCGCAACCCGTCGGCCGCCACACAACCGGAGATGCTGTCAATCTCGCCGCCTGCCGCGGGTACCTTTTTCTGATCCTGCAGATCAGTGAACGTCGGGCCGATCACCACGTCGATGAGTTGGTCTTTCCGGTCGTCCATCTGCATGATGGCATCGGTGAAATTGGCGTTGACGGTGTAGGCCTGTGCGATTGCGTCCCTGCCGAAATGGATGACGGTGCGTTCCACCTTCTCGTTTGAGGTGCCGATCGTAGTGACTTCGAAATCGCGGTTGATCAGCGCGTTGCCGACAGCTTTGGCAAGTCCAGCGAATTTCGTGCCGTTGAGAATGCGCACCTGCACGCTCGAATTATCGACGTATTTGGCGGCAATTCCGGCCTTATCCTTCGGTGCGCAAGGTGCCTGAACGCCATAGTTCGGCTGCGCCTGCGATGAAGATCCAGCACCTGCCCCAATCACATGGGTATAGAACAATGTGGCAGTAATCAGCGCGGCGACCAACACCGTCCCGACACAGCCCAGCACGATGCCTTGGCGGCGGCGGATATACCGTTTGCGTGCCTCGCGCTCGTCGAATGCTTCGGTCATATCGTATTTCCTCTTTGCGCCAAGCCATTGTCTCGTTGCGGATCCGATCGCAGATCGGTGCGTGGGTCTGGTTGCAAACCTGTCGCCACACCGTTCACTGCCATCGTCCTATCCGATTGTACTGTACTTGCACTGGATGACGCTGGCCGTGCCGCGGCGACCGGGCATATGGAGGCATCCGGAGGGCATGCCTGCGCCAGTCTGATGAATTCGCCAATCGTTAGGGTCTCGCCCCGTCGCCTGCAGTCGATGCCGGACAGGTTGTATGCATCGTCAGGGACTATGCCGCGCAATGCGGCATGTAATGTTTTGCGTCGCTGCCCGAATGCAGCGTCGATGAGGGCGAAGACGTGTGCTTGCGCACATTCACCAGCGGGCATCGGTTGGTTGCGGGACGTTGCTGCGCGATGGAATGCCACAAGTGCCGAATCCACATTCGGCGCCGGCCAGAACACATTGCGCCCGACCAAGCCCACTCGTTTTGCCTCGCCGTACCAAGCGAGCTTCACGCTTGGCGTGCCGTACACCTTACTCCCTGGAGTGGCAGCGAGCCGGTCGGCCACCTCCCGCTGCACCATAACAAGAAAACTCTCAAGGTTGGCGAACCGCTCCAGTAGGGTCAGCACAATCGGCGTGGCGACGTTATAGGGTAGATTGGCCACGAGCGCGAAGCGGTGGTCGGCCGTGGCCAGCGCAGGCATGGACTGCGGCTGCAGCGTGAGTGCGTCTGCCCTCAGCACAGTCAGCCGATCCTGCGCCTGCGGCATGAATCGGCGCACGGTTTGCGGCAGGCGCTGGGCTAGCGTGGGGTCTATTTCTACGGCATGAACCTGTGCGCCGGCTTCGAGTAACGCCAGTGTGAGCGACCCCAGCCCCGGGCCTACTTCCAGTACATGATCGCCGGGCTGCACCCTTGCCTCGCGCACAATACGGCGCACGGTGCCCGGATCGATGACGAAGTTTTGGCCGTATTTCTTCGTCGGGCTGACGCCCGCCTCTGCAGCGATGCGGCGGATATCCGCCGCACCCAGCAGCTGGCCTGTTTCCTCGGGTTTGCCGTCAGCGTCACGGTTAACGGTTGTGTCGTTCATCAGTACCATCCGACCTGGTTGGAATGAGCCCAAGCTGCAGAGGGGCTGCCGTAGCGTTGAGCGATGTAGTTCAGTCCCCAGTTGATCTGGATAGCTCCGTCATCACGCCAGTTGGCACCGAAAGCGGCCATTTTCTTGCCGGGAAGCGATTGTGGTATGCCGTACGCGTGGGAGATGGACTGCGTGTTCTCTGCGTTCCATCGCCAGCCTGACTCGCGATTCCATAAGCTCACCAGATCCTTCCACTGCTGCCCGCTCCATCCGTATTGTGCTGCGGCGCCAGCCGCATACACTTGCGCCGCAGCGGGCGTGGGATGCCACAAACCGGAAGGCGTGGGTTTCGGGTCGGGTTTCGGGTCGGGTTTTGGCGTGGGTTTTGGTGTGGGTGTAGGTTTCGGTGCCGGAGGCGGAGTAGTTTTTGTCGGC
The DNA here is from genome assembly GCA_022640915.1 of Bifidobacterium sp. Taxonomy (GTDB): domain Bacteria; phylum Actinomycetota; class Actinomycetes; order Actinomycetales; family Bifidobacteriaceae; genus Bifidobacterium. The sequence goes on along the minus strand of JALCCT010000018.1, from coordinate 17,588 downwards.
GTCGGCTTCGGCGTGGGTGTTGGTGTAGTGGGCTGAGACGAGGGCGACGGGCTCTGCGTTGGCGTTGGCGTTGACGGTGACGGCGTGTGCGACGGGCTTTGTGATGGCGTTGGCGTTGATGGCGTTGATGGTGCCGATGGCGTCGAAGTCGTCGGCTTCCCGCTTGAGGCGGAGCCCGCGGAACCACCGTTGCCAGCTGTCTTGTCGTTATTCGCGCTGCCGGTGCCACCCCCGTCGTTGCCGTTGGAATTCTTCGGTTCGCTAGGCTGCGTCGGTCCGACGGCCATGACACGATCCAAGGCAATTTTTGTCGTAGTTCGCGAAATCAGTGTCCGGCTTTCCTCCACGCCATCCACATAGGTGACGTCGTATACATCGCGTCGTTCGCCGTTGACGCCGTTTTGGCGGATCTTCGTCTCTCCGGGCTTTAGCGATGGGTCGACGATGGTTTGTGTGTCGAAGGCAATGGGGACCAAGTGCGTCTGTTCGGAGTGCGTGACGCGTCTGACGCGCAGAATTGTCTCGCTGCCGTGTTTTTCGACGCTGACACGATCGTCCTTGCCGACCACGATGCCTTTGGAGTCTAGGATCGAAGCCGCAGGTAGCCTGCCGTCAGGGGCTATTGAAGTCTTGCCGTCCGCGATGACGGTCACCGGGCCTTGGCTGTTGATGACTAGCCCGCCGGTGAGCTTGTTGTAAATATTGGTGATGTTGACCGTGACTTTGGCGGCCTCGTGCTCGTTGGCGTTGAAGAATGCCAGAAGTTGATCGGCGCTGGTGGCCACCGTCCAGAATGGGACTTCTTGGCCGTCGATCGTAATCGTGGTCTGGTAGGCGCTGCGCACCGTGATAACCGCGTGGTCGCTCAATTCCAGCCCTGAGGTGGATTGTACGAGATCATGCGTCTTGACGCGCACGTCTTGCTCTTGGAGCAATCTCGGCACGCTTGCAGCGTAGGTGCTGACTGTGCGTGTTTCCCCGTTGATGCTCAGTGCGACTGTTTTGCGTGCCGTGAATCCGAAAGCGACAGCCGACGAGAGCACGAGCGAGGCCACGCAGCAGACAACGCGGATCCGGCGCAGGTTCACGAAACGCCCAGGGGTCCATCGACGTGCCATTCAACCTCATCTCTTTCCGGTATACCATGGCTCAGCGCATCACTCAGCGCAAAGCGTTCGTGCGGCCATTGAAGGTTTCGGAGCTGCACGACGCAAACCCGGCCTGTGTATGTGCCACGGCTTGCATTCTAGCGGCTATCGTAGCCGCGGTAAAAGGAGTGTGCGCAGGATGGACTATTCCCTTACAATTGCGTCCGACCTTGCCTCTCGCTTCGCGCCCGCCCTTGAGCGGGAATTTCGTGTCGGTGTCTGCTGGCGATTATACGAACTGATGGCCTTTGAAGTAGAAGGGGGCGGGAGAGAAGGGGATTTTTCCCGCCCCCGGAGGCGGCGCTGGTTGGGGATTGCGCCACCTCATTCGGTCAGGGGTCTTATAGTTGGGGGGAAGACTCCTGACACCTTACTCGAGGGTAAATATTACAAGCACGATATGTAGCTCAATACTACGCTACTTTTCGCGTTTCGAGCCTCCTGTCGGGATCGAACCGACGACCTGCCGCTTACAAGGCGGCCGCTCTGGCCATCTGAGCTAAGGAGGCCTGCCCCCACCTACGCATCGCAGCGGCGTTGCGCCGCCCGATCCTGCCGATGAGCAGGAACGAATGACTAGCATACCAGCACATGGCGAATGTGCAATCGCGTACGCCGGGCGAGTTGGATTTAATTGCCCGAATGCAGCGCCAGCGGCTTGCCGTCCGCGCCGATGGAGGGCAGCCGTCCGGTCTTGCCGATCTCGTCTTCGGTCAAACCGATTGACTTGAGGATTGCAGCTTTGAGCGTCATCCCCGATGTGGAGACTTCGTCCATATTCAGCGTTGTGCCGTTGAAGGTCACTGTCGGTGTAGCCATGGCGCCTTTGTTGCTGCCTTGGGTGTTCCACAGCTCCGGACGTTTGGGGGTATAAGTGTTGATGGCATCGAGCCAGTCCTGGTACTGGCGCGTGAACGCCTTGTCCGCCACGGACTTCGGCACGCCGGCCTTGATGGCCTGCTCTGTGAGCGCGGCGTCACTGACAGATGTATAGTTCGAGCCCTCTCCTGGTTGGAAATCTTCCGCATAGATGTTGGCGAGGAACCCCACCAAGTGATCCGGATTGCTGTCGTGGCCGGCGATGTAGGCGACTGCACTGGAAGCGCGGCTGGAGTAAGCGTCAGTTGACGATGCGTCCAGGAACGACATGGGATAGAGCTCCAGATTGATCTGCCCGGCGTCGACCAGGGCTTTGAGCGTCGGGTCGGCTTCGCGGTTGAACGATGCGCAGCCTGGGCACATCGGATCGAAATACTCGCCGATGGTCGGCACGCCTGCCACCGGCTTGTTGTATCCGTCCTTCGAAATCAGGAAGCCGCCTTTGTCATTGGCGTTCTTGGGTGTGTCCTTCACTTGCTGTAGCCGCGAATAGGCCTCATTGACGGTGAGGTTCTTCGTGGCATCATTCTTGTGGGCGTTGTGGTAAACCACGATGCCGATGACTGCGATAAGCGCCACGACAATTGCGACGACGATGACGCCGACGATCGTCTGCTGGCGCCGTTCCTTCGCCGCCTGTTCGGCCTGTGCCCGTTGCACCTCCTCACGGGCGGCTCTGCGCTCGGCGCGCGCCCGTCGCCTGGCCTCTCGATTGCTGTCCTGACTGTTCGTGCCTGCCATGCCTGTCCTTTGTGATGTTTCGTGTGCCGTGCCGTGATCAAAGTCATGTTGGCGTATGCCGCGCGCACGGCGCAGTCTCCTGCATGATTCCGCCGATCATCATAACGGACGACCCTGTATGTTTGGGCATGTGCAGGCTGTTTCGCTCAAGGATGAGGCACGAGCTTGAACTAGATGGCATCGCTCGGCAAGACTTGTCTGGCGTGGACGTCGTCTGGGGGTGGGCGTGGGGGGGCGTGAGCTAGTCAGCTCAACATCGCCATCAGCGGCTCCCACGATATCGGCTGGTTGGACGCCAATACCGTCAGCGCCGCCAGAGTCACGGCGATCCATAGCGTCAGCATGATGACGCGCCTTCTTGAGGGGTTCCGGCGCGATCGTCCTGCATTGCCGGACTCGCGATTCGTACTGGCTTGGGGAGCTTGTTGATATGGTGGTCCGGGCTGCAATCCGGCTGGTTGGCTCATGTGCCCGTTTTGTATTTTCGGGGGTGCGGCGAACAGGGCTCCAGCTCCAAGAAGAAGGCTCGTCGAGCGGGTGCCGAATGTGGCAGCTAACCAGCCGAAGGCACCGGCGGCCCCCAGCACTGCCGCACATGACGACCATGCCCCTCCTGCCAGCAGCGGGAGGGGGAACGCCCAATTACGCAGGTGCAGATATGCTCTGGCGACTGACAGGTGCAGCATATATGTGGACGGGACTATGACCAGCGACGCCGCCGCGCAGAGCAAAGCCCCGTGTGCCAGCGCTGCAGGCAGGGATTTGACGATATGCCATGGCAAAGCGGCCAGCCGCAGCGCGGCATCGCCCCCTTTGCGCACTCCCCCGCGTCTGTATTCGCGATTGAGTTGTCCGGACTCATTGAAACCTGCCGTAAAAATCATCCAAAGCAGCGCAACGGCACTCAGCAGTGTCACCATGGGCATCCCAGCGGCTAACAGGCCCAGCGGAACCATGAGCATCCACAGCGCGATTCGTCCGCGCGTGAGCAATTGGGCGCGCCTGATGTCGGCGGGATTGGGAAGTCTGTCGGCCACTTGCTGAATATCTGCGGGATCGTAGGCCGTTGCTTGCTGCGCTGGCGCAAATTCCTTCGGGACGGATTCGAAACCAGGCGCAGGTTCGGATGCTGGTGCGAAAGCCGGGGCTGGCGCCGCGAGCATCGCGGTCGGCGCAACGACGGTTGCCGGGACTGTCGCCAAAGGAACTGTCGCAGCCGGTTCGCAGCCGGCTGCACTGCCGATAAGGCGTTGCAGAGCCGGGCGATCAGCGGAAGCGATCACCGTGGTGCCCATCGCGGCATTGGATTCGTTCGGCCCGCATGAATTGGGTTGGACGTACGGCAGCTTGGTCGTTTCCTCGCCTGGCGCATCTGCGGCGGATTCCCAAGCTGGTGTGGCAGCGGTATCACGCTGAGGCAACACGGCTGTACGTCCCACTGCGGCGTCAGCGGCGGCGCCTGATATCGTCAGCGGCTGCGTTGCGGCCTCATCCGCATGCCACAGTGTGCGTGGGTTCTCGGGATCGGCGTCTCGCAGCGCCATTGCGCGAGGTGCGGCCACTACGGTGGAATCAAAAGGGCGCACCACCCCATTGCGCTGTGATTCTTGAAGACTCTGTGATTCTTGCGGATTGATACCGTCCGAATGAGGCTGATTGCTCTGGCCGCTCTGCCCGGCCGAATCGGTCTGTGCGTCCTCCCACGCAACAGGGTTGAGCGCATCGAGCGCGATGGCTCGTAGCAGCTCATCCGGCGAGCATCGCCTGCGTTGATCCGGATCCAGCGCCGAACGCAGCGCGGCCATCGTACCGGCTGGCAGCCCGGTGAGGTTGGCGTTTCCTGAGGCTTCGCGTTCCAGCACGGCCATCATCGGCTTTGTGCCGAATACCGGGTGCCCGGTGGCCGAGAACGCCAACACTGAGGCGAGCGACCACCAGTCGGTAGCCTCGTTAGATTCCGCGCCGTCGATGATTTCCGGGGCGATAAATCCAGGTGTGCCCATCACCAGCCCAGTGCGGGTGACATGGCTTTCACCCTCCCCCATCGCGATGCCGAAGTCAACGAGCACTGGCCCGCTCGCCGAGACCATTACATTGGTCGGCTTGATATCGCGGTGCACGATGCCTGCTGCATGCACCGCCTTGACCGCGTCAATCAACTTGCGCGCCAGCCGTTCCAAATCGTCGCCGGTGTACCGCCCATTCGCGGCGACGTCTTGGCGCAAATTCTTGCCTTCAATCAGCTCGGTGACGATGAAGGCTAGCGAGTCGTCAAGTTCCATATCCACGATGCCGCATACGCCCGGATGTCGTACCTTCTGCAGCGCCATCGCCTCGCGGCGCAAGCGCTCGCGGGCTGTGAGCTGGTCGCGCTCGTGCGCTCGTGCGCCGTAGTCGTTGATTGGCTGATTGCTACCGCCGTTGCCATGAACGCCGATTCCTTCGCCCGAATCCTCTTCGGCGAAGGAATCACGCAGGATTTTCATCGCATAGGTCTGTCCGCCCCCGTCGCCCACCTGCCAGACGGATCCCATGGCTCCCCCGCCTAGCCGCGAAATCAGTTCGTAACCACCCACAATCTCGCCGGGCTCCAGATTCATCGCGTTCAGATCGCTCATGCCTCCCATCCTAGCCAGAGGCCATGCTCGCATGGTGTGCGGTTACATGTTCGTGCAACGAGGTATCCACGGCTGCATCCGGACGGTCCGGCAAGTTGATAAGCCCAGTCAGCCTCTTGATCCGTCGCGGAATCAAGCCGTCTGAACGTTCGCGGCGAGAGTGCGCACAGATTGCCCTCTACGCAGATAGCCGGGTACAACGAAGCATGTGGGCGAGATCGCCTTGGCAAAAATGGGTTCGCCGCTAGGTGATGAGGAGCTGGAAGGATTCGAGAGGCCTGCGGGTTGCAGTCTGATTTCGCCCGCGAAACGTTTCTGCCGGAGGATGAGCGCTGCGGCTGCTGCAGCGGTTTGTAGGATATTCGATACCGGCTGCACCCAGGACTGTATTGAGGTCGGTAGGAATTTCGTGATATCCCAGCCGCCGAAACTCGTCAGCGAGATGTCATCAGGCACGCGAATGCCCGCGTCGGCAAAGACTTTGGTTGCGGCGAACGCGAGAAAATCGCTCATGATGACTATGGCCGTGGGCCGCTCGGGCTTGGTGAGCAAGGGAAGCAGTTGTTCTTGGCACGCTGCGACGGAGGAGTCGATATAGTTGCCATAGTTCACGCGAAGCGCCTGGACCATTGCTGGCTCGAAACTCATGTGGTGCGCAGTCAGCGCGTCTCTGAAACCATCGATACGATTGCGGTAGTAGGGCTGTCCATCGCTGTTTGCCTCGGTGAGCGCCATGATTGAGCAGTGCCCGGCGTCGATGAGCGTGTCCGTGATTGCGGCCGCCCCCGTCCTATCATCGCTCGCCACGCAGGGGTATCCCTCAGGGCAGTCGTCGGAGACGATGAACAGCAGCGGCGTGCGGATCTCGCTGTACCGCGACGCGTCAGTGACTTCACAGGGGCCGTACAGGAAGAAAATGCTGGGGTTGCACTCTGCCTCGGCTCTGTGCAGGCCCGCGATGAGATCCTCGTCATAGGAGATGCGTATCACCCGTATCTCAAGGCCGAGTTTCGACATTAGATCGAGCGCCTGGGGCGGTATGATCGCCTGTGCTGCTACAGATTGAGAACGTACGATCAGCGCGCCGATGGACGATGTGCCCATGCGAATCGATCTGGCGTTATGGTCGGGGATGTACCCGTTGCTATCGGCATAGCCACGGATTTTCGATACGACCCGTGGGCTGACTCCCTGCTTGCCGTTCAACGCCCTGGATACGGTTGCCGCGCTGACATTGCAAGCTTTGGCTATGTCATGGATAGTCACTCTACGGCTCATGCGGATGCTCGGATTCTTTTCCTGTTTGTCGCGAATGCTGCATCCAGCAAAGGGTGACAAATGGAGGCGGTTTGAGGCGTAGCAGCACGACAGCTGGACGGACTTCGCTGCGAGAGCTGCTTTGTTCTGCGAGCGGTTTCAATCACCATAGTGCTCCCTTACATATCAATGAAGTATGACCCCGGTCACATTATCCCATCACTGTACACCGAAACCAGTGATAGGCGCGGCATGGGCCATTGCACGCCGATGATGTATACACGGCAAGGCTGAAGGCTTTGGTTTGACCTTGTTTAGACAGCGGTTAGACAACGTATGCAAAATGCTGTCAAACGATACTACTCGTTGGCGAAACAGCTGTTACAGGATAGTCGATTAGGGGATGACTGTAGGTTATGCAAACGTATTCAGAACCATGATATAGTGGTGTCACTTGCATGCAGAATGCGCAGCCGAGGAATATGCCCTGGCATGATGCGGGTGTGAATCACCGCCTGTTTCGCGCGTCTCAATGCCGAACGATTGATTCGCCTGATCGCAGCGGTGCGGCTCATGCCTGCGCCGCTGCGATCAGGCGTCGCGAATCCAAAAGAAGGGCTCGTGATGGAAGAACAGATCCCCGCGTCGGCGGTGGTGGATTGGACGCCTGCCGATCAGGCGCAGCCGTGCCCGGATTATCCCGTATACCACGGCGATGATCTGGGGGCCACACTGTATAGCAACGCAGCATTGCAGGCCGACGGCACGACATTTCGCGTCTGGTCGCCGGCTGCCACAGCGGTGACAGTACGACTGTTCGTCGCCGGATCTGCGGCTGAAGAGCCTAATCCGCAGAGTATGCACGAGCTGGTCGCCGGCCCCGACGGCACATGGTCGGCCCGCTGCGAAGGCGTGGGCCATGGCGTCTATTACGACTACCTTGTGCGGTTCAAGGACGGCTCGAGTTGCCGCACAGCCGATCCGTGGGCCAGAGCCGCCGGGGTGAACGGTCGACGCAGCATGGTCGTAGACCTTGCGCGAACCAATCCGGCGGACTGGGCCCAGGACACCCGGCCGCGCATAGCCGACAATGAACTGGTGATATGGGAGACCCATATCGGCGATTTCAGCAATGACGAGCACAGCGGCGTACCAGCGGCGCATCGCGGTACCTACCTTGCATTCACTGATCTGAACACCTCCGTCGACAGCAAAGGTGAATTCCCCACGTGCGTCGCATACCTCAAGCGCCTCGGCATCACCGCTGTGCAGCTCATGCCGTTTTACGACTACGCCACCGTCGACGAGTCGCTCGCTCGCGCCGACTCGTGCAAAGCCTACAACTGGGGCTACGATCCGCTCAATTACAACGTTCCTGAAGGTTCGTACAGCACCGATCCCTTCAACGGCGCGGTGCGCATCAACGAGTGTAAACAGATGATCCAGTCGCTGCACGCCGCAGGCATCACGGTGATTATGGATGTGGTCTACAACCACATGTTCACGCCCGATAACTGGCTGGAGCGCATGATGCCGGGCTACGCGCTGCGCCGGCGTGCGGACGGCAGCCTGGCGGACGGCTCCGCCTGCTCGAACGACATGGCGAGCGAGCACCCGATGATACGTAAGTACATCGTCGATTCGGTTGTGTACTGGGCGCGAGAATACCATATTGACGGCTTCCGCTTCGACCTGATGGGCCTGCTCGACGTGGATACGATGAACGCGATCCGCCAGGCCCTCGACGCCTTGCCGAATGGCGCAACGATTCTCATGCACGGTGAGCCGTGGGCGGCGCGCGAAACCGCGCCTGAGCCGGGTACGATTCTCGCCGACAAGTGCGGTATGCCGTATCTCGATACCCGTATCGGCATGTTCTGCGACAGCACGCGTGATGCGGTGCGTGGGCATGTGTTCTACCAGCATGTGCCAGGATATGTCAGCGGCGCTGCACAGGATTACGCCGATGACATCCGCCATGCGGTTGATGGGTGGCGCGGATCGTCGCGTGAGACGGCGAGCGTGGGTCAACTGCTGCAATACGTCTCTGCGCATGACGATATGACGTTATGGGACAAGCTGTGCGCTGCGTTGCGGCCCATGCCTTCCGAACGCGATTATTGCGCCGAGACGACGGCCCAAGCTGATAGAGCGGCTGCGGACTCGGCTGCAATGCCGGTCGCAGGGGCGGGCATGCAGAAGGCTGCGACCGCGAATCCGGGTGGCGAGAGCGATGCAGGTGAGCGTCGTGGCGCGCATGATATCGCTGGCTGCGACGATATCATGCGCGCCAATCTCCTGGCAGCGGGCATCGTATTCTCTGCCGCAGGCGTGCCTTTTCTCCTGTCCGGCGAGGAGTTTGCACGCACCAAGCATGGCATATCTGATTCCTACAACAGTCCGGCGGCCTTGAACCAGTTGGATTGGCGTCGAGCGCAGCGCCTATCGGCGTTAGTGCGCTTTTATGCCGCGCTGATCCGCCTGCGCAAGGAAAACGCCTCGTATTTCGGCGGTCCTCGCATGGTGGTGCCGCGCACGGACTCCTGTGTTGTTTTCCGGGTTGGGGATGACTGCATCGCCATCAACCCGACGCCTGATGTCTGCCATCAATCCACGCTAGACATGCAGGCATCCGGGCTGTGCGACGAAGTGCGGCGCATCTCGCCAGATACGTGGACGCAAACGTTATGCTCTGTCCAGGGCGGTTGCGGCCGGGCGACGGATCGCAGCATCGTCATGACACCGTACAGCTTCGCCGTCTGGCATCGCGAGCGCGGACGGGCCTAAACGGCGGCAAGGTCCCCGGGGTGCAGGCGAAAAATTGCCCAGCTGCGACCGCACCCCGCTCGGCAATTTTGCGCAGGTCTACGCGGGTCTCGGTAGGCGCTGCTGATTGGTGTATCGTCGGCCGTCGCACTGCCGACGATACACATCGTCCAGCGCGATGCGTCTGTGTGCGCGTCTTATTCCTGATACACGGCGTCAGTGCTGCGCAAAATCAATTCCGGCTTCACTCTTTCGTGCGGCGTCGTCAGCGATTCTCCGGGCATACCTGCCGCAGGCTCGCCATTAATGAGCTGCAAGGCCTTCTGCGCTGCGGCCCTGCCCATGCCCTGAGGATCCTGCCGAATGGTCGTGAGATCGATCGTGTCCGCGTAGGGGCTGTCGTCGAAGCCGACGATCGAATAGTCCTGCGGCGTGCGGTGCCCATAGCGTGCGAGCTTGAGCACGAGTGGGATGGCCATCATATCCATCTGGCAGCAGATCGCGTCGGGGAAGTGCGCCAGCCCGAGCAGGGCGGCTAGCGCGGAATCGGCGAAATCCCGTCCGCGCGGCACGCTAAGCACCTGCCAGTCGAGTTGGCGGGACTGCTCGGAGGTTGTGCAGGCGCGGATGAAGCCGTGTTCGCGGGCGTCGATGCTCGAATCGATGGATTCGACCGGCTTCGAACAGGTGTAGACGATATGGCGATGACCGAGGTTGATGAGATGCTGGGTCGCGATGAACATGCCTTCCTCATCGTCGATCCCTATGGAGGCGTCGAACCCGTCGGTGTTGGGCGTATTGATGCCTACGATTGGTACATGGATGCGTCTGATTTGCTCCGCCTCGTGGCTGTCGATGGCGAAGGAGGCTACGAAGACTGCGTCGACGTTGCGCCGCACGGGCAGATTGGTGAAGAAATCCTGTCGGCTTCGCGCCGTGTCGATGTGCTGGAACAGCGAAATGTCATATCCGGCCCTGTGCATCACGGCGTTGATGCCGGCGAAGACCTGTGTGTTGAACCAGCTGGTGATCTCTTCGTTCATGAGCAGCGCCACGCGGTAGCTTTGCCCCGATTTCAGCGCGGTGGCGGAGCGTGAGATGTTGAAATCAAGCTGGTCGGCTGTCTGCAGCACTTTGGTCCGTGTCTTGTCCGATACGAGTTCCGGGCGCGTGAATGCGCGCGAAACTGTGGAAATAGATACTCCTGCGGCTTTCGCCACTTCGCGAATAGAAGCCTTGTTCATCACATTCCCTTGTGCATGGTTCTTCGGTGTAGGCGTTGCCACGACGAACGCCCAGCCAACGTCTTATAGCATGGTATCAGCCGTTGCAGAATTCCTGCACACGTTGTCAGCAAATATCCAGAAAAGTGGTTTGCTGTCGTTTGGCGGTTCGGTGCACGAATATCCGCACATTTGGATAGAGAGACTCTGTGTCGCTGTAATCGTAGGATTCCTGAGCGAACCCACCAAGCGGAGAGCGCCTACGCGTGTCATGTACTGCCATCGTTTGCAAGTATGTGCGGGGGCTTCGTAAGTGGCTGAGTACAGCGGTAAGCAGCCACAACGGCGTACCGCGCAGCCTTCGGCCGTGTTCGAACGGCGCGGTGCAAGCCGCTTTTCGCAGCGTGGCGCCTATTCGGCCAGTTCTCGAAGTCGGGGATCCACGGCGCTCCCCGGCTGTGTCAGGTCCGCGTGGTTTCGCCGACCCGCAGCCTCACAGGCACGACGGTATCCAATGGGCGTGTTCCAGCGAGATGTGCGGCTGCGCCTCGTGATGCATCAGCCGATGCGCCGAACGATCCATCGCTGGGTTCCTTTCCTGCTTCGGCTGGTGCGGTTCGTGTCACGTCGTCGTCACCCCCCCGGATCTCCCTGATGATGCGCTCGCTGGTCAGCTGTGCAAGCGTTGTGAAATCCTGGCGGATCGCGGTGATCCTCATTCCGGCCGCCTCGGCGAGATAGGAATCGTCGTATGCGATGATCTGCAGCTGCCCAGGCACGTGGATGCCGAGTCTGAGCGCCTCTTGTATACAGTATGCGGCGCTCACATCGGATCCGACGATGGCGTCGATGTCGCCACGATGTTCGAAGATCTCGTGTGCCATGCGCTGGTAGCGTTGCAAATCGTATACTTCGCCGACTTCTACGTAGTCGTGACGTATCTGAGCCTTATTCAGTTCATATTCGAGAGTCAGATAGTACCGGATTGTCGGGAAAGTCGTGCTCGAGGCTTTCTGATAGCCGTTGCCAGAGTCGGAGCCGGCGGAATACGAGTCGCCCGGCAGATCGTGAAACTGCCTTCGCGGCCCTCCAACACATACCACGTGCCGCGCGCCGGTGCGGATGAGCTGCTCGGCAATGAGCTGGCCGCCCTGGACGTGATCCGAGCCGATCGAAGATATGCCTTCCCCCAGATAGCGGTCAAAGGCCACGATGGGGCGGCCGATCGAGGTCCAGTAGCCTGGAGCGTGCGAGGTGTGCGCAGCCATGATGATGCCATCCATCATGTGACGTTGCAGCATATCAATGTATTCGGCCTCGCCGGTCTCGGAATCGGCCTGAGAACACACCAGCGTGCGGTATCCGCGCACGGCGAGCGCATGCTGCAGAGCCGCCGTCAGCATTGAGAAGAATGGATGGATGATGGTCGGCACGATCACGCCGATCAAGCCAGTGCGGTCATGATAGAAATTGCGGGCGAGTTCGTTGGGCACGTAGTCGAGCTGGCGCATGGCGCTCTCCACACGTTCTCGCATGTCGTCGGACACATATCCGGTGCCGTTGACGACCAGTGAGACCGTGCTCAGTGATACGCCTGCCGCTTTGGCCACATCGCGCATGCCGACCATATCGTCTAACCTTTCCCGATGTCGCAGCGGCACCCGGCCGTGCGTTCACTGTAATGCTCTGACTTGAGTCTACTCAGAAGCGGCCAAGTGCAGTGCCTAGCCATGCCAGTTCATGGTGCTGGGCGTGCGGACTGAGCTGCGCCTCACTTCGCAATCAGCGAATATTCCCGAGCGCTGCGCCGTATTGCACAATGCCGGCTTCGATCTCCAACAGGTGATGGTCGGTCGGTACGTTAGCGCCTGAAACGCTTGCTGATTCAGTCCGCGATGACGTGCTCGCCCCGTATGGGGCTTCCTATGCGGCCTGCACTGAGACTGAGCTGAATGTCGGCTGAAATCTGGTGGCATTCTGTTTCCTGCACGCTTGGTGTGCTATATCTGAGATCAAGGGCCAATGAGTACCGACGCGGGCGGGATCTTCCCGCCCCGTCCGCCGGCGGAGGCATTGCACCGGCAGGGAAGGAGTGCATCATGCCACGTTTGATTATTGTATCCAATCGATTGCCGATGTCGTTGGAGGAGCAGCCCGACGGATCGTTTTCAACGAGACAGAATGTCGGCGGTCTGGCCACCGCGATCGGGCCGTATCACCAGTCGCACCATGATTGCCTCTGGGTTGGGTGGAGCGGCGAGGATCCGGCCGAACGCACCGACAGCGAAATCAAGGCCATGCGAGCCGCCTACAAGGACAACCGCTGTGTACCGTTGTTCCTGAGCGCCGAGCAGGTTGCCGGGTTTTACGCCGGGTTCTCCAACAATACGTTGTGGCCGCTGTTGCATGACTTCTCGCATGAGGCTGTATTCGAGCCGGAAACCTGGGAGACTTACCAGCAGGTCAATCAGCTTTTCGCCGATGCCTTGTCGCCGTTGATCCGCAAAGGCGACACCGTCTGGGTGCAAGATTACCACCTGATGCTGTTGCCGGCCTTATTGCGCCAACGCTTCGAAAATATTTCGATCGGCTGGTTTCTGCATGTACCCTTCCCCAGTCCCGAGATCTTCCGGTCGCTGCCGCAGAGCCGTGAAATCCTCAAAGGCGTGCTCGGCGCTGATCTGTTGGGCTTCCACACGGTGGACTTCGTCGACAATTTCAAGGCCTGTGTACGCCAGCTGCTGAATACACAATCAGATGACGCCGGGCATATCACTGCCGAGGATGGCCACATAGCTACTGTCGACGCGTTCCCGATCGGCATCGACTACAACCTCTACCGCCGCACGACCAGGACCAGCCTAGCCCGAGCCATGCGCCGTGGCATCGAGGAGCAGAGCGGCAAGCGTCCCGGACGCCAATACAACAGCTCGCTGAACGCGGAAAGCTCGGCCGCCGCAGAGGCGGCAACCAAAAGCGGCTCGTGGTGGAGCCATCATGTGCACGAAGAGCTGCCCGAACTCACGCTGGCACAGTCGGCCTTATCCGGCAAAGACAGCAAGCCGAATAAGGTTGTCGTCTCCGTCGACCGGCTTGACTATACGAAGGGCCTGCCCGAGCGGCTGCGAGCTTTCGAACGACTGCTAGAAAAATACCCCGAATGGACGGGGCATGTGACCTATTATCTGCTGGCCACGCCTTCTCGCGGGGATGTTGAGACGTACCGCAAGCTCAAGGAGGAGGTCGATAAGCTGGTCGGCAGAATCAACGGGCGTTTCTCCTTGCTCGCCTGGACGCCGATTCATTACATCACGCGCTCGCTGCCGATCAAACCTGTCTGCGGCATCTACGCCGCAGGCGATGTGGCGCTCGTAACCCCGCTGCGTGACGGTATGAATCTGGTGGCTAAGGAGTACTTGGCTTGCCATGACGGTCGCGACGGCGCCTTGGTGCTCTCCGACATGTGTGGCGCGGTTAAAGAGCTCACCGAGGCATTCATCGTCAATCCGTACGATATCGAGATGACCTGCGAGGCGCTGCATGACGCCTTGGAGATCAGCCCCGAGGAGGCGACCAGCCGCAATCGCGCGATGCAAGCTCGCATCAAGGCGCGAACCGCCGGCACTTGGTGCGCCGGGTTTCTGGACGCGTTGCGTCAGGTCTCCGATCCTGGGCTCAGCGATAGGCGGCTGCGCATGGATCAGCGCAATCTGCTGCTCGCGCAGTGGGCCAAGGCCGACCGCAAGCTGCTGCTGTGCGATTACGACGGCACGCTCACCCCGTTGGTGCGCGACCCGAATCACGCCAAGCCGACGTTGGAATTGCGCGCGCTACTCAGCCGCATCGGCACGGAGCCGGGCGTGGATTTGGTGATTGTATCAGGCCGAAGCCATACGACCATGGATCAGTGGTTCGGCGAGCTTCCAGTGAGCCTTGTGGCCGAGCATGGCGCTTGGCGCAGCGACTATGATTCAAACGGCCGCACGTGGACTCGCGCCGAGAATATTCCCGATGCCGCGCAATGGCAGCCTGCGATCGAAGAGCTGATGCAGCAGTCGGTCGATCGCGTACCGAAGTCCTTCATCGAGTATAAGGCCGATGCCCTTGCCTGGCATTACCGCACCAGCAATCAGCGCTCCGCACAGCGTGAGCGCAGACAGCTACTGCATGATCTGCGTGAAGTGTGCACCGGGCTGGGCCTGATGGTCATGGAGAATTCGAAAGTCGTCGAGGTTTGTCCGCTCACGACGAGTAAGGGCCGCGCGATCAGTCCGTGGGTTTCTGGCGGCGACTATGATTTCATGCTTGCCGTCGGCGACGACTCCACCGACGAGACGATGTTCGCCGCGATGCCTCAGGATTCTTGGACAATCAAAGTCGGAGCGGGCATGACCAAGGCCCGTTCCCGCATCGCTAGCGCGGCCGCACTGCATCGGTTGTTCGCCTATCTGATTGCCGAATCCGAGGCGGGCAAGGCCGAAAAAGGCAGGTGAGCCGACTCGCGGTGGCGCACTCCGTGGAATCTCTGTGTGGCGTCGCCTCCGATGCGGCAAGCGCCCACGTTGTGGGCTTGTGCGTAGGCACGGCGCTCATATACGTGATAATAACCTTATGAATACTGACGATGTCCAGCATTGCTTGATACGCGACCATGCAGTCGAACTGCGCAGGGCCTGTGACCGGCTCCAGGGCACGGCAAAGCGCACGCCCATGATTGAATCGCCGGCACTGTCGGCCATGACTGGACACCGGGTGCTGCTCAAACCTGAGAATCTGCAAGTCACCGGATCGTTCAAAATCCGTGGAGCGTACAACAAGATCGCCTCGCTTTCGCAAACGGAGCTCGACCACGGCATCGTGACAGCCTCCGCCGGCAATCACGCGCAAGGCGTGGCCTACGCCGCCCGTGAGCGCGGAGCCAAGGCCACAATCGTCATGCCGCGCACCACGCCGCCGCTCAAGGTCGACGCCACGAAAGCGTACGGTGCCGAGGTGGTGCTGCGCGGCGAGGTCTTCGACGATGCGGCTGCGTATGCTGCCCGGCTAGGCAGCGAGGATGGCATGGTGTTTGTGCCGCCTTTCGACGACTACGAGGTGATATGCGGGCAAGGCACTATCGGCATGGAGATTGTGCAGGACGCACCCGATGTCACTGATGTGATCGTCCCCCTAGGCGGCGGCGGGCTGGGCGCTGGCGTAGCGCTGGCGATCAAGACATTCTGCCCGCAAGTACGTGTCATCGGCGCGGTGCCGGAGGGCTCCCCTGCCTTCCCGGCGTCCTTCGCGGCCGGCTGCGTCGTCGCTGCAGACCAAGTGGTGACATCGGCCGAGGGCGTCGCGGTCAAGCGTCCCGGCGATCTGACGTTTGCACTGCTCAATGAATATATGGATGATCTGATGACGGTCAGCGAGCGGGACATTAACGAAATGGTCTTGCTTATGCTCGAAAAGCACAAACTTGTCGTGGAGGCGGCCGGCGCCGTGGCGCTCGCCGCGCTCGAACGTCTCGATCAGCACTCGAGCGCGTTCGCTTTGGCGCAGGAGCCCCGTGTCATCGTGCCGATTCTCTCGGGTGGCAATATCGATACGGTCACGATGGGAGCCGTCATCCAGAAGGGCATGATCTCGCGTGGGCGCATCATGAATTTCGAGGTTGAGCTGCCTGACGTCCCCGGCCAGCTGGTCAAGGTAGCCACTGTGCTTGCCGATGTGCGTGCCAATGTCATAGCCCTTGACCACGACCAATTTAGGGCATCAGGCCATTATGCCAATGCGGTGTCGTTGGGCGTCACTGTGGAGACTAATGGGCCGGAACATATTGACGCAGTGCTCAGCGCGTTATTTGCCGCCGGTTTCCATCCCAAGCGGGTTTACTGAGCCCTTTACCATGTTCCTGTTCTTTCGTCGCGCACCTGACCTTGCGTGCATGAGAATATGCAAGTTCGCCGCTTGGACAGACGCCGCTCAGGCTTCCCTGTCGACTGCTCAATCCCCGTACCGCGCTATGGTCTCGTCCACGAGCGTGGGCAAGGCCTGGGCGATATCATCGTGAATCAGGCGGGTCGCCAGCTGGTCATACTGAGTGCGTCCCATATTCATAATGGTGACAGGCACTCCGGCCTGTGCGGCCACCGGTACGAGCGATGCAGCGGGGAACACTTCGAGTGTGGAGCCAATGACCCAGAATTCGTCCGCGCGAGATGCCTTGTGCATGGAGCGTTCCATGGCACCGTCGGGCAGCGCCTCACCGAAATAGACGACGTCGGTTTTAATGATGCCGTTGCAAGGCATATTTCCACGGTAGGGCAGCTGACGGTGGCAATGGGGATCGGGCTCTTCGTCCAGTCGGTCCATAATCGGTGCCGTATCGTAGCGCGCGTGGCATTTCATACAATGTGAGGTGGAGATGGTGCCGTGCAGATTGACGATCACCTTGTCGCTGTTGCCCGCCTTTTCGTGCAATCCGTCGAAGTTTTGCGTCGCGAGGAGATCCAGCATTCCTGCCTTTTCGAGCTTGGCCAGTGCCTTATGCGCTGTACCTGGCTGTGCGCCCCAGACGGGTGACTCCTTCTGCCAGCGCCATGAATATTCGCGCTGCTTCTTATCGCTGAGAAACGCATCGATGTCATAGACGTTCATCTGGTCTGGATGCTTGGTCCACACCCCGTCCGGCCCTCGGAAGTCCGGGATGCCCGCCGACGTGGAAATGCCAGCACCAGTCAATACTGCAATATGTATAGCCATGCCACAGGCATATCACGAAGTTTACGATGTCGCCATGCAGAGCATGAGCGTTTAATTGATTCCAGCGACACGCTGGGTTGGTGGGTTGTTTTGGGTTGGTGTGTGTTTTTTGGGTGGTTGGTGGTGGTGTTGGGGGTGGTTGGGGTGGTGGTGTTGGTGGTTTTCGACACGCCGGTGGATCGTTGGTGTGGTGGGGTTTGTGGGGGGTTGTG
>JALCCT010000017.1 GCA_022640915.1 Bifidobacterium sp. | reverse complement strand
AAATGTGCTTGGGCATGGCCCGTACCTGCTTTCCAATCGGTTTTCTCTTTCAGCGATTGAAAATCGTACACACAGGACGGGCTATGCTCCCACCACCTCAAAACTGCGCAAGAATCCGGACGTTATCCAAAGTCGCGCACGATTCGAATTGCTGTTTCAGCTGTTTCATCGTGAACCTCCTTCTCAGGCCGCGTAATGCCGCATGAAGAGGTCTTCGAGCGTGGGCGGCACCGCCTCGAACTTCGTGATGCCGAGCTTGGTGGCATGCCGGAGCACATCGTTGACGGCTGCATTGTCCAGCGAGAATGTGGCCGATGCGCCGTCGCGCGCGAAATCATGCACGCCTTCCAGGTGCTCCAGCGCCCCGAGGTCGCCGACAGCCGAGATGGTCACCGTGGATCTGGTCAGGTGCCGCAGCTGGTCGAGCGTGCCGCGCTCGACGATGGCGCCCTTGCTGATGATGACGACCTTGTCGGCCAGCCGCTCGACTTCGCTCAGGATATGCGAGGAGAGCAGCACGGCCTTGCCTTGCGCCTTGATGGACGCGATCTCCTCTTGGAACACCGATTCCATCAGCGGATCGAGGCCCGAAGTGGGCTCGTCGAGAATATAGAGGTCGGAATCCACGGATAGCGCCGCGATCAGGCCGACTTTCTGCCGATTGCCCTTCGAATAGCCCTTGGCTTTCTTGCGAGGGTCGAGCTCGAATCGCTCGGTGAGCTCGTTGCGCCGGGACGCGCTGCCGCCGCCGTGCAGCTTCATGAACAAGTCGATGGTCTCGCCGCCCGAAAGGTTGCCCCAGAGTGCCACATCGCCGGGCACATAGGAAAGCCTGCGGTGGATCTCTTGGGCATGCGACCATACGTCTTTGCCGAAAATCGTCGCGCTGCCGCCGTCCCGGCGCAGAATGCCAAGCAGCGTGCGGATGGTGGTCGACTTGCCCGCGCCGTTGGGGCCGATGAAGCCGACGACTTCGCCTTCGTTGACATCGAACGACACGCCGTTCAGCGCCTGCACGCTGCCGAATGATTTGCGCAGCTGATCTATTGCAACGACACTGCTCATAGTGAAACTCCTTATATCAGGCCATTGCTGACCATCCGTCGCCGGCGCATGGAACATGCCAGCGCATACGGAATATTATAGATTTATTTTCATAGAAAGTATAAAACTATGCGATTCTTGGATTGCATACGAAACCTACGCCGAAGAAGATGCCTTAATCGGCGTCTCAATGGCCGTTATACACTGTGAGCATCGGAATCTTCACAGGCCGCAAGCGCTGTGACCTCCGCAACAGCAACGGGAAGGGATCGATATGAATGGCTTCGAGCGCCGCACCTTGGCCAAAAAGGAGCAGGTGCTCGACGCCGCGTTCGATCTCATGAACGCCGACTCGGACAACGGCGCAGAAACCTTGAGCATTGCGGATGCCGCAGCGCGTTCCCATGTCTCTCGGGCGACCATATTCAACTACTTCGGCTCCAAACAGGGGTTGATTTCTGCGGTGTTCGACCGTTTCCTCGCCCGGATCGCCGAGGGAGCCGAGCGCATTGTCACGCAGGATCTGCCGTTCGCGCAAATGATGATGACCTTGACCAGGTATGAGCTGGACTGCCTCAGCCGTGTATCCGAACAGTTCTACCGCGATCTCATGCGCTGGTACGCTGAGGATAGTGGGCCGGGCATGCAGGATTTGCGGGTGCGGTATACCGAGCGATCCTTTGGCATCCTGCTTTCCCTATTCGCCAAGGGACGCCAGGAAGGTAGCGTCGATCCGAAGTACTCCGACGAATTCCTGCTGCTGTATCTGCGTATGATGACGCAGGGTGCGCTGGATCCGGGCATCAGGGATGCAATCGTGCCTTACAGCGAGCAATTCGTGGAGATGCTTATCAAAGGCATAGCGCCTTCGACGTCGCGTTGATCTGGGATTGGCTTTGCGGGTTGCTGAATAGCCGACGGTGGGTATTTTCGATCGCTGGCCCTTGTTGGTCCTGTTGATATACCACGCTCAGCTATTGACCCGCGTGGACTGCCCGCAGCGATAACCGAAGTTCATCATCTCGCTGTTGAACGCGATCACTCCTTGGCCATGCGAGGGCACGACGATGATACCGCCGTCGCCGCGATGCTTGGCAATGTCATTGAGAGTCGCTTCGGCTGCATCTTGAGGGGTTTGCCTGGCATATTCGATGCGGTCGGAGAGCTGCCTGCCGGCGACCGCCCGCACGAAGGCCTCGCCGATGCCGGTTCCGGAGACCGCGATGGTCGCCGCATTGGCGTAATTGCCGCAGCCGGGCAGCGGCGAGTCGCCGACGCGCCCCGGCATCTGGTTGGTGATGCCGCCCGTGGACGTCGCCGCAGCGATATCGCCGCGCGCATCGCGTGCCACCGCGCCGATCGTGCCATGCTTCTCCCAAGCGTCGCCATGGGCCTGCGCGTTGGCCAGCGAGGCCTTGCGCTGTTCGGTGACGAAGTAGGACGGGTCTTCTGTTGCGACACCCCAGTCCGCAAGCTCGTTCTCGCTGGGAGCGGCGAACAGGACATGCTTGGTCTGATGCTTGACGGCCCGCGCCGCATCGATGGGGTGGCGTGCAGTCATCAGGCCGGCGACCGCTCCGACTTCGCCGTCGCCGGTCATCAGGCAGGCGTCCATCTGCACGGTGCCGTCGCTGGTGAGCGCCGCGCCGCGGCCCGCATTGAACTCCGGAGCATCCTCCATGATGTGGATCGCCGCGCATACCGCGTCCTCGGCTGCTCCGCCCGCGTCAAGAACCGCGTACCCGGCGTCAAGCGCACGTTCGAGATCGGCTGCTATTTGCGCCCGGCGCTTCGGCGAGTTTTTCGGCCCGCGGTCTCCAGCGCCGCCGTGGATGAGGAGAAGCAGCCCGTTTTCCTGCCCGACCGATTCGCTGGTGACTTGGGGGATCTCGGTCGAAGATTGCGTTGCAGCTGAGTGCAATGCCGATGGCTGCGCGGATGAAGCCTGTGAAGTCGCCGCCTGTGAAGAGGCCTGTGTTTGTGAAAGCTGTGCTTTCGTAACCTGCGCCATAGGGTTCATGGTCCTTTCAGATCGTCCGATTCAATCATTCACTATGACTCAATGTATCGTGCGGAGGCGATGGTGAGCATGCGATGGCGCAAATATGATGGTGCGGATAGTGCGGGGATTTCCGTGCGCTGACTGGTGGGCGCCATGGGAATGGCCTAGGGTGTGAGCGTCACTAGGGAGGAACTATGGCTGCAGTCGCCTCGCGATCATTCGCACGCAAACGGCACCATCATATGATACTGGGCTCGTTCGCGGGTCTGTTCGCGTTCGTCGCGCTGCTGGGCACGCTCGCGCGGATGCTGCCGGAAAATCTGCAATCACTGCCGTACGTTCCGGCGGCGGTCTCGTTCACACCGTGGTTCACGCTGGTGGCGCTGTTGGCTTTGCTGTTTGCGCTGCCTGCCAGGCGTTGGGGCGTGGCGCTTGTGGCGGTGGCGCTGATCGGCGCGCAGGTGTGGTGGCAGGCGCCGTTCTTCAGATCCACGAGCCCGCTGTCCCAGGCGGCGAAAAACGCTGTATCTGCTGCAAGAATGAACACGCATGATGCGTATGCGCGCGTGATGACGATGAATGTCTACAAAGGTCGCGCTGATGCGAAAGCGATCGTCGAGACGGTGCGCGACCAGCGCGTCGAGGTGCTAGCGCTTCAGGAGACGACGCACGGCTTCATCGCCGCCCTCGAGCAGGCGGGCATCGCCGATTATCTGCCGTATTCGCACATTTCTTCCGCCGACGGGATCTATGGCAACGGCCTGTGGTCAGCCTCACCGCTGGGCAGTGCTGTAGACGACGAGGTCAATTCGAGTGCCTCGTTCATGCCGGGCGGCACGGTGAACTTCGGCGATACGGCGATACGATTTGTCAGCGTGCATACGACGTCTCCTAAGCCCGGAACATGGAATCATTGGAGACGATCCCTGGACGAGCTGGCACGGATGCGCGCGAAAACAGGCATCCGATATGTGTTCATGGGCGACTTCAACGCGACGACAGATCACACACCTTTCAGGAATTTCCTCGGCACCCGCTTCCGCGACGGTGCCCAGCTTGCTGGGCACGGTTTCACATTTACCTGGCCCAATAACCGGCCGCATGTGCCGGCGTTCGCTGGCATCGATCATGTGGTCGTCGACCAAGGCATCACGGCAGGCCAGCTCGGCGTTGTCGCCATCCCCGGCTCCGATCACGCCGCGCTGCTGGCTACGATCGCCGTATTGTGAGCCAGGCGAACCGTTAAGCAGAAATCGATGTGTAGCTATCGTTGCAATGTTCGATGGCAACGATTTCGACAGCTACTCCATCATTATGGATGCCGTGGAATATGCGCCAATCGCCGACATGATATCGCTCTAGGACTTCGATTCGCGGCAAGACGATTCGCAGTACGACCTTTTCCTGACACGCGTGGATTCTCGCCGCCGGAAGTGTATCCAGCTATCCGCCCGAGGATGCGTGATGCATGTACGCGGTCGATTCCCTAGCCGCTTCAATGCTTCTCGCGTGCAGGCCTGTGGCCTGTGCGTAGCTGAGGTGAGCAGGCATTAAGCCTGCGAAGGGTACTCAGTCCAAGTTGGACTGAGTACCCGCCACCTCCGCTGAGGACTCCTGCTCGGCCTGGGCCGCGTCCAGCTTTGCGCGGACTTCACCCAGCAATGACTGGGCGCGTTTGGCGAGTGCCTCGCCCAGCTCCCATTGGCGCATCGACTGGTCGAGGTTGAGGCCGCCGGCCTCCAGTGCCTGCACGGCTTGGACCAGGTGGTCGCGCGCCTCTTCATAGGGCATGGCGGCGATGGCGTCGCGTTCCTTGTCGCTCAGGCTTGAGGCTGAAGCGCTCGGAGCGGTGGTTTCTTTGTTCGTGTTCTCGGTATTGTCGTTGTGGGCTGTTGTGGTGCTCATCGTTGCTCCTTGATTGCTTACCTGTATTCGGTGTCTGAGGTTCGTGTCGAAAGCTATCTGGTTTTGCTCTGTTGTTGTCCGCTTACCGCAGTGGCCTGGCTCACTACGACGCCATGTTTGAGCGTGAGTGTCAGCTCGTCGCCCAGCGCCACATCCTGAGCGTCGTCAATCACGCGCCCATCCTCATCCTGCACTACAGCATATCCGCGGTTCAGGGTTGACTGCGGACTGAGCGCAGTCAGGCTGGCGTGGAGCTTTTCTACGCTCAAGCCGGCATCGTCGACGATACGTGTGAGCCCGCGTTCCATGCGCTGGCGGGCGTCATCTAGGAAACGCTGGTGCGGTTCAAGCATGGTAAGCGGGTGGGTGAGGCTTGGTCGATCCGCGTAGCCGTCGATCAAACGGATTTCGTTGTCGATGCGTGCACTGATTCGCATCTGCATCTGCATGCGGGCAGACTCGATCAGCTGCCATTGCTCGCGCACATCGGGTACCACGCGCTTGGCCGCGTCGGTCGGCGTCGAGGCGCGTAGATCGGCCGCTAAGTCAATCAGTGTCCAATCGTCCTCGTGGCCCACGGCGGAGATCAGCGGGGTCTGGCATGATGCGGCAGCACGTACCACGCCTTCGTCGGAGAAGCCGATGAGGTCCTCGAAGCTGCCGCCGCCTCGGGCAACGATGATCACGTCCACCTGTGGATCGTGGTCAAGCAGTTGGATCGCATTGATCACGTCGCTCGGGCACTGGGCTCCTTGCACGTGCGCATGCACGACCTTGAACTGCACGACTGGCCAACGCAGGTTCACGTTCGTGATCACATCGCCTTCAGCTCGCGCCTGCGGGGCGCAGATCAGCCCGATGCATGCCGGGAACTGTGGCAATGGCACCTTGTTTTCGGTGTCGAACAGGCCTTCGCCCTTGAGCTTCTTACGCAGCTGATCGATCTGGGCTTTCAGATCGCCCGTGCCGACGCGGCGGATGTCGTCGGCCACGAAACTCAGCCGGGTGGCTTTCATCCAGATGTCAGGCTTGCCGTGGATCACCACGCGGTCGCCCTGGTGGAATTCGCGCGCCTTGGACACGAAGGCCCTAAAGCCCATGACCGGCAAGGATATCTCCTCGAGATTGTCGCGCAGCGTGATATAGCCCGAGGTGGGCCGGCGCATATTGATCTCGACGATCTGCCCCTCCACCCAGGCTTCCGGCCAGCGGGCCACAGAATCGTGGAACTTCTGGCTGAGCACGGTGACCGGCCACGGGTTTTCGGCGGTCGTGTCGCGGGCCAACCGAGGCAGCTGATCACGGGATCTCGGAACTTCGTCTGCGCAGAGCGTGCTGTACTGCGGCGCGTCGGGACGTGTCGGTGAACCATGGCCGTATGCGGAACTCATGCCTTCTACAGTCCTATAGAGAAAGGACATCGTCTCGCGTCCGGTCGTTGATTCCTACCGATGAGGCAGAGCATATCGGTCAGCAAAGCGAAGGTTGCAGCCCTAGTGCAAACGGCGGGCAACTGTTGGTTGCGCGACACGCGGGCACGCGGCCGGACAGTGAATCACAAGGGGAGTGATTTGGCGTCGTTCTGCCGAAAATACTATATGTAGGCGAGATGCCTTATGGATTTACTAAATAGGGTGTCGGGGTTATAGTTGGAACAAGTTACATCAATGTAGTTTTACACGGCCCAAGGCGGGTCTCGGGGAGGAATTGAGATGGAAACGCAGGTTCTGGATGCTGTCGGTACGCTCGGCACGCATGGCGCAACCGCTACCGTGCTTGTAGAGAAACGTGATGGGCGCGTTGTCGAGTTCGATCCAATTAATATCATCGGCGCGGTCAAATCTGCTTTCTCTGATCTCGGCAAGGAAATTGGCCCTGAGGAGGATCAGCTTATCCGCGACTTGGCCAATCAGGTGGAAGGTGAGATTCAGGGGAGATACAACGGTCCTGCCAAGATTGAGGACATCCAGAACCTGGTCGAGCATGGCCTTGTCGAAGACCATTTGTACGACGTGGCGCGCACGTATACGAACTACCGTCTAAACAAAGACATAGAACGAGCCAAGGCTACGGACATCAACGAAGCTGTCAGCAGGCTGGTCAACCGCGACGAGTCGTTGGTGCGAGAGAACGCGAATAAGGATTCGAACGTTTACGCCACCCAGCGCGATCTGCTGGCTGGCGCGGTTTCGAAAGCTTCCGCTTTCTCGATGCTGCCCGATGCGGTCGCCAATGCTCACATGAAGGGCGATATCCATTTTCATGACGCCGATTACTCGCCGTTCACCTCGATGAATAACTGCTCGCTGCCCGACTTCGGCGATATGCTGGCGCACGGCTTCGCGCTGGGCAACGCCATGATGGACTCGCCCAAGTCCATCGGCACCGCCTCGACCCAGATCACTCAGATCATCAAGGACATTGCTGGAGCGCAGTACGGCGGCCAGACCGTCAACCGCGCTGACGAAATGCTTGAGCCTTACGCACGCAAAGATTACGACAAGAATCTTAAAGCCGCTCACGCGATGATACCGAACATCATGCCGATTGAAGCGGTCCGGGCCATGATCGATGGTTTGAAAGCCCAGGAACCCGGCAACCTGCATTTCGAGAACCGCGAGCCACTGCCCGCCGATGGGCCCTTCGACACGAATGCCGATGAGCTTGAGCAGCTGCGCGAGATCTATGCGAAGATCATGACCCGCAAGGCTATATACGACGCCATGCAGACCATGGAATACCAGATCAATTCCAACCGCGTCTCAAACGGACAAACCCCCTTTGTCACCGTCGGCTTCGGACTGGGAACCTCATGGTTCGCACGCGAAATCCAGCGTGCGATCCTGCTCAACCGCATTCGCGGCCTGGGCAAAGACCGCCACACTGCGATCTTCCCCAAGCTCGTCTTCACCATTAAACACGGCATTAACGCCGATAAAGGTGACCCGAACTATGACATGAAGCAGCTGGCATTAGAGTGCTCGACCAAGCGCATGTACCCCGATGTTGTGTTCTATGAGAACATCGTCAAAATCACCGGCTCCTTCAAGGCGCCAATGGGGTGCCGCTCTTTCCTGCAAGGCTGGATTAACCCCAAAACCGGGCAAGACGAAGAGGATGGGCGCATGAATCTTGGCGTCGTCACTGTGAACATCCCGCGCATCGCGTTGGAATCCCACGGCGACACGGATCGCTTCTGGAAGCTGTTCGCTGAGCGCATGGAAATCGCCCACCAGGCGTTGCAGTTCCGCATCATGCGTTGCAAACAAGCTACGCCGGTCAACGCGCCGACCTTGTTCCGCTACGGCGCCTTCGGGCGCCTCGGTGCGAACGACAGCGTCGACCAGCTCTTCAACAACAGCCGCTCCACGGTGTCATTGGGCTATATCGGCCTGTACGAGGCGACCTCGGTGTTCTACGGCAAGAACTGGATGCGTGACCACGGCTGGGACCCCCAGGGCAAGGAGTTCGCGCTGTCCATCGTCAAGCGCATGACCCAGCTGTGCAAGCAGTGGGAGGCCGAGGAGGGATACCACTATTCGGTATATTCCACTCCGGCTGAATCGCTGACCGATCGCTTCAACCGCATGGATCGCGAAAAGTTCGGGCGCGTGGAAGGCGTTACTGATCACGATTTCTACACCAACTCATTCCACTACCCAGTCTGGCTGTCGCCCACTCCGATGGAGAAACTGGACTACGAGAAGGACTTCCCGTACTATGCGGCCGGTGGCTTCATTAACTACTGTGAATTCCCCTGCCTGCAGGCCAATCCTAAGGCCTTGGAAGCGGTATGGGACTACGCCTACAACATCGGCATCGGATACTTGGGCACGAACACCCCGATCGACCACTGCTTCGTTTGCGGATTCGAGGGCGACTTCGAACCGACCGAAGAAGGCTTCAAATGCCCGGAGTGCGGCAACGCCGACCCTGACAAATGCAACGTCACCAAGCGCACCTGCGGCTACCTCGGCAACCCGGTGCAGCGCCCCATGGTGCACGGCCGCCATGAGGAGATCGCCCATCGTGTCAAGCACATGAGCGGAGAGACAGGGCATGTGACGTTGAAAGATGGCGAGGAACGCGAATGGTTCGAAGAAGCTAAATAAGCTGTGTTGTGTTGTTTGATTGACGAATAGTTAGTTTGGTGTCCGTGGCGTTGGGCCTAGGGGTATGTTCTCTGATACGCTCCAAAGCCGAGCGGCCTTGGAGCGTATCAGCCAGCACCTACTCCAAACCAAACCGTCACACCTAGGGGATTGTCTGTAAGGAGACCAGCATGGTTGCGCAGGGTGCGTTGCATGATTTTGCTCGGACTGAAGTAGGTCGGGGGCCGGGTATTCCTTGTGCGCTGAGCAACAATCCTCGGGCAGGGCAGTGGCGCAGCGACCGGATGAGCCATAATATGGTCGCTGACTACAAGCGTTTTCTGATGACCGATGGTGAGGGAATTCGTTGCTCGCTGTATGTCTCCGGGTGCCCGTTCCATTGCATCGAATGCTATAACTCATCCATCTGGGACTTCCGCGCGGGTATCGAATACACGGCTGAGCTTGAAGACAAGATCGTTAAGGATATCGGCCAGAACTTCGTGCAGGGCATCACGTTCCTGGGCGGCGAACCGCTGCTCAACACGGGCATTCTCATACCGCTGGCCAGGCGGCTGCGCAAAGAGTTCGGCCATGACAAGGACATCTGGTGCTGGACCGGATACACGTGGGAGGAACTGATGCGGCCGGGGGAGAGCGCAGACAAGCTCGAACTGCTGCAGCTGGTCGATATCTTAGTTGACGGACGTTATATCAAGACGCTGCATGACTCGTTGTTGCAATTCCGCGGTTCAAGCAACCAGCGCATCATCGACGTGCCGCAGTCCCTCGCACAGGGCAGGCCGGTAATCTGGGCCAAACTGCATGATCAGGAGCGCTTCATCCCCGAGGTTTATGGCAAGGAGCGTGCCCGCGGCGAAGGCAGCGCGTCCTAAGGCATACAACAACGGAGGGAAGGGCTCATCCGGGGCAGTTCGACTCAGTGCCGCGTCTTTCGTCTCCCATGGGCAGCTAATCCATATAGTTCAGGCCCGCAGATCACTTAGTTGTTTGCACGTGCGCGGCCTACTGGAAGAATCGTTTTGCGATAATGCGCACCGGTCTGACATGGCACAGGACTATGGTATGCACTAGATTTCCGGGCAGGGCTGCAAATCGAAGTACGGCGGCGTCCGGGGCCTCCCGAGGTATTGGAGATGCACATGGCGGATGCGCAGGACGTAACATTGGCACGGGGGTGTGCGGCCAGGCCGCTCAGAGTCGGTTTGGACATCGGATCGACGACGGTTAAGGCAGTTGTGCTTGGCGGCAGCGACAGCCTGAGTGACGTGCTCTTCTGCGATTATCGCCGTCATCATGCCAATGTCCGTGCTACTGTCGCCTCGCTGCTGCAGGACATTCGCGCCGAACTCGAGCGCCGCGGCCGTGGTGACAACGTGATCCGCCTGGCGATCACCGGTTCGGGCGGGCTGGGGCTTGCAGATCATATGCATGCGGCCTTTGTGCAGGAGGTCATCGCCGAGACGCGGGCGATCGACCAGGAGTATCCGCAGGCTGATGTCATCATCGAGCTGGGCGGCGAGGATGCGAAAATCACATATCTGAAGCCCACACCGGAGCAGCGCATGAACGGCTCGTGCGCAGGCGGCACCGGGGCGTTTATCGACCAGATGTCGACGCTGCTCGACACCGACGCCGCAGGCCTGAACGAGTTAGCCAAGCAATACCAGACTTTGTATCCCATTGCTTCACGCTGTGGCGTCTTCGCCAAATCTGATCTGCAGCCGCTTATCAACGATGGCGCGGCGAAGTCCGATCTGGCGGCGTCCATTTTTACCGCAGTGGCTACGCAGACCATTGCTGGGCTGGCTGCGGGGCGTCCAATTCACGGCACGGTGGTGTTTCTGGGCGGTCCGCTGTTCTTCATGTCTGAGCTGCGCGAAGCCTTTGGCCGCGCCCTTGATGGCAAAGTCGGCCAATTCATCACGCCGACCGATGCGCACCTGTATGTTGCCTTCGGCGCAGCGTTGCTTGCTGGCCAAGACGACCAGCTCGATCCGAGTCAGCATTTCGAGCCGCGCAGCTGCGCTGAAGTGCTCGAACAATTAGCTGCCCTTGAAAAACTGCCGAGTGACACGCCTACGATGCCGCCGCTGTTCGACACTGAGCAGGATCGTGAGGCTTTCAACGCCCGCCACCACCGCGGGCATATCCATATCGGCACGCTTGAAGGCGCGCGGGGTCCGCATTTTCTCGGTATTGACGCCGGATCGACCACCATCAAGGCCACGCTGGTCAATGATGATCGCGAAATCGTATGGTCGTCGTATGCGATGAACGGCGGTAGTCCATTGGTTGCCGCCGCCGACATCGTCAGGAAAATCCAGGCCGAACTGCCTCACAGTGCTTATATAGCCCGCAGCTGTGCCACCGGCTACGGCGAAGGGCTCATCTCTACCGGGCTGCATCTGGATGAGGGTGTGGTCGAAACGATGGCGCACTATCGCGGCGCGGAAATGGTGAGTCCCGGCGTCACCGCTGTCATCGACATCGGCGGGCAGGATATGAAATACTTGGCCATCACCGACGGCGTGGTGGATTCCATTGCGGTGAACGAGGCATGCTCTTCCGGCTGTGGCTCCTTCCTGCAGACCTTCGCGCAATCGATGGGATTGAGCATCGAAGACTTCACGCAGGCCGCATTGCGTTCCGATCATCCGGTCGACTTGGGCTCGCGCTGCACGGTGTTCATGAACTCCTCCGTCAAGCAGGCACAGAAGGACGGCGCATCAATGGAGAACATCGCCGCCGGGCTGTGCTACTCCGTCGTACGTAACGCGTTGTACAAGGTCATCAAGCTGCGTGACTGCGGCGAACTGGGCGACACGGTAGTGGTCCAGGGCGGCACATTCCTCAACGACGCCGTGCTGCGTGCCTTCGAACTGCTCACCGAACGTGAGGTCACCCGGCCGAATATCGCAGGGTTGATGGGGGCATACGGCGCTGCGTTGACCGCGCGCATGCACTACGGCGATGCGGCTGATGATGATGTCGTTGCGCGCGCAACCCATCCTGGGCACACACGCTCGGCCATCCTCTGCGGCAAGGCGCTCGACAACTTGTCGATGACTTCCGAACGTGACGTGTGCAAGCTGTGCCAGAATCGCTGCAAGCTCACGATCACGACCTTCCAAGATGGTTCACGCTACGTGACGGGCAACCGCTGCGAGCGTGGCGGGGACGTCAAGAGGCAGCGCTCCGACCGGCCGAACCTCTACGATTACAAGTACAAGCGCTGCTTCGCCTACCGTCGGCTCACCGACAAGAAGGCCTACCGCGGCTCTATCGGCATTCCGCGCGTGCTGAACATGTACGAGAACTACCCCTTCTGGTTTACGCTGCTTACCTCGCTCGGCTTCAAAGTCATGATTTCGGGTCGTTCGAGCCATGAGCTGTTTGAGAGCGGCATCGAATCGATCGCCTCCGAAAATATCTGTTACCCGGCCAAACTGGTGCACGGCCATATCAAATGGCTGCTGGGCAAACATGTCGACACGATCTTCTACCCCTGTGTTTCCTATGAGGAGGAGCTTGTCAAGAACGCTGACAACCATTACAACTGCCCGGTCGTAGCCAACTATCCAGTCGTGATCGAGGCGAATATGCCCGAATTACGCGATTCCGGAGTGCGCTATATGCGGCCGTACTTCAATCTCGCTAATCATGAACTTATGGTTGAGCGCATTCTCGAGGAATTCGCTTGGGCTGATGTTGGACGGGACGAAGTCGAGCGGGCAGTCCATGCCGCCTACGCAGAAGACAAGATCTTCAAGAACGATGTGCAGACCGAGGGCTTGCGTGCGCTGGCGTATATGAAGGAGCATGATTGCCGGGGCATCGTGCTCGCCGGCCGGCCGTACCATATTGACCCGGAAATCAACCATGGCATCCCCGAATCCATCTGCGCGCTCGGCATGGTGGTGCTTTCTGAGGACTCCGTGTGCGAGTTGCACCCCGGCGACGACCTGCGGTTGAGTGAGTACTTGGGCGAAGGCGAGAACGACCCGCGCAAGAAGGATGACGCAGGCTTCTTCCATGCCGGCGACCGCAAGGTTACCGCGATGCCGCTGCGCGTCACCAACCAGTGGGCCTATCATGCACGCCTCTACGCGGCGGCCGATTTTGTTGCCTCTTATCCGGGGCTTGAACTGGTGCAACTCAACTCCTTCGGCTGCGGCCTCGACGCGATCACCACCGATCAGGTCAGCGAGATCCTCGCCGACAAATCCGACGTGTATACGCAACTCAAAATCGACGAGGTCAGCAATCTGGGCGCGGCTAAGATCCGCCTGCGCTCGCTCAAGGCCGCCGTCGAAGAACGCGAGGCGGCCAAGACCCATTCTGCTCTGCCCGGCAAGCACGACGAGGCAGTGCTAACGGCACTGAATACGGACGTAGCCCAGGCACAAGCGGTCGATCAGGCGCAACAGCAGCTGGAGACGGCGAAGGCCGCGCTGCTCGACGCTCGAGATCAGTACGGGCAGGCGTGCGATGTGGCAGCCGCGACAGCAGAGTCGAAGCGTGCCGCAGTATTTCGAAAAACCGGTGCGCAGGCGCCCACGCCCGGCCGTCAGATCATGCTCGACGCGGTGATGGCTGCGAACCCCAGGCTCACCCAAGCCATGCGCGCCGCCGCGCGCCGGGCGAATACGGTGGCAGTACGGGCAAACGGTTGCGCCGCTGGCGACTTCGCCATCGACTCGTCAGATGCCGATGCCAAGACCAAAACAGCCAAGCACAGCGGCGTCGCAGGCCGCAATAACGCCACGATGTCGCGTTATGCGAACAAGATCCCCTTTGGCAAGTCGATGAAGAGGGATTACACAATCGTCGGTCCGCAGATGAGTCCGGTTCATATGTCATTGCTGGAAGCTGCGATCCGTTCGGGCGGCTACCATTTCGATCTGCTCCCAACCGCAAGTCACGAGGATGTCGAACTCGGCCTCAAATACGTTAACAATGACGCCTGCTACCCGGCCATCATGGTGGTAGGCCAGCTCGTCGATGCCATCGTGCAGGGCAAATATGACCCCGACAAAGTCGCATTGGCCATCACACAGACCGGCGGCATGTGCCGCGCGACGAACTATTTCGGCCTGATCCGCAAGGCGTTGGTCGACTCGGGTTATCCCCAGGTCCCTGTCATCGCCCTGAGCACGCAGGGCATCGAAGACAATCCCGGCTTCACCGTGACCCCTGCGCTCGCGCATCGGGCCATCAAGGCGCTGATCGTCGGCGACCTGCTGATGAAATGCTTGTACCGCGTGCGGCCTTACGAGGCTGAGCCGGGCAGCGCGAACAGGCGCTACGAACTCTGGGATTCCATAGCACGTGAAACCCTCGAGCACCACGGCTTCTCAGACACCGCCGGGCGTGAATTCGGCAGGCGCTATCTGCCATATCCGGCGCTGCTCAGGAAAATCGTGACGAGCTTTGATGCGCTGCCATTGAACCGCAGGCAGCGCAAAACCCGTGTCGGTGTCGTCGGCGAGATTCTGGTCAAATACCATCCTGACGCCAACAACCACCTAATCGACGTGATTGAATCGCAGGATTGTGAGGCGGTCGTGCCCGGCATCATGGAATTCATGACCACTGCCCCTTACATCACCAACTGGAAAGAGCATCACCTCGGCATGGGCGGCAATCAGGCGGCCTATGCGGCGATGCGTTGGGGATTGGATCGGTATCTAAACCCTGTGCGTCGGGCGATCGATCTTGCGCATGGCAAATTCAG
Organism: Bifidobacterium sp.; assembly: GCA_022640915.1. GTDB lineage: Bacteria > Actinomycetota > Actinomycetes > Actinomycetales > Bifidobacteriaceae > Bifidobacterium. Next base: position 16,458 of record JALCCT010000017.1, on the reverse strand, counting down.
CCAGGACACGCCGATGCCCGAACTGGTCAAGATGGCCGGCGAGGTGACGTCGATCGGCGTGCAGGCGGGGGAGGGCTGGCTGCTGACTGCCGAGATCCTCGAACTCATCAAGTCGGGCTGCCCCAACGTCATCTGCGCGCAGCCCTTTGCCTGCTTGCCCAATCACGTGACCGGCCGCGGCATGTTCGGCAAGATTCGCCGCCTGCACACGCAAGCCAACATTGTCTCCATCGACTATGATCCGGGGGCGTCGCAGGCCAACCAGCTCAACCGCATCAAGCTCATGATCGCCGCGGCGAAGAAGCGTCATCAGGAGCTGACTTCGGCCGATTGACCTGGTGTGACGGCTGGTGTGAACAATTCGGCGGGCGGCGCGCCCATTGGGCTAATCCAGCTGGTGCGTACGATCGGAACGATTCTGCAGGCCCGCTGTTTCATGTTCGCTCGATGCCGCTAGCTGGCGAAACCATCGTCATGTGTTGACATGGCGCGTCGGCATCCGCTATCGGTTTTTCGTATAGCGTGAAGCACGCGTCTTCCAGCTGGGTCGGATACGATGACGCTCATGAATACACCACGCATCAGCTACGCGCATCTGGTTACCACCGTCAACCCGAAGCATGTCGCGAGTCTTGTGCGATTCTTCGGACACGGTGCCAAATCGAAACGCGAGGACGGCTACGGCATCGAGATCGAGCATCTGCCAGTGCGCAACGGCACCGATGACGCGGTGAACTATTACGAGCCCAACGGCATCGAAACATTGCTGAACCGTTTGCGGCCCTACTACGACGCTGACGAAGAGTATTGGGAGAACGGCCGGCTTGTGGGCTTGGGACGTAAGGGCATCGGCATTTCGCTGGAGCCGGGCGGACAGTTCGAATGCTCGGTCGGCGTGCTGCATCGGCCTGAGGAGCTGCTCACGGAGTATGGTGCATTTCGCAGGCAGATCAATCCGATTCTTGACGAGCTCGGCTTCCGGCTGATCAATTACGGATACCAGCCCAAAACCAGTTATGCCGATGTGCCGGTGAATCCGAAAAGCCGTTACGACGCAATGACCGAATATTTGGGCCGCGTCGGCAAATTCGGCCCGTGCATGATGCGATGCTCGGCCTCCACCCAAGTCAGCATCGACTACCAGAATGAGCGCGACGCCATAGAAAAGATGCGCCTTGGCACCGCCATCGGCCCGATCTTGGCATGGTTCTTCCGTAATACGCCCTATTTCGAAGGGCGGACGAATCCTTACCCGCTGCTGCGCCAGCTCATGTGGGACGCGTTGGATCCGCAGCGTACCGGCATCACGCCCGGACTGTATGATCCCCGTTTCAGTTGGGAGGACTATGCGGTCGATGTGCTGTCCACGCCGCTAATGTTCGCCGACCTGACTCATACGCCGGAGGCCGATGGCCTGCCCGACTCGCAGAAGCATCGCGTTGCGTTCCGCGACAATGCCGGCGAGATATATCCCGACCGCGAGCTCAATGCGTATGAGATCAATCACGTGCTCTCCACGCATTTCAACGATGTGCGGCTCAAGAACTTCATCGAACTGCGGCACTGGGATTCGCTGCCCATCGACCGGGCGGAACGGCTGACGGAGATCGTTGGCTCACTGTTTTACGATGACGCCAACCGCCAGCGGCTCGAATCGTACTTCGAGGGCATCAATGAATTTGACGTGATCGAAACGAAAACGGATCTGCAGGCTCATGGCGCGCACAGCACGCCATACGGCCAGCCCTTGGCCTTCTGGCAGGAGTTCCTCGGTCTTGAAGGCCTGCTGGCAGACGAGCCCGGCGATCCGAGGCATCCCCACGTATTCCAGGCGTAAGGCCAGGCTTGATCGTGATTGCCCAATATGGTCGAGAATAGGTGATATGGCCGCATTTAGCATGCCCAATCGACGATTGCCTACGCTCATGCTCGGGGAGTAACCCAGACAATTATCCATCTGTCGGAGCATGATGTTCACAGTTGAACATCGCTGCGACTGCGGCCCAATTCTCCCTGTGATCCCGGCTGAACCGGATTGCTTGCAGGCAGGTCATCCCAGTCCCAAGCGCATGTAAGGTCGGTGCGTTCACCGATCTGGAGAGGCAAGGAGACAATCAGGTGGCACAGGCAGTGATGGCGAAGGAAGCACAGCGAACCCAGGGGCCGGCGCAATCACAACAGCGACCACGGCATCTGATTCGCACCCTGCTTGGTAGCCTTCGCGAATATCGCAAACCAAGCCTGCTCGGGCCGGCATTCGTCCTGGTCGAGGGCACGCTTGAGATTCTCATACCTACGATAATGGCGTTGCTTATTGATCAAGGCATCACGGCCGGTTCCATGCCTGCTATCTGGCGATTCGGGCTGATTTTGCTGGTCTGCTCGATGGTTTCGCTACTCTCGGGGTATATGTCCGGCAGATACGCGGCGATCGCTTCGGCGGGCTTTGCAAAGAATCTCCGATCGGACCTGTTTGCAAAGGTGCAGTCCTTCAGCTTCAGTAATATCGACCGCTTCTCGACCGGCTCGATCATCACCCGACTCACCACGGACGTGACGAATCTACAGAACGCCTATCAGATGGTGATTCGTTTGGGCGTGCGTGCCCCCGTGATGATCGTCATCTCCTGGATCTTCACCTTCCGCATCAACACCGACATCTCGCTGGTGTTCCTCGCCGCTATACCGATTCTGGCAGTGGTGGCGATCGGTCTGGTATTGGTTGTCCACCCGATTTTCGAGCGTGTGTTCCATACGTATGACCAGTTGAATAATGTGGTTGACGAGAACATCCAAGGCATTCGCGTTGTGAAATCCTACAACCGCGAAAGCCACGAGATGGGCAAGTTCGGTAGAATCTCGCGACTGATCTTCAAGGACTTCAGTCTCGCGGACAAGATCCTGAGCTTCAGCACCCCCTCGATGCAGCTGTGCATGTACGTGCTCATGATCATGATTTCCTGGATCGGCGCGCGGCAGATCGTGGCTTCCGGAAACAACGCCGCGTTGGGCTTGACCACAGGCGATCTTACGGCATTGGTGACGTATGCGATGCAGATTCTCATGTCGATCATGATGCTCACGATGGTGTTCGTCATGATTATCATTTCGCAGGCTTCGGCTGAGCGCATCAGTGAAGTCATCAACGGGGTGAGCACGGTGCGCGACCCGCAGCGGCCGGTGGGTGCCGTTGCCGACGGCTCAATCTGCTTCGACCACGTGATGTTCCGCTATTCGGACATTGCTGAGAAGCCGGTGCTCAACAATATCAATCTCGAGATCGCCTCCGGCCAGACAGTAGGCATCGTGGGCGGCACAGGTTCGTCGAAATCGAGCCTTGTGCAATTGATCCCGCGACTTTATGACGTAACTGGCGGCTCGCTGAAAGTTGGCGGGCGCGATGTGCGAGAATATTCGCTGGAAGCCTTGCGTGACCAAGTGGCCATGGTCTTGCAGAAGAACGTGCTGTTCAGCGGGACCATCGCCCAGAATCTGCGTTGGGGCAATCCCAACGCCACTGACGAAGAGCTAGTTCACGCGTGTCAGCTCGCGCAGGCGGACGGGTTCATCAACGAGTTCCCGGACAGGTACAACACCTATATCGAACAAGGCGGCTCGAACGTCTCCGGCGGTCAGCGGCAGCGGCTATGCATCGCTCGGGCTCTGCTCAAGCGTCCGAAGATCCTTATTCTCGACGATTCCACCAGCGCAGTGGACACCAAGACAGATCGGCTGATCCGCGAGGCCATGCACAATGAAATTCCGGATACCACGAAGATCATCATCGCACAGCGCGTGGCCTCTGTGCAAGAGTCCGATCTGATCGTGGTGCTTGAGGAAGGCGAGATTCTCGCCACTGGCACGCATGACGGGCTGCTCGAAAGTTGCGAGGAGTACCGATCTATATACGAATCGCAGACCAAGAACTACGCAGCTGATCCTGCCGGGGCGGTCGATCCTGAAGAGTTGTCGGGTCGGGAGGATGCTATCGGGCAGCCGATTATCCACGTGCCGGCTCTCGAGGTGCCGACCATTAGACGGTCCACGATCGGGCAATTCACCGCTGATCAGTTCACTGCCGAGCCACGTAGCGCAGAACGACCCACGTTTGCGCAAGGAGGTGCGCGATGAGCGAATCCACATCATTCGAAGAGCGCAAGCCGGCTTCGCGCCGTGCGAACAGGGAAACCATCAATCGCATTTTCGGCTACGTTTTCCAATACCGTTGGCGCGTCATCGCCATCGTGGTATGCATCCTCGTTGGCTCGGCGGCCCAAGCAGGGTCCGCGCTGTTTCTGCAGTCGCTGATCGACTTGTATATCTTGCCTCTTGTTGGCGAGCCTAGCCCTGATTGGGGGCCACTGATCCGCGCGCTGACATTGATGGCAGTCCTCTACGCCATCGGTACGCTCAGCACCTGGTTGTGGAACTGGCTGATCGTCAAAGTCGAGCAGGGAACACTCAAAACAGTCCGTGATCAGATGTTTGCCCACCAGCAGCAACTGCCTATTCGTTTCTTCGACACCCATGAGCATGGCGACGTGATGAGCCGTTACACCAACGACACCGATACGCTGCGCCAGGCGATCTCGCAATCTTTCCCGCAGATGTTCGCCTCTGGTGTCTCGGCGCTGGCGGCATTGATCGCCATGTTGTGGCTGTCTGTGCCGTTCACCGTGTTTACCGTCTTGTTCACTGCGCTGCTCATCGCGGTGGTTCGCGTGTTGGTTGGCCGCAGCGGGTTGTATTTCGTGCGCCAGCAGCGATCGTTAGGCGAGGTCAATGGCTTCGTCGAAGAGTCTGTGAACGGCCTGAAGGTCATCAAGGTGTTCAACCACGAGCATCTCACAGCCGATAGCTTCAATAAGAAGAACGGCGAGCTGTTCGATGCGTCAGCCGCTGCCAATACGTACGGCAACATCCTCATGCCGATCATCGGCAACATGGGCTATCTGCTCTACGTGCTGTTGGCGATCGTTGGCGGCGTAACCGCCATCGCCGGTTGGCCAAACCTAGGACTTGCCGGTACGAGCGCGTTCACGCTCGGCACCATCATCTCGGTGCTCACGCTCTCGAGGGCGTTCATCAACCCGATCGGCCAGGTTTCGATGCAGTTCAACATGGTCATGATGGCGTCGGCTGGCGCATCGCGCATCTTCGCGTTGCTGGACGAGCCAATCGAAGGTGACAGCGGCTCCGTGCAGCTGGTCAACGTCGAAGTCGGAGACGACGGCCATACGCTCGCCGAAGTCGATCATGAAACTGGCAACTGGGCGTGGAAACGTGAGGCAGGCGACGACGGGACGCGTTCGCTGGCCGCTGCGGAGAAACTTCAGGGTTCGGCCCGTGAAGTGGCGCTCAAGGCCAAGGAGAACGCTGTCACTTCGCCGGACGGACGCTATACCCTGCTGCGCGGCGATGTGCGCTTCACCGACGTGACTTTCGGCTACAACCCGGGCAAGCCAGTGCTCCACGACATCACCTGGTTTGCCGAGCCCGGCCAGAAGATCGCACTGGTCGGGGCGACCGGCGCCGGCAAAACGACCGTCACGAACCTGATCAACCGTTTCTATGACATCCAGCAAGGACAGATCTTGTATGACGGCATTGATGTGAGGAACATCCAAAAGCCTGATCTACGGCGATCTCTCGGCATCGTGCTGCAGGATGTGAACCTGTTCACCGGCACGGTGATGGACAATATTCGCTACGGTCGTCTCGATGCGAGCGATGAGGAGTGCGTCGCCGCCGCGAGGCTCACCAATGCGGATGGCTTTATTCGTATGCTGCCCAACGGTTATCAAACCGTTCTCGAAGGCGATGGCAGCGGATTGTCTCAAGGCCAACGTCAGTTGATCTCCATCGCGCGCGCGGCCGCCGCCGACCCGCCAGCCATGATTCTAGACGAGGCGACATCCTCTATTGACACCCGCACCGAGGAAGTGGTGCAGGCCGGCATGGACGCACTCATGAAGGGCCGCACCGTGTTCGTGATCGCGCACCGGCTCTCCACCGTGCGCAACTCCGATGTCATCATGGTGCTCGACCATGGCCACATTATCGAGCGCGGCTCGCACGAGGAGCTGATAGCGAAAAAGGGCGAATACTATCAGCTCTATACCGGTGCGGTGGAGTTGGAATAGCAGGCGCTTCCTCTATGGCGAAAGATGTGGACATGAAAAAACTGATTTTGGATCTCGACACTGGCGTGGACGATGCGCTCGCGATCTCGTATGTGCTCGGCAGCCCGGAGATCGAACTCATCGGCATCACCGGCACCTATGGCAACGTGCTGCTCGACCAAGGCGTGCGCAATTCCTTAGCTATCACCGACCTGCTGGGGCATCCGGAAATCAAGGTGTACAAGGGCTTGCCGCATGCTGGTGCCACTGATTCCTTTACAGTGGGCAAGGCTTCTGCATTTATTCATGGCAACAACGGCATCGGGGAAGTCGACATTCCCGATTCGAAGCGCGAACCGGAAAGCGAGCCGGCCGTCGATTTCATCATCGATGCGGCCAATACCTATGGCAAGGATCTCATCTATGTGCCGACGGGTCCTATGACCAATATTGCGGCGGCGTTACGCAAAGCCCCGGAGATCGCCAATCAGCTCGGCGGCATCGTGTTCATGGGCGGCGCGCTCACTGTGCAGGGCAATGTGAATGCTTGGACTGAGGCCAATATCTCGCAGGATCCCGAGGCCGCAGATTACCTGTTCCGCTCCGGCGCTTCAACGACCATGATCGGCCTCGACGTGACGCTACAAACCTTGCTTACCTACGAGGAAACGCAGCGCTGGCGCGATTTGGGAACCGCGGCAGGCACGTTTCTCGCCGATATGACCGACTACTACATCAAGGCGTATGAAACCACCGCGCCGCATCTGGGCGGCTGCGGCCTGCACGATCCGCTGGCCGCAGCCGTAGCGGTGGATCCGACGTTGGTGACCACACTGCCGATCAATATGCAGGTCGATGTGGAAGGCCCTACGCGCGGGCGCACCATCGGCGACAACGAGCGCTTGAACGACCCCGTCAAGACGACGAAGGTAGCGGTCGGCGTTGATGTGAAGCGCTTCCTCAACGAGTTCATGACTCGGATTACGGCGCTGGCACAGGCCGCTAACTGAGGTCGTATAGCTTTTGCCAATCAGAACGAGCGAAGGCGTCTGTGTTTGGCGCTGTGATAAGCGCTAATCTGGCAGCGGGCAATATCGCAAATTTAGGCTTGGTACGGGCATCATTGGTGCTGTTCGTACTAAGCCTGACGACGCAAATATGTGTCGAATGGTTGCCGAATAGTCCTAAGAAGGAAGTGCAATGAGAGCAATAGCAACGGGTGATATCGCAACGAGTGAAACAGCGATGAGTGAAATAACAATGAGTGAAAAAGCAACGAGCAATTCGATTCTTGCATCGCTGAGCCGCATCCACGGCACTGTATCAGTTGTAGGATCGATGAACGCCGACTACACAGTCACCACTGAGCGACTGCCTAGGCCGGGGGAGACCGTCAACGGCGGCCCGCTACAGATTCTTCCCGGGGGCAAATCCGGCAACCAGGCGGCAGCGGCGGCCCGCATTGGTGCTCACGTGCGGCTCTTCGGCGCCGTCGGCACTGATACCAATGCTGATTTCCTGCTGGGCAAGCTAGCAGAAGCCGGTGTCGACACAGCGCAGATCTGCCGCGTGCCCGGCTCCAGCGGCACCACAGTGATCACCGTCGACGCCTACGGCGAGAACACCATCGTGTACTCGCCCGGGTCGAATGCGCAAGTCAGCGTGGAATACATCAAATCGATGCGCGAACAGCTGACTTCCTCTGGCGTGTTGGGCCTGTGCCTGGAAAGTCCCATCGAGACGGTGACTGCCGCCGCCAGAATCTGCCACGAGGCCGGTGTGAAGGTGCTGGTCAACAATTCGCCGTTCATGGCTGTTTTGCCGCAGGAGCTGATCGAGTTCTGCGACATTCTGCTTGTCAACGAACACGAGATGGCGCAGATGCTGGGTATCGCCGAGCCGGAGCATGGTGATTGGAGCGCTTTCGACTGGCATGAGGCATTGAAACAGCTGCGGGAGCTCGGGTTCGAGCAGACGATTGTGACGCTGGGCGGCGATGGCTCGGTGGTGCTTGATGCGACAGCTTCCGCGTCTGGTGTGATTCCCATCTCGCCAGTTGCCGTCACCCCCGTGGATACCACCGGCTGCGGTGACGCTTTCATGGGCACTGTGCTGGCGGGCCTCGCGTCTGGTTTTGCGTTGCACGAGGCGGCTCAGCTTGCCTCCTACGTCTCCGCCTACGCGGCGACAGGACTCGGCGCGCAGACCTCGTACGGCACCACCGCTCAGATCAAGGAGCGTTTCGCCGGGCGGTAAAACGGCTGTCTCGGGATTTTTTCGTCGTTCGATCTCCTGAAGTCTTTGGAATCTCATGGCTGTTGCCCGGCAATAAGGGCCTATCGCCGTTATGCGTGGTGTTATCGGGATGCTGCAGAGGTCTATCTCCGCAAAGGTAATTAGCACTACAGATAACGGAGATACAACGTAGATACACGTGCGAATCGGAAAATTAGGCACATGATTATGCGAAAATTCGTATCACCATCCTCTGGGAAAGGAATCGCCATGGATGACGCGAACAAACTCCAAATCGAATTGCCGGATGGCAGCCTGATACCACGGCTCGGGATGGGCACATGGTATCTGGGGGAGGGGCGACGGCCGCAGGATGTGGAGATTGAGGCGCTTCGCGCTGGTTTGGACGCCGGGATTCAGCTTATCGATACCGCCGAAATGTATGGCGAAGGCGAGGCTGAGCGACTAGTCGGCAGGGCTATCGCAGGATATCGGCGCGAGAATCTTTACTTGGTTTCCAAGGTCTACCCGCACAACGCGGGTCGCGCCCACCTGCGTGAGAGTCTCGAAGCGAGTCTGGACAGACTTGGCACGGATCATCTTGATATGTATCTGCTGCACTGGCGCGGTCCCGTGCTGCTGGCCGAAACCGTGGCCTGCATGCAGGATGCCGTGAGCGAAGGTCTGATTCGTCGTTGGGGTGTTTCGAACTTCAATCTGACTGACATGCGCGAACTGCTGGCGCTCGATGGCGGCGCGAATTGCTGCGTGGATCAGGTGCTGTATCACTTAGGTTCGCGCGGCATTGAGGTGGATCTCATGCCGTGGCTTGCTGAACGGCATATTCCGGTGATGGCATACTGCCCGCTTGCCCAGGCTGGGAATCTGCGGCATGGTCTGGTCGATAGCGCGGCCGTGCAGAAGGTCGCGCAGGAGCATGGTTTTACGCCGATGCAGGTTCTGCTGGCGTTTGTGCTGCACCAGCCGAGTGTCATTGCGATTCCGCGCAGCGGCAGTCGGGAGCACACGTTGGGAAACGCGGCTGTGCCGCAAAGCTCGCTCACCGATGAGGAATTCGAGGAACTCAGCCGCGCATTCCCCGCGCCGAACCATCCGGTTTCGCTCGATATGGAATAGCGGGATTACGCACGATTATGCGTGATTGCGGCGGCTGGCGAACAAGAGCGTCGGGCTGTCCTCAGCTCAGTGCTAGTATGCCAAGCAGTATGGCGTTGATCCGTTATCAGCGGGGAGCCTTCGGAAGAACGATTGCGGTTGTTCGGTTTGCCTTGATGGTGACTCATCGGGCCGGCTGCGTGGCTGCAATTCAGTAGAACCGACGGGTTCGGCCCGACATAGCCGGATCGAGCGGCCGTGTGCGAGTCCCGTGGGCATATAACGAGATGAACCAACGGCAAGCGGGGTGGTACCGCGGTTGCGGTTGCCGACAGGCTGGGCGCGCAAGATTGGAAAGCGTGTTCCGGCGCGATAGGCGCCGTTGTCGTCCTCGTGGGTTGTGTATGACGAACCTGCCAAACGAGGAGAACTGCGGTGAGCGAAACCACCAATTCCACTGTCGAATCACGGCATGTGTATCCCAAGGCCGCTGTCGGCGAGCACAGCGAGCATGTCACTGCGAACCCGAGCTTTCCAAATCTTGAGGTATCGGTGCTCGACTATTGGGACAAGGACGATACTTTTAACAAGTCTGTTGAGCGCAACCCCTCTGGCGACCATAGCCAGAACGAGTTTGTCTTCTTCGATGGCCCGCCCTTCGCCAACGGCCTGCCGCATTACGGCCACCTGCTCACTGGGTACGCCAAGGACGTGATTCCGCGCTACCAGACCATGAAGGGCCGTCGCGTCAACCGCGTCTTCGGCTGGGACACACACGGTCTGCCTGCGGAGCTTGAAGCGCAGAAAGAGCTGGGCATCGAATCGGTTGACCAGATCGAGCAGATGGGCATCGAGAAGTTCAATGACGCCTGCCGCGCATCCGTGCTCAAGTACACTGGCGAGTGGCAGGATTACGTGCATCGCCAGGCGCGTTGGGTCGATTTCGAGCACGGGTACAAGACGCTTGACATTCCGTACATGGAATCGGTGATGTGGGCTTTCAAGCAGCTCTACAAGAAGGGCTTGGCCTATCAGGGCTATCGCGTGCTACCGTACTGCCCGAAAGATCAGACGCCGTTGTCCGCCCACGAGCTGCGCATGGATGCCGATGTGTATCAGGATCGTCAGGACACCACCGTTTCGGTCGCGGTCAAGCTGCGTGACGAAGAGAACGCCTACGCGGTCTTCTGGACGACTACGCCATGGACTGTGCCGACTAACTTTGCCATCGTTGTGGGCGCCGACATTGATTACGTTGAGGTGCGGCCGAGGTCTGGCAAGTTCGCAGGCAAGAAATTCTATCTCGGAAAGCCACTGCTCGGTTCCTATGCTAAGGAGCTGGGGGAGGATTACGAGATCGTGCGCGAGCTCAAGGGCTCCGAGATGGTCGGTTGGCGTTATTGGCCAGTGTTCCCTTACTTTGCAGGTGATAAGGCCACGGCCGAGGGCGGCACGCCTGGGCCGAACGCTTATCAGATCCTGCTGGCGAACTACGTCGACACGGTTGAGGGCACAGGCCTAGTGCATCAGGCTCCTTACGGCGAAGATGATATGAACACGCTGACCAAGTACGGCATCGTATCGACCGACGTACTCGACGCGGGCTGCAAGTTCACCAGCGCCTGCCCGGATTACGAAGGCCAGTATGTGTTCGACGCCAATCTGCCGATCCTGCGCAATTTGCGTGCTGGGGATGGCCCACTTGCGCAGATTCCGGCTGAGCATCGCGCGCTGCTCTTTCAAGAGAAGAGCTACATGCACTCCTACCCGCATTGCTGGCGCTGCGGCACGCCGCTGATCTACAAGCCGGTCTCCTCATGGTTTGTCTCGGTCACGAAGTTCAAGGATCGACTGCTGGCGCACAACCAAGAGATCAACTGGATCCCCGGGAACGTCAAGGACGGCCAGTTCGGCAAATGGCTGGAGAATGCGCGCGACTGGTCGATCAGCCGCAACCGCTTCTGGGGCTCACCGATTCCAGTATGGGTATCGGACGATCCGAAGTATCCGCGCGTCGACGTATATGGTTCGCTCGAGGAGCTCAAGCGTGATTTTGGCGACTATCCGCGCGGACGCGACGGCGAAATCAACATGCACCGGCCCTTTATTGATGAGCTGGTACGCGTCAACCCCGATGACCCCACCGGCAAATCGCACATGCATCGCATCAGTGACGTGCTGGATTGCTGGTTCGAATCCGGTTCGATGTCCTTCGCACAGTTCCACTATCCCTTCGAAAACAAAGAGTACTTCGAGCAGCACTTCCCGGCTGATTATATTGTGGAATATATCGGCCAGACGCGTGGCTGGTTCTACCTGCTGCACGTGATGGCCACGGGTCTGTTCGATAGCTCGGCGTTCGAGAATGTGATCTGCCACGGCATCGTGCTCGGCAGCGACGGCCAAAAGATGAGCAAGCACTTGCACAACTATCCTGACGTGAACGGCGTGTTCAACGACTATGGATCCGATGCAATGCGCTGGTTCCTCATGAGCTCGCCGATCCTGCGCGGCGGTAATCTCATTGTCACCGCTGATGGCATCCGCAACACCGTGCGCCAAGCCATGTTACCGGTCTGGAGCTCGTACTACTTCTTCACCCTGTACGCGAACGCCGCCAACCACGGGGCTGGCTTCGATGCGCGATTGCTGCGCCCTGACGAGGTGGTCGGCCTGCCGGCGATGGACCGCTATCTGCTGGCCCGCACGCGCATGCTGGTCGAGCGTGCGCAAAATGCGCTGGACGATTTCGCGATCTCCGATGCCTATGCTGCGGCCTCGGACTTCATTGATGTGCTGACGAACTGGTACATCCGCAATACGCGAGACCGCTTCTGGAACGAGGATCCGGACGCGTTCAACACGCTCTACACCGTGCTGGAAACCTTCATGCGTGTGCTCGCGCCACTTGCTCCGATGGAAGCCGAAGCTGTGTGGCGCGGGTTGACCGGCGGCGAGTCGGTGCATCTGGCGAACTGGCCGTTCGTCAACGATGCGCAGTCCGGCGAGGACACTGAGCTGGGACGGGTTTTGGTCGCTGATCCGCAGCTGGTCGCCGCGATGGAGAAAGTGCGCGAGATCGTCTCCGCCACACTGTCACTGCGCAAGGCGGAGCAGATCCGCGTGCGCCAGCCGCTTGGGCGGCTTACGGTTCTGGTTGACGACCCGACCGGAGCTGCTGGTTATGAGGAGCTGCTCAAGTCTGAGCTCAACGTCAAGGATATCGAGTTCTCCACCATAAAGGACGCGTCTAAGCATGGCCTGAAGGTCATCAACGATCTGAAGGTCAATGCCCGCGTAGCCGGCCCACGGCTCGGCAAGCAGGTGCAGTTCGCCATCAAGGCCTCCAAGTCCGGCGCATGGCATGTGGACCCGGTTACGGGCGCGCCAGTCGTGCAGACCCCATCTGGCGACCTGACGCTGGTCGAGGGGGAGTACGAGCTCATCAATCAGGTCGAGGAGAGCGATGCCGCGGCTGGCGCCGCAGCCGGGGCCGTATCGTCCGCGCTGCCGACCGGCGGCTTCGTGATCCTCGACACCGCGCTCAACGCCGACCTGCTCGCCGAAGGCTATGCCCGCGACGCCATCCGCGCCGTCCAGGACGCCCGCAAGGACGCTGGTTTGGACATCGCCGACCGCATCGCGCTGCGGTTGGTGGTTCCCTCGGCGGACGCGCCTAAGGTCGAACAGTTCCGTGACTTGATCGCCGCTGAGACGCTGGCCACGAGTTTGGATGTGGTAGCGGATGATGGGGCGGAGGAGCTGGGTGTGGCGGTAGAGAAGGCGTGAGACCTTAACAGTCTGCGCATCTTAGCATGATGTGATTGGGAAGGATTGTGGAGTGTATTTGTGGTGACGCTCCACAATCCATGGGTTACGAGCCAATGCTGTAGTAGGTCCTCAGCAGTAAACTCAAATAAAGTTCCTTGCATCTGCAAGGGTGATCCTCGCGCACGCAGGGATGTCCCAAGCTTACGAAGCTGCATGTCGCCTAAGCTTTCACGCTATGTGAGAATTGGCGCATGTTCGAGCATGTGTGTCGGCACATTGTCCAGTTATGTGATCCTCGTCTCGACGGTTTTGCGATTATGGGGATCCTATGTGCACTTCGTGCTGGGTGCGGAACTGCTCGGCCTGCCAGTGTGCGGCTTGGTGCGTATCTGCCGCTTCGTGCCCCATGCAATGTAGTTGGCGACAACGCGGTTCGCTGTTTCGCGTATGATGTCAAAGATCATTGGAACGTGGACACTGTCGCTATCCAGTGTTTCGCTCAGCAGGATTCTCTTTGCCTGACTGTCCGCTATTCTACAAGGGCATCAGAAAATGGTCTATGTCGATGGATTCAGTAAGATTTGAATTGATCAAAGGCATGGCAGAGCGTGACTACACACCTGATAAGTACCCCCCGAGAGAGTCGAACTCTCGTTGTCAGATTGAAAGTCTGGTGTCCTAACCGTTAGACGAGGGGGGCTAACAAACTCACCTATCTTACGAAATTGCGCAGCCGGACGCAAGACGGCGTGTTGCTGCGGTGTGCTGCGTCATACACCGTCCTCTGCCTATGAGTAAGCGTTGCCTTTGCGTGCTTTGGGTACATTTCTTATTTTCCGCGAGGTTGTATCTATAATAGGGTCCAAGATATCTAAAAGCCGTGTTTGAATACAGTAGACAAGATCGTGGTAGTTGAATTTAGAGTTGCACAATATACCCCGTGTTCTAAAGTCTTGGCGAAAAACTCGGTGTCCGAAAGCCTCAGTGCTTCTACAGCCTCAGCTTTTCAAGACACTTCTGCCGCAAGAGTAATCAAAGTTGGATTGGCCGTCTGCGATGATGGTCGGATCTTTCGGCTTGTGAGCATTCGCAAGTCATCAGGCCGATGCGCAGCACCTGCTGAGACGGAGTGCTGAGGCGCTTGCAAAAGAAATGTTCTGCGCAGTTCTGTGGGGCAACGCGATCATCGGCTAATTTAGGAAGAGACGACATGACCGCGAGGGCGCAAGGTTGTGAGAGTCCGCGGAAAACAGATAAGAGAAGCAGAACGCAAGAGGAGCTCACTATGGGAAGAGCGAAAAAGATCATCGTGGTCGGATCGTCACATGGCGGGTACGAGGCTGTGCAGCAGGTGCTTCAGGATGCGCCGGACGCCGAGATTCAGTGGTATGAGAAGGGGCAGTTCCTGTCCTTCCTCTCATACGGCATGCAGAGGTATCTCGAGGGTACTGTCAAGGAGATTGATTCTGCCAGATATGCCGCCGAGGCGAGTGGAAGAGACAAAAACTTGCGTGTGTTTCTGCAGCAGGAGATCACTGCGGTGGACGCGGCGGCGCATACTGTGCACGTCATCGACCATGCGGCACCAGACGGTGCTGCGAGGGGCGGGCGCGAGGAATCATATGACAAACTCATTATCAGCCCTGGCGCAGACCCGATCCGTCTCCCTGTCGAGGGCGGCGGGTTGGCGAACATTCATGTGATGCGCGGCCGCGATTGGGCCATCAAGCTTAAAGAGGCCACGATCGACCCAGATATTGGCAATGTGGTGATCATCGGCGCGGGCTATATCGGCATCGAGGCCGCCGAAGTGTTTGTCAAGGCAGGCAAGCATGTCACCATCATCGATCTGCAGCCTAGAATGCTGGCCATGTATCTGGATGCCGAGTTCACCGACATTCTTACCGGCACGCTTGCGCAGCATGGCGTCGTGCTGGCTACCGGGCAGCGCGTCTTGCGGTACGAAGGCGTCGACGGCAAGGTTGCGCGGGTCGTCACCGATCGGTGCGCCTACCCGGCGGATCTCGTCATCGAGGCGGCCGGCGTGCGCGCGAATACTGATTGGCTCGACGGCGTAGTGGAGCGCGACAAACGCGGGCTGATTGCCGTAGATGATCATCAGGCGACAAGCGCAACTGACATATACGCGGTAGGCGACGCCACCACTGTTCGTTTCGCTCCGACCGGCGGCAGGGTGCATCTCGCGCTGGCCACTAATGCGCGTCGGCAAGGCAGGATTGCCGCAAAGAATGCGCTCGGCGAAGATGTGTCGTTCACACCGGTCTCCGGTTCGTCAGGGCTGCCCGTGTTTGACTACAAGTTCGCGTCTACGGGCATCAAAGAGTGCACGGCCTCGGAGTATGGCGTGAGCGCGAAATTTGTTTTTGTGGAAGACCTCTATCGACCATCTTTTGTGCAGGCGGATGCGGGCAATGCCCCCGTCTACTTCAAGCTGGCCTATGCGCCTGAGAACGGCCGCGTGCTCGGTGCCCAGATCATGAGCATCCAGAACACCACCGCCAACATCAACGCGATCGCGCTCGCCATCCAGCTGCACGCCACCGTGCAAGACCTGGCTTACGCCGACTTCTTCTTCCAGCCTGGCCTCAACAGTCCCTGGAATATCATCAATGTCGCCGCACAGCAGGCGGCAAGGGAGATTGGGGAGTAAGACATGGAGATGCCCTGATGCTATGGTTTCGTGCTGCACTGTCACAACTAAGGTTCAGTTATCTCCGGCTTGATGTGAATTGCACTCCCGATGTTCGTTGGGTCAAATGATCCAAGGCCGGATAATTTTGCATCTCCCCTCACGGGGGCGTGGATTGCAATTCCGCAGTAGTCCAGCAGAAAGGTCGAGGCCGCTGTTGCGTTGCGCCGGGTACCAGCCTGTGCAGGCTGCGTTGCGCAGCGGCAACGGCTATGATTTGGAGCTATTGTAGCTAAAGTTCTACCTACTATTGAGCACACTGCTGAAACTTCGCCTTCTATGGAGAATTCAACGGTATGTATGGCAACACTACGGCTGCGGCCGACAGCAATCCAGCTAAAGGAAACCAACACATGACTGATCTCATCAAGACTGACCTCGCCACCAACGATTTCACCAAAATCCTCGAAGGCCGCCGCTCCATCCGCAAATATGATTCCAAGGTCAAGATATCGCGCGAGGAGATGCTTGCAATGCTTGATGAGGCGGCCAAAGCGCCGTCGT
>JALCCT010000016.1 GCA_022640915.1 Bifidobacterium sp. | reverse complement strand
ACTCGGGAATCTATCAGGAACCCAACGGCATCGATGCCCTAAACGACACCGACACCCGCCGACACCGACCAACATGAACGCCGCAAGCGTTCACAAATCAGTGCCAACACTGAACACAAATATTTGACCACAGACACGCATACGGATCGGAGCCCACCCTTGTCGTGGTCTCCCCTGGCGTGGAGGACTGGTTGTCGGTGCCGACCTCGGCCTTGCCTACGCTCGCGCCCTTCGACGGATCGATAATCGCTAGGTCAGCGGATCGATGCCGCTCGGAGCCACCATCGAAAACCCCTCAACCCTTGGAAACATTGGGCTGAGGGGGCTTTGTTCGTGAAGGCTTCCATATTTTTCACAACAGTTCAGGACTGACCCAGCACGTACCCATCATAAACACCGGTATCAGATGATATTCAACAACCAGATTTCCAAGCTTGCGGCGGCTTTCTGGCTGCCGAAATTCCTTCGTATGCACACGCTGTGAGTCATGCTCGGATTGTTATGCCGAGATAGTCCGATATTGCTCTGGCACTCAACCCTTGCATATCCAGCGTCGTCGCCACGCGCTTACACAGCGAATGCGATGTGACGCCCGGAGAACGCCAAACCCTGGTCATTCGCAGGTTCACGCTCACGACATGCTTATCATCGCAGCAGGCAGTTGGGACTATGGTGGCAATACAAAACCATGTATGCTGCCTGCGATCGACGCTGATCATCGAAACGCCTGTCATCAAAACCCGGCAGACGATGGCGAAACTGCTACAATAGCCGAAAACAGTTGTAATACTGTTGAGCCGAGAATAGAGCAACACTCGAGGAATCAGTACTACCACGTTAATACGATAGGGACGGGATCATGAGATTGCTCGGCAACATCCTATGGATCATCCTCGGCGGCCTTGTGATAGCACTTGCCTGGGTGATTATCGGGCTGGTTCTGTGCATGAGCGTCATCGGCATCCCCCTCGGCGTGCAGTCCTTCAAAATGGCTGGGCTTACGCTTGCGCCATTCGGCAAACGCGTCGAGTACAGCGGCGGCGTGGGATCGCTGCTGCTCAACATCATCTGGATCATCGTTATCGGGATTTGGCTTGCCATCGGCTACGTGGCAGCCGGGGTCGCGAATATGATCACGATCATCGGCATCCCCTTCGGCATCCAATCTTTCAAAATGGCCAAACTGGCACTCATGCCGTTCGGTGCGGTAGTCGTGTGATCATACCTGATCGGTCTGCTGCATAGCAGTACCGACTCGATAATGGAATGCGGCACACACGCTACAATTGCCGCCTGACCCAATCGACGATGTACGGCGCGACCTCTTCAATCTGGTCGATGGCGATGTCGAAATCTTTGGGGCCACCGTACCACGGGTCAACTAGATCAATCATATCTTCGCGGCCAGCTGGCGGCTTGGGCAAGTTCGGGTCAAAACTGCGGTAGAGGTGTACCTGTGAGCGCTTGACCGCGGGAATTTGGCGCAGCAGGGAGCGCATATGCGAGGCAGTCATGGGCAGGAACAAATCAGTTCGACGCACCTCATCGCGGGTGATGCGGTGCGCATAATGATGCGCTGGAATCTCATAGCCGCGCTGGCGTAGGACTCGCACGGCACGCGGGTCGATGGGGTGACTGTCTTCCTCGTCGCTCACGCCGCTGGATTCGACATCCACCTGGCTGCTGAGCCCTGCAGCATCGAATTGCGCGCGCAGGATAATCTCAGCCATCGGCGAACGGCAGATGTTGCCAGTGCACACCGTCATCACGGTGTAGCGGTGCCGCTCAGGCTCCCCCTGCCGGTAGTCTGGCCGGCCCTTCTGATCAGTTTCCCTGCACAAGTCAGCAGCCTGCCCAGTCTGCTGACAATCGGTCATAAAGGTCGCAGAGATCATTGACGTCATAGATTCTGTTCATCCTTCTGCATCGTCAGGAAACGATAGCGGCGCACTGCGCCCTCGCGTTTCTTTGGCGTGAGCCATTGCGTGGCTTCGGTGATACGCCATGTGTCGGATTGTGCCAAAGCTTCCATGTCAGGCGCATAGGCGTCGGCATCAACACGAGCATCAATCTGCGTAATATAGGCCTTGTTGGCGAAAGGCAACATAGCTTGGTACAGCTGCGCGCCGCCGATCACCCAGATTTCACTACGATCAAGCCCGTCGTCCGGTATCGCCTCCTGGCATGCCAAGTCGATCGCGGACTCCAGATCGGGAACAACCGTGGCTCCCGGCGCGCTATACGATCGGTCAGTAGTCACGACGAAATTGTCACGATTGGGAAGCGGTCGAAACCTAGGGTCAAGCGACTCCCAGGTTTTGCGCCCCATGATGACCGGATGAGAAACAGTCAGCTCCTTGAACCGGCGCATATCCTCGGCCAAATGCCACGGCATCGCACCTTTGAATCCGATGGCGCCCGGTCGACCTTCCTTGTCGCTCGCCTGCGCCCAGATGAGGTTCACCGAGACGGTTTTGACAATGTCGTCACCCCACTCTTCGGTGTCGTGCAGCCCGGCAAAACCGGGCTCGGGTTCGTGATAGCCGCTGCGGCTACTGTCATGCTCCATTTCATCCACTCCTTGGAAATGTGACTGCGACACAGCATAGCGATTGGCTCAGACCGCTCTATGCCTTCAGCAATTCGAAGGATTGCCTTTCCTCGTACTCCCGCACCACCGCTGCGCTTCTTGCCAGTTCACACAGCGATCGGCGCTGTGATGGTCGGATGATGCTGGTAGCCCACGATGCTGAAATCCTCGTAATCGTAATCGAACAGAGAATCCGCTTTGCGGATCTTCATCTGCGGGTAGGGATACGGATCGCGCCCGAGCTGCTCGAGCACCTGATCGATGTGGTTGTCATAGATATGGCAATCGCCGCCGGTCCATACGAATTCGCCAGGCTCTAAACCTGCCTGCTGAGCCATCATCATGGTGAGCAGCGAATACGAGGCGATATTGAACGGCACACCGAGGAACATATCACATGACCGCTGGTAGAGCTGGCACGAAAGCTTGTCGTCGGCCACATAGAACTGGAACAGTGCGTGACAAGGCGGCAGAGCCATCTTCTCAACTTCAGCTGGATTCCAGGCGCTCACAATCATGCGTCTAGAATCTGGCTGGGTCTTGATGAGATTGAGCACATTGGCGATCTGATCGATGGTGCGGTTGGGATCGTCCGGCACAGGTGCCGGCCAGCTGCGCCATTGCACGCCGTAGACCGGTCCCAAGTCACCGTTTTCATCGGCCCATTCGTCCCAGATATGCACATGGTGATCATGTAAATACTTGATATTGCGCGAACCTTTGAGAAACCACAGCAGTTCGTAAGCAATGCCCTTGAAGAACACGGTTTTCGTCGTGAGCAGCGGGAAGCTTTCACTCAGATCGAAACGCATCTGCCGGCCGAAAAGCGAAACTGTTCCAGTACCTGTGCGGTCAGATTTGAGTGTGCCTTCGGCGAGGATTGTGCGCACCAAATCCTCGTAGGGCATGGGAATATCGGTGTCTGGGCGTCGGGGAATGCGGGTGCGGATGTCTGCGAGTTCTTTGGATGTCAAAACCATGCGCTCTATTCTAGCCGAAACTGTTCAGCTCGCGAAGGATGCGACACATGACGCGATACCGCGCTACATTGGGCTGTGTAGGCGCGGTATCGCGCCGAGACAACGACCTCAGGAGGGTAAGATGGGCAAACGGCTATGGGTAGAACGCAATAAAGACGGTTCTTGGGATGCTTTCAGCGATGAAGGCGCTCATATCAAATTCGGCAAAGGCCGGGGCCAGTTCACTCCTGGCGATCTTATGAAGGTGGCACTGGCCGCATGCGGCGCACTATCCAGCAGCTTCGCGATCGAGCACACGCTCGGCGAAGGCAAGGGCGCGAAGATCGTTGTCGATGGCACCTATGACGATGCCAGCGATTCCTACTTGAACTTCAGCGAGCACGTCGTTGTCGACGCCACGGACGCTGGCCTAGGCGACGAGGAGGCTGCCAAACTCAAAGAGCGCGTCACCCGTCACATCGAAAAGGGCTGCACCGTGATGCACACCTATACCCAGGAGACGCCGGTACGTATGGAAGTTACGGTGCGTAAATAGTTTCAGGCTCATGCTTTTCGTATCCGAAAAGCATGAGCCTGAACAACGGCATGAGGGGACTGGCGCGGTCATAACGCAGGCGCCAGTCCCTCTCTCATTATCTGATTTGCACTACCCTGCGCATTGTGACTTATTGCATCGTCGTGCTGTGGCTCGGTGGCTGATGCATCGGGTCGATGGCCGATTCGATGGTCTCCGCTGCTGCATCGTCAGCAGCCTGCACCGAGATCTCCTCAACACCCATGATCTCGGATAGCTTGCGGATGCGAGCCTCCTGCGCCTCCACGAACTTACGCGGCACCACGTAGACTGGCCCGACTGAATGCTGGATCAGTCCTTGGCTTGTGGAGCCCATAATAAGCCCCGTGAATCCGCCGCGACCACGTGAGCCTACTACCACGACATCATGGTCGAAACTGGCCTTAGCCAGCGCGTTAACAGCGGTATCCGGCACGATCGTCTTGTCGATGCGAAGATCCGGATGGGCCGCTTGCAGAGGCTTGATGTTCTCGCCCAGATCTTCCATATACGAGTCCGTAACGCCCTGTTCGCCCTCGAGCCCCTTGATATTGGGCACCGCCAGGATCACATCAAGCGACGCGCCCCATGTGCTGGCGAAATCGGCGGCCAGCTGCAGGGCCTTCAGGCCCCACTTACTTTCGTCGATACCGACCGCCACCCGGGTGATCGTATTGTTCAGGTGCATCACTTTGCCGTCGTCATTGGTGTATGGCACTACGACAATTGGGCAATACGCATATGCAGGCAGAGAAGAGCTGGTGGTGCCCAGTAGTCGCTCGGCTAAACCGCCCTTGCCGCGGTTGCCAATGACAATCAGATTGTAGTTACGCGAAAGCTCGACGAACACCGAAGCCGGGTCACCAGTGACGATGAGCGTCGCCGCCTCAACTCCCTGTTCATCGGCAATTGCCTTGGCCTTGGAGAGTATCTCTTGCGCATCATTATGAGCTGCGTTGTCGTCGCCCATCGCCGTGTAGGTCGCGTCGAAAGACACTGCTGCATAGCTCGGCAGCGAATAGGCGCATACGATCTGCAAGGTTAGACCGGCATGCTTGGCGTAGTTCGCCGCCCACCATGTGGCCTTGTAACTGGCATGTGATCCATCGACGCCGACAAGTATGGCTTTTTCGTTGATCATGATGACACCTCCCTGCGTTAACGGCCAGCGCTGCTGCGCACCCGACCTCGTAACTCTAGGATAGCGCGTATCCGGGCGAAAAAAATCTGGACATCGTAACCGTTGCGTCACAAACATACGGTGCCATCAGCAACAAGTCATCCCAGCAAAGTGCAACCGTCTCGGACCGAATCACACGCATGCAACACCAAAAAACACGGTGTCTGCATACTGAGTGAGCCTACCATCGACTACATCTGGAATTAGCCATGCCGGCGAAGCGGCCATACCTGCAAATCAACTTCAGAGCAGTCGGCGAATGGAGTAGGCTCCGTGGAAGGCGATGCCAATGCTGGAATAGGTCGTGTCTGCGCGCTCGTTGAGGGCGTTGACTACCATGCCGTTGCCTATGTAAATGGCTGCGTGACCATTGCTGGCAATAATGTCTCCGGGCCGCGCCTGCGACAAATCAGCGACTGCCGTGCCCACGCGAGTCTGAGCTCCAGAAGAGTGCGGCAGCGAAATGCCTATCTTGGCAAACACATACATGACAAATCCGGAACAGTCCCATCCGGCAGGAGTCGTACCGCCATATACATAAGGAGCCTTGCCGACGAACTGTGCGGCGAAAGACAATACCGAAGCGGCGGAAGACCCATTGGGTTCGGCCACAGCATAGCTCTGCGCCTGAGGGGCGCTAGGCTTGGCGGTCAGCGCTTCGCGCTGTGCGGAGCGGCTCGCTGCGGCAGCGTCAGCAGCAGCCTGGGCACGCGTCGCAGCTGCGGCACGTGCAGCAGCCTGATCAGCAGCTCTACGCGCAGCCGCATCCTTTTCAGCTTGCGATGGTGTCTGTGGTACATCGACTCCCTTGAGGCCACCCCAATTAGAGTCTTTCTCGACTGTCGTCGCCGTTGATTCCTTCAGGAAATCTTTTCTGGCACCATATGACTTGAATGACCGTGATGAAGCCACAGTGTTATCAACCGTCGTGGAATCACCATTCGAGGAGGCCATGGCCGCTGGGGCGAAGGCAATGAGCATCGTGCTGGCCGCAATGGCCGCCACAAACGTTGAACGAGGCTTCTTTGTTTTCATCACGCATCACGATAGCACACGATCCTTACACACAATATCGAATGCAGCACGAATGCCGACGGTTCTAAGGACACGCCGGGCGTGAGGCTGATCAGTAATGAATGATCTGATGCTGCGCGACCTGTTGTGCGCTGAACGTGCGAGACGTCGTCTTACCCTGCAGCGCGGCTCCACATTCCGATGTCTCAACTGAGCCGTCCGGATTGATCTTCTCGATGATCGCGACATGCCCATAGACGGGACTGGCACCGTCCTGGCCGGCTGCGAATACCATGATGTCGCCTACGTGCCTTGCCTGATGGTCGACCCAGTAGCCCAAGGCCCGCGCCGAATTGGCCCACATATTGCCATTGCCCATGTGCGTGCCGACCGGCAAGCCCAACTGATGGCGGCGAATATACACCCACCATGTGCACTGACTGAACGAATAGCTGTTGCCTGTATCGCCCGTGGCGTGGTTGGGATCGAAACCTGCCGGCAGCGCTGCGCGATCGCCGTCTAGCAGCGAAGCCACAACTGGGTTAGCGGCCGTGACGCGCGTCATCGCATTCACGTCGATTGCACTGTCGCTGTCGTTGAGCTGCCACGAGCCCTCGTGTTCGCCTGCAGCATTGGATCCAGCAGGGTTCGCAATTTCGCCCAGCGGAGCGCGGTTCTGCGAACGAGACACGGTGTCAGAGGTGACACGTCTGATCTGCGTAGTCGTCGTGGGATCTTCGGAGGTCGTGAACGCAGCATCGCCGGGTTTGGCGGCGAGGGCCATGGAGGTAGCCGCACTACCCACTAAAGCCGCCAGCGACGCCGAGGCAAGGAGATACGACCGACGTTGCGCGGCGCGCGCTGATTCGCGTAATGATCTACGGCTAGGCGCAGCAATGTCGTTGATCTTGGCTGCAAGCACGTCATCGAGCTCTATGGCCATCGTGCCCACCGAAGTCTGGGCTATTGCCCGCACCGATTGAACTGGCGCTGTCGCTGACGCTAGCGCGGCATGGGCGCCGTGAGCCGAGGCGAACAACACATGGGACGAGCCCGTTTGCTTCCTCGAGACTTTGGCCGCCTTATGCGCAGCATGCTTCATACGTGCCCAGCTCCTTATCGGGTTCAGGGCCGTCAACATGACTCGCGACGACCCGGTACAAGCTCATATTGCACAATACAATGGGGTCTGCCCCAATCGCAAACGACAAACCACTTCCCCAATCCACAGACCGTTTCATCGGCGCTGCGGAAAGTTTGCGGCAAGCTGCAGCAAGAAGGGCAGGGCAATATCCCGGCCCTGCACGCCATTCACAGCGTGTCCCAACGTCGTTCCTATTCTTATCTGCACTGTGCAATTTCGTGATCCTGCGACTGCCTGAAACTCAATTATGACGTCTCCTGTGAACGATTGCGGGGCATTGTTGCATCGTCATGGCGTCGCAACCTCATATCGCTGCGGCCCGGTGATTCGCTGGCCTTGCTACGCTAGTCTGCATGGCTACTACCGTGACAATCCCGCAATCACTGCTGCCGGCCGACGGTCGTTTCGGCTCGGGCCCGAGCAAGATCCGCCCTGAGCAGTCAGCTGCGCTGGAGGCTGCCGGAAGCACACTGCTGGGAACTTCACACCGTCAAGCCCCAGTCAGGCAGCTGGTTGCCTCGATTCGTGAGGGGCTTGCCGGTTTCTTCTCGCTGCCCGAGGGCTATGAGATCGTGCTCGGCGACGGCGGAGCGAGCGCCTTCTGGGATCTCGCCTGCGCGAACCTGATCCGTCGCAAGGCGGCATGCGGATCATACGGATCGTTCAGCGCCAAATTCGCGCAATCAGTTGCGTCGGCGCCGTTCCTGGACAATCCCGTGATTTTCGAGTCCAAGCCAGGCTCCTACCGACTCCCCGAACTCACCGAGGGCACAGACGCCTACTGCTGGGCACACAACGAGACTTCAACCGGCGTGGCTGCGCCGGTGCAGCGAATTGCAGGAAGCCGCGAACAGGATGCCCTGATCATCATTGATGCCACGAGCGGCGCCGGATCCTTGCCGGTCGATATCTCCCAATGTGACGCCTATTATTTTTCCCCGCAAAAGGCTTTCGGCTCCGACGGCGGCCTGTGGCTTGCGGCACTCTCCCCTGCGGCGATCAGACGCGCATACAGCGTAACCGATGATGCCAGGCGCGACGGTTCGCCACGCTGGATTCCACCGTTCCTCTCGTTGCGTTCGGCTATCGAAAACTCCCGCAAGGATCAGACGCTGAACACTCCGGCTATCGCAACGCTCGTCATGCTCGCCGAGCAGGTGAGCTGGCTCAACAGCAACGGCGGACTAGCATGGTCTTCGGCCCGTTGCGCACACTCAGCCAACACGCTGTATACATGGGCGCAAAACAGTGATTACGCGGAGCCCTTTGTGGCCGAAGCAGCAGCCCGCTCGAACGCCGTAGTCACGATCGATCTTGACGAAGCTGTTGATGCGAGTCAAGTGATTGCGGCATTGCGCAGCAACGGCATCGTTGATACCGCCGGTTACCGCAAGCTTGGGCGCAATCAGCTGCGCATCGGCGTGTTCCCCTCTGTGGAGCCCGACGACGTGGAAGCGCTGACCCATTGCATCGACTATGTCGTGGAACGCTTATAGCTCTTGTAGACGTCTCTACATTGTTGCCCTAAGGCAGACGACGCAGTGCTATAGATGCGTCGACGCCATGACGAAGGAGCCATTGGATGCAAGGCCCGTGCCGGCACCATCGTCATTGGCTGCGCCCCCATTGCCCGCGTATTCTCCGGCAACTGCGTCGACGGCCAACCTGCCTTCCATAGCAGGGATGAACACAGACTGCCCACAGGTGAGCACACATTCATCTGTGGCGCTCACGCAGTGGATCGCGCCCTGCGTACACAAGAGCACTCGCGGCCCATGGTCGCCCGGCGTCAGCGGGCCGCCACCGATCTGCTCCGCTAGCCTGCCGTAGCGCCGAACGAGGCGATCGACAATCGGCCACTGCCGATGGCTTGCGTCCACGTGGCCGTATGACAGCATGAATTCCTCAAGCTTGGGCTTGTAGACTACCACGTCACGCATCATCAGAGTCACGAGATTGGTTGCCGCCGGATCGATAGGCGCAGCGGAGCGGCAATCAAGCGTTCGCAGCAGATTGGGAATATCCTTGTGCTTGACGCTCATCCCCGCACGCAACACATTGTCCGAATTTGTCATGATCTCGGCGGCCGTCCCATGCAGGTAGGCGTGGGGGGTGCCCGCCGGGATGAAGACGGACTCGCCTTCGCCGAGCGTGACCGGATTCATCATCAATAGGCTCAGCACGCTGGCGTCTCCGGCGAAAGCCCTCGCCGCGATCAGCGCATGACTGAATGCCCGGCGCGAACGCGCAGTCGTGGCCTTCACAGCCCCCGCGCACAACGCCTCCAGCAGCCCGTTGGTATCGGCTCCCCCACCATCATCTACGCTGATACCAGCCACATTGGCCGTACTGTACGAGCACGATCTATCTCCTCCTGCTCCTCCCGCGGTGATCGCCGTATGGAAAGCGCGGAACACCTGGCGTCTGGACTCGGGCCAGACTGCAGCTGCGACCGGCATCATTGCATCGGCGACGGCGAAATCCCCCGCATCGTGTCCCAGCACAGGGAAACGGGGCTGTAACGCCTGCACCATGCGTGCGGCGATCGGATGATCGACGAGTTTGAGATTGCGTAGCATGAAGGGAATCGAAGCGAAGCCGACCGATGCGCTGAACGGCTCCATGGCAACGACCATCTCACTTTTTGCCACCGGATCCTTGAACGAACGATCGGGAGAGTCTAAAGGCACTCCAGCCGCGTTCTGCTCGTTGTACCCCGCACGGGCCTCGAAGCCAACCGGATGCACCTGCAATGACAACGGTATGCGCGCGGATATCATCTTAAGCAGATAAGGCAGCACCGGCCCAAAACGTTCGGAATTCCGCTCGCCCACCATCGCTGCCGGGTCTTCACGAATCGCGTCGGGGACGCCGATAAGGCCTCGGCCGGGCACATCGAGCGTCGAAGGCCACTGCGGGTGCCCGCTGAACCACATCTCCGCCAGCGGCCCGCTGCACGGCTCACGCAGGAAGCCAGAGAACATCGTCTGCAGACGGTCGTAGGAGCCCCACGCATAGCGTTTGGCGACGGGACGAATCGGATACACGGCAGTTCCTTTCTTCCCGACGGGCAATGCTCCGCTTCAAGGTTACCCCTTGACAGGCCACCGTGCAGGATACAGTATTGGTATGAAATTCGCGCCGATTGTCAATCCCGATGTCCGCAAACCTTCTCCTGCGCCGGTTCGCGTGGATTTGCGTAAAGTATTTCTCATAGGCACCGGACTATGGCTGGTGGCGACCATGGTCTGCGCGGTTCTTATGCTGGTTTTCAATTTCGCGATTCTGAAACTGCTTCTTATCTGCGCTGCCGGCATCGCGACCGGCATCGTTCTGCTGCTCTGGGAACGCTTCGACCGGTGGGATTACAGCCGTTTGGGCGAGTGAGGGATCCAGAGCAGGTTCGCCGGCGATAGCATTGTTCATGCCTAATGCGCCAGCGGCAAGGTGAGTGTGAACGTGCTGCCCTGTCCGGGCGCGCTCCATACCGCCACGCTGCCATGATGGGTGAGCGCCACATGCTTGACGATGGCCAGGCCTAATCCGATGCCTTCCCCGGTGCGCTCATTCTGGTTCGCACCTCGATAAAAACGTTCGAAGACACGTGGCTGCTCTGCTTTGGCGATGCCTTCGCCGCGGTCGATCACGCGAATAACGACTTGGTCGCCTGCTCGCGAAGCCTGGGCCGAAATGCTCACCGCGGATCCGGCAGACGAATAGAGCATCGCATTTTCGACTAATTTGCGCACCGCCGCGCGAATCTGCTCACCTTCTGCATTAATGTTCAGTTTCCTGTCGCAATCGACGATGAGCGGCACACGCAGCTGGCGGCTTTCCTTGGCTAGCTGATCTATGACCTGGTTCACCTGCTCGCTCACGTTCAGCCGGTTGGACTGCGTCGGTGTCACCGGCTCCTGAGCTTTGATGAGCAGGAGCAGATCGGAGACCATATGATTCAACCGGCGGCTGGAAGTCTTCACCTGCCGAGCCTCATGCTGCACCTGACCGATGTCCAGATCGCCGGCCTCGAGGGTGTCGGCAAGGCGCTCCAAGTCCTGGGTCGGCGCGAGCAGCTGCTCGGACACATTGACAATGAAGGAATCGCGCAATTGAGCGAAGCGGATGGATTCGCTCATATCGTCAAGGAGGACGACAACGAAATGTTCGTTGATGCGCCCGACAGTCACTTTGACCCAGTTCGGCCGACTCACCCCTTGCATATCGCGCATCTCTGCGGCGAGATCACGGTGCTGTTCCCTAACATTACCCGGCGCCTCGGCCATGACTCGGATAAAACGCTCGGGCGTATCGGTCGTCAGTTCGAATTGCTGACGACCGCCCTTGATCCGTACAGCCCGCACCTGCTCAAGTACACGCTCATCGACGATGACATCATCGCTGACCACGCCGAGCGTGTAGGCACCAGGATTCGCGCGCACGACTTCGTCATTGCCGTCCACCACGATCGAAACCGTATCAAGCATGGAGATGAGCGCAGCCGTGGAGTCATCCAGGTCGTCTCCCTCGTCGTCCTCGTCCTGCCGATGGCCGAAGCGGCGTCGTATGTCCGCAAGCCGATCGCCGAAACCCGAGTCTGATCGGGCGAAGCGGGCGATCACAGGATGCAGCCAATCGGCCACCGTATAGAGCAATGCTGCGAGGACGGCGGCGGCGAGCAGTCCAAACACTGCGAAGATCAATACGGACGACACTGAGAAAGGCATGGCTCCATTGTCCCATATTCGGCTGCCGCACATCCCCAGGCCGCACTCATGACGATGTTGCAGCGGCATGGCTCCCGCCGAACAGCACCTCACTGAGGCTGCCACGGCCATTGTGGGCAGCGCTTCATTAGTTACGGGGCAGCCGACGACATGAATGGCAGGTGAACGGTCCGGTGAATTTTGAGACAACAACGCGCCGGGCTGCCACACCCGCCTCGCCAAGAAACGGCGTTGAGAATACACTGGTGGTAGTCGCGAACCTCATATCAGGAAGGCTGAATCATGCGTGTTATTTTCAACGAGGAGTTGAAGGCTGTCGCCGACGACCTCGACCATATGGCACAATCCGTACGCAAGGCGATTACGTTGTCCGGTGAGGCGCTGATGGATGCCGACCTAGAGGCTGCCCAGAGCGTTATCGACGGCGATATCGAAATCGATGCACTGGAGTCGAGCATCATCGAACAATGCGTGCGGCTGCTCGCCAAGCAAAACCCGGTGGCCACCGACTTGCGCGTGGTTGTCTCCTCCATGCGTCTAGCCTCCACATTCGAGCGCATGGGCGATCTCGCCCGGCATATCGCCGAAGCGGCACGCCGTACCTACCCGCTGTCCCCCGTGCCACCAGAGGCGCAGAATCTGTTCGCGCAGATGCGCGATTTCCTCGACATGACGGCAGAGCGCACAGTGACCATGCTCGCCGATCGCGATGCCAAAGTGGCGGAGCAGATCATCCTCGACGACGACACGCTAGATAGTCTGCACCACCAGACCTTCGCGATGGTGCTGGATGACTCATGGAAAGGCACGAAGCAGCAGCTCATCGACGTTGTGCTCATCGGACGCTTCATGGAACGCCTGGGAGACCATGCGGTTTCCGCCGCGCGGCGAGTAGTGTTCATTGTCTCCGGCTTCGATCCCAGCAAGGAGCCTGAGCGCGACGAGGGTGATGACATCAGCTGAACGCCCCGCTATGGCTCGGGCGCACCTGACTAAGGCTGCATCTGCATATCCGCTGGGTGGAATTTACCCTGACAGTAGCAGAAAACCGCTAACAGCGGATCCATGTGTCCGCTCCCCCGAATCGAAAACCGCTGCCGTCTCATCAGCCGGTGTCTATATCGGCTGATGAGACGGCAGCGGTTTATTCGTTTGCCTTAAGCCTCAGGCTCTGTCGGGCTCACTTCTTGGCTTGGCCCTGGGCAGCAACTGCTGCGGCGCCTGCTGCGGCGGCCTCAGGGTCAAGGTATTCGCCGCGCGGTTTGAGCGGCTTGAAGTTCTCGTCCAGTTCGTACAGCAGCGGGATGCCAGTCGGAATGTTGACCTTGGAGATCTCCTCTTCGCTCAAGCCGTCAAGCATCTTGACGATGGCGCGCAACGAGTTGCCGTGCGCGGCGATCAGGACGGTCTTGCCGGACTTGAGCTCGGGCTCGATCGCGGATTCCCAGTACGGGGTGACGCGAGTCACGACGTTGGCCAAGGCTTCAGCCTCGGGCACCGGGTCACCGGCATAGCGCGGATCCTTGTCCTGCGCATACGGGTCGTTAGGATCGATCTCCGGCGGCGGCGTGGCATAGGAGCGGCGCCAGATCATGAACTTCTCGTCGCCATACTCCTGCCGGATCTCCGACTTGTTCTTGCCCTGCAGTGCGCCATAATGACGCTCGTTGAGACGCCAGCTGCGCTGGACGGGAATCCACAGGCGGTCGGCCTCGTCGAGGGCGATGTTGGCCGTGTTGATGGCGCGGCGTAGCAGCGAAGTGAAGACAATGTCGGGAAGGACGTTCTTTTCCTTGAGCAGCTGACCGCCACGCTTGGCCTCTTGCTCGCCCTGCTCGGTCAGCGGGACATCCACCCAGCCAGTGAACTGATTAGTTTTATTCCATGCGCTCTGACCATGTCGGAGCAATACTAATTTGTAAGACATGTTCCAATCATAAGGGCCGTCGGCGACACTGTGGGCCACATCACAACTAGCGAATGTGCGCGCTCACATCACGTCGGGAGGCATAATTCGAAACAGTATGCCTATCACAGAACGGATTTCTCCTATATCGCGATAAGATACAGTGTTCCGAAGGTGAATGCCACAGTTAGCGCCAGGAAGCTACATAAGGGCAGTGCCGCCCGATGGTTCCTACGATGAATGGCAAATGCGGCACACAGGCACATCACACAGGTCACCGCCAGCAACGCACTGGATGCATAGCACAGGTATTGGGCGCGCAGCGCAGGAGCATAATCGCACACGATCCGACCCGCGTCGTTCGTACCGCATGCATCCTGGGCCATGTCATGAACCTGCTGCCAGGGCACACGGGCCACGAATTCTTCAATCAGCATCAGTACTGGAATGATGACCATCGCTTCAGCGAATCGCCGCCCCCTGCGTTCGCCCATGCGCACCATCCATGTGTACTTTCCATGCGCCGCATCGTCACCGATATCGCGCAGATTATTGACGGACAGCACCGCGACGGCAAGCAGACCCTGTGCTATGCCAACCCAGATGATCAGATATGGCACTGTGTCAGACAGTGCATATGCCGTGCCGCAGACGGCGACAAGACCGAAGAACACAAAAGCCGATGCCTCACCCCAGCCGTGATAACCATATGGATGCTCGCCGCCGACATAGAACCACCCAGCCACGATGCACATGACGCCAAGGGCAGCAAGCCACCAATGGCCGGTGAGCACGATGATCGCCAGACCGCACGCGCAGGCGAGCGCCGCGCTGATGCCCGCCGCAGCAAGCACCTTCTTCGGCGCGACGCCCGATGCCACGAGTCGCGATGGAGCCTGTAGGCGTGGCGCAGCTCCAGAGGCGAGCGGTTTCTTAGCCGGTTGGGATGGGCCCTGCGATTGGCCTCGTGACTGAGTTGCGATGCGGTCACGGCGCGCAGAATCTGCCGAGAAAGAGCCTCGCATGCCGAGTTCGCCACCAGCAACGCCTATGCCGTCGATGCTTCGCCCACTGTCGACTCCACGCTTGCCGTCCGAGTAATCGTTGGCAAAATTCGCGGCGATCTGCAGGAAAATCGCGACGCCGGCGCACAGCGATGCTACCGCGATATACCAGCCCGGGGACGTCAGACACCGGCCGTAGCCACCTACCGGGTATGGCGGGCGGCCGCCGAACACCGGGCATGGCTTATGGTTATATGACCCGCCGTATACGCCTGCGAACACGGTCTGCCACATGGCCATTGCTGCCACGATAACCGGGGCTAGCCCCAGCGGCAGGGTTTTCGGCCGCGCCCCCCCGAGCCACAATCTCAGTTTCATATTCCTCACCATATACGATTCGTTTTTAGTAAGGATCGTATTTGTTCCTATCCTGCTCGCGCCTAACGATTGATCGGTTTGACGAGCGGGAAGGTGATGGTCTCGCGGATCGTCGCGCCAGTCAAAGCGATAAGCAGACGGTCGACGCCCATGCCCATGCCGCCAGCTGGAGGCATGCCCACGCCGAGCGCCTCAAGAAAGTCTTCGTCAATGTCCATGGCCTCCTCGTCGCCGGCCATCGCATCGCGCGCCTGAGCAACCAAGCGTGCGCGCTGTACGACCGGGTCGTTGAGCTCGGAATACCCAGTGGCCAGCTCGAAGCCGCGCACATACAGATCCCATTTCTCTACCATGCCTGGCTTGGAGCGGTGGGCCTTGACCAGCGGGCTGGTTTCAACCGGGAAGTCGCGCACAAAGGTCGGCTTGTAAAGCTTGTCCTCGTAGAAGTGCTCCCACAGATGCTCCACGAGCTTGCCGTGGTTCTCCACGGCATCACGCTCGACGCCGAGCTTGTCGGCGATCGCGCCAAGATGCTCAACTGAAGTTTCCGGCGTGATCTGCTCGCCTAGGGCGTCGGAGAGCGAGCCGTACATGCTGATCTGCTTCCATTCGCCGCCGAAGTCATATTCGGAGCCGTCCAGTAGCGTAACGGTCGTGGAGCCGAACACGTCCACAGCAGTTTTCTGGATGAGCTCCTTGACGAGCTTGCCGATCGTGTCATAGGTGCCATAAGCCTGATAAGCCTCGACCATGGTGAATTCCGGGGCATGTGTGGCGTCGACGCCCTCGTTGCGGAAGTCGCGGTTGATCTCGAACACGCGATCGATGCCGCCCACGAGACAGCGCTTGAGGAAGAGCTCGGGCGCGATGCGCAGGAACAGGTCGATGTCGAAGGCGTTCATATGCGTGGTGAACGGGCGGGCCGCAGCACCGCCGTGGATGGTCTGCAGCATCGGGGTCTCCACCTCGATGAAACCATGGTCGTCGAAGGTGCGGCGCAGCGAGGACACGGCCTTGGATCGGTTGCGCACCATATTGCGCACCTTCTCATCGGCGATCATTCCGATATACGGCTTGCGGGTGCGCGTGTCATCGTTAAGGTCTTTATGCAGCGCAGGTAGCGGCTGAAGAGCCTTGGCGGCAATACTCCATTCGGTGGCGAAGACCGACAACTCGCCGGTTTTCGATGCGATGACACGGCCGCGCAGATATAAGTGGTCGCCCAGATCAACCAGCTGCTTGAACTGCTTGAGCGAATCCGCGCCGATCTCCCGCTTGGCGATCATGCCCTGGATCTTCGTACCATCGCCGGCGCACAGCTGCACGAAGCACAGGCCGCCGGCGTTGCGGATGAAGAGCACACGCCCGGCGATGCCGACCATATCCTCGGTCTCCTCGCCTGGTTGCAATTTTCCGTCATATTGGGCACGCACGTCTTCAATGCGATCGGTTACGTCAAGATGCACCGGGTAAGGCTGCAGGCCCTCCTTGAGCATGAGCGCACGCTTGGCCACGCGCATCTGCACCTGTTCAGGGTGCGCGAGCGGGCCATATGTGCCGTTGCCTGGGTCGATCGCCTCGTCAAGGCTCGCGCCGCCGTCGATCGCCGTGCGGATATCCGCATCCTGCTGCAGCAGCATATGCGCGCGCTCGACGGTCGTCATCGCAGGAGCCTGCTCGCCGGATTCTGCGTCGTTCGCAGTGTTTTCAGTCGTTTCACTCATAATGCCCCACTCTAACCAACCGCCGATACACCCGTGCATACACTCAGAACGATGCTGCGGCCTGTTGTCGCTTCGCAGCGCCCTTACCTGACGTGATTTCAGACGATTTTTG
Source organism: Bifidobacterium sp. (assembly GCA_022640915.1). Taxonomy (GTDB): domain Bacteria; phylum Actinomycetota; class Actinomycetes; order Actinomycetales; family Bifidobacteriaceae; genus Bifidobacterium. The sequence continues at coordinate 16,464 of JALCCT010000016.1, read as the reverse complement.
GGTTCGCTGACAAATGGCATGGGCATACATGTGACAGCCCCAGTAGTGCACCATAAGCGACGTCCCCAGACGCACACGTCACGAGACTCATTGCATCTGTTCCGGTGCATCAGTTATGCCAAATATCGTCGGCAACTGGCACGAATGACGCACCTGCCATAGCTCAGCCTTCGGCCCCGCGGAACCTGCAGCACCGTACTTCCGCTCACCGCTCGCACCCTCGGCGGGCGCTCGTTCGAGCCTAGGGACAGACCACCGGGCTGTCCCTAGGCTCGACACTCCGCTTTGCCATGTCCTCCTGCGAGATGTATTATTGCCCACGTTGTCAAAACGGGCTGTAGCGCAGCTTGGTAGCGCGCCTCGTTCGGGACGAGGAGGCCGCGAGTTCAAATCTCGCCAGCCCGACGACTATATGAGAATCGTTGAAATCTCAACGATTCTCTTTTTATTTCCTGAGTATTGCTCTTTACAGCACTGCTCATTCGCTACACTGGCTCTTGCACCCCTGCTCAACACCTTGTTCTGCATCAGCCATACGATGGTGTCGATCATATCCATCCACGGGCGGCCCAGCTAAGCTAGGCCGAGCCGTTATGTTCTCGGGGAGCAGCATTGAAAAAGGCTCTGTTCGCGTTGGCTTGTGGCGCTTTCGTGTTGGGCGCAGCCGAATTCGTGATGATGGGCATCCTGCCGCAGGCAGCCGCCACGATGAACGTGAGCATTCCCACTGCTGGCAACTTTATCTCGGCGTATGCGATCGGGGTGTGTGTGGGCACGCTGATGCTGGTCTTCGGCCGCAGGATCGCGCCGAAGAAACTGGTACTTATCTTCATGGCGCTGGCCTTCGCCGGAAACCTGCTCAGCGCGTTCGCGCTCAACGCGCCGATGCTCATCATCGCGCGGTTCATCGCCGGACTTCCGCACGGCGCCTTTTTCGGTACCGCAGTGCTCATTTCCAAAATGCTTGCGGAGCGCGGCAAGGAAGCGCAGGCCATCGCACTGACAGTGACTGGGCAGACGGTCGCGAACATGCTTGGCGTGCCGGCCGGAACGCTGGTGGCCGAGCATCTGACATGGCGGCTGAGCTTCGGCGCGCTGTCGCTGATCGCCGCGCTGGCCTTCGTGCTAGTGACCGCATGGGTGCCGCGCATCGACCCAGTCAAAGACATCGGCTTGCTCGGACAGTTCCACTTCCTGCGCAGACCAGGGCCATGGCTCATTCTCGGTGCCACCTTCGCCGGGAACACCGGCATCTTCTGCTGGTGGAGCTATGTGTCGCCATGGCTGGCCACAGTAGGCGGCTATGCGACCACGAGCGTACCATGGCTGATGATGCTCGCTGGATTCGCTATGGTCGTTGGGGGCATCGCAGGCGGAAGAATATCAGATCTTTGGCGGCACGCAGCCACCGCATCGTTGGGCCAGGCGCTGGCCTCCATCGGCCTGCTACTGGTGTTCCTCATCCCGGGCTCGAACGCAAGCACGGCCATGCTGACTTTCGTCATTGCCTTCGGACTCTTTTTCGTCTCGTCGCCACAGCAGCTGCTGATGGCAGAATCCGGCAAAGGCGGCGCCGAACTCCTGGGAGGCGCAGCAATCCAAGTGGCATTCAATATGGGCAACGCCGTCGGCTCGATGCTTGGCGCTGGCATGCTGAATCTGTCGGGCATGAACTATCACTATCCCGCGTTGGGCGGCCTGCTGCCTTCGTTGCTCGCCGTGACGCTGCTCGTGGTCTACTCACGCAGATACGAAACGGATACCGATGCCTTCGAACGACTGCGGGAAATCGAAGTATAGGGAAGTACGAGCGGCGGCTCCGCCGCTCGCGGATGCGGTTACAATCCACCATCAGCCCATCTGAGTCATCGGATGCCCGGGTGCTTGGATGCCGCTCTACTTGATAATCTGGCAAAATTCAATCGTCTCGCCATTGGGGCCGTAGACGTTGAAATAACGGATGCCGTTCTCCCAGAAGGTAGGGATCGACTGAATCTCGGTGTCCTTGAGGTTCAGGCCCAGCTTCTTCGCGTTCTGGAATGCAGCTTCGATGTCCGGGGTGTCGAGAGCCCAGTGGTTGATGGCGCCGGTGGCCATTGGCGCCGGATCACCCTCCCATGTTTCGATGGTCAGATGGCCGTAGCGCAAGAACGCGCAACGGTTCGAGCCATTGCGAAACAGCCCGGACAACTCGAAGCCAAGTGTTTCGGTATAGAATTTGATCGTCTCGTCCAGATCCTTGGCGGGCATGCCGGAATGCTGGAAATCAGTGGTAAAACGAGTCATCGGCAAAGCCATGATGGCACTCCTTCGTATCAGTGGATTGGATATGAACTGATACGAACAGAATAAACGGTTGCCCTTATATCAAAACCCACAACACTGCGTGAAACGCCAAATCATGATGCTGAACCGTCACGCCGCAATGAAAACAGATCCGTGCTGATCGCCGCTGGGGCACCAGTATTAATCCACGCGACTGCCATTCTCCGTCGTGCAGCGCTACGAATCAGCCATAGACTAGTTATCAGAATCGATCTGTGGGAAGGAACGACGATGGGAAACGGCTCACTGCTGAACGATACGACGCACAACAGCAAAGAGGCGCACAACGGCAAAGGCGACGAAGCGGACATTCTCGCAGGCATCCTAGCCCACGCTACAGGCGGTGACGAAAGCGAAGAAACCTTCGCCAACAACGCCAAAAAGGATGATGTCAATAGTGCCAGTGCCGAAAATGCCGGCGAAAGTACCGCTGCGCGCACACATTTCGATGTCGACGAATTCCTCAGCGGTCTTGATGCCATCTTCGACGCACATAATGCGGGCACCAAGGCCGAACCATATCTGCAGCAGGCGCTGGTTGACGCCGAGAATGCGGGAGACGACGCCGGATTGCTCACGGTGCTCAATGAAACGATAGGGTTCTACCGTTCACAGGGCCGGCACGACGACAATCAGTGGATCATTCAGCGTGCGCTCGAACTGGGTTTGCGCATGGGGTTGCAGGGCAGTGAGGCTTGGACCACGACGCTGATCAACGCGGCGACCGGGATGCGCGCGGCCAAACAATACGATCAGGCCGAAAGCCTGTATCGCCAGGCGCTCGACAACGCCGCGCGCACGCTCTCGCCGACCGACCGGCGCATGGCCGCGCTGCACAACAATCTTTCGATGCTCTACAGTGAAACTGATCGGCTGGCTCAGGCGCAGCAGGAGTTGGAAACCGCGCTGCATATCCTTGAATCCGCGAGTGTCGATGCAACGGCGGATATCGACGTGGCGTCGACGAATACGAATCTTGCGCTGGTGCTATTGCAAGAAGCCAAGACTAGTTCCCAGACGGATAATACCCTGGGAGAAGAGGCACAGACCGCCATAGCAAACGGCCCCGGTTCCGTCGCTCAGCGTGAACAACTATTCGCGAGCGCGTTGGATCACGCCTCACAGGCGCTGCGCATCTATCAGACCGGGCACCTCGAACACAGCGCGCATTATGCGTCGGCTTTGGCGGGGTATGCGCAGGTTTGCTTTACGCTGGATCGTTTCGCCGAGGCCGCTGATGTCTATCAGCACGCGCTCGCCGTGGTCGCGGAATGCTACGGCACCGATACGGATTACTACCGCATCACGGAGGCGAATCTGAAGAGCGCGCAGGATGCGGCAGCGAAAACGCAAGGCCAGGGACCACATCAGGCGAACATCAGTGATTCAGGCAAGGGCTTCACTGCGCCAATATCTGCCAAGGCGCCGGCGCCCAGCATCACTGCCGTTCCAGACAGCAAACGCCAAGCTGACCAGCAATCCAACGAACCCCAATCGCGCGAACGTATCTCTGGACTGCGCTTGGCCCGCGCATACTGGAATAAGTATGGTAAACCGCTGATTGCCGAACGATATCCCGAGTATCACGGGCGCATCGCGGCAGGCTTGGTCGGTCACGGTTCAGAATGCTACGGCTTCGACGACGAGTTCTCACAAGACCACGATTTCGGCCCTGGCTTCTGCCTGTGGCTCACTGATGACGATTATGCGCATGTCGGCGAGCACTTGCAGGCCGATTACGACGCGCTGCCGAGCGAATTCATGGGATATGGACCCCGCGAGTCCACAGTGCGGGCGGACGGGGCAGGCCGCCGGGTCGGCGTGTTCGCCATCGGCGACTTCTTCGAACGCCTAACCGGGTACCGTCAGGCGCCTGCCGCCAGCAAGCCGCATGAATGGCTACTGCTGGACGAATCCACATTGGCGGCGGCGACCAACGGCGAGGTCTTCGCTGATCCGCTCGGCACGTTCCTCAAGACCCGCCAAGGTTTCAAGCTGATGCCCGATGACGTGCGACTCGCCTTGATTTCTCGCCGTTTGGGCATGATCGCGCAGGCCGGGCAATACAATCTGCCGCGCATGCTGGCCCGTGGCGACGGTGCGGCGGCCTGGCTATCGATCGACGAATTCGCCGACGCCTGCTGCTCGCTGGTCTTCCTTATTAATCAGCCAGTCACTGCGGGCTATTTGCCGTATTACAAATGGCGGTTCGCAGCGATGCGCAAGCTCAGCCGCCGCATGGCGACGAGGCTCGCCGACGTGTGCAAGCAGCTCGAAGATATGCTACGGCTCTCGTCGGCGGCGTGCTTTGGAGGCGCGGGATTCGGCGAGGGCGGCAACGGCTCGGGACCGGCGCAAAACCAAATCCGCAGTATGGTTGATCATATCTGCGCACAAATCGTCCACGAGCTCAACGCTGAAGGCTTAAGCGATTCATCGGAATCATTCCTCGAATGGCAACGCCCGTACGTCGAGGAGCATATCGAATCGGGCGCGGCGGTGTTGCACAGCCTGTAGGCGGTGATATCGCATATATTCGTATTAAGAAGCAGGGAGCGATGATGGAAAGCAACGAACTTGCCGAGACTATTGTGCGGCACGAATGGCAGCAGTTCCAGCAGACCGACAACGAGGGCGGGCGGGCCGCATGCCAGGGCAATTGGCCAGTGTTCCATCAGATGCGGCTAAGCCAGTTCCTCACCTGGCCGGAACCACTGCTGAACAGTTATGCCAAGGATTTAGACGAGGCCAACCGCATCGGGCGCAATCTGATCACCGAAAAATACGGCCGCATGATGGCTTCGACTGCGCCGGACGAATACCGCAGGGACATCGAACCATATATTCCCGAACTGTCAGACGATCGCATCGAGGCACAGGAGCGGGTCATCGCCACGCAGGTGGATTGGGCCTCAGATTTCCGCATGCGCCGCCCCAAGCTTGGCGGCGGCATGCGCGTGCTGCGCACTGCTGAAGACACGCCGGAGACGACTTCGTTCGAGACCTATCTGCGCGGCGAGCTCGGCACCTATTCGCAAAATACCTTCGATCGCTACCGCGATTTCGTCGTCAGCCTGAAATCGCAGGGCCGCAACCTGACCGAACAGACCGTGCGCAACACCGTGTTGCTCGCCGGCTTCGCGAGCCTTGATGAGGCCGAAGCGCTACAGTAGGCGCGTGCATGTTGTAAAAGGCGCTGTGAAGCGAATATCCTCGATCGCGGCCGTATCGGTCGTGCTGCTGGTGCTGTGCGTGCTGCTTGGTGCCGCGATGACGCCGAATTGGCGCGTCACTCCCCTCGCTGGCGCAGCCGGCGCATCTGGAGCGGCTGATTCAGCCAAAAACAGTGGCAGTGACGGCCTCATCACCGTTGAATCGCCTGACACGGCGATCGCCGCGCGCGGATTGCACACAAGCCAAGAAGGCCGGTACAAGGTCAGGGAAACCCGTCTGCGCATTCGCCTCACCCCGTCGGTCACCGTCAATGCGCTGCTGCGCGAGCCCGTGGGCGCCGCCGGCAAGCGCCCAGGATGCCTGTTCTTACAAGGCGCAGGGACCGGCAAGGCTTCCGCAGTTTACGGCGATCTCGGCTGGGCCATGGCCTCGGCTGGCATTGTGACACTCGTGACCGATAAGCGAATGGACAACTACACGACGTTCCAGCGCGATTACCCCGGCATGGCACGCGATTACGCTACATCGCTCGCGGTGCTCAAGAACCAAGATAACGTCGACGCGTCGCGCGTCGGTCTCTACGCGGAATCTGAAGGCACCTGGATCGCCAGCGTCATGGCACACGAACACCCCGATCTCGCGTTCATGATCCTCACCTCCCCGCCGGTCGTCTCCGGCCGCAGCCAGATGACGATGGCAGCGAGCAATTACATCACCACTATCGGTGCTCCGAAGCCGATGGTGCAGGATGTTAGCAAGCTCATCAGCATGGATTTCTCGATGCTGGGACTGCGCTACGCGGATTTTCCGGCCGAACGATACCTCAACGCGTTCACTATGCCGCTGCTGGTGAATTACGGCACTCAAGACCTCTCGATGCCCATCGAGCAAGGTGCGGCGATGCTACGAGAGGCGGCGCACTCAGCCGGCAATGACAATATCACCGTGCGCTATTACCCGGCGAATCACCAGATGCGCGTCGGCGCACGCACGTCGAAACCCGGTCTTCCACTTGACAGGCATTACACGCATAATCTCGAAGATTGGATCAATGCAGTAGCCGGTGAACCATCTTCCGCCGGCAACGTCTCTGGCACTTCAGTTTCCGGCACGTCGCCAAACGGCTGGAGCACGCCGATGATTGCCGGAGTGCAGCCGCATCAGCGCCTTGCCGTACCGCAAACCACTACTCCCGGGCTAATTCGCTCCCTACCAGTATTGATCATGCTGCTGGCGACGGTGCCGCTGTGCTTGCTCGTAGGTGTTATCGGTTCGCTCGTGCTCGCCTTGGCTGATCGGCACCGCAGCAACCAAGGCCGCGATGGGTCTTTCGGCACTGGCATAGCCGGCTTGCTCGCGGCGAATGCCATCGCAGCCGTGGCGAGCACGGCTGGGCTGCTAGTGTACCTTGCCAGACTCGTTTCGGATGCGCTTGCGCTGCGCAATGACGCTGCGACATTATCCACAGGTTGGACGGCGTTGAGAGCACTCGCCCTGCTCAGTGTCGTCGCCTTCGCATGGTTGCTGGTTCGTCTGGGCGAAAATCGCCTGGCACGAACGGTTGTGCACACACCTGAGCATCTACACATGGGAATGCGCAATTCGCAAGATTCGCCATCGGCCGGCATGCCTTCGACCACACCACCGGCCGCCAGGACAACCGCCAAGGCAGCGGTGGCCGCATCAGGCTTCGGCCACCGCCTGGTCTTCGCCTCACTGGTGCTCAGCACCACTTCTTCCCTGGTTTCACTGGCCTTTTGGGGACTGTTCACGGCGTGAGCTTTTGCGCTGATTCATGCGATCTTTCCAAAATAAAACACTATACATATAATTTCCCTCTCGAAATCACGTATTCGGCTGGATGCCGCATCTGGGCATCCGCTAGCCGCCTCACTGCAGATGGCCGTGTTGCGCGATCCGAAACAGCGCCAGCGAGGCGAGATACATGGCGATCGCCAATACGGCGATGCCGGTGAATTGCGGCGTCACGCTGAACAGCGGCCCGGCGAGCGCGGGCCGAACGGCTACCGCGCCTATACGGATGCCGATGTCCGCACGGCCCAGCGTATCATCGCGCTGTCGCGGGCTGGACTGACACTTGCCGCCATTCGCACCGCGCTGCCATCATGCGGCCTTCGATACCTTGGCATCATCCGTATCGGAGCGGGAGCCGCGGCGGCGCAGCAAGGACACAAGCGCCCAGATCAGAGCCACTGCGATGAGGATGACACCCAGTATGGCGCATACGAGTGCGACGGCTATGCGGACGTTCACCACCGGGTTGATGGCCACGTCCATCGGGAACAACAGCCCGAATGCCCCGATCACTGCTCCCAGCACCAAGCCAAGCGTTCCCAAAACGATCGTCGGCACGCTTGGGCCTGTTTTCGCCACAATCGGGGCGAGCGGCGGCATCTCGCGCGGCACCTGCACATACGGCTGCCCATGATGATGACGGCGCTGATCCCATGATGGCTGTACATTTTGTGGGTTCGGCACATCCTGCGGAGCATAATCCCCATGCCGATCGTCTCCCTCGTGCGGAAGGCCATGGTCTCTCGGCGGCTCGGTCGCATACAGCGGCACTGAGGTCGAAGCCTCCTCAGCCCCCTCGGAACCTCCAGTCGCATCAACCGGTTTAGCAGCACGATTTTGTGCCAATCTGGGCACGCCCATCGCGTCAAGCACCTCGCTCTCCTCATCTCTCGAGCCGTCTGTAGCGGCAAGTTCGCCTGGCTCAGCAGCGGCAGACTCAGCATCGGTGGCACCAGCATCGTCATTCGCGCTATTCTCATAGGCTGGTATCGACGTGGTGTCCATACTGTCCTGCGCGCAAGCCTGCGAGACGTTCTCGGTTTCGTTCTCGCTGCGATTCGCATTCGATGTCGTCTGCTGCTCACTCATGATTGTTCTCCTTAGCTGATGCGAATCGCGGCGCATCGGCAGCCGTCAATTGCAAAATAGAAGCGTGCGATTGTTCTTCCGTGGCTTGTTCAGCGTCTTCGCCCGCCTGTGCATCGCCATTCGCTCCAGCGGCAAGTAAGGTGATTGCCCGCGTCAGCGATCTGCGCTGCCCGGTATCGCGCGCAGCGGCCCCATTGACCTCGGATTTAGGCTCGGAAGCGTACCGCACAGACACTTTGCCCTCGATTACGGACGTGGCATTGATCCATAGCTCCGGCCCGTTGGCTGGTCTTTTCGCATCGTCGAAAAGCCAGTCGTATTTGCTGTCAGCCACATCTGTCGTGTATTGCATGAACTCGAACAGGCTGGCGCCCGACGATAGCCTGTTGACGGATGTATATCGACTCCCGATGGAATGAGCAGAGCTATAGTAGCCTCTATTCCCGTTCCCGAAGTCATACGAGCACCCGTCGGGCAGTGTGATCGATACCTGTGTGCGATAGGCAGTGAGGTTGATCATGCCAGTGGGGCATTGCGAAGTTAGGGTTTTGCCACTGGCGAGCTTGAGAGTATGAGGCTTGCGTCCCTGCGCGTAATCGCGCAGATCAATGGAGGCGCGGCTATGGTCGTAATCGTCGCTTACGAACGCGACGCCGTTCTTCAGTATTGCCATATCGTGCGTGCTCGAGCCGAACGAGCGCGGATTGCGCCCGGAAACCGTGGTGTACGAGGCCTCGACGATTCTCATGTTGTTGAGATTGTAGGTATAGAATCCACCGAGAACCGCGACGCAAACTGTGACGAATCCTGTGAGCAAGTCCACAGGGATCAAGCCTCCTGCGCGCCGGCCCATGAGCCCGAGCACTAGAATCGCCAGGCCCAGCAGCAAGCATGCTCCAGCGCACCACAACACCGCCATTTTCAGGATATCGCCAAGATACAGATCGGCATTCAGCCGAATGCCGAGCAGAACCGCCGCCGAGGCAAAAATCAATCCGAGCACGACGGCGACCACGCCGAATCCGGCGGGTTTACGCCGCGCATACCTAGGCATAGGAGGCGTTACCGGCCTGCGGTATGGTGATGTGGCTGAGGACGAGGCGGAGCTAGGCACCCAGCCGGCTGCTGGGCTGTCGGGCCTCTCGGGCCAGCCATTCACATGATCATTCATAGACCTAGCGGCATTTGGTATTGTCGTTGATCGCTGGGCAGCGAAGGCGGCATCGTGATTCATTGAGGACGCATCAGCCGTCCCCCCGTGGTAATGATGCGCGCCCACAGTGCCGGTTTCGTTATATGATCCGGACAGCTTAGTCGCAAAATCCGGCACCGGGCCAGGCTGCGGCCTCGGTCCGGACGGCATATCTGCGTGCGGCCCCGAACCAGACGCCGAACCAGTCCGGTCCCAAGCACGCGCAGCCATGGTTTCTCGATGCGCGAGATTATTGATCAGCACCAGCAGCAGCGCCACGGCGAGCGCATTGACTACCAGTCCATATCCCCGAAAGAAGAACACAATGACAGCCATGATCAACGGCCCAAGCATCGGCCAACGCCACTGCCCGTTGATGAGATCTTCGACAATGATATGTCCATTCTGCTCGTCAGGCAGCAGCAGCCACGAGGCGGCGTAGAACGCCAGACCAAAGCCGAAAGCCGCGATTGCTGCAAGCATCAGCGCACGCACAAGAATCGGACTCCACCCTGCTCGATTCGCCAGTCCGGCGCACACACCACCGATCCAGCGATCCTCGCCACGCATGATCCGGCTTTCACGGATCCACTGGAAGAAACGCTGGGGATGATTAGCTGCTGATTGCTCATATTGGCCGCCTTGACCACGGTATGAGCCGTCCGCCGGGCCTCCCGGAGTGCCAGCGCCATGCTGGCTGCTTTGCCGCCCATCTTGGAACCCATACGCGCCTTCTCGCGGAGCATAGGCGTTCTGCTGATTCCGCTGGCCTTGCTGATTTTGCGCATAGTCCGCGTGCTGATCGTGCGGCCGTGCCGTGTTATCTGAATTGCTCATGCTTCTATTACACCAAGCGCAAGGGCGCATCCGTATCAGGGAACACCCTGATTGTCCCCTGAATTCCCTGCGCGCCGCTCCCTAAGCGACTCGGCAGGCGTCACAATAGAGGCATGACATCATACGAGGCATGGCCGAATAATGGCCCATCCGGAGGGCACAGAACACAGCCGAAGGACGCGCAAACACCCCGAGGCCCGCACAAGCCGCTGTGGTCGTCGCCCTTGTCCGCGCCGAAGTATCCCGCAGTGCTGCCGTTAATGCGCCCAAAGCACGGCCGAGTGCTGTGCGGCGTATGTCTAGGCGTGGCCAAGCACTTGGGGCTGGCCGTATGGAAAGTGCGCGTAGCGTTTCTTGGCTCGACGCTGTTGTTCGGCGCCGGATTAATCGCCTATGTCTTCCTCTGGATTTTCGTACCGGTTGGCGATCCGCAACGCGCAGCCGAAGCCATGCTTCAAGACGCCGAAAGCGCCAGCGTTCAGCCGCTGTCGCATGGAAACCGCCCGTATACCAGCCAATCGCAGAACAATGCCACTGCTAACGCGGCCTCGTACCATGGCGATGGCAAGCAGAACACCCACGACGAACAGGACGATGCGCTGGATTCATCGGAAAGCTTGCTGATGGCCTTGCGCCGCGCGCCAAAGCCGTCGCTGATCGCTTTCGCAGGCCTGGCGATGGTAGGGATCGGCATCATGATGCTCATCTCCGGCATTGCCTTCGGGACGATCGTCGCCATGCTGTTCTCACTCGCCGGCATTGGCATCGCCTGGCTGCGCTATAACGCATCAACTGGCCAGCTGCAATCCATGATCGTCGGACTAGCGATGCAGTTCCTAGGCTATGCGGTTTATATCCTGACGTCGATTGCGTCCAGCCCTAGTTCATCCGACTCTCATTTACCCAGTGTGCCCATGATTCTCCTTGCCGGGCTGGCAATGCTCGCAGGAACCGGCGCGGCGATCGTGCCGTGGCTGCATTCGCTTATCCGCGATGTGGGCACCGAACGTGCGCTCAAAGAGCGCGAAGAGGAACGAGCAGACATGACCGCCCACCTGCACGACGGCGTGCTGCAGACCTTGGCGCTGGTCCAGCTGCACAGCGAGGAGCCGACCACGGTGTTCGCGCTGGCACGGCAGCAGGAGCGCGAACTGCGCGACTGGCTCTATCAGGAGCGTACGCCGCCCGAGCGCTCGGTGAGCCGGGGCCTGAGCGATATCGCCGCGCAGGTCGAGGATGAGCATGGCAAACCGATCGAAGTGGTGAGCGTTGGCGACGCTCGGCCCAGCGCGCAGACCGATGCGCTGCTTGATGCCACAAGACAGGCTTTGGTCAACGCGGCCGTGCATGGAGGCGAGCCGATTTCCGCATACTGCGAGGCCGGTAATGGCACGGTCGAGGTGTTCGTGCGCGATCACGGCGCAGGCTTCGACATGAACACCGTGCCCGTCAATCGGCTCGGCATCAAGGAATCGATCATCGGACGCATCACGCGGCGCGGCGGTACAGTGGAGATCGTGTCGAAGCCGAACTGGGGAACTGAGGTGCGCATGCATATGCCGGTCTCTTACGTGGACGGCAAAGACAGCAGCGCAAATGGCAGTGGCAAAGGCAACAGAAGCGATAACAAACACTACGAATCCAGCGGAACCACAGGAAACGAAGAATGACGATGACTGATATCGACAGCGAAAATAACGAGGACTTCAACCATATCCGCATCGCCGTCGTCGACGACCATGAGATGTTCCGCGCCGGCGTCATCGCCACGTTGCAGCCGTATTTCCAGATTGTCGGGCAGGCGGCCGACGTCGAAGGCTCCATAGCGATGATCGGCCAGACCGCGCCCGACGTGGTGCTGCTCGATGTACATGTGCCTGGCGGCGAAGGCGGGGGCGGAGCGGAGATTCTCGCCAAATCACAGCCGCTCTCCCCCGGTTCGGCATTCCTAGCGCTTTCCGTCTCCGATTCTCCCAAAGACGTCGGCTCCGTGATCCGCGCGGGCGCCCGCGGGTATGTGACCAAGACGATCACCAGACAGGACCTGATGAATTCAATCGTCCAAGTGCATGAGGGCTATGCCGTGTTCTCGCCCAAGCTCGCCGGATTCGTGCTCTCCACCTTCCAAGGCGTCGCCCCGGCAACTCACGATGACGAACTCGACCGCCTCTCGACGCGCGAGCAGGAAGTCATGCGTCTCATCGCCCGCGGATACACCTACAGGGAAGTGGCCAGCGAGCTGTTCATCTCGATCAAAACCGTCGAAACCCACGTTAGCTCAGTGCTGCGCAAGCTTCAGCTTTCGAACCGCACCGAACTGACCCGCTGGGCCGCCGATCGCCGCATCGTGTAAGTCCGATGTCGTCTTCGCTCACATTGCTAGCTATACGTTTGCCCATTCGTTTCGCAGCTGCTCGGCATTCTGGAAGAGCGCGCCTCGCCAGCCTAGCTGTCGTGCGATTGCGATGCCGCGCGCATCAGAATCGACGAACAGCGCGGTGCCGGGGTTGAATCCGAGCTGGGTGAACCGCTTATTGGCGAGACGAATGAGCGCCGGATCGGGCATGCGCAGCCTTTCGCGCGCGGAGATGATGCTGCCCGATAAGGCATTAAGCTCAGGAAGCTGCTCAAGCGCCATATCGTAATCGGACTCTGCGGCATTCGCCAGCGCCCACATTCGAATCCCCTGTGAGCTCAAGTCCTGCAGCACAGCGCCCACCCCAGGCATTACGTCATGCAACGCAAGATGCCGGCGTTCGAGATACACGCGCAGCACCCAGGCCACGGCAGGCCCGTGGTGACGTTCGTAGTCCGCGAGCACTCGTTCTTCGCCCCACCCGCATGCCATCATTGCGTCGTAATAGTCGAAGCCCCAGGGATCGGCCGGGTCGAGCACCATGTCGATTACACCGGAAGGGTATTGTCCTTCCAATGCAAGCCGGGGCCGTCGGTCTACGAGCACTCCGTACCAGCCGAACACCACATCGGTAACGCGCGAATTTGTATGCGAACCCGCCAACGCATCCAAACAATTCACTCTTCGCCCCTCCGCATCTCGTTCGCGTTCTTGTTTATTCTCTCACCCTCGTGCGGCATTCCGGCAACGTTCATGTCGTCGATATGGTATTCGCGTTTGAATCCGATCAGCCCGCACAGCAACACTGGCATCGCGATGGATCCCAGCCATATCCAGTAATCATGATGCGGTCTACTTCGGCTGCACACTGCCGTTGGTCTGGTAACTGTAACGTTGCTTCTGCTGCTCATAGTCACTCGCTGAAAGCACCTGGTACGTGTTCGGCTGCCCTGGATTCTCACTTGTGCCGCTTTGAAATCGATGGAGGGTGGGAATCGTTGATCTTGTCCAGGTGCCAGGGGTTGGGTGATCGTCTCAAACATGTGAGTCCGAAGGTGGTAGTCCACGTTCTCATGCGCAATAAATGAGGCATAATCATTCTCGCGTTTGCTGCTTAATGTAGGTTATTTCGCCATGTAATCGCAATGCCAGACCGCGTTTGCAGGCAGCTATACCGGGTTGTTCGCTATATTCCAGTCGATGTCAGCACCTTCATCAGTAAACGGTCGTTTGCCTTACCATCCTGGTTGCACTGCTGCTGATGGCTGATGCGCCACATATGATTTCACCATGCACGAGAAGAACCCTACGATAGTGTGCGCGCAAATAGGCTGAATATCCCGTGCAAACTGACGCTTCCAAGCGGCCGATCGACCGCTACCACCAAATACCATATCCGCGCAGGCCTGAGACCTCAGGATAAACATCTCAACCCTAAAACATGCGAACAAGGTAACGGGATGGGTCATCACGGTTCGTTGCATCGGCTCATAACAACGTTTTGCACACCACAGGCGACAATGGCAACGCCTCATATATCGAAGCCGAACAACGCGAGCATGACGTTCCCCTGAGCCGCCTGGAATGCGGGTCCTTCTAAAGGACCCGTAGGCTGCCGTCGGCTTATCACGGACAGGACAGGACTCGAGCCGTTTCACCTATACGGCGTTGCAGTAGCATGCTTAACGATTTCCCGCAATAATGAAAACACTGCAGTCACTGCCTAATTCCACCGTCATTCGCACGCTAATCCATCATGATCGCGATCAAGCTTGCTGCGGTATCCAGGATCTCCAGGGTGCAGCGGAGCCTTCCCCGCCGCTCTGACAGCCGCACAATTGGGGTAGTATACGCTGCCACCCTGGCTGGCCTTTTGCTGCTGGGCTTTCTCCCGAGCCGCCCTATCCGCCACTGCCCTATCCTGAGCCGCCTTCCGAGCCGCACTATCTCGAGCTGCCCTATCCTGAGCCGCCTTCTGAGCTGCCGCATCTGCTGCTGCCTTATCCGCCACCGCCTTTTTAACAGCTGCCTCTTCGGCAGCTTTCTTATCGGCTGCCGCCTTCTGCGCCGCTGCGGCATCATCCTTCTTCTTCTGTTCGACGCTGGTTGTCACCGCGTCCATCGCCGACTGGATATCCAACATTTCGTTCGTATAATCGTCAGGATTCTTGGAATCGATGGCGCCCGCCGTGTCGATAGCGTCGCTCAACGTCTGCCAAGTACTCTGATCTGCAACATTGTTATTGGACAAGTCAAGCAACGCCTTGGCCTGCGTTATCGTGGATGACAGTGAATCCTGAGCCGACGCGATCGCCGCTGTGGAGGCAGCTGCAGAAGCAGAAGCAGCAGCACTTTGTTGCGCCTCAGCGGATTTCGATGCCTCAGCGCTGGCCGCAGCGCTACTTTCTGTTGATTGCGGTTGCGATGTCGATTCTTCCGGCACGTTGGTCACTCCGACCACCAGGGAAGCGCAGGCCAAGGCGATGGCGAGGAATCCGGCCAGCGTACCGCGTCTCTCCTTGCGTACCACTATTACAATCATCCCGATGACGCCCAGTATGATCGAGGCCAGCGCCAATATGACGCCAAACGCAGCTGCCGGAGTAAAGACGAAGATCAGCGCAAACAACCCAAGAATCAATGAGGCAACGACCAGACGTGACACAGGCAGCCGGCGGTTTCCTCCATTCACTGGCGGCACCGGATTCGCGGGTGGCATGCTAGGCGGCAACATAGCGGTCTGCATGTGCATCTGTTTGGCGTTGCCGATGGGAAGCCGCGCGGTATCGGCACGATGGGGAGCCGCGCCACTGACCTTGTGCGTATAGTAGATGCCGGTGCCGGGAATGCTCGAGCCGACGCGAGTGCCATTCTTGCCCACAGTGACATGGGGAGCGCCGCGCTTGCCGAAGGTGACGCCGGTGATGCCCCTCTTGCCTATGTTCACCCTGAAGTATTTGCCGCCGATACTCTTCCTGAACCGCCAGCCCATGTTCCAACCCTTCTCATTGATTAATCTCCAGCATCATTGCTGAAAAAAATCATGCCGCGCCCTGGACATCGTCTGTTAACTCTCGCGTCTGCTGCGAGCATACAATCGTCATCATGACCCTCGAACAATGGGAGCGGCGCACCGAATGGCCGCTTACAGCACTGTCTCTTATATTCTTCGCTCTATACGCTTGGCAGATCCTCGCCCAGCCGGACGGCGTATGGAACAAGGCGGCTGATTGGACGATGAACGGCATGTGGGCGATGTTCGCCGCCGACTACCTGATCGGGCTGGTCCTCGCAAAAGATCGATGGACATATGCGAAGGGCCATGTGCTTGATCTCGCGGTCTGTATTCTGCCGATGATACGACCGCTGCGCCTGCTGCGCGTACTCACCGCACTCAACGCACTGTCCACAGCCGCTCTCTTTTCACTCCCGATGCCTCCTCGCCTAGGTATTTTGCCGGCACGCTACCACTCGAGACAAACCGAGAAACATGTCGAAAATGCTGCAATAGCAGGGAAAACGGCATCAGAAAAGGGTTCCCGGTATATCGCCGGGAACCCTTATTGCGGACAGGGCGGGTAACCGCCACCACTGCCGACAACAGCAATCAAAACAACAGATCAAATGACGCTATCCGAAAACACCACCACACTAAACACCACACTATAGGCTCATT
>JALCCT010000015.1 GCA_022640915.1 Bifidobacterium sp. | reverse complement strand
CCGCCGCGTTCCCAGCAGGCTCGATTTTCGCGCCGGTCGCAGGCGATGACGAAGTAGCCGTGAAGACCGTCGTCGAATACCTCACTTCACTCGGCTTCGACGCAGTGCCTGTCGGCCCGCTGGAAAACGCACGTCTGCTTGAGCCGCTGGCTGAATTGCAGATCCAACTCGCCTACGTCCAGGGCCTGGGAACCGCCATCAGCCTGAAGCTGCAGCGCGCGTAGTCGTCTGCACCTGCAATGCCAGCACCACTGACGGTGACCCGTCGTTGCGGGAACAATTCATCACCGATTGTTCCTGCAACGACGGGTCACTGCCATAGTTGTATATTTTGCCTGGCCGGCCCCTACCTTATATCGTGAGCATTTGGCGTATGAACGAAGATACGGGCCAAGCAACGACATAGCCATGGAGCATACTTATTGCTCAGCGAATCTTACCGATAACTTCGCGTTCCGCACACGCGAAATACCCACCCGAAAGGCATGTCAATGGCCGCAGCCGCTTCACCTAATCCATCCAACACCGGTCCCGAGGACCAGCGCCCATTCGACATTCGATCCGAAACCACACCAGGACACTTCGATTTTTATGTCGCTGGACCATTCTTCAACGACGCGCAGATCCACAGCATGGAGCGGCTGGAAGCAGCCCTCGAATCGAGCGGAAGGAAGCTGTTCAAGCCCCGATTCGGCGAGGAAGAGAATCGCATCCATGACGAGAACTGGCCCAAACTGTGCTTCGACAAGGACATCGTAGGCATCCATGATTCGGATGCGGTCATCGCCAACCTCATCGACGGCGATACCGGCACCATGTTCGAAATCGGCTACGCCTACAGCCGCGGCATGCCAGTCTATGCCTATTACGAAGGCGTTAACCCTTCGGACACCATCAATCTTATGATTGCGCAGTCAGTGAGCGAGGTGTTCGCTGGCCCCGACGACCTCGCCCACTGGCTTGAAACCGGCGAGCACGAGGCACCGCAGTTCAAGCAGTTCTGAGATTCTGAGCTGCAGCTCTCCTGAAACCCCGATCTTCCAAACAAGGCCCGCTACAATCCGGAACACGAAGCACTGCCGTACGACAGAACTTCACACGACACGCCTTTACATTGTTCGCTTACAGAAGATAAAAAGATTATCAGTAAAAGTTATGACACTCGAAAAACCCTGTATTCGCAGTGGTTCCATACATATTCTCACATAACATCACATGCTCAACAGCAAGTAACAGAACAGTAAAACATAACACAATCGAACACTTATCTGTGTCCCACATCACACTGCACGATTAGCCCCTGGCGTGTCGCAACAATGGTCTGTCAGCACGCACTGCCGTCATGTTATTTTGTTTCGTGTAGAGAGCGCAAGCAAACGATTCACCAGCAATTAACCAGCCCATCAGCACAAAAAACACTGCGTACAAGGAACACTGCGCTCAACAACGCAACGTTCCCAGACAACGCGACATCTTGCCTTCGCGCATCACATCACCACACACCACCGAGCTACACATTACCGCGCCATAAATCTGCGTGAATCTGCGTGGCCTAGCTGTCCTGCTGCGTACTCTCTGCACACTAAGAGAAGACAGAGAGGATTCCATGTCACATATCGCCGATAACCGTTGGACGCGAGCCATCGCGCCGGCGTTGCTGATTCACGTCTCAATAGGTACCGTGTACTGCTGGAGCGTGTTTAAACAGCTCATCGCAGACCGTATGCATGCACCCGCCGGGACCATCGAATGGGGCTTTTCGCTTGCCATCTTCTTTCTGGGCATGTCTGCTGCGTTCCTCGGCCCCATGGTCGAACGCGATATCAAGAGGTCCGCGCTGATCTCGATGATCTGCTTCGTTATAGGGTTCGCCGGCACGGGACTGAGCATTGCGCTCAATTTTCTGCCCGGCGTATTCATCTGCTACGGCGCGATTATGGGCGTGGGGCTTGGCATCGGCTACCTCGTACCAGTGAAGAATCTCATGCTGTGGTTCTCAAACAACAAAGGGCTAGCGACTGGCATCGCCGTGGCAGGTTTCGGTCTGGCCAAGGCCATCGCCAGCCCCATAATGGAGTACCTCATCGGATCAATCGGTCTAGTCGCCATGTTCTACGTTCTGTCCGCCGTCTACGCCGTGATGATGTTCGCCGGATTCTTACTCATCAAGCGTCCGCAAGGCTATGTCTATCATCCCGAGGCGCAGGTCAGCCGCATGAGCATCATGCGTAAGCCCGTGTTCTGGGGCATCTGGCTCGCCTTCTACATCAACATCACCTGCGGGCTGGCGCTGATCTCGCAGGAGAAGGACATCCTGCACGATGTGCTCGGCCAGCTGCCACGATACGCAGGCCAGAGCGCCGACACACTTTCTCTTGCCATTGCCGGCATCATCGGCACAGTGCTTGCGGTTGACGCCGTGTTCAACACACTCGGACGTCTTGGTTTCTCCACGCTTTCCGACCATCTCAAACGACGTGAAACTGTGTATCTGATCATCTTCGCCTTGTCGATCGCAGTGTGCCTGTTGCAGATCGCCACTCACAGCATCGACCGAGCCCTCCTGTGGGCTGTGCTGGCCATGCTCTTCCTCGTCAACGCAGGGTACGGCGGCGGCTTCTCAACACTGCCGGTACTGCTTGACCAGCACTTCGGCATCACCGCTGTCTCCACAACGCATGGGCTGGCCCTGAGCGCATGGGCCATCGCCGGTCTGTCGGGCAACCAGCTGGCCTCCTTCGTCATCAGGCACGCCTCCGACCAGACGCATCGCTACAGCGCGCTGATCCCCATTCTTGCACTGCTCTACACAGTTGCCGCCGTGTCCATCTGGCTGGTGTCACGTACCAAGAAACGAGAAACCGGTAGAATGCACATTGGAAGCATTTCGAAGCTATCCTTTACCCGTCATTACTAGGAATCAAACAACCTACCACGATAGGAAGCAAGCCATGACCCACATCACTGCCGCATCCGCTTCGGACGAATCCACCACAGCCTCCAAATATCCGCTGGCTCAGACAGCGGGCGATCTGTTCAACGCCCCGATCGCACAGGCAGATCCTGAAATCGCTGCGCTGCTCGACGGCGAACTGCATCGTCAGCAGGACGGCCTTGAGATGATTGCCTCCGAAAACTTCGTGCCCCGTGCGGTACTGCAGGCGCAGGGCTCGGTGCTGACCAACAAATACGCGGAAGGCTACCCAGGGCGGCGGTATTACGGCGGCTGCGAGATCGTGGATCAGGTCGAGACGCTGGCGCGTGAACGAGCCAAGGCGCTCTTCGGCGCGCAATACGCGAATGTGCAACCGCATTCAGGCGCGCAAGCCAACGCCGCCGTGTATCAGGCGCTGATAAAGCCCGGCGACACGGTGCTCGGACTTGCTCTCGACCACGGCGGGCATCTGACGCACGGCATGAAGATCAACTTCTCCGGGCGCTTCTATCATGCCGAGTCTTATGGCGTAAATCCTGAGACCTATCGCATCGATCCTGAGATCATTCGCCAGCGGGCGCTCGAAACCCATCCGGCCTTGATTATCGGCGGCTGGAGCGCCTACCCGCGCATCGAGGATTTCGCGGCCATGAAGGCTATCGCCGATGAGGTCGGCGCGAAGTTCTGGGTGGACATGGCCCACTTCGCCGGGCTTGTGGCGACCGGCCTGCACCCCAGCCCTGTGCCATATGCTGACGTCGTTTCGTCCACCGCGCATAAGACCTTGGGTGGCCCGCGCTCCGGGTTCATTCTCGCGCGATCCGAATATGCCAAGAAGCTCAATTCCGCCGTGTTCCCCGGTCAGCAGGGCGGTCCGCTTATGCACGTGATAGCAGGTAAAGCTGTTGCCTTCGCTATTGCAGGCAGCACGGCGTTCAAAGATCGTATGCAGCGCACGCTTGACGGCGCGAAGATCATCGCAGAACGACTGACCGCCGCGGACGTGAAAGCCAACGGCGTCAGTGTGCTCACTGGCGGCACCGACGTGCATCTGGTCATGGCCGATCTGCGCCACAGCGAGCTTGATGGCAAACAAGGCGAAGACCTGCTCGCGCAATGCGGCATTACGGTTAACCGCAACACCGTGCCCTTCGACCCGCGTCCGGCGGCCATCTCCTCCGGCCTGCGCATCGGTACGTCGGCGCTGGCAACGCGCGGCTTCGGCGAAGAGCAATACCGGGAGGTTGCTGATATCATCGGCACCGCGCTGGCACAAGGCCTTTGCGCCGACACCGAGGCGCTGCACGCTCGCGTCATGAAGCTGACCGAGAACTTCCCGCTCTACCCTGGGCTTGATCAGATCGACTGAGTGATTGGATATAACTGATATGCGCTGCCGAGTGCATATCAGTTATCGCGAATGCTTGGCACACGCCACTGCACTCCCACTCGGCGGCATTGATGCTGTGCCGACTACTCTCTACTATGGCTCAGGCAGGTGCGCAGCCGCGGGAATGAATACGCAACGGATTTCCCGCCGCCTCAGCCATCTCTTTTGATTTCCAAGATTCTTAAATATATTTCATACATTCCGCACCCATACCGGCACAAGGCACAGGCACGAGCGACCAGACTACATACTCCGTGCAGCGCAACCACTAGCCCCAACACAGCAGGCCGCCACGATGACGCGAACGGCCCCGCAAGTCCATGCAGGACCGCAACTGCCCAGCTTAGCCTCAGCGGCCCTTGCCAAAGGGGCGCAGACGGATGCCGTTCCAGTCAGGGGCGACAGTCAATGGTGTGGAACCGTTCATACCAGCAGTTTTCGCCGCCGATAGTACGATATTGGGATTGGCGGCACCCGGGCGTCCCGGTTTCGGCGTCAGCACCCACAATGGCCCGTTGACGTCGAGCACACCGAGTGCATCAACGATGGTATCGGCGAGGCTGTCCTCGTCATCGCCGTCGCGCCACCAGACAATCACACCATCAACCGCGGAATCATAATCCTCGTCGACCAGCTCCTCGCCGGTCAGCTCCTCGATCTTAGTGCGGATGGCGTCGTTTACATCGTCATCCCACAGCCATTCCTGTACGATGTCTCCGGTGTGAAAACCGAATTCTTCAGCGTTTTGAGATGCCGTTTCATTCACGCTCATCAATATAGCAAGACGCAACGAACTGTAATGTAACGTATCCGTGCGAGGCACCAGCGCACAGCTTCCAGATCAACTCCTTCACATGGCCTCGGCCGTCTTCGCCGCGCACTGACACCCGCTTAGTTTTTACTGCCAGCCGTGCAACGCGGCAGCGCGTCGCCCTTGCCTTGGCCAATGGCGACCAGCGCATGATATGCCTCATCCAATGTGCCTACGCGCACGTCGTGCAGACCTTGCGGTACATGGCCCACGACCTCATCACAGTTCGCCACAGGAGCAAGGAACCAGGTAGCGCCGTCGCGTTTCGCCCCGATCATCTTGAGCCGAATGCCGCCTATCGCGCCAACATCGCCCTGTTTGCTAATAGTGCCGGTGCCTGCGATGCTCGCGCCACCGGTCTCTTTTCGCGGCGTAAGCATATCGATCACACCCAAGCTGTACATCATCCCGGCCGAAGGACCGCCGATGTCGTCGACATGCATCGACACTTTCACGCCCGACACGTCAATGCCCAAGTGCTTGGCGTAATTGAGTGCGGCCACCCTCGCCGCATCCTGTGAGCCAGTCATCTCACCCTTTGACTCGTTGCTGTAACTGTCAGCATCCTGCCCCACAGGGAACACCGCCTCGCTTGGCGTCACCACTTGCCCAGGATTCAGCCACCCCCATACCGCCTGCGCAGTACTGACCGGATAGCCGGGGACACCAGAGGCGTTCACACTCACCATTCGAAGCTCACCTGGGTCATTATGTATGCCACCCGAAAACCCTGAAATCACAATAATCGGCGAATCTCCATCTCCGGGGTGCAGCACATCGAGCGTCGGCCCGGGCGATTCCACCACGTACGGACTTGGCAGTATCAACACGAGTGCGCACAGCGCAAGGCCGATCGCCCCGGCCTGATAGCGCAGCGGACGGGACGCAAAGTACTCGCGCACGAAAGCGAACGTGCGGGTGAAGACGCTGCCCCGAGTAGACGCGGCCTGCGTTTCGCCCGAGGAAAGGTCGCTTGATTGCTCATCTTCATGCTCATGCTTAAACGACATAAACTCATAGTATCCCGAGCACTCTGCGATGCTCTCTGATTGATTCACTCCGACTCAAGCGAAACCATCCTGAAAAGCCCGCATGCCTTATCACGCCGTCCTTGGTCCGGGCAAAGGACGTGAGGCAGATTCCGACGAGAAACACGATGCCGGATTCTGGCGCGATAAACCGCATTATCTTTCCTGGCTCTGCACATGTCTCTCCTTAAGCGAAACGTCTAGAGTAGAGGTCAATAAGCTAGAGGACAATCATTACGAGAGCAGCAATTCGCTGCCGCTACGCAAAGGATGGACATGGACGAGAACGCGATTCACCAATGGCTGATCGAATGCTTCGGCCCTGTTCAGGGCGAAATGGCTTGGAACCAGCTTTCGCAGCTTCCCGAAGAGGTTCGCGCACAATTGATGAGTCAGAATTCAGACAAGCTGCCCAAGCCGCAGGAGGTGCAGGCGCTGATGCAGGCCTTTTCCGCTGGCGGACTCAACACCATAGACGATATGCAGCGTACGGTGGCTCAAGGGCCAATCAACGTCAAACTAGCTTCGTCCATAGCCCTGCAACAAGCCAATGACGACGGCTCCAAGGGCAGTGTAGCGGCACAGGACGCGCAGGCGGTACGCAAGGCGATGAGCGAGGCCAATCTCTGGCTCGACACAGCGTGCTCCTTCGACCCGGCCCCGGGCGAGCCCGACGTGCTCACCCGTGCCGGGTGGGCGCAAGGCACGCTGGACGCCTGGGCGAAGTTCGCCGCTCCGGTCGCGCAGTCAATGAATGATGCGTTGTCTTCAGTCATATCCGAGCGTCTTGGCGGTGCGCTGGACGGCGAAATCGCCGGAATTTTCGCTGGCCCCGTTCCCATTGCGATTCCCGAGGGCATGAAGGACCCAAACCAGCTGATCAAACTGCTGGGCAACACTTCATACGCCATGCAACTGGGTCACGCTGCCGGGGAGCTGTCACACGAAGTGCGCGGCAGCTTCGATCAGGGCATCGCGCTACTCAGCAACCCGGCGGGCGCGATGATCGCCCAGAATGCAATCGAGTATGCCGAATCGTTGGAACTTGATCGCGGCGAAGTTCTCGCCTTCCTCGCCTTGCAGGAGGTCGCCCACGCTCGATTGTTCGCCGGCGTGCCGTGGCTTATGCCGCGTTTCGAGGCACTGATCGGCAAGTATGCGCGGGGGGTGGATATCGACTTGGATGCGATGGAGGAGCAGTTGCGAGACGCCGACACCATGAATCCCGAGGCAATTTCGGGCGCGGTGAATCTTTCCAAGGTCGGTATCCCCGACACTCCAGAGCAGCAAGAGGCCATGAATAGCCTAGAAACAATGCTCGCGCTCGTCGAGGGATGGGTCGACTGCGTTACTTGGAAGGCCGGCATGGCGCATATTGCGCATATGGAACAGCTCCGTGAGATGCTGCGCCGCGAGCGCGCGGTGGGAGGCCCTGCGGAGCGGACGTTCGAATCGTTGATTGGCTTGGAGCTGCGCCCCAAGCGCATGCGCGAGGCCGCTGCGATCTGGGAGAGCCTCGGGGCTAGAGACGGCGCGAGCGCGCGTGACGCCGCATGGTCGCATCCAGATCTGCTGCCGAAATTGCCTGCAGAAGAAGACACGGATGGAGCTAGTGCGAACAAAACGAGCAACATGACCCATCCTTCTGTTGCCACGCCGCATCCGGATTCCTCAAACTCTTGGGATACTCCTGCGACATCCTCAGCCGCCACATCGAAACCTGCTGACGATCTGATTGATTGGGACGCTGAACTGAGCAAGCTGCTAGAGGAAGGCCACCCCATCGCTGGCGACGCTGCTGCCAGCGATGACTCCAGCAAGTCCGCTCCGGGCGGCGACAGCACTGACGGTGAAGCCAACAGCGCCGGAACGGATCGGAACGATTCTGGCGATATCGACGACGACCCGGATGACGAAGAGCCTATGGCTTAATGCATCCGCCTGACCATTTAACGAGACGCAGCCCCTTAGCTAGCCCGTTCCTGACGGGAAAATCAGCGAATTACCTTGGTTATGGCTCTTGAGTGAGGGCATGTGCCATAACCAAAAACGGACCCTCGGTAGCTATCGGCATCTGGCACACGCAGACACCGCAGTAGATGCCGATAGCATTCACAGGAAACGACTTGGTTTGCGCAGCATACCGCCGGACGGATCTTTGCGCCTCGCATATGACAGGTGAAGCGTGTCTTCGGCACGAGTCACTGCGACATACATGAGCCGCCGCTCCTCTTCGAGCTGCTCGCCTGGGCCCGGCGAACCGAACGGCAGCAGACCCTCTGAACAGCCGATGACGAATACGTGCTTAAATTCCAGGCCTTTGGCGGCATGGATGGTAGACAACGTCACCCCAGGCGCACCGCCAATGCCCAACGCATCCAACGACTCTTGCCTAGATTGCCCCTCGTCATCCAACGCAGAACGCTCCCAGCCGGAGTCGCGCCGCACGCGGTAGCGAAGCCCTTGCTCGCCCAGCGCGCGGCGGATGATTCTATGCTGGGAGTTGATACGCGTAAGCACAGCGAAATCGGCCGGATTCATCCCTTGCGCGATCATGCGCGAGATGCGCAAGGCCACTCCTCGAGCCTCTTGCTCATCGTCTTCATAGGCGGTTTTATTCACACGCGTACCGCCCGACCTCGCTGCCGTCAGTTTGAGATAATCCTCGCGGTTTTCAGCCGCATACAGAACCCGGTTGGCGCATGACACGACTTGCGGCGTGGATCGGTAATCGACACCAAGATCGATGTCAGCACTCAAGGGGGCAAATTCGTCGGCGAAACCCAGCAAGTCGTAACTGCTGGCACCGGCGAATGAGTATATGGTCTGCGCAGGATCGCCCACTACGCATACTTCGCGATTGCCGTTGAGCCATAGGCTCATCAGCCGATGCTGCAATGGCGAGACATCCTGATATTCGTCCACCGTCAGCCATCCGATGCCGGAACGGATCCGCGCGGCCTCTTCCTCGAAATCGCCCAGAATATGGCAGGTCAGCAGCAGGATATCGTCGAAATCAATCTCGCCGCGCGCGGTTTTCTCCCGCTCGTACTCTCCGATCACGTCGACGAAACGGTCAGGTTCCAAGTTTGCCGGCGGCTGACGGTGTGTGGCAGAGCAGACGCGCGGGTAATCGCCCGGCGCTATAAGCGACACCTTCGTCCAGTTGATCTCGGCAAGAACGGCGCGCGCCTCCATATCACCGAACTGGTCAGTGTTCAACACCCGGCGCATGCACCGGTCGACGCTCCGTAGCGGCTCGCGAATCACATGTGGAAACGGGGCTTCGCAGATATCCGGCCAGACCATGCGCAGCTGCCGCAGCGCAGCCGAATGGAAGGTCGATGCACTCACCTTATCGCTCACACCAAGAGAAACGAGCCGTGCGCGCATCTCGGCAGCCGCTTTTACTGAGAAGGTCACGGCAATCGTGCGCGAAGGATCCCAGGCCCTGCTCGCGCAGGCGTAGGCGATCCGCCTCGTCACGGTGCGCGTCTTGCCTGCGCCCGCACCGGCGATGATCCGCACCGGCCCGTGCAGCGTCGTGGCAGCGGCCAACTGGGCATCGTCGAGTCCTTGCACAATCGCTTCGGCTGAGGAATCCATACTTGCCATTGTGTCAGTTCCACCCCCTAAAGCTCGCAAAGCATACGGCTGTCGGCCAAGCGGCGTTCCATGGGTTCCGTTGACATGGTTCTTTTTCGTTTGCTCAGCTGTCTTGTCTCGATCGCTGTACGCAGGCGGACCCGCCCGTAGCCAAACGCACGATTGCTACCAAAACAGCATATCGTGTGGGTTTTCCGCGCATATGTATTAGTGTGGAGGTGTGAATCAACGACGCAATCTCATGTTGGCGGCATTGGCTTCAGCGGCCATGCCAAGCATTGCTGTGGCCGGAACGCGCGACAGCGAGCAAGGCAACGCCACCGACGAGGCGACGAACATTGACTCGGCGATCGTGCAGGACACCTCCGGCACCTTGTATGACGTGTTCGCGTCAGCGACCCCAGAGGGCAAGGAACGCTTAACCCGACGTGTGCATGCGGCGAACACGCTATCCCAGGCAAGGGAGCCCGGCGGGCTGGGGTTCTCGCTGGACAACGTGTTGGCATTCGAAGACGGTGCATCGTCAAAAGGGAGCACCGGCGGCACTGCGGTTCTGGTCGCGACTCATCACGAAGGCCAGGCACGACCGCTTGATCTGCTCACTCTGGACGACTGTGCAAGCGTAGGAACGGCCATCGGTGCGATTCACCGGCTGCGCCCTGGCTTCCTGCAAGAAGCCCAGCGCCCAGCTTTTTCCACCGGGCAGATCCGCGCGCAGCTCACCGCTTGGATCCGTCGGCTGCGGCAGGCAGGCCATGTTCCCTCATCCATAACCACCAGCTGGTCGAATATCATAGAAACGGAAGGCCTGTGGTCGTTCGCGACCTGCACGGTGCACGGCGGCTTCTCGAGCGGAGACATCCTGTTTTCCGGCTCTACAATTACGGCCGTTACCAATTGGCAGGACATGCAGATGAACGATCCCGCCCGCGACTTGGCATGGGTGTTCGCCAAGCTCGATGAGGACCACCGCAACGCCGTGCTTACGTCATACGGACGCATGCTGGGCTCACGGCTCGATGATCTGATCATGCTTCGTGCGAATCTTTGGCTGCAGATGGAGCAGGTCGGCGAATTCATACAGGCGCTGAACCGCGCCGACAACGCCAAGATCATGCAGTTCAAGGCACAGGTCGAGCATCTCGCCCATCAGCTGGCGGTCGCGACGCACAATAAAGCACAATCCGCTATCTTTGCCACATCCAGTTCCCCATCCAACGCCCCTTCGACCATCACAGTCGGCACGCTGCTGGATGACTCTCTGCGGCGCAAAGCGGCGCTTGAAGTCGCAGAGCACGAACGTGCACGGCAGGCGTCAGCAGCGAATTTCGGCGATAATCCGGACGGAACCGCTGATCAAACAGCCGACGAGACAGGACAAGCTGCCATCGTGCACAATGACGCGGGCGCACAGGACAATCAGAACAGCAGCGGTGCCGATGCCTCGCGTGCGACGGTATCCTACCGTACCGATGGCAATTCATATGCCGAGGCTCGGGATGCGGACGATTCAACAGCGGACAGACCTGTACAGGCAGCCAGCCATTCGCAATCGGCCACGATTGTATTTAGCCGCACCGATGCGCTGGGTGTGGATTCGCTAGACAATGGCTCATATCCAAGTTCGGATTCCGACATGAACTCCGTGGACGAGAACAGTGCCAGCGATTCGACATTCGACAGGCAGCGTGCGGCAGTATCGAACGATACATCGACCATACTCATCCCTCGGCAAGAACGTGACGACCGGGCGCTGCGCGATGCCAGGGCAGGTTTGTCACGCGATCACGAGGACGACACGCACAGCCAACCCATACGCGTCTACCCTGCTGATCGGAACGCGGACCCCGTTCAAACGCAATCGGACGCGCCGGGGCGAGCGCCGGCATCGTCGGACGGATTGCTGCAGCCGGATGAATCAGTTGCGGACAGCCGGTCAGAAGACGCTGACGACAGCGATGAGAACACCGGCGAATCCACGCCGAGGGCGTAACAGTCGCTGGGCGGGCACAATGACACATGGATGGCAACGACTCGTGACATCACACGCACAGTGGTGAACTCGCGCCACGCGCTCATGACAATGAGCGCGTGGCGCGAGTTCACTGCGGCATCAGGAAAACTAAGCAAGGAGAAAGTATGGACATCGAACTGGGCATCCAGAACGTGACACGGCCGGTGAATTTCAGCAGCGACGAAAGCGCTGAGAAAATCGGCTCAATCATCGCCGAGGCCGTATCGAACGGAAGTTTGATCGATGTGACGGACAACAAGGGCCGCCGCATCTTGGTGCCGGGCAACGCGCTCGGTTACGCTACCATCGGCTCCGAAACACGGCACGCCGTCGGCTTCGGCGCACTGTAAATCCAGAGACTCTGGGTTCTCAATACATCTAAGCCCTAGGGAAGACTGCTGAATTCGCCGGTTTATCTGAATCTTGTGGTATCACCGGCGCGATGGCGCCGCGCGTGATGATCTGCTTTACGACCTCCGCGTCAGTCAGATTCTCGCCAAGGACATTGGGTTTGCCTGCACCATGCCAATCTGAGCCGCCTGTGACCAGTAGCCCATGGCTTCGGGCTATGTCAAGCAGCCGCAGCCGCTGATCGGGAGCGTTGCCCCGATGCCATACTTCCAAGCCGCAAAGCCCCTCGTCAATCAATGCCTCGATCTGTCCGTCGCTGAGCAACATGCGGTTGCGGCTGGGATCGGCAGGATGGGCGATGACGCTGACCCCTCCGGCTTCGCGGATCGCCTGCACCGCTTCGAGCGCAGTCGGCGAGGGCGTGGGCACGTAATATTTACTCCCTCCCCTAATTGCCCCGCTAAAGGCCTCGGACCTCGTGGCATAGACGCCAGCTCGCACAAGCGCATCGGCAATATGCGGCCGGCCGATCGTCGTACGCGACCCCTCTTTAACTTGGGCGAGCACATCATCCCAAGTGATCGGGAAATCCTCGGAGAGCCGCCTAACCATGGCTTTGGCCCGTCGCACGCGCCCATCACGGGTTTTGGCGAACATTCTGGCTATTCGAGGGCTGTTGGGGTCATATTGGTAGGCGAGCATATGAACTGATACATGGTCGAACTGGGCGGTGATCTCGGTGCCGCACAGCAAAGGGAACCCTAGCCTTCGTGCGCTCTGTTGCGCTGCGCCCCAGCCGCTCGTCGTATCGTGGTCGGTGATGGCCACGCCGAGCAGACCAGCCTGCTTTGCCTGTTTGACCAGGGTCTCGGGGGTTTCAGTACCGTCGGAGAACACTGTGTGGCAGTGCAGGTCCCATCCAACGCGCGGGGCAATGTTGGCGATTTCATCATGCGTCATACGACCATCGTAAACTGTGTTCCAGCAAACAAAGGCGCAGCGGACCGAAATCATTGGCCATCGCCGCGCAGGCAGCGAGGAAAAGCGTGAACCCGATCAAAGACCCGACCACACTGAACACAGAGCTGAAACACGGGAAATCCGGGGCCACAGGCGCAATCACGCGTGCTGCTTCAGACGGCGCCGGGCTGCCTGCTGACGATGAAGACGCTGCATCGCTGCATCGAATTTCAGTTCCGGCCCCTTCGGCCGTTCTGACGATGAAGACGCTCACTCCCCTGGCTCCGGCTGTGCCGAAACGTCGGCACAGCGCGGGGTGGAATTACGCGATCATGCTCGTGTTTTCGCTCATAGCGTTGCTAGTTTCGCTGATTCTGTCAGCCGAGACCCTCCAACTGGCGCGCAATCCCAAGCGGCTATTGGATTGCGATGTCAACGCCGTGCTCTCATGCTCGACGGTTGCCGAATCCTGGCAATCCGAAATCATCAAATTCAATGGGCTGAGCTATCCGAACGCTTTCTTTGGTATCGCCGCAGAAAGCGTGTTCGTCACCATTGCCGTCATCGGTTTGGCCCGCATCCGCGTGCCGCGCTGGTTCGCCACCGCCACCTGGTTCGGCGGACTGGCAGCGCTGCTGTACGCGTACTGGCTGTTCACGCAGTCGGTTTTCGTCATTCAAGCCCTGTGCCCGTGGTGTCTCGTGCTCATGTTCGCCACGACCATCCAATTCATGGCACTCTCCCACGCCACCGTCACCGTCCAGCATCTGCCCGATCGCTCGGGCCTGAGAACCTACTACCGCCTCAATTACGATCTCATGGCCGATGCCGTGTGGCTGCTGGTTCTCGTCGCGATCATCATCATCAAGGACGGATCTGCGCTTTTCGTCTAGGCGAATCAGCGGGCGCTGCCCTTTGCTTCGCCTTCATTCCCACGTTGTTGGCCCTCATCTCGCAAGCTGGACTTCGCCGACAATACTGGCAGGTCCTGTGAGGGTGACGGTGCTGTCATCGTGTACGGCGACGCGCAGCCGGCCGCCGCGCACGGCGATCATCCACTGATGAATGCCAGTGAGCGCCTGCAGCACCACGCCCGAAGCGCACAATCCTGTGCCGCATGACAGGGTTTCGCCCACACCGCGCTCGTTGACGCGCATAAACGCCGAACCCTGATCCTGCTCTGGCTCCAACGCACGAATCGCAAGGAACTCCACGTTCTGGTCGCTGTCGATCGCCGGGTCGACCACAGGCTTAGTCGCCAAATCAAGACTTTCCACATCGGGCAGGCTCGCAGCGGACAGTTGCTGGGCCAACGCCGCGAATTGCGGCCTGCCAAGCTCCTCGCCCGCGCTGGCGGTGGCGCCAAGCACCGACACGACATGCGGATTGCCCATATCCACAAAGGTGCCGCTGGCTTGACCTGCGGCCCCCGGAATCGTTACGCGGTACTTGCCGATCTCCCCGATCGAGAAAGAGCCCATCTCCACTCGGAACACATCTTGGCCCAGTTCAGGGACATCGCCCAACGACGTCAACGTCTTGAGCCCAGCGCGGGTAGCCAGCTTGAACTCGCCTGCGGCCTTGGTAAGGCCGAGTTTCTGCGCGAACAGCGTGATGGCGCGAGTGCCGTTACCGCACATCTCGGCGATACTGCCGTCGGCGTTGCGGTAGTCCATGAACCATTCCGTCCCAGCCGCCCGGCAAGCCTCGAGCAGATTGGCATCGAGACCGATCACCAAGTCCAGTGGCACAAGCCGCAGCAGGCCGTCGCCGCCGATGCCGAAATGCCGGTCGCATAACCAACGCGTTTGCCTCTCGGTAGGCTCGTACTTGCCATCGGGATCCCAATACATCACGAAATCATTGCCGGTGGCATGCCCCTTGGTGACTTTGCTGGGTAATGTCATGCGCCATAGCTTACTCGCCAGCCCTCACTCGAACACGCCTCCTGCCAACAGCAGATAGGAAGTGGCGATAGCGCCTGATTGCACGGGGAGGACTGATTCCGGCGCAGAATTGCACGAAGAGACACCGTGCACATATTCCAACCGAGCTCTTAATAAAAACGGTAGAATAATTCGCCGCGAGATCGCATTGGCGATCTTGGCGCAATCACAGCCGCGGTTGAGATGAAATCAGCTCATTGCTAGGCTGCGTGTACTCGGCATGCGAGTATGGTGTTGCACGTATGCCCATTGGCAATGTGCTCCAGGAGGTTTGGCTTATGGTTTCGCGTGCAGCGATCGGCGTGTTCGATTCAGGGCTTGGCGGCATCTCCGTCGTGCGGCAGCTACGGCATGATCTGCCGCACGAAACTGTGCTGTATTTCGGCGACTCGGCCAATGCCCCGTATGGCAAGAAGACTCCGGAGCAGGTGCGTGAATTGTCGTTCGGCATCGTCCAGCGTTTTGTGGACCAAGGTGTCAAAGCCGTCGTCATCGCCTGCAACACCGCGACGTCTGCCGCCGTAGACGCGCTGCGAGAGGCGTATGACATTCCTATTGTCGGCATGGAACCGGCGCTCAAACCAGCCTGTGACCGCGGCAACGGCGCTGCACAACGCATTATTGTCGCCGCCACCACCTTGACGCTGCACGAGCCGAAATTCAAGCGTCTCATGGCACGATTCTCAAATCAGCACACTATCTACTCGCAGCCCTGCCCCGACCTTGTCGAGATCCTCGAGCATAACCAGCTGGACGATCATAATCTCGTCATGCATACCTTGCACAAGTATTTTGACCAGTACAATCTCGACGCCATCGATTCGGTGGTGCTAGGCTGCACGCATTTCCCGTTCTTCCGCGAGTATTTCCGCGAGGTGCTCCCCGAGCGCACGGCGATCATCGACGGCAATGCCGGCACAGCTCATCATGTGAAGGTCATCCTTGAATCACTCGGCGAGCTCGCGCCTGAAGACGCGACCGGCAGCGCCGAATTGCATAATTCGAACACCAGCGAGCGTGAAGCCGCATTGGAGCGTAGCCTGCTCGAACGGTAGCGACGAATTCCATCCACGGCGCTGCAGAAGAAACACCGTGGCGATGCCATATGGTGTACAACACCTTCTCATGCAATGCTTTACGACCTAGCGCATATGCATACGCGTAACCACGCAATGTCCTGGCACAGCGGGTAAGCTCAAGTCCCATAGGGAAAGGGGCACGCATGGCTGCAACCGCACTGATCGACGTCGGCGGAGGTTTCCGTTCCATATTCGGCGCTGGAATCATGGACCGATGCCTAGAGCTCGGCATTGATTTCGGACATTGCTACGGGGTATCGGCAGGAGCCGCAAACATGACCTCGTTCATCGCCCGGCAGCACGGCCGCAACCACCGTTTCTACACTGAATACGCCTTCCGCAAAGAGTATGCGAGCGCAACGAATTTCATCAAAGACCGCAACTTCGTGCACCTTGACTACGTATACGGCGATCTGTCGAACCATGACGGCGAATATCCGGTGGATTACCCGGCGTTCGAGGCCAACCCAACAGAGTTCACCGTAGTCGCCTGCAACGCGCTGGACGGCTCCACGAAATACTTCACCAAGTCCGACATCGGCTTCGATCAGATGAATCCGGTCAAGGCCTCAAGTGCCGTGCCAGTGGCATGCAAACCGTATGTGATTGACGACATACCATATTACGACGGTGGCATCGCTGACCCCGTGCCCGTGCAAAAGGCGCTCGACGACGGCTGCGACCGTATCGTGCTCATCCTCACCCGGCTCAGGGACGTGCTGCGCGAGCAACGCAAGGATGTTGCCCCGGCGCGCATCCTCAAACGTTTCTATCCTGCTGCAGCCGAACGGCTGCTCAACCGTTACCAGACCTACAACGACGAGGTGGTTTTCGCCAAACAATGCGAGCAGGATGGCCGCGTGCTCATCCTCGCGCCCGAAAGCCTCTACGGACTC
The DNA here is from genome assembly GCA_022640915.1 of Bifidobacterium sp. GTDB lineage: Bacteria > Actinomycetota > Actinomycetes > Actinomycetales > Bifidobacteriaceae > Bifidobacterium. The sequence continues at coordinate 18,778 of JALCCT010000015.1, read as the reverse complement.
TCCACCCTCACCAAAACCTACGAAGGTTTGGAACGCATGTACCGCGCCGGCTACGCGCAGGCCGAGCAGATCGCTGGTTTCCTCGCATCCTGAACGGCGTCGATAGCAGTTCTGTGTAACGCCAAGCCAAAAAACAATGGGGTAAAAGGGCCGCAGAGCAAAGCTCTGCGGCCCTTTTACCCCAAAACGGTCATCACTATCTACTGGCGCACATCAGACGCATTCACGGTAAGCATGGCATTGGTGACCTGATCGTACATGTTCTTGTAGCCGTCCGGAGTGGAGGCAGGCAGCACGACGGTCTTCGCATTAGTCGACTCACTCAGGGTGCGCAGCACATCGAGGTACTGGTTGAAGAGCACCACGTTGTTCACGTCGGCGATATTCATGCCGACGGCCTGCAGGCTCTTGATTTGGTCGACAATACCGTTGGCGATCTCGCGGCGGTAATTAGCTTGGCCCTCGCCCTGCAGCCGGGTCTTCTCGGCTTCGGCGGCGGCCTGCGTCTCGATCTGGATGCGCTGGGCGTCGGCACGGTTGCGCGTGGCTTCCTTCTCGCGCTGAGCGGCGTTAATCGAATCCATGGCGGCCTTCACCGCATTGCTCGGGTCGATGGCGGTGATCAGCGTCTTGACGACCGTGAAGCCGTAGCGCACCATCTCGCCGCCCACGGTCTTCTGCACATCAGCGGCGATATCGTCCTTGCGAGCGAAGGCGTCGTCGAGCGTGAGCGCCGGAATGGCGGAACGCAGCGCGTCCTCCATGTAGGAGCGCAGCTGGCCCGAGGGGTCGCGCAGCTCGTAATAAGCAGTCGCCACATTCTCCGGGTTCACGCGGAACTGCGTAGATGCCACGACCGTGACGAAGACGTTGTCGAGCGTCTTGGTCTCCAGCTTCACATTGAGCTGATTGACGCGCATATTCGTCTTCATGGCGATGCGGTCGACCAGCGGGATCTTGAAGTGGATGCCGGCGAACTGCACCTTATGCAGCTTGCCGAAGCGCTCGACGATGAAAGCCTGCTGCTGCGGCACCACATACAGCGCCGCGATCAGCAGCAAGACGATAAGAACTAAGATGATGATTGTTGTTACGGCTGGCCCATCCATGGTTGCCCCCTTCGGGTTACACGGCAGGGCGATCCCCGCCCTGCAGCTTTGTCTCATGGTATCAGCCAGCCAGCACGTTAGCTATGTTGGTTCTCTGTACTGGCAGCTATGCACTGGTCTACGTCCCGGTCTCTCGCCACCGGCAATGACTGGCAACGCGGCAAACAACCATGGCCGTACCAGAGCGTTGCGCAGAGCAAGCCATCCCCAAAATGTATCGAAATCAGATCCGTACCGCAGCCTGCCGATACCGACAGCCAGTATCAGTTCCCTCTCTCCGCTATGCTTCCTGCCTGATATTCTGTTCATTCGAGTCCACTCGAATCCAGTTCACCCGATGGCGAAGCCGAGCAGGGTTGCGGCGAGGCTGAGGATGAGCATGCCGCCGGTGTGCCATAGGGCGTGCATGGGTTGGTGCGCTTCGATGAGGCGCACGCCTTCGACGCTGGCGGTGCTGAATGTGGAATATCCCCCCAAGAAGCCCGAACCGAGCAGGAGGCGCACGGAATCGGAGCCGATGTGCGAGGTTGCCCAGCCGGCGAGGATGCCCATGAGCAGGCATGCCGTGATGTTGACGACGATAGTGCCCAAGGGGACGGTCAGGCGGTTGCGTTTGTTGACCCAAGTGTCTACAAGAAACCGTGCGGCTGCGCCCAAGCCGCCAAGCAATGCAGCGAATGCCAACATCATGAGTGGGCCTCCTCATTCTCGGCGTCAGGGTCTGAGTCGGATCCGGAGACTTCGGCTTTGCCATTCGGCGCAGATGTCAGCGTGGCGCGCGCATTGCGTCTGGCACCAAGCGCCGAACCTGCTCCGATTCCCAGCCCGGCGCAGATCAGACCTGCAACCACGCTGAGCACAAGGTAGGCCAGCGCGAGCGCCACAGCATGCCCGGTCAGCCGGGTGTCGCTTTCCAGGATGAACGTGCTGTATGTGGTGTATCCGCCGATGACGCCCGTGCCCAAGCCGAGGCGCCAAAGTCTTCTGGCGCCGACGTCCTCACCGGTGACGCCGAGGAATTCCAGCAGACAGCCCAAGATGAAAGCGCCGGTCAGATTGATGAGCATCGTCATCCACGGCCACGACGCGTCCTTCGCCTGCAAGGTTCCCAATGATATGCGAATCAGCGAGCCGAGCACGCCGCCTGCGAAGACGGCCGCAACGGATTGCAGCAATGTTCTGATACGCGGCTTCACTCGGCATCACCCCGGTATTCGTTAGCCTTGTGCTGACCAGTATCGTCTCCGGCGTCCCCGCCATGCAGCGCGGTTTGGGCAACTCGCCCCGGCTGATTCGGCGCGATGCCGACGACCGCCGTATGCCAAGGCGCATTGCTGTCCAAGCCGGCGGTCTGCGATTGCGAAATTCTGGCATCCGATGCCACATACAACAATCCCATACCTGAATCATCGGGGAACACAGCGGCCACCAACCCCATGTTCGCAGTATTCCTGAATTCAACAGGCATTCCCATGGTCAAGCTCCTTCCAACAACATGCCCTACGGCATGGCAAAACACCATGCCGTTACACGGCAGATTGAGTAGGAACTATCAGTATGATGCCCATGAGCACCATGCGGTTCGGACATGCGTCCAGGCGAGGCCCATCACCTTTCTGCCCGACAGCCTACCACGCCCGCTCCCGTATCGCACCCCGGCATATGCGTTCCTTTTAGCGTCAATCATCGCCTTAAGCGCGAAGATAAGAGCATAACCAGTTGCCGCAATATGCCAAGAGTATTGGAATCAGAAGGTAATGTCCGATGGTTTGCGCACTTTGATTGTGGCCTGCCGTTATTGCGGTGCTCATTTCGCTTCGCTTATGGTGTCTTGGAGTCGGAACATATCTAGGTAGCGTCGGGTGGACCAGTTTTGGCGGTGACGTAGCGGATCCTGGCGCTGATGAGCATCAACGCTGATCTACCGTCGGGGAAGCTGCGCACCGGTCCCCGACCGCCGACGCGGCAAGAGACACGGAAGCCTTGCCGAGGTTGCGGTGACGCGCAGGTTCATGCTGACTCCGTCCAACGCCTTTTGCACGAAATCACCGGTTTTGTATTGTTTTGAGATTTCTTCGATCCGCAACACGAAAGGTCTCTTCCCATTCACGCGTCCGTCTGATACCCATGGCAACCATACCGTATGGGGCCTTCTTCAAAGCCTTCTCGCATGGCCGAAAATCTCGGCAGCTGAAGGCAAGGCAGTCGGTACGAGCTACGATAAGTGAATTCGAACACGGCACGACCATGACGTGTTCAATGGCGGAGTCAAGCGCAGATCGGCAACACCTATCCACAACCGCCCGGCAAATCACAACCGCCAGCCTAGCGGCGCTGCAAGCCTGCACATACAAAGGAGCATAATATGACCGCAATTGCTGTTATCGGAGCTAATGGGCGCGCCGGAAGCCGCATCGTCGATGAGGCGCTGAATCGTGGCTTCGATGTCACTGCCGTGGTGCGCGGAGAAAATCGGACCCGTGCCGGCAAGACAATCGTCAAAGATCTATTCGATCTTACCGCCGCTGATTTGACTGGCTTCGACGTGGTCGTAGACGCATTCGGCGTGTTCGACCCTGCCAAGTTATCCGAACATTCCACGTCGCTCGCCCACCTTGCCGATATCCTGTCCGGCACATCGGTCCGGCTGATCGTCGTGGGAGGCGCGGGCAGCTTGTACACCAATGCCGGGCACACCGCTCAGCTCAGCGACGGGTTTCCCGATGAGATCAAGCCGGTGCCACTCGCTATGGGCAAAGCCTTGGACGAACTTCGACGGCGCGATGACGTGCGTTGGACCTATATCAGTCCTGCCGCGGATTTCCAGGCGGACGGCAAACGAACGGGCGCATATGCTCTTGCGGGCGAAGAATACAGCACCGACGACGACGGCATCAGTGCGATCAGCTACGCGGACTATGCCATCGCAGTAGTCGACGAGATCGAGCGCGGCTCGCACATCGGCCAGCGCATTTCAGTGCGCTGGTAAAACATCGCGCGTGTGGGCTCACGCTTCCCCGACTCGGGGAAAAGCGCGAGCCCACACGCTTATGAATCCGATCTCTGCGCATCGTCCATCTGGGTCTCGGCGGAGTCCTGGCCATAAGCATCGCCACCATCTGATCGGAACGCGTTTTTCGCCGCCTCCACATGCCTGGATTCCCCTGCAATCATCGTACGCATATCATCGTTGATGCGGGCGAAAAGCCGCTTGCCGCTGCGCGTACCCAAACCATAGCGGTGACGCGCCTGGGCGATGAAGGCCGCGCAAAACATGATCACCTGCGCCATGAGGTTGAACCAAAGCAGCACACCGATGATAGCCGCGAACGGAGCTAGCAGCGGATTTTTGGCAGCTCCTGCCACCAAGCGGCCGCCAAGCAGCTGCATCACGGAGAAAGCGAGCGCGCCGGCGATCGACCCCAGCATGACGAAACGGCCGCGACGGATATGCGCCACCACTTGTAGCAGCACGAGGAACAACATGAGGTTGAGCATGAATCCGGTGAGAAAACCGACCAGATCAAGCAGCAGCGAGCCGGCAAAAGAATCCGTCGAAAGGCTGACCAACTGCATCCCTGCGCGCAGCGCACCGCCGGAAATCGCACCAGCAATGGTTGACAGCATCAAGAGGACAATGACAAGCAGCATGCCAAAACTGTCCCGCAGCTTCGTCTTGATGACATCCGACGGTTCGCTTTCCTCATCGAACATGGCATGCACGGCAGTTCGCAGCGAATCCATCCACCCCGTGATGCTCCACCAGAACGAAATAAGTGTCACCAGGCCCGTCCAAGTCAGCGTGCCGGAGATCTTGCTGAGTGCATCGGTTGATTCCAGCGTGTGTGCCACTCCGGGCACCAGGTTGCCGACAACATCGATCACGGTGTCCTGTAAACCGCTGCTGCCCGACACCATAAGGCCAAACACGCTGAGTAGAGTCCACAGACCTGCGAAGAAAGCAAACAGCAAGCCGTACGCCAAGCCGTTGGCCAGCAATCCACCCCGGCGCGAGGAATGACGCTCCAACATGCCGCCGAGCAGCGAGCGATTCCACACGCCGAGCAAGGCGTCGATGAGTTCCTTGATCCGCTTCATGATTCGACTATACGAGGTTGCGACGAATGCCGCCCGTGGCTGAGTTCGCACTGTGCGCTGCCGACGCATGAATGCCATACGGCAGAACTCTCAGGCGTTCCGTTTGTCTCGTTATTGCCTTACCGTTCCCCCACGTTCCCCACCATCTCCACGTTAGGCGCAAGCTCTGGCACCTGCTGCAGACGCTGTTGCAGATGCTTGTCATAGCAGCGCGCGGAGGGAACCGCGAACATCAGCGCGGCCGCGAACATCGACCCGATGCCAGAAATGGTAAACAGCCATTGCACGCCGACCGTGTCGGCCAGAGGCCCTGCGAACACGAGTCCGATAGGCCCGGCAAGATTGGAGAAAGCCATGACCACGCCGAAGATGCGGCCCAGCTCCTGCGCAGGGAAAGACTGCTGCATCATCGCCATCGGCAGCGCGCTGGGGAAGGCGATCGCCAGGCCGGCGAAGGCGTTGAGCACAGTGAAGATGACAAAGCCCGTCATGTTCGGCGGCAGGAATCCGCATACGGCGAAAGCCAATCCAAATACCGCAATCGAGATGATGATAGGCCGCATGCGATCCTTCCATGCGCCATATGCTCCGATCAACGCCCCGCCAAGGAGCGATCCAGCCGACCACACTACTTCGACGATACCCGCCTGGAATATCGTGCCTTTGAAATATGCCAAAGTCATGAGCGGATACAGACTGCCCGCAGGCATGAACATGAGCGTGAACAGCGAGCTGATCAGCAGCATGGGCCACAACCCGTGCACTGTGCCAATGCGTTTGAATGCGAACGCCACGTCGGCGAAAACCTGCGGTTTCTCATCCGATTGCGCGATATTGGAGGGAATGGTGATGAAGGCGAGCATACCGATGCCGATCGCGGCACCCAGTACGTCGATCAGAATGAGATAGTTGATCGGAATGAACGAGTACAGCAGCGCCCCTAAGGCTGGCGAGATGATCATCGTGGCCGACTGGACCATGCCGAGCTGGCCGTTGACTTTGGTGACTTCTTCCTGTGGCACGATGGTCGGCAGGATCGATTGGATCGTGGGCATCTGGAAAGCCTGAGCGAAGGAGCGCGCCAGCAGCGAGACGAATACGAGCCACAGCGGGAAAGTGTTATTGAGCGTGCCTACCACTGAAAGGATGACTGCGAAAGCCGCCGCCGCGATATCAGGGGCGATGAGCAACGCCTTCTTGTTCCAGCGGTCAATAAAAGTGCCGATGAACGGGCTGACTACAATCATTGGCAGCATCGCGAGCAACGTGGCCAAGCTCAGCACGGTGGCCGACCCTGACTTCTGGGTAAGATACCAGATGATCGCATACTGCACAATCATGGAGGTAACGCCAGTTGCGAGCTGACTGAGCAGGAACAGGTAACTGTTGCGGCGCCAATTGGATCCGGTTATCGGGAGGTTGCGCGTCGTCATAGTGAGCCTTTGCATTGTCAATAATGAGATGGGGAACAGCGGGGGCAGCAGAGTTCGTCGATTGCAAGCTTGCCGAGGACCCAGCCACTGATACCGGTGCCAGAGTCATGATACGCGAACGCATGTTCAATGCTGAGAGCTCAAGCTCTACCGCATGTTGCCGCTGTAGGCGCTCTCGACATGCATGAAATCCTCGACGCGATCCCATTTGACCGTATATCCGGCGCCGTGCGCGCAAAAAACCGAGTCGGGCGTATTCTCGATATCGGTTTGCGGATCATATCCGATTTGTTCAATGACTTCGGCTTCGTTATGGCATGGCCGATATCCGGCGAACATGCGTGTGATCGAGCCTTGAGCATGACTATAGACGTTGACCTGAGCCGCATAATCGCGCATCTGCGACACCGGCGCCTCGCCTTCCAGCACTGCGTACGCCCCGGTGGAGTCCGGCACACCGAAGTTGCCTCCCATCCGCTGAATGTCGGACATGGCACGACCCAACAGATCGTGCGGCAGCTCAAGGCGGAAACGGTACCACGGCTCAAGCAGACGGCACAACTGACGGCTTTTCGCCTTCATCAATCCGTGGCGCACCGCCCGGTATGTCGCCTGCCGGAAATCACCACCTTCGGTGTGCTTGAGGTGTCCTCGCCCGGTCAGCAGCGTGATGCGCATGTCGGCGATCGGCGAGCCGGTGAGCACCCCCAGCGGCTCCCGCTCACGCAGGTGGGTAAGGATCAGCCGTTGCCAGTTGCGATCGAGTACATCCTGGCTGCAAGACGACGCGAAGCGCAGACCACTCCCCCGCGGCGCAGGTTCGAGTAACAGATGAACCTCGGCGTAATGCCGCAGCGGCTCGAAATGCCCGATGCCTTCGACCGGGGCTTCAATCGTCTCGCGATACATGATGCTACCCGGCCCAAACCCGACATCAAGACCGAAACGATCGTGCATCAGCTGTTGGATGATTTCGAGCTGAACCTCGCCCATGAGATCCAATTGAACCTCCTGCAAGCGCTCCTGCCAGCGCACATGCAGCAGCGGGTCCTCGTCCTCAAGCGTGCGTAGCGCCTGCAACGATTTGTGGACGTCTGCGCCTCCGGGAATCAGCGTGTAGGTGAGCACAGGTTCGAGCAACGGCTTGCCCGCATCGCTTTCGACGCCCAGTCCCTGCCCAGGGTAAGTGCGCGTGAGCCCAGTAACCGCGCACAGTGTTCCTGCGGCAGCGGTATCGGCGAGCGTGAATTTCGCGCCGGAGTAGACGCGAATCTGATCGGCCTTCTCCTGCCATATTTCCGCGGTGGCCACCTCCGCAGCGTTATTCTTGATAATGCCGCTTTCCTCAGCTGCCCGTTCGACAATTCGGGATTTGGAGGCATCCGAGGTTGCGGTATTCACAACGCGAGGACTCGCCCCAGAGGCGGACCGCGCATTAGTCAGCATCATCTTGACCGCAAGCTCGCCACCAGTGACTTTGAGCCACGTGAGCCTATTGCCCTGCGGGTCGTGCGATATCTTGTAGATGCGGGCTCCGAAGTCCCGCAGATGCGTAGGTTGCGAAGTATATTCAGATTGCGCCGTGTATCGCGCCAATCCATCAAGGAAGGCATCGACTCCATCGAGCTTCAGCGCCGAACCGAAATAGCACGGGAAAATAAGCCGCCTCGAGATCATGAGGCGAAGCGTGGCTTCGCTTAGGTTCCCATGTTCCAGGTATTCGTTCATTGCCCCCTCGTCGAGTGTGGCGATATCCTCGGCCTGCACCTTGAGCTGCGCAGCATCGTCGAACATCATGCAGCCTTCGCTGAAACGCTGTCTGAGCCGAGTGAGCAGCGTCGCACGATCCGCTTCACCAGTGTCCATTTTGTTGACGAAGATGAAGGTCGGCACCTGGTATTGCCCCAGCAGTCGCCACAGTGTTTCAGCATGCCCCTGCACACTGTCGGCAGCACTGACGACAAGTACCGCACAATCGAGCACACTCAGTGTTCGTTCCATTTCAGCGGAGAAATCAACATGCCCCGGTGTATCCAGCAAAGTAATGCAGGCGTCGCCATGCTTCAATATCGCCTGTTTGGAGAAGATCGTGATGCCGCGACGTCGTTCCTCCTGCTCGGTATCGAGGAATGCGTCGCCATGGTCGACCCGTCCGAGTGAGCGCAGCCGGCCGGCACGAAACAGCAGGCCCTCGCAGAGCGTGGTCTTGCCCGCATCAACATGCGCCAGCACGCCTATTATCGCCCGCTTCATGCCGTGCCAACCGCCGCCCTTTCAGATTGTCGCACCTTGCCAAACACATGGCTCTACAACTCGTGAAATTGCCCGACTATGGCCTTTGCGCATCATCGCTGACTGCGCTGCCGGAAGTACGCGCTGCCGGCATTGGTTCCTCGCCGCGGGATGCCCCCCAATCCAAGCCGCAAGCCAGTCCGAGCATGCCTGCGATAAGGCCGCAGATGCCCGAGGCGAGCGGCTCGAAGAACGACAATGCGAAGCTTACTGCGCCAAACGCTAACGCGATGGCACCCACAATGGTTTTCGGTTTGATGACCATGACTGATATCCCCCTTGTTTTGGACTGCGCGTTAAGGCTTGCGGCCTACGTGTCGGTCGATATTGCTAACGAATGACGTACTAGTGAATGACCATGACGGCGGATGACGCTGTACGCCATCGCATACCGACCGCATCAGAGCTCCACCGCGACAGCCATTTTCCCAAGGATGGCGCGGCGGAACAACTGTCTCAGGGGCTATCCCAGCTCTGCCCTTACTTGTTTTTCTTGGTGAACAGACCTTTGACAAACGAAAAAGCCAACGTTATGAGGAAAAGTACAAGCGACACCCAGAACAGCCACAGCAGGCCCTTGAGCACCAACCCGGCAATGCCGCCAATAATCCACAGAGCCAGCAGAATCAGTACGAATGCTACCATTGTCTCCACTCTCCTTCGTTGTGAGTTTGATCGTACTTCGTACAATATCAGGTCACAAGACAGACACGGAGCGGCGCGCCGAAGCGTTCGGCGCCAAGCGATATAAGATGCGCAGGTACGTATCAGAACGCCGACCCGCTGCATCTACCAGCTATATAGCGCGATACGTGAAATCGTGGATCGCACGGCCTGCTTTGATGCCCTTCTTCTCGAAGTTGGTTAATATCCGGCCATCGAACCGCGGCGATTCGGCGAAATCGGCATGCATCAAGCTCACAGCTTCGTCAGCGTTGCCTTTGCCGACATGCTCGACCGGCAAGCTGACCGTGAGTCCGCCCACATTCTCGAAGTCAGCTCGGCCATCCATCACCTCGTGCACATGCAGTGCGTAGTCCTCGATGTCGGTGGCTATACGCCATACCCCCTTTGACCTCAGCGTGCGATGAATCTGCGCGGCAAGATCAGCCTGGACGATGCGACGCTTATGATGACGCATCTTGGGCCACGGATCAGGGAAAAACGTCCAGACTTCACTAACCAAACCATCTGCCATCGCTTCGAAAAGCTCCGGAGCATTGACTTGGGCGATGCGCAGATTGCTCACATCACGCTTGCCTGCTAGCAGCATCGTATGCGCCAAACCGGGATCATAAACCTCGATCGCCAGAAAATTGAGCGCAGGACTTGTCTGCGCTGCAGCGACGACATTCTCGCCTTGACCAGTGCCGATCTCGACGATTAACGGATGTGCATTGCCCCAGTGGGCACGCACGAAACCCGCATTGACAGATAACCCCGAACGCATCGACAACGAACCGGGAGCCTGATTGATATCGAGCAGATATCGGTCGTGATACACGTCCCAAGCCCGCTGCAACCGGTCGTCAAGACGCCCTGATCGGCGCACGAATGAGAGCACCGGGCGACCTAGGGAATGATTCGTTGCCTCGCCTGCAGTCTTCGTGCTGCCGTGAGCTAGCGCAATAGCTGAGTCGGTAGACCGACTCTTCCTGATGCTGGCAGCATCGTCTACGCCAGTCATATCGCTTATGCCAGTTGCCGCATTCGCCACGCCGGATTCGCCACCTATTCCCGATTCACTCATACCGTCCATTTATAGAGTAAGCGCTGGAGCGAGCGTTCAAGACAAGCAGCCAAAACGACGGTGCACTGGCACAGGGTCATTCTATTGCGATACCTGCTCAATCCAAGATTAGAGCTACGGTTGGACTGGCTTTTGCACGGACGCGTTACGTGCTATAGTCAAAGTGTACATAAAATAACAAAATAGATCATAAGTGAACAAATGCTGCGGCGTTGGCCAAATCCTATGATTATCATCATGGCTGCCAATCGGCATGGTCGCTTATCACCAAGGAGGGTCAGATATGACAGTTCTCGTTACTGGCGGCTGCGGCTACATCGGCGCGCATGTCGTCCACGCGCTCCACAAGGCGAAGCAGAGGGTCGTCGTTGTTGACGATTTGAGCTATGGCAAGCCGACTCGCATCGAAGGCGCACGACTATACGGCATGGATATCGCGGCCCCGGGCGCTGGCGAGCGCCTCGCGCAGATCCTTCGCGACGAAAAGGTCGACGCGGTCATCCATTTCGCCGCGCGCAAGCAGGTGGGCGAATCCGTAGAAAAGCCGCTGTGGTACTACCAGCAGAATCTGGGCGGCATGCTCAACGTGCTTACCGGCATGGTTGGCGCGGATGTGAAAAAGCTCGTCTTCTCCTCCTCGGCCGCCACCTACGGCGTTCCGCCGGTCGACGTGGTGCCCGAGGATGTGGTGCCGATGCTGCCGATCAACCCATACGGCCAAACCAAACTCTTCGGCGAATGGATGGCCCGCGCTTGCGAGAATCGCTACGATATCCGCTTCTGCGCACTGCGCTACTTCAATGTAGCCGGCTGCGGCCCGGTGGAGCTGGAGGATCCCGCGATCCTGAACCTCATTCCGATGCTGCTCGACAAGCTCAGCCAAGGCAAGGCGCCCGCTATCTTCGGTGACGACTACCCCACTGAAGACGGTACTTGCGTGCGCGACTACATCCATGTCTCCGATCTGGCCGACGCGCACATCGCCGCGCTCCACTATCTCGACCGCGACGAGCGCAAATATGACGCATTCAACGTTGGCACGGGCGAAGGCACATCAGTGCGCCAGATCGTCGACGAGCTGCGCGCTGTCACTGGTCTGCCATTCACGGAGTCCGTCAGGCCACGTCGTGCCGGCGATCCGCCGCATCTGATCGGATCACCCAAGCGCATCAATGAGGAGATGGGCTGGCATGCGCAGTACGGCGTGCACGACATCGTGCAATCCTCATGGGACGCTTGGCAGGCCAATCCAGATCATCACATCGATGTGGAGCACTGGTCGCAAGAGGGCTGAGGCTGGTCTGATCCGCAATGAAGAACGGACTCACACACGGGCGTTCGCGTCCGTTCCAACCGCGATAATGGGTCTGCACAGGATAACTACACAGAACGGTACGCAGGCCTACTATCATTCATAAGGAGCTTTGGACAAAGGACTTCGCCCTGCGCCCAAAGCTCTTTGACATATGATTCGATGATACGCAACGGCGCGTTCTCAATGCTTCGGCACAACTCTTGTTCGGCGCACATTTTCAAAAAGACCCACCGAACGCAAAACCTAATGAGCGCTTCAAGTCCGGCGCGTACACTTATCTCATGACCGGTTACTATCCAACACCCTTGCCGCAGCAGCCCAACGACCCTGATGTCAACCACAATGCGCCCTACGCATCGCCCCAATCCCAACCCGTGCCACAATCCGGCCCGCAAAACCAGCCTTCGCCCAACAGCCATACCCAGCCCCCGGGCCAATCGCCCTATCAGGTGCAGCCGCCTTACCCGCAGCAGCCCAATGACCCCTACACGCAGAGAGACAATCAACAACCAACCAACAACGATAACACAGGTTACAATCCTTACACGCAAGAAACTCAGCAACCGCAACCCTACCCGCCACAGCAGTTCTATGCGTATCCGCATGATGGGCAGAATTCCGGGCAACCGTACCCCCCTGCACAAGGTCCGTCGTATCCTCCGCAGGGCTCGTATCCGTACTACCCTCCGATAGAGCAGCCCTGGAACGCCATGTGCATTGCGGGGTTCGTGTTCTCCTTCATCTTTGCGCCGGTCGGACTGATCCTTTCGATCATTGCGCTGGCACAGATCAACTCCAGCGGAGAGAAAAGCAAAGGCATGGCAATTGCCGGCATCATCATCGGCATAGTGAATACGCTCATCTCCATAGCAGTCATCGTCGGAATCGTATTTGCCATAGGCAACGCCCTCGATTCGGCGAACGATTACAACAGCCACGACTACAGCTACGATTCATGCACCCCCGGAGACAATTGCGACGAGAACAGCCGCGACACTCAGGATGATGAGCAGAATATATCGTGGCATAAGGCCGATCTAAGCAGTATGCACGCCGCCAAACGGGATTCGGCCGCCGGAATTCAGCGGGCACAGACAGGTGCATCAATAGCCGCATCCTCCCATGACACGCGCAGACACACCGGCAGTTGCGCAGTATGCATATCTGAGTAAGATAGCTACTCGGCTGCTTGAAATGGCAAGCCACGGCCCCGTAGCTCAGTTGGTTAGAGCGCCGCCCTGTCACGGCGGAGGTCACCGGTTCAAGTCCGGCCGGGGTCGCTGGGATGGTTGAAAACCCGGTTCTGCCGGGTTTTTGATTATTCATGGCTCTGTAGCTCAGTTGGTAGAGCGAGCGACTGAAAATCGCTAGGTCAGCGGATCGATGCCGCTCGGAGCCACCACTGAAATGGCAGAATATCAACGAAAATAGCCATACGGCAACCACTCGGATGCCGTATGGTTTCTGTCTGGATGTCCGCTAATGTCCGCTAAAATAAAAGCATGGCACGAAGCAATAACAGCGGCGTGATAAGACCGTACAAAAAAACCTCCAGGCACACTCTCAAAAACGGCAAGACCCGCACCTATACGAGCTATGAGGCTCGAATTGATATGGGCGAAGACGAGAACGGAAAACGCATACGGAAAACCGTGAGCGCCAAGACGTACAAGACGTGCATGACTAAGATCAATGCCGTACTCAAGGACAAGAACGAATGGGGTATGGCAGTTAGCAAAACCGTCAGACTCGGACCGTATGCCGAAGACTGGCTCGCCATCAAGAAAACTGCATGCGACCCAAGCACATATCGCGGGTACATGACCTGCGTGCGCCGGCACCTGAAGCCATACGCCGACAAACCCGTCAAGGACTTCACACCGACCATATGCCGCAGAGTACTCAACCAGATGCAATCCTACGACCAGCAAGGGAACCCAGTTGGACAGGCATCCATATCGCTACGGCGCACCCTGCACACGACGCTCAACCAAATATTCAAAAATGCGCTCGCCGACTGGATCGTCCCCTCAAACCCCATGGTTGCCGTTGACAGACCCAACCCAAAAGACAATGAGGTGAGCAAAACCGATGAGCGGGCAGCGTTCACCGTTCCACAGATGCAGACCATGCTCTCCAATGCGGCAGATATGGGGCCAGAGATCGGCGCAATTTGGTGGTGGAGACTCCTTACCGGCATGAGGCAGGGAGAAATATTGGGAGCAAGCCTAGAAGATCTCAGTTTCAATTTCACCGATGACGGTATTCCCTATGGCCAATATGCAGTGAACTGGAAACTTGAGCAGATAATGCACGAGCACGGCTGTGGACAACCAGTCAAAGGCGTATATCCATGCGGGAAAAAGCGCCCGTCGTTCTGCACGAACCCGCAGTGGCGAGTGCCGATCGGCTACGACATCACTCCCCTATGGGGACGCTGGTGCCTCACCAGGCCAAAAAGCAAGACAGGGCGAATCGTGCCGATCATACCGATACTCGCACAGGTCATGCAGTCCTATCTCAAAGCCACGGAATCACAACCGAACCCCCACGGGCTTGTATTCCATCGACCAGATGGCAGACCGATAGAACCCGACGATGACGAGCAAGCGTTCCGCAGCCTCATGGCACAATCAGGTATTGACAACCCGTCAATCAGATACGGGCACGAGACCCGGCATAGCACCGTGACATTACTGTCCAGCATGGGAGTAGACGTGGGTCTCATCATGCAAATAGTGGGACATAGCAATGTCGCCATGGTGGAGCACTACCGACACGCTGACATCACCGAAAGACTCAAAGCCATGGAAACCCTAGATGCATCACTCAACCTCGCACAGATCGAATGGAAGAAATAACTACTTCCACTTACGATCAAGCGCTCGCAATACACGTATGGGTGCCCCGTATTTGATGGTGCGTATGTCCGTGCGGATTTCCTTGTGCTGGACCTCGAGGAGTTTGCGTTCTCCCCTGCTGAGATTCGGATCCGCGAGCGCGTCGAGGATTGCGTCTTTGCGTTTCTCGAGGAGTGTGCGGGTGCGCTGGTTGCGGGCCTGGTCGGTGTTGCCATGCTGCTCGGCCTGCACCTTTGGTCGGGTAGTTACATCGTCGTAATCGTGGAAGTTGGGCACGACTCTGATGTTAGTGAATCACGTTCCATTCTGCCGTCGCTGAAACGAGGGAAAGCCCCGATCCCTGCATCATGCAGGGATCGGGGCTTGGTGTGATTAACGAATTCGTAGTCGTCCCATGTTGATTGACTGGGATGCAGTGTCTTCTTGTCTATTGCTACTGGTGAAATTATGACATTCATTCAGTTGTCGAGGTTGGGCTTTCATAGGCTTCAAGGAAATCATTCTCCGAGGGCGCGGAGGACGGTGCCGTGCACCGAAGAAAGGTTTCCTTAGATGGAAGATTTCATCTCTAGTCAGCCGACTGTGCTCATCATAACTATTTTACTGTTGTCATTAGCCTTAGTGGTATTCAGCGCTGACAAATTAATCGATAGAGCAGTCCTCATTTCAGTTGAACTGGGTATCCCTCGCATAGTTGTTGGAGCGACAATCATATCGTTGGGCACAACCCTGCCTGAACTGGCCACATCAATAGTCGCAGTAGCTCAGGGATCAACAGATCTGGCCGTCGGTAACGCTACTGGTTCGGTCATCACGAACACCACTCTCGTTTTGGGAGCAGGAGCATTGTTTGGTTCGATCCCCGTGCTGCGGGAAACAGCATCCAAACTACGGGTATTCACCATTGTCATGATTCTGCTGATAGGTCTATGCCTTCTTAGCAACGGTATGGCGAGCTTCTCCGTTGGAGGCTTGCTGCCACAATGGGCTGGAATCCTACTGTTGGCGGTTGTGCCGGTATACCTGTTCATGATGTTCAAAGGCTCATCACGACTTAAAACTCCCCAGAGCTCCAACAACCGCGACGATGTGGCCACTGGCAATGATGGTCATAGTAAGCGTATACGCATGATTGCGGCGAATTTGTGCGCGATCATTATTTTCGCGGTCCTAGTGGCTTTCGGTTCCGATGCAGTCGTGTCCAGCGCATCAACCCTTGCTGCAAAGGCTGGACTCTCCGAGGTGCTCATCGCCTCAACAATCATCGCACTGGGAACGAGCCTTCCCGAACTCGTGACAACGGTCAATGCCGCCAGAAAAGGCCATGGAGATCTCGCTGTCGGCAATGTTCTAGGAGCAAACATCCTCAATATGACGCTAGTCCTTGGATATTCCGCAACATTCAACCATGGCGGTGTCAGCATCGCACGCGATATCTTCACCACACATTTTCCCGTCATGGTCGTGATAGTCGCGTTCTTCAGTTATTTCGTTTACAACACCAAAAAACACAGCATCTCCCGCGTCGAAGGAGCAGGACTCATCATCCTGTACATCGCCTATCTGGCTTCACTCATCATCTGACAAACAGCCACAGAACCACCAAACCTCACGCTGCAACACCAGACCACGCCGACTTCAATACCCGAATAACACTCACAACGCAAGAAAAGTCCCGCTCCGGCGTGATGCCGTGAGCGGGGCTGAGTGTAAATATGTACGAATTCGTACATTTTAAATGTTGACTAACTGGTCTCTACTCAGGCTGTGGTGCTTGCCTGGGTAGCGTCCAATGCCTTCTCGGCAACGGTTACATGCGCGATGCCTTCTTCCACTATTGCCGGTTGCGGAGCGGCAGTGACGGTGACCGGCGCGGTGTCGAGATCCACGTAGGCTTTGGCGATGATGGCGTACACGGTCTGTGCCACACCCATGATGGCTGCGATGATGACTGCGGCACTGGTCGGGCTGGTGAATCCTCCCGTCAGCCAGATGGCGGCCACGGAGACCACCGCGCTCAGGGCGAGGGAGAACGGCAGTCTCCATTCCGAGGGGATGTATCGCTTGACGAGCTGGACGATGACGCTGGAGGTCACACCTCCGGCGATGATGGTGGCGAGTTGAATCGCTGACGCTGTATCCATATTATTCTCCATGTTCTTGCGTGAGGGTGGTCCAGATGAATGACTGTTCGAGATTGGTGAGTGCGAGTGATTTCTCTCGTGAGGGCGGCAGTGTCTGCAGCATGTCCTCTACCGACTTGTATGCGATGGCTGCTCCGGTATTCTGCTTACCGAGTTTCTGGGAGAGCTGTTCGATGCGTGATTCTGTCATGCGTGTCGCTCCTTAGTAGTTGAGGGTGTGTCCGGTGTAGATGCGGTTGGGGTTGCTGATCCCGTTGAGCGCGGCCAGGCGGCTGGTGGTGGTGCCGAGCATGATTGCCTGATCCATTGATTCTCCTTAGTGGCGCAGGGTCTGGCCTGCGTAGATCCTGTTGATATTGGTGATGTGGTTGATGCGGGCGAGGTAGGAGACGCTCGCGCCCCACCTTGTCGCGAGTTTGCCGAGCGTGTCGCCGGATTGGATGCGGTAAGTGCCGGAGGACGTGACGGCCGATGCAGTAGCAGTGGAGCCTGAGGTGCGCAGGCGTTGGCCCACGTAGATGGTGTAGGGACGGCGCAGCCCGTTGAGCGTGGCGATGGAACGCCAGTTGTGGGGCCATACCTTGCTCAGGTAGTCGCCGGATTTGACGACGTACCAGGCTGAGGATGATGTGCCCGCGTTAGGGGTGCGTGCGAGTCGTCGGTTGACGATGGCCATGACGGCTGTGTATCGGCTGCCGAGCAGGGTGCGGCGGGTGGAGCCGTTGCCGTATTTGCCTTGGATGACGTTGGTGGCCAGGGCCTCGTAGTCGATGGCGCCCGCGTTGTTGACCGTGGGCGCTGGCGTGGGCGAGACGGAGGATTGCCCTGTGACGCCGTGCCATGCGTCGGTGGCGGCGACGTTGAGGTCGACGTTGCCCGCGTAGGAGCTGATGCGGCCTCGGCTGGTGTACTGGTGGATGGTCCAGGATGCCCAATGCCCCACCGCCGGGCTGTATTGGTAGGAGCCGTTGTTGCTGCCGTAGTTGGCGACCCACAGGCGAGCGATCGTAGCGACCGAGGCCCAGTTGTAGGTGCGCGTGTTGCTGCTGCTGGTGTAGAGGTAGCGGTTGACGCAGTCCCAGCCCAACCGGTCGCTGACACGGGAAAGGAAGGCGTGGGTTTTGGCCGGGGAGACGAACTGGGCCTCGGAATCGTATACGACCGGCTGCCCGCACTGGTAGGAGCCGCCCAGGTAGGAGACGAACGCGTCCGCCTCGGAGGTGGCGCTGGAGTATCCGGCGAACCAGTAATAGCCCACCAGCTTGCCCGATGAGCGCAGCTTGGACTGGGAAGCTTTGAACATCGGGTCCCGGTAGTTGTAGCCGATGTCGGATCCGCCGACCTTGATGATACCGAAATCACCGGCCCCCAAGTAGTTGATGTCCCTCTGCCAGTGGGACGTGTCCACGCCCCATAGTGACGCGGCCTTGGAGGCCGGGGCGCTATCGGCGGCCGTGAGCGTGGTCTCCGACACGTTGTTGTAGCCACGCCCGGCATCGCTGGCGTGCTTGCCATCAGCCTTGACGCTGACCGTGAGAGGCTGGGCGCTGGTGCCGTTCTGCGCGGTCGCCACGATCTGCTGGCCGGGCCTGACCTCGACGTGCACTGTGGCGGGCAGGGACACGTCCGATTGGCGGATGACCTTCGCATTGTCTTTTGTCAAATCATTGTGTACGGTGTCGGCACTGGAAGTTGAACACTGTGGGCGTCTGGGTTGGTCGTTGTCGGCTGTCGGGTTTCCTGGCTGTGTTGGTTATTTCATGAGTGAGTGGGTGT
>JALCCT010000014.1 GCA_022640915.1 Bifidobacterium sp. | reverse complement strand
CTAGGCTTCATGATGCAGGAGTTCGCACACTCCTGGTGAGCAATGCGCAGGCGTGCTTCACGCGTGGCGAGATTCAGCGGCTTGGGCTGGACGCGATGCTCGACGACATACTGCTGTCGAGCGATTATGACGTGAAGAAGCCAAATGCATGGTTCTTTGAAGAGGCTTTGCGCCTTGCCGGTACTCCGGCCTCCCGCGCGCTGATGATCGGCAATGAGGAGCATGCCGATATTTTCGGCGCGGCGCGCGCAGGCATCGATGCCGTGTACCTCTGCACGGAACAATCCGTAGGAGACACTCCCCGGATCGCGCGCCAGGCGGTCCGATCCTTCGCCGGAGCGGACTACAAGGCAGTGGCTGCATACATCTTTGACGAGCAACACGGACGATAACAGTGCGAAACTCGCAATGGTGTCGCAAAGCGTAGATGTGAAGAGAGCTCGATTCCATAGCCCGTGCAGACGGACAGGAATTGACCTCACGACAGGCAATCCGGGTCTGTTGAACTGTCGAGCGGACAAGGGGAGCCGTGTCGGACGCCTCTGCGATGGACGCTTCATAATTACAACTGTTGGAATTCGCTGTGCAGGGTGATTATCTCACGTAATACAACGATCATACGAAGTCTCATTGAGCGCGGTGAATAACAGTAGACTCCTACCGATAGCTACATGGCAATAACCAGTGCCAGCAATGCCACCGCAACATTTACATGCCAGGAGCTCCACGCCGACCATGGCGTAGAGCTCCTGGCATATTGGCACAGGCCTATTGCAGCAACTGATCCAATGTGGGGTCTTGCTGAGCGATTGAAAACAGGAACGATATCAGTCCGTATTGGCTCGTATCAGTCCTCGTCCGAACCAGCAGGCTCAGACTCGTCCTTTTCGGAATCCTCGGGTTCCTCGCTGTCCTTGGCAAGCCCTAGATCGACCGGCGAAGAGCTGTTTTCCCACGGCTCCTCCCACGGATCATAATCCGGATTCTGCTGCTTGTAGATGTATAGGCCCACGACAGCTGCAAGCGCCGCTCCGAAGAGCAGTGCGAAGAACTTCCAACCGTTAGAAGACTTATTCTCCATGACGGCTCCTTTCCCGATCGCATCGGCTTGCTCGTCCAAGCCGATTCCTCACTCCATCCTAATTGATGGTTTGTGACGATTGGGTGGAAAGTTCCTTGTACAGTGGTGGAATGGCTAGATTCAACATTCGCAGGCTTCGATATGACTGGCGCAACGGCAGCCCTGTGGTGACGTGGGGCATTATCGCGCTGTGTTTGGGGCTGTGGCTGCTCGGCACCGTGCTCAGGCTGCTTTCGCCGTTCGCATACCAATACGTGATGGGTTCGGGGCTGTTCATCCCGCTGACCGCTGTGTCGCATCCGTGGACTTGGCTGACATCGATGTTTCTGCACGCTCCGAACCTGATGCATGTGGGCTTCAACATGCTGGCGCTGTGGTCGGTCGGGCCAGCGCTCGAACGCATGATGGGCCATTGGAGTTTCCTCGCGCTGTATCTTATCTCAGGGCTGGGTGGCGCGACTGGGCTCGTTGTGTGGGCCCGTGTGACCGGAGTCTGGCTATCCGGTGCCTATGGCGCCTCAGGAGCGTTGTTCGGCCTGTTTGCGGCGCTGCTTATCGTGTTCCGCCGGATGGGGATCGATATCCGTTCGATGCTGATCTGGATGGCTGTCAACTTCGCGCTACCGTTGGTCATTCCGAATGTCGCCTGGCAGGGCCATGTCGGTGGCTTCCTGACCGGTGGATTGCTGACCTGGCTGCTAGTGGCCGGGGTGCCGGCGCTGCGGCAGCGTTCTATGCGCATCCGCATGTGGGTGTATGGCGGATGCGTCGTAGTGGCGCTGATCGTTGTGGTCGTTGTGTGCGTGGCGGCTGTGTACGCTATCTAACGGCAGAGTAACTAAGGCAGATCCGGGTCTGATAATGACGCCGAACGCGGGGGAAACGCCAAACGAATTTCACGCGTGTAGTTTTCCACATATGTGGACAAGCTTGTGGATAACTTGGGTATGAATGGGGTATAACGTGTGCGCAATGGGTTAAGTTCTCCACTGCTCTATACATAAATCGCAGATTTTCAACGATTGTATAACTGTGGACAATGTGGATAAGTAATTGTGGATAACTTCTTGATAATGCGTCGTCATACGGTTTGCGGCAGTGCAGCTGAACTTCATTCAGTTTGAGCGTCGTGCTGTTAAAAGGTTCGCGTGGCTGGCAGAACATACAGCAAGCCGGCGGCAATACGCAGTAGTCGTTAATGTGCGTATTGCCGCCGGCCTGCATGCGGATGCTATGAACCGTTGCTCAGCGGCTGAGCGGAATCGCTCAGCGCCACCACATCGTCATGATGAACCCGACCATGATGATGGTGAAGGCGATGGCGAGATTCCATGCGCCGATATTCGGGATCGGATAATTGCTAGTGAGATAGTAGACGACGGCCCACGCCAGGCCGATGACCATCAGCGTGCAGAACAGCGGGACAAACCAGGAGGGGTTGGCCTTGGCGCCCTTGATCGTCTCCTCCACGCGGCGGGTGTTTTCCTCCTGGCGTTGGACCATGCGGCGCATCTGCGGCGTCATCGATGCCTTGTCGATGCGGGCGTTGAGTACCGCCTCGACCTTGTCCATCGGCACGCCATAATCGTCGTTATCCTCGCCGTTCGTCTGCGCGTCGGTTGGGTCATCGGCTGACGGCTGTGCAGCATGCGCGCCCCCGACCGTCTTCCCCTCGGTGCTCGCCAAGGCGTCGGCGTCCTGGATGCCCGACTGCCAGTCGGCCTGTTGTTCCGGGTCGCTCGCGCCGGTTTTGTGCAGCTTTTCGTCAGCCATAAGCGTAGTCTCCATTCGATAGGCTAGAAATCATAATAGTAGTTAGACTCGAAAGCGGCGACAATCGGCGAGGGAAAATATGGCGAATATGACGAAGAGCGCTGCGAAACACGGCGCAAAACGTTCGCGCGCGGGCAGCGCGGCCGTTTTCGTCGTTCTTGTGCTTTCCGGATACTTGCTCATGACTAATCTGCGCGTCAACCGCAGCACCGCGGTCACGTCGGATACGGCCGAGCTGGTCGAGCAGCGTGTCGACCGCGTCAGAACGTTGCAGAATGACGTCAAGGAACTCAGCTCGCAGATCACTACGCTCAACACCATCACGTCTGGGACGGGCGGCTCGTCGGCCAGCTCTGGCGATGATGCCGGATCGAATACCATATTGCCCGCTGTCGAAGGTCCGGGCATTGCGGTGACGCTGGACGATTCGCCGTTATGGCGCAATTCCGTGGGTGATTCGGGCTCGTCGAGCACTATCGACTATTACGTGATCCACCAAGAGGACATCGAGGCGGTCGTGAACGCACTGTGGAAGGGCGGAGCCGAATCGATGATGATTCAGGATCAGCGGGTGCTGTTCAACTCCGCCGTGCAATGCGCCGGCAACGTGCTCGTGCTCCAGGGCAAGCAATACTCACCCCCGTACACGATTTCCGCGATCGGAGATCCGCAGACGCTCAGCGATGCGCTTGACTCCTCGCCGGGCATACAGATATACAAGCAGTATGTACGCGCCTATGGGCTGGGCTGGGATGTTGAAACGAAAGACAACCAGCGATTCCCCCAGTCGGCGTTGATGCAGCCGCTGCAATACGCTGCTGTTCCCAAAGCCGAAGGGTCGAAGCAACAATGAGACATGGCTCGCATGTTCACGGCGAAGCAGCGGATGCTCCTGATCGTGTCGTCGACGCCGCTAGTGGCAATGGTGCTGCACACAATAACGCTGATGGCAGTGATACGGACGATCTGCTGGTTGCTGTTGCAGACGTCGACATAGACGATGACCCTCCGGCGGATGCGGCCAGAGCTGAGGCTACGGGAACGGCACGGGGCGCGGCTCGCCATCGTTCGGGCGTGTGGGGCGCGCTGGGGATACTCGCTGAGTTGATGCTGACATTGGCGGCGCTGTGCGGGCTATACATTGCATGGCAGATGTGGTGGACGGGCGTGCAATCCGAACATGTGCAGGAGCAGACACGCAAGTCGGCCGCATGGTCGGATCCTGCCGACACAGCAAACTTGAAAGTCGCGGCGGCGCAGCAGGGAGTTCCGCCGGTGCAGCCGGCCTCGGCGAGGTACGGCGACTTGATCGCGCAGATCTACATTCCACGTTTCGGGGCGCAGTGGAACCGCAACGTCGTCGAGGGCACAGATGCTGTGCAGCTCAACCGGCACGGCATGGGCCACTACGAGAACAGCCAGTTTCCCGGGCAGGTGGGCAACGTGGCGATCGCCGGGCATCGCAACGGCTACGGGGAGCCGCTGGGTAACATCAACAAGCTTGAGACAGGCGACCCGATCATCATTCGTACTCAGGACTACTGGTATATCTACCGCTACACGAGCCATCTCATCGTGCTGCCAGACCAAGGCGAGGTGATCGCCGCCAACCCACAGAACCCGGGGGCGGCCCCGACCAAACGCATGGTGACATTGACCACATGCGAGCCGCGGTACGCGACGCCGACGCATCGGTGGATCGCCTACGGCGAACTAGAATACTGGGCGAGGGTCTCCGATGGCATTCCCAAGGAGCTCGCTGCCACGAACGATTCTGGAGAGGTGACTTTCATCAGCAAAGAAAGGCTGTCACTGGCCTCACGGCTGCCGTCGCTGATCCCTATCCTGGTGTTGACGCTTATCGTCTACCTGGTGCTGTTCATCGCAGCCGCCACAGCGTGGGGATGGCCGGTGCGGCGGGCGATACGGGCCGGACGGCGACAGCGCCCCGACATCAGTATCTATGGCACGCTGCTGCGACTGCAGCCCGGCGTGGCGCCCGTGCGTATCCTCCTGCTGCTCCTTTTGCTGATCGGCGCCGCAGCGGCCCTGCTGCAATGGGGATATCCGTGGGCGGCAAGCACGATTCCATACTTGCGCGAAATGTCGAATTACGTAACGGTCTGAGCCGGCCTCCTCCCCTCGTAGCAGGTACAATGGCGTTGACGCAGGCTGGCAGACTTTGGCCTGCAATATCAGCCGCAGTATTGATATAGACACAGGCAGAGGGCGAGCATGAACGGTTCCGCGCATATTCTGGTGATCGACAACTACGATTCCTTCGTGTACACAATCGTAGGCTACCTCAAAACCTTGGGGGCCACTGTCGACGTGGTGCGCAACGATGCGATCGACCCTGCGCAGCCTGGCGTATTGCAGGCCTATGACGGGGTGCTGATATCGCCAGGTCCTGGAGCCCCAGCTGATTCTGGCGCCAGCGAAGGGCTTATCCAGCTGTGCGCCGCGACGCGTACGCCGATGTTCGGAGTGTGCCTAGGCCTGCAAGCGCTCGCAGAAACCTACGGCGCGACGGTGGATCACGCGCCGACGATCATGCATGGCAAGACGAGCATCGTGGAGCATGTCGACGACGAGATTTTCCGCGGGGTGGCCGAGCCGATGACCGCGACGCGCTATCATTCGCTCGCTGTCGAGCCGGATTCCGTGCCAGATGACCTCGTGGTCACCGCCTGGACCAAGGATGACAAGATCATCCAAGGTCTGCGGCATAAGGATCTGCCACTGTACGCCGTGCAATTCCATCCCGAATCGGTGATGACCCAAGACGGCTACCGTCTCCTAGCCAACTGGCTGGCCATCTGCGGGCAAGCCGATGCTGTTGAGCGTTCCAAGGGCTTGCAGCCCAAGGTGACGATTCGTTAGTCAGGCAAGCCGCCAGGGCAAAGCCTGCCGTGCCATAGCGTCATAGGCCTCGCATGAAGACTGAACTAGTGCAAGGGAAATAAGGCGGCCCGAAGCAAGCTGTTCCAAAGCCCTGCGCAGGGCTTTGGAACAGCTTGCGGAACCCCAAGTTATTGCCCGCCGCCGGTATCGCCAGTGCCGTCGGTGTCTGGTGAGGACGCCGGCTGCAGCGTAAGCGTCACCGTGGAGCCTTTGTCGTAAGTGCCGCCGGGCTGGTTCTGTTTGCCTCCGACGTTTATTGCGGTCACGATATCGCTGTCGTTGGCCTTCTTCGGATCGCTGCCATCCGAAAGCGCCACACTGAATCCGGCGCCTGTGAGCTCATCGCGGGCCTGCGCATAGGTGGTGGTTCCCAGCGTGATGTCTGTGGGCAGCGTGATCTGCTCCTTGCCCTTGGACACATGGATGGTGATGGTGCTGCCTTTTTGCACAGCTGTGCCAGGCGCGGGGTCAAGCTGTGTGACTGAGCCGTCTGCAACGCTATCGGAATATTCAGGGGGAAGCAGGTTGGTACTGAAGCCGAGCTTGTTGAGCGCGTCAAGAACCTGCTGCTTGGGCTTGCCGACGAGGTCATTGGGCACCTGAGTCATGCCCGAGGCGATGTACAGCGTCACCTGTTCGCCCTTCTTCAGTGGCGATCCCGCAGCCGGATTGGTGCGTGTGACATGGTCTTTGTCTACATCGGCGCTCATCTCGCTCTGCGTGGTTGGGCTGACTTCGAAGCCGGCCTTCATTAAGGTGTCGCGCGCCTCGTCCTGAGTCATGCCTTTGACATCGGGCACATTCTCGATCTGCGGGCCGGCGGAGAACCATACTCGGACCGTGGAGCCTGCCTTGACGCTAGTACCGCCCTTCGGATCCTGCTTGGTCAGTGTGCCTTCCGGCTGTGTTGAGTCGGTATCGGTCTCCTCCTGGAATTGCAGCCCAAGCTGGGTGAGCTTTTCTCGGGCCCGGTCCCGCGTGGTCTGCGCGGTGAAAGCCGGTACGGCGACCAGTTGTGGTTCTTTGGATCGGTTTTCGTACGCGTATGCGGCGATGGCCGCTGCAATGACTATGAGCGCCACGACGATTGAAGCGATGATAATCCCGCGTTTGCGCTTGCGTTTGGCCGCAGCCGCACGCTGTTCGGCGCGCGTTTTGAGCGCGGTGCCAGTACTTGGCGCGCCGTTCGAGATGGTAGGGATCGCTTCGAACTGACCGGTCACCGGATTGAAGGCCTGCGTTGGCTCAGTGGGCGAGGGCGAGACTGGGTTCAGTGCCTGAGTGGCAGCCGTCTGTTCGGCCTGCTTGCGTGCTTTCATATTCGCCAGATCGGTAAGCGGATTGAAAGCTGCTGCGACAGGTAGGCCGCCGTTCATGAAGGTGAGCACATCGTTTTTGAACTCGGCGGCCGTAGCATAGCGGTTCTGCCGGTCTTTGGCCATGGCCTTCGCGCAGATCTGATCCCACATCTTGGGCAGGCCGGGCACGATGGCGCTGGGCGGCGTGGCCACTTCCGAGACGTGCTGGTAAGCGATGGCGATGGCCGAGTCGCCCGTAAACGGCGGCCGTCCGGTGAGCATCTCATAAAGCACGCAGCCGGCTGAATACAGGTCGGAGCGCATATCGACGGTCTCGCCGCGCGCCTGCTCAGGGGAAAGATATTGCGCCGTGCCAACCACACCCTGCGACTGCGTCATCGTAGCCACGGAATCGTCGAGCGCCCGGGCGATGCCGAAGTCCATGACC
The DNA here is from genome assembly GCA_022640915.1 of Bifidobacterium sp. Classification (GTDB taxonomy): domain Bacteria; phylum Actinomycetota; class Actinomycetes; order Actinomycetales; family Bifidobacteriaceae; genus Bifidobacterium. The sequence continues at coordinate 28,390 of JALCCT010000014.1, read as the reverse complement.
TTGACCATGCCCTGTTCTGAGATCATGATATTGCCGGGCTTAATGTCCCGGTGGATGATGCCCATGCGGTGCGAGTACTCCAAAGCGTTCAATACGCCCAGCATCACTTGCTCAGCATCGCGCTGGCTCAGTGGCCCGTTCACCTTGATGATGTCGCGCAGCGTCTGGCCTTTGACATATTCCATGACGATGTAAGGCAGCCGCTCGCTGTGCCCGGTCTCGTCGACATTCGTCTCTTCGCCTGAATCGTAGATATTGACGATATTCGGGTTGTTCATCTGCGCGACCGAATGCGCCTCACGCCGGAAACGGGTCAGGAATATCTCGTCATTGGCCAGATCGGAGCGCATGATCTTGATGGCGACGGTGCGCCCGAGTCGCGTGTCGAGCGCGACATGCACCTCGGCCATGCCTCCACGGCCGATGAGCTGGCCGAGCTGATAGCGGCCGTTGGCCAACGAAGAGGGCAGGTTGCTACTCATTGTTGCTCCTTGTCGTATGCCTTGCTTGTGAACTTGCGGTTCGCGGCGCAGACAGGCCGCTGGTGAAGGCTTGGGACGTCTCGATGCCATCCCAAGCCGATGGTGCAGATGATTGTGCGGTGGTCGCTTGAATTGCTGCTGCCTGGGCCTGAGCCGGCCCCTGGACTTCAGCCGGCCCCCCTTGACTCAGCATGTGCAGACGAGACCCTAGGAAGGTATGGGGCGTACTTACAATGCGTCGGGGCAGGCGATTGCCGGAAGGCATGATTCTGGTGGAATCACTCAGCATAGTCTGCTGGTCGAGCAGGCGGCGCTCGATTTTCGAGAGCGTGCGTGAGACAACAAGGGCATCGCTGGGCCTGTCCAGGGGGTCTTTCGAAAGCATGGACATCACGAACTGAGACAGTTGCACATCTACCGAATCAGGCAATGGCGGCACCGGGTCATTCACGTGCGCAGCGGCGATATCGACAGGCGTAGCTCCGGTGAATGGCCGGTGGCCGCATAAGCCCTCATAGGCCACAACGCCGAGTGAATAAATGTCGGACTGCGCGGTGGCATGTTTGCCCTGCGCCTGTTCGGGCGAGATATATTGCGCGGTGCCCACCACCATGCCGTCCTGGGTGATCTGCTCCTGATTGGTGGAGTAAGAAACACCGAAATCGGTGATCTTCACATCGCCAGCGTCCGAAACCATGATATTCGCCGGTTTCACATCACGGTGGATGACTCCATGCGAATGGGCGATGAACAGGCCACGTGCAGTCTGTTCGAGAATTGGCAGGAGCTCGATCGGATCCATAGCGCCCTTATCGTGGAAGAGATCGGCTAGAGATCGGCTCGGCACATACTCCATGATCAGAAAGCCGATGCCGTCGTGCTCATAGTATTCGAATAGTGCAGCGATATTCGGATGCGCGAGGTTGGCAGAATTATGCGCCTCCACGCGCAGGCGACGCAGCTTGGCCTCAGCATTGCCCGCATCTGCGCGCAATGCCTTGATGGCTACTGAACGGCCGAGCTGAATATCGTAGCCCTTCCACACTTCGCCCATGCCGCCTTGCGCGAGTCGGCAGTCGAGTCGGTAGCGCTGGTGGATGAGCTGGCCTTCGATGAGTTTCATTGCCGCAACGCCTCCTGCATAATCTGCCTCATAATGGGTCCGGCCGCGTAAGAACCCAACATATCCGTATTATGGACGACTACGGCGACTGCGATCTTCGGATTATCGGCAGGAGCAAACCCGATTACCCACGCGTCGACACTGGAGTTGTTCATGCCGATCTGTGCGGTTCCGGTTTTTGCGGCGACCTTCACACCACTGATGGCAAGATTCGGATTCTCTTTGGTCACAACGGCCTGCATCATCTGATTGAGCTTGTCGGCTGTGTCCTTGCTGAAAGCCTGCGACATGACTTCCGGGTCATTTTGCGAAACCAGCGACAGATCGTTCGAACGCACCCGGTCGACCAGTGTGGGGCGCATGAGCGTGCCGCCGTTGGCGATCGCTGAGGCGATCATCGCATTCTGCAACGGGGTCTCGAGCACGTCTCCTTGCCCGATTGAAGCCAAAGCAAGTTTGTCGTCACTGACGGTGCCCGGGACGCTCGAAGCGATGGCACGCATCGAGTTGCTGGCGGAATCCTCGCCGTCAATGAGAATCGGACTGCCGAAACCGAGCTTTTGCGCCTGTTGGGCGACTGCACTCCCGCCCAGCGCGACGCCGAGCTGGGCGAACGCGGTATTGGAGGAATAGGCGAGTGCATCTCCCAGAGAGATCTTGCCGTCCGAGCCGTTGGCGCTCGATTCGGTGTTGGTCAGGCTGGTTTTGGTGCCGGGCAGCGTATAGCTTGCGCCGGCGGGAATGACCGTATCGGGATTGTATTTGCCGCTTTCGAGGGCAGCTGCCGCCACTACGGTTTTGAATGTGGAACCGGGCGGATAATACTGTGCGATGGCGCGGTTGAGCATCGGGCTGTTGCTGCCGGCGGTCAGTTTGGTGTAGGCGCTGTTGATCTTCGCAGTATCGTGCTGCGCCAGTTGATTTGGATCATAGCTCGGTGTGCTCGCCATGGCCAGAATACGACCGGTGTGCACCTCGATTGCCACGGCGGCGCCATCCGTGCCACCTAGTCCCTGGAATGCGGCTTTTTGCAGCTTGGGATCGATGGACGTTTCGATGGATGCACCTTTGTTTTCATCGCCAGCGATCGTTGATTTGATCTTCTGCCAGAATAGGGCGTTCGATTCGCCGCTCAGCAGGCTGCCGCGCGACATTTCGATGCCCTGCTCGCTGGGATGGGTGATGGAGAAATATCCGGTGACAGGCGCGTACATCGGGCCGCTCGCATACGAGCGCTGATAGGCGAAGGCGTCATTGACCGGCATCGACTTGGCCATCACGGTGCCGTCCGAGGCCAGAATCGGGCCGCGTGGGGCGCTGACACTGTGGTACAGCGTGCGGCTGTTGCGCGGGTCGGCATTGAGATCGGAAGCCCAGATAGCAGTGATGATGGTGCTGGACAGGCCTAGGATCGCGAAGAGGATCACCACGGCGGTGAACAGCTGGCGCAGGCTCTTGTTCATACCGCCTCACCTCGCTCAAGGCGCGGCTCGGCACCCCTGCTGAAGTGACGGCTGCCGCTCTCTCGCCGCTCTTCGCGTTCTTTCTGATCACGTAGTGCAGCCAAGGCCTCGTAGCGGAACGTATCAGAGATGGATTCGTCGGGTTCGGGCTTGTTCGCTGCGTTCGAAATCACGATCAGCAATGCGGCCAGTAGGAAGTTCGCGATGAGCGAGGAGCCGCCTGCAGCCATATATGGCAGCGTCAGCCCGGTGAGCGGAATGACCAGCGTGATGCCACCGACCACGGTGAAGACTTGGAAAGCCATGGTGAATACGAGCCCGGCGGCGAGCAGCTTGCCGAAGCCATCCTTAATTTTCATGGCCGTGGCAAGCCCCGAGGCAATGATAATGACATAGAGCGCCAGAATGGCCAGCAGCCCGGTCAAGCCCAGCTCCTCGCCGAGCGAGGAATAAATGAAATCAGAATTGGCCAGCGGGGTGAGCGCTGGATGCCCTTGTCCGATGCCATTGCCGGTAAGACCGCCGGAAGCCATACCGAACAGTCCTTTGACCAGCTGCGAGGAGCCCCCCGGATACTGGTTATATACCGCTTTGTCGAGCGGATGGAGCCAAGCTTGCACGCGGTATCCGACGTGGACGAACAATCGTGATGCGAGAACGGAACCGGCTGCGAAAGCGATGAATCCGATGAGCACCCAGCTTTTGCGCCCGGTCGCCACATAGAGCATGGAAACGAACATCGCGAAGAACATAAGCGAGGTACCCAAATCATGCTGGACGACAAGCACGCCCATCGAAGCCAACCACACCACGATGATCGGTCCGGTGTCTTTGACGCGAGGTAGGCGCATGCCCAGCACCTTTTTGCCACCCACAGCCAATTGATCGCGGTGATCAAACAGATACGCGGCGAAGAAGAAGGCCAAGAACAGCTTCGAGAACTCGCCTGGCTGGAAAGTATGGCTGCCGAAGCCGAGCCAGATGCGCGCGCCGCCGATCTCGCGTCCGATGCCGGGGAGCATGGGCGAGAGCAGCAGCGCCAAACCCACGACCATGCTGACATACGAGAAGCGTCGCAGCATGCGATAATCTTGCAGGAATACAATGAACAGCGCGGTGAGCACAAGCGCGATACTCACCCAGATGAGCTGGCGGAAGGCCACATTGGTGTCATTCTCGTTGTCGATGCGCGCAATCATCATCGTGCCGATCGACGTGAGCAGCAGCACGCATGGCAGGATCGACTGGCTGGCATACGGTTGGAATCTGAGCAGCAGGCCCCACAGCACTAGGAACAGCGCGCCGACCACGCACAGCATGCCGGCGAATCGTGCCGGGAAAGCGCCTATGGTGCGTTCAAACATCTGGAAGAAGGCGGCAAAGCTGAGCAGCATGGCGAATACCAGCAGCGACACTTGACGCAGACGGGTGACGATCATTGCTTGCCCCCCTGCGAGTCTGACGGCGATGCAGACGCCGAGGTCGAGGCGGAACCCGTGGGGGAATCGCTGGTGGAAGAGCTAGACGAGTCGGTGCTGTTGAGGTTCTTGACCTCGCGCTCGATGAGCTTCGCGTGGCTTCGTGCCTCGGGCAGGCTGTCCACGGCGATGCCTTGGCTCAGTTGGTCACGCCAAGCTTGGGGCAGCTGCCTGATCTCGATATTGGTCTTTTCGACCTCGTGCGAGAGCGGATAACCGAACAGATTCGTATTCACTCCTTGGTAGATCGCGACGACGCTGCTGCCCTCGCCAAGGTAGTATTTCGTTTGGCTCCACCGCCATGCACCGAAACTGGCGGCCACGGCGGCGGCAAGCAGCAGCAGCACGACAACAGCCACTCGAATGCGGCGGCGAAACCTGCGTGACCTGGAGTCTTGCCGCTGCCTGATCTGCTCGTGGCGGATAGCCTTGGCTACCTCAGGATCGTTGGGGTCGGCCGAAACACGCCCGTCCTTCTTCTGGACGATCGGTATTTCACCGGTGTCAGTGTCTGCGCCCTCATCGGCAGCGTTGCGCAGCGACGAAGGTTGAGCAACCCGGGGTTCGGCCACTTCGATGCCCGTGTCTGGGCTCTGCGACAGGGCGGCTGCGCGCTGGGCGGGCGAATCGTTGTCGTGGCGCAGGTTGGGCGCCGAGGCTACGGGCTCGTTGACGATATCGGCGATGGCCTCCAAGCTGGACGTAGCTGCCCCGCCGATCAATGGGGTCTGATGTGGCAGATCGAAGGCGTCAGCATCCAAAGCGAGCGTCGCGTCGCCGATCACCGCAGTGACATTGTCGGTGCTTCCCGCCCGCAAAGCCATGGAGACGAGGAGTTGGGCGCATTCAGCCTGATCGGAGACCTGTGTCAGCGTCTCCTGAATCGTGGAATCCTCGAGCACGCCGTCAAGCCCGTCTGAGCACAGCAGCCACCGGTCAGTTGGGTGCGCTGTGCAAATCGCGATGTCTGGGCGCGGGTCAATATCGAAGTCGCCCAATACCCGCATCACGACATTGCGCTGCGGATGGTTGCGCGCCTCGGCCGGAGTGATGCGACCCGTGTTGATCAAATGCTGGACGTAGCTGTGATCGGAAGTCATGCGTGTCAAAGTGCCGTCGCGTAGCAGATACGCCCGCGAATCGCCGATATGTGCCAGGATCCAATAGCCGCCCACCAGCGCGACTGCAGTGACCGTAGTTCCCATGCCAGCTAGCTTGCGCTCGCGCTTGGCCTTGCCCACGATGGCGTCGTGGGCGGCCATCACAGAGGTCTCCATCATCGCGGAAACCGTGCTCACGCGGCTGTGCACATCGTCGCGCTCGATATGGGCCAAGGAGCGGATCGCAATGGTCGAGGCCGTATCGCCGCCGGCATGCCCGCCCATGCCGTCGCAGATCGAAATCAAGTGTTCGCCGGCAAACGACGAGTCTTGGTTGTTGCTGCGTACCGTGCCCACATCCGAAACGGTTGTGGAATAGAGGAACAGGGTTGGCGATTCGACGGATTTCGGCATATGCCGGCTCACCTCAGCTCGAAGGTTGTGGCGCCGATGCGCACCGGCACACGAGCCGGCAGCATGGTCGGCTCGCTGATGCGGCGCTGGTTAACTGCAGTGCCGTTGGTGCTGCCCAGATCTTCGATGACCCACTGGTATGAAACGGGGTCGCGGTATACGCGGGCATGGTGTGAGGACACGAACTCGTCATTCAAGACCACGGTGTTCGTAGTAGAACGGCCCAGGGTGATGGTCTCGTCGGAAAGCGGCACCGAGGAACCGGCCAGCGGCCCGTCGATGATTACCAGCAACGTTGGGCCGCCCTGTGGCCCAGCTGGTTCATTCATCGGCTCGGCGCCCGTTCTGCCCAACTGCTCGGCCGCGGGGAATTGCGTGGTTCGTGGGTGTGCTGCGGCGGCTGCCGCGGGGGACACCGGCGCTGCGGCGGCCTTGCGGGAGCGTTTCTCGGCGCGTCGATGGGCGCGTGACTTGCGTGGGCTGAGCGTCTCGATGTCGCGGTGCAACGAGCGGACGGTGAGCCATACGAAAACCCAAAGCAGGATGAGGAATCCGTATTTGAGGATCGCGAAGGTGAGTTCTGTCATAACGTCAGTCGGCGGTGTGCCGGGTCAGTCCTGATCCTGTGAAGAGGCCCAGTACAGGATACGGGTGCGCCCGATCGTGATCGTATTGCCGTCCAGCAGCGTGGCAGCCGGCACTTGGTGGCCTTCCACATACGTGCCGTTGGTGGATCCCAGATCGCGCGCGATGACGCCATTGCTGGTGATATCGATCTCCAGATGATTGCGTGAGATGCCTGGGTCGTCGATGACGATATCACAGCCGGAGCCGCGTCCGATCACCGTTTTCTCCTTGGTCAGCAGGTACTGGCTGCCGTTGATCTCGAGCATCGGGCTGTCCCGTGCCTGGTCATCCGTGGTGACGGGAACGGCGTTGCCTTTGACCGATTCGGAAGACAGGTTGAAGCTGCCCTTGGTCAAGTCGAGATCCTCTTCGAAGATCACGACCACCGGTCCGACGAAGGCGTAATGTTGGCTTTTCGCGTACTGCGTGAGATTGTCCGCAAGCTCATTGGCGAGGGTCTCGCTACCCCACTGTTCGATGTGATCGAAATCAGGGGTGCTGAGCTTAAAACGGTACTCGTTCGGGGCCACTGTACGGTCGCGCCCGACCGGCATGGCTTCGGCGTCGATTTCGCGCTCGAGGGCGCTTGAAAGATCAACGGGCTGCAGATCCTTGGATCCGAATTTTGCAAACACTCCGTTGACCGCACCTTCGACGCTCTTTTCAAAACGGTCGAGAACGCTCATAGTGATCCCTTTCTATCCTCACCTATCCTACGCGGGAGGGCGAAATGGGCAAAAAAACACTGGCAATGCTTGCAAATTCTCCATTGCGGCGGGCCTGCACAGAGATTGGGATGGATTGTAAAGCGCCTGTGTTCAGCGTCATGCTTAACAATCGCCATACCGCGCATTTCTTCGCGCACCCATGGGTTGCCGTGCGTCTTCTCATGTTGTGGCGCCGTTTCCTCGTGGTAATGCCAACCTCCCAATTGGGCTACAACTAGGGTTGTTCGGGTAGGGCGGACGCCAATCCCAGCACAAGCTTGCGCTGGGATTGGCGAAACGAGTGTTTGGCGCGATGGCGCAGTAGCCTGTATGGCATGAGTGTTTCACAAGCCATCCAAGAGTTTCCCCGTCTCAAAGCCCGCACCCTGCGCTTCAGCTGTGGTGCGCCGCGATCCGCGAAGGCGATTGGCGACGGCACGCGCGCGCTGTTTCTGCGCTCTGATGGGCCTGAAGATCTCGTGACCGCGCTGTGGCTGAGCATTATAGGGCCTGACGGCAGCCATCGCGAGGTGCTGTTGGCCGACCCGCGCGAGCTACTGGCCGATGCGCAGAGCGAGCAGGTGCCGCCTGAGGAGCGTGCCCGCCGCGAACGGGCGCGCGAGGGCGGCCGCGGCATCGTGTCGTATTCGGTTGACAGTGCCGCAAGCCGCGTGACGTTCACCATCGATGGCAAGCTGTTTCTTACTGATCTCACGCACATCGACGCAGACGGCCGAGGCGCGAGGACGCGTCAGTTGAGCGTAGGTAGTTTAGACAACGACCATTCGGAGCGCACACCGGTTCTCAACCCGCGCATCTCGCCCGACGGCAGGCATGTGCTCTATACCACAGGTCGGCATCTGGTGATCGTCGATATCGCTGATTGGGATGATGCGGATGGGTCCGGCGATGCTGAGACTGCCGCCGCTGCTGAATCCGAAGTTGCTGCGGGCGCATCAGCCGACGCAGCGAGCGTGGATTATGGTGCGAATATGGCGGCTCTTAGCCATGCCCATGCCGCATATGCTCATGCTCACCGATGCGGCGAAGAGGAGGAGCCCCAGCCGTTGTCCGGAGACCATGTTGTGACGCTGTGGGGCGTTGGCGGTGATGACGACGTCGAAGACACCTGGCGGATTGGCTTGGCTGAATTTGTCGCTGGCGAGGAAATGGATCGCTACGATGGCTTCTGGTGGTCGCCAGATTCGGATGGCATCATCTTCGAGACCTTCGACAGCGCGCCGGAGCCGGTGTGGCATATCAGCGATCCCGCTGATCCCGAGGCTGCGTCGATCCCGCGCCGTTATCCGCGCGCGCTGACACACAACGCCGATGTTCATTTGACGTTGGCGGGCCTGAGCTTTGACGAGCACGGCCGTTTTTGCGGACTTGACGCGCGGCGCATTGCTTGGGATCGCCAGGCTTACGAATACGTGGCTGCGGTGAGTTGGTCGGCAGGCCATCGCCCGTTGATCTTGGTGCAGAACCGGCGGCAAAACCGCGACCAGGTGCTTGCGGTTGAGTCTACTGGCTTGACGAGAGTGCTTGAGGAGCACGCCAACGAGCAATGGCTGGATCTGATGCTAGGCACCCCGGCGTATACGCCGGACGGTCGTTTGATCTGCGCGGTGAATGATATGGAGACTGACACCAATCGGCTTACCGTTGACGGCAGAGCGTTCACCCCGGTCGGCTGGCAAGTGCGCCGCGTGATCGATGCGGGAGAAAAGAACGTGCTGGCGGTTGTGCAGCGCACACCGGAGCTGGATGCGTTAGACGCGTTTGCGAACGAGGGTATAGCCGGGCCGATTAGTGCTGCTGACTCGCCCGCGTCGTCCGACTCCACGATTTCGTCCGATTCGACAGCGTCACTCGATGAGGTACTCGGCATCTGGAACGATACGCGCGCCGAGCATGATGCCCGCAGTCTCGATGTGGTCATCTTCGATTACGACGGTAACGTCGTGCCCGTCACCGGCGAACCGGGAGTGTACACAGCGTCTCGTGCGGGCCGCGGGATAGTCATTACCGGGCACTCGATGAGTGGGCCGCGCTCAACAATGGTACATAGCGTTGCGAAAGCTGCGGCACCGACAGCGACGACGCGAACCGCTGCGAGAGCGCGGGATTCGTCCGCTGCGCGCACATGGCACACCACAATCGAGAATCATGCAGCAACACCCGGTTTTACGCCGAACACCACATTCCTGCGGCTCGGCGAGCGCCAGCTGTTCACCGCCATCACGCGGCCGAGCGCGCAGAGCCCGTATGCAGATGCCGACAAGCTGCCTGTGCTCTTGAAGCCTTACGGTGGACCGGGTGCGCAGCAGGTCATGCTCAGTGAGTCCTTCTACTGGGATTCACAGTGGTGGGCTGATCAGGGCTTCCTCGTCGTCACCTCTGACGGTCGCGGCACCACCGGCCGCGGGCCGAGCTGGGATCGTGAGATCTTCGAGAATATGAAGGAGATTTCGCTTGCCGATCAGGTCGAAACGGTGAAGGCTCTTGCTGATGCAGAGCCGCAGGCCGATATCGGCAAAGTAGCTATGATCGGATGGTCGTATGGCGGTTACCTTGCTGCGCTCGCCGTGTTGGACGCGCCGGACGTCATCCATGCCGCTTGCGCCGGTGCGCCGCCGACCGACTGGACGTTGTACGACACGCATTACACTGAGCGCTATCTCGGTCTCGACCCGGAGGTCTACGAACGCAACAGCATCATCGCGGACGCGGCCGGGCTACGTCGCCCGCTCATGCTCATCCACGGTTTCGCCGACGACAATGTAACCATCGCGCATTCCCTGCGTCTTTCGCAGGCGCTGATGGCCGCAGGCCGCCCGCACACGTACCTGCCACTGACTGGCATCACGCATATGACGAACAACGAGACAGTCGCTGAGAACCTGCTCACGCTGCAGCGTGACTTCCTCTACGATGCACTCGGCATGGATACCCGTTCGGCGCGTCTGCCAGGGGGGCGCTAAAGCTCGCGACTGCCGGCGCCTGACTCGCATGATAGTTGCAAGGGACAATCACGTGTCCCCGCTTTTTCGTCATGGTCAGCTGCGCCCTGTGAGGTGCCAGTGCTGCGTCATTTTCAGTGCGCGGTCGATTAGAATAAAGGCATGACAATGCCGCTGATCGATGAAACGAACTATGCGGATGAGATGCGGGATGTGGTGCTTCCAGCGTTGGTCTGTTGCTGTGACGAGGGGTGGATGGAGCCGGCGCAAGCCGTTGATCTTGCGCCGGCACCTTCTCCGGGTAGGTTGCATTACTGGTGTTATGACGCGGCTGAATTCAGTGCGCGGACAGCGGGCGCCATTGCGCCCTTGCGTGGCGCCGTGGTGATTTCGCATGGATTCACGGAATTCGCCATGCGCTACAGCGAAATGATCTGGTATTTCCTGCAACAGGGGTATTCGGTGTGTGTGCTTGAGCATCGTGGGCATGGTTATTCGCCACGCGACGTCGATGATCCAGCGCTGGTGTGGATCGACGATTACCGTCGTTATATCGCTGATTTGACAAAGTTCTCGAAGACCGTAGGCAGAACGTATGCAGGCAACCTCCCGCTTGATCTGTTCGCGCATTCCATGGGTGGCGGCATCGGCGCCGTCGCGATGGAGCGCGACCCCAAGCTGTTCGACAGGGCGGTGCTTTCCAGCCCGATGATCGCGCCGCAGACAGGCCTGGCGACCGGGGTGGCGCGGGCGCTGATGGCGTTGGCGTGCAGCGTGGGTTTGAGCAGGCATGTGGTTTTCGGGCACCATGGCTTTCCTGCGGAATTCGACATGGGCAAAGAGACTGATGCATGCGAGATGCGAGTGCGCTGGTGTTACGATCAGCGGGCCGCCGACGAGCGTTACCACAGCTGGTCGCCCACGTTTGGATGGGTGCGCGAAGCCGTGAAATTGTCGCGTGAGGCTTTGCGGCCCGACTCTTGCGTGCGAATCGAGACGCCGACGCTGCTGTTCCAGGCGGGAGAAGACATCTGGGTGCTCAGTGCAGCTCAAGAGCGGTTCGCCAGGCAGGTGGCGGACGGCGGCGGAGACATCCGTATGGTGCGTTTCGACGATTCGGTGCACAGCATTTTCAGCATGCCCAACCGTGTGCTTGGCCCATATCTCGAAGTGCTGTTCGGATTCCTCAATAATACGCAATGACTGAGGCGAGACGATTGGTGCAGACTAATGGATTCAGACTGATATGAATCGGTCCGGTGAGCGGCTGCTCGGATTCCTGTCTGTGATTCAGGCGGCCTGCTCAATGCCGTGACGCTCGCGTAACGATTCAGCGTGGCGCGCGTTGTACAGTGAATGCGCAAATCGCGCGGCGAACACGCCACAGCAACAGCTTTCAGCAAGGGACAGGTATGGTTTACGATTTCGTTTCTATTATGGATCGTCATGGCAAGGATGCGCTCGCGGTTGATTCGCTGGGTGGGGGCGGCCAGGGCTTTGCGCCCGATAGGCCCAAAGAGGGTTTCGACGCGATCCCGATGTGGGTGGCGGATATGAATTTCCCCACGGTGCCGACCGTTACCGAGGCGATTATCGAGCGAGCCAAGCACCCCGCGTTCGGTTATTTCGAGCCGACCGGCGAATATTTCAATGCGATCATTAACTGGCAGCGCAGCCGCAACGGCGTCGAAGGGCTTACCCAGGAAGCGATCGGCTATGAAAATGGCGTGTTGGGCGGAGTGATTTCCACGCTGACGGCTTTCGCTGCTCCCGGCGATGCGGTGCTCCTGCACAGCCCGACGTATGTAGGCTTCACCACAGCCATCGAAAACAACGGCTACCACATCGTGCACAGCCCGCTAGCCAAAGACGGCGAAGGCGTATGGCGCATGGATTTCGAGGACATGGATCGTAAGCTCAAAGAAGGTCACATCCATGTGGCGGTGTTCTGCAGCCCGCACAACCCCTGCGGCCGTGTCTGGGAGCGCTGGGAGATCGAGCGCGCGATGGAAGTGTACAAGGCCAACGACTGCGTGGTGATCTCCGACGAGATCTGGTCCGACCTCATCCTGGGCGATCACAAGCATATCCCCACCCAGTTGGTGAGTGATGATGCCCGAAATCGCACGGCGGCTTTCTACGCGCCGAGCAAGACCTTCAATCTGGCTGGCCTCGTGGGCAGCTACCATATCATCTACAATTCGTATCTGCGTGACCGCATAGTGGCGAAGGGCTCGAAGGCACATTACAACGATATGAACGTGCTTTCGATGCACGCGCTGATCGGTGCTTATAAGCCTGAGGGCCAAGTCTGGCTTAACGAGCTGCGCGAAGTGCTCACGGGCAATATCGACTATGCCTATGGCTATATCACAGCGCATTTTGACGGTGTCGACGTCGCCAAGCCGCAGGGCACATACATGCTGTTCGTGGACTGTACCCGTTGGTGCGCGAAGCATGGCACGGGCATCGGCGAAGTACTGCACCGCGCCTGGGAGGTAGGAGTCGCTGTACAGGACGGCCGCCAGTTCAAGGCCCCGTGCGCACTGCGTGTGAATGTTGCATTGCCGCTAAGCCGCGTCAAGGAAGCTATGGCGCGCTTGGACACATACGTGTTCAACGCCTGAGTGTCGGGTGCGTGCGGTTGCACGAACAGTTCGCCAACATTATGAAATTATGTGGCAAAGGAGAACATATGAAGAACCTGTTTCTCGCCTCGAATTTCAGCGGCGGCATCGCTACGTTGCTGCCTGCTCTGTTTGGCAGCTTCAAAGACCGTCGTGCCGTGCTCATCCCGACGGCAAGCGTTGGCAGCATGGTAAAGCTGCCCATTGGCCTGAGTGCGCGCAGACTCGCCAAACTTGGCGTGGCAATCAGCGAACTTGAAGTTTCGACAGCGTCCCGCGCCAAAACCGCTCAGATGATTCGCGCGGTAGACATTATATTCGTCAGCGGCGGTAACACCTTTGTGCTTATGCAAGAGCTCAAACGCTCCGGCGCGGACAGACTCATTGCCGAGCACGTGGCTCAAGGCAAGCTCTACATCGGCGTCTCGGCAGGTGCAGTCGCCGCCGGGCCGGATATCGAGTACATAAGGCTTATGGATGAGGTGCGCAAGGGGAGTGAGCTGGATGGCGACTTCGCTGGTTTAGGCCTCGTCGATTTCTCCGTCGTCCCGCATTGCGGCAGCATCCTGTTCTGTGCTGCCACGCGCCGAATCCGTGCCTGCAAGGATACCGCTCTCGATCTCAGAGCTCTCACTAACCGGCAGGCCATCGCTGTGCGTGGCGACAGCGTCACGATGGTCTCTTCGCGGTCGTGTTGAGTGCTTGGGAAGAAAACGTCGCACAGGATATGCGGTGCAACGGACCGGCTGGTAGCGAATTTTGAAGGCCACAACCCCATATCGTGCGATGGATTCCGCGCTGTACACTGCAAGCATGTCATCCGGATCGGCTTCGGACTGCAGATCGTAGCCCAGCGCAATCATGTCGAGCTGCCAACGATGGGGAACGAAGGAGCTTGTCCTGTCGTCGGCTCACTGCCAGATAGCGTCCCCGAAACGTTCGATGAAAGACGTTAGTTCGTTCGCCATCTCCTCATGTTCAATGATCCTAGGGTGCCCCGGAGTTGCTGAGCCATTGCGGGAGAACAGGTTATGCACGACCTTGGTGTCATGCGCAGCTCGTGCGACATCGGCTATGGCCCGGTCCCATGCGGCGTCGTGGCTCATCACGGTGGTCATGCATATGATCAAGGCGTTCGGATGGATCGACCGCAGCCTGTCGATGAATTCCGCGTATCGGTTTCGCCACGCCGCCGCCTCAGTTCCGAAGTAATCGTCCTTCATGAAATCATGCGGATGGGAATCGTTCTGGCCCAGCGCCACAATAACGACGTGCGGGGTGAAACGCGAGAAATCCCAGCGTTTGGAACGATGCAGAGCTGGATTGTATTCGATGCGGTTCCAGATGCTTTCCATCCCTCTGAGATCTTCCAAAGCCGGCCCGTTGAACCAGCCGATGCCGTCGATGAGCGCCGCGCCGCCCTGCGAGACATTGTGCAGTTCGGCATTGCAGTGCCGGGCTGTAATAGCAGCGTATGAGCGCCAGGAATCGCTGTAGCCGCTCAGATCTGCGGCCGGATCAGCGCGGCCCGCATACCGTGTTGCCTCATTGCGCTCTCCTGCGGATACGGAATCGCCGAACACTTCGATGCGGCGGGTTGGCGCGGTAGTAGAAGGGGGGAGGACCTGTGCATCATCGTCAATGCCGAAGCCATGCAGCTCGATATATTGCTGCCCGTCCCGCCGTTTGTAGACCACGGCCTCGTGTTCGATATCCGGCAGGTGCTCAGCCAGCGTCACAGCGAGCTCGTTTTCGTTAGCTGGTATGTGAATCTTGTAGGATAATCCGTCGAGCATAACGCCGACATCGCTCTCACCGCCTGCGCAATGATTGGTCAGCAGCATGCTCAACGAAGTCCCAGTGAATCCGAACGATGCCTGGGTATAGGGAAATACCCATATCTGGCCAGCAGGATCATCGTCGTCGATACGGCCCATCGTGCGAATCGAGGGGTGCGAGGCTGAGACTATCTGCATAGTTGTCTCCTTTTCTTGTTTCGCCATATCGTGTCGCAATGCTGTTGACGTCTTGCAGCGGCGGCTGGAACGGCAGTGCCTGCTCGGCAATGCTCTGCCTGAGCAACAGTCCCCGATCAAGGCCGAGTCCTTTGAACACCTGCTGCATTTCTTGGCTGAAGCCCTGAGATGTGCGCACAGCTATGGTCGCAGAGGACATGTGGATTCTTTGCATATCTAATGTATAACCGATAGCACGATTTGTCAGCGAGACTTCGTGGAGGGTCTTGGAGTTCCAGACTGTTGCTGCGCTAGGCTTAACCTATGTTTCCCTTGCTTGAGACCCTTGTCGCCGTGATTGAAATCGGTCAGTTTACGATGGCCGCCGACGAGCTTAAGGTCTCGCAGTCCACGGTCTCATCACGCATCGCGCAGTTGGAACGCATAGTCGGGGCGCCATTGTTCGAGCGTCATGCGAAAAGTGACGTGACACCGACTGAAGCAGGGCTATTGCTGTATCGTGCAGCGACAGGTATCGGCGATTCGTGGCGTGACGCCTGCGAGCAGATCGCAGCGAGTCGCGAGCGGCGCGAGCCGTTTCTGGCATTATTCTCCCATACCGCATCCGAGGTGCTCCTGCCATCGGCGCTGGCTCGTGCGGCGAACGATCTTGCCCAATTCGACTTGCACATGGCGACACTGAATTCCGACGCAATCCTTGAGCGCACCGGCATAAAAACCGCGCAATTGGGCATTGTGGAAAAGCCCATTGTCAATGAATCGGTGAGCCGAGTCACTCTGCGTGCGGATCGACTCGTGTGGGCTGGAGTGCACAATGGCGTATGGCTGGTGCGAGAGCATGGTTCCGGCGTGCGGTATTATACCGACCTGTTTTTCAAAACTTGCGGCAGGACTCCGGCGCACAGCATCGAAGTGGCGAGCAACGCGGCGATTGCAGCTGCTCTTGCTGCTGGATTCGGCCAATCGATCGTCTCGCAGGATGCTGTGCCCGAGCATGTGCCGACGCGCGCGTTGAGCGGCGAATTCGTGCGGCATTTCTATGCGTTGATACCGCGGTCCGGTCTTTCGCGCGCGCAGCTTGTTCTGGCCCATGCAATGGTTGATGCGATGCGTGGGTGAACGCCGGGCGGTTGGGCGAGAGCCCGTTTATTGAGCGTTTGATTACGCGTAGTCGAGCTGTTTGAGCACTCGGGGGTTTGAGCACTCGGGAGAGCCGGGAACCCTGAAATTCTCGCGCAAGAGACTAGTGTCTTTTCTGCCTGAAGCGGTGATCGGCAGATCGAATAGTTGACGTTTCCGATGAATCCAGCCAGTCATGATAATTTTGACAATCCATATAGCATCGGAATAGTTAATGTTAAATATAGATGGGTTCGATTTGACCGATACCGATCGCATTCGGTTGAATAGACGTCTATGAGAGAGTTCCAGAAGAAATGGGCGAAGCGTGTCTTCACCGTTGACATGCTATTCGTCGCTGGCGTGACGCTTGTTGCGTCGCTGATCGGCACGTGGCTTAAGCAGTATCCGGGGTTCAGCCTATTTGGCGCGCTGATTATCGCGCTGCTTATCGGTATGATGCTACAGTTCCCGATTCGCCGGTGGTATGTTGGCGCCTCCAAGAGTGCGCAACGCCGCCGCGCAGGAGTTAAGGACGCTGCCGGGCTGATTTCTAACAAACTGCTGCGCCTGGGCATTATCCTGCTCGGTTTCAAGCTCAATCTCACTGTGCTCTTCACACAGGGCCTTAAATGCCTGCCCATTGCGGCTTTTGTCGTCACCTTTACCATTGTTGTGACTTATGCCATTGCGCGTAGGCTTGGCGTCGATCCGATGTTGGCGATTCTGGTTGCAGGCGGCACCGGCATCTGTGGTGCGGCGGCCGTGATGGGCCTGTCCGGCGCGATACGAGTCCCGGAAGAACGCGAAACGGAAAAGGCCGATGCCGTGACCATGGCCGTGGCGACGGTGGCGATTATGGGCACGGTGTTTGCGCTCGCCGAGATAGCGCTCGGCCCGCTGACCGGTATGAGCCATACACAGCTTGGTATCACGGCCGGCGCCTCGCTACACGAGATCGCGCATGCCGTGGCGGCCGGAGACGCATTCGGAGCGGTGGACATTGCAACGATTATGAAACTTTCGCGCGTGCTGATGCTCGTGTTCGCGGCCATTATCGTTGCCCTTTGGTGGGATAAGCGTCACAGCCAAGTGGCTGGCGACGGCAAGCGTGTGGTTGCGTTCCCGTGGTTTATGCTCGGCTTCATTGCGGCTTCGGTCATCGGCACATTCGTGCCCTTTGTCGCTGCGACCACCGCGCAGCTGGTGAACAGCGCCTACATCGTGCTTGGCATGGCCATGGCGGCGCTCGGTCTGACCGTGAATTTTAAAGCCATTGCAGTCCAAGGCCGTCGCGTTTTTCTGGCCAGCTTTCTCGCCTCGATCCTGCTTATGGTTCTAGCTGCTGGTGCTGCGAAGCTGTTCTTCTAAAGGATTCGGGGAATCCAAATCTAATAGGATCAGATACCGAAGATCCGTCGCATGCCGTGATTACAGCCTGATGTACCAGCCGTGTTTGCGCTGTTGCTGGGCGATGAATACGATGCCTGAGGGCACCACTTCGATGTGCAGGTCCAGCGAAGCTGGTGATATGCCGTTGGCTCGCAGCGCTCTGGCGCATGCGACGATCGTCAGAGCCTTGGGAACATCCGCGCCATCAAGTGCGTGCAGCCCTTTGACGGCAGTGTGATTAACGACCAGCACTACGCGGTCTGCGCATCCCGGATCGCTCAGGATCTCGGCTGCAAGCCCCACGCCCCGTGTAACATCCTTGCTATCGTCCGATGCATGCAGGAGTACGGGTCCATCCGTGAATTCATTGTTATCTGGCATAGCTTCACGATATCGCATGATGCTGGCCTGTGCATTGTGGGTAGAGCGTGGGCGTCAGTCCAGTTACGTGGGTATGCAAAAGCCCTCGAACCGTTGGCACTGCAACGTTCCGAGGGCTTTATTGATGGTGCGAGTAGGGGGAGTTGAACCCCCACGAGCATTCGCTCACTACCACCTGAAGATAGCGCGTCTACCATTCCGCCATACTCGCAGACAAACAGTTAACTTACTACGTGCGTGGTACGACCGCAATTCGGAGTGTCGGCGAAGCGTGGACACGGATGCAAGGAAGCCCGCCTCGGACGGATTGCGATAGCGCAGGTCCCGGCGTTATCGCTGCCGCCAAACGACGCGATGTGGGTAGGCTCCGATTTCGAAGTTGCACATCGCGCAGCCGAGACCGACGTGGGAGAAAAGGCCTTCGGTGGCTCGGATGCTGACGGTATCGTCGTTGTGCAGCTCGATGGCGAACGGCTGCTGGCCGAGTGAAGTCGGTGCTAGCATGGCCGAGCGCATACCACGGATGAACCACTTTGGCGCTTGCGAAGTCGCTATGCCTTCGGGCAGCTTGCACAGCTGCTCCATCGGTTTCGTATGATGCCTCGCGCCCGGGCGGGCAGGGTGCCCGAAAGCCAGAAGCCAGATCGCGCGCTCGCCGTTGCCGAGACTCCACCAGCCTTCGGCCGCGTTGTCCAGTACGGCCCACGAAGTTGCCAGGCCGAGGTGAACGAGGAGCAAAGAGAGCCATTCGCCATAGTAGCCAACCTTGGTCTGGAGGTTGATTTCGTTCGCATCGATCGTTGTTTGGCGGACGTGAACCTGGCTGTCATGCACCTGTATGCGCGAAGCTGTATTCGCCGATGCTTCCAGATTAGGGATGCTGCTGCCCGCGCCGATTAGCGCGATGGCATTATGAACTCCGCTGAATCTGCCGTAATGGGTTGGGTAGCCGCAGAATGCGTCGGGTACACCGTCGGCCAGCTGAATATGCAAACCGGACGCGGCATTACAGGCTGTGATTTCCCTGCGGAGCATGGCCAGCGCCTCGGCGCCCACCGGCTCGTCGGTGTACATTCGCACGGAATGACGTTCGGCTACTGCGCTGTACAGGTCGGAGAAATTGTGTAAATTAGAACGACTATACAAATTGTGCAGACTGTGCAAATTCATAATTTCCACCTTTCTGCATGTCGCCTGTTCCAAATCTCCTGCGGCACAATCCTATCTGACCGGTGGAGTCGGAATTGTGCATCATGATTATCGCCTACCCCCGACTGCCGTTGGCGTAGAAGCGCGCGAGCGATTCGTCGCGAAATTCGTCGAAATATCCGCCGTCGATCGCGGCGCGGATGTCGTCAAGCAACTTCACGAAGAAATGTTCGTTATGGAGTGTGGCCAAAGTGAAGCCGTTCAGCTCATGTGCCCGCAGCAGGTGGTCGACATAGGCGCGCGAATAGTGCGTGCACGTGTAGCAATCGCAGTCTTTTTCGAGCGGTTCGAAATCGTGCTTGTAGGCGGCGTGCTTGATGTTGTAGCGGCCATCGCGTGTGTAGATCGCGCCGTTGCGTCCGGTGCGCGCGGGGGAGACGCAGTCGAAGGTATCGCCGCCGTTCTCCACGCAGGCGAAGATATCGTCTACGGCAGCGATGCCGAGCACATGCCGGGGCCGGTTTTCGGGCATCTCGTCGCAGATCCAAGCACAGGTGTCGCCGATCACACGCTTCTCGATAGCTCCGCCGATGCCGACGCCATCGAAATCAAGCGAGGCGATCTGTTGCGCTGCACGACGTCGCAAGTCTTCGTAATTTGCGCCCTGCACCACACCATAGAGTGCCTGATAGGGCTTGCCGACGCGCATCTGCGTCAGTCGCCGATGTTCGGCGACACAGCGCCGGGCCCACCGGAAGGTGCGTTCGACCGAACGCTCCTGGTAGCCGCGTGTGTTCATCAGCGTTGTCAGCTCGTCGAAGGCGAACATGATGTCCGCGCCGATCTTATGCTGGATGCCCATGGAAATCTCGGCGCTGAAGCGGTGCTCAGAACCGTCGAGCGGCGATTTGAAGGTCACGCCGTCCTCATCCACGAAGGCCAGCCGTTCCTTGCCCTTAGCGATCACGTCGTCCGATTTCATGCCCTTGACGTCCATCGCGAGCGTTTTCTTGAAACCGGCACCCAATGAAAGCACTTGGAACCCTCCGGAATCGGTGAACGTCGGTCCGCTCCAGTTCATGAATCGACCCAGCCCTCCTGCCTCGTCAAGCACGTCCTCACCGGGGCGCTCGAAGAGATGGAAAGCGTTTGACAGCAAGCATTGTGCACCGAGCTCGTGCATCTGCTCGGGCAATACGGCTTTCATTGCAGCCTGTGTGGCCACGGGCACGAATGCTGGGGTTTTGATGTCGCCGTGTGGGGTATGGATGACGCCGGTGCGGCCATATCGGATTCCGCCACGTCCCTTGCCGCGCGTCGAATCGGGTAGACGTGTGACTGTTTCAAAGCCGAATGAGCTGCGATCTCCGGGTTGACTGGGCTGCGCACCGTTAGGTTGCTCAAGAAGACTGGTCATACCGTTCACTCTAGGCGAAGCCCTGCCAGTAGTGCGTCGGAATAGGCGATGCGGCGTAGACTCACGCAAAATCGCAAAGGAATAGTTGCCAGGCGATGCCAGTTCGGAGAACATGTTGGGGATTGGTGCGTTTCTTCCAACAAACATTCAGATAACTTCCAGAACAGCTATCTTTACTCTTATATAGCGATGAACCGCGACGGTATAGCCGAACGGCCACCGGATATCGCAACCGTTCAAAGGAGCAGTGATGGCTGAAGAACATGATGGCGACTGGGATGCCCAGAGCGCCGGCAATGGCACTAAGGAGAATCGTCCGCACGAGGGAGCTGAAGACTGGGGCGAGTCTAGGGCCAGCTCTCAGGGTGCGCAACGCGAGGATCAGTCGTATACGCAGCACTTCGGCACGCCTGATAATCATGATGGCGACGCCGATCATACGGGCAGTGCCGAAGAAACAGGCGCTGATGGCAATGGCGAGGCTGATGGCGACGGCAGTGGTAACAACGGCCGCAATGATGCCCACGGCAACGCCGATGACGATTCCAGTCAAACAGCTGTGATCGAGCAGGGCATCCCCGCGGCTGCTGCTCCTGCATCGTCCGAGCAGGCGACCACGCAGATTGAGGCGGCAGGTTCTCACGTGGAGCAGTCCACGGTGCAGCAGCCGACAGTGCCTCTGTACCGCCCGGCTCCGGAATACGGCGCATATGGCCCGGTGCCGGCACAACCGCAAAACGGCAATGACATTGCCGGCGGCGCTCAGTCGTATGGACAACCCCAGCCCAATGTGCAGCACGGCGGGCAACCCACTAATGGTCAACAGGGATCGCAGGGAAGCCGCAATCCGTATTTCGGTACGAACCCGTTCCTCAACCCGGATGGGCAGCGCTCGAATGCGCAATTCGGCAGCGCTCAGCCAGATGGGCAGGGGCGGCAGGGTTATAATCCCGGCAATACGCCCCAGGGGCCGCAGACCCCGCAAGGTCAAGGCTATCCGCCGCAAGGACTGTTCACCAACAGTCCGGCGTCTCGGGCCACGGCACCCAACCGTTCTGCGAATGCGGTCGTGGCGGCGGTCGTCGCCGCGTTGGTTTCCGCCGCGCTGTGCCTTGGCATCGGCTACGCAGCAGTGACGAACGGCTGGGTGAAATTGGCCAGCACTAGTTCACTGAGTAGCGTTGGCTCGAGCCAGTCCAGTGGCGGCAGTGCGCCGTTGAAGTCCGGCGCGTCCGCCGATTGGACCGCTGTTTCCAATGCGGTTTCCGGTTCGGTCGTCGCCATCCAGACGCAGGTGAGCGGCGGGGTTGCAAAGGGTTCGGGCGCGATTTTGGATGCCAAAGGCCACATCGTCACCAATAACCATGTGATTTCGGGGGCCCAGCAGATTCAGGTCACGCTGGCGAACGGGCAGATTTATACGGCCCAGCTTGTCGGCGCAGACGCCACCACCGATCTTGCTGTGATCAAGCTCGACAACCCGCCGAGCGATCTCAAGCCGGTGCAATTCGCGGATTCCGCCTCCCTTGCCGTCGGCCAGGGCGTTATGGCCATCGGCAACCCGCTCGGCTACGACGACACCGCCACAACCGGCATCGTCTCGGCTCTCAACCGCCCGGTCTCCGTCTCCGACGACAACGGCAACGCGCAGATCGTGACCAACGCCGTCCAGATCGACGCGGCCATCAACCCCGGCAATTCGGGCGGCCCGACTTTCGATGCCTCCGGCAAGGTGATCGGCATCAACTCCTCGATCGCCTCGACGGCCACGACCAGCTCCGAAGCGGGATCCATCGGCATCGGCTTCGCGATCCCGTCGAACCTGGTCAAGCGCGTGTCGCAGGAGATCATCGACAACGGCTCGGTCAAGCACGTGCAGCTGGGCGTGACCATCTCGGACGCGACCGCACAGGCTGACGGTGTGACCCGCGGCGGTACGAAAATCGCCAGTGTGGTCTCCGGCAGCCCTGCTGACAAGGCGGGCCTGAAGGTCGGCGACACCATCGTCGCCTTCAACGATCAGGCAGTCAACAACACTTACTCGCTACTGGGCTATGTCCGCGCATCGGCTCTGAACGACAAGGTGAAGCTCACCGTCGTGCGCGATTCAAAGGCAATAGACGTGGACGTGACGCTCGATCAGCAGGAGCCTGCGTCTACCGGTTCCCAGTCGAGCAACGGCAACAGCCAGAATAACAACGGCAACAACGATAACGGCGACGGCAATGGCTTTACCGACCCCTTCGGACAGTGGTAAATCGGGTCTTGCGTCGCCGTGATGGGTTTGTGGCGCATGATGCGTTGCAGTGCCCGGACGGTTGTGTCTGAAGCCGTTTAATATAACGGTCTGATCGGTAAAGTTCTGATTGTGCGTTCGGTGAGGCTGATCTGGTTCGCTGGATCGGCTCACTGAACGCACAAACGTATCGTTTCTATTGCGTGAGGGGATGCGCCCTCCTTTGTCCGGCCTCCGGATCCCGATGTCCAAATGCAGGCGGAATCCGATCGGGTTCAATTCTGAAACCGCTTGTCTGCGGTCTTTTGCTAACATAATGGGCAGTTGTTCAGGCGACCGATGGTTGCCGGAATTGTGCCGGAATACTGCAATAGCTTGGTTATTGGAATACTTGCTGGCTTATAACTGAATATGTCTATCTTTACGCCGTGTATCGCGATGCATTCTTTCGAAAGCCTCCCGGTGGGCTAACAAGGCGTGATTGCAGAGCTGCGCGTTTTGCCGCGCGCAGCCCGTATGCGAGTGTAAGGAGAAACGATGCATAGCGCCATCGATCTTTGTAAACGAGTCCCACTGCTTCCTCTCACCATGCTCTGCGCTATACCCCTCGCGATGCTGGGCGACGTACGCCCGTGGAAACCGTGGTTCGGCCTCGTGGACCCTTCGCTGGGCCAGATATTCGTCATTGCCTTGGTGACCTACACCGTTGTGGAGGCGCTCGCCGGCATGATTCGGGACTTGCGCAGCGGCCGCGTCGGCGTTGATGTGCTCGCCGTTCTCGCCATACTCTCCACACTCGCGGTGCAGGAGTACTGGGCCAGCTGGTCCGTCGTGCTCATGGTCTGGTCGGGCGAGGCGATCGAGGAATATGCGCAGGCCAAGGCGGAAAGCAACTTGAGCGCGTTGGCAAGTGCTGCGCCGCGCAACGCCCATGTGGTTGATTTGCCGGGCATTGGGCCACGGTCGGGAGCGGGCGGCGACTCAACGTCCCGACTCGATTCTGCCACGACCTCAGACATTGATTCGCGTTTGGGAGCGGTCGGCGCAGATCATGCCGCATTCCGTGCAGTCGCCGGGGCGAGCGCGAAGGATGGTGCGGCAGCGATACCTGCTGTGTCATCACATTTTCGCACGTTGCCTGTCGCGGAAGTTCGGCTTGGCGATGTACTGGTGGTGCTGCCCGGGGAGACGGTGCCGGTCGACGGCGAGCTGCTCAGCGCCACGGCCACGCTGGAGCTGAGCGCTATCAACGGCGAGCCGGTGCCACGTGAAGTGCATGCTGGGGCGCGCGTCATGTCTGGTGCGGTGAACGGTTCGAACACCCTGACCATGCGCACGACGCAGCTGGCCCGAGACTCGCAGTACCAGCGGATACTTGATCTGGTTGTCTCCGCCAAAGAATCTCGCGCAGCTGTGGTCAGAGCCGCCGACCGGTTGGCGGTGCCCTTCACCGTGCTTGCCTTGTTGCTCGCAGTCGTGGCATGGTTGATATCAGACAGCGCCACGCGATTCGCGCAGGTCTTGGTTTTGGCGACGCCCTGCCCATTGCTCATCGCGGCTCCGGTGGCTTATATGGCCGGAACCGGACGTTTGGCGAAATCCGGTATTCTCATCAAAACGCAGGATGTGCTGGAGAATTTGGGCCAGGTCTCGCATGTGTTCTTCGATAAGACCGGCACACTGACCGTCAAGACTCCGCAAGTCACGCGCGTCGATCTTGCGGAACGATTTGACGATGTGGAAAGCGATTACGGCGGCTGCAGCGGTTCCGTCCAGGACCATATTCTTGCGCTCGCCGGCGCGATCGAGACCTACTCCGTGCACATTCTCGCTCAAGGCATCGCTACGGCGGGGGAGCAGGCGCGTCATCGGCTCATCACACAGGCTGACGGTCAGCCTGATTCGCGCCGAGGCTACCCAACCGTCAAGCATGTCAGTGAGGATGCGGGCACCGGGGTTTGCGGCGTGGTCAATGGCGTGCCAGTTCGTGTGGGTCGCTTTGATTACGTGATTGCGACGCAGGATTCGACACTGGGTAGTAATGAGACTGGCGCCGATGATGACTACGCGCGTGGTGCAGTCGGCTCCAACGGTGCGAGCAACGTCAGCAGTCCTGCTGCTGCCTTCCCGGTGGCGCGATTCGGCCGGCGTGCGCCCGATGAGATGGTCACGTATGTCGCGGTGAACGGGCGCATCGCCGCTCGTATCGTGCTCAAAGACGTGCCGCGAGCCAATGCTCGGGAAGCGTTGGCGCAATTGCGCGCACTGGGTGTTCAGCGTCTGACGATGCTCACCGGCGACCATGCGGCTTCGGCTCGCATTGTTGCCGACAGCGTGGGCATTGACGATGTGCGCGCTGATCTGCTGCCGGAAGATAAGCTCAAAGCAGTCGTCGCATGTGAGAAGCCCGGCGAACAAGGGAATCAGTCTGAAGGTAATGGACGTGGAGAAGAGCGGGCTGACGGGCTCGGATCTGGCAGAGCGCGAGCTGGGGTAAGCAGGCGTGGATCTAGCTGGGTTGGGATTGACGGACCTAACCACGGCCATGTCAAAGGCGCTCGTTTTGCGGCGGCAATTCGTTCGCTGCTGCGTGGCGGTTCAGGCGCTCGCCCCATCACGATGATGGTGGGCGACGGAGTGAATGACGCCCCGGTGCTGGCTGCTGCCGACATCGGCATGGCCATCACCGACGGCACGTCGACCGCCGCATCCCAGTCGGCGCAAGCGGTGATCATGCATGACGACATCGCTGCCGTGCCGCGCGCCATCGCTATCGCTCGGCGCACCAAGCGGGTCATGCTGCAAGCTGTCATCACCGGGCTTGCGCTGGCTTTCCTTTGCATGATTGCCGCTGCTTTCAATCTCATTCCGGTGGTCGTGGGCGCCTTCCTGCAGGAGGCCATTGACGTCGTTTCGATTCTATGGGCGCTCACTGCACTGCGCGATCGCGATTGATGATGATTCGGATTCGACCGTTGATAAGGGTGCGCTGCCCAAGATGGCACTCGTTCAGGTATTCATATCGACAGCAGCTCAGGCCTTGCATTGCCCCATAACCCGTTGATTATTCAACGTTCGACCATAGTTGGGCGTTGTGCAGGCAGTTATTTTCGTTGTTTCTGCGGGCGTATAGTGACAGTCATGAGTTGGATTATTGCGTTGCATGTCATCGGTTCCGTGTTCATCATCGGCCCACTGGCGGTACTGCCCATGACCGGGTTACGCGCTATCCGCGAGGGCGATTCCGGGCAAGTACGCGGATTGTCGCGCACGGTGATGGTGCTCGGGTGGCTGACTGTGGCGGTTGGCGTGTTCGGCGTAATCGGCTTCTATGCGATGAGCCCGGCATACCGTACCAAGATCGGCATGCCTTGGCTGGTATGGTCGGTCGTGCTGACGTTGATCGCCCTCGTGCTCACGCTCGCCGTTGTCGTGCCGCAGATGAATGTCGCTGCCAAGTCGATTGAGGCGCGCAAGACTTCAATCGCCGCAGCATCGCAGGCCTCGCGCTTGGGCGGTTCAGACGTATCGGACACCCCGATTGTCTCGGCCGTTGATTCAGCTGCAGCCCGCCGGCAATACGCCGTCATTTCAGCTGTTTCTGGCAGCGTCTCGCTGTTGTTCGTTGCAGTTGCCATCCTCATGGTGATTCAGTAACGCTTTGTTAGTGGCCTTTGCCTGGTGCGATGGTGCGTGATACTGAGAGAGGAGTCGTTGGCGGATTCGGCGACAAAGAGCCCCTGTCGCCGGCGCAGGGTTTGCGATAACCTAGAGCGCGTGACTGAAAATGTGAATGAGAATAACGAATTACGCATCGCCGTTGTCGGCGCTGGTCCTGCCGGCGTTTACTCATCCGACATCTTCCTGCGTCAGCTGAAGCAGACCGGCGAGGGGCTCGGGTTAGGGACGAAGGCCCGTATCGACCTGTTCGAGAAGCTTCCGGTGCCTTTCGGTCTGGTGCGTTACGGGGTGGCCCCCGATCATCCGAGCATTAAATTCATCGCAGACGCGCTTGAGAAGACGCTCGACAACCCAGATATTCATCTATATTGCGATGTGGAATTCGGCAAGGACATCACGCTCGACGACCTGCTGCCCCGCTATGATGCGGTGCTGTTCGCGACCGGTGCTGTCGCGGACAAGCCGTTGCTGATCCCGGGGGCCGACTTGCACGGTGTTTTTGGCGCTGCTCGTTTCGTCGAGTGGTATGACGGCTACCCCACGGGCGCGCGGGAGTGGCCGCTCGATGCCGAGCAGGTCGCTGTCATCGGTGGCGGCAATGTGGCGATGGATGTGGCCCGCGAGCTCATGCGCAATGCCGAGGATCTCAAAACTCGCACCGACATCCCCGATAACGTGTACGAAGGCATCAAGGCCAACAAGGCCAAGGAGCTGCATCTGTTCATCCGGCGTGGCGTGGCACAGGCGAAATTCTCGGTGCAGGAGCTGCGAGAGATGGAGAAGCTGCCTGGTGTGCAGCTCGTCATCAACGAGGACGATTTCGATTTGGATGACGAGACCGTCGAACGGGCAGGCGTGAACAAGCTGACTCGCCAGATGGTTGAGGAGCTGTTTACGATTCGTGAAATGGCTGAGGACATGGAGGATGACGGAGGCGTTGATTTCGAAGGGAATCCGGCGAAGCGCAAGTACTATCTCCATTTCAATGCCGATCCAGTGGCGATCATCGGTGCTGATGGCAAGGTCGCGGCCATTCGCGTCGAGCGCACTGAAACCGGTGCCTATGGTGCGATGCGGCGGACCGGCGAGTTCGAAGACATCCCTGTGCAGGCCGTCTATCATGCGATCGGCTACAGGCCGGCCAGTGTACCGGGCATAGCCTACGACGAGGCCCACACGGTACTGGCGAACGATGGCGGTCGGATTCTTGCTTCCGCTTCTGACGGGGCGGCGTCGGCAGTGCTGCCGCGACTGTATGCGACTGGCTGGGCAAAGCGCGGGCCCATCGGCCTCATTGGCTCGACCAAGTCTGACGCGCTGCTCATCGTGACTAATATGCTTGACGACTTCTCGAAGGATGGTGCCTCTGGTCGTGTTGCGCCTGATCGCGATCCGGCGTCCATCGATCGGCTGCTTGCCTCGCGCGGTGTTGCCCCGATCGGCTTCGCTGGATGGAAACGTGTCGACGCTTTCGAGCGAGCCGAAGGCGCGAAAGAGGGTCGCGAGCATAAGAAGGTCGTAGAACCCGAGGAGCTGCGGCGCTTGGCGCGTGGCGAGTGAGTAGGTCTGTGAAGTTGCGGCGTACTGCGTCTAGCGGAGCCGTATGCAGCGCAGTGTGATTCTGCGCATTTTCCCGGGATTTTTACGAAATCGGGTTGTGTTGACTCCTGATTTCGCAAATTTCCCGGGATTTTGTTGTTTTCGGAGTGATTTGAGACCCATGATCTAAGGTCCTGATTTCGTAATTTCACGGGAAAATACGGTGTGCTACGGATTCCGAACTCTAAACTCTGAGCTGGGCTCTGAATCTGTTTTGGGCGCTCGGATTAAACCCTTGCTGCGTCACTCTCCGCATCCCCAGCACGCTCAAAAAGGTGATATCATGAACAGCGGGTATGAGGTTCACCCTGGGCACACGGCCCGAACCTCCTTCGGGCTGATGACTTCTGCAGGGATGCAGAGTCATGTCATGTCCTCTTCTCCCTGGAATGATTCCCAAGGAGGGAGTGAGCAATGGCTGATACTTTCACCGTCACCATTGAAATTCCGCGCGGT
>JALCCT010000013.1 GCA_022640915.1 Bifidobacterium sp. | reverse complement strand
TCTCGACGAAGACCGAAGGCTGAAGTTCGCTGTTGCTGCGTTGATATTGTCGTGTTCGAGGGCTTCGTCCCTGCCGCGGCCCAGCCTAGATGCAAGACGCGTTGGCACGAAATGGCAGCAGCCCGCACAATGCTTGTGGAATTTCGTGAGAATCGTGACGTGGTTTGGCAGCTTGCGTCGCGCAGTTCAGACGTTCGGTCCAGCTGGCGCCTACGGCGTTTTCCACATGCTGGCGCATAAGTTTCTTCGTCCGCAGCTGATGTGCTGGCGTCGGATATGAGGATTTGTGTGCAGCTGTCCCTTGTGATACGATAGACACTTGTGTGTGCCAATGGCATGCCTTATGTGATAGGCGTGGGCATTGGGATATCCCGACATCCGTTTGATCGCGCGCAGCAATGCGGCCGGCGAAAGGGTGAAGGGCCATCGGGCCGGTGGACTGTGGCTATCTTTCGCGATTCGATTCGCCTGGGATGAGGCTGCAGTGCGGCGGCTTCGCAAAGACGAAATATATCATCTGAATCGGAGAGAATCAGTTGCCTACCATTGAACAGCTCGTCCGCAAAGGACGCCAGGCAAAGCCGAAGAAGTCGAAGACTTTGGCAATGAAGGGGAGCCCGCTGCGCCGCGGCGTGTGCACCCGTGTCTATACGACCACCCCGAAGAAGCCGAACTCGGCTCTGCGTAAGGTCGCCCGTGTGCGTTTGAGCACCGGCATCGAAGTCACCGCCTATATCCCGGGCGAGGGCCACAACCTGCAGGAGCACTCCATTGTGCTTGTGCGTGGAGGCCGTGTCAAGGATCTGCCCGGTGTGCGTTACCACATTGTGCGCGGCGCCCTTGATACGCAGGGTGTCAAGGATCGCAAGCAGGGACGTTCCCTGTACGGTGCAAAGAAGGCGAAGTAAGAGATATGTCACGCAAAGGACCCGCTAAGAAGCATCAGCTGCTGCCCGACCCGATCTACGGTTCGACTGTGGTGGCCCAGCTCATCAACAAGATTCTGCTCGACGGTAAGAAGGCAATCGCCGAGGACATTGTCTACTCCGCGCTCGATGCGGTCAAGGACAAGACCGACCAAGAGCCAGTTGCTGTCTTGAAGCGCGCACTGGACAACATCCGCCCGAGCCTCGAGGTGCGTTCTCGCCGAGTCGGCGGTGCGACCTACCAGGTTCCCGTCGAGGTCAAACCCGTGCGTGCGAATGCGCTGTCGCTTCGTTGGCTGACAGAGTTCTCGCGCAAGCGCCGTGAGAAGACCATGTCTGAGCGTCTCGCCAACGAGATCCTCGACGCCTCCAACGGCCTGGGTGCTTCGGTGAAGCGCCGCGAGGACACTCATAAGATGGCGGAAGCCAACAAGGCATTCGCCCATTACCGCTGGTAATCCGGCCAAGAGTAAAGCGTAAGGAAATATCTCATGGCACTAGATGTGCTTAGCGACCTCAACGAGGTTCGCAACATCGGCATTATGGCTCATATCGATGCCGGCAAGACCACGACGACTGAACGTATCCTGTTCTACACGGGCAAGAACTACAAGATCGGCGAGACCCACGATGGCGCCTCGACTATGGATTTCATGGCGCAGGAGCAGGAGCGCGGCATCACCATTCAGTCCGCCGCAACCACCTGTTTCTGGAATCGTCAGTCGCATGATACCGGTCAGAAGTTCCAGATCAACATCATCGACACCCCGGGCCACGTCGACTTCACTGCCGAGGTGGAGCGTTCGCTGCGCGTACTCGATGGCGCCGTTGCAGTCTTCGATGCCAAGGAAGGCGTGGAGCCGCAGTCCGAGACTGTATGGCGTCAAGCCGATAAATATGGTGTTCCGCGCATCTGCTTCATCAACAAGATGGACAAGCTCGGCGCCGATTTCTACTACTCGGTAGACACCATCAAGACCAAGCTCGGCGCCACCCCGCTGGTTGTTCAGCTGCCGATAGGCGCTGAGAACGACTTCATGGGCGTCGTCGACCTGATCCGCATGAAGGCTTACGTCTGGAACGATGTCTCCGGCGATCTGGGCGCGCACTACGACACCACCGACATCCCCGCCGATCTGCAGGACAAAGCTGAGCAGTACCGTTCCAAGCTGCTTGATGCAGTCGCGGAATCCGACGAGGATCTGCTTGAGAAATACCTCGAGGAAGGCGAGTTGACCGAGGCCGAAATCCGTTCCGGCATTCGTAAGCTCACCGTCTCTCGCGAGGCGTATCCGGTGCTGTGCGGATCTGCGTTCAAGGACAAGGGCGTGCAGCCGATGCTGGATGCTGTTGTCGACTACCTGCCCAGCCCAGAAGACGTGCCCTCGATCGTCGGCTTCGACCCGAGCGACGAATCCATCGAGATCGACCGCAAGCCGGTTATCGAGGATCCTTTCT
Source organism: Bifidobacterium sp. (assembly GCA_022640915.1). Lineage (GTDB taxonomy): Bacteria > Actinomycetota > Actinomycetes > Actinomycetales > Bifidobacteriaceae > Bifidobacterium. Next base: position 33,588 of record JALCCT010000013.1, on the reverse strand, counting down.
CGGCGCTGGTCTTCAAGATCTCGACGCATCCGTTCTACGGCAAGCTCGTGTTCGTGCGCGTATACTCCGGTAAGGTCGTCCCGGGTGACTCCATCTACGACTCCACCAAGGGCAAGAAGGAGCGCGTCGGCAAAATCTTCCAGATGCATGCCGACAAGGAAAACCCGGTCGATGCGGCCGAGGCGGGCAACATCTACACTTTCGTCGGGCTCAAGAATGTCACCACCGGCGACACGCTGTGCGATGAGAAGAACCCGATCTCGCTTGAGTCGATGACCTTCCCCGATCCGGTGATCGAGGTTGCCGTCGAGCCCAAGACCAAGGCCGATCAGGAGAAGATGGGCCTGGCGCTGGCCAAGCTCGCCGACGAAGACCCGACCTTCCAAGTCAAGACCGACGAGGAGTCGAGCCAGACTCTTATCTCCGGCATGGGTGAGTTGCAGCTCGACATCATCGTCGACCGCATGCGCCGCGAATTCAAGGTTGACTGCAACGTTGGCAAGCCTCAGGTTGCATACCGCGAGACAATCCGCAAGGCCGTCATGAATCAGGAATACACCCACAAGAAGCAGACCGGCGGCTCTGGCCAGTTTGCTAAGGTGCTGATGAACTTCGAGCCTTTGGACACCGAGTCCGGTGAAACCTACGAGTTCGAGAACAAGGTCACCGGCGGTCACATCACCAAGGAATTCATTCCTTCGATTGATGCGGGCGTGAAGGAGGCCATGCAATCCGGCATCCTCGCCGGCTTCCCGGTGGTAGGTGTCAAGGCGACTGTCACCGACGGCCAGATCCACGACGTCGACTCCTCGGAGCTCGCGTTCAAGATTGCCGGCTCCATGGCGTTCAAGACCGCGGCCCCCAAGGCCAAGCCTGTTATCCTCGAGCCGATCATGGCCGTCGAGGTGCGTACTCCCGAAGAGTACATGGGCGATGTCATGGGCGACCTGAATTCCCGCCGTGGTTCCATTCAGTCGATGACCGATGCCACTGGCGTCAAGGTTATCGATGCGAAGGTGCCGCTGAGCGAGATGTTTGGCTACATCGGCGACCTGCGTTCCAAGACGCAGGGACGCGCGATGTTCACCATGCAGATGGATTCGTATGCGGAGGTTCCTAAGGCGGTCTCCGAAGAGATCATCAAGGCCCAGCGCGGCGAGTGACACGCGAGGCTACAGGCGGTGCATCTGTCCCCAGCCGGCGCTAAGATTCTGTAGCGCTGACTGGGTTCGGGCACCGATGTGGCAAACGACCCAGAAACCCAGTAAACTGTAGCGGGTGCCTGGTGCTCAGGGCACAGGCAAACTACGAAACGTCCAGGAGGACAAAACATAATGGCAAAGCAAAAGTTCGAGCGCACCAAGCCGCATGTCAACATCGGCACCATCGGCCACGTGGATCACGGTAAGACGACCCTGACCGCGGCCATCTCCAAGGTGCTGTATGAGGAGTACCCGGACATCAACACCGAGTATGACTTCGACAAGATTGACGCCGCTCCCGAAGAGCAGCAGCGTGGTATCACCATTAATATTGCGCATATCGAGTACCAGACCGCGAAGCGCCACTATGCGCACGTCGACTGCCCTGGCCACGCCGACTTCGTGAAGAACATGATCACCGGCGCCGCTCAGATGGATGGTGCGATCCTCGTGGTCGCCGCCACCGACGGCCCGATGGCCCAGACCCGCGAGCACGTTCTGCTCGCCCGCCAGGTTGGTGTTCCGAAGATCCTTGTCGCTCTGAATAAGTGCGATATGGTCGACGACGAAGAGCTCATCGAGCTCGTCGAAGAAGAGGTTCGCGATCTGCTCGAGGAGAACGGCTTCGACCGCGACTGCCCGGTCATCAGGACTTCGGCCTACGGCGCGCTGCATGACGATGCGCCTGACCATGAGAAGTGGGTTCAGACCATCAAGGATCTCATGGATGCCGTCGATGACTACATCCCGACCCCGGTTCATGACCTTGACAAGCCCTTCCTGATGCCGATCGAAGATGTCTTCACCATCTCCGGCCGTGGCACCGTGGTGACCGGCCGTGTCGAGCGCGGCAAGCTCCCGATCAACACCAACGTCGAGATCGTGGGTATCCGCCCGACGCGGACCACCACTGTCACCTCCATCGAAACCTTCCACAAGCAGATGGATGAGGCCGAGGCTGGCGACAACACCGGTCTGCTGCTGCGTGGCATCAACCGCACCGACGTCGAGCGTGGCCAGGTCGTGGCTGCACCGAAGTCCGTAACTCCGCACACCAATTTCGAGGGCGAAGTCTACGTGCTGACCAAGGATGAGGGCGGCCGTCATTCGCCGTTCTTCTCCAACTATCGTCCGCAGTTCTACTTCCGCACGACCGACGTCACTGGCGTCATCACCCTGCCGGAAGGCGTCGAGATGGTTCAGCCTGGTGACCATGCCACCTTCACCGTTGAGCTCATCCAGCCCATCGCCATGGAGGAAGGCCTGACCTTCGCAGTGCGCGAAGGCGGCCGCACCGTTGGCTCGGGCCGTGTCACCAAGATCCTCAAGTGAGCGATCTGCTGACGCAACTACGCTGATTGCGCTGATGCTGCCTATATAGATAGCGAATGCGAGAATCCCCAAGAGCTTAAGCTCTTGGGGATTCTCGCATTACTGTCCAGATGCATCACGCATGTACCGGTATTGCTGGTTTACTCGCCTCTTATGCGTAGGATCCAGCAGTACCAACTGATGGTCATTACCACAAGTCCGGCGGTAAGGCTCGCGAGCATAATCAGCGTGACTTGCGCATTCCACAGTTTGAGCAAAGTACCGATTAGTGCATATATGGCCGCGCCTGCAAGAGAACGCATCATAGAGACAACGGACAGCACTTGGGCTCTCGTGGCGCTGACCAGATAATCCTGAATAATGCTTTCCGCAAGGATGAACACCATCTCGGGAATGAATAGCGCAAGCAGACTCGCAAGGAGCAGCATGGCCGGTTTCGGTGCAACTATTGGCAGTATGACGAATGATATCGCCTGCGCCGCGCATAACCAGATACATACCGTTGTCCGTTTGAATCGTTTTGCGAGCTGATTGGTCAGCAGATAGGCCGCAGCATTGGCTAGCCTGGATGATGCGGCGAACAGCCCTATCGCAGGCAACGAGATGCCAGCTGCGGCGAAGATGATCTGCGAGGAATTTTGATAGCTCATCGCAGTCGTGTCAAGGGTGACGCTCGCGGCAAGGAAGCCGACGAATGCCCAGACCGGTGCATATGTCGTCCAGTGAGTGCTGTGTATTCGCCAGTGCGCGCGGCCTGCTGCGACATTATCTGTGCCGGGACGGGAAGTAATACCTATGGTTTGGGAAGCGTCTTGCGAATTATGTTTCGGCTCATGCACGGCAGCAAGCATGGCCAGCTCAACGACGTAGACGCCGCCCATTAGCAAGTACAGCAGTGTCCACGAGTGCGCTGCCAAGAGTCCTCCCAAAAACGCTGAGATGCCCATCATGATTTGCTGCCCGGCCATCGCTTTGGAGCTATATGACAGATAGCGTTTGCTGCTATGTTCGGTTTCGACCAGCTCATATAGCAGAGAAGTGTCGGATCCGGACAGGAAGGTATAGGCGAAGGCGCATAGCAGCATCATGAATATATAACCGATGAAGCCGTGCGCCAGCAGCATGCCAATGTTATACGCGGCGAGTAACGCTGTACCGGTGAACATTGATGCTTTGCGCCCGAAACGATCAGACACCCATCCCGTAGGAATCTCGAACAGCACTGTTCCCAGCTGAAATATGGCTTCGCACAAAGCTGCCTGCTGTACGTTCAAACCGTGCTGGCCCATATAGACCAGAAACACGGCCCGATCGAGCACGAATCCGGTCGAGGCCAGATAAAGGCAATACAGTCGCAGATTGCGGTCGGGTGCGGTAGCCCGTTGCAAGAATTGCATAGTGTTTCCCTGACGATTGCAAATATTGGATATTGAATCGAAAGGGAGCAGTATATGGTGCTGCATAACATACCTTGCACCATTGCTTATCACCCTAAAATGGGTACACCGCTCCCTAGAAACGCTGAATGTTGCCTAGAAAAAGAGTGGGAACGGTCAGGCGAACCACACGCGTGGTTGATACTTCCTGAACCTGATTCCCTGTGAACACGAGTACAGGCTATCATACTGAGTGGCCGCACACCACGGAGTCGATGCCATTGAACCGTCGAATATAATTTATTCGTTCGTAGAAACAGGTTAGACGGGAGAAGGCATGAGCATGAATGACGAGAAACAGATTCCTAGCATTGCTGCACAGGTCGAGCGTCTCGCGGAACTTGGAATTCCGGCACAGTTCGGTTGTACCGAGAAATCCCTGCGTGATTTCGCCAATCAGCTAGATCGCTATTCAACCGAGGCCTTGATTGTTCCCTCAGGGGAACCGTCGAACTACTCCGTGCTGACACAGTTGATTCAGTACAGGGGGAAGCATGGCTTTGTTGTTGTGGACTTTACCGACGCTGCTGATTACGAGGTATTTGAAGGCTTGGATCAGCGTGCTGTGCGGATGCCTGAGAACGATTGGTATCTACTCGTTGATCCGCAGCGCGGAGACGAATTTGAGAGTGCTTCCCCGTCTGAGGCACTGGCTGAAATTACTGTATCGAATCGAGTTGCTCTATCGATGGTTGAAGGCCTGATGCTAGCAATCCAAGCACTCGGAATGTTGGAGCGGAACCATTGCTATATGACCATCGCGTCCCGTAAAAAGAAAGCAAACGGCGGTTTCGATGCGCGAACTCCCGCGCTCTGGATCAGTAATGGAACCGGGCGTGACACAGAAGAACACAAGGACGCTCCGAAACTTGGCTGGTGTTGGTGGAAGAACCGCCATACTTGGTTAGGCATTGCCCACGCAGATCGCCGCCAGTTCTAGTCGGGCAAGTTGAGAACTTATTGCGGCAACGAACTCAGTCCGTGCCGCCAAAATTCTTAAGTGAGCGATCCGCTGACACAATTGTGTTGAATACGCTGAAATAATGCAGTAAAAGAGCTCATTTGGCGCACGTACATGTTATGGATGGCGTTATCAGACGACAGTTCATCGTTGATGATGTGCCGTCGGCACAGTGACCGCCATGTTCGAAAGTCATATCGTTTAAGAGAACAGAATTCTGTGATGTGCCCCGCAACAAAGTAGCGAACACCTGTATGGGCGCCGCTGTATAGACGCTGTGGCATAATAGCGAAGGCAAATTTTGACCCTGCCCTAGATTGAAAATAGGTGACTTTACGTGGCACAAACTACCAATGACATTAAGAACGGTTCAGTTCTGAACCTGGACGGCCAACTGTGGACCGTCACCAAATTCCAGCACGTCAAGCCTGGCAAGGGGCCGGCTTTTGTGCGCACCACCATCAAGAACGTGCTTTCGGGCAAGATCGTCGACAGAACATTCAATGCCGGCATGAAGATGGAATTTGAAACGGTCGACAACCGCTCACTGCAGTACTCCTATGAGGACGGTGAGAACTTCGTGTTCATGGATATGACGACCTACGATCAGGTCGTCATTCCGAGCGCGCTCGTCGGCGATCAGGCGAAGTACATGCTCGAAGGCACAGATTGCATCGTGAGCTTCCACGACGGCACGCCATTGAGCGTTGAGCTACCAGCCTCAGTCATTCTGACCATCACGCACACCGAGCCCGGCGTGCAGGGTAACCGCTCCAACGCAGGCACGAAGCCGGCGACTGTGGAAACCGGCGCCGAGATTCAGGTGCCGCTCTTCGTAGGCGAAGGCGAGAAAGTCAAGGTCGATACGCGCGACGGCTCATATCTAGGTCGCGAGAACTAAGGCAAGGCGGGGAAACACCCATGGCACGTTCCACTGCCCGCAAACGGGCGCTGAACACGCTGTACGAGGCCGATGAGAAGGGACAGGATTTCCTGTCCCTTCTTGCTGAGCGCATCGCGCAGCCGGGAGCGCAGACTCCGCTGCCCGATTACGCCATCGAAGTCGTGCGCGGCGTGGCCGATAACCGCGCCACCATCGATCGGGCGCTCGACGAGCATTCCACCGGTTGGAAGATCCGCCGGATGGCGGTAGTCGATCGCAATATCCTGCGCATCGCCGCATGGGAGATCCTGCGCAACGACGAAGTCCCCGATAAGGTAGCCATCGACGAGGCTCTGAGCTTGGCCAGAATGCTGAGCGACGAGGATTCGCTGTCGTTCATCCACGGCCTGCTCAGCGCGCTGTGTGCTGACAAAGAGCAGTATCTCGCTCACAGCGAAACCGGCGACGACGATGACCACAGTGACAAAAGTCACAACGCCGACGAGCCTAGCGGCCTAAAACATACGCAAGACACTTCTGCTGCCGATGTTCCTGCCGAAGAGCCAGGCATCGGAGAGGTTCAGGAAGCTCAGGAAACTGAGCCCGTTGGGCTTTCTGAGCCTGCAGAAGCTGCTGAGTCTTGTGAAGCTGCTGAATCCGGTGAGCAAACGCAGTCAATAGCCCAGCATGCTGCGGAACGGCAGAATCTAGCGCAGAGCACGCCGGACGATGCGCCCGCTGCGGCGTGCGTTGCTGATCGCAGCAAGGCAGATACGAGCCCAACAGCCCAATAACATAACCCGACAGCGGCACACGGCCGGGCCGCGAGTCCCAACCGGCCACTAATCTTGGGTTCCAAACGAACCCAAGGGAAAAGGGGTTTTGGTGAACCAGAACGATTCCGTGGCCAGCAGCTTCTCATCATCCGATGCCGTACTCGTTCTGGAAGACGGGCAGGTGTATGTCGGCGACCCATATGGAGCGCTTGGCTCTACCTGCGCCGAGATCGTTTTCTCCACCAGTATGACCGGGTATCAGGAGACGCTCACCGACCCCAGCTACGACCGGCAGATAGTCGTGCAGACTTTCCCGCATATCGGCGACACCGGGGTCAACGACGAAGATCCGGAATCCTCGCGTATCTGGGTCGCGGGGTATGTCGTGCGCGAGCCCAGCCCCAACGTGAGCAACTGGAGGGCGTCGGGCAGTCTCGACGACAGCCTCGCATCCCGGGGCGTCGTAGGTATCAGTCGCATTGACACGAGAAAATTGGTACGCCACCTGCGTTCGGCGGGCGTGATGCGCGCAGGCATCTTCTCCGGAGATGCGCTCAAGGATCCAGCGACCCGTCTGCTGCGCAGTGTCGATTCACTGCTTGCGCAGGTCAGGCAAACTCCGCCGATGAAGGGCCTGAGCCTGTATGACGAGGTCAGCACCGACACGGGCTACACCATCGAACCGGCGGGGGAGCTCGCAGGCAAGGAGCCACTCTTCACCGTCGCCGCGGTAGATCTCGGCATCAAAGGCATGACCCCGCACCGCTTGGCCGAGCGCGGTTGCCGCGTACACGTTGTACCTTCGACCATCACGTTCGAACAGATCGAAGCATTGAACCCTGACGGTGTCTTCTTCTCGAATGGCCCAGGCGATCCTGAACAGTCCGATCCGGTGGTTGACTTGTTGCGCAAGGTACTCAAAGTCGGCTACCCCTTTTTCGGCATCTGCTTCGGCAACCAGCTGTTTGGCCGTGCCTTGGGCTTTGGCACATACAAGCTCAAATTCGGGCATCGAGGCTCGAATCGTCCGGTCAAAGACATGACCACCGGCAAGGTCGAGATCACGACGCAGAACCACGGGTTTGCCGTTGACGCGCCAATCGGTGAAACCGTGCTATCGCCCTATGGTGAGGGTGAATTCGGCCGCGTGTTCGTCTCCCATATCGATTTGAACGATAACGTGGTCGAAGGCCTGCAATGCCTCGACATCCCGGCGTTCTCCGTGCAATACCATCCCGAAGCGGCAGCAGGCCCGCACGACGCCGCATACCTGTTCGACCGTTTCGTGGAACTTATGGCCTCCGCCAGGAAAGGTGAACCCCTCCATGCCTAAGCGCACCGACATCTCATCCGTCATGGTCATCGGCTCCGGCCCGATTGTTATCGGGCAGGCCGCTGAATTCGACTATTCCGGCACTCAGGCGTGCCGGGTTCTGCGCGAGGAAGGCATCCGCGTTATTCTGGTCAACTCGAATCCGGCGACCATCATGACTGACCCGGAAATGGCTGATGCCACTTATATCGAGCCGATCGCCACGCCAATCCTCGAACGCATCATCGCCAAGGAGCGTCCCGACGCCTTGCTGCCGACCTTGGGTGGCCAGACCGCATTGAATGCGGCGGTGGCGCTGGGCGAAGCTGGAATCCTCGAGCAATACCATGTCGAGCTGATCGGCGCCTCGCTCGAAGCGATCAACCGCGGCGAAGATCGCGAGCAGTTCAAGAAGGTCGTGGATGCGGTCGGCGGAGAATCCGCTCGTTCGGCCGTCGCCCACACCTTGGATGAGGTGGATCGCATCGTCGATACGCTTGGCTATCCGGTAGTCATCCGGCCCAGCTTCACCATGGGTGGCCTGGGATCTGGCATCGCGCACAATCACGAAGAGCTGCACCGCATCGCAGGAGCGGGCATTCACTATTCACCGACCAACGAAGTGCTTGTTGAGGAAGGCATTGAAGGCTGGAAAGAATACGAACTCGAGCTGATGCGCGACAAGAATGACAATGTCGTGGTTGTCTGCCCGATCGAGAACGTCGATCCGGTGGGCGTGCACACTGGCGATTCGATCACTGTTGCACCTGTGTTCACCCTGACCGATCGCGAATACCAGCGCATGCGTGACCTCGGCATTGCCATCATCCGCGGTGTCGGTGTGGAGACCGGCGGCTGCAATATCCAGTTCGCCGTTAATCCCAAGAACGGCCGCATGATTGTCATCGAGATGAACCCGCGCGTGTCCCGTTCCTCAGCCCTGGCCTCGAAGGCCACTGGATTCCCGATCGCCAAGATCGCTGCCAAACTGGCGCTGGGCTACACGCTCGACGAGATCCGCAACGACATCACCCAATCGACCCCGGCCAGTTTCGAGCCGACTATTGACTACGTGGTAACCAAGGTGCCGCGCTTCGCCTTTGAGAAGTTCCCGGGAGCTGACCCGCTGCTCACCACATCGATGAAATCCGTGGGCGAGGCCATGGCCTTGGCTGGCAATTTCCAGGAATCATTGGGCAAAGCGTTGCGCTCCATCGACAAACGTCACCTCGGCTTTAGCTGGGACGGCGAGCGGCCCGGCGAGCAAGAAGTCGCCGAACTGCTCGGGAAGATGGCCACGCCGACCGAGCAACGCTACCTGCAAGTACAACGGGCGTTATGGGGCGGCGCGAGTGAGGAGCAGATCTTCGACGCAACCAAGATCGATCCGTGGTTCGTCAGGCAGCTGGCGCTCATCAATCAGACCGCTATGCAGGTGCGCGAAGCCGAAACGCTTGACGCGCGGCTGCTTAAAAAGGCCAAGTTAGCCGGCCTGTCCGACTTGCAGATCGCGCATTTGCGCAATCTCGGCGACGAGGGGGAGAATACGGTGCGCGAGCTGCGCTGGAATTACGGCCTGCGCCCGGTCTACAAGACTGTCGACACGTGTGCCGCTGAATTCGATGCGCTCACGCCGTACTACTACTCCTGCTACGCAGACGAAAGCGAACTGCGTTCGCGAAGCCGCGAAGCGGTGATCATCCTGGGCTCCGGTCCTAACCGCATTGGCCAGGGCATCGAATTCGACTACACCTGCGTGCACGCGGTGCAGGAACTGGGCAAGAACTATGACACCATCATGGTCAACTGCAATCCGGAAACCGTTTCCACCGATTACGACATGTCGGACCGGCTGTACTTCGAACCGTTGACTTTTGAAGACGTGATGGAGATCTATGCGGCCGAGAAGAAGATGGGTCCGGTCAAGGGTGTCATAGTGCAGCTTGGCGGTCAAACCCCGCTCTCGCTGGCTGCACGCTTGAAAGCTGCTGGTGTGCCGATTCTAGGCACCTCGCCCGAAAGCATTGATCTGGCGGAGAACCGCGAGCTTTTCGGTGAAGTATTGCGCCGCGAGCACCTGAACGCGCCGCGCTATGGCACCGCACAGAACCTTGACGAAGCTCGCGATGCCGCCCACGAGATCGGCTACCCGGTGCTCGTGCGCCCGAGCTACGTGCTCGGCGGACGTGGCATGGAAATTGTGTACGATGATACGCAGCTCGAAAAATACGTCAATCGCGCTCTCGACGAAGCCAAGGCTGACACAGTGGTGTCGGGTCGGCTGCCATCGCCGCTGCTTATTGACAAGTTCCTGCAAGACGCCATCGAAATCGACGTTGATGCTCTCTTTGACGGCGATGAGCTTTACATCGGCGGCATTATGGAGCATGTCGAGGAGGCTGGCGTGCACTCCGGCGATGCCGCCTGTACGCTGCCGCCAAGCACGCTCTCTGACGATCAGATGAGACGCCTGCGCGCGGCGACGCTCTCGATCGCGCAAGGCTGTGGCGTGCGGGGGCTCATCAACGTACAGTACGCATTCATGGCGAACACACTGTACGTGATCGAGGCCAATCCACGAGCCTCACGTACCGTGCCCTTTGCCTCCAAGGCGACCGGCGTGGCATTGGCCAAGGCCGCCGCTCGTATCGTCGTGGGGGAGACCATTGCCCAGCAGCGGGCGAACGGTTTGCTGCTGCCTAAGGGCGACGGTGGCATCATTCGTCCCGGTCAGCAGGTTGCTGTCAAGGAATCCGTGCTGCCGTTCAAGCGATTCCGCACTCCGGTGGGCAAAACTGTCGATGTGCTGCTCGGACCGGAGATGCGTTCAACCGGTGAAGTCATGGGCTTTGACCGCGATTTCCCGCACGCTTTCGCCAAAAGCCAGCTGGCAGCCTACGCGGGCGGCCTGCCGACTTCCGGCAATGCGTTCCTGTCAGTCAACGATGCCGACAAGCGCCAGCTGCCGTTGATGGCTGTGCGACTCATTGAGCTCGGTTTCACTATTTGGGCGACTGAAGGCACCGCCTCCGTGCTGCGTCGTTACGGCATCGATTCGAAGATCGTCGACAAAATCTCGACTCGCGTGGACACTGTTCCCGACGCTCCGGCCTCGATTGAACATGCTGAAGGAGGCGTCGGCAAGAACGTCGTTGATCTCATCGAAGACGGCACGATCGATATGATCCTCAATACACCGAATTCGCGTGGCTCGCGTTCCGACGGCTATTCGATCCGAGCGGCCGCCATTGCCGCCGACTTGCCGCAGTTCACCACCATGACCGAGTTCTCGGCTGTGCTCATGGCGATCGAAGCGGTCAAGAAGGATGACTATCAGATCATGAGCATTCAGGAGCATGCCCATCAGCTGTTCGCTATGGAGAGCAACGATGTGGAGAGCAACGACGTGCCGGGTGATGTTGCGGAAGGCCACGGTGCGCAATGACTTCTGTGCTCCCGGGCCAAAATCCCAGCCAGGAGGAGAGCGCTGAGGTGCGCTCCAGCTTCGGATTGCGGTTGAGCGACTCAATGGCGCAATACGGCCCCTTATGCATCGGAATCGATCCTCATCGCAAGATTTTGACCAACTGGGGGTACAACGTAGACGCGGGCGGCGCCGAGATGTTTTCGATGCGTATGCTGCAGGCGTCACGCGGCAGAGCCGCTGCTGTCAAGTTCCAGACTTCGATGTTCGAACGCTACGGCTCCAAGGGTTTTGCGGCGCTTGAACGCGTGCTCTATGCTGCGCGGCAGATGAACATCATCACCATCGTCGACTGCCTTCGTGGTGGTTTGCCAACCACGATCTCCGCGCTTTCCGACGCCTACTTCAAACCTGATTCGCCCATGTCTGCCGACGCGATCACCCTGTTGCCGTATTACGGCGCGCGTTCGATCACTCCGCTGGTGAACGAGGCGCTCAACAATGGCCGCGGTGTGTTTGTGGCTTCGCTCACCTCGAATAAGGAAGGCGCGAGCCTGCAGACCGCTATCCGGCAGAGCGGTGAATATCAAGGCCAGACCGTGGCCTACGGCATTGCTGGTTGTGCACAGAAATTCAACGAGGGTATCGATGGCATGGGCTCGGTCGGACTGATCATCGGCGCGACCATAGGCCAGTGGATGAAGCAGAGTGGCGTAGATCCGGCCAGCTTCTCCGGACCGATTCTATCGCCCGGATACGGCTGGCAGGGTGCTGAGGCCAATGATCTCAAAACCGTATTCCGCGGGACCAAAGGCAATGTGCTGGTCACGGTGTCGCGCTTTATCGCCTCGCACGGGCCGGATATCTCCGAATTGTCACAGGCCACTGAGTCCATCGCGTTGGACATACGCCAGGCATTGTTGGAGGCGACCGAGGAGGGTCAGGACGATGACGACAGGAACTGAAGATCCATACATGCATGAGGTGGATACAAACGGTGGAAGCAAGGCGAATCGCCAGGTCGGCATGGGTAGCAGTGGCCGTCTGATCGTCTTAACCGGCCCTACCGCCGTGGGCAAGGGCACCGTCGAAGCCGAGCTCAGGGCGCATCACCCCGAGGTCTGGGTGTCTGTCTCCGCTACTACGCGCGCGCCGCGCCCTGGCGAGGTCAATGGGCGTAATTACTGGTTCATGTCTGAGCGGGATTTTCTCCAAAAAGAGGCCGACGGCTGGTTCCTCGAAACCGCTGTCGTGCACAATATGGCGCATTACGGCACGCCGCTGCAGCCTGTGCTCGACCATATGGCCAAAAACACGCCCACAATCCTCGAAATCGACTTGCAGGGTGCCCGAAGGGTCAAGGACAAAGCCGCAAGCATGGGGCTGGACGTCGTTTATGTATTCATCGCCCCGCCAAGTTATGACGAACTGGTACGGCGTCTGATCGGCCGAGGCACCGAAAATGAAGAACAGCGGCGCAAACGGCTTGAAACTGCGAAACTGGAACTCGCTTCGGAGCACGAATTCGATGTGACCATTGTCAATAACACCGTCAAACAGTGTGCAGAAGATCTCTGGGCGATCATTGCCAAGGAATATGGGCTCGAACGGTAGTGTGGCAGCATGCCTTGCGGTTCGTGCCGCGGCGAGACCTCCGCGAGGTTGCGGTGTGCAGGGTTCCATGCCGATACGAACGGCATCGGCAATTGCATATCGAATAGCTGCGCAATGGCAACCTCGACGGCCTAGCGCCCGACGCTGATGTCGGAGGCGTCCTTGGGAAGCTGGTGCCGATATTCACATCTTGGGTTTTAAGCGTCGATAAGCGTGTAGCCATGCGAGGCGATGACTTCGCGCAGCTTGGCAAGGTAAGTTTCGGCCGCGTTGGAGAGTTTGGCGCGTTCGTTTCCAATCCAGCCCAGTAGCATGGTTTCCTCGGATTCGAGGGGCACGGTGACGATCTTCTCGTTGTTGAGATCCCCGTTGTCGATGCCGGTGCACACGGTGTAGCCGTTGAGGCCGATGATGAAATTGAGGATTGTCGCCCGGTCGGTCACGTTGATCTGCTTGGGGGAGTAATCCGGCCAGACCGCCTCCTCGGCGAAGTAGAAACTGCCGTCCTCGCCCTGCTCGTATTGGATGAACGGATAGGGCTTGAGGTCATCCATCGTTACCTTGCGCTTGGTGGCGAGCGGGTTGCTGCGAGCTATGAACACATGAAGCGGTGCGCGGAAGAGTGGATGGAACTCCAGATGCTTCCCGCGCATCAGCTTGCCGATCACATCCTTGTTGAAGTCCGACAGGTACAATATGCCGATTTCAGAGAGCATATTGGCCACCTGCGTGATGATGTCCTTTGTGCGGGTCTCGCGGAGTGTGAATTCGTACTCGTCAGATTGAGTCGAGTTGATCATTTCCACGAAAGCCTCCACGGCGAACATGTAGTGCTGCGTGGAGACGGAGCATAGCTGCTTGCGCGGCTTCGCGTTCCTGTAGCGTTCCTCAAGCAGTGCGGCTTGGTCGAGCACCTGCCGGGCGTAAGTGAGGAACTCTGCGCCGTCGATGGTCAGTGCAATGCCTTGCGAGGAGCGAGTGAAGATCTCGATATGCAGTTCGTTCTCCAGCTCCTTCACCGAGGAGCTCAAGGCAGGCTGTGATACATAGAGTTCATGCGAGGCCTCGTTCATAGAGCCGCATTCGACTATTTTAACGATGTACTTGAGCTGGAGCAGTGTCATAAATATCTTGTATAGCATCGAGCCTATACGTAAAGACTGCTTATAACGACGGCCTGATTGTATCGAGTTTTCCTATTTGGGACCGGCTAGACGCGTACGCCAAGGCGTCGCAGATCGCGCCGGGCCATACCTGCATCAGTGAACTGCATACCGTGGATACCGACGGCATTGGCACCGGTGACATTGGCAGCAGTGTCATCGAAGAATGCGCAGCGATTGGCCTTAAGGCCGAAGCGTTGCAGTGTCAGCTCGTAGATGTCGGCATGTGGCTTACGCTTGCGTTCGAAGCCTGAGACGACGGTGCCGCCGAGCAGCGTTTCGAGCTGGGGAAAACGCTCGAAGGCGGTGTGGAAGGTCTCGTGCGACCAGTTGGTCAGCCCCCAAGAGCCGATGCCTGCGTGACGCAAATCATCGAGCAGCTCTTTCAAGCCGGGAATCATGCGGGGCAATGAATCGGCGTAGTGCTCGATGTAATACCTAAAGACCTGAGCCATGTCATCGCCGAATTCCCCGCGATATTGCACGATGAGATCAGCGAACTCTTCGCCCGAATCCATATGGTCCTCGTAGCGGTAGAAGCCATATGGGTCGTCGTCGGCGCAGATTGCGTCCACCAGATCGTCGGGGAATTGTCCTTCGAGGCATGCTCGGCACTGCCAATCGATGAGCACGCCGCAGAAGTCAAAAATCACATCGGTGATCGTGTCGTCGGCCGCTCGAGGGGTATTGGCCATCGTTACGCTCCATTCCTTGTGGTATCGCGCAATGCGCCCGTGAACCAGAGTAACGCATGGGCACGGCGAAGACATTCGGGGATATGGCTCACACTTTTTCGGGCTGCTGCGAAAAGTGTGAGCCGAGCGAACAGTGAATATGTTATTTTCCGAGCACAGCAACGGCCAGATTCCAACGTTGGCTAAAGTTGAAAAGCGAACACGATATGTTCGTTTCGCTCGCACTTTTTCGGGCTAGTTCAAAAAGTGTGAGCCAAGCCTTACGACAACAGCTCTTCGATAGCTGCGTCGATTGCGCGAACGACGTCCGAGGCAATGATCGGGTGGCCGACGTTGTCTTCGGTTGCGGCCTGCGGATTGCCGAACACCTGCGGCTGATGCCATCCCTGCTGATCGCTGTCGGCGGCTATGCCGGCGGCCAGACCATGCAGATATGCTGCCGAGGCGGCCACTTTCAGCGCCGCATCCTTCTGCAGGAGGCCGTCTTGCTGGGCGAGCAGCGCGCCCATGATGCCGGCCAGTACATCGCCGGAGCCAGCGGTGGCGAGCCATGCGGGAGCCGAACCGGAAATTAGCGTGCGTGTGCCGCCGTCGCCATCATCGCCGACCACGATGGTGACGGCGCCTTTGAGCAGCACGGTCGCGCCGGTGATCTCATGCGCCCGTTGCGCCCAACGCCATGGCTCGGCTTGCACTTGGGCACGGTCGATATCCTCGCCAAGGTCGGTGAGCAAGTCGGCCAGCTCACCTGCATGCGGGGTGATCACTACTTGCGGTGGAACATGGGTGGGCAGTAGATCAAGCGCCCCTGCATCCACGCATAGCGCAGGCATGTCGTAGGCTTCGATGGTGCTCGGCCCGTTGTGCCCGGCAGCTGTTGCGATATCGGTATTCGGCTCGGTGTCGTCGCCGTTCAGCTCATCGCTTGTCGAATAGTGGGCGAGTAAGGCGGCGATGGCACTGCGTTGCACGTCAATGCCGGTTTCGTCTGCGTTCGCCGTCGGCACGCCGGACCCGACAACCCACGATTGCACGCGGCCCTTGCCAATCACGGCTTCGGGCAGTGCGCGCAGTACCATATCCTGCGCCCGTTGTGGCCCCATGTAGCGGATCATGCCGGTATTCGTGCGTGCTGCGGCAGTAGCGCCCAGTACGCCTGCTCCCGGGAAGCGCGTGGAGCCGGTGATCAGTCCGACGACGCCGCGCGAGTATTTGGCGTCGTCCAGATGGGGGAGTCGGATGGCTTGCCGCGCTAGATCGTCATCTACCGCTTCGATTGCAGGCTGTTGCCCAGCGATATCGAAGTTGAAATCCACTAGCGTGACCGCGCCGCAAGCATATGTGGCCGGCGGTAGCATCGCGCAGGGCTTCATTGCGCCGAACATCACTGTCGCATCAGCGGGGATATATGGTCCGGGTAACGTACCGTCGTCTACGCCGACGCCTGATGGCGTATCGATCGCAAGTACTAGGGGCGTATCGCGGTCATAGTCCTGCTGCGAATTGGGTATTGCCGGCAGCTCGCCCTCGAGCCCTAGGGACTTCGCCAGGGTCGAAGGAATGCCGCGTAGTGCGCCCTGGATGCCGATACCGGTCATCGCATCGAGTAGCAGATCGGCCTGCGAAGCCAGAGTAATGGCTGTGCGAAGCCGTTCGCCGGCCTCTCCTGCGCTGAAGCCTGAAGCGCATCCGGGAATGTCGGACTGCGGGTCGAGTACCAGTATCTTGCCGCCAGCCTGCACGAAGGCGGTGAACGCCTCCCCATGCAGCGAACGACCCACAGCGATGGCCGTAACGATAGCCCCGTTACGAGCCAGTTCCGCAGCTGCATACAGGCCGTCGCCGCCATTGTCGCCGGCGCCGGCGAGCAACACAACCTGTGATTCGCCGATGTCCAGACCAGCTTGGGCGAGCATGTGCGAGGCTATAAGTGCTGCAGCCCCGGCAGCCTTGCGCATCAGCGGCACTCCGCGCTCGAGCAGTGGCCGCTCCAGTGCCTGTATCGTGCGCACATCGTAGGCGGTATGTACCAGTGTGGCCAAACGTCCAGAATCCTCGGCGCCGCGCTCCACAGTGCTTTCCATACAGGGCCTCCCGATCGCAGTAGTTACTTTCTCCACCAACTCTAGTCCTGCGAAAGCACCGCAGATTGTCATGAGCTGTTGGCTGCACGCTGTGGAAACACGGCTAGGCTGATCCGGATGATGACGGCTGTGCCCGCACGCCGTCAGCGCGACAACGGTGTGTGGGCGCAAAATTCATCAGCGGTGGTAAGTGGTCTGTCTTGCCTACTCCTCGGCGACCAGATCCAGATACGTGTCGTTCCAGAGGTCTTCGTCGCCGTCGGGCATGAGCAGCACCCGCTCGGGGTTGAGCGCCTGTACTGCCCCTTCGTCGTGGGTGACCAGAATGATCGCGCCCTCGTATTTGGCGATGGCTTTCAGAATCTCGTCGCGAGAGACCGGGTCGAGGTTGTTAGTCGGTTCGTCGAGCAGCAGCACATTGGCGCGTGACGTCACGAGCGTGGCCAACGCGAGCCGCGTCTTCTCGCCGCCGGAAAGCACCTTGGCTGGCTTCATCGCGTCGTCGCCTGAGAACAAGAAACTGCCCAGAATAGAACGGGCATGCGTGTTGTCAAGCTCGGGGGCTACATGCTGCAGGTTCTCAAGCACTGATACATTGAGGTCGAGTGTGTCGTGCTCCTGCGCGAAATAGCCGATCTTGCAGCCATGACCGTATACGACTTCGCCGGTATCGGGCTGCTCTTCACCCGCTAGGATGCGCAGCGTCGTCGTCTTGCCAGCGCCGTTGTAGCCCAAAATGACCACGCGTGAGCCCTTGTCGATGGCTAGATCGATGCCAGCGAACACGATATTCGATCCATAGGCCTTGGAAATCTCCTTGGCGGTGATTGGCGTGCGGCCGCAGGGAGCTGGTTCGGGGAAACGAATATCCGCCACTTTCTCCTGTTTTTCAGCTTCACTGGTCTGGGAGAGCAGCCGTTCGGCACGGCGCATCATATTCTGTGCGGCGACGGCCTTGGTGGCTTTTGCATGCAGCCTGATGCCCTGCTTCATGAGGCGGTCAGCCTTCTTCTCGGCGACCTCGCGCTCGCGTCGGCGGCGCTCCTCATCGACTACGCGCTGGTGCAGATACGCCTTCCAGCCAAGCGAATACATGTCGATCTGCCCCAGCTGCGCGTCCAAATGCCAGACCTTGTTCACCACTTCGTCCAAGAGTTCGGTGGAGTGAGAGATGACGAGGAATCCGCCTTCGAAGCGTTTGAGGTAGCCGCGCAGCCATTCGATCGAGTCAGCGTCCAAATGGTTGGTCGGTTCGTCCAAGATCAGCGTGTCGGCGTCGGAGAACAGGATACGCGCCAGCTCGATGCGGCGACGCTGGCCGCCGGAAAGCGTGCCCAGTCGCTGCTCCATTGTCTCCTGCGGCAGCCCTAGGCTGTCGGCCATGGCGATGGCTTCGGATTGCGCTGCGTACCCGCCAGCCTTCTCGAAGTCTTGCGTGGCCTTGTCGTAGCGATCCATGGCTTTCATCATGATATCGGGGTCGGAATCGGTCATATCCTTCTCCGATTTGCGCAGCCGAGTGATGATCTTGGCAATGTCGCGTGCGCTCATCAGCCGGTCGAGCGCGGTCTGCTGCGGATCGGCGGCATGGGTGTCCTGCGGCAGATAACCCAGTTTGCCGCTGACGTGCACCTTGCCCGAGGTGGGGAGCATATCGCCCGTAATGACTTTGGTTAGCGTCGTCTTGCCGGCGCCGTTGCGGCCGACCAGGCCGATCTTGTCGCCTTTAGCTACATGGAAGTCGGTGGGATTAAGTAGCGTGCGCGCGCCGATCTGAATCTCGAGTCCTTGTCCCTCAATCGCCATGGCCTACCTACCGTCTTTCCTCGTGCTTTTCTCTTGCCGCTTGGGCGTTCCTGCGCGGACCATATGTGTACGCCATGCGTGATTGCGCGCGGGGGCGCCAATCACCATTGTGCGCGCATGCCTGTGCGCCACATGCCTGGTCCTCGCATAGTTCCAGCATGTGATCGTCATTGCATGATTGCCATCCAACGGAGCTTCATCATAGCGAGGGGGTATAGATGAATGGAGTTACAGGCGCAAAGGAATCCAGCTGACACGTGACTAGGTGTCGGATCACTGACTGCGCTAAGCGCAAATCAGCGCTGCGACAGCAATCGCGTCCACGGGGTGTAGATCACGATCGTGCCAAGAGTGGTGAGTACGATCATCATAACGGCGAATGCCTTCGACACATCCATCAGCCTTACCGCAATAGCCACAGCCGACCAGATGACGACCAGCCCGAACATCCAATCGTGCAGCCGGGCGTTCATGAATGCCGATACGGCCACCAGCAGCAGGAGCAGCGCCACAGTTGAGGTGGCCTGCGCGATCGTATTGTTGCCGTTGGGATCATGATAACGAGAGATCACATGCATGATGTTGGCAAGGGTTGCCACGGCAAGCCATGAGCCATACAGCGACAGCGGCACCAAGCTCAGGAAACTGAGCCCTCGACGTCGTTGAAGCCCCTGTCGGCTCACCGTATACAGCGCCCAGACGGCCACCAGCAGCAACGCAATCACAATGATGCTGGCGGCGAACTGACGGTAATGCCAAGAGATGAGCCAGACAATATTGAGAGCGCAGGTAAGCGCGAATAGCGCTCCGCGGGTGGTTAGGGGCAGCGGGCCGAGACGGGTGCGGCTCTTGTCGCCGCACAGCGCCACTAGCCAAAGGGCGAGAGCGAGGTAGATAGCGCCCCAGATAGCGAATGCGTATCCTGCCGGCGTGAACCACGAGGAGACCTCGTTGGAGATGTCTGCAGTGGAGACGCCACCCAATTTGCCGATCTGCGCGAACACGTTGAAGGCTAGCGTCAGCGTCCACGCCGCCCACAGGATTATCGCCTCGGTTTGAGTCCAGCGCCGCTCGACTGTGGTACTGCCATCGTCGTGTGTTGGTTCCATGGATGCTCCTCTGCGATGCGTTTGCCGGCTGTCGCGCATGTGACGTGCTGCACAATCCGTTGGCCGGATGGCGCCGCATGACGCGGTCGGTGATTTGGATTCAGTATATCGGACCGGTTCCTGCTGCGTGCGGTCGACCGTTGGGTTGACGCATGGCTGCGCATTGCTGAATCGAACACATGTTCGAAAAATGTCTGGAGATGCGGTATTCTTGGGTGGCATCACGAACGGCTTATCGGAGGTAGCGGTGACTTCTCAATTGGTGACTCCTCAATCGGCGCCCTCTCACTCGGCGGCGCGCGGTACTGCATCGCACCAGGGAGTGGTGGCGGAACGGCTTCTGGACAGCGAGTCGTTGCTCTCCAAAGAGCTGGCGAAGGCGAAGCTGCAAGGGTCGAATGGTTCGCTTGTAGCGGATATCTCGCATATTCCCAGTGATCTGAAGATCACCATTCAGGGTGCGCGCGAGCATAATCTGCGCGATATCGATCTGGCAATACCGCGCAACCGCATGGTTGTGTTCACAGGGCTGTCCGGATCGGGTAAATCCTCACTGGCTTTCGACACTTTGTTCGCCGAGGGGCAACGACGCTATGTCGAATCGCTCAGCGCGTACGCCCGCCAGTTCCTTGGCCAGATGGACAAGCCTGATGTGGACTTCATCGAGGGCCTGAGCCCGGCGGTCTCCATTGATCAGAAGACCACGAACCGCAACCCGCGCTCCACGGTAGGCACTATCACCGAGATCTACGATTACTTGCGCCTGTTGTTCGCACGCACTGGTATCCCGCACTGCCCGGTGTGTGGAGCGCTCGTCAGCGCGCAGACGCCGCAGCAGATGGTCGATGCGTTGCTCGACTACACCGAAGGCGTGCGTTTCCAGATCCTCGCACCGGTCGTGCGCGGCCGCAAAGGGGAATTCGAAGATTTGCTTGATCTGCTGCGCGGCGACGGCTATTCGCGCGCGCTCATCGACGGTGAAATGCGTCAGCTTTCCGATGGCATTTCGCTCGCGAAGCAGAAGAAGCATACGATCGAAGTCGTCGTAGACCGGCTTGTGATCAAGGATGGCATGCGCCAGCGGCTTACGGATTCCATTGAAACCGCGCTGAAACTGGCCAAAGGCATCGTCATCGCGGATTTCGTGGATCTGGACGCTAAGGATCCGAATCGGCGACGGCCTTTCTCTGAAAAGCGCTCCTGCCCGAACGGCCACCAGCTCGACCTCGATGAGATCGAGCCACGTACGTTTTCGTTCAACGCTCCCTATGGAGCCTGCCCCGAATGCACCGGCATCGGCTTCAATCTTGAAATCGATCCGGAGCTGGTCATCCCTGATCCAGGCAAAAGCCTCAACGAAGGCGCCATTGAGCCGTGGGGCATGACTAAGGGCGCGGGCGAATACTATCGCCATGTGCTCGAAGGACTGGGCGAGGAAATGGGGTTCAGCCTCGATGTGCCATGGAAGAAGCTGCCTCAGGATGTACGCCATTCCATCATGTACGGCCACGATTTCAAGGTCAACGTGTCATATCGTAACCGTTGGGGTCGTATGCGTGAGTACTCTACCGGTTTCGAAGGCGTGGTGCGTTCGTTGATGCGTCGGCATGACGAAACCGATTCCGACCAGATGAAGCAATATTACGAATCCTATATGCGCGAAGTGCCTTGCCAGGCCTGCCATGGCAGGCGGTTGCGTCCCGAAGTGCTGGCGGTCACCGTCGGTGAGCAGTCCATTGCCGACGTTTGCGATATGCCTGTGGAACGCGCGTTGGGCTGGGTCAACGGGCTTACGCTGACCGGATCGGCTATGCAGATTGCTGGCGAAGTGCTCAAGGAGATCCGTGCGCGCCTTGGTTTCCTCAACGATGTCGGACTGAACTATCTGTCGCTGTCGCGCGCCGCCAAGACCTTGTCCGGCGGCGAGGCGCAGCGTATCCGCCTTGCCACACAGATCGGCTCCGGATTGGTGGGCGTCATGTATGTGCTTGATGAGCCGTCGATCGGACTGCATCAGCGCGACAACGAACGGCTCATCGCCACGCTGCATCATCTGCGCGACCTCGGCAACACCTTGATCGTGGTTGAGCATGATCAGGAGACCATCGAAAAAGCCGATTGGCTGGTCGATATCGGACCAGGAGCCGGCGAACATGGGGGAGAGGTCATCTACTCTGGCCCCGCTGAGCATATCGTCGAAGCCTCCCGCTCAGTGACTGGCGACTACCTGGCTGGCCGCCGATCCATTGCCGTGCCTGTAAAACGCCGTAAAGTGCGCAAAACCAAACAGCTCAAAGTCGTGGGTGCGCGCGAGAACAATCTGCACGATCTCACCGTGAATTTCCCTGTCGGCGTCATGACGTGCGTCACCGGTGTCTCGGGCTCGGGCAAGTCCACGCTCGTCAATTCGATCCTCTACCCAGTGCTGGCCGACAAACTCAACGGCGCGCGCATCGTGCCAGGCAAACACACCCGCGTCGAGGGCGTGGAGCAATGCGACAAAGTCATCCACGTCGATCAGAACCCCATCGGCAGAACGCCGCGCTCGAATCCTGCGACCTATACCGGCGTATGGGACAAGATCCGCACGCTCTTTGCTAAGACGCCAGAGGCCCAGGTGCGCGGCTATGGTCCCGGACGCTTCTCTTTCAACGTCAAAGGCGGGCGCTGTGAAGCTTGCCACGGCGACGGCACGCTCAAAATTGAAATGAATTTTCTTCCAGACGTCTATGTGGAATGCGAGGAATGCCACGGCAAACGCTATAATCGCGAGACACTCGAGGTTGTCTATAATGGCAAAACCGTCGCCGATGTGCTCAACATGCCGATAGAAGAAGCTGCGCAGTTCTTCAAGGCGTATCCTTCGATCGCGCGCTACCTCAATACGCTGGTGCAGGTCGGCCTAGGCTACATTCGTCTCGGGCAGCCGGCTCCGACCCTGTCCGGAGGTGAATCGCAGCGTGTCAAGCTGGCTACCGAGCTGCAGCGGCGTTCGACCGGCAGCACGGTTTACATCTTGGACGAACCGACTACCGGGCTGCATTTCGAAGATGTGCGCAAGCTGCTGCTCGTCCTGCAGGAACTGGTAGACAAGGGCAACACGGTGATCGTCATCGAGCATAATCTCGACGTCGTCAAATCTGCCGACTGGCTCATCGATCTTGGTCCAGAAGGCGGCGACGGTGGCGGCACGATCGTGGCCGAGGGCACCCCGGAGCAAGTTGCCCAATGCGAGGAAAGCTGGACGGGTCGCTTCCTCAAGCCCATGCTGGCATGAGGATACCGGCGAATGCAGCGAAGGAACGGCCATGACAGGAATCATCGAGAGGCACAGCCCGGACGAATGGCGCAAAACCGCTGGAAATACGGTCAGGCGACTGGGTGATTCGCGTGACCTGTTCCGGCCTGCGACTGGAGATATTCCCGCTGAGCCTGGGGTCTACAAATGGCGTGACGGCGAAGGGCGCGTGATCTACGTTGGCAAGGCGAAGAACCTGCGTAATCGGCTGACGAACTATTTCCAGCCGCTCGAACAGCTCCACCCGCGCACCCAAACGATGGTGCTTACCGCCAGAAGTCTGGAATGGACTGTGGTTGGCACCGAGCTTGAGGCTCTCACGTTGGAATACACGTGGATCAAGGAATTCGACCCGCGATTCAATGTCGTGTTCCGTGACGACAAGACCTATCCATACCTGGCTGTTTCAGTAGGCGAGAAGGTGCCCCGCGTTTGGGTGACGCGAAACCGCAAACGCAGGGACACCCGCTATTTCGGTCCTTATGCGAAGGTATGGGATCTGCGGCATTCCTTAGACAAGCTGCTCAAGACCTTTCCGGTGCGCACCTGCTCGCCGGCCGTGTTCCACCGCGCACAGCTGACCGGCAGGCCATGTCTGCTCGCCTCGATCGGCAAATGCTCTGCGCCTTGCGTGGGCCGGATCGGGCTGGACGAGCATCGGCGCGACTGCGAGCGGCTTGTTGGCGTGCTTACGGGGCGCTTCGGTAAAAGCTACATCGCTCAGCTGACCCGCGAGATGAAGCAGGCCAGTGCCGATACGGACTTCGAACGGGCTGCGCGGCTGCGCGACCAGATCCAGATGCTGCAGACTGTCGGCGAGCAAAACGCCGTCGTCTTCAGTCAAGATGTCGATGCGGATGTGTTTGGCTTGGATTCCGACGAACTCGAAGCCTCGGTGCACGCGTTCTTCGTGCGTTCCGGCTCGATACGTGGCGAACGCAATTGGGGCGTGGAGCGTGTCGAAGATGTCAGCGATGCCGAACTGATCTCTGATCTCATCGTGCAGGTGTATTCAGATATCGAAGATGCTCAGGACTCCGGTGCCTCGCCCCTAGTTGGTCGCACAGGGGCTGTTGGCCCGGCCGCTGTGGCTGACGGCGGCCAGAACCCTATGGCGGATGGCACTGACAGGGATGGCACTGACTTGGATGGCGCTGACTTGGATGACGCTGGGGCAGCAGAAGATGGCAGCGTATCCGATTTCGCTGGCGCCGATGCCCGACAGCCCGACGTCGACCAGCCTGATGCCGTGCGACCGGTCTCCGCCTCAGTGCATATCCGCGCGCAGCGCAACGCTCTCGGTTCCACGCAAACCGTCACCGCTTCGGATGCCCTGGCCCGTGCCCAGGCTACGCGTGCCCGCAGGGAGTATCAGGAGCAGACCGGGCGTGCTGACCTGTTGGCCCCCATCGCCCCGATCCCGCGCGAGATCATAGTACCGCTCGAGCCTGCGCGCCACAGCGAGCTTGAGACGTGGCTGGGTCAATTGCGTGGCTCTGCGGTGACGATTCGCGTTCCTTCACGCGGAGAGAAAAGGGCGCTGATGGAGCGTGCCAACGACAATGCCCAGCAGGCGCTGCAGCGCAGCAAGCTCAGCCGCATCAGCGATATGGGCGCCCGCACCCAGGCGATGAACGACGTCGCCAAGGCGTTGAACCTTACGCAGGCGCCGCTGCGTATCGAGGGCTACGACATCTCCAACACCATCGGCGGCATGTTCCAGGTCGCTTCAATGGTCGTATTCGAGGATGCTATCGCGAAAAAGTCGGAATATCGGCGTTTTTCAATACGAGGAGATGATGGTAAGGGTGCGCTCGACGATTTGAGCGCTGTCTATGAGACGCTTATGAGACGTTTCAGGCATGGCAATATCGCTGGTGACTCCGGCGAAGATATCGAAAGTGAGCAGCGCATCCGCAAGGTTTCAAAGCGTAGCGAGACCGGGATTAATGGCAATGCCGTGGTTGCAGGCGACGGTGCTGCTGCGGATTGTGTGGCAGCCGGTGCCGTGGACACCGGCGCAGCTGCAATCGAGGGTCCGATCGTCCAACAGAACGTCGAACGGCATCGCTTCGCGTACAAGCCGAACTTGATCGTTGTCGACGGCGGCAAGCCACAAGTCATGGCGGCGTCCAAAGCGCTGAAAGACTGCGGTGTGGACGACGTGGCCGTATGTGGCCTGGCCAAGCGACTGGAAGAAGTCTGGGTGCCCGACGATGACTACCCGATCATCCTCAAGCGGCAATCCGAAGGCATGTATCTGCTTCAGCGCGTGCGCGACGAATCGCACCGTTTCGCCATCGCTTATCACCGCCAGACGCGACGCAAAGGTGCTCTGCGCTCAGCCTTGGATGACATCCCGGGCGTCGGACAAGCCTACCAGAAGCGACTGCTCAACACTTTTGGATCAGTCAAGGCGATGCGCCAGGCCTCGCTCGAAGAGCTCATGGCTGTTAAAGGAGTCGGGGAGTCGAAGGCGCAGGTGATTTACAACGCGCTGCACGGCGAACCGCAGCGCAGCGACTCCGGGCACGATAGTTCCGAACGCAGCGAGCTCTGACGCTATACTTCGGCTAGCATGAGATATGCACAGCGGGAGGAGAGGACTTTGGCAGCATCGAACCATGCGAGTCGTACAGGTGGATCAGGCCAGGCGGATCATGCGGACCTGGCGAACCAGGCTGCTGCGCGGCGACGTTGTGCAGTGCTGGGCAAACCCATCGCGCATTCTCTCTCGCCAGCGCTGCACAACGCTGCATACCGGGCGCTGAATCTCGAAGGCTGGCAGTACAACCGCGAAGAAGTGGGCCAGGCAGAGCTCGAAGCCTTCCTCGTCTCCCTAGATGGCTCATGGGCCGGTCTGAGTCTGACCATGCCGCTCAAGAAAACCGTTATGTCCTATGGCACGCCGTGCGACAGGTGGAGTCGTGAACTCGGATTGGCCAATACTGCCGTGTTCGTAGGCGCTTCGAATCCGGATGACGGCTGCGGCGCTGGTTTCGCCACCGATTGCCCTATCGCGCTGTACAACACCGATGTTGATGGCATTGTGCTTGCGTTTCGGCACGCGTGGGGAATCTCGCATGGGTCTGCGCAGACGAGGGAACGGAGAACCGGGCATAAGACGACGCAATCCGGTTCGCTGTCGGCGATCGGCGGCAAACCGGTACGCACTGTGATCCTGGGCAATGGCAGCACAGCGCTCTCTGCCCTCGCTGCATGCGTGGTGATGGCCAAGGGCGCCTCGTGCATCGAGACCGCTGTCGTATCGCGTCGCCCCGATGCGAATCCCGGCATCGCGCGGTTCGGCGACCGGCACACCGCGATCGCCCTGGAGACGCTCTCCATGCAGGAGCATGATCTAGATATCGCTGTCAAACGCATAGTCGATGCCGACATCGTGATCAGCACGCTGCCTGCGCACGCCGCCGACACTATCGCACGACGGCTGAGCGCACGGGGCGGAGCCATAGCGTCGCAGAGCGCCTTGCTCGATGTCGCCTACGATCCGCGACCCAGCGCCCTGCAGCGCGCGTGGGCGGGAGCCGGAGGCATGGCGGTTGGCGGCGAGGAGATGCTGCTGTACCAGGCCATTGTGCAGGTATGCCTGATGACGGGGCGTGATGCAGGCCGCTGGCGCGTCGCTGAAGATGATGGCAATGGCGATGATGCCAATAACGATGCGGTCAACGATGGTGACATAGACGATGTACGGTTGGAGCAGACTATGAGAGCGGCATTACAGGAGGCATGGTGAGTGTGGTAAGCGTATCCCGGCACGGGACAGCTGAGGGCGGAGAGACTGAGAGACAGATGCCGCGGCCGGCAGACGAATTTGAGGTTCTGCTCATCACCGGAATGAGCGGTGCGGGACGCTCGCACGCCGCCGACTCTGTCGAAGACATGGGCTGGTATGTGGTCGACAATATGCCGCCGAAGCTGCTGGTGCCGCTGGTTGATATGATGACGGCATCAGCGTCGAAGGTGCATAAGCTTGCGGCTGTGATCGACGTGCGCTCTCGCAGCTACTTCGACGACCTTTCAGCAGTGCTCAGCCATTTAGACGATCTCGGCGTGAAAACGAGGATTCTGTTTTTGGACGCGGACGACGAAGTGCTCATCAAGCGTTATGAGTCCGTGCGTAGGCCGCATCCGCTGCAGCATGGCAACCGGCTGATCGATGGCATCCATGAGGAGCGTGAATTGCTGGCCAACCTCAAGGAGCGCGCCGACACTGTCATCGACACGTCGACCTTAAGCATCCATCAGCTTTCCACGAAACTTTACGAGGCGCTGCTGGGCTCTGGGGCATCCATGGTCTCTGTGCATATCTTCAGCTTCGGATTCAAGTATGGCATTCCGCTCGACGCAGATTTCGTCGCTGACGTTCGCTTCTTGCCGAATCCCTACTGGGTGCCTGAGCTGCGCGAACTGAATGGGCAGGACAGGCCGGTGAGCGACTACGTGCTTTCCAGTGATGGAGCGGGAGAGTTTCTCGACTCATACGAGAAGGCAGTAATGATAGCTATCGAGGGCTATGCGAAGGAAGACAAGCATTATGTGACTATCGCCGTAGGCTGTACTGGCGGCCAGCACCGCTCGGTCGCGATGAGCGCGGCGCTGGCGCAGCGCATGCGCGGGCATGGTCTTTCGGTGACAGTTTCGGCGCGTGACCTGCCGCGCCGCCAACGCAAACTTGGCGAGGTATGAAGGCGCATGACAACGTTGAGAATTTCGTATCGCGAGATTTTTTGTATCGAAAACGGCGTTGAAAAGGTACTCTTGTCCAAGTCGTTAGGTAACACAGATAGCCGTGGCGTTGCGGGAACGGTTACCCGTTGTCATGCCTTATCAGCATTGAAGAACGGGAAATGAGGAGGTCGGTTCTTGGCACTTCTTGACGATGTCAAAAGCGAGCTCGCCGCAATAGAGATTGATTCGCCGGCTGCAAAGATGGCGCAGGCCTCGACGATGATGCGTTTCGGTGGCGGGCTGCGTCCGGTGAACAATCAGGCGGTTATTCGGGCCCAGTTCGATTCCGTGCAGGCTGCGACGTGGCTTCAGAAGGCCATAGCGCAATTTTTTCAGAAAGAGGCCTCAGTCAGCCGCGTCACGCGGCAGACTCCGTACGGAGTGATGCAGCGCTACGACGTGCTCGTCGAACGTGGGGCGACTGCGCTTGCCCTGCAGGCTGGCCTGCTGGATCGCCGCATGAGGCTGGTCAAAGGGCTTCCCGCGGATATAGTCAGCGGCAATATTGCCCAGATAAAAGCCGCATGGCGAGGCGCCTTCCTGGCGCGTGGAGCCGTCTCCGATCCCGGCAAGGCCAGTTATCTTGAAATCATCTGCCCCTCGCACGAAACCGCGCTTGCCCTGCAGGGCGCCGCACGTCGGCTGGGCATCAGCGCGAAGGCGCGGCTGGTGCGCAGCTCGGAGCGGGTGACGCTGCGTGATCCTGATGCGATTGAGCGCATGCTCATCCTCATGGGGGCGCCGCGATCAGCTCGGGAATGGACGGGCAAGCGCTCGGATGGCGAGGCGCGTGGCAAGGCGAACCGTTTGGCCAACTTCGACGATGCGAATATGCGCCGCAGTGCCAAGGCCGCAGCAGAGGCCAGCGAGAAAGTGCACCGCGCCTTCGAGATCCTTGGTGATGACATGCCGGAGAATCTCAAAGCCGCTGGTTTGCTGCGTCTGGGACACACGGATGCCAGTCTCGAAGAGTTGGGCCGTCTGTCTGATCCGCCCATCACCAAGGACGCGATCGCCGGGCGCATCCGCCGCCTCCTGCAGCTCGCAGATAAAATCGACAAGGCACGCCGGCAGGGCTGAGAATTAGCGACTGGGAACACGTGAGAACACGCGGTAGCGACCGAACATGCATCGCATAGGGGCGGTGTATGTTCGCGCTGGGCGAGTGTGAGCGAACACAGCCTGTTGTTTATTGCTGACGGTATTATGAAATGTGGCGTATATCACGCCATACTCTGTCCGTTTGCTGTATCCGACGGATACAGCAAGGCGGTTAGGAAAGGATATTCATGAAGACTCTCAAGGATCTCGGAGATCTTAGCGGCAAGCGCGTCCTTGTCCGCGCCGATTTCAATGTCCCGCTCAAGGGCACCACCATCACCGATGACGGTCGTATCAAAGCCGCGCTGCCGACTATCAACACCTTGCGTGACGAGGGCGCCAAGGTGATTCTCATGGCGCATTTGGGTCGCCCGAAGGGCAAAGTCGTCCCCGAGCTGTCACTGGCTCCGGTGGCTGTGCGACTGGGAGAGCTTTTGGGCATGGATGTACCGCTGGCTTGTGACACCTACGGCGATGACGCCCATGCCAAGGTCGCCGCC
Organism: Bifidobacterium sp.; assembly: GCA_022640915.1. GTDB lineage: Bacteria > Actinomycetota > Actinomycetes > Actinomycetales > Bifidobacteriaceae > Bifidobacterium. Next base: position 4,140 of record JALCCT010000013.1, on the reverse strand, counting down.
ATGAAGGATGGCGATGTCGTACTGCTTGAGAATGTGCGATTCAACCCCGAAGAGACCAGCAAAGATGCGTCCGAACGGGCTGCCTACGCCAAGAAGATCGCCGCGCTTGGCGACGTGTTCGTCTCCGATGGCTTCGGCGTAGTGCATCGCGCACAAGGTTCCAATTACGATGTGGCTGCTGATCTGCCGGCTGCAGCAGGCCTTTTGGTCGAGAAGGAAGTCACTGCACTGTCCAAGGCCACCGATAACCCTGAACGTCCACTGACAGTGGTTCTGGGCGGGTCCAAGGTCTCCGACAAGCTGGGCGTGATCGAGAATTTGCTGGGCAAGGCCAACCGGCTTGTTATCGGTGGCGGCATGGTTTTCACATTCTTGAAGGCCGAAGGCTACGAGGTCGGAACCTCGCTACTTGAAGAGGATCAGCTCGAGAAGGTCAAGGGCTATATCGAGACTGCTAAGAGCAACGGCGTCGAACTCGTGCTGCCGACCGATATCGTTGTCAATGCCGGGTTCCCTGCGGGAGATACGCCGATAGATCCCGAAGTCGTTGCCGCTAACGCGATCCCTGCTGACAAGATGGGCTTGGATATCGGCCCGGAATCGGATAAGCTCTTCCACGATAAAATTGTTGACTCCAAGACGGTTGTGTGGAACGGCCCGATGGGAGTGTTCGAAGTTCCGCAATTCGCCGAGGGCACGCGAACTATCGCGCAGGCATTGGTGGATGCGACCGCGGCCGGCGCCTTCACGATTGTGGGCGGCGGCGATTCCGCCTCCGCAGTGCGCAACCTGAACTTCCCGGAAAGCGGGTTCTCGCACATCTCCACGGGTGGCGGCGCCTCCCTTGAATTCCTCGAAGGCAAGGAGCTCCCGGGTCTGAAGGTACTCGAATAGTCCACTGACGTTTGTGCCGCGGCACAAACCTGAGCATTGCGGGCATGCCCTTGCCGGGCGTGCCCGCAATGCTATAATCGGCCTCGCGTTTGCCTTAGCGGCGCGCAGCCATGCACATTACGTATAATTTGCGCAAGAGTTCGGCAATGGCGTACAGAAAGGACAGCGGATGGAGGCGACGCGTATCCCTTTGGTGGCCGGCAACTGGAAGATGAATTTCGATCATCTTGAGGCCACTTATTTTGTTCAGAAGTTGACGTGGCTTTTGCGTGACGCCCATTTCGACTACACACGCTGCGAGGTGGCGCTCATGCCGTCGTTCACGTCGTTGCGCAGTGTGCAAGTGCTCGTTGAGGCCGACAAGCTCAGGATCCGCTATGGGGCGCAGAGCGTATCGGTGACTACGCAAGGCGCTTTCACCGGTGATGTCTCCGCCGACATGCTTGCCCGCCTTGGATGCAGCTACGTGATCGTAGGGCATTCCGAGCGTCGCAAATACCATCCTGAGGATGACGCCAATATCGTTGATCAGGTGCGCGCAGTACTTGCGGCCGGCATGCGGCCGATCTTATGCGTGGGGGAGAGCTTCGAGGAGCGTCGCCAAGGCATCGAGCTTGAATTCGCCGTAGGCCAGGTGCGTGATGTCACGCGTGATCTGTCCGACACTCAGGCCTCACAGCTCATCATTGCCTATGAACCGGTCTGGGCCATCGGCACAGGCATGGTCGCCACACCTCAGACCGCGCAAGATGCGGCACAAGCTTTTCGTGACGAGCTGCGCGAGAGCTTTGGCGCGCAAGTGGCCGACAGTGTTCGCATTTTGTATGGTGGCTCGGTCACATCTGGCAACGCGTCGCAGCTTATCGAGCAGAAGGACGTCGACGGATTCCTTATCGGCGGCGCCTCGCTGGATGTCGAGGAGCTTTCGCGTATCGCCAGGCTCACGGTGAAGAAGACACGATGAATTCGGCGCGGTGAGGAAACCGTGCCCGCGATGTGACAAATCCTGCCGATTGCGCCTTTGCTGCGAGCTCACGCCGCTTTGTTCACCACCTTGCGCTATCCTTAACACTTGTAACGTAACTATGGAGGTTCACCAGTGTCTGCTATCGCTGTCGTCAGGCTTGTCCTGCAAATCGTTCTTGTCGTTTTCAGCATTTTGCTTACGTTGCTGATCCTCATGCACAAAGGCAAGGGCGGCGGACTCTCCGACATGTTCGGCGGTGGTCTCACCCAGAATGCCGGTACATCCGGCGTGGCGGAGAAGAACCTGAATCGGTGGACAGTAATCATCGCCTTCGTCTGGGTGGCTATCGCTATCGCATTGGGGTTGATGGCCAAGTTTGGCCTTGGCGCCTGAACCGCGTACGCATTATTCGTACCAATCTGTGGCTGGCACCAATATTTCAAGATCGACGCGGCTGCTTGTGGCTGATCTCGATGGCACGCTGTTACATGATGCACCCGTATTCGAAGAACGCTTCATGTCGCAGTACACCGTTGACATACTTGAGCAGGCACATGATCAGGGTGTGAAATTAGCCATAGCAACTGCACGCCCGGTGAGCACCGCGCTGTCCTTCACTCGGCGGCTGCCAGTCGATGCCTGCATCTATTTGAATGGCGCGCTGATCGACACCGATCCGAAGCATTCCGATGAGGCAATGCTCAACAATCCAGTGGTTCCTGCCGACGGTCACGTGGCGCGCGTGGGTTTCTCCTCGCGCCGCGCTTGCGACGTGTGCCGGTCGTTGCTCGACGCCATACCGGGCCTACATCTGGGCATTGTCATGAACGACGTCCGCTATACGAATTTCGATACTAGCGTCATGTGGAAAACGCAGAAGTTCGTGATCTCAGACTTTTATGATGTGCCGCAGGGCGAGGCCGAAAAGATCTTCATCATCCCCGACCGTTCGCAGAGCGTCCAGCTCGCCAGCCTGCTGCCGCCGGACTTCGGGGTGAGCATCTGTGAGGGGACGATGTGGATGCTTATGAACCCGTTGGCCAACAAGGGCGATGGACTGCGCGAGCTGTGCCGTCGCATGGGCATCGGTCTGGATCAAACGGCCGCGTTCGGAGACGACCTCATCGATATCGCCATGCTCGAGGCTTCCGGCCGAGGCGTAGCTGTGGCCAACGCGCGGCCGGACGTGCTGCGCGTCGCCGACGAAGTGTGCCCGGCGAACAATGAGGATGGCGTCGCGCAGTGGGTGGAGCAGCTGATTGCTTGATTCGCCGCCCTGCACGGTCTGGAATGCGTGACGATACAGCTTGAGGAGGCGAGACGACAGTGAGCATTGAGCCATTCTGCACAGTGCAGGGCGAGGGTTTTCCGATTGTCTTCGTCCATGGCTTGGGTGTGGATCATCGCTCGCTGATGATGCTCGACGATGTATTTCCTGATGATACGAAACGTATCTACCTTGATTTGCCGGGCTTCGGCAAAACCCCGGCATTGCCGGCTCCTGGCGGGCTGCAAGAGCTCTCCGGCTGGCTGCGTGGCGCGGTGTCTGCGCTCGTTGGGGATTGCGATTACGCTTTGGTTGCCAACTCGATGGGTGGGGCTTTGGCTCGTGATCTACTTGCCGCTCAGCCGGAGCATATCGTCGGCATGGCGTTGCTCGCGCCGGTGGTTGATCCGGTCAAAGCCCATCGTCGCGTTGGTGAGCATACGGTTCGGCACCCTAATAATGAGCTGACGAAGACGCTGCCGAAAGCGCAGGCTCTTGATTTCCTCGAGATGGGCGTCAACCGGTCGTTCGAAGCTTGGCGGCGCTACCAGCGTTTCATCCTGCCCGGCACGAGGCTGTGTGATCGTGAGGCGCTGATGCGGCTCGGATCCCGGTATTACCTCGACAGCAATCCAGAGGATCGATTCGGTATTTTTGCAGGGCCGGTCGCGATCATCTGCGGACGTGAAGACCAGATCGTTGGCTATGAGGATCAGCGCGACCTGTTGCCACATTACCCCAATGCCGTCTACACGGTAGTCGAGGAATCGGGCCATAATGTGCACGTTGATCAGCCGGACGCGGTGCGCGCAGCGCTGCGTGATTGGATCGGTCTGCTGCCGGTGTGATTCGGACGCGTTCCTTGTACCGGTTATGGTCCTAGGAGGGTTATAGGAACAAACGTGTTGGTTTAGACTGTGGTTTTTAGTCGGTGTTGTTGGGGTATGGGGTGCTGGCGTGCAGTTCGTTCCAGTCGACGCCGCTGCCCGCAGTTGGCTCGTCGCCGGTATGC
>JALCCT010000012.1 GCA_022640915.1 Bifidobacterium sp. | reverse complement strand
GGAGAGTAGCACGCCGCCGCAACCATACTTCACCAAAGCCCCGAGAACCCAACCGTCCCCGGGGCTCATTTATACCCACACCCAACAACACCACACCACTTCTGAGGTGCTTCCAATCGTTCATTTTCAGCGCCATTCTCATTGGAGAGCATGGTAGCTGCTAGGCTCTATTCTCGTGAAAATTGCAATTATAGGATATAGCGGAAGTGGCAAATCAACGCTGGCGAGAACTCTGGGCGAACGTCGGAATATTCCGGTACTCCATCTGGACACTGTTCAATTCCTGCCGCAGTGGCGGGAGCGTCCCGATGACGAGCAACGCCGCATGGTGCGTGCCTTCATAGATGAACACGACTCGTGGGTCATTGACGGCAATTATTCCAAGCTGTACGTAGCGGAGCGCCTGGAGAGTGCCGATCAGATCATTATGCTCCAGTTCAATCGCTTCGCCTGTTTATGGCGCGCCCTTCGACGTGCGAAGACATACCGCGGCAAATCTCGACCGTCAATGACCGACGGCTGCGCTGAGCGGATCGACTTCGCCTTCGCATGGTGGATTCTTTATCGTGGACGTGATAGCGCACATCGTGAGAACTACCGGTCGATTGTTACGCAGTATGCTGCGAAGACTACGGTCGTTAAGAATCAACGTCAGCTTGATGCGTATGCCGACGCCTTGTGAACCTGACGAAACACACCTACTCGCTGTTTTTGCCTAGCCGACGAGTGTGGCCGGTTGCCGGCGAGAGCGGTGTCCTGTAGCATGGTTTTCTGGAAACGCCAGACTGTCTGCAGTTTTCTGCAGATATTGTAGGTGTAACTTAACGATTTGAGCAATTCATGCAGCTCGTGGGCAGGCATCGGTTGCACTGATCGACGAACGTGAAGAACGTCAGACGGGCGAGTCGTCTTGCGAGCATTACCGCAATTGTATCGTAAGTCATTGTGGATGCAGGCATGATTCGTATGAAGTCAACGGGCGTTTGCGCTGTATGCCACGGCAAGAGCGGCATCGCCGGATGGTACGAGAAGCGGTGAAAACCGGATTGGAGAGGCTTCGATGCGAGAATTCCTGGTCAGCAATAGTGGCAGTTGCGCGCGGGCGACGATCCGGTGAACCGCGGACTACAAGGGGTTGTGCTCAAAGCCATGCATGCCCCGGAGTTTCGACTCGCAGCGGTTTCGACCGCCCTCGAGTGCGGTGGACTGATGAAACGGGTATCGTTCTCCAGTCCTGACCAGCTTCCGGAGAGCCTGTTCGAGCCGGCGGCTTGGATGCGGCTGTGGTTCCCGGTCAGCTTTGGACGCGAGGTGCAACGTGGATATACGGTCGCCGGCTATGCTCTCGACCACAGCCGCGTGGACGTGAGTTTCTATTTGCATCAGACCAGCGGCCCGGCGGCGTCGTGGGCGTTGCATGTACATGCCGGCAGCATGCTCAATGCCAATATCGCAGGTTCGCAGCCTTGTATCATCGACGAACGATGCCGGGGAGTGCTGCTAGTCGGCGACGAAACCGCCTTTCCTGCGATCAGGACGATCGTAGGATCCTTGCCTGAACGCACACATGCGTATGTGTTGTTAACCGGTGCACATGATCTCACAGATTTCATTGCGGCTGACGAACGTGTGAAGGTGTGGTACGCACCGACGCAAAAGGCGCTGCATGTGTTCGCGAAGCTGAAAGACAAACTGCAAATCGACAGCGCGGAACCGGGCGCTTGGCATTGCTGGGCCGCAGGCGAATCCGCTATGATGCGCGCGATCCGATCGACGATCAGCCATGGTGATTCACTGCCGAAGAGCAATGTTCAGGTGCGGGGCTATTGGACGAAACGCCGAATCATGGGATTGTAAAGTCCGTTCAGACGGACTGCGCTCAAAGCGCAGGTAGTTCGGGCTGCAGGATTGTGCTTTGATCAGTTTCAGTCCGCTGTATGCCGAGCAACGAGGATTGCATAGGCATATGGCGGCGGCCATGCTGCATCGACTTGTGATAATGGATATCGTTACGTACAATTAGCGCTATGACAATACGCGAACGGATACGCTTCGGATTGAGTCGGGAACGCTGAGCGCATATGGCGCAAAGGGTTACCCGGGCCCGGGTACTGATTGAGAAGCAGCTGGAGGACGATGATACCTTCGCCACCGCGCAGACCGTGTACGACCGTCTCGTTGCCAAGGGCCAGCATGTCGGTGCCGCAACGGTATACCGCAACTTACAAAGCATGGCGGCCGATGGGAAAGTGGACTCCGTGCGGCATGATGGCGAGGCATTTTATCGCCTGTGCAAGGATCGTCGCCACCATCATCATGTCGTATGCCGACGCTGCGGCCGGGCTGTAGAACTTGAAATTCCTGGACTTGAGCAGTGGGTCGGGCGCAGGGCGTGCTCATTGGGATTTTCCGACGTCACCCATGAGATCGATATCTTTGGTCTGTGTGCACAGTGCCGTGCGCTCGAGGCGGACCATGCCGACGGCGGGAGTGCGGCTCGTACGCAACATGACGATTCGAGTGCGCGCGAACCCAAAGACCGGACTGATACTCACTTTCAACAATTGGCCTGATAACGTTCATGCGCGATACCGTTGCTAGCAGCAATCATCCATATGCGGCTGTAAATATGTGCAGCAGCATTGAACGACAAGAAACGATGATGGATATCACACGATATGATGAACACGCCTACGCGATCGACACCACAAGCGCTGGACGGCTCGCGGTCGATGCCGAGACGCTGAAAAGCTTCGACCCCAAGCATCATGTGCATGGTACAGCCGCCTGCGGCTGCTGCTTCACTGGCGACTGCTGCGACGACGCCGACTGCGTCAGCGGCAAGGAATGCAATGCCAAGGATTGCAAAGAGGCCTGCAGGGAAAACAACGAGCATCACGACTGCGCCTTCTGCCACCTCGCCTTCGACTTCGACGAGGCCTCGCACGAGGAGATCATCAAGGATCTCATCGAACTCAAGGCGGCGCTCGCCGCCTGAGCTGCTGCTAACTGGAGTGGACTGCCTCTTTCCAATCGGCGGTTGGGGCGACGGCATGGTTGCCTGACGCTAGAATGGCGGAGTGCGTATTTTGCTGCCGCCTTCCGAAGGTAAAACGGCTCCGGCTGATGGACCGGCACTTCATCTGCGCGGGCTATCATATCCTGAGCTCACGGCTGCTCGCGAACGTGTGCTTGAGGCACTGATTGCTGTCTCGAAGCGCGATAATGCCAACGAGATACTGGGTGTGGGTAGGCGGGTTATGCCCGAGGTCGTTTCACAGCGCGATATCCTCTTCGCGCCTTGCGCTCCGGCACGCGAGGTATACACAGGCGTGCTGTATGAGGCAGCGCAGTTGTGCCGCGGCGACGATGTGCGTATTTTCTCAGGATTGTTCGGCGTCACAACTGGCGAGGATCTCATCCCGACATATCGGCTCTCGATGAATGTCTCGCTGCCGGGAATCGGCAATCTTAAGACGTTCTGGCGGCGGGAGCTAGCACAGGCGGGAGTTGAGGGCTCAGACTGCCGACAGCAGCATTGCGAAATGAGGCACAGCGGGGCGCAGAGTCCGGCGGGCGCAAGCCAAACGGGAGATATAGAGCTGTATCGCGACGCCGCTGAGGCAAATATGGCCCAGACCACGATTGATATGCGTTCCGGTGCATATCAGGTCACGGCACCGTATGGGGACTGGTGGGATCTACGCGTCGTCGATTCGCGCGGCAAGGTGATTACGCATGCTGCCAAGCATTATCGTGGCCTGCTAACCCGCGCGCTGCTGGACGCCGGGCATGAACGTCAGCCGGGTCTGGGCAAGGCAACGCTCACCGATGTGGCGCAGGTTGCCGGCACCTTGGGTCACGTCGAAGTTACGCACGATGGTCTTCGCCATCACATCACGCTGATGCTCGAATAAGTCGTATTGAATCACCAAAACACAGATGCAACGGGGCTGCGTAATGAATCACGCAGCCCCTGCTTATGCTTAAGCTCAGTTAGCCGGTCCTATGCCAGCTGCCAGCCTTGCGCCTGCTCGCGCTCGTGCCAGAACGAGGCGTAGAGGCCGCCGTGCTTGAGCAGATCGGCGTGCTTGCCGTGTTCGACGATATGACCGCCGTTGAGCACGAGGATCTGATCTGCGTCGGCGATGGTGCTGAGCTTGTGCGCGATTACCAGCACGGTCGAGTTGCGCGACAGCTCAGCAAATGAGCGCTTGAGATGCGCCTCGTTCTCCGGGTCGATGGCGGAGGTAGCCTCGTCAAGCAGTACGATCGGTGCATTTTTGAGTAGTGCGCGGGCGATCGAGACGCGCTGGCGCTCGCCGCCGGACAGTGCGGTGCCTCCCTCGCCGACCTGAGTCTGCCAGCCGTTGGGCAGATAGTCGAGCATTTGCGAGACACCTGCCAGTTCGGCGGCGGCAAGCACTTCGCCACGTGTGGCGGATGGCCGGCCAAGCCGCACGTTCTCGTAGAGCGTGTCGTCGAAGAGATACACGTCCTGGAAGACCAGCGAGAGCTGACTCATGAGCTGCTCAGTCGTCTGCTCGCGCACATCCGTGCCGCCGACGAGCACTGAGCCGCCATTGACCTCGAAGAACCGGGCGATCTGCCGCGTGATCGTGGTCTTGCCTGATCCGCTTGGCCCGACCAATGCAGTGAGCGTGCCGGGGTTGAGATGCACAGAGATGCCGTCAAGCACGGTATGATCGGTGCCTGGATAGGTAAAACGCACATCGTTCAGTTCGACTTCGCCCTTGCGGGACGCATCAATGGGGGCAGGCTGCGCAGGTTCGGACAGCTCCTTAGCGTTGAGCGCGCCGGCCAGCCGATCCAGCTCGTTGCGCGCCATGCGGATGGCCCCCGAATAATCGCCGACTTCCATAAGCGGCTGGATGAACCGAGCCGTGAGCGCAAGTGTCGCGCACATCAACGCCGCATTGCTCATGCCGTTCAGCGCGAACAGGCCGCCGGCCACAATCAGTGCGGTGAAGGCGATCTGGGTGGTGATGCCGAAGATCGCGATTCCTGCCATGCTGATCCACAGATTCCTGCGATGTGCCTGCAATTCGGCGTTCATCGCGTCTTCAAGCGGAGCGTATCCTTCCTCGCCGCGGCCGAAGGCGCGCAGCACCCGCTGCGCCTGTGCAAATTCGATCAGCCGGTTGTCGACATTGACGTTTTCGGTGTGCAGCATGTCGTCGGCCTTGCCCACGAGCGCCGCGGAGCCTTGCGATGCAAGCCAGAGCAGCGGAATGAATGCGATCATCACCAGGCCCATGCGCCAATCGAAGCACAGCACGCCAACAGCAATCACCGCAGGGGTCACGATGCCGTGAATCAGCGGATTGACCAGATGCGCCGCAGCCGTGGATACGTACATCGTACCTTTGGTGATCATCTGCGATACCTGACCGACAGTGTCCGGGTGGAACCAGCCGAGTGGCAGACGTACCAGCTTGTCGCCGATCCGTTCATGCTCTACGCTCATCACCGCGCCCGAGACCCGATATGATTGTGCGGCCTGCTGCACATGCACCAGCGCCGCGACCGCTGTCAGTGCCAGCGGCAGGATGAAGTCCCGCCAGGCCAGCGTGCCGTTGAACAGCGACTTGAATAGCGGCAGCACCGATACGATCATCGCGCCTTCGGTAAGTGCGGACACCACAATCCACATCAGCGCGCGTTTGAACATGCCGTTATATTTGTCGCCGAGTATGGTCAACAAATCCCTGATCATCGTCCTGCCCCCTCATATTCGCGCCACATCGAGCTGTACAGCCCGCCTGCTGCGACCAATTCATCCTGGGTGCCCTGTTCGACGATGCGGCCGTCCTTCATGACAGCGATCTGATCGGCGCCAGCGATGGTGGCCAGACGATGAGCGATGACCAGCAGCGTGCGGCCGGCCGTCAGCTGAGACAATGCCAGCTGAATGGCCGTTTCGGATTCCGGGTCGGCGAAGGCCGTGGCCTCATCCAAGACCAGAATCGGCGGATCGGCGAGTAGTGCGCGGGCGATCGACACACGTTGCGCCTCGCCGCCGGAGAGCATCGCGTCCTCGCCGACAACCGAGTCGTAGCCGCGCGGCAGCTGCTCGATGCGTTCGTCGATCTGTGCGAGCCTGGCGACATCACGAACCTTGTCGAGCGTGACGCTGGGGCGTCCGAGGCGAATATTGTCTGCAATGCTCAAGTGCACCAGCTGCACGTCCTGTAGCACGAAGCCGACATGCCGGTACAGCTCGGCCGGCTCGATATCGCGCACGTCGACACCACCAATGCGCACACAGCCGCGCTCGGGATCGAAGAACCGCGGCAGCAGCGTCGCCAGCGTGCTTTTGCCCGATCCGGATGGGCCTACCAGAGCGGTGACAGTGCCGGGGCGTAGTTCGAGCGAGATACCGTGCAGCACGGGACTGCCCGGCGTATACGAGAAATCAACGTGATCGAAGATTACGGTGTTGTCTTGCGGCGTCGTAGGCGCATTGGGGGCCGGCAGCTGCTTCGTTTCTAGCAGGTCGTGGATGCGCAAAGCCGCGGCCGAGGCCTCGGTGCGCGACTGCATGCCATAGCTGACGGTGATGAGCGCCGAAGGCAGCGTCGCCGCCACCAGGGAAGCGCCGAAGACTTGGGTCGCGTTGACCCAACCGAGCCTCATCATCCAGAATCCGCCTGCCAAGCCGAGCACCAGCACGACCGGGGTCATGATGGAGACGGACGCGATGGCGTCGGTCATGATCATCGGGCGCGTGTATTCGTTGTATTCAGCGCTCAAGCGCTGCGCGGTATCGCGGTATTTCCTATGTGCCTGTCCGGTGCGCCCGAAGGTTTTGACCGCCGAGATGCCGGAGACGAATTCGATCGCCGCCTCGCTGATCTGCTGGAGCATGACGTTCACTTTCACCTGCATCGCACCCCAGTCTTTCGCCATGTACGCGTAGGCAAGTCCGTAGATGGGAATGGGAACGATGCTTAGCGCCGCCAGCCGCCAGTCAAGCGCGAACAGGTAGATCAGGGCGAAAATCGGCGTGCACACCGCACCTGTGGTTTCCACGGAGGCGTGGGCCACGAGATAGTGAATCGAGGCGATATCGTCGATGGCTGCCTTGCGTACCAGTCCTGAGGAATGGCTGGTGAACCATCCCAACGGCGCGTGGCTGAGCGTCTTGACGATGCGCCGGCGCAAGAATGTGCCCATTCTGGCATCGGCGAAATGGGTGATTCCCAGTGCAATCATCGAGAACACGGCGCGTCCGGCGAGGCCGCCAAGGGCGAGCCAGATGCCGCTCCACACGGCTGCGTGCACATCAGTGATCGGAGCGCCATGGCCGAGAAAGCCGGAACGACCGGCGATGAGCGCGTTCGCGATCTGCGTGATCGCCACGAAAGGCAAGATCGTGCAGAGTGAAGCCACAGCCTGGCATGCGATGGCGATGTGAGTGGCTCCTTGCACGGGCTGCAGCATGTCGGCCAGGTGGCGCTTGCGCGCCTTTGCTGCCTCCCTAGGTTGTTGCTTCGCCTTCTTGGTGAATTCGAGGGTGGGGGAGCCCGGCGGAGTACCGGTGGCGGTCATGACGTTCCTTTCTGATTGGTATTGCGTTGAGCAGATTTGTGAAGCGAGCGGTTGCATGAGTGCACAGCGTGATGTCGGCTCAGCGCGATCCTTTCCACGCGATTGTGTCTGTCCCGCGTTGTCGAGAGATTGGCCGCCTTGTCATTCGTGCCGGTGGCATGAAGCGGCTGCAGCGCGATGATGGCGCCGGCGCAGGCGTCCACAAGCTCAGGGTCGTGTGTGATGACGAGCACGACGTGGCCCATGGCGGCGAGCTCGCTCAGCTGGCGGCCGATGGTGTCGAGATGACGGCGGTCGACACCCGAGGTCGGCTCACCGAAGAGGTACACGGCCGCGTTGCGGGCTACTGCGGCGGCGATCATGAGGCGCTGCTTCTGGCCGCCGGAGAGCGACAAAGGGTGCCGGTCGGCAAAATCTAGTAAATCGAAACGTTCGAGCAGCGGCATCGGGTCGGCCACGGTTGCGCCGAGCGAGGCCTCCGTGCGCACGTTGGCCGAGAACAGCTGCCGTTCGACGTCCTGCATCACCATGGCGCTGGCCGACAGCCGTGCCCGCTCGCTCATCGTTTTGCCGTTCAGCAGGATGCGGCCGCCCTTGTCAGGGGCGAGCAGCCCGCAGACGACGCTCGCCAGCGTGGACTTGCCTGCGCCATTGGGCCCGACGAGCATCGTAACCTCGCCAGCAGGCACGTTCAGCGCCGGGATATCAAGCACTAATCGCCTGCCGTAGTGCACGCGGATATTTTCAAGCCGCAGACCGCCGTGCTCGGATGTAGCAGGTGCGGAGGCCGAGTCCTCGGGCATTGCGGGGACAGGAATTTCAGGCGGAGTATCGAGGGATTTAACTGACGGTGTTGCAAGATGGCCGTCGGATGCATGGGCCGACGGCCAGGTAGCGACATGACTATCGGTGTTCGTGACGCTGCTTGATGTGAGATCTGCGTTCGTCGTTACTGGCATGCCGGCGTCCGCTCGGTGGTACGCAGAATCGTTTGTGCAACCAGCTACTTCGTCGCCGCCATATCCTTGGATGATCCGCTGCATGAGCGGCAGGGATTGCGGCGGCATGATGGTGCGCAGGCCGAGGCTATGTATCTCCTCGGCGTTCAAAGCGGCGAACTGCGTGCCGGTCCAGCGGTGAGCGATGCGCCCGGCATCCAAGTGGAGGACCTGATCGGCGAGCTCACGGAAGAAGTAGAGTCTATGCTCAGCCACGACGATGGTCCTGCCCAGCGACTTGAGCCGGGAGAGCAGTTGCGAGAAACGGGTGATGGCAGCAGTGTCGAGGTTCGAGGTCGGCTCGTCGAAAAGCAGCACCTCGGTGCCTTGCGCGATGGCTTGGGCGCAGGCCACATTCTGCAGCTCGCCGCCGGACAGTTCGGTCAGGCGGCGGCCTAGCAGCGTCTCGATGCCGACCTGGCGGGCGGCGAGCTCGCTGCGCCGGTTGATTTCCGCCGGGTCGATGCCGTGGTTCTCGTTGCGGGCGGCGAGTTCGCTACGCACGTCGGTGGCGAAGAATTGGCTGCGCGGGTTCTGAAATACAGTCGCGCTTACGTCACCGGACCAGGTGAGGTCGAGCGTAGGGACGTCCAGCCCGCACACCATCACATTGCCATACATCTCACCGCTGTGGAATTGCGGAATCAGGCCGTTGAGCAGGCGCAGGGCTGTGGACTTGCCTGACCCGCTGCCACCGCACAGCACCGTGAGTGAGCCGCGTGGCACGCTGAAGCTCACATCGCGCAGTGCGGCAACCGCGTCAGATCGCTGAGACTGGGCAGTGTTGCTGTCATCTGATCCGTAAGGCGAGGCGTCAAGATTCTCATACGAATACGTAAATTGAACATTATTGACGTCGATGATCGACTTGGCGGTTTGGGACTGTTCTCGTTCGTCGCCGTTGTTTTTGTTCATCGCAGCACCGTCCATCCCATAATCTGAAGCATGACGTGCAATGCGGCAATCGCCGCCACGGCGAGCAGGATGGCGACGTCCGTCCAGCGCACGCGCAGCTGCACGATCGAAGTCGGCCGGTTGGGCAAGCCCAGCCCGCGCAGCAGCGCAGCAGCGCTCAGTTCGTCCGCGATGCGCATGATCGAGGCCAGCAGCGGCAGCACGGTGTACTCGGCCATGCGCATCGGATGGAGCAGCATGTCGCTGGGCCCGGAGACGACGCCGCGCAGGCGCATTGCACTTATGATGGCTTTAAGCTCGTCCATCGCTGTTGGAATGAAGCGCAGCATTACTGCAAGCGGCACAATGAGCACACGCGGTAGTCGCACAGCGGCCAGTGCGGCGATAAGACTGCTGACGCTGGTTGAAAGGAACAGGAATCCAAACAGGCCGAAAGTAATTGCGAGACGGGTCGTCCAATAGGCGATGGTCACTATAATCGCCGCGAACCAGCCGGATGCGACCAGTGACAGCCCAACATACACGGCGATGCATCCGAAGGCGACGGTTAGAAAAGCCCAGAAGCCTTTGCCGAGCGTCTGCGTTGCCAGCAGTACACCGACCAAGGCGGCGAACATAACTATGATTTCGGGCGGAACGCTGCCGAACGCCAACACATTGACGACGATCATCGTCAGCAACGTAGTACGCGGATCGCAGATCTGATGGCGACGATTAAGGTGGACTTCATCAGCGGCGGCGGATTGTAGCGAAGTGTGAGCAGCGATGTGGGCAGCTGTAGTTGCAGCGGCCGCTGCCGGCGATTCGCCTACTGTGCCTTCGCCTACTGTGCCTTCGCCTACTGTGCCTTCGCCTACTGTGCCTTCGCCTACTGTGCCTTCACATACTGTGCCAGCGCTGGGTACGGCAGGTGAAACATACGAGGCTGGAGTGTGTGCCGAGGCCATTATAGAATGCCGGCGTGCACCAGATTGTGTTCGAGGATGCGCGTGCCGATCCAAGCGGCGAGAGCGCCGATGAGGACAATGAGAATAATGAAAACGACTCCGAGCGAGGAGAAAATGTTGACCATGCCGTCGGCGTACTGCCTGCCCATGGATGCGCTGATGTGCTTGCTGTAGCTTGCCGGATTAAGCCAGATCGGCAGAATGCAGCCGATAAGCCATAACTGGAATACCGGGTATGCGATGATGTTGCGTACCTTGGAGCGATAGTGGCCCGAGCGCACGATGAGGTCGGCGAGCAAACCAAGCACGATGGATATCGGCAATACTGCCCAATATTCGCCGAGCAGCATCATCACCAGTCCGACAAGGAAGCCGAGTATGGTCATTGCACCGAATGCTCGGGTCTTGACGAGGAAGAGCATGATGACAGTGCCATTGATGAGCGTGCCGAGCATGAACCCGGCCACTTCGGCGATAGGGCTGATGAGGCCCAGCATGCCGGTGGCATAGCAAACGACAAAGTAAATGGCCGCGAACACGCCGATGGTGATCAGCGTGCGCGGTCCGAGCTTGCTGACAGCTTTTGCCGTGATAATAGGCGTGCGTGCGCCGTCAGCGCTGGTGTCGTTGTGATTGGATGGCGCGGCTGATGCCGGTGGCGTGGGGGTGTCCATGAAGGTTCTTCCGCATTCTATATATGATAACGATTCTCGTTTATTACAAGAGAATAATAGAACTCGGCATGCCTTGTGTCAAGAATCGTGCTGGAGACTGTGTGCTGAAGTGCGCTGCATTCGGTGGGAACGCAATGTGCAACAATTCGGTACTGGCCTCTTAGCCTTAGGAATCCACTGTGTCTGTGCGGTGCTCTGAGGCTGCGACCAGCGCGAACACCGCTTGGCGATCCGGGCAAACAGGCACGCCAGCTACATGGTGCTCAATAGCGAGCGAGGCGGCGGCATTGGCAATGCGCACGGCGTCGAGCAGTGACCATCCTTGAGCAAGCATGGCGCAGAGGGCGCCGGTATGGCATGCTCCGGCAGAGCGAGTGTGGACTGGTTTGACGGGGAATCCAGGCATATGGCTCACTGTGCCGCCTGGTTCACGAATCCAAGCGCCGCGTGCACCCGCCCGTAGTACGAGTGGTGCCCTGAGGGTTTCGCCCAACGAACTGCACAGCTGTTCCATGGCGTTGTCGAAAGCACCGCCGACTGTCAGCGTTGCGGCACTCTCCTCTCGCGGCATGCCAAGTCGATCGGCTAAAGTGCGCGCCTCTTGTCGGTTGCACGACCATATCGGACGGGCAAGCACAAGGTTTTCGAGCAGCTGGTCGCTGACGAGCTCGAGTGTGTTGGTCGGATTGAGAACAACCGTGTATGGCCTCGTATCCGGGTCGAGTGTTGTGCGGTCGAACAAGGCTTCTATGCCCGCGGCAGAGTGGTCCATCAGCGTGTTGCCGCTGATATGCACTACGTCGTTGCCAGCCGGTTTTACGGCGTCGAAGCAGTCGCTGCCGCCGCCCGATTCGGCTCCGTAATTGGCGATGAAGGTTTTGTGCTCGCCGTCGTTGAGTACCAGCCGGAATCCGGTATCGCGATCCAGCCGATCTTGGCCGATGTGCTCGATACCGTCGCTGGCCAGTGACTTGCGCACAGCCGCCCCCCACAGTCCGTTGCCGATGATGCCGGCATGCTGGGCGGGCGAGCCCATGCGTATGGCGGCCTGAAGCACGCGGAAGCTTCCGCCTATAGCCGCATTGACCTGCTTCGCGGCCGCGAAGCCTCCGGCGGGGGGTATTTCGTTGACGTCCATCATGACGTCAACCCAGATCTGGCCGAGCGAGATCACTGAAGCAGTCTGCGGGGGGATCGGCCGTGTGAGCGTTCGTGATATGAAATCGTGCAGCATGACGACCTCCTTCGGTCGGCGGCGTGTCGAGCCATATCAGCTACGGCGCAGCTGATATGGATGCGGGCATGAAATTCAATAGCTGAACCTTACGTAATCTTTTTGTACCGCGAAAATATGAGCATTGTCTGAAAGGTTCAGCGCTGAGCGCAGGAATGGAGAAAACGTTGCTAGATACTCTATCGATTATCCCGCTGTGCGATCGCTGCTGTGCAAGATTTGCGATATGTCGGTCCTGGCTGTATAGTTGGGTGATTGTGTGTTCAGCAACATGCGTGTAAATGCAGGAACGTTGAACGCCAAGACTTGCAAGTCAAAGAATAGGGAGTCCATTATGGCAGCTCGTTGCGCAGTGTGCGGCAAGGGACCGAAATCCGGTTATACCGTTTCACACTCACATATCCGCAATAAGCGCACCTTCCGTCCGAACCTTCAGTCGGTTCGCACCTCGATCGACGGCGAGAACGTTCGCGTTCGCGTCTGCGTCAAGTGCATCAAGGCCGGCAAGGTTCAGCGCGTGGCCGCGTGAATCGCGAGTGATCGTGATCCAAACCCCGGAGGCAGTACAAGCCTCCGGGGTTTTGTGTATTCAGAATGCATGTCCCATTCGTGACGTGAAGGCGGGCGTGAGAGCCATGAACGGAACCTTGTTGGAATAGGCGGCCTGGCAAGGGGATACACGCTGCAACGCGGTGGCGACTATGCCAGCAGATCAGTATTCGGTGTCGTGCTGCTTGAGGACAATGGGGAGCTATGAGCATTTCACTGGGCACCCCGATTTCGTCATTGCTGACGAACAAACGGCGGGTCGGCGCGCTCAAATCACTGGGACTTATTACGGTTGGCGACGCGCTGACCTATTACCCTTTTCGTGTGACTGATCCGGTCTCGCTCAGGGCGTTGCGCGAGGCGCGCGCGGGACAGCCGATGGCGTTCGCAGCTCAAGTGCGACAGGTGCGGGTGGTGCCGATGAACGCGCGGCGTGGATACCGGCTTGAGGCGATCGTCGATGACGCGAATTTTGCACAGACCCGCAACGTGGCTGGTTCCATTGCCCGGCTCGTGTTCTTCTCCGGCAAACGGCAATACATTGATTGGCTTAGCGCGAAGATGCATTCTGGTGCATATGTAGTTGTTGCGGGGGAGCCTACGGAGTTCAACGGGCAGTTGCAATTCACTCATCCGGATGTGCTGACGGTCGACCCTGATCCCCGTGGTTCTGCCAGTTCGGGCAGTTCCGTATCGGCCCGGCGCTTGTATGACGCCGACACCGAAGAGAAAGCCTTGGAACGCGTATGCCGGCCTCGGCCCGTTTACCATGCGACTTCGCGCATTTCCAGCGAGCATATCCACGAGGCGATTCTCGGGTTCTTGGATGCGCTGCGCGGCGGCGGAGCTGCCTCCAGCGATGCCGGACTGCAGTCTGAATCAGTGAACGGTGCTACGGGGAATGGCGCTGCACAGGCCGACATCACTGTAGCTGATGCCTCACGACCCGCCGATGCCATTGACAGCGTTGGCTCTACTGCCGTCGAGCTTCCGTCCGGCACTGCCGCTCTGCGCCGAACCATACCCGACATCGTCCCCGAACCGATTCGTGCTGCGCACGGGCTCATGCACCGGGAGCAGGCCTTCCTTGCCATCCACGATCCGCAATCGAGCGAAGAGTTCCGTCAGGCGATTGCCACCTTACGCTATGAGGAGGCGTTGGTCTCGCAGGTTTCCGTGCTGCAATCGCGTCAGCACGCCCGCCAGAAGCAATCCTACGTATGTGCGGACGTTTCCCTGCGAGATGCGTTTATTGCCTCATTGCCGTTCACGCTGACCGGCGGACAGCGCGAAGTTATTGATGATACCGCAGCTGATATGGCGCAGCGCTATCCTATGCAGCGATTGCTGCAGGGCGAGGTCGGGTCAGGAAAAACCGTGGTGGCCGTCTCTGCGATGCTGCAGGCCGTAGGAGCGGGGTATCAAGCTGTGCTGGTGGCGCCCACGCAGGTGCTTGCCGAGCAGCATTATCAGACGATCTCAGCGATGGTCAATGGTGATTCGATGCATGTTGCGATGACCCTGTTGACCGGCGGGATGAAGCTGGCTGCTCGTCGCAAAGCCTTAGCGCAGGCCGCAAGCGGTGAACCAGGCATCATCATCGCCACGCACGCAGCATTTTCCTCGACATTCCAAGCGCCGAATCTCGCGTTGGTGGTCATTGACGAGCAGCATCGCTTCGGCGTCGAGCAGCGAGAATCGCTGCGCGCTCGGGGAGACTTGACTCCGCATCTGCTGGTGATGACGGCGACGCCCATCCCGCGTACTGCCGCCATGACGTGGTTCGGTGATCTGGACATCTCATGGCTCACTGAACTGCCTGGGGGACGCAAGCCGATCACAACAGTTATTGTGCCAGAGGCCGATGCCCGGATGATGGCAGCCATGTTCGCCCATGTTCGCGGGCGCATCGACGCGGGGGAGCTGGCCTATGTGGTCTGCCCGCGAATCGATATGGATGAGGGCGCGGATGACGCTGGCGAGGACGGGTTCGAGGCATTCGAAGAAGGCTCACACGATGAACGTGCGCAAACTGCAGGGGGGCGATCTGCTAGCCGAGGAGTCTCGGGCCGCGGCAGTTACGGTGGCAACAGGCTCGGCAGCACGGTTGATTCCGACAGCATGCGCAGTGCGAATGTCACAGGCAGCATGGAACAGAATGCTGAATCCAAGCCGCCGCTGCATGCGGTCGCCGAAATCGCGCAACGACTGCAATCGCTGCCTCAATTCGAAGGCATCGCCTTCGCGACGTTGACCGGCCGTGATGATGACGCCACCAAGGCTCAGGTCATGGCTGACTTCACCGCGGGAAAGACGCCCGTGCTCGTGGCCACCACGGTGGTCGAGGTCGGCGTAGACGTTCCGCAGGCTAGCTGCATTGTTATTTTCGACGCCGACCGCTACGGGCTGTCCCAGTTGCATCAGCTGCGTGGCCGTGTCGGGCGCGGCGGCACCGCTTCATGGGCGTTCCTCGTCTCGCGCGCTGAGCCGGACAGTATTGCGGCCCAGCGGCTCGACGTCATCCATCGCTCGCTTGATGGTGCGCACATCGCTCAGGCTGATCTCGAATTGCGCGGCGCGGGTGATGTGCTCGGCGACGCTCAATCCGGTGGGAAATCCGGTCTCAAGCTGTTGCGTGTGGTCAAAGACGCAACAATCATCGCCGAGGCCCGAGCCGATGCGGACACGCTGCTGAATTCCGACCCTGATCTAGGCCACGCAGTGCAATTGGCGGGTGCAGTGCTCGATTTCACGCGCGGCGGCGAATCGCAGATTGTCAGCAGCTGACTTGTGCCGACTATTTCGGGCATGGAGGCGTCGGTGAAAGGCTAAGGTAGGCGAATGGCGATATGCGCCGACAGGCGCCGATGGAAGCCAACGAACGAGGAGCGGGCATGCAGCATATTATTCTCGACTGCGATCCGGGTCATGACGATGCGATGGCGATTCTGCTCGCCGTGGGCAATCCAGACATCGATCTGATCGGCGTCACTACGGTCGGCGGCAATCAAAGCCTCGACAAGGTCACTTATAACGCGCGGTCCGTGCTGGAAATGGCGCATGCGGCCGATATTCCGGTGCATGCCGGATGCGACCGGCCGCTCCTGCGTCCGCTCGAAGTCGCCGCGTCGATTCACGGCGAGTCGGGTCTGGATGGCGTGGCGCTGCCGGAGCCGACGCGGCCTCTGGACGCCGGCCATGCGGTCAATTGGATCATCGACACGATCATGAACAGCGAACCCGGCACCATCACCTTAGTTCCCACTGGCCCACTGACCAATATCGCCATCGCCGCGCGCATGGAGCCGCGCATCGTGGAGCGCGTCAAGGAAGTCGTGCTCATGGGCGGTGGCGTGCATGTGGGCAATTGGAGCCCGGTCGCCGAGTTCAACATCAAAACCGATCCGGAGGCGGCGCGCATGGTCTTTCGCGAGCCGTGGCCGCTGACGATGGTCGGCCTCGACCTGACTCATCAGGCGCTGTGCACGCCGCAGGTGCAGTCGCGTATCGATGCGATCGGCACCGAACTGTCGGCGTTCGCGAGCGGGCTTATGGACTTCTTCCGCGCCTCGTACCGCAACGATGAGGATTTCGTCGACCCGCCGGTGCATGATCCGTGCACGATCGCCTACCTGATCGACCCTGATGTGATGACCATGCGCCGCTGCCCGCTCGATGTGGAAACCGCCGACGGGCCGGCCTTGGGCATGACTGTCGCCGATCTGCGCGGATCGGAGCCTTCGGCCCAGGACTGCCATACGCAGGTCGCGTTGAAACTCGACTTCGACAGATTCTGGAATATGATCATCGACGCCATCACTCGCATCGGTTAGGCGGGCGACGGAAGTGACAGGGCGGTAACGAGGCGCAGGCGGTAAGGGTGCCACAGGCGGTAAAGTACGAGTCATGCGTGTTATTGCTGGACGATTCAAAGGGCTGACCTTGCCTGCCGCGAAAACCGGGACACGGCCTACGACTGACCGGACGAAAGAGGCGCTGTTCTCGCGCCTCGAATCCCTTGATCTCCTGGACGGCGCTCGCGTGCTTGACTTGTACGCTGGCACCGGAGCGCTTGGCATCGAGGCGCTGTCGCGAGGCGCGTGCGAGCTTGTCGCCGTGGAGTCGGCGGGGCCTGCGGCAGGCGTGTTGTCGAAAACCCTGGGTGACTTGCGCCATCGGCGAGAATGGGAGAGCGGCATGTCGGCCCACGCGCTGCGCCGCCGTGCCGAACAATTCGCGGCCGATTACGCTGGTCCTCCGTTCGCATTGATACTTATCGACCCGCCGTATGCGCTCGAGACCGAGCAATGCGAGACACTGCTGGCTAATCTGGCTGCGGGCGAGGCGACCAGCCCCGCCAGCGTCATCATCCTCGAGCGCTCCACAAGATCGGCAGACCCTCAGCCGCCACAAGGCTGGGTCGTCTCCGACCGCCGGAATTACGGCGAAACTGCCGTGTTAACGTTCGAACAATCCTGAGTAGTAGACAATACAGAGGTACACTGTGCGGCGATAGGCAAACAGCGGGCATCGCACAGAGGGTTTCAGCGCTGGGGAGGTTAGTTGCCGCACATGAGGACAGCACTGCCGGATACCGGATTTGCAAAGAAGATGAGCCATGCTTGAGTTGCATCATATTTCCAAGTCGTTCAACGGCGTTTCCGCTGTTCGGGATGTGAGCTTGGCATTGCATCCGGGGCGGGTGACGGCGATCATCGGCCCGAATGGCGCTGGAAAATCGACGCTGCTGCGCATCGCCTGTGGCCTGCTGACTCCCGATTCTGGCTCGGTGCTGCTTGATGGCAGGCCGATCGACGAATACGGGAGCAAGCTGTATCGCAGCGTTTCCGTTGTGCTGGAAGACAGCTCGCTGGCCTACATGGATTTGGGCGGATGGGTGAACCTCGAATATCAGGGCGCATTGTACGGACTGAGCAGGAGACAGGTTCGCGAACGCACCGGACGGCTGCTGGACATCCTCGATTTGCGCCGCCATATGGACAAGAATGTGGGCGACTGGTCGCGCGGCACCCAACAGAAACTCGCCCTCGTCGCTGCGCTGATCCCCTCGCCGCGCGTACTGCTGCTTGACGAATCGACCTTGGGACTCGATGTCGTGGCGAAACGGGATTTCCTGAATATCGTCGCCGACGCGGTGCAGCACGATGTGGCCGTATTGATAACCTCGCATCAGTTGGAAGTGCTTGAACAGTTCACCGATGACGTGGTGCTGATCAAGCGCGGTTCCATGCTGTTCAGCGGCACCTTCGAACAGTTCGGAACCAAGTTCGCCCCGGAGTCGGGCGGCAAACCCGGTTTGGAGCAGATACTGATACGCATATTCGACGATGGCTCCGATGCAGCTGACATATCTGACGAGGTCTCCACCGTGCCCGATCAGGCGCAGGCGCAGACGGCAGACATGGGCGCAGACGTCAGCGGGCAAGGGAGCCGGCAATGAGTGAACTGGCAACGAGCGAGTCTGCAATAAGCAGATCGGCAATGGGTGAACCTGCAATGAGCAAATCAGCAATGAGTGAATCGGCAAAGGGCGAACCTGCGATACATGAGCCAGCCTGGCCCAATCCTCGCTATCACGCGGGACTGCTGGCCTTGTGGATCCTGTTTACGGCCGAAATCCGGCGGTATCTGGCGGAATGCCGCGTATACCTGACCAATTACCTCTCGTCGATGGGCGTGACGGCCATCGTGGTGTCCATGTTCGTGTTCTCCACCGACTCGGGCTCCGACCCCGCGTACTGGGTGGGCTTCCTCTTCTGGAACGCGGCGCTGAGCATCATCACGGAGTCGTGCATCTCGATATCGAGCGACAAGCAGAGCGGCACTTTCACGCAGCTGATGCTCAAGCCCATCTCGATGCTCAGGCAGATCACGGTGAAAACGCTCGTCTGGTCGATAGTCAACATCCTGATCGACATCGTGTTCCTGGTTGCGCTGTTCCTCCTGATCGGCGCGCCAGTCGGCTTCTCGTGGTCGGTCGTTCCCATCGCGATCGTGACGTTCGTCGGCTTGTTCGGGCTGACTATGATCATGGCTTCGCTGACGATTCTGTATACGAAAACCGCTTCGTTCTGCGATTTGCTCGGCTACGCGATGATGTTCTTGTGCGGGGCGACCATACCGCTCGCGAAGCTGCCGCCTGTGCTGCACGCCATCGGGTCGTTGTTGCCGATCACCAAGGGGATAACGATGTCGCATGCTGCGATCGCAGGCTCGCAAGCCGGCATCGCGGATTGGATATGGCTGTGCGGGCAGTCAGCGGTATTCGTCGCTTTGGGCTACGTGGCGTTCAATCTCATCATGCGGCACGGCAGGCGCAAAGGCATCCACATGCGGTATTAATCCGTCGCAGACGGTCGGCGAGGCTGGCCAACAAGCCGTGGGTGCGCCTGCGAAACCTCCCACCCCAATGCCATCAGGGTTTTGCGGTCGGCTTTGTCGAGCTGTTGACAGTCGAGCGCCTCAATAAGATCAGGGCGGATGGCGCTGGTGCGTTCCAGCGCCTCGTCGCGGCGGAAACGGTCGACTTTGCCATGGTCGCCGCCGAGCAGGATGTCGGGCACTGCCAGCGTGCGCCAGAGCGCCGGTTTGGTGTACTGATGGTATTCGAGCAGCGCGTTGCCGCCGGTGTAGGACTCTTCGACGATGGATTCAGGGTTGCCCATGAAGCCCGGCAGCAGGCGCGTGATCGCCTCAAGCATCACGGACACAGCCACTTCGCCGCCGTTGAGCACGTAGTCGCCGATCGAGTATTCGCGCACATCGACGCCCTGCGCGCGATAGTATTCCGGAATCCGTGCGTCATAGCCTTCATACCGGCCGCAGCCGAAGACGAGCCGTTTGGCATGCGACAGTTCAGCCGCGTCGCGCTGCGTGAACAGCGCGGCGGAGGGATTGGGGAAGATCAGGACGAGATCGCCGGCGTCAGTCGCCTTGCTAGCTGACGAGACGGCGGTGCCGCCGCCGCTGCCGTCCGTGCCCGGCCCTGGCTCCATCCCTAGCAGCTCATCGAGGCATTCGCCCCACACCTCGGGCTTCATCACCATGCCGGCTCCGCCGCCCACCGGCGTGTCGTCGACCGAATGATGCACATCATGCGTCCAGTCACGCAGATTGTGCGCCGAGATGCGCACCAGCCCGTTGTCTTGCGCCTTGCCGAGCAGCGACAGCTTGAGCACGTCGAAGTATTCGGGAAACACGCTGACGATATCGATATCCATAAGGCACCAGAGTAGCGCCAAGCCGGGTAGATGCGGCAAGTCTATGGTGTCGCCTGGTTTTGCCGAGGCGGGGGAGGGCCGGATTCGCCTGGCAGTCATAGTGCATCATTTGCGCCCTTAATTGCGGTATATCAGGGACAAGTGATGCACGAGGCTTAGCGGGTTTAGCCTTTGCAATCGAGTGATGCCGAGGAAGAACGGGGACGCCATGCCGACCAGAACGGATCCCAGGAAATCGAGCGACATTGCCTGTTCCTATGCGGTCGAGGGAACCGAATTGCGGTTTGTGGCCCATGCGTGCCCTCTTCTTCACACTCTCACTACTCGTTTCTGCAATGATTCAGCGTTTTCCTACAAGCGGATTCTTTGGCCCGCATGCTTTTCATTGATAGCCTTGTCACGTGAAACCAGCAATTCGAAAGGGGTGCGCACATATGAGCGAACACAATAAGGATGCTGAGGAAAAGAGCCAGGATGCGTCGAAGATCAACGGCGTGCCGGTTCAGGATGCGCCACAATCCTCTCTGCCGGAGACTCCATCGGATGGACCCACGGGAGATGAGAAGGAAGACCTTGAAACTGGTGCTTCCACATCTACCGATGATGTCACCTACGATGTGCCTCCGGCTGACCTGTAAAAATAAGCACAGCCTGTACCTATAGATAGGTGCAGGCTGATAGGCGTATCGCGACATTCGTATCGCAACACTATCGAAGGGTGGCGCCCATTTTTCGCGATGGGCGCCACCCTTCGTTTTATATATCTATAGTTAACAACGGCTATGCCTCATCGAGATTATGCCCAATGATCAGAAGATCGGCCGTCCGCCGGTCACGGCGAGCACGGTGCCGCTCACGTACGAGGCTTCCGCGTTGTTCGCGAGGAACACCATGGCACCGGCCAATTCGGCTGGCTGCCCGGGTCTTCCCAGCGGCGTGTCCTTGCCGAATTCTGGTATGCCTTCGTGGTCCATGGTCGAAGTGATCAGCGGAGTCC
The DNA here is from genome assembly GCA_022640915.1 of Bifidobacterium sp. Classification (GTDB taxonomy): domain Bacteria; phylum Actinomycetota; class Actinomycetes; order Actinomycetales; family Bifidobacteriaceae; genus Bifidobacterium. Next base: position 15,621 of record JALCCT010000012.1, on the reverse strand, counting down.
AGATCGGTCCCGGCGCGACCGCATTGACTCGGATTCCTTTCGGCCCGAGCTGTTGGGCGAGGTTGGCGCTGAAATTCGTCAGTGCCGCCTTGGTAGCTGCGTAGTCGATGAGGTTGGCTGAGGGATCGTAGGCCTGTATCGATGTGACGTTGATGATGCTGGCCCCGGATTTCAGATGTTTGAGAGCCTGCTGAGTGACCCAAAACGTTCCCAGCAGGTTGGTGTCGAATACCGTTTTCATTTCATCCGTCGTGAGATCCTCGAACCCGTTCTCGCGGCGGCCGAATTGTGTGCCGGCGTTGTTGACCAGCACATCTAATCCGCCGAGTGACGCGGCGGCGTCGTCGACGAGACTGCGAGCCTTGCTCTCGTCCCTAAGGTCGGTCTGGAATATCTCGCAACTTCCTATCTTGTCGACATCGATGATCTCGCGGGTCCGCTGCGCGTCGGGCAGCTCGGAAGCCATGCAAGAGATGGCGACATGGGCCCCTTCGCGCGCGAATGCGATGGCGGTGGCCCGCCCGATGCCCGAGTCGCCTCCAGTGATCAGTGCACGCACGCCTACCAGCCGGCTCCGTCCGACCCAGCTGGTCTCGCCGTGGTCAGGTTGTGGTGTCATACTCGCCGTCGTCCCCGGCGGATTCTGGATTTGCTGCGGATAGTCGCTATCTGTTCGGATTCCTGTGCCATTATGCGTGTTTTCGTTCGTTGCAATCGCTGTCATTGCGTTCTCCTTGCGTAAGGTTGAAGATGATTGGAGAGTGATGCCGTCATATTTCACCGTTGTCCTGCTGCACTGGCTAGTGCCGGATCAAAACCGACTACCATTGTGTCGGCTTCCTATGAGGCGATCCTATTTCATATTCCGAATCGCCTATATATCCCTGTACTTCATACAGTTGGGCTTGCTGTTCAGGCATATTCTTCTGCCTGATGGTACCAAGGGTATAGAAATTTTTAGTGCTATTCAACCTGGGAGCGCTCCATGTTTGCTCACAACGCAATCGCGCGATTTTGGAGGTTGCGGGCATAACGCTATATGCCGGTATTATGGGTGTATGGATGAACTGACGCTGCAAGAGGTGGAGAATGTAGCTAAGCGCGCCGCCGCAGGCCATGGTGTCAGCGAAATGTATGTCTACGGTTCAGTAGCCAAGGGGGTCGCCGGGCCGGATTCCGATGTGGATTTAATATACCGGCTTGCTCCGGAGAAAAAGGCTACTGCTGGGGTCATTATGTCGCTCAAAGATGAATTGGAAAAAGGACTTGGCAGACCAGTTTCGCTCTTGTCGATGCGGGCTTTCGAATTCAACGCCAGACTCAGCCCATCAGGGAAACGGTTTTACGATGCTGTCGAGCATGATTTGAAGAGAGTGGTCTAGTGCGCAGATCGCCAGAAAGAGACGGACTCCTCCTTGAGGAGATCATAGAACACCTTCGATACGCAGTCGAAGATGTCGGTCAATTCGCGTCGGCAGAGGAACTGGCGTTGGATCGCAGGAGCCGCAACTCGGCCGCCAAAGAGATCCAACAAGCTCAGGAATGCGCCAAAAGCCTTTCAGACCAAACGACCTCGCAAATAACGCAAGTTCCTTGGAGAGAGCTGCGTGAGCTGAGAAATGTAATCGTTCATGAATACGGCGACATTGACTGGGATGTGCTTTATGACACGGTTACGACTGATATCCCGCAGATAATCAGCGAACTGAGCAAATATCAAAACGATCGAAGGCAATAATGAGGAATACGGTCTCCTCGTAGTGGCGCGGGTTACGCCAGTCCGGGAATTAGTCCTCCAGGGGGGTCGATGGTGAGCGTGCCCCTGGCTAGGTCGATATCGGGGACGATGGGATCCACAAAGGGAACAAGCGCCGTAGCTGGCGTATCGTTGTCGGTTGCTTCATCTCTGGTCACAAGATCACCAGCAAGCCGCAGCTTCAGCAGCGACTGCGCTGGCCCATCGATCACGTCGACAACTGTGCCCAGCACCTTATCTCCGGGCAGACCAAGCCTGTTGTCGTTAGCAAGCCGTGCTTCAAGTCCGATGAGATCCCTAGGGTACCACGCGTCTTCCTGCGCCATTTCCTCGGGATCGTCCGCTTCTCCGTACAGCTCAATGCCGTTCAGTGCCTCGGCGGCGTCGCGATTACCGATACCTTCGAAACGTACGATCCAACGGTCTTTGAACGTTCGTGCGCTTTCGACAGTGTACTCGCGCGAACCGTCACGAGTGAAGAGCGAAGCCCCGGGGGAGAAGCGCCGCCCGGGCTCGTCGGTGGTAATGCGAACGGTGACTTCGCCTTTGAGTCCTTGCGCCCGGCCGATACGACAGACCCTCAACAGCTCGCGCTGCTGAGGGTCATCGCCATGCGTTGAACGTTCCACTATTTGCGGACATCCATAATGTCGACGCGCACCTTGTGGTCGGACAACGCCTGTGCCACGGTACGAATCGCGTTGGCAGTGCGGCCGCTGCGGCCGATCACACGGCCGATATCCTCCGGGTTCACGCGCACACGAAGCAGCTCGCCGCGAGGGTTCTCATGGGATTTGACAGATACATCGTCGGGAAAATCCACGATGTTGGTGATCAGATGTTCAACGGCCTGCGCGAGCATGATTACTCAGCCTGCGCTTGCGTGGTCTCAGATTCGGCGGCCTTAGATTCGGCGGCCTTCTCAGCCTCCGCTTGCGCTGCTGCCTTGGCTGCAGCTGCCGAGCTCGCGGCCTTGATCTTCTGCGCCTGGGCTTCGACGGCTTCGACGCGGGCTGCCGCATCTGGTCCGCTTTCCGGGGTCTTCAAGGTGCCTTCAGCACCCTCGAGGCCCTTGAACTTCTGCCAGTCACCAGTGATCTTCAGCAGCTTGAACACCGCTTCGGAAGGCTGTGCACCGACGCCCAGCCAATACTGTGCACGCTCGGAATCGATCTGGATGAGAGAAGGCTGCTTGTTCGGATCGTACAGGCCGATCTCTTCGATGGACTGGCCGTCGCGCTTGTTGCGCGAGTCGGTGATGACCACACGATAAACGGCATAGAACTTCTTGCCCAGTCGCTTCAGACGAATCTTGGTTGCCAAAATGGCTCTCCTTGTAACTTGAGGTTGCCGGTCGCAGGTTTTCTGTGGGGGCACAAAAACCTCTGATCAGCGTGTTCCTCGCGGCATGCAGGAATGAGAGGGCCCCGCATCCGTGAATAACTGAGACATTATACAACATAGGCATGGATAGCGCGACACTTCCGGGGAGCAAGCGATACGCGCGTTGGAATCGAGCCATTGGAAGGCCTGTTGGTGGCGCATTGGGCTAGCGGATCACCAGCGAAGGTTTGAGCAGCGCGTGCCAGTTCATGGTTTTGGAAGCGACCTGATTGTGGTCCCCTTCGTTGTGAGCGTTTTCACTGGAGGCGCCGGGGATATTGGTGGTGCCGGGGGCACTTTGGGCGGTCAGCCGAAGCTTCTCATCGATGATGCGCAGTATTTCGTGGGCGATATTCGGCATGTTCTGCTCAATGCTGGAAAACCCGAGCGATTGCGCAGTGGGAGTGTTGTCGAATCCGGTGATGGCAAGCCCGTCCGGCGACGCCATCATGGCACCGGTCGCCAGCGTATCGCTCACGCACACGAGGGCGTCGATATCGGGCTGCCTATCGAGCAGCTCCACGCAGGCGCTCTGCCCTGCGCTGATATCGTCCACCGCCTCGATGCGCAAGGCCTTGAGGCTGTGCTCGTCTGCGAGTCTGGCCTGAAGCAGCGCATCGCACCATCCCTGCATGCGATCGTCGCCTGTGCCGGATTGTTCCGGCCATCCAATAAGCCCGATATGCCGGTGCCCGGTGAGGATAAGATGCTGCGTCATCTCCCGAATCCCCCTTCTGCCGTCGACATCGACCCAGGCGATCTGTGGATCGAACATGCGAGGAGAGCCCCATGGCCGACCGAACATCACGAACGTCTGATGGTGCCTGATCAGCCAGTCCGGCCTAGGGTCGTGATGGGTCGTATCGGTTAGCACGAAGGCGTCTACATCGGCGCCTGCGCACAGCGCTGTGAAATGGCGTATTTCATCTTCATGGGAATCTGTTTTGTAGAGCGTGATGCGTATGTCCGCGGCATCGGCGCCGCCAGCCAAGGCATGAAGGAAACGGTCATACACCGCAGAATGAGGATTCGGCGAGATTCCCACGGCTATGGTGTCGCTGCGCTGCTTGCGTAGGCGACGCGCCGAGGCGTTCGGCAGATAGCCGAGCTGGCTGATAGCGGTTTCCACTGCCTTTTGGGTCTGCGGCCTGACGCGTTGTGGTGCGTTCAGAACGTTCGAAACCGTTTGTGGGGAGACGCCTGCCTGCTTGGCCACGTCTTTGATGCTTACCATGATGTGTGGTTCTCTCCGTCAATGTATGTGCTTGTTCGATTATATCGTTCATATTTCAGGCACCGAACGTGGGCGGCACAACAAATGAAAAGGAGAGCGAAGAATACAACAATACACTTTTGCGAGCAATAATGTTAGAACGAAAAAATTAAAACTATGATCATCGTATTATCATATGGTGCAAGGAGATTGTTCTAGCTTAGATAACTTGACAGGAGAATCGAATTGAGTAATAATTTTAACGTTCCAATAATGAACACACAAGCAAAGGAGCTTCCTATGATCAATACCAAGGCAACAGGCGCGTTGGCTCTCTCGCTCGCCGCAATGCTCGCGCTCTCCGGATGTGGCAGCGGCTTCGAAGGCGGTTCGACCAATACTTCAGACAAGGCATCCGCCGGGAATCTCACCTCGGATACGTCGCGAACGCTGCAGGTGCTCATTGGCTCCTCAGGCGACGCTGAAACCCAAGCAGTGACGAAAGCCGTCGCCGACTGGTCGAAGAAGTCCGGCCGCAAGGCGAAGGTCATCGCAGCCTCTGACGGCCAGCAGCAGCTAAGCCAAGGCTTCGCCTCGGGCGATCCTGCCGACGTCTTCTACCTCAGCCCTGATTACTTGGCAGGCTATGCGGCGAACGGCTCGCTGCTGGCGTACGGCGACATGATGGACACTTCTGACTACTATCCCTCGGTTCTCAAATCGCTCACCTATGACGGCAAGCTCTATGCCGTTCCCAAGGATGTCTCCACCCTCCAGCTGGTCATCAACACCGATATGTGGTCCGCAGCAGGGCTTACGGAGGCTGAGTACCCGAAGAACTGGGACGAGCTCGCCGCAGTGGCGAAAAAACTGACCAAGCCGGGGCAGGTAGGGCTTACCTTCGGCGGCGAGTACGCGCGCGAAGGCGTGTTCTTCGCCCAGGCGGGAGGCGGCCTGGTTAAGGATGGCAAGGCGATAGCCAATTCCGCAGACAGCATCAAGGCCTTGAGCGAGGTTAAGTCTTTGCTCACCTCGGGCGTGGCGGCTTACGCCTCCGATCTTGGCGCAGGCTGGGGCGGCGAAGCCTTCGGCACGAAGAAGGCGGCGATGACGATCGAAGGCAACTGGCTGAGCGGGACCATGCAGTCCGACTACCCGGACGTCAAATACAAGGTCGTTGAACTGCCGGCGGGACCCGCAGGCAAGGGGACGCTGCAGTTCACCAATGGCTGGGGCATCGCGGCCGACAGCAAGGATCAGAAGGGCGCGCTCGACTTGGTCAAATACCTGACCGGCGACGATGTGGTCATGAGTTTCTCTAAGGCGTTCGGCGTCATGCCGGCGTCCAAGACACTCGGCGGAGAATATAAGAAGCAGTATCCCGCCATGAGCGCGTTTGCCGACGGCTTGGCGTATGCGGCCGGCCTGCCTAATCAGAAGGGCGCAGCCACCGTTCTGGGTGATCTGAACTCCTCGTTGGAAACGCTGAAAAAGTCCGATCCGAAGGCCATTTTGGACAAGGCCCAGACGAACTACGAAGCGATTCTCTAATCTCTGATGAGCTCATCTGATGAGCTCATCTGCATTGACGCAATTGCATTGACACATCCATCGCGAGGAGGTTTCATCATGGCAGCGAAGCGGGGGTCATCGCCATCGCAGGCGAACAGCCGAATCAGCAGACGAGGGGAATCAATCTCTGGGTGGCTGTTCTGTTCGCCCGTCATCATCATCCTCGGCGTGTTCCTGTTCATACCGATCGTGATGGCGCTGTGGGTGAGTTTCTCGAATTGGTCAGGCCGCGGAGATCCGTTCTCGGCCGGAGTCGGCTTTGTGGGATTCGCGAACTACGAGACGGTGCTGACCAAGCCCGGGTTGGCGCAGTCGGACTTCGGCATGGCTATCAAGAACAACGCATGGTACACGCTGCTGGTCATCCCGCTGCAGACACTGCTCAGCCTCCTGCTCGCCGTGCTCGTCAACCGCAGGGCGCTCAAAGCGCGCGGATTCTTCCGCACCGCCTTCTATTTCCCGTCCGTTACCAGTTCGGTGGCCATCACCGTTTTGTGGATGTTCCTGTTCAATACCTCTGGATCGGTGAACGCCGTGCTGTCGTGGTTCGGCGTGCATGGCCCCAACTGGTTCAACGACCCCGACGGCATCGTGCACCTGCTGCTCGCCAAGCTCGGTGTGACGCAGGGGCCGCAACCGCTGGCTAGCCACGGCCTGCTCGGAGTCTCATGGTGGGATTGGCTGGGCGGACCGTCGGTGGCCATGTTCGCGATCATTCTCATGGTGATCTTCACTACGTCGGGCACCTTCATGCTTATGTTCGTCGCAGCGCTGCAAAGTATCGGGGAGTCGACCGAAGAGGCTGCGATCATGGATGGCGCCTCGTCGTGGCAACGGTTGTGGAAGGTCACGATTCCGCAGCTCAAGCCGACTATCTTCACCGTGATCACACTGGGGATCATCGGCACGTGGCAGGTCTTCGACCAGATCTACACGGGCACGAAAGGCGGTCCGGCCAAGACCACGCTTACACCTGCCTACCTCTCCTACAGCGCAGCGTTCAACAACCAGGAATGGGGTCAAGGTGCGGCAATCTCTTTCGTTCTGTTCATCATCATCGTGGCGATGACCGCCATCCAGCGCCGTCTCATGAAAGAACGGGGGCTTTCACGGCGAAAAAGGGCTCGATACGAGCAAATGAAACGCGAGGCGCGCGCCATGAGCGCGGCGGCGACAGGCGGATCAGGCATTGCTGGCTCAGGTGCCGCAGTTCCAACGAATCCGGCCACAGCTGCCGGACCTGTTGCGAGTAAGGAGGTTGTGTGATGGAGCAGACGGAGCATCAAGCTAAGACTGTCGCTGGGCGGCAGGATTCCTTCGCTGCGAAGGTGGCCAGGCGAATTCGTGCAACGACCAAAAGCGGATGGCTCGTCTATCTGCTGCTGGTCGCAATGGCAGTCATCTATATCATGCCATTCCTCATCCAGATATCCACTTCGTTCAAAACTGAGGCGGATGCTTCCAACAACCCGGTCTCGCTCATCCCGGCGACATGGACGAGCGCCGCCTACCAGCGGCTGTTCCTGCATTCGGACTTTCCGGTGTGGTTCAGGAACTCCGTCATCGTCACGGTGTTTGTGACGCTGGGCAGGGCTTTCTTCGATTCGTTGGCCGGATACGCGCTTTCCAGACTGCGATTCATGGGCCGCAACTTCGTGTTCGGCATGCTGGTTGCCGTGATGAGCGTGCCCTCGGTGGTGCTGATGATCCCGAAATTCCTCATCATCAAGTACCTGGGCATCTACGACACCTATGCTGCTATGGTGCTGCCGCTGCTGGTCGATGCCACAGGCGTATTCATCATGAAGAACTTCTTCGAATCGATTCCGCGCAGCGTCGAGGAGCAGGCGATGATCGACATGGCAGGACCGTTCCGCATCTTCTGGTCGATCGTGTTACCGATGGCCAGACCCGCATTGGTCACGATCGTGATTCTGTCGTTCCAAGGATCGTGGAACGAGCTGTCGCATTTCATTATCGCGACGCAGTCCCCGTCGCTGACCACGCTGACCAAAGGCGTCGCCTCGCTGGCTAGCGGGCAGCTGAGCCAAGGTAATCAGTACCCACTCAAACTCGCCTCGGCGGTCATCATGACGCTGCCGGTCGCGATCATGTTCTTCATTTTCCAGAAGAGGATCATGAACGTGTCCGAAGGCGCCACCAAGGAATAGCCCGGCGCATACGGGCGGCAGCAAACGACCATTGAGATGACTATTGAATGGAGTGCGGCATGAATTCAGCGACTACCGAATCAGCGATGACCAACCAGTCCAGCAGGCCAAAAACGCGAAACGAGACACCGCGCCAGCCATGGATGCATGACATGAATCCGCTGGTGTGCGCCCCGGCACAATTCTGGTCCAATGCCGATGGCTCGGTCGACGGTAGATCGCTGTGCGGATTCTATGTGGCAGATGTGCGGCTTATCTCCTCCATCGTCCCCACGGTGGCTGATGAGGTACCCACCCCGATCAGCTGGTCGGCTGCAGACTCGCGGCGTAGCTTAACAGCTCTTTTGCTGCGCGGCATTGACTTGGCAAGCGTGGATCCGCGTGTGCGTATGCGTGTTGAACGTGCTATCGGCCACAGCGGAATGGACGAGACTATTGTCATAGAGAACGGCCTTGCCCACGTGCTTGACCTGCCGATCCGGCTCGATATCACCGTTGACATGTCTTCGATGCAGGAGATCAAGGGCGGTACGCCATCACAGGCGTTGCGGCAAGGGCTTGTTGACATCCGCCCTAACGCTGGCGGAGTTAGCCTCTCATGCCGGAGCATGAACGCCCGAATAACCGCCGAGCAGGGGCATGCTTCGATCGCAGGCAATGTCGTGTCACTGTCTTGGCAGGTCCATATCCCCGCGCAAGGCTCCGCCTCGATGCGATGGTCGGTCTGTGCTTCATCAAGCACAGACGCGGTCGTCGCAGCTCCCGAGCGACGACCATGGGGAGACGTGTGCATCGAGGGTGGGGACATCCGGCTCGCTCGATGGGTCAAACGCTCTTTGGACGATCTCGACGGCCTGCGCATGGCGATTCCCTCATTGCCTGACGACCAGTTCCTTGCGGCCGGTGCGCCGTGGTTCTTCACGTTGTTCGGGCGCGACTCGCTCTGGGCGGCGAGATTCATACTTCCGTTGGACACCGAACTCGCGCAAGGCACGCTGCGCACGCTCGCGCATTTCCAGGCAAGCGCCACGAACCGCGAAACCGACGCGGACCCCGGCAAAATCATGCATGAGCTGCGCGCGGAAACCTTGGAAACGCAAGGGGTTTTCGGCGAGGACGCCATGCGCCTGCCGCCGCTGTATTATGGCACGTTGGATGCCACTGAGCTGTGGATCATCCTGCTGGGCGAGGCACGCGCCTGGGGCATGCCGGATTCGCATGTCGAGCCGCTGCTTGGCAATCTTCAGGCTGCGCTGACTTGGATGATGCGTTATGGAGACGCCGATGGCGACGGTTTTCTTGAGTATATCGATCGCGCGGGCCATGGCCTGAGCAACCAAGGATGGAAAGACTCGGGGGATTCCATCCGCTGGCGCGACGGGAGCCTTGCGCAAGGACCCATAGCCCTGTGCGAAGTGCAGGGATACGCCTATCAGGCGGCCATGATAGGGGCGGGAATTCTCGAGCGTTTCGGCAAGCCGGGCTTCGAGGAGGCCCGTGTGTGGGCCGCGAGGCTTAAAGCCCGTTTCAACGATTGCTTCTGGGTGGAAGACTCGGAAGGGCGCTATCCGGCAATCGCCTTGGACAACGAAAAGCGTCCTGTCGATTCCCTGACAAGCAATATTGGCCATTTGCTGGGAACTGGCATACTTGATCGCCGGGGTGTCGGCGATGTCGTCGCTCGGCTGATGAGCCCTGACCTGCTCAGCGGCTATGGCATCCGAACGTTGAGCAGGAGCAATTCAGGCTATTCGCCGCTGAGCTACCATTGCGGATCCGTATGGATGCACGACAGCGCTATCGCGATGCTTGGTCTGTCTGTGGAAGGATATCGCGACGAAGCGCTCGCTGTGGCGCGCCAGCTGCTACGGGCGGCCGAGCACTTCGACTATCAGGTCCCGGAACTGTATTCAGGAGATGATCCTGAGCTGGGCGTGATGCCATACCCTGCCGCTTGCCATCCTCAGTCATGGTCGGCGGCGTCATCCATCGCAGTGTTGAGGACAATGCTGGATATGCAACCCCTTATCGATGGCAATGGCGAGACGTTTATTACAGCTGAGCATATGCCAACGCCGGACTTCGGGAGTATCGAAATTGCCGGGAGGCGTATCGAGTATAGGGCATGACCGCATGGCTTTTTTCGCCTTGCGGCAGAGCGGCTGCTGCGCTTCGGCTCCGCCTCTTCATGTCGCGCCCGGCACGGATTCCGTGCTGGCTCTGCTTGCCCTACGCGTGAAGGCACAGAGCGTCCAATGCCTGTCAAGCTTCATCCGAGAGTGGAAGGCAATAGCGGATGGAAATATAGGATGAGTAAAGTCTTGTAATTCATAAGAAGTCGCGGGAAAGGAAACCTCATAGAGTATGCGGAACATACAGGCTGTCCTATTCGATCTCGATGGCGTGCTGGTGCCGACAACGGTGCTGCACATGCAGGCGTGGCAGGATCTTTTCGACGAGGTTTTGCCCGAGGATGCCATTGCCTACACTGACAAGGATTATTTCCAATACGTCGATGGCCGGCCGCGCTATGACGGTGTAGCGGCGATGCTCGAAAGCCGCGGCATAACGCTGCCCCAAGGCGACCCGCAGGACGATCCCGGTACAGAAACGGTGTGCGGCCTTGGCAACCGCAAGAATGCTATCTTTGAGCGGCTGCTCGAGGAGCGCGGCATCGAGCCATATGATGACACGGTCGACGTGCTGCGGCATTATGCGGCCGCGGGAACCAGGCTAGCGGTCGTCTCCAGCTCGAACAATGCTCGCGAAGTGCTCCGGCGCGCCGGCATCATACGTTTCTTCGACGAGGTCGTGGACGGCGAAGTCAGGGCGCACCATGGCCTGCGTGGCAAGCCTGCACCGGATACCTTCCTCTACGGCGCTCAGCTGTTACATGCGGACGTCGACGAGACTGCGGTATTCGAAGATGCTATTTCGGGCATCAGAGCTGCCAGAGCAGGCAATTTCGGCTTTGTTGTAGGGGTGAATCGCGGCGTCGGCGAGAAGGCGCTCTTCAGCGCCGGCGCTGATATCGTCGTCAACAATCTCGTTGAGGTCATCGACAGCAATACCTCCTCCGAGGCCAAACGCTTGGCGAAAGCAGGGGAGGATCCGCTGCGCTCCGACACTTACCCCATTGACCCGTGGCGTTTTGTAGAACGCAAGCGGCCCGGAGATGACAGCGGTACGTTGTTCAGCGTGGCAAACGGCACCATCGGGATGCGCGGTGCTGGGGCAAGCGAGCGCGTGCTCGGCAATGGCACCTTTCTCAGCGGCTTCCACGAGAATTCGTGGATCACTTACCCTGAGAACTCGTATGGACTGGCCAGGGTCGATCAGCAGATCCAAGGCGTGCCCGACGCCTCGGATTTCCATATCTTCCTCGACGGCTATGCCATCGACGCTGATCTATCGACAACCACCCAGGAGATCGATATGCGGGGCGGCATATCGACGATCCGGCAGGATTACGTCGTAGGGCCCGGGCGCTCGTTGACAGTAAAGACATCGCGGATGGCATGCCTGTTTGAGCCGAGCCTGGCGGTGATCACCTTGGAAATCGTTACGAAGGGCCTGTCGGGCTCGTCGCTGGAGATCGAAGGGCGTTTGAATGTCCTGCTGGGCGAAGAGGTGGCGCTGGATGACCCACGCAAAAGCCGTGTGCCCCGCACCGGCATCGAACGCGTGGTGCATGACATCAGCGGGACTTCAAACAAGCGCATGCGCGGAGGGGCGATGGATCGTCGTTCTATATCGCAAAGCGGGGCAACTCAGCCTGTTGCAGCGCAACACCCTTTGACACAGATCGCTCCCACGCTCTGCGAATCAGACAACGTCGACGTGTACCGCTGCCAGAATTCACGTCTCATGATGGCTGTCGGATTGCGGCAGTATGTCAACGGGCAGCGCACGAATTCGACCCGGTGGAGGTTCTATCTCGGCGAGGATACGAAGGTGTCGGTCGTGCGTTATGCCGCATACCACAATTTTGCGCTTGAGCCGCGAGGAGTCGCTGGCGGGCTCGTGGCGATGACCCGGGTGCCGCAAGATGCCGAGCAGCTAGTTCTCGCCTGTCGTAAGACGCTGGGGAGATATGCCGCTCCAGACGCAGCCAAGGCCGTGCGCAAACAGCATGCCTGGCTGACCCGCTTCTGGCGGCGTTCGGATATCAAAGTTGACGTGCCTGATGGCGGGCGCGTGCAGCAGGCCATACGTTGGGAGCTGTTCCAGATGGCGCAGTCCTGCGCGTCCGTTCCCAACGGTATCTCAGCCAAGGGGCTCAGCGGCACCGGCTACGGCGGTCACTATTTCTGGGATACTGAGATCTATGTGCTGCCCTTCCTCGTCTTCACCGATCCAGCGAAGGCCCGGAAGGCACTGGAATACCGTTACAGGATGCTTCCTGCGGCTAGGCGCCGTGCGGCTGTGCTCAACCTCGACGGAGCGCTCTTCCCGTGGCGCACCATTAATGGCGAGGAGGCTTCGGCGTATTTCCCGGCCGGAACCGCCCAATACCACATCGACGCCGACATCGCCTATGCGGTCGAGCAGTATGTGTCCGTGAGTGATGACATGCAGTTCCTCTACTTGCAGGGCATCGACATTCTCGTCGAGACTGCGCGCATGTGGGCGAGCATCGGATTTGTGGACAACGATGGCAAGTACCACATCCACCGCGTGACCGGTCCGGACGAGTATTCGGCACTCGTCGACGATAACTTCTACACGAATACCATGGCAAGGTTCAATCTAGCGGCTGCTTACTCGAGGATGCAGCGGCTGAGGCAATCCAACGTGGGCGTCTTCCAAGCTGTAGCTGATCGACTCAATCTGGGTGAGGACGAGATGGCGATCTGGAAGCAGCGCGCCGATCACATGTTCGTCCCCTTCGACGAGCGACTGGGCATCCATCCGCAGGACGTGGACTTCCTCAACCGCGAACAATGGGATTCCAAACATCTCAAGGCGCGCCCGCTGCTGCTGCATTACCATTCGTTGGAGATCTACCGCAAGCAGATCGTCAAGCAGCCTGATGTGGTCATGGCCTTGTTGCTGCTCGACGATCAATTCCCGAAGCTGCTCAAGGCGGCGGATTATGCGTACTATGACCGGATCACCACGGGCGACTCCACGCTTTCAGCGGCGATCCAGAGCATCGTGGGCGGAGAAGTCGGCCAGCGGGAGCTCGCGAACGAGTACTTCCGGGAGGCACTGTTCGCCGATCTGGCCAATCTGCACCGCAACACCTCCGACGGAGTGCACCTGGCATCTGCCGGCGGCATCTGGCTGGCCTTGGTCGAAGGATTCGCCGGGCTTCGCGAACGCAACGGTAAGCTCACATTTTCGCCCAGGCTGCCGCAAGGCTGGGAATCGATGTCATTTAGGGTGTCGGCGCACGGCACACCTATTGGCGTCACGGTGACTCCTGAAGGCGTGCGCGCGCAGCCGCTCGACGATGGCGACGGTTCATTCGTGAATGTCACTGAGTAAATGGTGCTGATTGCACATGCACGGTAGCGGTCAAGGCGAGGTGGTCACTGCCGGGGATCTGTTCGGCGTGCGCGCCGGTCGCTGAAATGATGTTGGCTGGCGCCGTCAGGATGTGATCGAGTTCGATCCGTGGCCATGGCAGGAATCTTGGGAACGAGGCGACCGAGCCGTTAGGGGCTTGCCTGTTGGCATCTTGGAATCCTGCGCGCAACAACCGACGGAAACTGGGATGGTCGATATGCGAATTGAGATCGCCCATGATCACGGTGGCCTTGGCCTTCTGGCCTATATCTGAGGCATCATGCCTTGCCGCATGTGCATCTGGCATGGCCGGATTCGGCGCATCGGATAGCAACCGGGCAAGCCCTATGACACCCGCCGACCATTGCCTAGTGCCACGCATGGGCGATTTGGGGTGCGCTGAGAAGAATCGAATCGTACTGGCCTGCGACGTATGGCGATTTTGCTGGTCTTCGTATCCACCGACCGTGAGCGTGGTCACGCTTGCGTTTTGCATAGTGCTGTTCCCACCGATTGCGATCGTCAGGCAGGGGACTTCGGCGCCCGGAATCGCGACGCTTGAAGAACTGGTCTGCGTGGGCTTCAGCTGCGACCACACGCCATTGAATCCGCCGTTGTCATCATTCGTAGGAGTTCCGATGCTGCAATAGGCAAGCGTCTCGCGTAGTCCTGCATCGTTGAGACGGCCGACAAGATCTTCACTAAGCTCTTGCAACGCCAACACCTGGATGTGCTCGCGGCGCACCATCTGCACGATCGCCTGTGCGCTGGCACGTCCGTAACGGCAGTTGAGCGTCATCACTTGTATGGCGGTGGTGTTTTCGGCATTCGCAGTGGCAGGGCTCACAGCCGTGTTGTGGTACGTCTGCCGCTCGATAGCGGCGATTAGCGCGGTGAGCGCAAAGCCGACACATGCCACCCACCATTGCTGCGCAGCCAACGTCCATACGGCGATTGCTGCGGCTGGAATCCAAGAAAAAGGCGTAAGCGCAATCAGATACGGCAACACGCCGCGCGCCTCAGTTCCGGCGGGAAGGAAACGCAGCGCAGCCCAAGCTGCGACGATGAGGAGCGCTGCTGGCAGCAGCCACGAAATCATCCGAACAGGCCGGAGAGACCGCCGCCCAGATTCGGCGGTAATGGCTCGCCGCCCTCGGCTGCGACATTCAGCGCTTCCTGCAGGTCTGCGGGGAGCGCAGGATTCTGCGGCTTCTTTGAGAAGGCTGAGCCGCCGGACTGGGCGCTGCCCTTGCCGGTAAGACGCTCGCGCAACGCTTTCTCCTCAGCCTCGCGCTTCATCGGGTTGCCGGATTTGGAGTGTTTTTTCTTGTTTTTTTTGCCGCCTTTTTTGCCGGATCCGGCAGCAGGGCCGCCGAATCCGGGGATGCCGCCCATGCCTGCATTGTTCGACATGCGGCGCATCATCTTTGCGGCCTGTTCGAAACGTTGTAAGAGTCCGTTAACCGCGGAGACGGTGGTGCCGGAGCCATAAGCGATGCGCGCGCGGCGCGAGCCGTCGATGATGGAGGGATCGCGACGCTCGGCTGGCGTCATGGAGTGAATGATGGCCTCCGTGCGGTCGATCTCATGCTCGTCGAATTGCTCAAGCTCCTTGCGGTGTTGTGCCATGCCGGGGATCATACCCAGCAGGCTCTTCATCGAGCCGAGCTTGCGCACCTGCTGCAGTTGCTGGAGAAAATCGTCAAGGCCGAAGGTGCCCTTCGACATCTTCTCCGCGGCCTTCTTGGCCTCTTCCTCGTCGAACTGCTTCTGCGCCTGCTCGATCAGAGTAAGAATGTCACCCATATCGAGGATGCGCGAGGCCATACGGTCGGGGTGGAACACCTCGAAGTCCTTGAGGCCCTCGCCGTTCGAGGCGAAGAGAATCGGCTTGCCGGTCACGCTGGCGACCGAAAGCGCCGCGCCGCCGCGGGCGTCGCCATCGAGCTTGGAGAGCACGACGCCGGTGAAGTCCACGCCCGCGTCGAAGGCCTTGGCGGTCTGCACCGCATCCT
>JALCCT010000011.1 GCA_022640915.1 Bifidobacterium sp. | reverse complement strand
AGCCGCCAAGTGCCTGCGCGAGGGCATTAACGAAACCACCACGTACCTGCTGAACGACTATCCCGTCGAGCATCGTCGGCGTATCCGCACCAACAACATGATTCGGACGGTTGAACCGGGAGATCCGACGTCGAACCCGCGTCGTGGGCGCTTTCCCCGATGGTAGGAGCGCGTTGATGCTCATCACCGCTAGGATCCGATACGTCACCGACAACGACTGGTCCACCCGACGTTACCTGGACATGTCCCGACTCGGCGACACCATACAGGAAGCGAACTGAAAACGCACACAGGAGACAAAACCCAAAGTGCGCAAGAACTCGGGCACTACCCGCGCACCTGCGCAATGGAAAACCCTGCGTTACGCAATGCCGTGACGACCAGGAGTTGATCCAGGACGGGCTCCTCGTACTCCCTCTGCCCGCTTGGGGATCGCCGGGCGTGCGGAACCAGCCCGATCTTCTCGTAGTAACGCAGAGTGTCGCGACTCAGCCCGCTGCGGGCTGCGACGTCACCGATTGAGAGAGACATAAGTCCAGTAAAGCACCATCGCCAGTACCAGCAGCCCCGCGCGGACTATGTGGTGCGGCAGATGAAACTCCCCTATAGAACGCCCCCACGCAAGAGGGCCCGCCATGACAGCAACGACCGTGACGAGCGAGAGCCCAGCCAGAATAGGGATCGAAGGCATGAATCCCAATGATCTTGTCCAGCTGTGGACGGCTAACAATATTGAGGTGGCGGCTGAGAGCGCGCCGATCAGATACAGCGACCATGCGAGGCCGAACTGGCTGAATGAGAGGCCATGATTTCGGGCCTCACTGGGCGCCCCGATGAAGGCGACCACTTGGGCGATAGCGAGTAGAGCCGTGGGCGACAGAAAGAGCAGAGTGATCATGATGCCCACAATATGACCTGGAGTCCGCTCCAAGTCAAGCGGCACTGCGGGCCGGAATGATACAGCCCGCAGTGCTCTCGGGTGGCGCCTGCATGGCCTTATTCTAGGTTTGCGTGGCGTTTGAACATTGTTTCGGCGTTCTGTCTGAGTTTGGTCATCAATATGATCACGAGCGCGTCGTAGGTGAGCTAGGAGAAGCGTGCCCATCGGCTGCGCTCCCTCGTGTCTGAAACCGCCTAGCGTGCTGTCGCCTTTTCGATCAGCTCGCGTGGCCGGTTATGGCCACCCCGGGGAACTGGGACTTCCTAGAAGTCCCAGTCATCATCGTCGGTTTCGATGGCTTTGCCCATAACATAGGACGAGCCGGAACCGGAGAAGAAATCATGATTTTCGTCCGCATTAGGGCTCAGGGACGTCAGGATGGCTGGGTCGACTTGCGTGTCCTCGGCGGTGAACAGCGCAGGGTAGCCGAGGTTCATGAGCGCCTTGTTGCCGTTGTAGCGCACGAAGGCTAGCACCTTGTCGACCAGTCCGACGCCTTTGTACAGGTCTTCGGTGTATTCGACCTCGTTGTCGTAGAGGTCTTGCAGCAGCTCATACGTGTAGTCCTGCAGCTTGTCGCGGCGCTCCTGGCTGAGCTTTTCGAGCCCGATCTGGTACTTGTAGCCGATGTAGTAGCCATGCACGGCCTCGTCGCGCAGAATCAGACGGATGATATCCGCTGTGTTGGTGAGCTTCGCGTGTGCGGAGAGCCAGAAGGGCAGGAAGAATCCCGAATAGAACAAGAAGGATTCAAGCAGCACCGAAACGATTTTCACCTTGAGCGGGTCGTCGCCGTTGTAGTAGTCGAGCACGATCTGCGCCTTTTTCTGCAGATTCGGGTTCATCTCGGACCAGTCGAAAGCTTCGTCCACCTGCTTCGAGGAGCACAGCGTCTCAAAAATCGAGGAATATGACTTGGCGTGCACTTCCTCCATGAAGGTGATGTTGCAGAACACAGCCTTCTCGTGCGGGGTGATGGCGTCCTGAATCAGCCGCGGCGCGCCGGCCACGCCCTGAATGGTGTCGAGCAAGGTCAACCCGGTGAACACGCGCATGGTAAGTGTTTGCTCGTCGGCGCTCAGCTTGCCCCACGAGGGGATATCGTTGCTCAGCGGCACCTTCTCAGGCAGCCAGAAGTTGCCCGTCAATCGATCCCAGACCTCTTTGTCCTTGGGATCGAGAATCTTGTTCCAGTTGATCGCCTGAACGCGCGTCACTGGATGGTATGTCAGCCGCGGAAATCGCTCCATCGGATCCACAGTCGATGTAGCCTCAAGCGTCTCATCCTTCATATTGTCAGCCATAATCTTCCTTTCGTGTGCTCTCTTTGTTTTTTACGTTTAATTATTATGTAATCTGTGTGGTCGCGTTGTGAGGGTTGGAGGTGCATTGCACGACACGCTCCGGGCCGCTCGGCCAAGTCATACGGTCGAGCAACGCACCTCCAACCCTCACAACGCTGGCTTATACGTTGAAGTAACTGCTAGACCACGCTTGCGGAACCATTATCCGGGCTGCGGAGCGCATCAAGCAAAGCCATTATGGTCGCAATGCTCATATCCACTCAGCGGGTTAGAGTTCAATGTTTTTTATGCGCTCAACAAGGGCCTCTGCGCTCTGATGCATGCTGAGATGAGCGGCCCTTAGCATGAGCTTTTGAGGAGGGGATGGGCATCGCCAGACCGTATGACCGGCCGAGCGGCCTTGGAGCGTGTCAGGCGATGCCCATCCCCTCCTCAAAAGCGTCAACACCTATCGCGCTCAATCACAGCATGCAGCTGACGCAGCCTTGCACTTCGGTGCCTTCCAGCGCTTGCTGCCGGATGCGGATGTAATACAAGGTTTTGATACCCTTGCGCCAGGCGTAGATCTGGGCCTTGTTCAGGTCGCGCGTGGTGACCGTATCGGGGAAGAAGAGTGTGAGCGATAATCCCTGATCGACGTGCTGCGTGGCCTCGGCGTAGGTGTCGACAATGGGCTTCCAGCCGATTTCGTAGGCGTCCTGGAAGTACTCGAGGTTGTCATTGGTCATGTACGGTGCAGGATAGTAGACGCGCCCGATCTTGCCTTCCTTGCGGATCTCGATCTTCGAAGCAATCGGGTGGATCGAGCTCGTTGAATGGTTGATGTACGAGATTGACCCGGTTGGTGGCACGGCCTGCAAGTTCTGGTTGTAAATGCCGTCGCGCAGGATCGCATCGCGCAGCTTCTCCCAGTCTTGCACACTCGGGATGTGGATTTCGAAGTGCTCGAACAGCTCCTTGACACGCTCGGTACGTGGCTCGAGAGAACGGCGGCCGTCAGTGTACTTGTCGAAGTAGTTGCCTTGGCCGGCCGGCTTCGCGTAATCGCTGGCCGGGAAGCTCTTGAAGGCGTGGCCGCGTTCGACGGCGAGCTCGTGCGAGGTCTTGTAGGCGTTGTAGGCGACCGTCATGAAGTACATATCGGTGAAGTCCAGGCCTTCTTCGGAGCCATAATGGATGCGTTCGCGAGCGAGGAAGCCATGCAGATTCATCTGGCCCAAGCCGATGGCGTGGCCTTCATCATTGCCACGTCTGATTGATGGCACGCTGTCCATCTGCGTGTGCTCGGAAACGGCGTTGAGAGCACGGATGGCGGTCGAGACGGTGCCTGTCAGGCCGCCATCCATCGCCTTGGCGATGTTCAGCGAGCCGAGATTGCACGAGATGTCGCGGCCGATATGGGCATACGTGAGGTCTTCGTTCAGTACGCTGGGTTCCTGAACCTGCAGGATCTCGGAGCACAGATTGCTCATTGTGATGCGGCCTTCGATGGGGTTGGCACGGTTCACGGTGTCTTCAAAGAGAATGTAGGGGTAGCCGGATTCGAATTGGATCTCGGCGATAGTCATGAAGAATTCGCGTGCGTCGATATAGGTCTTGCGGATGCGGTCGTCGGCCACCATCTCATCGTAATGTGCGCTCACTGAGATGTCGGCGAAAGGCTTGCCATAGACGCGTTCGACGTCGTAGGGGCTGAACAGGGCCATCGGAGCCTTGCGCTTGGCTAGCTCGAAGGTGATGTCGGGGATGACGACACCCAAGGAGAGCGACTTGATGCGGATCTTCTCGTCGGCGTTTTCACGTTTGGTGTCGAGGAAGCGCAGGATATCAGGGTGGTGCGCGTTGAGGTACACCGCGCCGGCGCCTTGGCGTGCGCCCAACTGGTTGGCGTACGAGAAGGAGTCTTCGAGCAGTTTCATGACGGGGATCACTCCGCTGGACTGGTTTTCGATGTGCTTGATTGGCGCGCCCTGCTCACGCAGGTTGCTCAGCAGCAGCGCCACGCCGCCGCCGCGCTTGGAGAGCTGCAGAGCTGCATTGATACCGCGCGAAATGGATTCCATATTGTCTTCGATGCGCACGAGGAAGCAACTGACCGGCTCGCCGCGCTGCGCTTTGCCAAGGTTTAGGAAGGTCGGAGTGGCTGGCTGGAAACGGCCGGAGATGATTTCATCAGCGTACTTGACGGCGAGTTGCTCGTCGCCTGAAGCCAGTTCCAGCGCTACGGCGGCCGAACGCTGCGGGAAGTCCTCAAGGTATTGCTTGCCGTCGAAGCTCTTGAGCGCGTAGGAAGTGTAGAACTTGAACGCGCCGAGGAAGGTGTCGAACTCGAAGCCTTCGGACTCGATGTGATCGTAGAAAGAATCCAGGAATTCGGGGCTGTACTGGTCGAAGACGGCCTTGTCGTAGTACTGGTTGTCGATGAGATAGGCGAGCCGCTCGGCGGTCGAGCCGAATTTCATGGTGTTCTGAGCGACGTGGCCGGTCATGTAGACACGTTCGGCCTGCTTGTCCTTGTCGAACTGGATGTTGCCGTTGGCGTCATACAGGTTAAGCATGGCGTTGAGCGAGTGGAAGTCATGCGCGGGGTCGTGCTGATCCGCGGTGTCGCTGGTGTTATCCATGACCAGCGTGGTGCTGTCGGTGATTGCCATGGTGCTGTCCTTCGGTGTGATGTGATGCGTATAAGTTGCGTAACAATTAAAGATATTCGTGGCGTTGCCATGGTGGCTGGGTAGCTGTGAGGCTTGCCGCTGTTTTCCCAGGCTTCTCCCGTGGCGCAGAATCAACCTGAGCCTGGAGGGGCGGTCTGGTTTTTTCGTATATGTTTACCAGCCTCGTCGATCCATGATTGGAACGGCTCCTGGCCTTGTTAGTCGGCTGCCCCGATCGGCTGCCGTGCCTTCGAGAAGAATTCAAGCAATCCTTGGCGTACCGCTGTCTGATCCTCTGGGGTGCCCATGAGCTCGAACCGATACATGAACGGTACCTTGCACTTCGCCGAAATGATGTCACCGGCGATGCAGTAGCCCTCGCCGAAGTTGGAATTACCTGAGGCGATGACCCCTCGGATATACTGCCGGTTGCTCGCATTATTGAGAAACTGCCTGACCTGGACCGGTACAGCCTTATGGGCGCTTCCGCCGCCGTAGGTAGGCACAATGAGAACATAAGGCTCACGCACGTTGAGTGCCGGATCCTTGGGGCGCAGCGGTATGCGGTAGACGTTGATGCCCTCGTCTTGCAACTGGCAGCTGGCGACAAAGCGCGCGGTGTTCTGGGAGGCAGAAGAGAAGAAGACGATCGCTCCGATCGGCTCTCCCTGCGCTTCATACACCGGTTTGCTCAATACTTCAGCCTGCAATTCGCTCACGCCAGCACACTCATTGGGGCAGCGCTGCGGACTGTTTGCTGTGCGGTGACCTCCTGTGTGGCCAACTGCTTGATGAGATCGGGGCGGTATCCGCTCCATGAGGCATCGGGGGTAATGACGATCGGAGCCTGGCGGAAGCCAGCCTGTTGCAGTTGCTCGAGCGTTGAAGGGTTCTCAGCCAAGTCGACGACCTCGAAGGCGATGCCCTGCTTGGTGAGCTGGCGCTTAGTGGCCTCGCACTGCGGGCAACGGTACTTGGTGAAGACGGTGACGGTCATGGCTTTCCTCCGGTTGACTTGCGTAGGTGTGTCTGGATACATAGATTACATGCTTGTGATTTGGAAATACATACCATGTTTAGTGGCGTGTCGGTTCATTGGTTACTAGATATAGTGGTTTTCGGCTTCACATGCCTACGGCCACAAGAGGTTTCGGCCCCGCGGATCGGTTCGTCGCAATTGTGGAAATGTTGAGTAAATCACACTGGCGTAGTTCGGCTGGGGGTTATCTGCGACACTGCCGTCTTCGTGCAGGGGCTGTTATCACGGCCCACATGCCTGGGTGACGTCGATGCACGGATCGTTCGCTGTGGGAGGGAATACAGGGCGGGCGGTGCATGTCATAGACGCGCGGGATAGACTGGTGACGCGTATAGCGGATATGTCGAATTCGCACAACCGATCTGAAAGGCGAGGCATATGGCCGAGGCAACAGCAAACATCGGAGTCATCGGGCTGGCAGCCATGGGTTCCAATTTGGCGCGCAATCTGGCGCATCATGGCAACACGGTAGCTCTGTACAACCGTCACTACGAGCGCACCGAAAAGCTCATAGCCGAGCATGGCAGCGAAGGCAAGTTCGTGCCGTCCAGGACGATCGGGGAATTCGTCGCGTCGCTGAGCAAGCCGCGCACAGCCATCATCATGGTCAAGGCCGGCGCCCCGACTGACGCGGTGATCAACGAGCTGGCCGATGCGATGGAGCCGGGCGATATCATCGTTGACGGCGGTAACTCCTACTTCCAGGACACGATCCGGCGCGAGAAAGACATTCGCGCTCGCGGCCTCCACTACGTCGGCTGCGGTGTCTCGGGCGGCGAAGAGGGAGCGCTCAACGGCCCGTCCATGATGCCCGGCGGAACTGAGGAATCATGGCAGACGCTTGGACCGATTCTGAAGTCCATTGCGGCGGTCGCCGAGGGCGAGCCCTGCGTGACCCACATTGGCGAGAATGGCGCGGGTCACTTTGTCAAGATGGTGCACAATGGCATCGAATACGCCGACATGCAGCTGATCGCCGAAAGCTACGACCTCATGCGTCGGGGCCTAGGACTTGAGCCGGGCGAGATCGCCGACGTGTTCGGCCAGTGGAACACCACCGAGCTCAACTCCTACCTCATCGAGATCACGGCCGAAGTGCTGCATCAGACCGACAAGAAGACCGGCAAGCCGCTGGTTGATCTCATCGTCGACCATGCGGGCATGAAAGGTACTGGCACTTGGACTGTGCAGACTGCGCTTTCGTTGGGCACGCCGGTCACCGGCATCGCTGAGGCGGTGTTCGCCCGTGGCTTGTCCAGCCAGAGCGAGCAGCGTGACGAGGCCGCCAAACAGCATCTGACTGGCCCCGATGGTTCGTTGAACATTCCCGCCGACGAGCGCGAGGCCTTCATCGAAGACATCCGCCATGCGCTTTATGCGTCAAAGATCATCGCCTATGCGCAGGGGTTCGACGAGATCAACGCCGGCGCAAAGGAATACGGCTGGGACATCGATCTTGCCGCTGTTGCTCGTATCTGGCGCGGTGGATGCATCATCCGCGCACAGTTCTTGAACGTTGTCTCCGACGCCTTTGAATCTGGCGCAGCCGACGTCTCGTTGCTTTTTGCGCCGTATTTCGAGTCTGCCATCGAGGGAGCGCAGGACTCTTGGCGCCGTGTCGTGGCCCGTGCTGCCACCTATGGCATCCCGGTTCCGGCCTTCTCCAGCTCGCTGTCGTACTACGACGGTCTGCGCTCGAAGCGCCTGCCGGCAGCGCTTATCCAGGGTCAGCGCGACTTCTTTGGCGCGCATACTTACGGCCGTGTCGATGCTCCTGGCGCCTTCCACACCCTGTGGGCCGAGGACGGCCGCCCCGAGATCGAGGCGTAACGGACTCGCCTTCATTTCGTTAGCTAGGCGGATAGAAATAGGGCATAGGTGACATTGCGACACCTATGCCCTATTTCTATCCGCCTGTTTGCTGATACGACCAGTTACAGAATCTTCGCCGCGGCATCCGCGGTGGTGAACCACATGAATTCGTCGGTTCCGGCAGCGAAGGACGACGGGTAGGCGGGGTTGTTGGATTTGGCGAAGACCTGCGCGAGAGCGTCGGCCTTGGCGGCTCCAGCGGCGAAGAACCAGGTGCGGTGGCTGCGAGCCAGTAGCGGCGCGGTGAGGGAGAGCCGCAGTGGTGGCATCTTTGGCGAATGATTAACGCCGACGACGAGTCGATCGGTGACGTTGATTTCGGCGTGACCGGGGAACAGCGAGGCATAATGCCCGTCCGGGCCCATGCCGAGGATTAGCAGATCGAATGTCGGCTGATCACCGAGCTCGGCGATCAGCTCCTGCCCGTACTGCAGCGCGGCAGCATCAAGCACGGCGTCATTGGCTGTGCCATTGTCCGTGTCGCTGTCAGTGGCGACCTGCCTGGGGGATCGGGTGTCCGCGGGCATCTCGTGAATATTCGCCGCAGGAAGGCGGCCGCCATCCTGCAACGCATCCAGGAATCTGCGCCGGGCTTGCAAGGCGTTGCGATCTTCGTTATTGGCCGCCACGAAGCGCTCGTCGCCCCACCAGATGTGAACGCGCGACCAGTCGACAATCTGCGTCAACGGGTTTGAAGCCATATAGCTCAAGGCTTTCAAGCTGTCGGAGCCGCCGGTGAGCGCGAGATCGAAGCGTTCGGGTTGCGGCTGCGTGCTGAGCGTGTCGAGTATCGCGAGCAGTATGCGTTGCGCCCCGGCTTGGGCAATGGTGTCACTGTCTCGATACACCACAAGTTGACGTTCAGCGAGTCGGCGTTCGGTCATATCAGATTCTTTCTTTAGCATTGTCATTGCGTATATCGCTGGTGCGGCGAAGTATCGGCAAGTCCCAACGCATACGAATGGCTGCAGACCGACGAACCCGGCTGCAGCCATTCGTATGCGTCTTCCACACGGCTTAGCTGTACATCAGATCCCAGCCGGAGTTGATCACCTCGGCGTAGACTTCGTCGGGTTCGAGCCGTCGCAGCTCCTCGATCAGGCAGTCCACGTCGGTGCGGATGGGCATAGAGATCGGCTGCGGCGCCTGATTCGGCTGCCGCACGACCGTCTGATCCTCAGCAGGCCGTTCGAGCGAAAGCACGCCGTCTTCGCGGGTCAGATACACGCCGGTTATTGCAAACGCGTCCGGGACGATTTCCAGTTCGACGGGTACATCGAGCCGTAGGCGCAGCCAAGCGCGCAACAGATCGAGCGGCAGAAAGTTCTTCGGGCCGGCGACCTTCGCCCTGAGAACCGGTAGATACGGCGGCTGGTCGAGCATTGAGGCGAGCATTGCGCGCCATACGGTCAGGCGCGTCCACGACAGATCGACGTCCTCGGCGCACAGATTGCGACGCAGCCGTTCCATCGTCGCCTCGGGATTGTCGGAGTGCATCGCATCGGTGATGCGGCTGCGGGCCATTGCGCCGAGCAGATCCTTGGAAGGCACGGCGGGCGGATTCGTCGGCCACCAAGCCACAATCGGGGCATCTGGCACTAGCAGTGGAATCACGAGCGTATCCTGATGGCGGATCAACCCGTTGCGCGGGTGCAGAATGATGATTTCGCCAGCTCCGGCGTCCGCGCCGAAACGCACCTGTGCGTTGAGATTCGAGTCGTCTTCCTGCGGATCGATGTCGGAATCATTGTCCGGCACGATTGCGATGACACGACACGGATGTTCGCGGCTGGCCGTATTCGCGATCTGAAGCGCCCGTTCGAGCTCGGCGTCCTCCGTAACGACCAGCAACGTGAGCACGCGACCGGTCGCAGCCTCGCCGCGCTCCTCGTGCAGCTCGTCGATCTTGCGAGAGATCTCGCTCGTGTGGGTATTGGGCATCTCGATGATCATGGCATCCTCCAATGGCGGCCTTCGCGTCTCAGCATCTCATCGGCCTCGGCCGGTCCCCAAGTGCCGGAACGGTAAGGCTGCGGGCGGCCTTGAGTGGCCCAAAATTCTTCGATCGGGTCGAGGATCTTCCAGCTAAGGTTGACCTCCTCGGTGGTCGGGAACAGCGGCGGATCGCCGAGCAGCACATCGAGAATCAGCCGTTCGTAGGCTTCCGGAGAGCTTTCGGTGAACGAGCGGCCGTAGCTGAAGTCCATAGACACATCGCGTACCTCCATCGAGGATCCGCCTGGTACTTTGGATCCGAAGCGCATGGTCACACCCTCATCGGGCTGCACGCGGATGACGATGGCGTTTTTGCCCAGCTCCTGCACCGCCGTATTCTCGAACGGTAGATGCGGGGCGCGTTTGAAGACGACCGCGATTTCGGTGACGCGTTTGCCGAGCCGCTTGCCGGTGCGCAGATAGAACGGCACTCCGGCCCAACGGCGCGTATCCACATCAAGACGAATGGCGGCGTAGGTTTCGGTTGTGCTGTCGGGCGAAACGCCCTTTTCATCACAGTAGCCGCCGACGCAGGTCGAGCCCTGCCAGCCGGCGGTGTATTGTCCACGCGCTGTGTTCGCAGCGAGGTCCTCGGGCAGGCGGACGGCCGAGAGTACCTTGGATTTCTCGGTGGCCAGATCGGCAGCCGAGAAGCTTACGGGCTCCTCCATGGCGGTCAGAGCCAGGAGCTGCAGCAGGTGGTTTTGGATCACGTCGCGCGCGGCGCCGATGCCGTCGTAGTATCCAGCGCGACCGCCGATGCCGATGTCCTCGGCCATGGTGATCTGCACATGATCGACGTAATTCGAATTCCAGATCGGCTCGTACATTGTGTTCGCGAAGCGCAGCGCGAGCAAGTTCTGTACGGTCTCCTTACCGAGGTAATGGTCGATGCGGAAGACGGAGCTGGGGTCGAAGACCTCGGAAACCACGCGGTCGAGCTCCTTAGCGCTCGCCAGATCGCGTCCGAACGGTTTCTCGATGATGACCCTGCGCCATGCGCCTTTGCCTGATTTCGACAGGCCGGATGCGGCGAGCTGCTGGGAAACAACTGGGAAGGCGCTGGGCGGCACAGACATGTAGAATGCGTGGTTGCCGCGCGTGCCGCGATCGCGGTCGAGCTCCTGCACGGTATCGCTCAGGCGAGTGAACGCTTCGGAATCGTCGAATGTGCCTTGTACGAAGCGGATGCCGTTGGCCAGGTTGTCCCAGGTCGAATCCTTGAACGGCGTACGTGAGCCCTTTTGCACGGCGGCTTTGACGAATTCGATGAAATGCTCATTCGTCCAGTCGCGCCGGGCGAAGCCGATCAGGCTGAAGCTGGGCGGCAGCAGCCCTCGGTTGTCCAAGTCGTAGATGGCGGGCAGCAATTTCTTCTGCGCCAAATCGCCGGTGACGCCGAAGATCACCAGGCTGCACGGGCCCGCGATGCGCGGCAGGCGCAAGTCGCGCGGGTCTCGCAGCGGGTTGCGCCAAGAAGTGGAATCGTTCATGATTCACCATAGTAATGTCGTCGCGCGTGGTTGGCATGAAGGTATCGCCCTCGACGATACGAATCGGCGTGTATGAAATATCACACTTGCGTATCACACGTGAGACTCACGCGTTGAATGCCGTGCATACGTGCGCGAGCCCGTATATCCTGCGTGGAGCGCTGAAAGAATATGGGCAAGCCGGGTGGGCCCGGATGTATAGCGCAGGGGAAGTGACGTGGTCCGGCAATATTATTCGTTGAGGTTTTCGGCGATAATGTCCGCGAACTGTTCACGCCCGGTGGAACGACCCGCGCAGCGTGCGGCGGCTCTCGCTCGCAGCACGTCGACGAGCAGCTCGAGGAAAATAACATGCGCGACGCGGGAGGCCTCTGAAATCTCGTTTTGGAATGAACCACCCACTGAAGTGGCCACGAGCACGATGTCACTGGCTGCAGCCAGCGGCGAAGGGGAGAACGAGGTGAGCGCCATGGTCGTCGCGCCTCCCATATGGGCCGCTTCGGCTGCATTGATGCTTGTTCTTGTGTCTCCCGAGCCGCTGATGACCATGCAGACCGATTCCTCGCCGAGCTGACGGGCGGTTACTTGTTGGCCGATACCATCAGCCACGAATTCGGCGTGGCGCCCGATGGACGTGAGTCTCAGCGCGAAATCGCTGGCGAGCGGAGAAGAGAGCCCGTTGCCCACGACCAGCACGCGTTCGGCCTGTTCGAGCTTGATCACCGCCTGCCGGGCGATATCGGCGTTGAGCGCATCAAGTAAGTAGGGGATCATATCGGTGATGGATTTGAGCTTACCGCGCATGAACTCGAGGACATCGGCTTGGGTCGATGCCTTGGCGCGTGTGTTGCCACATTCGTTGTTCTGGGTACCGCCTTTGCCTGATCTGCTGCCGGATAGTGTTTTTCCGGCAGCAGACGGCGCAGCACAGGGCGTGTGAGCAGGGGATTGTGCTGCGAGCTGGAACGCTGTCGCGACTCGTAGCTGCGGATAGCCCTTATAGCCCAAGCGCTGGCAGGTTCGAATAACGCTCGAGCGCGAGACGCCGATAGCATCCGCCAATTCCTGGGCTGTGGCTTCTGCCACTAGCCTGGGATCGCCCAGCACCGCCTGCGTGACTTTCCGCTCGCTGGGCAGCAGCGAAGCGGAAAGCGCGGCGATGCGCGCTGAAGGCAGCGCGTTGTCATTGCCTTTCCAGGCTGGTGCTGAGTCCCCTGCCAAATCATTCATCCTTCGACGATGCGCTTTCGAATGGCTTGTGATGCGGCATCCACCAGCATGGTGACCATGACCACCACGATGAGCAGCACGCCGATCACCGGCCATTGCCGGTATTGCACATACGAGGAGAGCATGTCGCCGATGCCGCCGGCGCCGATAAGACCCAGCACGGCTGATGCGCGCACATTGACTTCGAAACGGTAAAGCCAGAAGGACAGGAATGTCGGTTCGATATCCGGCCACACGCCCCAGCGCAGCGTCTGCCAAGTGCTGCCGCCGACGGAACGCACCGCCTCGATCGGCTTGGGATCGGCCTGCTCAACTGCCTCATAGCCCCATTTGCCTAAGGTGCCTACGCTGGTGATGACCAGCGTCAGCGCACCGGTGAAAGGCGTCAGTCCGGTCACGGTCAGCAGGATGATGGCCAGCACCACTTCGGGAATCGCGCGGATGAGCGAGAACAGCCCATGTAGCAGGGCGGTCATCCACCGCGGCGCGAAGCCGCGCGAGGCTAAGAAGCTCAGCGGCGTAGCGATAATGGCGCCGAAAACCGTACCGATCCATGCCATTTCCACCGAGAGCAGCGTCTGATGCAACGCCTCGCCGAATTTCGTCCAGTCAGGGCTCGAGAACATCAGTATGGAATATTGCACGACTTGCGCAGGAAGGCTGCCGATGCGCGACCAATCGATGGATATGCCGTGGAAACTGAGTACGGCCACGGCAGTGATGACAAGCCAAGCGATGCGCTGGCCCCATGCAGCAGGGCGCGGCGGTACCGTTCCGATTCCGATTCTGTTCGTAGACCTGTTAGCAGACGTGTTCATAGCAGCCGCTTTCTGATCGCAGCGCTTAGCACATCCAGCGCGATCACCACTATCAGGATCTCCAGGATGATCAGCGACAGCTGGTCATAGCGATAATACGTGCGCACGGCATCGATCTGCAGACCCAGCCCGCCGGCACCGACCAAGCCAAGGATCGAAGAGGCTCTGACGTTCAGTTCTAGTACATAGAGCAGCTGGCTGAGATACGTGGGGGTGAGGGAGGGCGCCAACATCAGCCGGTTGATCTGCCAACGCGTGGCCCCAGCCGATTCGCCGGCCTCCACCAGCCCGCGGTCCATGGCGTCCACTGATTCGGACAGCAGCTTCACGAGAATGCCGATATCCACCAGCACTAGCGCAATAATACCGGGCAGCGGGCCGACGCCTACCATTGCCACCAGAATCGAGGCATACAGCAGATCGGGCACTGCCCTGACCACATCGAGGATGAAGCGCGTGATTCTGCGGCCGAGGGCGTTCGGGTTAGAAAGTGCCGCTGCCCAGAAGATTAGCGGAATGCAGATGATGCCCGAGACCAGTGTGGCGATGAATGCCATCTGCAAGGTCTCGGCCAAGGCATGGACTGTTCTGGGGAAATAGCTGAAATCGGGGTGTAGGAGCTGCACAATGCGTACAGCGCCGTTGCTCCAATTGCGCGCGACCAAGTTGAAATCGACGCCTACGCCGATCTTCGGCGCGCAGGAGACGATAGTGATGATGATGCATACCGCCGTGCCCGCGATGACGCGCAACGAGACGTGGGGTTTGGCGGGAATGCGCAAGGACAGATCGTTCATGGCCGCCCGGCTTGATCTGCGCCCACGGGCGCGTCTTGGCCGGGAGCGCGACCGTAGATACCGGCGAACACGTCGTCGGTGGCCTCTTCGGCGGTGCCGTCGAATACGAGCTTCCCTGCGCGCAAGCCGATGATCCGGTTGGCATAGCGGCGCGCTATCTCCACCGAATGCACGTTGATGAGCATGGTGATGCCCTGCTTACGGTTAATGCTTTCGAGATAGCCCATGATGCTTGCGGCTGTAGGCGGGTCGAGGCTGGCGACAGGCTCGTCAGCGAGGATCAGCCGAGGCCGTTGTGCCAAGGCACGAGCGATGGCCACGCGTTGCTGTTGGCCTCCGGAAAGGTTCGAAGCGCGGGTCCACGCCCTTTCTAGCAGACCGACCTGATCGAGCGCCTGGAAGGCTATGGTGCGATCTGATTTAGGATACCAGCCAATCAGCGTGCGCCAGCCGGCGGTGTGGCGCACGCGGCCGACGAGCACATTGGACATTACCGAAGAGCGCGCAGAGAGATTGAAACCTTGGAAGATCATGCCGATCGACCCACGGATGCGGCGCAATGCGCGCGGTTTCATCGACGATATCAATTGACCGCCGACCTCCACCGAGCCTTCGCTTAGTGGAACTAAGCCGTTCACCGTGCGGATGAAGGTGCTCTTACCGGCTCCGGACAGTCCTACGACTGCGACCATGTCTCCCGGCTCGATCTGCAGCGTGATGCTGTCCAATCCCACGACGCCGTTGGGGTATCGCACCGTGGCATCATGGAAGACAAGCCCCCAGGGGGCGTCATCAGCAGGCGCGTCCTGGGGATTGGTCGCCGTTTGCGCTAGTCGCGAGGGTGTCGTCGTTTCGCTCATTATTGCAGGCCCAGCTTGTCCGCGGCGTCAGCGACAACCGTCAGGCTCTTGGGATCGGCTGGAGCGAGTTTGGTGATCGAGTAGATCGATTCAAGCGCTTTGGTACCTTCGGCGGTGTCGGTGAAGTGTTCAAGCGCCTTGGTGATCTTGTCGCGTGTAGCTTTGGGAACATCTTTCGAGATAGCCACGCCATCGTTAGGGATCTCCTCGGAAAGCGCGAAGACGACGACCTTCTTACCGACGTCGGGCTTGTCCTTCATCACCAGATCGCGCGCATCCCAGAAGCTGAATCCGACCTCAGCGTCGCCGTTGTACACGGCCAGCACGGAGGCGTCGTTCGCGGTGACGGGAACCGGGGTGATGTCTTTGTCTACGTCAATGCCCTTGTTTTTGAGATCCAGCACCGGGTAGATATACCCTGCCGGGGAGGCAGCGCCCAGCATGGCGACCTTTGCGCCCTTGATCTTGGAGACCGCGTTCAGCCCGGCCGGGCCCTTTTGTGCGTCGGCACCATTGCAGAATAATTTGCCGTCACGCTCGACAGGCGTGTCGGAGCAGTATTTGTCGGGATTGTTGGTCATAAATTGCGCAGGATAGGTGATGTTGCCGTTGCGCTCGGTCTGCAACACCACGCTGGCGCCGTACTTCGAATTGGCTTGCCACAGCTGCAGTGAAGGCAGGAATCCGATCTGTGCCTGGCCGGCGCCCATGGCCTCTACTGCTGCCTGGTAATCCTTGGACACGACACCCGTGACCGTGATGCCCAGCTGCTTGCTCAGATAATCGGTGAGAGGCTTGGCGGTGGTAACTAGGTTGTTCTGATCCTGCGAAGGGACGAGAGCTAGAACCAAGGACGATGGAGTCTTGCCAGCGCTGGATGAGCCGTTGCTTGATCCGCAGGCGCCCATGGCGAGCAGCACGGCGGTGGCTGCTGCCGCGGCGAGAATCCCCTTGATTGCGTGTTTCATTGTTATTGCTTCCTCTCAATACTGCTCTGGTACTGCTACTGCAATGTGAATTCAATTCGGCGAATAGCCCGCCGGACGCATGGCCGCAGCGCAAATCAGTGCATACATCGATTTGCCCTTGGTCATTGCGACAGTCGCGAGGTTGCGGCCGAAGTAAATCTCCCTCAAGCCGTGGACGCAAACTCCACGATATCCGAAATCTGTGGACGAATGTTTCACGCTGCATGAATTTGCTGTTACGAATTATCGAATATCAGGAGTCGACGCGCAGAGGGATGATGCGATTGCAGGAATCCCTGAGCTTGCGATAATTCGCCTGACATCTTCGGGAAGAAGCTGGAAAACGACGCCTTCGCCACTCGCATCCGGCAAGAGGAACGGGAACACGCGCACGTCGCCTTCGCCTTTTGGCCGCCGCGCCAGCACGTCCACGACGCACGCACCGGCGCCACGCAGGGCTATTTCCGTATCGCTCTGGCCCACCGAAAGCGTTTGGGCGGTTACCGGCGCGCCAACCACGACAGTGATGCCGTGGCCTACTGACGACATCTCCAAGGCATGATTATGACCGGAAAGTGCCACGCGCACACGGCTTGAATCAAGCAGCTGCAAGACATCGCCGGGATTATCGAGCCCTAGTCCGTTCATTAGCACGCTAGCCGAGGGAATCAGCGGATGATGGGTGACGAGTACCGCCGGCGTGTCCGCGTTCGATTGCAGCTCGGCGTTGAGCCATGCGAGCTGCCGGGCGTCCACATGGCCGTATGACTTTCCGGGAACCTGTGTGTCAAGAATAAGGAAATCAAGTCCGGCCACGTGAACTTTGCCGAATACCGGTGCATCAGCGGAGCAATCGACCGCTGCCCCCAGCTCGTCGGGCTGAGCCGGCTCGTTGGCCGGGTCGCACAGCAGCTGGCGGAATCCTGCGCGTTTGTCGTGGTTCCCTACAGCCCACAGCACCGCGGCACCGCGTGCGTCGGCCCACTCATGCACCATGCCGCGCACCAGCTGGTATGACTCCGGGCTGCCATCATCGGACACATCCCCGGAAACCACCACCACATCAGGGGCTGACAGGCGCGCCCGTTCGAGTACGGCCCGCAACGTGGCGCAGGTGTCTACGCTGCCGTGCGGCGCCCCGCCGGCGCTAATATGCGTATCCGTCAAGTGCAATATTCGAGTCATGCTGCCAACGATAGCGCGTCGCGGAAGCGGAAGCGAAAGGCTGTGCCCATAGGCGGGGTGCGACTCCGCTAGAGCACCTTTGAGAGGAAGGACTGCAGGCGCTCGCTCTGAGGATTGCCGAAGATCTCAGCAGGGGTTCCTTCCTCGTCGATCACACCGTCGTCGGTGAAGATGACGCGGCTGGCGACCTCACGTGCGAATGCCATTTCGTGCGTCACAAGGATCATCGTCATGCCGCGCTCGGCCAAGCGCCGAATGACTCCGAGCACATCGCCGACCATTTCCGGGTCGAGGGCCGAGGTAGCCTCATCGAAGAGCATCACAGCCGGGTTCATCGCCAGCGCTCGGGCGATGGCGACGCGCTGCTTCTGCCCGCCAGACAACGATGCCGGCCGGGCGGTAATCTTCTCTTCGAGCCCGACGAGCTCGAGCAGGCGCAGTGCGGTCTCATGCGCTTCGACCTTGGGAACCTTATGCACCATCATGGGCGCGAGCATGATGTTCTCTTCAACGCTCATGTTGGGGAAGAGATTGAAATGCTGAAAGACCATGCCGATCTGTTCGCGCACTTTGTCGATGTTGGTGGCCTTGTCGCTCAGATCATGGCCGTTGACGACTATGCGGCCCGAGGTGGGTAGTTCGAGGCCGTTCAGACAGCGCAGAAGCGTCGATTTGCCAGCGCCCGAAGGGCCGATAATGCAGACCACCTCGCCCTTTCTGACAGTCAGGTCGATGCCTTTAAGCACTTCGGCGCCCCCGAAGCTCTTGCGCAGATCATGCGCATCAACGACGATTTCGGCACCCTTGGTTGCGGCGGATGTTGTTGCGTCCATCACTTGTTCAGCCTCCTATCGGCGATGTTTGCCAGCCATGTGAGCAGGGTAATCGCTACAAAGTAGATAATGCCGACCATAAGCAGCGTCTCGGTGACGCGGAAGTTGGAGGCGTAGAGTTGCTGCGCCTGGTAGAGCAGATCTGCGAAGCCAATGGTTAGCAGCAGCGAGGAGTCCTTGAGCATAATGACCAGCTGATTAATAATCGAGGGCGTGCCGATTTTTGCGGCCTGCGGCAGCACGACCTTGCGCAAGGTTTGACTGCGGGTCATGCCCAGCGAACGGGCGCCCTCGCCTTGGCCTATGTCGACCGATTGGATGGCTCCGCGGATGATCTCGGTCAGGTACGAACCCGAGTTAAGCGAGAGCGTGAGCAGGCCGGAGATCCACAGCCAGTTGGGCAGCGCATGCCCGACAAGCTGCGGGATGCCGAAGTAGAAGAAGAAGGCCCAGACCAGCACTGGCGTGCCTCGGAATATTGCGACATATATTTTGGCGATCCAGTTCAGCGTCTTGTTCGGGCTCACGCGTAGCAGTCCGAAGCTCAGGCCGAGAATCAGTGCAATGATGAACGCCAGTGCGGTGATGATCAGCGTGTTCTTCAAGCCGGTCATGAGCGCGGGGAACGACTGCTTGGCCAAGTCCCAGAAGCTCGTCCTCTTGACGGTTTTCACCGCATTGGTGTCTGCGGATGCGGAGGCGTTATTGCCAAGGTATCTTGTGAGAATCTTGTCATACTGTCCGGAATCCCGCAGGTCCTTGAGGCCGACGTTGAAGGCCGCCAGCAACTCGGGGTTCTTGGCCTTGTTCACCGCAAATCCGTAGGAGCCTTCGGGCACCTTGGGCGTCACGGCTTTGAGACCGTTGTTCTGCGAGATGCCGTAGGCCAGCACCGGGTAGTCGTCGAAGACTGCGGCGACGTTGCCGGACTTGACCATCTCGTACATGGTGGCGGACTGGTCGACGGATTTCACTGTGAAGCCGTATTTGCCGGCGACGGATTTGGCGTAGCTTTCGCCCTCGGAGCCGGTTTTCGCAGTGACGGTCTTGCCTTTGAGGTCGGCGTATTTCGTGATGGTCTCGTCGTTTTTGGCAACTGCCATCTGCACGCCCGACTGGAAGTATGGGTCGGAGAAGTCGTAGATCTGTTTGCGTTCGTCGGTGATGGACATGCCGGCGATGACGGCGTCAGCCTGGTTGGAGCTCAGCGCCTGCAGCGCGGCGTTGAAACCGAGCGACTGGATGTCGATGTCGAAGCCTTGCGACTTCGCGATGGCGTTGGCGATGTCCATGTCGATGCCGATGAGCTTGCCGCCCTCGCGGAATTCGAAGGGCGCGAAGGTCGTGTCGGTGGCGATCGTGTAATGCTTGCCCTTGGCCTGCCTGGCCAGCGCCTTGGTCGCGCCGGTGACCGTGGATTCGCTGCCTTTGGCTGCCGCGCTGGAGGTGGCAGCCTTGGTGGGGCTCGTGCTGCCGGTGTACTTGGCGACGATCTTGTCGTATTCGCCGTTCGCGCGCAGCTCCTTGAGACCGTCGTTGAAGGCCTTGAGCAGCGCCGCGTTCTTGCCTTTGTTCACCGCGAAGCCGTAGGAGCCGACCGGATGCGGCTCGCCGATGGTTTTCAGCCCGTTGTTCTGCGAGATGCCGTAGGCCATCACCGGATAATCGTCCACGGCGGCTGCCACATTGTGAGATTTCACGAGTTCGACAAGCGTGGCCGACTGGTCGACCGATTTGACGGTGAATCCGTACTGCTCGGCGATCGACTTGGCCCAGATCTCGCTTTGCGTGCCGGTTTTGACGGCTACCGACTTGCCTTTGAGATTGCCCAGCGAGTTGATGCTGTTGTCGTTCTTATTGACCGCGAACGTGAGCTGCGAATCGTAGTACGGGTCGGAGAAGTCGTAGATCTGCCTGCGTTCGTCGGTGATGGACATGCCGGCGATGACAGCGTCCGCCTGATTGGAGTTCAGCGCCTGCAGGGCCGCGGCGAAGCCGAGCGACTGGATATTGACGGTGAAGCCCTCGTTCTTTGCGATGGTTCTGATCAGATCCATATCAATGCCGACGAGATTGCCGCCCTGACGGAATTCGAACGGCGCGTAAGTCGTGTCGGTGGTGATGGTGAAGGTCTTGCCAGCCACCGCCGGATCCCGCGCCGCCGCAGCCGGCTGAGCGCTCGCGCCGGCCAGCCCTGCGAAGGCCAGAACCGCTGCGAGCAGCGCGGCAAGCCACGCAAGCCGCCCGTTGTTCATAATATTGCGCAATCGCATATGCATGCGCTGTCCCTTCTTCTGTAGCTCGCTGCGAATCGGCCCAAGCCGTCTCTCAAGTCGTCTTGAATCGACTTAAGCCGCGCGAGTTCGTGCTCCTGCACTGTTGCGGTGTGTTGTTTGGAACCTATGGTGCATGCGTTACGAGCATGTTACGCGACTGTGTGCAAGATAATGGTTCGTTTTCTACGC
The DNA here is from genome assembly GCA_022640915.1 of Bifidobacterium sp. Classification (GTDB taxonomy): domain Bacteria; phylum Actinomycetota; class Actinomycetes; order Actinomycetales; family Bifidobacteriaceae; genus Bifidobacterium. Next base: position 29,974 of record JALCCT010000011.1, on the reverse strand, counting down.
CTCGGGGAAGGGCAGCGGTATCTCGCGCCCGGCGACGAACCGATGGGTGATGCTGCGGTCGTCGCCCGCATAGATGAAGCGTTCGAGGCGTTCCTGCGGGGAGAGGCCAAGCGGGTTGTCGCCTTCGCGGATGACCAGTGCATCGAAGTCGGAGCCTGGCTCGAAGGAACCGACCTGGCCGAAGAAGGCGCCGCCGGCTTTGGTGGCCATATAGAAGGCCTCGGGCAGGCGCAGTGGGTGCTCGCCTTGATGCCCGGGCAGCATGCTGAGCATCTTCGACGCCTCGATCGACTGCACGATGTGGCGGTTGATATCGGGCACATGGCCGGCCCCGACGTCACTTGCGATAGTGACGCTCAGGCCGTAGTTGAGATCGCGCCGCACCGGCATGATGCCGCTGGTGAGGTTCATATTCGACTGCGCGCAGTGCGCAAGGTACACGCGGCGCGCCTTGAGCAGTGCTCGCTCGCGCTCGCTCGTATGTACGCAATGCGCCATGATGGTTCTGCCCTCAGGCATCAGCCCGTAATGCTCGTAGACCTCGGCGTAGCTGGGGATGTCCGGATGCAGGTCTCGCACCCAGTCGATCTCGCCCAAGTTCTCGTCCAGATGTGATTGCACCGGCAGATCGTAGCGCTCGACCAACTCGCCCAGGCCTTGCATCAGCTCTGGTGTGGTGGAAGGCACGAAGCGCGGCGTGACAATGAAACCGATGTCAGGCGTGAGTTTACGGGACTTCTCGATAAGCTTCTGTGTGGTGGCGAGACTGTCGTCGGTGCCTTCGATGAGGCTTTCGGGCGCATTGCGGTCCATGTTGACTTTGCCGATGAACGCGCGCAGGCCCGATTGCTGGCTCAGACGCATCAGCTGGAGCGTGGATTGCGCGTGCAATGTCGCAAAAGCGCTGAATCGCAAGGTCCCCACGGACCAGAGCTTGTTGAGAAATCGCTTATACCAACGCTGCGCTATCGCCGGATCGGCGAAGTTCTCCTCGGCTGGAAAGGTGTAGCGCTCAAGCCAGGGGAGCAGCTTGTAGTCGAAGCCCAGTCCGGCCATCGGATACTGCGGCGCGTGAATATGCAGATCGTTGAATCCGGGGATGATGAACGAGCCGCTGTAGTCCGTCACCGGTAGGTTCGCGTATTCGTTCGGCAAGTCTGACGTGATGCGTTGCACTGTGCCGTCGGCGACGATGATGTAGCCGTTTTCAAACACTTCGAAGTCGTCCGGCGTGGGGGTGTGCAGAATATCGCCCTTGATAATGCTGAGGGTGGCGTGCGTTGCTGCGGAGGTGTGGTAGGCGCTGGCCTCGGCGTTGATGTCGTTATGCCGTGCATTGCGCGGCATCATGTCACTCATAAATTACGTCCCCTGTCGTGCGTTGCGCCTGCTGTGCTCAGTTCGCCTGGCGCTAGGCCGCAAAGCTGAAGGCGAGTGTCCACAAGCTGGAAAAGAAGATATCACATGCATGTGTTGCGTTGGCAAAGCGAGAGTCGAGAAGGCGCTGGGGCAAGGCAAGGCCATTTATGCGGAACATAACGGTTCCGGACTTGGTATGCGTTTCCTGCGCCATGAATCAACGAGACTTATGAATCCAGTGCGACTGCGAATAAGGCGGCATTGCGAACGCAGGCTGCCGCCTCAGATCATGTCATATGGAAACTGCGGGTTGGCGCGTTTTGCATGAATCAGCCGATGATGCCTGACAGTTTCGCCGCCTGCGGGCGCTCGTTGAGCTGCGTGAGATCAGCTACATCGGCGTCGTAGAAGCGGCCGAGGTCGTGGCGGAACTTCTTCAGGCTCTCCTGCGACGAGTAAAGCATGTGCCCGGCCGGGTAATACGTGAAGGCGATGTTGCCGCGCAGCGCCTCGGGAAGCCCCATGTGGTCGATGTCGTATTCGGTCTGGTTGAAGGGTGTGCACAGGTCGTAGATGCCGTTGCCGATGAGTACTTTGAACCAGGGCTGCTGGCAGATGGCTGCTGCGAGATCGTCGGTGACCTTGGGGAACGGAATGTTCTGGCCCCACGAGGTTTTGGCGTGTTCGGGCAGTTTGTGCCACCAAGTCCAGCCTTTGCCCGGCTCGGTCGACTCCCAATCGAAGTGCGCGAACTCCTGACGTTCCCGCGTGTCGCTCCATTCCAGCTCGTCGCGCAAGTAGGCATTGACGAGGCTGGCGTAGGCAGGTCCGAGCAGGGCGTCATCCACCACGAAGGTCTCGTCGTCGCTGATCGGGTCGAGATCGTACCCGGCGGCGCGCCCGTCGTAGCGGCCGACGATCGTGCCCTTGTCGCGCAGCAGCTGCTTACGGAAGCGCGCATCCAGCACCCGCAAGTCGGAGTCGAGCACATATTGCTTGCCCAATCCGGTCAGCTCGGCGTAGCGCTTGGCGATGGCGGCCTTGGTCTGGGGATCAAGCGTGGAGCCTTGCGCCAGAGCGAGGCGCAGCGGGCCGTTCGCGAAAGCGCGGGCCTGCTGCAAATGCTCGGTGATTTCAGTGTCGGGCGCCGCCTTGCCATGATATTTCGCGACCGAGGCGAAGGTAGGGAAGTAGCCGATATAGTACTGGTCGCTGGTGTCGAGCGTGAAAGAGTAATCGAGGATGTTTGAGATCAGCGTCAAGCCGTTGAGGCTTACGCCATCCTCCTGCAAGCGGTATGAGAGCGCGGCGCCGCGGGTGGTGCCGTAGGATTCGCCGAGCACATACTTGGGCGAGTTCCAGCGGTGGTATGCGGTCAGGAAGGTGCGGATGAACGCGCTGAAGCCGCGCACATCGCCGTCCACCGACCACAGTTCGGCCTTCGCTTTCTCCGCGATGCGCGAGAAGCCGGCGCCCGGGGCGTCGATGAACACCAGATCGGACTTCGGCAGCAAGGTATAGGCGTTGTCGGTCAGCGAGTAGGGCGCATGGTCCGCAGACGTGTCGTTGACGGCGATGCGGTGGGGCGCGAGCGATCCGAGCAGCAGAAACGTGGTGGATGAGCCGGGGCCGCCGTTGAAGACGAAGGTGACCGGGCGCGTCGGGTCGCTCTTGCCGTCGGCAGTTAGCGCCTGGAACGCGGTGTAGAACACGCTTGCCGCAGGCTTGACTTTCTCGGTGTCGATGTTCAGCGTGCCTACGGTCGCCTCGTATTGCCATTCGGCGCCATCCAACGTGATGCTGTGGCGGGTGGCGTGCGCGCTCGGCTGCGGCAGCTGTTCAGTGTTCGCGGCATTGGCCGTGTCGGTGGTGCCTGACGTGGATGGTGCGTCGGCCTTGGGCTGTGTGTTCGGCTGCTCTTCGGTCATATAACTGTCTCCTAGGATCATTGCGGCAATGGTTGGCAATATGCCTCCAGTGTATCCCGCGGCGACGCACGCCAAAAGAGGATGCTGGGCCGGTATGTGGAGCAGCATGGGGCAGCGTGGAGCGGAGTCCTTCGTCGACGACGTGGTCGTGCCCGACGTACAGGCCTGCTGTGCCCATTTCCGCCCATGTTCTCGGCGCTTCGGCGGTGACCGAGCAGCGGATCGATCTGCTGCGGCAGTACCTTTCCGACGAGTGGAAGCCCATGGCCATGTGGACAATATGCAGCGTTTGAGGGAGTCCGAGCGGATTCGCGTGCTCACTGGGCTGGAGCGGGTGTTTGGTGCCTATACCGCCGCCGGCGAGTCGTCCGGTGCGCGAGGCACGCGGATGGTGCATATTCTGCGGGGCGTGGAAGGTGTGCGCGATCAGAGCGCTGTTTGGGTTGGTCTAGGTGCTCTTGGTACTGATCGGATTGACGCGGTGTTCCGTGTACCCGACGATATCCGACAACGTGCGATTCTGCGGTTGAAGGGGCAGCTACCGAAAAGCTCGGTACGCAAGACGTTGTCGCCGTGCGCATTATGCGGCTACCGACGGCATACCTAAAATGCTTAGAAGCATTGCCGTGGCTTCATTGATTTCCGGAGGTCGTGTTGAGGGCGCGAGTCCGCGTATTGATGTGGAGCTGTGGTGGGGCCGCCTCGATGTGCTGTATTTGGTGTGAGGCAAGCTCTCGGCTAACCGGGTTGATCAGGCCAAATCGTGGTCGCAGATTCAGGAGACGGCGCGCCCTGACAACTCAATTACCGACAGCATCATCAATAATGTGGCCGGAATTCCGACGCTCATTCAACGGGCGCTGTTGAACGCCACAACCAGCTGGTGCAGCTCATAGCCAAGTTCTAGGACAACGAGCGCAAAAGCGATGGTAAGAGCCTGTGCGAAATGTGGCAGATTTACGAGAAGCGGTTCGGGCGGTGAGGTGGTGGACTGCGGTGCGGTGGAATGTTGATTAGAGCGATCTGCCTTGTTGAAGGTCACTGCAGATCAGCGTATGAAGCTGATTCAATGTCGTAAAACTGTTGGTGTCCTGTTCAATAATTATGTACATGGAAAAAGACTGAGGTTTGATCCACTGCAGGTCAAAATGGCGGGTACTTCCCTCGGTTGATCTTGAATTTTGGAACTGGACAATAGATGCATACTCTGCAAGGCACAAGCCAAGACAGCCGATCCGAAAAGAGAATGACTCAAGCTGTGCGTAATCGTTCAATTCAACAATTATTTCTTCATGTTGGTTTTGGTTTGTAACAACGCGGATCCAGTAACTGACTTTGTGCGTAAGCTAGAATGACCGTCACACAGTGTGCAGCCGATGCTTTTTGAGCAACAGCACAAGAATTTTTTGTTTTTTGCCAATTCTATCAACTCATTTTATGCTTATTCATCTTTTCATTCCCTATGGAACACCGAGAGAATGGAATGATTCAATAAATGTGAAGAAGATATATGATGCCGCTAGACACCTTTAATATTAGTTATGATCTTATATATACTAAGATATTGGAGAACATAGGTATTTGACAGTTTGAGCGTATTGGAAGGAACTTTGAATCTCCACTTTATTTGGATAATTAGACTTTCAACGCAATCTTCTACTATATTTTTTATTCGTAAAGTTTCAAACTTTGCCGATAGGATTAGTGTTTTCATGTCATTGCATCTTGCTTCGTGACAGAGAGAAAATGCAAAGTATTCGCAGATATGCGAATTGGCAGACACTCTTTGAGATTGACAGTTTTACTGAAACTGTCCCATCTGATGCGGATACTATGATTTATGGCGGTTTTCAAGGATGTTCTCGATATCATCGAACAGTCACCGGCGGCGCGCGTCAATGGTGGGGACAGGGCGAGGGGGACCGCGTTCGAGCTTGCGACGCGGTATTTCCTGATGCATGACCCTGCGTGGGCTCCGCAGTTCAGCAGCGTGTGGATGTGGTCGGACGAGGCCAATCCGCTTCGCGCGAAGGATGCGATGGGACGCGCTCATGCACTGCCAAGAAATGACACGGGCATCGATCTGGTCGCTCGTGGCATTGATGGCTCGCTGTGGGCGATTCAATGCAAATACTTCGATTCCGACCATCGTCTTGACAAGGCCGATATCTCGACGTTCTTCACTGCGTCTTTCGCCAGGGGAATCGAGCGCGGCCATCTTATCATCGCGCATACCGGGGCCGGTCTCACGGCGACGCTTGGCAAGGAGGCTGAGCAATTCGGCACCACCATCATCGATGCGGATGCGCTGGGCGGGGATTTCGTCGATTGGTCTGAGTTCCTGCCGTCGGCCACAGCCCGGAAGTTCGCGCCACGTCCCCACCAGCGCGAGGCGATCGACGACTGCATCCAGGGCTTTCAGACGCATGATCGTGGCAAGCTCATTATGGCTTGCGGCACGGGGAAGACCTTGACGGCCCTCAGGCTCGCCGAGGATATGCGTCAACGCCGCAACGAGGGGGTTCCTGATTCGAGCGGCACGCCGTTCAGAGTGCTGTTCCTTGCTCCCTCGATTGCCTTGGTTTCTCAGACTTTTCGCTACTGGACGCATCAGGCGATGAATCGCATGGCCGGATTCGTGGTGTGCTCAGACGAAACGGCGAACAGGCGCGGCAGCGAGGACGCGGACACGTGGGCTTCTTCGGTGCTTGATGTGCCGTTCCCGACCACGACGGATGCTGCGACCCTGAAGCGTAATGTCGAGGCGGGAGGCATAACTGATGGGCTTTCTGTGGTGTTCTCCACGTATCAGTCGATACAGGCCACGATCGACGCGCAGCGCATGGGCATGCCTGATTTCGATCTGGTGGTGTGCGATGAGGCTCACCGCACGGCCAGCGCCGCGGACAACAGGGGCAAGGCTTCGCCGTTCGTTCTGGTTCATGATGCTGGACTGCTCAAAGCTCATAGGCGCCTCTACATGACGGCCACTCCGAAGGTCTATGCCGATGCTGCGAAGGAGCAGGCCAAGCGTGCGGACTATACCGCCTATTCGATGGATGACGAGGATGTGTTCGGGCCGGAGTTCCATCGGCTCAAGTTCGGTTCCGCTGTCGCGCAGGGCATTCTGACTGATTACCGTGTCTTGGTGCTCGGAGTCGCTCAAGGCCAGGCCACGAACCTCGAGAGCGAGATGACCAACACGCAGACGCTGCGCGATGAGTATGACAGGATCGAGGCGCAGCGCCGTAAGTCGCGCAAGGCTAATCGCGACGCTCTGGCTGACAGGCGCAGGGCTGAGATCGCCAAGCAGGCGCAGTCATTCGCCGGCAAGATCGTCGGCGCATGGAATGGGCTGCTGACCCGGGGAGTGCATGCCGACAGCGCATTGAGATCCGTGGATATTGACACCGGTTTGGGCGAACAGGTGCAGTTCGCGGTAATGGGCAACCAGACCCAGCCTCAATCCGGGACAGGAGCCGGAACGCCATCCGTGCCGCCTCTGCGCAAAGCGGTCGCATTCACGCGGCGCATCGCCGATTCCAAGGCGCTTGCGGACGGATTCAACGATGTGGTCGTCCATTACCTCGCCCAGCAGGAGAGGAACGGGCACGCGGTGGAAGGGCTGCTGGAGACCAGCGTCAAGCATGTCGACGGCAGCATGTCCGCCAAGGCGCGCACCGAACTGCTCTCATGGCTGGGCGAGCCGCCTCGCGAGGGCGAATGCCGGATGCTGAGCAACGCGAAGTGCCTGACCGAAGGCGTGGATTTGCCCCAGCTGGATGCGGTGATCTTCTTCCAGCCGCGATCCTCGCAGGTCGATATCGTCCAGGCCGTCGGCCGCGTGATGCGCAGGGCCGAGAACAAGGAGTACGGCTACATCATTCTCCCGGTCGTCGTCCCGGATGGCTCCATCGCCGATGACGTGCTGGCGAGCTCCGATTTCGAGACGGTCTGGAAGATCCTGCAATCCCTGCGCTCTCACGATGAGCGCTTGGATGCGCGTATCAACGCGCTGAGCCTTCATCGCCAGTCCGAGCAGTATAAGCGCCGCAAGCCGCGCAAGCCGAACCGTGTCGGCAGCGGCGACTTCGCGAGCCAGGACGGCATTGATGACGAGACATTGGATGGCGGTTCGGAATCCCTGACTGCCATGGTGCAGGGCGAGCTGGGCTTCAGCGAAAGGGTTTCAGAGCGCTTCCAAGCCAGACTGGTGCAGAAGTGCGGGGACACCGCATACTGGGACGACTGGGCCGATTCCGTGGCCTCTATAGCCAAGACCACATTGGAGATCATCAGGGGGGCAATAGCGGACGATGAACAGGTCGCGACAGCGTTCGGCACGTTCCTCGCAGGGCTGCGCGACACGCTGAATCCCGGCATCGATCAGGACGACGCGATAGGCATGCTCGCCCAGCATATCCTCACCGCTCCCGTCTTCGATGCTCTGTTCGCCCAGCAGAAGGACGCGCAGGGTAGGAGCTTCGTACAGGCCAACCCGGTCTCTCAGGCTCTCGAACCCATGACCGAGCTGCTTGAGCCTTTGATCAGGAAGGCCGATCCGCAGCGCGAGCTGTCCGAGCTCTATTCTCAGGTAAGGCTCTCTGCCTCGGCCGTGCGCGGTGACGAGTCCGCTCGCCAGACGCTCGTGAAGAACCTGTATGAGTCGTTCTTCCGCAACGCGTTCAGGGACGATTCCGAAAAGCTCGGCATTGTGTACACGCCGACCGAGATCGTCGATTACATCATCCATGCTGTAGACCGGCGGCTTAGCGAGCATTTTGGGCAGCATATCAGCGATCGGGGCGTCACCGTCCTCGACCCCTTCACCGGAACCGGCACCTTCATCGTCGAACTGCTGCGCTCGGGGCTCATACCCGCCGAGAATCTGCGTTTCAAATATGAGCATGAGATCTTCGCGAACGAGATCATGCTGCTCGCCTACTACATCGCGATGGTGAATATCGAGTCCGCGTTCCATGCTGAGAGGACGGCGCAACAAGCGCCCATCCAAAACAGCAATAGAGGGGATGCACTCTATGTGCCGTTCCCGGGCGGAGTGCTCACCGACACCTTCCAAACCAGCGAGGACAGCGACACGATGGATCAGTCGGTGTTCACGGCGAACAGCGAACGCGTGCGGCGGCAGAACGAGCAGCCCATCACCGTCATCGTCGCCAATCCTCCCTATTCTGTAGGTCAGAAGTCAGCGAACGAGAACAACGCCAACGACCATTACGAGACGCTCGATTCACGTATCGAGGAAACATATGTGGCTACTTCCTCGTCCTCGAATAAGCGGCAGATCTATGATTCGTATATTCGTGCGTTCCGTTGGGCCTCGGACAGGATCGCGGGCGCCGATCGCGGCGGCAGGGGCATCATAGGGTTCGTCAGCGGCGGCGGGTGGCTCGACAACATCGCATTCGACGGATTCCGCAAGGCCTTGTGCGCTGAATTCAGCGACATCTACGTGTTTGACCTATTGGGTAATAAGGAATTCCGTCGTCTGACGCGCGAAGAGCTGAAACGTCAGGGAGACAACGTATTCGGGTCGCAGTCGAAATCTCCGATAGTGGTTACACTGCTGATCCGTGACCCTGAGGCCAGGCATCAGGGGACTGTTCATTACCATGCTATCGGGGATTATCTCTCGCGTAGCGAGAAACTCTCAAGTATCGCCGAATCGGTTGACGGCGAAGAGTTCGCATGGCGGACGCTCACGCCTGATGAGCACGGTGACTGGCTGTCTCAGCGAGATGATTCCTTCGACAGGTTCGCGCCTCTCGCGCTTGGCAAGCTCAAACCACCGCTCGGGATGTTCGCCACATACTCATTGGGTGTGGCTACCGGTCGTGATGCGTTCTCCTATGGGTTCTCTGCTAATACGGTGGCCAACAGTGTCAGGACGCTGCTCAACACGTACCGATCCGAACTCGCGCGGTGGTCGGCGTCTGGGAAGAGCCGCAAGGCTGAGGACTTTGTGAGTCGGGACGGGAAGCGTATCAAGTGGAATCGATCGCTGTTCCAGCAGTTCGAACGAGGAGATGCCATAGATTTCTCCCGTCGTTTTCTGGCGCGCGGCGTCTATCGTCCGTTCACCAAGCAATGGCTGTACTATGACCCTCGTCTCATCGAGATGATGTACAGGAATGCGACGTTGTTCCCAATAATATTGGCGAGCGAAGCGAGCTCCTCTAATCCAGATGATGTACAGGAATGCGAGAGGATGTACAGGAATGCTGTAGTAAAGGCATCCTCCTTGCCTTGTATTAATCGAGTGATAGTAACTTCCGGTCGTAGCAATCAGGGTTGTTCGTATTATATTTCAGATACCTTAGTCGATTTGAATTCAATGAATGCCGGTGCTCAGTGTTTCCCCTTGTACTGGTATGAGCCGATAGATGACTCGAAGAAGGTTTCGGAAGGCGAGCTTGACCTAGGGGATACTCCAGTGCTCAAGCCCGGCGATCTGATTGTGGAAACCGGGCAGGGCGCAAGGTTCATTCGGCACGATGCCGTCACGGACGACACATTGCGCGCATTCCGTGAGGCATATCCGGGCAACCGCTCCTTGCATGCGCAGGATGTGTCCAAGGCGAAGGAATGCGTGTTCTACTACGTATATGGGCTGTTGCACAGCCCCGAGTACCGTGAGCGCTTTTCCGCGAATCTCCGCAAGGAACTGCCCCGTATTCCGTTCGCCGCCGATTTCGACGCCTACCAGCTTGCCGGTCGTCGCCTCGCCGCATTGCATGTGGGCTATGAGACCATCGAACGGTATGTGAGCGCTGACGACGGTCAGGACGGGCGCATCGTCGAGGATTGGTCGGAGGGAACAGACCGTTCCAATCCTGGAAGGGTGCAGAAGCTCCAATTCGGGCGTACCGCGAAGTCTGCGGACAATCCTCAGGGCAAGGACAAGTCGACGATCATTGTCAACAGCAACGTGACGCTGAAAGGCATCCCAGAGGATGCCTATCGATATGAGGTTTCCGGTCGGTCGGCCATCGAATGGGTCATGGACCAGTATCAGGTGAAGACCGATAAGACCAGCGGCATCGCCAATGACCCCAACGACTGGGTGCGCGAAAGCGGCAACCCCAGGTACGTCATTGATCTGCTCGAGTCTCTGGCCACGGTGTCCATCGAGACCATGCGTATCATTGATTCGCTGCCGCCGCTCAACGAGCAGACCAATCCCGCCTTCTGGCCAGTTGGATGGTGAACATATGGCTTCATTACAACCCTCATGGAACTATGAGACTCTTAAAGAGGTGGCAGCGGTTCTTGCTGACACTGAGACGGGACTGACAGGCACGGAAATTGGTGATCTGCTTATGAGGTTGCGTATGGAAGACCCTCTGCCTTCGTCTACGAAGCGTGACCGTCTGACCGAGGCTTTCGTGGCGCGACAAAATCTGGATCAGAATTCGAACAGAATCATCACCTTCATTGTCCATGCAATGGAGCCAGTGAGGTACCGGGATAGACCGGATTTGTTTTCTTACAGATGTGACCGCCTCAATGAACGGTTAGCCTTTGTAGGTCTGCATATGAATGATAAGGGGGAAGTCGCAAAGGGTGCTCTCGCCCAGACCTTGGATGAGGCTACGCGTATCGCAACATCTGTAAGAGACGAGCTCGTACGCCGCGATACACATCCTGAGGTTCTGCGCTATTGCTCGCTCGAGGTGCTTAAACGAGATAACTTCCATGCGTGTTTGGAGGCGACGAAGGGCATTTTCGACCGACTACGGACTATGTCAGGGATGCAGGGAGATGGTTCGACTCTTATAGACGCCACACTTGCATTGGGAAGAAGCGGACACCCTAAGTTGGCGATTAATTCACTCAACACTCAGACAGAGCGCGATGAGCAGTCGGGGTTCGCCAATTTGATAAAAGGACTCTCGGGTCTTTATCGGAATCCTGTTGCCCATGATCCACGCATCAATCGCAGCATTAGCCAGTCAGAACTATTAGAGGTATTGACAGCAATCTCAATGGTTCATAGGCGATTAGATGGTGCAGAGGTGCAGGCTGAAAGTTGAGTGTGGGTTAAGCTCGCGGGGCATCGCTAGGTATTCGAAGGTCGAATCTGTCATAGATGTATGAAAAAGGATGCAACTCCTAGAACACTTGCTCGAACCGGTCATCTACTTCAGGAATATGAATTTAGCGCGGTTGCCCCGCTAGATTTGTTAATGTTTTGTCATCTTCGGCGAGCTTCGCACCGCTGTCGTCATTTTCGGTAGTGGGTTCGTTCTCGTATATGCCATAACGACCGCCTGAATGATCTTTTTCTGCCTCGTTGTCCTGCTCAAGATCATCGTCAGTCCACGTTAATCCCCATAGCTCGCTCTCGTCAAAATTGCAGTCACAGAACCAGAATTGGCCCCCGCATCGTGGGCATTCTTCGACGCAGCATCCCGGACCATGGAGTTGTCCGATACGGCATGAACAGTCATGACAACGTTCCCTTGGCACCCAATCTAGATGTTCCTGCCAATGTGGTTCTCTTCTGTAAGCAATACGATTGAATGTTTCTTCATTGAGGTTTACTGAGGGGTAATTCTGTGCGTCGGTGAGTTTTGCAGGCCATGTGCGGTGCATGCGGATACCGTCAAAAAGCACCGTATCCTCTCTAAAAAAGGTCATTACATGGGCGGCAACGGTCTTTGCTTCCGGTGATAGATGGTCAGTAAGATCGGGTTCTTCTGGGTACTGTTCTGTTTGGAATCGTGTCAAGAACTCAAACAGTAATGCAAAGCATGTTTGAATCTCCTCGATTTGAAGATCGACGTTGTAATGCGTAATTGCATTACGCCATTTAATGGTTTGTTTCAGACGATTTTCGTCATCTGAATCGAATGCGATTCCCGCATACTTCAGTCGAACTATGGATTCTTCTAGAGTAACGGTATGAGTGCCGGGTTGAAGTTTGGTCCATAACAGCAGCGGATACTCGTCATATAGGCGTTGTTTAAACATCAGCTCTAATGTTTGCGCAATATGCAGAACGGCATACTTCCAAGGTATCGGATTAGTGTCTGATGCCTCTTCGGATTTAAGTAGCGCCTCATTGAGAGAGTCGTATGCGTTCTCTCTCATGGACAAATGGAAACGACCGTTGTCTTCAGACTGTTCGATGCGCGTCATTGTTCTCCTTGAACGTTGCCTTTCTCTATGTGCTATACAGTCCGATATGGACGGCATAGGAGCTATAGTTCTCAGAAAATGCTATCCATGATCAGTTTCGAATTTGCATGTCTATCAGTTCAATAATAGGCAAGGCTGGCAATGACGGGTAAGCAAATTTGGCTTGTATCAGCTATTTGAGTATATTGACTCTGTCCAGTCAGCATAAACAGCTAGCCTACCCGATGATATCGGCCTAAATATTGAGGATTCATATCGGGAGTCGGTCACTATCATGGGCAATGACGAGCAGAAGAAGCTATACGGAACTGCGGTGAAGCTAATTGGACTGGTCGTCTGCCTTCCTAAAGTGGTTAATACTTGACGACTGAAATCACACACAGGCAACAAGCTATGCTCCATTTCCACAAAACAGCACCAGTCAATTTTCGCAAGGACTCGGGCATTATCAGCAGATAATGTATGGAGATAAGGTGGTAGGTGCAATGCGTGCTAAACTTCAAAAGGGGAGCAGTGCAATCAGGCTTGAAACTTGATAAGCGGTTTTTTCAATTAACTCAATGGTAACGGGCTGCTTGTAACAGTTTGCACGATGTTGAGAACTTATCCGTTTACGCATGCACATAGAGGGCATTTACATGACTAACAACAATTCCTATCCGAGCCGTCCCGCCGCGTTCTTTGTTCAACGTACCCCTGATAAGGCAAGGTTGTTTATTGCTGAGATCAGCTTAGGTTCTCGTTCGCTGAGACCTGTTGCGACGGTGAACATGAAAAGCGATGATGATGTTGCACGATTGGTCTCATCACTCAATACAGCGGCATGGACCGGTGATAGAAGCGAGTAGGAATCCATTGCATCGAAGCTTCCAGATGCTGTGACATTGTCTTGCAATCAGGCTATAGCATCAATGCCGTCCGCCAATTCTCTCGCGCTTGGTTTGGAAGACACTCCTATGGTTGTGCTCACAACGTCCTATGTCGCACTGAGCGATCATGATGACTTGGAAACAATGGCATCCGAAGCTTATGATTTGGCTTTGCAAGCTCTGATAGACAATTACCGTGACCGCGAAGGCGTCGTTTATTGCAGGTTTCGTTTGCTCTCTGGAGAACCTGGGACGGTTACCGACGAGAGAAAATTACTTTGGTCGAATTCCGAAGGCGCAACGCCAGCTGACAGCTTGACTTTTGGCACTAATAATATGAGTGATATTTTGGCGGATCCTCGTTGGACGACCAATAAAGTTCGTATGTATTGGGTGTCGGTCGTTAGCGGTTCTCAAGATGATATAGATACAGGGGAATACGAATCAGAGACAGAGTGGGTCGTCGAATATTTCGATGAACAGATTCCAGATGACCCGGAACCTAATGATCCAGCAGAAGATGAGTGTTTTGTCATTGGAGACTGGAATCCGTGGCCGCTCACATCTCGTACAAGATTCGTTCTTTGGCAATCTTTGATCTGTCTTAACAACGATTTGCAACAGGGTTTGGCAGACCGGTCAGGTGAATCAGATGGGTCAGAGCATCCCCAAGATAGTAGCTTCATGCAGGAGTTCCCGTCATTGGTTAAGGCCGAGTCTCGCTCATGGTGGAACAGTTTACAGAAATCTTGTATTCGGCTTATTGAAGCAATGCGGACTGGAGAGCAATGGAATCCCCGCACTCCGGGAGAGGAGGCTTTGATTTTGGTTGCTTGTGGTGAAGATCGTTTAAACGAGGCAGACTTTCAAATTCACGAGAATACGATCCTACTAGAACAGTTTGAAACATTGCCGGTAGGCACGAAAGACAAGTATGACGATGATGAGGATGAAAACAGCGGGGTGGATCCAGATTTCGATTGGTGTGAAGTTCCAAATGCCCTTGCGGGTGATGGGGATATTGCAATTCTTTGGGATGAGGATCTAATGGGAGTCGAGAGTCCGGATGATATGAAAAATCAAATGATTGGTATGGGGGATTATCGTGCCGAAGCCTGGCATAAACCTTTTGATAGGTATCAACAATATGGGAATTTCCCTTCCACTCTTTTCTAAGTCTCGACGAGGAAACACCAATCGGATAGCTTGTTGATCGGAGGTGGAGGAATATCCACAGCCGCAACTCCATGCCATCGGCTCACTTCGCGCGGATCATCGCTATGATCTTGGCCGCCGCATAGATGCAGGCGCAGGCGAGCGCGACGAAGAAACCGACCGGCATGTCGGTCATAACCGACAAGGCGATTGACAACCACATGCATAGCAGCGAGAATGCGCAAGACAGCATCCCTGCGCGCAGCGGTCTCGAGCACAGCAGACATGCGGCGGCGGGAGGCGCCACGAGCAGGCTGAAGAGCAGCATCGCGCCGACGACCGGCACGCTGGCTGTGGTGATGGCGGCAATGACCAGGGTGAATACGAATCCGATCAGCCGGCTGTGGATGCCGCGGGCTTCGGCGAGCTCCGGCATGACAGAGCTGAGCAGCAATGGCCGTGCGATCAGCGCCACGATGAGCACTCCGAGTAAGGCCAAACCAGTCATGAGCATCAGATCGCAATCCGCGACCGCGAGCACCTGCCCGAAGAGCAGCGCATAGACCTGATTGGTGTAGTCGTTGCTCAGACTGAGCAGGAACGCCCCGCTGGCGAGCAGAAAGACGAGCATGAGCGCAATGACGGTGTCACGGCGCTGCTTTTTGCGTCCCAGTAGGGAAATCGCGATAGCCGAAAGAAGAGCTGCGAGCCCCATGCCCACGACCGAGCTGACGCCGAGATAGATGGCCGCCGCGGCGCCAGCGAAGGAGCCGTGCGGTATCGCGTGCGCGAGGAACGAGTCGCCGCGCAGCACGACGAATACGCCGATGATGCCCGCGCTCAGTGCCACGACAGTACCGGCGATCCAAGTATTGGCCAGGTAGGCGTCAAACATGAGCGACTGCCTCCTTCCGTTCAGATCGAACAGCTGCGTATTCGGCATTGCGCTGATGGCCTTGGTTGACGATGCTGCTGCGGCAATGGCCTGAGACGGGCGCGATTTTGCTGTGCAGCCAGCTGATGAGCCGCGAGAGCAAGTAGCAGATCATGATGAGTGCGACGATGCAGAAGCTCACTGACCATGAGTGCCCGTGCATCCATGCATAGCTTTCGTACGAGATCACAATGCCGCCCCATACACACAGCAGACCGATGCCGCAGGAGGCAAGCATCGCGTTGCGTATGCGCTTGGCCAGCAGCAGTCCGCAGGATGCCGGGCCGATCAACAATGCCGTGGACAGCACTGCGCCGACGGATATAGAGCTCAGCGCGATGCTCAAGGCCAGCACGACCATGAACGCAGCGTTGACCAAGCCTGTCTTCACGCCGCGCGCGTGCGCCAGCTGCGGGGCGACGGTGACGAACAGCGCCGGACGCCAGATGACCACGAGCATCAGCAGGCATGCCATCGACAGCGCGATGACCACAGGCACGGTGCCAGGGCTGATGGCGAACAGCGAGCCAAAGAGCACGTTGACCGAGGTGCTGCCGCCTGAGGGGCGCATGGTCGACAGGCTCAGGAACAGCGAGGTCAGGCCCATGCCGGTGCCCAGGATAATGCCGGTGGATACGTCGCGGCCGCGCAGGCGCTCGATGCCGATGGTGTGCATGCCCAGCGCCGCGAGGATGCTGGCTGCCACGAAGCCCCACAATTGGCTGACGCCCAGCAGGAATGCCGCCGAGCCTCCCACCGAGGCGAGATCGGTAAGCGAGTGGGCTGCGAAGGACTGTCCGCGCAAGACTGCCAGCATGCCGACCAACGCGGTCGCGATCACCACGACGGAACCGACGATAAACGCAGTATGCACTTCCGGCACCGCCCAGAGCGCTGCGAATCCGCTGGTGGGCAGCGCAGGCGTTGGTGCGGCGAGCGGCGTTGGTGCGGCGAGGACGGTGGCTGCTGGATTGACGTCTGAGAGATTGACAGGGGAGTTGCCTAGGAAATCGGCTGGGGAATTGGCTGCGGAAGTGGCGAAGGAATGAGCTAAGGAATTGGCGGGAGCTGTAGCGCTAAAGGCGTCCATCGTGTGATCCGCCTTCCTGCGGCGCCGCGGATAGCTGCGAGCCATCTGAGCCGTCGGCGTGGTGCCCCGGTTCGCCGCCTTCAGCGGCCAGCACCACGATGCGGCCTTGCGCGCGCATCACGGTGATGGGGTGGCGGTAGAGCTTGCTGAGCACATCGGCGTTCACGACCTCGTCGGTGCGGCCAACCGCTGTGCGTCCCTGTGCGAGATAAACCACACGATCCAGCGCGCCGAGCAGTGGGTTGATATCGTGCGCAGAAAGAATGATGCCGATGCCGTTGCGCGTGCGGATGCGATCAAGCAGCGACACGATATCGGCGCTGTTGGCCGGATCGAGGTTCGCTAGCGGCTCGTCGAGCAGTAGTAAAGCGGGATTTGCCACGATGGCTGCTGCGATCATGATGCGTTGCTGTTGACCGCCGGAGAGCCGACCGACCGGTCGGTCAGCGTATTCCTGTGCGTCAACGCCTGCAAGCGCCTCGTTGACGTGGTTCCAGAATCGCTTGCCTCGCAATGAGACGCCGAGTCTATGTCCGTCCAGTCCGAGCGCGACGAAATCCTTGGCCAAAAGCGGCAGATCGGGGTCGAGTTCGATTTTCTGTGGCACGTAGCCGATGACACCTGTTTGCGGGCGTTTGCGGCCAAGCACGGCAATATTGCCTTCAAGCGGCGCGATGTCGCCGAGAATGGTTTTGAGCAGCGTGGTTTTCCCGGCGCCGTTTGAGCCGATCAGCCCCACGAACTCGCCTCGGGCCACGTTCAAGTCAATGCCGTTGAGAATGCTCCGGCCTCCGAGGGCTACTCGGAGGCCGGAGATGTTCAGCAACGGACGATCGGTATCGTCAGTTGGCTTCATCGGCGTCTATTCCAGCGTTTCGGTTGATGTCTTGTCGGAGGCGGCCTGGGTGAGCGCGTTGAGCTCGGCCAGCATCCAGTCGACGTAGTGCATCTTGGTTGGCATGGTTTCGTACGCGGCAACGATCGGGATACCGTTGGCTTTGGCGGCGGCCAAGTACTTCTTGGTCAGGTCGGAGACGACCTGCTCGTTGTAGACAAAAGCGGTGACCTGTTTGTCGTTGAACAACTGCATCTGAGTGGCAGAATCCTGCGCCGAGGGATCTTGGCCGTTCATGATGTCAGCCTGCAGTGTCCACGGGGTCTTGATGTTCACCTTGGCGTTGTCGAGCAGGTAGTTGGCCACTGGTTCGGTCGCAGCGACGGAGACATTCGGGTACGTGTTCTTGAAAGTGTCGAGCGCCTTCCAGTACTTCTGCAATGAGGTGTCGAAAGTCTGGAGGTTGCTCGCGTAATCCTTGGCGTTCGAAGGGTCGAGGCGCGTGAGGGTGGCCGCGAGCGTAGCTGCCACGGCAGGCATCGTCTCAGGCTTGTACCACAGGTGCGGGTTCGGGGTGTCGTCAGGCAAGCCGAGCACTTGCTGTGCGCTGATGACAGTGCGATCGGCGTTCGAATGACTCGTGAGCATCTTGTCGAGCCAGTCGTCGTACCCCACGCCATTGGCGATGACGATCTTCGCCGCGGCGATCTGCTTGGCATCTGAGGGCTTGGCTTCGAAATCGTGCGGGTCGGCGTTCGGGTCGCTGATGATCGAGGTCACAGTGACGTGCGAGCCTCCGATCTGCTGTGCCACGTCGCCATATTCGTTTTCAGCGGCCAGAATGGCGATCGTGCCGGTTGACGACCCCGAGCCATTGCTTGAGCCGTTACTTGATCCTGAATTTGAAGAGCCACAGCCCCCGGCGAGCCCTAGTGCCGCCACCAGCACCGCGCCGACCGCAGCTCGTGCCGCATGTTTCAACTGCATAAGTGATTCTTCCTTTCATATCTGCCACGCAATGCTGCCGTAATTCATGGCTTCGTGTGCAGAGCCTCATTTGTAATGAAAACGATTCTCATTCTATAGATACTGTGGACAAATCCTTACGCACCCTGCGCTGAATCTGCAATGGGTTAAAACGCAATCACGTAATACAGTTGCCGATACGCTAAAATCCAGCTGTATGCGATCCTCGCGACCCGTGCGTTTTGCACAATCGGGAAGTCGGGGTATACTTTTGAGCCGTTGCCCCTTTAGCTCAATGGTAGAGCAGCGTCCTTTTAAGTCGTGGGTTGTCGGTTCGAGTCCGACAGGGGGCACTATGACGGGGCTTTTATGCCTGAAAATGGCGATATTCCGCTATTCTTGTAAAAACAGCAGGGGCAACACAACGGGGCCTATAGCGCATATTCGACAGGGCTTGAATGCTATAATCCGAGCATGGCAACTCGGGGACCCGGAACCATCTACATTAAAACACGCCAACGCAAAGATAGCACGACACGAACATTCTACGTTGCGCAATACGAATGACCGTAAACGGTAAACGCAAAATCATCGAAGGGCAGGGCAAAACCAAGGAAGCCGCCATACAAGCCCGCAGCGAAGCAATAACGCGAGCGATGACAGGAACGACGGGGAAACCGCGGACAATCGTCAGAGCGGGCACAATGACCGCCGAAATGACCGAATGGAACGAGAAACGCGATGTCAAGCAAAGAACAAGAGAACACACGCGCAGCATCATCAAGAACCACATCATGACAGCCGCCATCGGCAGCAGATCCATCAACAGCATCACCACACAAGAATACAAAGCGCTGATCACCGACGACAGCAAAACAAAATGGACACAAAGACAGATATACAAGAACCTAAGATCATTCATGGCCTATGCCACGGAAAATAAAATCATCAGCAAGAACCCGGCCGATGACCCATCCATCAAACCACCCAAGAACCCACGTGCGAAACACGCCAACCCGGTAGATATGGCCAATGCAATAAAACGGCAGAACGCCTTGCTCAAATGGATGGAACGAACCCGTTGGATGGACGATCATCCGATGTATTGGGCAAGGATACAAGTTGCGCTATGCGGACTCAGGCCCGGCGAGGGACGCGGCTTGACATGGGACGAGATCGAAAATCCCGGAGACAATAGAGCACAACTGCGCATCGAGCACGTCATGGCGTCGCAGGCAGGCGGAATCGCCATCGCGCCAGTCAAAAACAACAACCCGAGGATCGTCGCCATCACCGATGAAGCACGCGATGCACTCAAAGCATGGAAGAAAATACAGAACGGGTACAAACGACGCAAAACATGGAATCCACGTTTCCCACCGCGCTCCCGGGCAAGGTGAAACACCGCTGATTGTGGGATAATTGAAGGTACGGGTAAAGGAGGATGCAATGGATGAGCGGACACGTCGGAGTTTGGTTATTCGTGATGGTATGCATTCCGCCGAGCTTGAAGGCGGGCGTGTCACCGACGCCTATCGTCGTGATGCGCAGGATTATATCGATGGCCTCATCGATGAGGATGGGCTGATTCACCGTACTCGTGTCCGGTATGGGCTGGAAACAGCATGACCGGTGATACGGGCATTGACCCGTATCTTATTCCCGGCACCAGCGTGCTGCGCAACCTGGTCAATGCGCATAGCGGGCAGGCGTTGAATGCCGCTGAGAGTGATCTGGTCAATGCCCGTTACAGCAAACTCAGCAGCATACCGTTGGCTGCCGATGGGACAGTCAGGCAGTTGCAGTGGATCCATCATTTCCTGTTCCAGGATGTGTATGAGTGGGCGGGGCAGATCCGCACTATAGACATGAGCAAAGGCGGGGGCAGTGTCTTCCAACCCTTGCAATTATTCACCATCGGCGTGCAATATGCGGAAGGCACGCTGCAGAACGATCATATGCTGCAAGGATTGGACCGAGACCGATTCATCGAGCGTCTGGCCGTCAATTATGACAATTTCAACACCTTGCATCCCTTCCGTGAGGGCAATGGTCGTACCCAACGTGTGTTCTGGACGTTGATAGCCCGTGACGCCGGCTGGGGGTTGAACTGGTCGCAGATCAGTAAACGCGAGAATGACTGCGCCTCGTTCATCGCCCACGAGAATGTGGACTACCATCTGCTGACCCGCATGTTCGAGACGATCACCCAACCCCTGCCGCCAGGACAGGATCAACGGCTCCCACCCTCCATTGACTTCAAACCCGGCGCAGACGAGACGCCAGGGCAGCCGAACACGTATCAGGTGCTTTCAGCAAGTGAATACGGGCAGCAGAAGCAACACGACAGCTACCAGACCAAGGGCAGTGTGCAACCGAAGAAGAAGACTGCCAGTGATATACGCCAGGCACTCAAAGCGGAAGCCAAGCAGCTCAACACCGAGCAATCCCCGCCAGAGTCCACGCAATATCGCCATCATCGGGGGAGATGAATTGTGGGCGGCTGCTCACACCTGCCGAGCTGCATCAGCTCGACCATGCCTTACGGCCCTGGCGCACGAACCAACAGCACCGTTGATTCGATTGGGGTCTATCTCGTTAAGTGCGTAACTGGTGGTTTTCATTGTTGTTCTTTGTCGTCCGGCCAGCGGACGGCCCGATGATGCTGCTATCGAATGCAATGCCGTTGCGAGCGTACTTGGCTATAGCGCTTTGCAGACATCATGAATATTCGCTTGCCTTCGGCGCTCGGCAGGCGTGGCTCTCATACCATTGATCGAGATGAGAGCACGCGTCCGAGATGAATGGGGCAGGAATGGCTGAGCGGGAACTTAATCGCATGATCAGCGAGGCGCACGCGCCGGGGAAACTGTATATCGCAGGCGAATATGCGGTAGTTGAACATGGGCACCCGGCCATTTTGGTTGCGGTGAATCGTATGCTCACAGTTCGCGTTTCCCAGCGGGACGGCGGTCTGACTGATGGTGCGCAGAGCGAACCGGCTGTAGGCGCGCGTTCTGTCGGGAACATTCGCTCGCAGGGCCATGACGAGGCTGCAGTGACGTGGCACCGCGACGAGCGAGGATTGTGCGTGCCAGACGATGAACGCCCGGGCGCAGCATATCTTGTCTCTGCTATTCGGTGCGTCGAGGAGCTTGTTTGCGCCGCCGGCATGGGGCTGCGCGTTTTCGATATTGATGTGACGAGCGATCTCGACGACATTTCCGGGAGCAAATATGGTCTCGGATCCTCTGCGGCGGTCACTGTGGCCGCGATGCGTGCGCTGCTGGATTTCTATGGGCTTGGAGCTGCTTTCGAGCCGATGAAGCAGTACAAACTGGCGTTCGTCATCGCTTGCCGTGCCGGCAACGTCGGTTCCGGCGGCGATTTGGCTGCAAGCGTGTTCGGCGGCTGTATACGCTTCTGCTCACCTGATCGTGATTGGATTGGCCATCGGCTGAGCAACACCGCACTGTCTGAACTCATCCGCATGCCGTGGCCCGGTCTGAGCGTGACGAGGCTACAAGTGTTCGGCGACGAGGCGGAAATACACCATGGTGACAGCAGCGCAGGTGCGCAGAGTGGCACATCCAACCGGTCTGCAGTGCTTCGGCTCCTAGTCGGTTGGACAGGCAAACCAGCTTCCACTGCCGACTTGGTCACCAACGTGCAGCATCACAGTACTGACGAACGCGAGCGCCGCTATCGCGAATTTCTAGAGCACAGTGATCGATGCGTTGACGCATTGTGCGAGGCGTTGACACGCTCCGATATGGCGGCCATCCGCGAGCAGATCGCCCAGGCGCGCGAACTGCTGCGCGGCCTGTCATCGCTGACCGGCACGCTGATCGAAACCCCGCGGCTCACAGCGCTGATCGAAGCGGCTACCGCTCATGGTGCGGCTGCGAAAAGCTCAGGCGCAGGCGGCGGTGACTGCGGCATCGCGATTATCGGCGTTGAGGGTGACGCTGGTACGACGGCTGACACTGGTAATGACTGGGCTGAATCGGGTGCTGGGCTTGCCTGCGCTACAAGCTCTGTTGGTGGGTCGGCTGTTAATGGATCGAGCGCAGGGTCTGCCAAATCCGCAGTGCCCGGCATTTTCCATGATTGGCGCTCGGCTGGCATCGAACCGCTTGATCTGGCGGTCTGCGGGCCGCTCGCCGACGCGCCGCAATGGCAGACTAGGCGTTCGAGCCGCAAGGACGATCATGTGCGACTGGCCTTGCAACAGCATACAGCAGAGCCGAACAACGCTTTCGACGACGTGCATTTCATACATCATGCCCTGTGCGGGGTGTCGGTAGATCGGATTGACACGTCAACGACGGTATGCGGCTCACGGTGGGAGCTGCCGTTCTATATCAACGCGATGACTGGCGGATCGCAGCACACGGGCAGTATCAATGCGTCTCTTGCACGCGCTGCTCAGGCCACCGGCGTTGCCATCGCATCAGGATCGCAGCATGCGGCGCTGCGTGATCCCTCGCTCGCCATCACATTCGCCGTCATCCGTGAGCAGTCACAGGGTTTTGTTTTTGCGAATGTCGGACCGAGTGTCACCCCGCAGCAGGCTGTGCAGGCCGTCACCATGCTTGGCGCGAACGCCCTGCAGATCCACGTCAATCTTACTCAGGAAATCGTCATGCCGGAAGGTAACCGCGACTTCTCCGACTGGCCGCAGCGCATACGCGAGATCATTGCGGCCTCGCCTGTGCCTGTGGTTGTCAAGGAGGTGGGTTTTGGCATGAGCAGGCGCAGCGTCGAACAGCTCGCTGCTCTCGGCGCGCGAACTATAGACGTCAGCGGGCGTGGAGGCACTGACTTTGCGGCGATTGAGAACAGCCGACGCACAGCCCATGAATATGCTTATCTTGACGGTTGGGGCCAGTCCACTGTGCTGTGCTTGCTGGATTGCCTTAGTGGTGCGCCGGTCGAGATCCCCGTTGACATCGTGGCGTCTGGTGGCGTGCGTAATCCACTCGATGTGGTCAAAGCGCTCGCGTTGGGGGCGAAGGGCGTGGGCGTGTCCGGGTATTTTCTGCGCGTGCTCGAGGAGCGTGGAGAATCTGGCTTGGTGGAAGAGATCAACGACTGGGCTGAGCAGCTGCGCTCGCTGATGGCCTTGCTTGGCGCCGTGACAGTCGCTGATCTGCAGCATGACGACGTGCTGCTGAGCGGCACGACTCTTGAACAGGCGAAGTTGTTGGGCATCGATGCTACGGCATTGACGCATCGCTCGGTGTGAGTCTGGGCTTGAGCTGGAGCATGACGCTGAACCTGTTGACATCGCAACTCTCGCGCTGCTCCCGTGATGCTGCAGGAAACGTGGTGCTTTGCAAACAGCGGTACGGCGGCGTGTGAACGCAGAAGGCGTCTATAAGCGTTGTGCGACTTGACCCGAACTCGCATCTGCAGTTATCCACGCGACGTACTTGAATGGCAAGAGTGTTCCCGCAATTCCTTGATCAAGACGCTGATGTCGTCGCCCGATCGCTGCTTGGCTGCCGTATTGTGCGCATTCTCGGCGACGAAGGCACTATCGAACGCATTGTCGTACGTATCGTGGAGACCGAGGCCTACGATCAGTTCGACCCGGCTAGCCACACATTCCATGGCAGAAGCGAACGCAACCGGGCGATGTTCGGTCCAGCGGGCCACGCCTACATTTATTTTACCTATGGCATGCATTACTGCCTCAACATCACGGCCGCAGCCGAGGGATTCGGCGCCGGCGTGCTGATCCGTGCGGTCGAACCCGTCGAAGGCGTGGAGATCATCGAGCGTCGGCGCGGGCGCACAGGCGTCGACTGCACCAACGGCCCGGCGAAGCTGTGCAAGGCGCTCGATATCGATAAGGCCTTATACGGTCATGATTTGCGGCTGCCGCCGCTGATGCTGGAGCAGTCCAGTCTGCGGCCGGGCGAGCATGTAGCGGCCACTGCGCGCATCGGCATATCGAAAGCCGCCGAACTCCGGCGGCGCTTCCTCATCACGGACAACCCATATCTGTCGCACGGCCCTATGTGGACAGAGCAGTGCGACAGCCGGCGCACACAACAAGGGACTGCGTGAAATAGGCACTGCGGCCGCAATGCGCATCAATCACGAAATGTTACGCATAGATATTGTGCGGCCTGATATCGCTTGGCAGTCCGTCGAGCAGCGTACTCACCGA
Source organism: Bifidobacterium sp. (assembly GCA_022640915.1). Taxonomy (GTDB): domain Bacteria; phylum Actinomycetota; class Actinomycetes; order Actinomycetales; family Bifidobacteriaceae; genus Bifidobacterium. The sequence goes on along the minus strand of JALCCT010000011.1, from coordinate 5,498 downwards.
GCCGGATTCGAATACCGAGCGTATTCCGGCGGCCAGTAGCGGTGCAGCGGAGAGCACTGTCATGTTGGGCAGCCTCTTTTCGCTAGGTACGGGCACGGTATCCATAAGCACGATCTCTCGCGCGCCGCAACTGGCGAGCCGCTCTATGGCAGGCCCGGAAAGCAGCCCATGTGTGGCGACGAGTGTGACGCTTCGAGCGCCAGCATCGTGCAGTGTCCGCATGGCTTCGCAGATCGTGCCGGCAGTGTCGATCATATCGTCCACGACGATGCAGTCGCGTGCCTCGACATCGCCGATGATGCCGTGTGCCTCGGCATGGTTCGGGCGCGTGATATCGCGCGTTTTATGAATGAAGGCGAGTGGCAGTCCGCCGAGTTTGGCGGCCCATTGCTCGGAAACCCGGATGCGACCCGCATCGGGAGAGACCATAGTCGCCTTGCTCAGCGACATACTGCCGCGCACATAGTCGAGCAACACCGGCATGGCGGTCAGATGATCGACCGGACCGTCGAAGAAACCTTGCTCCTGCGAGGCGTGCAGATCCACGGTCATGATGCGGTCGGCTCCAGCCGTGCGGAACAAGTCAAACATGAGCCGTGCGGTGATGGGCTCGCGGCCCTGATGCTTCTTGTCTTGGCGTGAATATCCCAAGAATGGCGCAACGACCGTGATTGAGCGTGCGGATGCCCGTTTGAGCGCATCAATCATGAGCAGCTGCTCCATGATCCATGTGTTGATTGGTTCGGTATGCGACTGAAGGACGAAGACGTCGGCGCCGCGCACCGGTTCATCAAATCGCACGTACATCTCGCCGTTCGCGAAGTCGTAGGCTGTCGTTCCCAGCACCTGCACGCCCAAGCACGCCGCAGTTGCCTGCGCCTGTTCGGGGTATGCTCGACCCGTCACAACAGCCAGCCGCTTGTCCGGAGTGCCTTCGAGAATCGCCGACATAGTTCGCCCTCCCGTGAATATCTGTACGTCGTGCGTACGTCGCATATGCTGCCTGGTATTCGGTTGTCACACGAGCGAGCCGAAATCGAGCCGCCTACCAATATACAGGCATCTTGCTGCTAAGGCCGGGACGGCGGGTTGCTGATTCTCTCGGTCTTTTACAAGCTGCCATAAGTCCTAGCGCCGGGTTATCGTTGTGAGGTTGCACGTGGTGTCATGCTGCGTGCATTGCATACACACTCCTGCTGCGGAACGGCCGCAGCCTTTTGTCCAAAGGAGGTGGGTGATGTCTGCACACAAATATGAACTGATGTTCATTGCCGATCCTGAGCTGGATGAGCGCGGTCTGAAGAAACTGACCGAGCAGTATCTCGAGCTTGTCACCAACGAAGGGGGTTCCGTAGAGGATCCCGATTATTGGGGGCGCCGCAAGCTTGCCTATGAGATCGATGGCAAGAACGAAGGCAACTACGTTGTAGTGAACTATTCCTGCGAGCCGGCTGTAAGTACTGAGCTCGACCGCGTGCTCAACCTCAGCGAGTCCGTCATTCGTACGAAGATCCTGCGCAAGGACACTAAATAATACGTCGTTGCGGCGTTTCGACGCTGCTTTTTGCATTCGCAAAGATTTAATGACTGGGAAGAAGATTCGCCATGGCAGGTGAAACAACCCTCACTATCGTAGGCAACCTTACGGCTGACCCCGAGGTGCGTACGATCGGCAGCGGTGCATCCGTCGCCAACTTCACCATCGCATCCACCCCGCGTACGTTCAACCGCGACACTAATCAGTGGGAGGACGGCCAGGCGCTGTTCATGCGGTGCGCTGCGTGGCGGGAGCTTGCTGATCATGTCGCTTCGAGCCTATCCAAGGGCATGCGCGTGATCGCGCAGGGCCGCATCAGCCAGCGTTCATACCAGGCAAATGACGGGACGAACCGCACAGTCGTCGAAATGACGATCGACGAGATCGGCCCCTCGTTGCGCTACGCCACAGCCCAAGTGACTCGGCAAAGCTCCGGTTCCGGGTTCTCCGGCAATCGTGGCGGCTTCGCTGGCAACGGCAGCAACGGCGGCAACGGTGGCGGGAATCGCAATGCCGGCGGCAATGCAGGCAACGGCGGGTATCAGGGCGGCGCCGGTTATTCCGGCGGCACGTCCGCTCCAGCGCAATCCGCTCCGGTGGCCGATCCCTGGGGTTCACCCGCGCAATCGAATGATGGGTTTTCGGCCTTCGGGGCGGGCTCGGACTTCGGTGGCGATTCCGATGAGCCGGAGTTCTGACTCCCAGTTCAGCGTTTATGAAGGCGCTCGCAAGTTCATAAGTTCATAGGTGGTCGCATCTATAGGAGCTGCTCGTACAAGAGCTGCCCACGGATGTAATCCCCTGATAATCAGTTGGCAATAAGGAGACAATCACATGTCACGCAAAAGGCCGCAACCACCGGTCAAACCCATTAAGAAAAAGCCGAATCCGCTGAGCGTAGCGAAGATTCACGAGATCGACTACAAGGATGTTGCGCTGCTGCGCAAATTCGTGTCCGATCGTGGCAAGATCCGCTCCCGTCGCATCACTGGCGTCAACATCCAGCAGCAGCGTCAGATCTCACAGGCCGTGAAGAACGCCCGTGAGATGGCCTTGCTGCCGTACGCCACTTCCGGTCGCTGATAGGAGAAGAAAACATGGCTGAAACCAAGGTTATTCTCACCAAGTCCGTCGCCAACCTCGGTCACTCCGGTGACGTTGTCGAGGTGCGTGCCGGATATGCTCGCAACTATCTGATCCCGCAGGGTCTGGCCTTCGCGTGGAGTAAGGGCGCCGCAGTCCAGATCGAATCGATGCGCCGTGCACGCTTGGCCAAGTCCGTCGCTACCCGCGAGGATGCTGTGGCTGCCAAGGCTGCGATCGAGGGCAGCATCGTTGAGGTCGCTGCCAAGGTGTCGGAGTCGGGCAAGCTCTTCGGTGGCGTGTCCGCCGATAAGATTGCCGCCGCGCTGGCAGGCAAGGCCACGGTTGATCCTAAGAGCATCACCGTCGAAAGCATCAAGACCACTGGTGAATTTGCTGCCACTGTGGCTCTACATCCGGAAATCTCCGCCTCATTCACCGTCAAGGTCGTCGCGGAGTAGCTTTCGGTTGTCTTTACGGCCGGTGGGTTGTGTACGTGCGTCGTACGCAACCCAACTGACTCAAGCTTAAGCAATGCGGTTCGCCTCCCATGGTCACTCATGGGAGGCGAACCGTTTTTTGTGCAGATCCGGCCGTTGGTAAGACTGTTTTGTTCTTATCCGAACACTTCGATTGCGGCGATGACGCGCAACATATCCTCATCGATGAGATCTCTGCCATATGCATCAAGGAAACGATCGCGGTAACGATCCGTATGCAGATTGAAACGCAGCGTCCACAACGCCCAGAACACATCCACGTGACGGTCGCCCACTCCAGCGCAATCCAGATCAACGAAACCACTGAAAATCCAGTCCTTCAGTATGATATTTGGCAGGCAGTAGTCCCCGTGCAGCAGCACGTCGGTATGCAGATCAGGTCCTTGCCGTTCGACAATGCGATAGATCTCCTCGAGCGAGACATCGCCATAGTCCTTTGTGAAATATTGCCGGTCGTAACGCCCAAGTCGATGGTTTTCAGCCGCGTGCGCCAAGTAGCCAATCATGCGATCCGATTCCGGGCAGCAGGCATGCGCAGACATGTGCAATCGCCGCAACCGTTCGGCCAGTGTTTCTACAAGCCGGTCAGGATCGGCCATATATTGCGGTGATGTGCAGTCTGCTCCTGGTACTCGCGGCGTCACCATCCAATCTGAGACGCCATCGATCCCGTAGTACAGCACGCTGGCTGCCATGCCCAGGCCATGGAAATATGTGGTCATCGCCGCTTCTCTGCGCAACGCCCCCAGCGAAGACTTCTTGAGAAAATATCCTCGGCCGATGTCTGAGTAATACACTGTTGCATTCGGCGACGAACTGCTGTCGTACACATGCCCATCGGCTATATATTCGCGCAATCGCATGGGGAATGATTCGGCATTCATAGATATCGCCGCTCGCCGCATAGCATTTTCTCCTGCCAGTGGTATCGGTATCCGTACACGTTGCCACGCACGATAGCAAGCAAACGGGATATGCCGATGTGCGAGAGCTGAGACATGATCTGCAGGCAGACTCCCGTTGTGTGCCGAGGAGCAACAATCAAATGTCACGACACGCTGGGTTGGTGGGTTGTTTTGGGTTGGTGTGTGTTTTTTTGGGTGGTTGGGGGTGGTGTTGGGGGTGGTTGGGGTGGTGGTGTTGGTGGTTTTCGACACGCCGGTGGATCGTTGGTGTGGTGGGGTTTGTGGGGGGTTGTGGTGGGGGGTGGGTTGCGTGTGGGTGTGTGTTCGTGTATGTTTATCCCTTGCTGCCTGACAGCGACGAGGAGTCTTGGTGATTGCTGGTTGGTGTTGGTGTGGTGGTGGTTTGAGAACTCAAGAGCGTGTTTTGTACTACTTTTTTTAGTTTGTTTTTTTGTTTGCCAGTCTGGTGTCCTGCCTGCGTGTTTGTGCGTGGGTGTCCCGAGGGGGGCTTAATTGGGTGCCGGGGTTTTTGTGTGGATCGTTTTTCCTTATTAAACGGTTCCGTCAATTTATTATGATAATGAGGGCCTTTTTGGCTCTTCGCATTTTTTTGTGGAGGGTTCGATTCTGGCTCAGGATGAACGCTGGCGGCGTGCTTAACACATGCAAGTCGAACGGGATCCAGGGTGCTTGCACCTTGGTGAGAGTGGCGAACGGGTGAGTAATACGTGACTGACCTGCCCCATGCTCCGGAATAGCTCCTGGAAACGGGTGGTAATGCCGGATGTTCCACTGGATCACATGGTTTTGTGGGAAGGATTTTATCGGCATGGGATGGGGTCGCGTCCTATCAGCTTGTTGGCGGGGTAATGGCCCACCAAGGCTTCGACGGGTAGCCGGCCTGAGAGGGCGACCGGCCACATTGGGACTGAGATACGGCCCAGACTCCTACGGGAGGCAGCAGTGGGGAATATTGCACAATGGGCGCAAGCCTGATGCAGCGACGCCGCGTGAGGGATGGAGGCCTTCGGGTTGTAAACCTCTTTTGATTGGGAGCAAGCGCAAGTGAGTGTACCTTTCGAATAAGCGCCGGCTAACTACGTGCCAGCAGCCGCGGTAATACGTAGGGCGCAAGCGTTATCCGGATTTATTGGGCGTAAAGGGCTCGTAGGCGGCTTGTCGCGTCCGGTGTGAAAGTCCATCGCTCAACGGTGGATTTGCGCCGGGTACGGGCAGGCTAGAATGCGGCAGGGGAGACTGGAATTCCCGGTGTAACGGTGGAATGTGTAGATATCGGGAAGAACACCAATGGCGAAGGCAGGTCTCTGGGCCGTTATTGACGCTGATGAGCGAAAGCGTGGGGAGCGAACAGGATTAGATACCCTGGTAGTCCACGCCGTAAACGGTGGATGCTGGATGTGGGGCCCGTTCCACGGGTTCCGTGTCGGAGCTAACGCGTTAAGCATCCCGCCT
>JALCCT010000010.1 GCA_022640915.1 Bifidobacterium sp. | reverse complement strand
CCGCCGCACAGCGGGCACTTCTTCGCTCTCCCGGATCGAGTTCTCACCCGACTCAGCAGTACCCGGCAGGCCCCCTATTCTCCCCGCGAAAAAACAGCACCCCGACACGCCTACAGCCGCAAAGCCGAACCCCAAACATAACCAACACGTTTGTTCCTATAACCCTCCTAGGAAAAGAAGACGACCTCCCGATTACAAGAATCGGGAGGTCGTTCTATATCAGCAGAATCGTGAAGATCCTAGCTGTTCAATATCAGCCGTTGACGCGATCAATGCCGGCCTGGGTGTCGGCAAGTACCGAATCCCAAGAGGCAATGAAGGAGGCAACGCCGTCGGCTTCGAGCTTGTCGGTGACCTTCTTGATATCGATGCCCAGCTCGGCGAGCTTGTCCATAACGGCCTTGCTCTCCTCGTAGGTGCCGTTGATCGAAGGCGCACCGTTGCCGTGGTCGGCGAGAGCGTTGAGCGTCTTCTCAGGCATGGTATTCACAATGAACGGCGCGACCAGCTCATCGACATACTTGCAGTCGGAGTAAGCGGGGTTCTTGGTGCCTGTGGAAGCCCAGAGCGGACGCTGCTTCTTGGCGCCCTTGGCCTCGAGGGCGGGCCAGCGCGGATCCTCGGCGAACTTCTTCTCGAAGAGCTCGTAAGCTAGGCGGGCATTGGCCACAGCAGCCTTGCCTTCCAACGCTTTGGCCTCGTCAGAGCCGTTCTCTTCGAGCAGTTTGTCGACTGCAGTATCGACGCGCGAGACGAAGAAGGAGCCGACCGACCCGATGTGCTTGAGGTCGTGGCCGTTGGCGTCAGCCTGCGCGATGCCTTCGATGAAAGCGTCGAGAACCTGCTCGTAGCGCTCGAGTGAGAAAATCAGTGTTACGTTCACCGAAATGCCCTTGGCGAGCGTGGCGGTGATAGCTGGAATACCTTCGAGCGTCGCTGGAATCTTGATCATGGCGTTCGGGCGATCGACCTTCTTCCACAGCTCCACAGCCTGCTTCTCGGTGTTCTCGGTGTCGTGTGCCAGACGGGGATCAACCTCGATGGATACGCGGCCGTCGACAAAATCGGTCTTCTCAGCGGTTTCGCGGAAGATGTCGGTGGCATTGCGCACATCGGTGGTGGTGAGCTCGCGTACGGCAGTCTCCACGTCGACCTTGCCCAGCTCCTTGAGCTGTGCGTCATACGGGCCTACCTGGCTCAGTGCCTTCTGGAAGATGGAGGGGTTGGTGGTCACGCCAACGACGTTCTTATTGGCGATGAGATCCTGCAGCGAGCCGGACTCGATGCGGGTGCGGGACAAATCGTCCAGCCAGATCGAGACGCCGGAATCGCTGGTGCGCTGCGTTGCTTCAGTCATATTGTGTATCTCCTTATCAGTCATCGGTCATACAAACCGATGATCAAATTATTGTGAGCCGTTGTCCCCAGCCGGGTAACGCCTCGTGCGGCATAGTGTTCGAAAGTTGAACGCTGCAGTCGGCGACTTGGCCCTGGCATGGTTTCATAGGTTTTGGCCGGGGGATTGGAGCTTGGCGCCGTGCCCCCGGCCCATTCAATTATTCGATGCCCGCTTTAGGTTGCGTAATGGCGACCTAGGAACGGCTATCAGGCCTTGGCGGCGGCGATGGAAGCCTTGGCGGCTTCGACCGCATGCTCGGCGTCAATGCCCAGATCGATCATGTTCTGCGCACCATCGCCCTGTAGGCCGAACTGCTCGATGGATACAGGCTTGCCGTAGGCACCAAGGTACTTGTACCAAGGCATGGCGACGCCGGCTTCGATCGATACGCGGGCCTTTACAGCCGTAGGCAGCACGGACTCCTTGTAATCCGCATCCTGCTCTTCGAACCATTCCATTGAAGGGAAGGAGACGACGCGAGCCTTGATTCCTTCGTCAGCCAGGGTCTTGGCGGCGGCCACGGCCCACTGGACTTCGGAGCCGGTCGCCATCAAAATAACGTCCGGAACGCCGTCGGTGTCGACGAGTACATATGCGCCCTTCCTGACACCGCTCTCGGCCTTTTCAGCGGTTTCGGCAAGCGTCGGAACACCTTGACGGGTCAGGATCATGGCGGTAGGCAGGGTGTTGTCCTTCTCGAAGAAGTAGCGATAAGCCTCAGCTGTTTCGTACTCGTCGGCAGGGCGCACAACCTCGACCTGCGGCATGGCACGGAAAGTCGTCAGATGCTCGATCGGCTGATGAGTGGGGCCATCCTCGCCGAGGGCCACGGAATCGTGGGTCCACACGTAGAGGTTCGGAATCTTCATCAGCGCGGCAAGACGCACAGAGGGGCGTTCGTAGTCGGAGAACTGGAAGAAGGTGCCGTTGAATGGGCGGGTATCTGAGCCGAGCAGAATGCCATTGGTGATTGCGCCCATGGCGAACTCACGCACGCCGAAGTGCAGCTGTCGACCGTATGGGGATGTTTCGGGCCAGGTACGGGTCGCGTCCGCGGCGGGGCCGAAGGACTTGGCACCCTTGATATTGGTGTTGTTGGAGCCGCCAAGATCGGCCGAGCCGCCCCACAGTTCGGGCATGACCGCTGCGATGGCGTTGAGCACTGCGCCGGAGGCCTTGCGGGTGGCGACCTTGGATCCAGCCTCGAAGGAGGCCTCCAGATCGTCGATGGCCTTGCCAAAGCCTTCGGGCAGCTTGCCGGCCTTGATGCGCTCATACAGCGCAGCCTTGTCTGGGTTGGCCTGCTGCCAAGCCTCGAACTGCTCGTTCCATTCCTTGTGGGCTTCGGCACCGCGTTCGCCAACCTCGCGTGCGTGAGCCAATGCCTCTTCGTCGATGGGGAAATTAACCTCTGGATCGTAGCCGAGCACCTTCTTGAGCGCGGCGACCGGCCCTGCACCGAGCTTGGAGCCGTGCGACGACTCGTCATTCGTCTTGCCAGGGGTCGGCCATGCAATCAGAGTGTCGACCTTGATGAACTTCGGCCGATCGGTGACCTGTTCGGCCTTGTCGAGCGCCGCTGCAAGGGCTGCAGTGTCCTCCTTGTAGGAGCCGTCGGGCTGAATGAAGCTCACTTCGTCGGTGTACCAGCCGTATGCCTCGTAGCGCTTGAGGATGTCCTCGGAGAAGGTGAGTTTGGTGTCGCCCTCGATCTGGATATGGTTGGCATCGAAAATCACGGTCAAGTTGCCCAAGGCTTGGTTGCCCGCGAGCGAGCTTGCCTCGGAAGAGACGCCTTCTTCGACGTCGCCTTCACCGCAGATGACCCAGATCTTGTGATCGAAGGGAGAAGTGCCGGCGGGAGCATCGGGATCGAGCAGTCCGCGCTCGTAGCGCTGGCCGTAAGCAAAGCCAACGGCCGAAGCAAGTCCCTGGCCCAGCGGGCCAGTTGTCATCTCGATGCCTGGGGTCAGTCCGACCTCAGGATGACCCGGGGTACGCGTGTCGGCGCCCCCGCGGAAGTACTTGAGGTCGTCGAGGGTCACGCCGTAGCCCGAGAAGAAGAGCTGCACGTATTGCGTGAGCGAGGCGTGGCCGCCGGAGAGGATGAAGCGGTCGCGGCCTGCCCACTGAGGGTCGGCGGGATCGTGCTTGATGTAGCGCTGGTACAGCGTATAGGCCACTGGCGCAAGCGAAATGGGGGAGCCGGGATGTCCGTGTCCGGCCTTTTCTACTGCGTCGGCGGAGAGAACCTTCGCCATCTTCACAGCGCGTTCGTCCAGGTCAGACCAGGTGAAATCGGTCATAGGTGATCTACTTTCCTTCCAATACTGCGAGCATCATGCATACGGCTTATGCCGCGCCATATATGCCCTCACATTGCCACTCAATGGTAGCTTTCGCAGACGACTTGGCATCTCGCTGTAAGCGTGTTCGACTCGTTGCGCGACCGTTAACGCTCACATGGCATGATTGCGAATTATGGCCGCAGACATGGCATGCCATAGTGAAAATCATCCGAGAACGAAAGCATGAGCACTCATGGCAATCGAGTGCTAATACATAGGTAATGTATGTGACTGCGCTGCTGGCCCGGTTTGTCCGGATCCAAGCTGGCGGGGTCGTTGGCGCAACGCGCAAGGGAGGAAAGCAAAGCATGGAGCAGTCGCGACGCATGATTGTCCTGCGCGCCGTGGTCGAGGACTATATCCGCTCCCAGGAGCCAGTAGGCTCTTCGTCGCTGACGCGGAACCACGATCTGGGCGTGAGCTCAGCGACCATCCGCAATGATATGGCCGCTTTGGAAGATGAGGGCTATCTCGCCCAGCCGCATACGTCGGCTGGACGCGTTCCCACCGAACTCGGCTATCGCTATTTCGTGGACAGGCTTTCCACAGCTGTGCCGCTGTCCGAGGCTCAGCGCCGGGGCATCATCAGGTTCCTAGGCGGCTCTGTCAGCTTGCAGGACACGTTGCAGCGTGCGGCCAGACTCTTGTCCAACATCACCGGGCAGATCGCCGTCGTCGCCTCGCCAGCGCTGTCACGCTCGACTCTGCGCCATGCGGAATTCGTGCCGATTGCCGTGAACACCGTGCTAGCTGTGATCATCACTGATTCTGGCAGCGTTGCCCAACACACGCTGAACCTGCCGTTGCCTCCTTCGCGCAAAGCCATAGGCGACTTCTCTGCGCGCGTCAACGAGCAGTGCGTGGGACTTTCCCTGGCCAAAGCCGCTGAACAGGTTCGCCGGATGAGCCTGCCGCACGATGCTGGCGCGGCAACACGGGAGGATGCTGCCGATGCGAGGCGCCTGGCAGCCGTGCTCGCGCAGGCTCTTGAAAGCATGGTCGATGACGAAGCCACTGGCGACTTGTATATGGCAGGCACTTCACGCCTTGCACACAGGCGGAGCGTGGCTGATCTCGCGCCGCTGTTTGATGCGCTTGAGGAGCAGGTCGTACTGATGAAGCTCATGAGCTCGCTGAGCGAGGAGCGTGCAGGAGTCGGGGTTGCCATTGGCTCGGAGACGCACACACCGGGCCTCATGCATTCTTCGGTAGTGACGAGCGGCTACGGGCACAGCGCGACGCAGATCAGGGAACCGGCGCAGGGCCAGACTGCCGGTTCCGGTGCCATGGCTGCTGGCCAGCCGGTGGCTTTCGTCGGTGCGATAGGGCCAACGCATATGGATTATTCGACGACCATGGCTGCGGTTTTGGCGGTCGCCCGCTATCTGACCGTACTGGTCTCCCATGAGGGGCAAAACACTGAGTAATGGTACTGAGTAATGGTACGGATTGATGGTTTATAGGGCATTTATAGGGCACATCGCCTTGAACGTTGATACGGGCGGCTAGACAGCTTGCTCTGAGCAGTGACCGCGCCTTATGACACAATGGCTCGCGATGTAGCTCGTGGGCATGGCTCGCGAGCCGGCCGTGCGAGCACACAAGAGAACCAAGGATTGAGCAGTGGCAGACTATTACGAGGTACTGGGCGTAGAACGTTCGGCGAACGAGGACGAAATCAAACGCGCGTATCGCAAGATGAGTAGGAAATACCATCCCGACATCGCCGGCCCCGAGTTCGAAGACAAGTTCAAGGAGGTTAACAGCGCCTATCAGGTGCTGTCCGATCCCGACAAGCGGCGTATGTACGATGCGGGTGTCGATCCCAACGATCCCAATGCCGGCGCGGGCGGGTACGGGTCCAGCGGTTTTGACATGGGCGATGTCTTTGGCCAGTTCTTCGGCGGTGCGTTCGGCGGGGCTTCCCAAGGGCCGACCGCGCGCACCCAGCCGGGGCGCGATTCGCTGACGCGCGTCGCTATCGACTTGAAAACAGTGGTGTTCGGCGGCACAGCGCATGTCACCATCAACACGTTCAGCCTATGTCAGCAATGCGGCGGCTCTGGCTCGGCCAATGGTGAGCAGCCGAAGACCTGCCCTGATTGCGGCGGGCGGGGCGTGCGGCAAAAGGTCGTGCGCACCATGCTGGGCCAGATGATGACAACGGCTCCATGCGAGCGTTGCGAGGGACACGGCACTATCATTAGCAATCCATGCCCGGCATGCATGGGCCATGGCCGGGTGCGCGCCGCACGAGAAGTCGGGGTCACCATCCCCGCTGGCATTGCCGATGACGCACGGCTGCGCCTGGCCAATCAGGGGGAAGTCGGCGAAGGCGGCGGCCCTGCGGGAGATCTGTACATTGATATCCGAGTCCGGGCTGACAAACGCTTTACCCGCGACGGTGATGACCTGCACTGCTGGGTCGAGGTTCCGATGAGTTGGGCGGTGTTGGGACACGATATGGACATTGACACCTTCGATGGCGAGGAGACACTGAACATTCCCGCCGGCTGTCAGAACGAGCAGACGGTGACGATCAAGGGTCTTGGCGTGACCCGCATGCGTCGCGATGACGAGCGCGGCGACCTGATTGCTCACGTCGGCGTGCAGGTGCCTACTAAGCTCAATGACGAGGAACGCGAACTCATCGAACGTTTCGCCAGTTTGCATGACTCGGATGCGCAGCATATCGCGCAAAGCTCCAAGCCTGCCGCCAGCGGCAAGAAAGGCTTCTTCGGGAAACTGAAAGACGCGCTCAGTTAGCCGGGTTCGGTTCATGCTGTTGGCCGCGATAGAAAAAGCGTGGGCCGAACCGAACATTGCGCGTTCGGGTTTCGGTCACTGAACGCGCAACGCTGGGACCTTGCCGTGTGTATGGCAAAGGCGTTGCTTCGTTCGTTCGGCCTGTATCTTTCAGTGCGATCGGAACGATGCAAGCTGCCGCTAGAGCAGCGAGCGGCACATCGAGCGATATTCGCTCACATAGCCGCCGCCGAAGAAAACGCAATGGCCGGCGATGGGGTAGAGCTGCCAGAGCGTGACACGATCCTGATAGCCGGATTTTAATGGGTGAGCTGACTGATATCCGTCAAGAATCTCACTCAGGTACGAGATGCCAAACAGGTGCAGCATCGCCAGATCTTCTTCGCGATGCCCGCCGTGCGCTGCTGGATCGATGAGCACAGCCTCGTTGCGTCCTCGATCGGAGGTCCACATCACATTGCCGCTCCACAGATCGCCGTGGATGCGCGACGGCTTGTCGTCGGCCGCGCGGCCCAGCAATTCGGGAAGCTTATCGACCACGCGCTGCGTGAGTTCAAGATCGTTCTGATTCAGCGTGCCGCGCTTGATCCCCAGCTTCACCATGGGCAGCAGGCGACCTTGCCCATAGTAGCTGGCCGGATCGCTCCACTGACCGGTGCTCATCGGCACTGGATCCTGCAAGGGACCGAAATAGCATGTGCCGGCGTAGCCTTCGGGCGCTGAGCCGAAATACGGCGCGCCTGCATCATGCATATGCGCCAGCGCCACGCCGAAATCATACGCGGCCTTGGGCGTGGGGGAGGAGGCGTCCACGCGCTCTATATCGAGCCAGTCGCGACTCCAGCCGAGCACCTCGACCACACGCGGACCGCCGAGTTGTTGCGCCTGTCCGAGCCATTGCAGCCCCCGGCCTTCGCATTCGAAGAACCCCTCCGGCGCATACGCTCTACTCTTGCGATATTTGTTCATCATGTGCCTCCTCGTTATACCCTGCCGGCATTCCCGCTCTCATTGTGTTCATGAGAGCCGACAAGTGCGTATCTGCGGATCCGGCGGGTCTCCGCGTATGCTCCCCGCATGGCCTGTCCTGATGCTCAGCTGGATCTTAGGGCATCTTCGGTAGTATGGTCACTGCGATATGAAAACTATCAACGCACTGAGTACAAAGAGGGGTCATGAATTTCTTCCAAGCGATTTTTCTAGGGCTGGTGCAGGCACTGACCGAGTATCTGCCAGTGTCCTCAAGCGCCCATATCCGCATCATCGGCGATCTCATGCTGGGGCATGATCCCGGAGCTGCGTTCACTGCCATCATTCAGTTTGGCACTGAATTCGCCGTGCTGCTCTACTTCCGCCATGATATCGCGCGCATTCTGGGTCATTGGTTCGGCTGCTTGTTTGGACGCAATGGCAAGGACTGGAAATTCCGGATGGGAGCGGGCGACAAGGACGCGTCGATGGGCTGGTACATCATCTTGGGCACCATCCCGATCGTGGTCGCGGGCGTGCTCTTCAAGCACACTATCGAGACGACGCTGCGCAATCTGTGGATCACAGTGAGCGTGCTGATCATCTTCGGCGTGCTGCTGTGGATCGCCGACGCACGCTCTCGTCAGATCAAGACCCTCGACGATATGAACATGAAGGAAGCGCTTGCGTTCGGCGTCGGTCAGATGCTGGCGCTCATCCCTGGGATTTCGCGTTCCGGCGGCACTATCACCTTCGGACGCGCGCTAGGCTACACTCGTGAAGCTGCGGTGCGCGTCAGCTTCCTCATGGCCATTCCGGCAGTATTCGGTGCCGGCATCCTCGAGGCCATCTCGGCGGTTTCGGATCTCAGCAATTCGAATGTGGCGGCGACTTTCCCGGGCTGGGGCGCCACGATAGCTGCGACCATCGTCAGCTTCCTCGTAGGCTATATCGTGATCATCGGATTCCTCAAATTCGTCTCCACATTCTCTTACCGCGCCTTTGCTATCTACCGCATTGGCCTAGCTGCCGTCGTGGCGCTCCTGCTGCTTACCAATGTGTTGCCGGCCGTGTGACGTCTTGCCAGACCTGTCCACCGACAATGGCGCGTCTGCGTCCTGCGCGGAGCAATGGTCTACTCACCCATATGCGACAGGTATTCTTCTGTTTCCTTGACGAGCTGCTCGGCCTGTGGGGTTCCTAGGGCAGCTAGGCTGCGGGCGTTGAGTTCCATATCGTATTTGCGTTCGAGACCGCGCACGTATTCGGCGAGTTCGTCGTTGCAACGCATTAATACGGAAGCCTGAGCCTTCCAAGCCTGCGCTTTTTGGGGAAGGTCGCCCGGATCCAGCTTGACGCCGAGCACGGTCGAAAGCCGCTCAAGCATCTGCAGTGTGGCCTGCGCGCAGTCGTCACTGCCAAGATACTGCGGTATTGACATCCACAATGAGGTCGTATCGAAGCCATCTTCGCACGCGATCGAATCAAGCACGGTTGGGATGCCCACCGGGCCGTTATACTCCCGATCCATGTCGCAGCAGCAGCTTTCGTCCGACTCGTCCAAAGGCAGCGGTCGGGTATGAGGACAATCGGCGAACATTGATCCCAGCGTTACCACATGCTCGACGTCGAACTCTTCAGCTATGCGCAGGCTCTGACGACTGTATTCAATCCAGCGGTAATTCGGCTCGGGTGCTATCTGCGCGAACACATGCATGTCATCGGCGATCCGGATATCATAGAATGTCGTCTGCGGCCACAGGATCTTCCTGCGCCCGGTCACGGTGCACCGCATCGGGCGAACTGACTGATAATCGTAATATCCATCGCAGCGAATGTAGCGGATCTCGTTCGCGTCATAGCGCGCAAGTAGGTGGCGAATGACGTTCGTGGCCGCCTGGCAGGCGTCGTTCCACCCTTCAAAGGCGCATATCATCGCGGTTTTGCGTGTCTTCGCTTCTTCACTCATACGTTCTAATGTAACGAATGCCGGTTGCGTCTCGCGTGCTTATGCCATAGGTGAATCACCGTGACGCGAATCATGCCGGGTATGTGCCTGACGGGCCGCAGGGATTTGCGTGCGCAGCACACCTGTCGAAATGCGTCTGCTGACAGGGTACCGTAGCGTTGGCATCCGGGGAACGCACATATGCGCGAATGCGCTAAGCGTCCCGAATCCGAACCGAAAACAACATGCCGGAAAAGGAACCGCAGTCATGGGTATGTTGGCACGAGTCAAATACGAGGAAATAGCGGAGAAGGGGAAATGTGGGTGATACAAGAATCGAACTTGTGACCCCTTCCGTGTGAAGGAAGTGCGCTAACCGCTGCGCCAATCACCCATATTCAATTGTGCGAGCCGATTACTCAGTTCTGCGTGGGCGATACAAGATTCGAACTTGTGACCCCTTCCGTGTCAGGGAAGTGCGCTACCACTGCGCCAACCGCCCGGGTCTTCCTCGGCGTACCAAATGTGCATCTGGCGTACCGAGAGGTGGGTACGAGAGTCGAACTCGTCTATACGGCTTTGCAGGCCGCTGCCTAACCGCTTGGCTAACCCACCGATAGGTCGTCAACTCTTCGGACCTCGAGCGGACAACGGGACTCGAACCCGCGCTCTCGACCTTGGCAAGGTCGCGCTTTACCAACTAAGCTATGTCCGCATGTGTTCCAAGCAGCAAGTCGCCGCCGAGGCACGAGTCACTACTATAACCACATCCGTGGTATTCGCAACCTCAGCGTGTCGCACAGGGAATGCCAGCCGCCAGCTACGATGGTCGGGCGCAATCGGAGTCTGCAGCGTGCAGGGAAGTGGCAGTTTGCGGAGCACATGCCTTGTGCCGGTATCATGACGGTGCTTGCGGACTGGAGATTTCCCGTGGATTCGCAAGATTGTCTGCGTGTCGTTGCGCTTACACTTCTGCCTTCGTTCGAGGCGAGAGGGCAGGCCTGGGCATCAACGGCAGGTGGAGCATGCATACGCGAATCAATTGACTAGCCAAGTTATACTGAAAGCTATGAAGCACTTCCTGGGACAGTTTGATGCCTCGATCACGCGAGCTATCGCCGATCTGCCGCCATCGCTCCATCCGTTGTTCCTCGCCGTGACCGCGTTAGGCTCACCTGTTTGCACCATGGCCATCGGCGCTGCCGTCGCGTGGCTGGGATATCTCCATACGAACTTTCGGCTGGTGTGGTCAGGCGCGTTCGTGTGGCTGACGCTTGGCGCAGGCTCCATCATCAAGATCATTGTCGACCGTCAGCGGCCACACACCGCGTATGCGGCGAATCTGATGTTCGATACCAACAGCTTCCCGAGCGGACACACGAGCGGTTCTACGATTGCTTACGGACTCCTCGCCTACCTCGCCTGGCATTTTCTGCCTCGGCCTTACAGCGTCATAGCAGTGGCGCTGCTGATGCTCCTCATCATTCTCATCGGTATCTCCCGCATCTCCCTCGGCGCTCATTTCCCGAGCGACGTCGTCGCGGGGTGGATGCTTGGCGCCGCCGCACTCGGCATCGTCATATTCGTTCTAAGGCCACTAGCATGAAGATGGTAATTGTAGACAATCCGCAATCCGGCTCAGCTATTCCCCGGCAGGAGCTGCGCGAAAAATGCGCACGTGCCGGCATCGAAATCGAAAAATTCGTAGCGATCGGCGACGGCTTCGAGAATGAACTCAAACCAGTCATTCAAGCGGGCAGACCTATTGCCGCCATCGGGGGCGATGGCACCGTCAGTGCTGTAGCCGGGCTCGTCGCAGGTACCGAATCCACTTTGATTCCGTTGCCCGGAGGCACGCTCAATCACTTCACTAAAGATCTTGATATCCCGCAAGATATCGATGAGGCGATTGCGCGTCTCGCCACGCTTTCCCCGCGCAGCATCGACATCGCCGAGGTCAACGGCACATTTCTGATCAATAATTCGAGCATCGGGCTCTATCCCACGTCGTTGCGTGGTCGCGACCGGCTTGAATCAGCTTCGATCCTAGGCAAATGGTCGGCGGCGATCGTCACGTCCTGGCGGGCATTCGTCAGTTTCAAGACGTACCGTGTCACCATCGACGATGAAACGTTTGAAACTCCGTTCATCTTCATCGGCAATAACCGTTACGAACTGGGAGCCGCCGGGGCGATCAATCGTACTCGCCTCGATGAGGGCGTCCTAACCGTCTACGCCGCCCGAACCCAGTCGCGGCTGACGTTGCTCAAGATCGCATTCTTCGCGCTCCTCGGCCACGACAAGCAGTTTGATGAATTCGAGGAATTCTTCCCTGTGGCTGTCACCATCAAAACCGACCATGCTGAACTCTCGGTGTCGCATGATGGCGAAGTCTGTAAACTCCGAACACCATTGCGCTATGCCATACACCCCAAGGCGTTGAACATACTCGGGTAGTGGCGGCGCCGGCACCCGCTGCGATCATGCCACGCAACAAAAGCGGGAAGAACGCGCTGGCGCCTCTGCACACCGTTACGCAGCACGGATCGTCGTGTCAGGACAGGCCGGACATGCGGTTGATCAGCTCGGGGTCCCTGGTCGCGCCCTTGTCGGCGGAGCGGGCGAAGGCAGCGTAGGCTTTGAGCGCGAGCGAGACCTTGCGCTCGCGGTGCGCCACATAGCCGTCGCCGGCTTCGATTTCTGCCTTGCGCTGCGCCAGCTGTTCGTCGCTCAGTTCGACGTCGATGCGCCGATTCGGGATGTCAATCGTAATGATGTCGCCGCTGCGGATCAGCGCGATCGGCCCTTTGCTCGCCGCCTCAGGCGCCACATGACCGATGGACAGCCCCGAGGAGCCGCCGGAATAGCGGCCGTCAGTGATCAGCGCGACGTCCTTGCCGATGCCTTTGCCTTTGACGAATGACGTAGGATAGAGCATCTCCTGCATGCCTGGGCCGCCTTTGGGCCCTTCGTAGCGGATGACAAGCGCCTGGCCAGGCTTGAGCGTGTCGTTGAGGATGACTTCCACGGCCTCCTCCTGCGATTCCACGACGAGCGCAGGCCCGCGGAAGTTCCATATCTCCCTGGGCACGCCGGCGGTTTTGACCACGCAGCCGTCCGGCGCGAGGTTGCCGCGCAGCACGGCGAGGCCGCCTTCAGCCACGGCCGGGTGCTCGATGTCGTGGATGGCACCGTTGATGCGGTCGGTATCGAGCTCGTCGAACAGCGTCTCATGCGTCCACGGTTCGGGTGAGATGATGCCGCCAGGGGCGGCGTGGAAAAGCCTGCGCGCCTCCTCGGTGCAGGTCGGGCGCATGATGTCCCAAGCGTTGAGTTTGTCTTCCAGCGAAGGGAAATCAATCGAATGCACGTCGTGGCGCAGTTTGCCACCGCGATCCAGCTCTCCCAGAATGCCGCTGATGCCGCCGGCGCGATGCACATCGGAGATCTCCCAAGGCCCGGAGGGACTTGCCTTGCAGATACACTGCACGCTGTGGCTGATGCGCTCAATGTCTTCCAACGTGAAGTCGACGTCGGCGCTCTGTGCAGCGGCCAGGATGTGCAGCACGGTGTTGGTCGAGCCGCCCATGGCCTCGTCCATGGTCATTGCGTTCTCGAAGGCGTGCTTGGTGGCGATGCTGCGCGGCAGCACCGAGACGTCGTCCTCATGGTAGTAGCGGTCGCTCAGCCGCACGATCATGGCGCCGGCCTGTTCGAAGAGCTGCCTGCGGTAGATGTGTGAGGCCAGCACGGTGCCGTTGCCGGGCAGTGCAAGGCCGAGCGCCTCGACCAGGCAATTCATCGAATTTGCGGTGAACATGCCGGCGCACGAGCCGCAGGTCGGGCACACGCTCGACTCATAGGAGAGCAGGTCGGCGTCGGAGACGTTCTCGTCCGCCGAAGCATACATGACGTCGATCAGATCGGTGCTCTTCTTGGTGCCGTCGGCGAGCGTCGTGGTGCCTGCCTCCATCGGGCCGCCGGAGACGAAGATCGTGGGGATGTTGAGCCGCAACGCCGCCAGCAGCATACCGGGGGTGATCTTGTCGCAGTTGGAGATGCACACCAGAGCGTCGGCGCAGTGGGCGTTGACCGAGTATTCGACCGCGTCAGCGATCAGATCACGGCTCGGCAGCGAGTAGAGCATGCCGGTGTGACCCATCGCAATGCCATCATCCACGGCGATCGTGTTGAATTCGCGCGGGATGCCGCCGGCGGCCTTGACTGCTTCGGACACCAGGCGCCCGACCTTGTTGAGGTGGACATGCCCCGGGACGAATTCGGAGAACGAGTTGGCGATGGCCACGATGGGCTTGCCGAAATCGTTGCCATCCACGCCGGCCGCCCGGTACAGTGCCCGGGCCCCGGCGAACATTCGGCCTGTCATGAGTTGTTCAGAACGCATCTTCATAGCACCATTCAAAGGGAAAACCGCGACACACGCGATCGTCCGCCCGCATGGTGAACACAGTGCGGGCACGGGTCGAAGCTACAGACTGTGCCCGTACTGCTGTTGCAGCACGAACGCCGTACTAGGTAAAGGCCGGCTGTTGCACGGAATCCGGGTTGGGCTGACCTCAGCGCCGGCTGTCGGCTGATGCATTCGCGATGAGCTGGTCGACGACCTTGTCGAACGTTAGACCCGCGGCTCTCATCATCCCCGGGTAGCGGCTGTAGGAGGTCAGTCCGGGCAATGTATTGACTTCGTTGAGCACAGCCGTATCGTCCTCGGTCAGGAACATGTCCACGCGGGCAATGCCGGTGCAGCCGAGCGCGCGGTACACCTTGACCGCGGCGTCCTTGACGATTTGCTGCTGATATTGCGGGATGTCGGCGGGGGCGATGAACTGCGAGTTCTGCGAGCCGGTTTCTGGCGTTTTCTCCAGGTGAATGCGCAGGAAGCCGCTGGTCAGCGCGACATGGTCGACCTCGCCGAGCGTCAGCCCTGACTTGGTTTCCAATACGGAACAGCCGATCTCCTTGCCGACGATGGCCTGTTCGATGAGCACCTTGCTGTCATACTGCCGTGCGAGCGCCAGTGCGTCCGACAGTTCGTCCGGCCCGTTCACTTTGCTGATGCCGAACGAGGAGCCCGACCGCGCGGGCTTGACGAACACCGGGTAGTCCAACGTCTGTGGGTCGGGGCTTTCGCCAGCCATGACGATCCGGAAGCCGGGCGTCGGTATTCCCGCGTTGCCGGCGATCAGATAGGCCAGCGATTTGTCCATGCAGGCGACGGAACTTTCCACGCCGCAGCCGACGTAGGGGATACCGGAGAGCTCCAGCAAACCTTGTATCGTGCCGTCTTCGCCCATAGTGCCATGGAGTACGGGGAATACGACGTCAAGGCGGATGACGCTGGCCTGATCGCCGTGCCAGACCACCAAGCCATGCAAGTCCCTATTCGGCGAGAGCGAAGCGGGCACCGTATCATGTTCCCAATCCGTGTCCGGGCCCTTGCACAGCTTCCATGACCCTTGCCGGGTGATGCCAATCCAGTACGGCTCGTATCGTTCCGTATCGAGATTATCGGCCACCTCGCATGCCGATTTGACCGATACGTCATGCTCTTCGCCGATGCCGCCGAACAGGATGCCCACTTTGGTAGCGCTCATCGAGTTGTCTCCTCACTGTATTGCTGTAATTCGTGTCTTCGTCCCCAGTGTTGTGCACTGATGCGTCTCATTGCGTCGCAGGATGCCGCCCGTGACCACGATTAGCGGGATCTAGGAACCACACAGAATCTACCACGATCATCCCGTGACGCAAGAGTAAGCGTAGAAGGCTGCTCCGCGGTACTTGGGTGATTGGGGGATACCTCCACCAGATCGGCGATTTCGTGGCTGCCGTGCAAGTTTAGGCGGCGGTGCGCCACAATTCATCAGGTTTGCTAATCGATGTTATAGTGTTATAGTATATATAGAACAAATAGAATTAAATGATCTGAAGTCATATAGCAGGAATGCCATGACGGCGATAAGCGCGGAACGGAGGCTGGCATGATCGTCGAAATCGATCAAGGTGACGAGACCCCAATCTACGAGCAGCTGCGACGCCAGCTCATCGCCGCCATAGCAGACGGCGAGCTGCGTCCCGGCGATCAGCTTGCCAGCGTGCGCTCGCTGGCTTCGGATCTTGGCATCAACCTGCACACCGTCAACAAGGCGTATGCGATTTTGCGTGATGAGGGCTATCTGCTCATGCGGCGCGGAGCCGGGGCCGTCGTCTCGGACCGCAGCGTGCCGACGTCCAACCGGCGCGCCGAGGCCCAAGATCAGCGGATGCGCCAGGAGCTGCACCGCATCGCGCTGGCGTACAAGGCGCGCGGGGGGAGCCGCGAGCAATTCGTCTCGCTCGCGGATGAGCAGGCGGCCACAGTCTTCGACCGTCCTTCGGATCGGTTCTATCGAACAGATGAACAAGTCGATCGGACCAGTTCGATCAATTAGTCCGAGCTGATCTCGATGGCAAAACAATTTCAATGACGCAGCAATCTCGAAGAAAGGCATTGCGATGATCGATTCCACCATTGCTTCCGCTGTATTCTTTGGCGTGCTCATATTTCTGCCACTGTTCGAACTGGTGAGTCTGGCTGCCATGCCTTGGATCACTGACCGGCGCGAATGCTTCGGCGTCAGCGTACCGATTGGCGCGCACGACGACCCGCATGTAGGTCGGTACAAAATGACGTTTTCGCTGGCTGTAGGGTTCTTCGGCGTAGCATGCCTGGCTGTTTCATTGCTGCTGTCGCAGATCCATGGTCGCGCAATCGGATTCTGGGCCCTTATCGCCACCGTCTTCGTACAGCTGATAGTCGGCTTCGCGCTTCAGCAGGCATTCCGGCATAAGATCATGGCGATCAAGGCGTCGAACCATTGGGTTGTCGACAGCGAGCGGCACGCCGCGATATTAGCCGACAGAAATACACCCAAACCTATCTCAGCGGCATGGAATCTGCTCTACCTTGTGCCGATCCTGGTCGCGCTGGTCATGGGCTATGCGAACTATGCCGCCATGCCGGCGCGGGTCGCCCTGCATGAAAACGCTGCCGGGGTGGTTGACGGCTGGGCTAGTAAAAGCCACGGCCTGCTGTGGACGGCTCCGGGCCTGCAGCTCCTGCTTGCGGTGATCTTCACTGTGGCGCAACTACTGATTGCGGTTTCGAAGCGGCCTGTGGATCCCGACCGACCCGCCGAGACCTCGTACGCGTATGGCCTGTTCGCCCGGGCATGGAGCATCTATATGCTGTCGTGCGGCGTGGTGTCGGCCCTAGGGCTGACGCTGCAGGCGTCGGTCATCGGCGCTGCGCGCCTTGACATGGTTGGCGCCGCTGCGCTGGCAGCTACTGCGGCGGCGCTGGCCGGTGCCATCGTGCTCGCGCTGTTTTACGGGCAGAACGGTTCCCGTGTGTTCAGACGCAGTCAATCGGCGCGGTCGGTCTCAGCGCCGGAATCGTCAACGGCATCGTCCGGCGACGACCGTTTCTGGAAACTCGGCGTGTTCTATGTCAATCGCAATGACTCCGCAGCTATCGTGCCCAAGCGTTTCGGCGTAGGCTGGACGTTCAACTTCGCCCGGCCGGTCATCTGGCTCGCCAGCCTGGCGTTTGCCTTAGTTGTCATCGGTGTGCCGGTGTTGCTTGCGCTGCAATAGGATCGTTGCTGGGTCTTGACTCGGGAGTTTTGGCGGCGCTGGCTTCGTAAGCTGGGTTGATAGCGCTAGGGGGAATAACGAAATCGGCATGATGCGATAGAATGGCGTATTTGAAAGCCGCACGGTATGCGGCGGCTTGTGATGACGATTGGAAGAGGAACACATGGCATTTGGCACCGAGCCTAATCCGCAGGGACTGGCGAAACCCACGATCGACAATCTGATGGAGCACGCGGATTCCAAGTACGCGCTCTCGATTTTCGCGGCCAAGCGGGCGCGTCAGATCAACTCCTACTTCACTCAGCTCAACGAGGGCCTGCTGCAGAACGTGGGGCCGCTTGTCGAGTACAAGAACCAGGAAAAGCCATTGTCTATCGCTTTCCGCGAAATCAATGAGGGCCTGCTCGAAGAGACCCTCGGCGAGGACGACCTGAGCGAAGGCAACTGATAGCTGCCTGCCGCGGCATGTTTGTGCGCATGATGGATGCTGAGGGGCATGCACGCGGCGCTTTAGGATAGGAAATCTGCGGGATTATAACGCCGCTCGCCCCGGCCTGCACGCGCAGCAATCAACGCGTTGCAGGCCGGGGCGTACTATATGCGGCAAGACAAGCAGCCGGGGCGAGGTGTGCGACCGTCCATGCGACCCGGCGGAAGGCAAGGCGGAGCTCCATCGCATGGAGCAGGGGGAATGTATGGAACGTCGGCTGATTTCGGCGGAATCCGTCACTGAGGGACATCCAGACAAGATCTGCGATCAGATTTCGGACGCCATCCTCGACGATATGCTGCGACAGGATCCGCATTCACATGTGGCTGTAGAGACCTCGGCCACGACAGGCCAGTTCTTCGTGTTCGGCGAGGTGACCAGCGAAGGATACAGCGACATCCAGAGAATTGTGCGCTCAGTGGTGCGAGATATCGGCTATACGAGTTCGGACATCGGGCTGGATGCGGATTCTTGCGGCGTATTGGTCTCGCTGACCGGTCAGAGCGCCGAAATCAATCAGGGCGTGGCGCGCCTGAGCGGGGAGAGGGAATCGGCCGCCTCGTGCGAAGAGCGCTACGCGGCTCAAGGTGCTGGCGACCAGGGCGTTATGTTTGGCTATGCCTGCGACGAGACGGCCGTGCTTATGCCGCTGCCGATCTATCTGGCGCACCGGCTGGCTTACCGCTTGGCGCAAGTGCGCAAGCAAGGGGTCATCGCGCATTTGCGCCCGGACGGCAAGACTCAGGTGACCATCGAATACGATGCGCACGATCGCCCAGTACGCGTCGACACTGTGCTCATCTCCACGCAGCACGACCCTGAAGTCGATCGAGACTGGCTGCTCGGCCAGCTCAGGGAGCATGTCATCGAGCCGGTGCTCGACGACGTATGCGGCAGTAATCTCGAGCACGACGATTACCGGGTGCTGGTCAATCCCACTGGTTCATTCGTGCTGGGCGGGCCGGCCGCTGACGCAGGCCTGACCGGACGCAAGATCATCGTGGACACATATGGCGGCGCGGCGCATCACGGCGGCGGCGCATTCTCGGGCAAGGACCCGAGCAAGGTCGACCGCTCGGCCGCCTATGCCGCCCGTTGGGTAGCTAAGAACATCGTCGCGGCCGGGTTTGCGCACAAGGTCGAAGTGCAGGTGGCCTACGCCATTGGCATGGCCGAGCCGGTCAGCATTAACGTCGAAACCTACGGCACCGAAGCGGCTGGTGTGACCCGTGCGCAGATCCAGGCCGCAGTGCGCGAAGTGTTCGATCTGCGGCCAGCCGCTATCATCGACGAGCTGGACCTGCTGCGGCCTATTTATTTCAAAACCGCTGCCTACGGGCATTTCGGCCGCACCGATCCCGATTTCACCTGGGAACGCACCGATAAGGTCGAGGAGCTCAAGGCTGCGTTGCAGTGATAACGGCTCACACTTTTTGCATGTAATCGAAAAAGTGTGAGTCAAACGAACATGCCACGTTCGCTTTTTGACTGCTCTGATCATTGATATTCCGCCATAGTGAGGGCAAATATTTATCATATGTCCTGTTCGTTTGACTCACACTTTGTAGTCGCGCACAAAAAAGTGTGAGTCGTATCTTGCTATACGTTGAATCTTTACCGAGTGCGAAATCGGCCTTAACGATGCGAATGAGAGAACTAGGCTGAATCAGAGTTATCTTCACGATTGGAGGAGCAATGTCGGATATGACCGTTGCAGACATGATCGGGCTGTTTGCGGACGATACCGGGCAGGTGAGCATCAGAGCCTTCGACGGCTCGCAGTTCGGACCTGACGACGCGCCATTACATCTGGTCGTCAAAAATTCAAGGGCTATTTATTACTTGGTCGATCACCCCAATGATCTGGGTCTTTCCCGCGCTTATCTGCAGGGCGACATTGCCTCGCCCGAACTCGTTCCCGGCGACCCCTACGAGGTGTTCAAACAGTTGGTCGCTCTCAAAGGAAGCCTGCACCGGCCCCACCCGATAGGGCTGGCCAAGGCCTTGGCCACGATTGCCAAGCACGGCGTCAGACGCCCTGCCGCCCCGGCGATCGAGGGGCCGAGCAGGCTGCGGCGCATCACCGAAGGCCTTCTACCGCATACTAAGGCCGGCGACGCCGCCACGGTGAGCTACCATTACGACCAGTCAAACGAGTTCTACCGGCTCTTCCTCGGACCGTCGATGACCTACACCTGCGCTGTATTCAACACGCCAGACGATACGCTTGAGCAGGCTGAGGAGCGCAAGCTCAACTTGGTGCTCGATAAACTCGGCGTCAAGGCAGGCGACCGGATGCTCGATATCGGCTGCGGCTGGGGCTCGATGGAAATCATGGCCGCTAGGCGAGGCATCCATGTACTTGGTGTCACGCTGGCACAAGAACAGGTCGAGTGGGCACAGGACTGGATCAAGCGCGAAGATCTTGAAGATTTGGCCGAGGTGCGGCTCATGGACTACCGGGACGTGCCTGAGACAGACTTCGACGCGATCTGCTCGCTGGGCATGATGGAGCATGTCGGATTTAGGCATTATCCGTCATATTTCAAAGAGATCCTGGACAAGCTCAAGCCCAACGGCATATTGCTCAACCATCAGATTACGCGTACCAAATCCACCGACGGCAAAACCGCCGGGCAGTTTATCGACCGCTATATCTTCCCTGACGGCGAGTTGGCGTCACCCGGCGAAATAGAAACGGCGATCCAAGACACCGGCTTCGAGATCATCAATCAGGAGAATCTGCGTCAGCATTATGCGCTGACCCTGCACCGTTGGAACAACAATCTGCAGGAGCATTGGCACGAGGCTGTCGCGATGGTCGGTGAGCCGAAGGCGCGGCTGTGGGGACTGTACATCGCGGGAAGCGCATTGAATTTCGAACTCAACAACATCCAGATCCACCAGTTCCTGTGCGTCAAACCCGACACGGCCGGCACTGACACGTACCCGTTACGCCCATGGTGGATGCGGGCTGCAAAGCGGTAACCGCCATCGTGTGATCGCGTCCGTGCTGCTTCGCTGAAGAACGGATGGCGTACCCTGTATAGCTATGAGCGAATGGCGTGCCGAGCAACCGGCGCTTGACGGGCTTGCGCCCCGAAAGCGCCGCAAGCGTGCGCCTTCGGCCCGTGTTCCGGCACCTGACCTGCCCATCGCCCAAGTCGTGCTCGACGTGCAGGCAACCCATTTGGGGCAGACCTTCGACTATATGGTGGACGAAAGTCAATCCGATGACGCAGTTCCAGGCGCGATGGTGCGTGTGCGTTTCGGCGGCCAACGGGTTAACGGCGTCATCTGGAATCGGAACTCAAATTCGGGCGTTCCGAAGTCCGCGCTGCGTTACCTCGAACGGGTGCTTACGCCCGGATCCTTGGTGGGGGAGGAGATGCGCCGCGATATCGCGTTAATAGCGGATGCCTACGGCGGCACACGGGCCAACATCATACGCGTGGCCGTTCCGGCGCGGGTTGCCCGCGTCGATAGAGAACGCCAGACCCCCAGCGTTGGTTATGCAATACAAGGTATGAGCCACTATGACTTGCCCGAGCTGAGACGGACGTACGACGCCGGAGCCGGTCGATTGCGCCGTGAATACGGTGAGGCCACGAATCTTCTTAACGCGCTTGAAGGGCGTGGATCGGCATCATTTGTCATGGATATGCTGCCCGGAGCATGCGTGTGGGCGCGTGACCTGGCGACGATAGCGGCGGGTGCGCTCAACGCAGGCAAAGCCGCCGTACTAGCTCTTCCCGGCATACGTGAAACGCGAGACGTCGCGCGGGCGTTGCAGGTCATGGGGCTCAAGCCCTTCGATGCTGGCAGGCCGGTGCATGGGGCGTATCGGGGCGATTTCATTGTGCTGAGTGCTGCGCTGCCGCCGGTTGAGCGCTACCGTGCGTACGTGGCTGCGGCGAGCGGGGCTGTGCGCTGTGTGATCGGCACGCGAGCTGCCGCGTATGCGCCGGTTACAGGCCCTGCCCTGTTCGCTATTGTCGAAGACGCTGCTTATCAGAACGCCGACGGCATGATGCCGTACGCCAATGCGCGCGGCGTAATGCGGCTGCGCGCCAAAGCCCATCAGGGTGTGTTCGTAGCGATGGCCAATGCACGCAGCGCCATCAGTCAATGGGAGGCTTGCGGGCCGGATCATCGACATTCAGGCGTGGATGCGCCTGCGCATAAGGACAAACGCAGTGGCGGCGAACAACAACACCGAGCGCTTGGACGCTGCCGGGTCCAAACCGCCGTCAGTGGGCCAAGCCGCGAGATTCGTCCGTTGTCTGCTGTCGTCAAGGATATGGCTCCATGGGTGCGCTGGCTTAATCGCGAGGAGCTCACGCGCCTAGCTGACCCGACCATTGGCTCGCGCGTGCCACATAGTGCCGTACGTGCGTTGGGAGAGGCGCTGGAGCGTGGTCCGGTGCTGCTCTCTATCCCGCGTGAGGGGGTCGGCGAGGCGTTGAGCTGCGCCCGATGCAAGCGCCAGGCCCGCTGCTTCAAATGCATGGGGCCGCTGATGCGCGGACGCGACGGCACGCCCCGGTGCCGATGGTGCGGTGCGGCTGCGGCAAATTGGCATTGCCCGCAGTGCAGCGGCGAGCGGATGCGGGTTGTGCATGTCGGTGCCGCAGGCACGGCCGCCGAATTGCAAGGACTCTTTCGAGGAGTGCCGATGGTGGTCTCCAGCCCTAGCCAGCCTGGAGGCCTCGTCGAGCAAATCCCCTGCCGATCGATGCTGGTGGTTGCTACCCCGGGCGCGGAACCCCGGGTGCGCCTTGAAGACGGTGCTGATGGTCAGACCGGTGCTGATGGCGAATACAGTGCTGTCGCGATTCTCGACGCGTGGACAAGTCTGTACGCGCTTGGCGTGGACGCACGTGTGGACGCATTGAACGCTTGGATGAAGGCGGTATCGTTGTGTGCGCCGCGAGCAAGGGGAGGTCAGGCATTCCTCATTGGCGAAAGTGACCCGGCTCTGGCGCAATCCCTGGTGCTGTGGGATTCCACGTTGCTGGCTGCACGTGAAATCGACGAGCGTGAGCAGACCGGATTGCCGCCAGTGCTGTCGTGCGCCTGCGTGTGGGGACGTCGTGATGCCGTGACTGGCTTGCTAGGCCATCTGGGAATGACGCCGGGCGGCGCGCGTGCCGTGATCGGATCGGCAAACGGTGAGAAGGACGGCGACTTGCCCGCAGTCCTCGGTCCGGTGCCGATCTGCCCACCGAAGACCATGGATGCACGCGAGTTCGAGGCCACACGTGACCGTGTCAAAGCCATTGTCAGGGTAGATCCAGTTCAGCGTGAATGGCTCGCCCGGAATCTGCGCGACGAGGTCGCCCGCCACGTCGCCGCGCGTGAACCGGGGGAGCTGCGCTTCCAGCTCGACCCCAAAGATCTGCTCTAGTGGCCATGCAGCTTGTCTGCGTGATTGATTTGCACAGTATGGCCGGTCTGCACGGCGTGAAACCATAGAATAATCGATGTCGGCGCCCACGCCCGCTGTTGCGTGGATGCACGGTGATGGACGTGTACGCTACCATATGAACGACCATAAGGAGAACGATATGCGAGGATGGCCGGGTGACCCCGATATGCCATACGACACGGTTCAGGCGAATGCGCAAGCCTCCAACGCCCAGGGAATGCCGGTGACAGACGTGATCTTCGACTTTGGCAACGTACTGCTGTTCTGGGATCCTGCCGCAGCTCTTGTGCCACGCTACGAGCGTGATACCATCGAACGTTTCCTCGACAACAGCGTCTCGGGCTTCTACGACGCAAACGATCTGATGGACGGCGGCGGCTCGTTGGATGATGGCATCGCGATGATGCGCGAGGCGCACGGCGAGACCTGGATTGGCGTCATGCGCTATTACCTCGAGCATTTCGAGGATTCGCTGATCGGTACGGTGCCTGGAGCGCGTATGCTGATCAACGATCTGAAAGACGCCGGCATCGGCGTTTGGGGACTGTCCAACTGGCAACGCGATACCTTCGGCATAGCGCAGGAGCACTGTGACATCCTGCATCAGCTCGATGACGCGGTCGTCTCCGGTTTCGTCGAGATGCGCAAACCTGATCGTGACATCTACGAACTCGCCCTGCGCCGCTTCGGCATCGAAGCACGCACCAGCGTGTTTATTGACGACAAAGCCATGAATATCCTCGGCGCCAACAATGCAGGCCTGCGCGGCATCCGATTCTCTGACCCTCAACGGCTACGCGCGGCGCTGATCGCTCTGGGCATCGGCATTGCGCCGGTGCGATCAGTGCAGTAAGCCATGATCAGGTCGGCATCGCAGATGGCGATGGGGCGGCTGTTATAGGCGAACGCAACGTCTGTGCGCTAAAGTCGGCGTGTGTATGGGACTGCGGGTATGTTGCTCTATGCCTATGCGGCGGCTTTGCTGCGGCAGCTGGTGCCTGTGACGAGGCGAAACGGATTGGAAGAAGCAGTAGGAAACGAGGCCATTGATGGTACGACTGTTGTTTGCGGGAACACCTGAGGTTGCAGTGCCGGCGCTGCGTGTGCTGGCGCAGGACTCTGAGCATTTCGACGTCGTCGCAGTGCTGACTAGGCCAGATGCGCCGCAAGGCCGCGGACGGCGTCTGGAGCCCAGCCCTGTCAAGCGCGCGGCGCTCGAGCTCGGCTTGCCGGTGCTCGAGGGAGATCCAGGCGAACCGGCTTTTATCGACGAACTGCTGGCGACGGGAGCTGAGGCTGCGGCGGTCGTCGCCTATGGCAAGATCCTCAAAGAGTCCGTACTCGACGCCCTGCCCATGGGCTGGTATAACCTGCATTTCTCTTTGCTGCCGCAATGGCGGGGCGCGGCTCCCGTCCAGCGCGCGATTTGGGCGGGTGACACACTGACCGGAGCTACCGTTTTCCGTATCACGCGAGGTATGGATTCTGGCCCAATTCTTGCGCAATCCACCACTGAAATCGGTGCGCGTGAGACAGCTGGTGAGCTGTTGGGCCGTTTGGCCGATGACGGCGCGCGCCTGCTCTCCGCCACGCTGCAAGCCATGGCCGATGGCCAGATCCAGCCGGTGGAGCAGCCGCTGGGAGCTTATGAGATAGCCGAGAAGATTCGTACGCAAGACGCCCATATCCGCTTCGATGTGCCGGCGTTCGCGGTCGAGCGTCAGATTCGCGCCTGCACTCCGAACCCCGGTGCCTGGTGCCAGGTGCTGGCCGAGGCGGGCGAGGAGAGCGAAGAGAACCCGGCTGTCATGCTGCATGTGCTTGGGGCGCGTGTGGCCGAAGACGGTGGTGCTGACAATAACAACGGTGGTGCTGACGAGGCCCGTTCCTCCGATAAACCCGGGCATGGCGATATCCCTCAAGGGCTGACGCCAGGGAAACTCTTTGTCGGCAAATCCCAAGTATGGGTAGGCACGTCGTCCGATCCAATCGAGCTGCTGCGGGTCAAGGCTCAGGGCAAGAAAGCCATGCCTGCGGCGGACTGGGCACGCGGGGCGCGATTGTCGACTGCTGCGCATTGCCGTTGAAACACAGACTCACTGACGCCATGTCGCCGTTCAGATCGGCGACATGGCGTCAGCTGGCTGTTAGTCTTTCAGCAGGTCGAGCACTAGCCGCAGATCGCGGGTATCGATGCAGGCATCGGCCCGTTGGCGCACTGCCGGTTTGGCGCAAAACGCTATGCCCAGCGCTGCCTGCTCAAGCATAGGAATATCATTCGCGCCGTCGCCCACTGCCACCGTATGGTCTAATGAGATGCCATCGGAGGCGGCCCAGATCCGCAGCGCATCGGCTTTAGTGTCTTTGGTCACAATGCTGCCGGCAAGCTTCCCGGTGAGCGTTGCATTATGCGCTTCGAGCCGGTTGGCGAGCCAATGATCGAGGTGCGCCGCGGATGCCAGCCTGTCGACGGTCTCATGGAAACCGCCAGAGACCGCCCCCACCTTCCAGCCACATCGGTGCAGTGCATCGATGAGTTCGAACGCGCCGGTGGTGAAATGTGAGCTGTGGAAGGCTTTGTCGAGCGCTGAAGCGTCTAAGCCCTCGAGCAGCGCGACGCGGCGGCGCAGCGATTGCGCGAAATCAAGCTCACCTGCCATCGTGCGGGCGGTGATGGCGGCCATATCGTCCCCGACGCCGGCCAGCGCACCAAGCAGATCGATGGTCTCCTCGTTGATCAGCGTCGCGTCCACATCCATGACGAGTAGCCCAGGTTCTTTGAGATTTGGCCTAGCTGGGCGCGGCTGCGTAGGATCGGCCTCTGTCTGACAGGGCCTTGCATGGTCCGGCTTGTCAAAGGCTTGCGAAGTTTGCGTATGCATGCCCCTGATTCTGCGGAATCACTGGGACAATGGCTCTCATGCATATAACGACTCTCGCAAGCGCGATTCCGTCATGTCCTACGGCCTCCGACGGCCTGATCGGTGCGCTGACCGGCTGGCTGGTCTCGCTTATGGACGCGATCGGTGGCATCGGCGTGGCCCTGGCCATCGCGTTAGAATCCATATTCCCCCCGATTCCCAGCGAAGTGATCCTGCCATTGGCGGGTTTCACGGCGGCGCGTGGCTCGATGAGCTTGCCGGAGGCGATTGCATGGTCCAGCGCTGGGTCGGTGCTCGGCGCCTGGGCGCTGTATGGCATCGCGCGCCTGATCGGATTGGAGCGCATCCATCGCGCGGCCGATGCGATTCCCGGCGTGTCGCGGGCAGACATCGACAAGGCCGACGGCTGGTTCACGCGCTACGGCACATGGTCAGTGCTCCTTGGCCGGGTCATCCCGGTTGTGCGCTCGCTGATCTCAATCCCTGCTGGCTTCAATCGCATGAACTTCCTGCATTTCACCGGCTGGACGTTGCTGGGCTCGGCGACGTGGAACACGGTGCTGGTGACGGCAGGTTTTCTGCTCGGTGACCAGTGGTGCTCGATACTGGGAGTGCTGGGGGCGATGGAAGATGTCGTCATCGTGCTGCTTATCGCGATCATTGCTTTCCTTCTTGCGCGATGGGTGCGTAATCTGGTGGTGAACATGAGGCATTGAGCCCGGAGTACTGGGTGAAAAAGAAACAAGGGAGCGACAGTGACGCACAGCGAGCATAGTCTCAGCAATGTGGCGGGGTATTCGCAAGAATCCGTGCTCGGTGAGGTGAGGCCGGCAGATGAGGTTTCAGTGGCGGATGTCGACCGCCTTGCGGCCAAAAACCACGCGCTCGCCGCTGCGCTCAAACGGGCCGGCAAGG
The DNA here is from genome assembly GCA_022640915.1 of Bifidobacterium sp. Classification (GTDB taxonomy): domain Bacteria; phylum Actinomycetota; class Actinomycetes; order Actinomycetales; family Bifidobacteriaceae; genus Bifidobacterium. The sequence goes on along the minus strand of JALCCT010000010.1, from coordinate 32,029 downwards.
AGCTGAGCAAGGCGAAGGCGCAGCTTGCTCAGCTTGCCCAGCCGCCGCTGAGCTTCGCCACGATGATTCGCATCGACTCGTCGCATACCGATGCGCAGGGCGTGCGTCACGCCGGCGCTGAGGTTCTTGTGGGGCAGCGGCGGCTGATCGTTCCAGTTATGGCGAATGTCAATGTTTCCAGGCTCGCGCCTGGCTGCACGGTGCTGCTCAACGAGAACATGGTGCTCGTCGAGCAGCGCGGCGTCGATGCTTGCGGCATGGTGCGCCGCGTCGTGCGGCTCCTCGGCGACGACCGGTTGATGGTCGCTGACGGCTCAGGCAACGATGCGACCCTACGACGAGCTTCGGCGCTGGTTCATGAACGTCTGTCTCCTGGGGATTGCGTGATCGTCGATCCTGCGCAGCGGCTTGCGCTCGAGCTGCTGCCCAACGAAGATACGGCCGATCTTGTGCTCGAAGAGACGCCCGATGTCACATTCGCAGACATCGGCGGCCTTGACGAGCAGATTGAACGCATCCGCGATGCGGTGCAACTGCCTTTTATGCACCGTGAGCTCTTCGAGCGCTACGATCTCAACCCGCCCAAGGGCGTGTTGCTGTATGGTCCTCCCGGCAATGGCAAGACGCTGATTGCTAAGGCCGTGGCACATGCGCTGGCCGAAGGCGCGGGCAACGGCTCGGGTGTGTTCCTCTCGGTCAAAGGCCCTGAGCTGCTCAACAAATACGTCGGCGAATCCGAGCGGCTTATCCGCATGATCTTCACGAGAGCCCGCGAGCGGGCCGGCTCGGGCAGACCAGTCATCGTGTTCATCGATGAGATGGATTCGTTGCTGCGCACACGTGGCAGCGGAGTCTCCAGCGACGTGGAGACGACGATCGTGCCACAGTTCCTGGCGGAACTTGACGGTGTGGAGCGACTCGACAATGTCGTCGTCATCGGTGCCTCGAATCGTGTGGATATGATCGACCCCGCGGTACTGCGGCCCGGCCGCCTCGATGTCAAGATCCGCATCGACCGGCCCGGTATCGTACAGGCCAAGCAGATCGTGCTGCACTATCTGAGCGACGACCTGCCGTTGGATCCGGCCAAGGACGCGGATACGCTCGCCGCAGATCTCGTTGGTGACATGTATGCGCGGCAGGAACGCCGCCATATCGCCGATCTATGCGATGAGCAGGGCCGATGGACCGCGCTGTATCTGGCGGATGTGGCGTCGGGAGCTATGCTGCGTAATATCGTGGATCGCGCGAAGACGCGGGCGGTCAAGCAATCCATTGTTGCCAAGGTGGATGTCCGGCTTGATGCAGGGCTGTTGGCCGCAGCCGTTGAAGAGGAATACGCCGAGACCAAAGATTCGGTGCTGGACGCCGACCCGCAGCAGTGGTCGCGCATCAACGCAGTGTCCGGTGGCCGTATCGTGTCGTTGCGTGCGGCTGCGCAGCCGCACGCAGATTCTGCGCGGCTCCAGCAAGGGGTGCAATATCCACAGGAGCCGTTGCAATGAGCGTGAAACGCGTTATGGGCACTGAAACCGAATACGCTATCTCCTCGGGTGTGGCCGGGCCTTATGATCCAGTGCGGCTATCTTTCGCCGTCGTGGGTGCTGCTGCAGATCCGAGCACCGCCCATATTCGCTGGGATTACCGACGAGAGGATCCGATCAATGATGCACGCACAGGCCGCATTCCACGCGGGCAGGCCCGGCCTGATATGCTCACTGACGAGTTCATAGGCGGGATCCGTGCGCGTTCCGCGCGAGAATCCGGACAAGCGCTCGCATCAGAATCCGCAAGCGTGTTCGGCTCCGGTTCCTCCGATGGGCTGCAGCCCGACATCGCCAACGTACTGGCAGCTAACGGTGGGCGCATCTACGTCGACCACGCCCATCCCGAATACAGTGCCCCCGAAACCTTGGATCCCTTCGAAGCTGTGCGCTACGACCGCGCTGGCGATGCGCTAATGCTCGAGGCCGCCCGTCGGGCAGGCAGGCGGCATCGACAACCGATCGCCTTGTACCGCAACAATGTGGACGGCAAGGGATCCAGCTGGGGCGCGCATGAGAACTATCTGACGCTGCGCAGCGTGCCTTTCGACGTGATTGCTGCGTTGATGACCGCGCATTTTGTTTCGCGTCAGATCTACACCGGCTCAGGCCGGGTTGGCTTGGGAGAGCGCAGCGAGTCCGCCGGCTATCAGCTGAGCCAGCGGGCGGACTACATCCAAGCTGCGATCGGGCTGCAGACCACGTTCGAGCGACCTATTATTAACACGCGCGATGAGCCGCATGCCAGTCAGCGCTATCGCCGGCTGCATGTCATCGTCGGGGATGCCAACCGCATGGACGTGCCCGAAGCGCTCAAGCTCGGTACTACCAGCCTGCTGCTATGGGTTCTTGAGCAGGCCGATAGCCTGGGAATAGACTTGCCCGCGATACTGACCAAGGTTCGTTTAGCCAATCCAGTCGCGGCGATGCATACGGTCTCCCATGATCTGAGCCTTTCCGCCGCGTTGCCGCTGGACAGCGGCGACGCGTTGAGCGCATGGCAGCTGCAGTCCATGCTGCTTTCCTTGGTGTATGAGGCGGGGGCGCGGGCATACGATACTGACAGCCGCGGTGAACCGATATGGCCGGATACGCAGACCGTGCAGATCATTGCGATGTGGAAGCAGGCGTTGGCTGATATCGCTCGCGTGCGGCATAGCGGCGATGAGCAGCGCCTGACGATGGCGCCCGAGGCCTCGCGCTTGGAATGGTTTCTCAAATGGCAGCTGTTCGAACGGCTGCGGCGCCGGCTCTCATGCGCGTGGTCGGATCCTCGCATCGCGGCGCTCGACTTGCGGTTAGCGTCGCTGGATCCGACGATTTCGCCGTGGGAAAAACTTGCTGCGCGCATCCTGCGATTTGATGAACCTGCGCAGTTACATTATGCGCTCGCATATCCTCCCGACGATACGCGAGCGTGGTTGCGCGCCACGCTGCTGCAGCGCTATGCCGATCAGGTCCTAGCCGTCTCCTGGTCAAGGATAACGGTGGCTGACACGGATTCACCCGGTCTGCCGGATTCGCACGAGGGCGGTGCAGTGAGTTTGGACATGGACGATCCGTACGAGTGGACTTCGACGCGGTGCGCTGAGATCTTCAAGAACGTCGAGGAGAGCGGCGACGGCACTGGCACTCAGACGGCCGCGTCAATGCTGCGCAACATCATCCATGACAGGTAGAATCGCTAGAAGAACGAAAGCCGACTGATATAGAAGCGGCTTTGGCAGGATGCGTGAAGGTGAGAGACGATCTTATGCAATTACGGGATCTGGCGTTGAAAGTTGCCGGGGTGGCGCAGGATGCAGGCAAATTCGCATTGCAGGATCAGCTGACTCCGCGTGACCTTGTCGCGGCTGTCACGCCGAATTCCGCAAAGGGTCGCACCCAGGTCACGTCATATGTCGATGAACGGCTGAAGCGCCTCATCAGTGGACGTTTGGCGGTGCTGGAGCCTTTCGATGGCTTCTGGCAGTCCCGTCCTGAGCAATGCTCGCCGGGAGATCGCTTCTGGTGCGTGGGAGGGATCGACGGCGCCATCAATTTCATGCGCAACATGGCTGAGTGGGCGGTGACTATCTCGTTGTTCGAGTTCAACGACGAAGGCTCGGCCCAGCCTATCCTAGGTGTAGTGCATGTTCCCGCCCTTTCACTGACGTATCTGGCGGCCAGGGGCCAGGGGGCAATCCGTGTGCGTAGCACGTCGACGGGGGACAGGCGTGAGAAAATCATGCCGTCCACAATGGCTATGCTCGCCGGCTCCATCGTGTGCTATGGGATGTCGTATTTCCCCGAGGAATCCAAGCGTGCATTGGATGTGGTCGCCGCCATCGCCGGGCAGCCCGCCGACATCAAGCGTGTGGGGCCGACATCGCTCGACTTGTGTAAGGTTGCTGATGGCACCTACGATGCTTATTTCGAGCCTAATCTACACCATTGGGACGTGCCGGCGGTCTCTGCCGGGGCGGTCGTGGTCTGGGAGGCGGAGGGCAAGCTGTGCCAATGGAACGGCGATACGATCCACTGGCGGCGCGAGAACGATGTCGTGGCCTCCAATGGCCTGATTATCGACGAGCTTCGCCCATATCTGCACTAGTTGCGGCGCGCCCCAATAATGAAACACGGATGCCGAAGGTACAGCGGTGAGCATAGCGACAGGCACAGCAGCGATAATGATAGCGGAAGGAACGTGAGCACCCATGCCACAGCAGTTTGAACGCAAGATGTCATCCCAGCAGCGCGAATCGGCGCAGGAGCAGGAGAGCCAGAAGGCGATTCATGCGCAAGACGCGGCGAGGGCCAGTGAGCAGGCCGATGTACTGGATTCCATACTCGACGACATCGAATCGACGCTGGAATCGAATGCCGAAGAGTATGTCGGCAACTTTGTGCAGAAGGGCGGGCAGTGATGCCTCAGCTGCGTGACAGCGCAAACTGGGGCGTCTCGCATGCCGTTGGAGCCGCGCCGCACGTTTCTCATGCGGACAGGTTCGCCCGCATCTTCGGCATTGAAACCGAATACGGCATCAGCGTGACTGGCGCGGACAGACCGTGCTCCGCCGGTGCGGCGACGGCGGTCATGTTCCGGCCGGTGGTATCACGCTCCCGATCGACGAATACGTATCTGCCCAATGGCTCGCGGCTGTATCTTGATGTCGGTTCACATCCTGAATACGCGACAGCCGAGGCACGCGATCCTCTCACTGCGCTCGCGCAGGATTTAGGTGGCGAGCGGATGATGCGCCGACTGGCGCTGCAGGCGCAGGAACGCCTACGTGATTCGTATGGCCCGGGTTCCACGGTGCATCTGTTCAAGAATAACGTCGACTCGGCTGGCCATGCTTTTGGATGCCATGAGAATTATCTGCTGCGTCGTTTCGTCCCGCTGCAGGTCATCGAGCGTCAACTACTGCCATTCCTAGTCACACGTCAGCTTTTCTGCGGCGCTGGGCGATTTTCTGGACGCGGCTTCGAAATCACCCAGCGCGCAGATTTTTTCGATGAGTCCATGTCATCGGCCACGACGCGCGCCAGACCGCTGGTCAATACGCGCGACGAGCCACACGCCAACCCCGAGCAGTACCGTCGCCTGCATGTCATTATCGGGGATTCGAACCGTTCGCAGATGGCGACCATGATGAAGCTCGCCACTACTCATCTGGTGCTGTGTGTCATTGAGCAATCGATCCGCATGGGCGAGCCTTCTGGGCTGGAGTCCTGCGCGCTGGCAGACCCCAGTGGCGCGAACCGCGAGATCAGCCATGACGTCGATCTGGGCCACACAGTGTTGCGGATGGCCGATCCGGAAGGGTTTGGGCAAGCACGCGTTGGCGTTAGCGCTTTGGATATCCAATATCATTATGCCGCAGTCGTGCAGCGTTTCCTTGAGCGCTATGGTCCTGAGGTAGCTGGAGCCACACCGCGTGTGGATCTGCAGCAGGTGCTGCGCACCTGGCGTCAGGCACTGGATCGGCTTTCATCGGGTGATTGGCAGGCTTTGTCCCTCACCGTGGATTGGGCCATGAAGCGGCGTCTGATCGAGGCATTCGCCCTTCGCCATCCCCAGGCCGATGAGGCGCGGCTCACGCAGCTCGACATGGATTATCATGATGTGGCAAACGGCTCGGCCTATGAAATGTTGCTGCGTCGTGGAGCCATGCGTGAGCTGGTGCCTGCGCGCGATGCCGAACAGGCATTGTCGCATGCGCCGCATGACACGCGGGCTGCATTGCGCGCGGCTTTCATTGCCAAGGCCCTGGGGCGCGATATACGTTTTTCGTGTGATTGGACGCGTCTGACGCTTGAGGGCCGCGAAGGCGGTGCTCTGCCGGGACGATTGGAAGCGGTATTGCTCGATCCCTTTGGCGTTGATCCGGGGGAAGACTACCGGCGCATCATGCGCTATCTTGAATCATGATCCTGGACTAGGAGAGGGTGCTCAAACCGAGAGCGCCACAAGAAAACTAAAACCCTGACCATAACGTTGGCCAGGGTTTTACGAAGCAGTTTGACGAAGGAAAGACGAGCCTTACTCGGTCACAGCCTTCTTCAGCAGCGAACCAGCCGAGATACGCACGCCGTAGGAAGCGGGGATCTTGATGGTTTCGCCAGTGCGCGGGTTGCGTCCAGTGCGCGCTGCGCGCCTGACGCGTTCGGCGGAGAAGAGGCCGGTCAGCTTCAGGCCTTCGCCGGACTGCAGAGCCTCAACGAATACGTCCTGGAATGCGTTAACCGCTGCCTCGGCCTGCGCCTTGGTCAGATTCGACTTCTGGGCGATCTTCGAGACGAGATCAGACTTGTTGTATGCCATAAAGCATCCTTCTTGAGTCAGGGGCCTTCGTATTTCTTCGAAAGCCATGTTCACCAAACGATATTAGCGCACATTGGCTGTGAATGCCGCATTCTACGGGCATTTTTCAAGGGTTTTGGCTGATCTTTTCCAAATCGAGCGCATTCAGATCAGATTGTTTCGGTCGAGCCACTTCATGGCCAGGGCGCCAAGGGGGATACGCAGCCAGTAGAAGCACACGCGGTACAGCAAGGTGGACGACAAAGCCACGGCTGCGGGCACTCCGACCGAGGTGAATGCGAAGGTCAGCGCCGCTTCGACCGCTCCCAGACCGCCGGGCGTAGGAATCGCGGAGCCCAGCGTGTTGGCCAGAAGGAAAATGAAGATGGTCTCCACCGGATTGACATGGTATCCGAAGGCGAGCATGGCCGACCAGAAGCCTAGGCCGGTCGAAATGTTGAGGATCAGTGACCCCAGAACGCCGCCGGACATCTTCGCCGGCTGTGACATCACGTCGATGAGCTGCAGGGCGTACGCTTTGACGATAGGCAGGTATTTCGTCGTAATGACCCTGCGCAGCGGCGGAATCGCCATAGCGATCGAGATAAGCAGCCCCAGCGCCCCGATCACTACGATCAGCGTGTTCGTCGGTATTGTGCCCGACAGTGTGTTACGGCCTGTGAACATGCCGATGCCCAGCAGCAGTATTACCGTGGTGATGGCTTGGATCAGCCATGTCGCGCTCATAATCGCCGTGGCGGCGGTGTTGCGGTACCCGCTTTTGCGCAGGTGCTGTAGATTCACGAAGGCCGGGCCTACTCCTGCTGGCATCGAGACGGCGGTAAAGCCGGATGCCGCTTGGGAGCAGAACAGTGCGAAGTAATGGCGTTTATCTTTGTCCATGAAGGCACCCAGGCTCAGCGCGGCACCCATCCAAGCGACCATGCTGAACGCAAAGCACAGCGCGGCTAGACGGAACTTGGCCTTGGTCACTGCGGCGATGACCTCGTCGGGCTGCAACTGGGTGAAAATGACAGCCACCGCCACTATCGCCAGCACGATGGCCATGAAGGAGCGCACGCTGAACCGCGACAGCGTCGCATTGCCCATATATTCGCCTGCGTCCTTGGGAACTAATGCGTCCAAAGACGAACGCAGATCGCTCAACAGCTGCTTGTGCCAGCCGGGCAAAGAGCGCGTGGCATACGGTACCGCGACTTTCTGCACGAAAGGCGCGAGCCGGGTTAGCGTTTCCTCGCCCCAGATACGCCGCGCGACCGCTATCGTACGTTTCACGCCGATCACCGCTGCGAATAGATTGAGCAGCTGCACTTTGTCGAGCGCGCTATTAGCGTTTGAACTCGCGCAGTCGCCGTTGTGCCATCCGGCGATGACCGGTTGTCCGTCGTCCATTCTGGCGATCGACTCGGGGGTGATGCGCCGATGCGTGTATCCGCGCATATTCGCCGTATGCAGATAGCGCATTAGCGATGCGACGTCCTCGTCGCCTAACGTGGAGAGGTCGCATGGTACGGCAATGCTTTCGGCATTGAACACCAGCAGGGAGGATTCCTCGCTGTCAGCCACGCCGTAGGCCACCGGGGTTCGTAGCCCCAGATGGCCCAGTCCCAGAATCATAGCGAGATGATGATGATTCGCATCGATGGCCGAACGGTCGCGGCGCATCGAGACGCCAGTCAGGCGCAGCCATTGCCACAGCTGATTGAGATAACCTGCGGTATGGGTTTGGGCGTCGAGAACAGACACGATGTAATGCGCGCCCGATTCGTCCTGCGCGTCATAAATTCGGGAATTCTCAATGAGATCGTCGTCAAGCGAAGCCTGGAGCACGCCTCCCATGTTGTCGTTGCGCTCCTGACGGCGGGCAAGCGTTGTGACGTTCAAACCGATCGAACGCAAGGACTGCACGATTTGCTCACCCCACTCGCCCTTGTTCTGCGTGCCGACCGCGAAACGCAACAGCATGCCGATTAGTCGGCCGATTGAGAAGGAAACGAGAATGCCTGACACCGAATGCCAAGAGACGACTACGAGCACGACCGCTACCGCATAGAGAATATTCCACCCCCATTTCACTGAGGATCGGGTGCGGCGCGGCCCGGCCACGGTCAGGAAAGCGGCGATGCCGGCGTAGATGTCCGGCAGCAGCCCGGTGCCAGAACTTACGCCGGCCGAATTGAAGGCGGTGACCATTGCCAGCCCTCCAAAGCCAGAGAGAGCGAGGGAGAGCAGTCTGACGGCGATATAGCCTGCGAACAGCGCGATCACTGCGATGGACGATTGCAGCCATTCGCGGTTCACAAGCATATGGATCAGTACGCTAAGGATGATGCCGAAGGTCGCCAGCTGCTGCAGCATCGTCGTCGGCATATCCATCAGCCAACCCAAGGCCTGCCCTGCAGTGCGGGCATCCGATTCGACGCCTGTGGTGAAGCCGCGCAGATACAGTGCCATGAGTACCACGGCGAAACCTATGATGAGCGCGAGTATGGCGTGCATGAGGTCAGCGAAGTCTCGTGTGCGTTCCGGAGCTTCGTCCTCGATATGTACTTGCGGATGCTGCGAATCGGTCGCTGCACTGGTTGCCGCGCCAGCATCTCCCGGCGTCTGTTCCGCAACGCCAGCCAGCGGCTGTTCTGATGTCTGTGCCTGTGCTCTACTCATTGCCTGGTATCTGTCGTGTTGCCGTGCAACGCATTGCCTGCCGGAGCATCATCTGCCAGTGCGTAATCCGCCAAGGTTTGCGCCAGTCCTGTATATCCAGCTGGAGTCAGCGCTTTGAGACGAGCTGCAGTAGCCTCGTCAAACGACAGGGAATCAATGAATCGCTCGACGTCCGCGCGCGATATCGAATGCCCGCGCATGAGCTCCTTGACTTTTTCGTAGGGCTTTTCCATGCCGGGCAAGCCGGCTAGCTCGGCGGCTCGCATGGCGGTCTGGATGGGCTCGCCAAGCACTTCCCAATTCTCGTCGAGCTCGCGCGCGATGACCGCCGAATTGGGATGAATGGAGTTAAGCCCGCCAAACAGATTGTTCAACGCCAGCAGGCTGTATCCCAAAGCCGATCCGATATTGCGCTGCGTGGTGGAGTCGGTCAAGTCGCGCTGCCAGCGGCTTTCCACCAGCGTGGCGGACAGTGTGTCGAGCAGTGAACAGGATAGCTCTAGATTCGCCTCGGCGTTTTCGAAGCGGATCGGATTGACCTTGTGAGGCATCGTCGACGAGCCTGTGGCGCCTTTGACTGGCTCCTGGGCGAAGACACCGCGCGAAATGTACATCCAGATGTCTACGGCCAGATTGTGCAAGATGCGGTTCGTATGGCTGATCGAGCCATACAGCTCTGCCTGCCAGTCGTGGCTTTCGATCTGCGTGGTCAGCGGATTCCATGTCAGTCCCATGCGGTTGGTGACGAATTCGCGCGACAGGCCAATCCAGTCGACGTCCGGGCAGGCGACGACATGCGCGCCGAAGGTGCCGGTCGCGCCGTTGAACTTGCCGAGGTATTCCTGGGATGTGATATGGCTCAGTTGGCGGTCCAGCCGGCGTACGTATACAGCCAGCTCCTTGCCCAAGGTAGTTGGAGTGGCGGGTTGACCGTGGGTCAGGGAAAGCATCGGCAAATCGCGGTGCTGCCGTGACATGGTTCGAAGCTGCTCTGTTACGTTGCATGCAGCCGGCAACCAGATGTGATTGACGGCTTTGTTCACGCAGCGGGCGATCGCCAGATTGTTGATGTCCTCCGACGTGCAGGCGAAATGCACAAGCGTTTTGAGATTCGGCAGTGTGCTGTCTGCCCCGAGTTCCTCGGCCGCCCGATCCAACTCGTCGTCGATATAGTATTCGACCGCCTTCACATCATGGTGCGTCACCGCCTCATAAGCGGCATGCTTCTTGATTCCTGCTGCATCGAAGCGCTCGGGGATGCCGCGCAAATAGCGTTGTTCGGCATCAGTCAAGGGCGTAACCCCCTCAAGCACCGGTTGCGAGTCGTTGCCTTCGAATCCATTGGCCAGGAGGATCATCCACTCAACTTCGACCGCCATACGTTCGCGATTCAGCGCCGGTTCGCTCAGGTATTCCGTCAGTGCGGCGGTCTGCGCATGGTAGCGTCCATCGAGAGAAGTCAGGGCGATGGCGGGGGAGATTTCAGTCAATTGCATAGGCTCCAGCGTACTTCGTGCCGTGAACCGGCTCAAGGCTTCCGCGGACCTATGGTGTTCATTTCCCCATGCTGCAGTGGAGCCACGGCCGGCCCGTGGTGCACACGTCCCTGCCAATAGCCAGTCGCCTCGAGAGTACCGCCTACGATGCGCCGGAAATGCTCTTCATGCCGTTGCAGGGCAGGGGATCCCAGATCACTGGCATTGCGGTAGGCAGCCTGATGGTACTGCAGGTGGTGGCTGATTTCTCTGTCGTCGCTTGCGTCCTCTACTTCGGTTGCAGAGAACGGATTGTCGCTGGGGCTAGTGCCGGGCGAACATGTGCCGTCGGCATGCAGAAGTGCAGGCGTGCCTGCAGCCTGCTGCACGCGGCCGCGAATGGTAAGCCAAGTGGGACTAACGGGATTGGCGGCCCCGTCCAAAGCTGCCACAAGCTCGTCCTCTATTTCGATGCTGGTCATCCATGTCTTTTTCGGCACTGGATGGTTGGCCACTGGCGATCCTGCCGTCACCACGTGCTCGATGCGATAGCGTTTCTGCATGTCGGAGGCGATAGCTGCTGCGATGATTCCGCCCTGCGAATGTCCGACGAGTGCTACTGGCTCCGTGGGGCCGATACCCGTCTGCGCCATTGCTTTGAGCACCATACGCGCCCCGTCGGTATTCATGCGCTGCTGAGGATTTTCGCTCATCACTTCGAGGTTCTGCGGCCATCCGAACGGTGAATCAGCCTTGCCGTCGGTGCCTGGAATTGTGACCAGCCATGAGATGTTCCCTTTCGCATCGCGGTAACGCTGGATAGCTATCGTTCCGTAGTCGAGCCCGCTGGACGTGCCCGTGCTGGCGCGTTGGGTGCCCAGGGTGCGCAGATTTGTCAATGCACCGGCGATATCGTGCGATTCGTATATAACCGGCGTGCGCGCGTGCTTTTCGCGGACGATCAGCATATTGCCTTGCATGGAATCGTTGATTCGCGAACTCGCCTGAGCGAGTATTCCCGCTGCCCGTCCGACGCCTGTGCCGGGACGCATCCCCAACGCATTGATATATCCGCTTACTGATGAAAGCATCCCCTCCTGAACTCCGGCGGTGCTGGTCAGCGCCCCGGTGGCATTGAACTGGCCCGACTCCAGTGAGCTGGACAAGGCGCCTCCTGCGGCGAGCGCCCCGAACGCTGCCGCGGCATACCCGGGCGCAAGCGAGGCACCGGCGTGCACCGTTTTGCTCAGCATGCTGCGGGCGGTGTTCTCCGCCTGTGAGTACAGCGAATGCGCGCGGGCAATCAAACTGGCGAGCATGTTCAGCTCTTGGGCGAGCGAGTGACATCGGGCGGACTGCGCGTAGCTGCATCGCGCAAGCTGGTCGTAGGGCAGTGGTGCATGGCCTGAGGACTGTGGCGCGGCGCCAGAAAGCACGGGGCATATCGTGCCAGTGCGGCGGCTGTGCAGCTGCAGCGCAGCCGCGCTCCACGAGGAGGCCAGCGCGAATAGCGCTTGGGCCTGCTCATCGAGTGCGGCTGCGGCAAAGGCGTACTGCTCTTGCGTTGCCGCCGTGTATCGTTGCCCGCCACTGATGTTGGAAGTAACCTGCCATGCCATGGTCATCCTCCCATGCATAGTAGAAGTTGGATATCGTGGTTCTGCTCATCCAGCTGTGCCGCCACGCGAGCGCTGGCGTTGAGTCGCTCGCGGAAGAAAGTCGCCGCTGCACCATCCCATTCGATCGAGGAGGATCGGGCTGCCGTGCTGCGCGCTTGCTCGCTCGCCTGCGCTGTGGTGCGGGCCAACACGGCGAGCTGGTCGTAGCTGTGCCGGGCTGCTATTTGGCAGGGGCAGGCGGCAGCGCTGACGAGCGCTGCCGCGGAGAGGCCGGGCAACCTTGCATTTCCCGACAATACAGCGCCTCCGGGAAGCATCGCGTTCCAAGACGGGCTGGAGTTTTGCGCAGCTGAAATCCCTGTGCGAATGGAATCAATAGTGATGATGTGCATATCCCAATTGAATGCCGCTTGAGGTTGCCCGCGCAATCCCGAACGGGTTCTGTGGTTAAATGCCTCGACTTATACACATTTTTCAGCGTTTCGCGCCAAAACATGTCCTCACCACGGTTTGGCGCCAGCATCAGTGCCTGAGCCTTGCCCGGCGTCCGATTCGTGCGTAGTGGTGGAGCCACCCTGTGCAGCGTCCGAAGGCTTGCTTTGGTTCGCCTTGAGCATATCTTCGACCTTGTTGCGTTGCTCGTCATTGAGTGCGCTGCTTGGCGTGGGACTGGGTGTTCCCGCCCCAGCCGGATTGGCCGCAGAGTTGTTCGCAGCGCCATCGTCCTGTTTGTTTTGCTGGTCTAGGGCCTTCGCGATGCGGGCGGAGAGAGTCTGCGAGATCTTCGCATTGGCCTGGATCGGTGTTTTCGCCGCAGGCAGCAGCAGGGGCGCGAAGGTTTGCGCATCGACGAACTGGGCATCTGTCTGTTGTTGCCGGGTTTTAAGGGTTCCCAAGTCCGCCTCGGGGCTGGCGGCGGCCCTGAGGTTTGCGTTCAACGACTGAGTTGCCTGGTTGTAGGCGCCGATGGCGTGCAAGTTGACAGCGCAGAGCGCGATGCCGCCACTCAGCGCAGCGGCGAGCACGATGAGCGCTAGTCGTGTGATGAGTGCAACCCGGTGTTTCGAGGAGACAGGTGCGGCGGTAGTTGCCTGCGTGTGTGGCGGCGAGGGGAGACGCGACGGGGTTTTCGTCGAGTGCCGTGAGTCATGCCCATCGTGGTTCATATCCCAGTCACGCTTCAATGTCATAGCGACCTCCTGGTCATGATGACCCATGCGCCCAGCTCCCACGCCAGCAGCGCGGCTGCGACGATGGCGAGCGGCCACACCACGGGCGTAAGACGTTCGCGCCGGCCGGCGCTGGTTGTCTCCCTCCACTGCTTCGAAGCTCTGCTGGAAACGCTGCCGGCCATAGTCCGGTTGGCGCCAAGGATCATGTTCTCGCCGCCGAGCTCGTCGGCGATCGCTTTGAGGTTCTTCTCATCCATGCGTGATATGCCTTCCTGCCCGGTAGCGGGATCTTTCACCCATTGCTTCGGCGCTGCGGAGCGTTCCTGCCCGGCGGCAACCAGCGGGATCTTGCCGCCTTGCGTTGAGCCTACGCCGAGCGTGAAGGAATCGTCGAGATAGCGGCGCAGCGAAGAGTATGTGCGCCGCGCTTTGGGCGAGGTCTGTTCCCCGTCGGTGATCAGATACAGCACGATCACGTCGTCGGGGTGCGCCATACGGATCTTTTTGAGTGTGGTCAGTAGCTGGTCAATGGGCGCGTCCAGTCTCGATCCTGCCGAAGTCGATGTGGGTTCGGTATCGAGTGTGTCTGCCCAGCTGCGGATCGCCAGCGTATCCGGTGTCAGCGGTACATCGAGCGTGCCGCTGACACCGAAGCGCAGCGCCGCGAAACTGGCGTTCGCATACGATGCAGTGAGATCCTCCACGGCTTGCTTGGCGGCGTCGAGCCGTGTCATGTCGCGCTTGGATCCATATTGTGCATCATCGACCGCCATCGAGCCGGTGACGTCGATCGCGACTACTACGTTGGTGGCCTTCACCGCGCGCGATGTTACCGTTGTCGGCACGCTCGGGGTCAGCACCATGGCGGCGATGACTATACACATCGCCGTCCTGCGCAGGCATGCGGCCAGCGTTTCGTCGCTGCTGTGAGCACGGCGCGCGTGAGTCGTGACCACAGCAACGGCCAATGCCATCATGGCAAGGGCTATGGCGAGCCCCACTGGCCAGCCCAAAGCGGGGGAGAACGTCATCGAATTCATCGTCTCAGCCTCCATGCCAGCGACAGCCAAAGCGCAGTAAGCACAGCCAGCGCCAGCGCCCACCAGCCGGGGGTGTCGATCACTGCGGCGCGCGCGTCGCTCTGGACGGAGGCATGCTGGCGTGTTTCGATGTCTCGTACCAGGTCGTTCACGGACCGGTTGTCATGCTGAGTAACAAAGGAGCCGCCGTGAGATTGGATCAGCGTGCGCATCTGCGTGGTAGCGCCGTCCCCTTCGCTCGTTGTGGGGCCAGAATACAGACCGTCCACGGATATGTGCGCCTGCGAGGCCAGATCGAGCGCCTGCGCAAGGGTATACGTCGGTTTGCCGGAGACCACGTTGTCGGTTGCCAGTACGATCGAGGCTGAGCGCTGACGCCGTGTAGAAGATCGCGTAGCCGGGCCAGCCGGCTCTTGTTGCCCGCCCTGTCCTGCTGCCGCGGAGCCGTAGGCGAATCCTGGCAGCATCGCAGCGCAGCTGACCACGCCATCGCCGATCAGTGAGGTTTCGTTCGCGCGGTTCTGTGTGCCTTCGAGCCAATCGGATATCTTCTGATAATCCGCGTCGCTCATCCGATCGATGTCCTTTTGTGATTCAACGCCCTTGAGCACCGTGCTCGCCGCCTTGAGCTGGCTGGCGACAAGCTCGTAATCATCGGTCAAGGGAAAGACGGTACGCGACGTGGAATTGAAGATGCTCATGCCGATGCGCTCGCCCTGAAAACCTGAGACGAGAGAGAGATAGGTATCGATCACTTCGCGGTCGTACGGCAGAGTCGAGCCGGAGACGTCGAGGCACAACACGATATCCCTGCTGCCGATGCGCTCCTGGCCTTGGTCGACCTGCGAAGGGCGGGCGACCAGCATTATTGCCAGCGCCAGCGCCAGCGCCAGCGCTGCAGTGGCGATGCGTCCGAGATTGCGCCATTGGCGCATGAGAGTCGAAGTGCGCTCGCCCTGCATGTCGTCATCAAGATCGAAGACTTTTAGGGCTTCGGGATCTTGACGGCGCCGAAATGCGCCGAAGGCAAACAGGAGCAGGAAAATCCCCAGCAGCGCCGCGACTGCGATGAGGAAGGCTATGGGCCATTGCCAGGTCAGGATCATCGCCGCCACCTTTCGACCAGTCGTGAAACCCATTCCCCAGCCTGTTCTACGCCCGTACCGCGCGCCTGGGCGTTGAGTGCGGCATCGGCGAACTGTGGGGGATACAGGGCTTCGATCGTCTGACGCAGCAAATCTAACCCTTGCCGATCCACGCTGCTGCGGGACTGGCGATTGAGTTCGAGCAACGTCTGTGTGCGCATATCCGTGCCGCTTGCGGCCGAAGCGTAATCGCGCGCCACTTGCGCGAGTTCGTCGAAGGCCTCATCGCGCGTGATGCTGCCTTGCGCGTGGAGCGCGACAATGCTGTCGATGCGCTTGTGCCAAACATTCCTGCTGTTGGCGCCGCTGTGCGCCCCCGGAGCGTGTGTGCGGCGTGGCCGGCCACGCCGCACACACATCAGCAGGACGATCAGGCCAATCACCGCAAGCAGCAGGGCCGCGCAAATGATGAGGAAGATCGTCAGTGTGGCAGTGTCCGTCAGCTGCGGCATGGGATGCAGATCGCGGTATTCGATGGCGGTCGGGGTCATCGAGTCATCACCCCCTGGATGTCCAGCGGTTTGGGCGTTGCCAGAGTATTGCCGGAGGAGCGCGAAAGTGCAGCTGAGACCAGCGAGACGAAGCGTGCGAACATCGCTTCGCTGGAATCGGCGCGGATCAACGTCGAGCCGTTTGCTGCTAGCTCGTGCTCCAACGCAGCCGCGAGAAACGAGCGATGCGCATCTACCTCGTCAGCAGTGTCCTTACGGCGCAGAAACGCGGGGACGCGCCGGCCGTTCGAGCCATCGACGACATTCGCCGACTCCCCGGCCATGAAAGGATTGAGCGTGGCGACGTCGATCAGCACCATCGGATGTGTGCGCGCGAGGATACGCAGAGCGTGTAGATGCTGTTCGCGTAGCGCATGCTCATCGGTGGCCAGCACTATCAGCGCCTGCCTGTCTTTGATGCGCAAGGCGTAATCGAGCAGCGCGCCGATATTGCGCCGCCCGTCCCAATCTCGTTCGAGCGCGGCGTCCAGAGTGCGCTCGAACTGCGCGAAACCGCCATGGAAAGGCACTCGCGTGATCGAGTGCGAATCGCCGAAGACCAGGGAGATATCGTCGGAGCGTTTCAGGCTCAGCGCGGCGAACATGCACAGGGCATTGGCCGCGACTTGCCAGGCCGGTTCTCCGCCAAGGCATGCGCTCTGCATCTGGGATCCCACGTCCATGAGCATCCAGACGCGGGAAGTCACCATCCGCTCACGTTGAGTGACCATGGGCCGGCCCGCACGAGCGGAAGTCTTCCAATCGATCAGGCGCGCCTCATCTTCCAATGTGTAGATCCTGCTGTCCATCGGGTCTGCACTGCCGAACCGGCGACCTGAAGCATGTTCACCCTCCACCGCGCCCAACGCGCTGCGCACCGTGGGCAGACTGAGCGAGGAGGCGAGTGACTCGACCCGTCTGCGGATCGCCGCGGCGTGTCGCTGTGCCTGAATCATGGAACTGGAACCGCCTGCAGCACGGAATCGATCACTTGGTCGGAGCTCACTCCGTCGGCCATTGCCTCGAATGTGAGCACGACGCGATGACGTAACACCTCATGGGCAAATGACTTGAGATCTTCGGGCACAACGTAGTCGCGACCCGACAGCAATGCGTGCGCCTGCCCGATTCGCGTCAGGGCTATCGAGGCACGCGGGCTGGCCCCCAGACGCACCAGCGAGGAAAGGTTGCGCAGCGGATGAGTTCCGGCGCCGCGAGTCGTGGCGGCCAGGTCTACTGCATAGCGCATGATCGATTCAGAGACATGCACACGGCGTGCGCCCGCACGCAGGAACTCGATCTCATGAAGCGAGAGCGCGTCTTTGCCTAGGTGCGTGGGGTCGAAGACGTCGGAGCCGCGCCTCGTAAGCATTTCAAGCATTCGCTGTTCGTCATCCGCCGTGGGGTAAGTCATGACGGCCTTCATCATGAACCGGTCCATCTGAGCCTCGGGCAGGACGAACGTGCCTTCTTCCTCGATTGGATTCTGCGTGGCGATCACCATAAATGGCTTAGGTAAGGCGATGCGTTCGCCGCCGATCGTCGTGGCACCTTCGGCCATCGCCTCGAGCATGGCAGACTGAGTTTTCGCATTCGACCGGTTGATTTCGTCCAACAGCACGAAGTTCGCGTGGATCGGACCGATCTGCGTGCTGAAGCGTTGCGTGGAGAAGTCGAAGATCTGCGTGCCGATCAGATCAGAAGGCATGAGATCGGGCGTGCATTGCACGCGTTTGAAGGTGCCGGACGTTGACGTCGCCAAGGTTTGGGCGGCTGTCGTCTTGGCCAGGCCGGGCACAGACTCGATCAGGATATGCCCGCCGGCGACCAGTGTGACGATCAGTGATTCACGAAGCGTCTCCTGGCCTACAATGGTCTGCGAAAAACGAGCCTGCATGCGCTGCGCCAAGGCGTGCGCCCGGGCAACGTCTTCGCCTGACAACGCGGGCATGCGCTTGGGCTGTGGCGGCTTGAGACCGCCGAGCTCGCCTATGGACGGCTGTGCTGTTGGAGACGGCTGGATGGGGAATAAGGCCATGGCATTCACTCTATCGGGACTTAACGGTTTTGGGTTTTCCTGAGGCATTGTAGCTGCTATGCCTGAGATGCGCCTTGAGCCGGGCGGTACGATGCATCGGAGGGAAGGCTCCAGTCCACCGGTTCGGCCCCCATGGAGACCAGCGCCTGATTGGCCCGGGAGAATGGCCGCGAGCCGAAGAACCCGCGTGACGCAGACAGGGGGCTGGGATGCGGGGACTTAATGATGACGGCATTGGTGAGTAGCGGCTCCAGGCTTTGCGCATTGCGTCCCCACAAAATCGCCACGAGAGGCTTGGGGCGGCCTTGTTCGTCCGTTCTGGCGTTGAGTGCGCGGATCGCCTCGTCGGTGACCTTCTCCCACCCCTTGCCCTGATGGCTGTTGGGATGCCCGGCTTGCACAGTCAGGCATCTGTTGAGCAGCATCACGCCTCTGCGCGTCCATGGCGATAGATCCCCGTTGGTGGGTATCGACACTCCCAGATCATCGCTGAGCTCGCGGTAGATGTTGACAAGGCTTTTGGGCAGCGGACGCACGTCGGGTGCCACACTGAAGCTCAGTCCGACCGGATGGCCTGGTGTGGGATAGGGATCCTGACCAACGATCAAGACCTTGATGGCGTCGAGCGGAATGGTGAACGCCCGCAGGATGTTCTTGCCTGCGGGCAGATACCGCCTTCCCCGAGCCAGTTCGCCGCGAAGGAACACGCCCATGCGGTGCACGTCGGGCTCGACGGCTGCCAAGGCGGAGGCCCAGCCGGGGTCGATGAGTTCTGCGAGCGGCTTTACTGGGGCATGCGGGGTTTGAGTGCTGGCGGTTTGATTGCATAGGGTTCGGCCGTGCGCGCTTTCGCCGAGATCGGCTTGTGGCGTCTGGAAAAGTTGAGGCATAGCCTCTACTCTAGCCAAGGCTCATGAGCGCTCGCATGCCCGCTCATTGATGTATGGCATGCGCTCACGCCTGCGCAAGTTCGGGACGAGGCGTTGTAAGGGGCTATACTCGGGCACTATCTATGATTAACTGTTCGAAGAGGCAGCGATTTCAAAGGGCGATGATTGTGCAGGGCAGCGAAGGAAGGACAGCCATGGCGCGCAGCGAAGAGAATGCGGTGGATCCATATGCCGAGGATGCGTTCGACACCCCGCCGGCCGGGCCGGTAGGAGTGCATCGGGGCAAACGATCGTTGGCGCGTAGGCTGATCCCCTTCCTTGTAGTCGTTATCGTGGCAGCTTTGGCTGGTTTGCTTGTTTGGGGTCTGTACTCCGGAGAAGCCGCCAAATTGCGCTTGCCATGGCGCTCAGATACGGTCGCGAGCCAGAGTGCCGCCGCCCCTTCGAAGACGCCAGCCGAGAGCCCCTCCGCATCGACTTCGTCTGCCAGCTCGAGTGCGCCCAGCACAGACGCCAGTCAGAGTCCTGAGGCGTCGTCTTCGTCCAGCACCCAGGAGCCCCCGCAGCAGACTGTCAACAAGAACGCCGCGGTTCAGGTCATCAACGGGACACGTATCAATAGGTACGCGGCAGGCAAGGCCGCAATTCTGGTACGCAATGGCTATACCAACGTGACCGCGTCAACTCCTTCCGGACAGGTGCCTTCCGCCACGGTGGTCTGGTATCAGAACGAGACTGATCTGGCGACTGCACAAGATGTGGCCAAGACGCTGGGCATCGCTAACGTGCGACAGGCGCAGCAGATCACATCGCCCGTGGTTGTGGTGCTGATGAGCTGATTGCTCATTCCCCCGAATGCCATGCGTTTGGGCATGAATGGAGAAATGGCCTGTGGTTGCAGGCTCGCATAGGCGAGCCTGCAACCACAGGCCATCGGCGTTTCCCAGTCCCTGCACCGCGATTTATGGTGATTTATTTCCACAATTATGATACGTCAATGCGTTTCTCGGCGTTTTTCTCTCGGCACACCGTTATAGTATTGACGTAGCTGCGAGGTGGGAGGTTCGGAATCATCCGGGTCTTCTGTATGTATTCGTGGCCACTCGAACGAGAGATGATATATTATGGCACAAGGCACTGTTAAGTTCTTCAATGCAGGCAAGGGATACGGCTTCATTAGCCCCGACGATGGGAGCGAGGACGTGTTCGTGCACTATTCCGCTATCCAGAGCAACGGCTTCAAGAAGCTGGATGATGGCGACAAGGTCGAATTCGAATCCGAGCAAGGCCCTAAGGGCTTGCAGGCCACGAGCGTGGTGAAGATCTGATTCGTCGATCTGGATTCACGATGTGATTCCAGGAATTCTGATCCCGGGAATTTAGACATCCGCCGTAATGGCTTGGAATGGTTCTGATTCTTGGCGAGAGGGCCCCAGCTGAACAAGCTGGGGCCCTCTCGCATATGTGTTCGGATATGCACAGGATAAGCAGGGACTTTTCTTGCCAACAGCGCAATCGAAGCGCCGTGTTGGCACTCGAGTGCTCCGAGTGCTAATCTCCCAATTAGCACTCGGAGCTTGAGAGTGATAATTGGCAGCTGACGGCCGATGATCGCTCTTGTGATCCGGTGTGGAAAATGTCCGTGTAGCCATATGTGGAGGAACAATGGCAAAAATGATTGCATATGACGAGGAAGCTCGTCAGGGAATGCTCGCGGGCCTCGATAAGCTCGCTGATACTGTCAAGGTCACCCTTGGTCCTAAGGGTCGTAATGTAGTGCTCGACAAGAGCTACGGCGCTCCGACCATAACCAACGACGGCGTGTCGATCGCCAAGGAGATCGAACTCGAGGATCCGTACGAGCGCATCGGTGCTGAGCTGGTCAAGGAGGTCGCCAAGAAGACCGACGACGTCGCAGGCGACGGCACCACCACCGCGACGGTGCTCGCACAGTCTCTTGTGCATGAGGGACTGAAGAACGTGGTCGCCGGTTCGAACCCCATCGCGCTGCGCCGGGGCATCGAGAGGGCTTCGGACGAGATCGTCAAGGAGCTGATTGCTTCTGCGAAAGAGGTCGAGACGAAGGATCAGATCGCCGCGACTGCGACGATCTCTGCGGCTGATCCTGAGGTCGGCGAGCAAATCGCCGAGGCGCTCGACAAGGTCGGTCAGGACGGCGTGGTGACCGTCGAAGACAATAACCGCTTCGGGCTGGATCTCGAGTTCACCGAGGGCATGCGCTTCGACAAGGGCTATATCGCTCCCTACTTCGTGACTAACGCCGAGGAGCAGACCGCTGTTCTCGATGATCCCTACATTCTGCTCACTTCGGGCAAGCTCTCGAGCCAACAAGATGTTGTGCATATTGCCGAGCTTGTTATGAAGAGCAGCAAGCCGCTGCTGATCATCGCCGAAGATGTTGACGGCGAGGCACTGCCGACTCTGATCCTTAACAAGATCCGCGGCACCTTTAATTCGTGCGCTGTCAAGGCTCCCGGCTTTGGTGATCGGCGCAAGGCAATGCTGCAGGATATGGCCATTCTCACCGGTGCGCAGGTTGTGTCCGACGAGCTCGGTCTCAAGCTTGATTCCATTGACTTGTCCGTGCTTGGCACTGCCAAGAAGGTCATTGTCTCCAAGGACGAGACCACCATCGTCTCCGGCGGCGGCTCAAAGGACGAGGTCTCTGCCCGCGTTTCCCAGATTCGCGCCGAGATCGAGAACACCGATTCTGATTACGACCGTGAGAAGCTGCAGGAGCGCTTGGCTAAGCTGGCCGGTGGCGTCGCAGTCATCAAGGTTGGTGCGGCCACTGAGGTTGAGGCCAAGGAGCGCAAGCACCGTATTGAGGATGCTGTGCGCAACGCCAAGGCGGCTATCGAGGAAGGCCTGCTGCCCGGCGGCGGCGTGGCGTTGGTTCAGGCTGCCAAGAAGGCGGAGAGCTCTGCTGCGATCACCGGCTTGAGCGGCGAAGAGGCTACTGGTGCGGCCATTGTGTTCCGTGCTATCGAGGCTCCAATCAAGCAGATTGCGCAGAACTCTGGCGTTTCGGGAGATGTCGTGCTCAACAAGGTGCGTGAGCTGCCAGAAGGCGAAGGCTTTAATGCCGCCACCAACGAGTATGAGAATCTGCTCGCTGCAGGCGTCGCCGACCCAGTGAAGGTAACCCGTTCTGCGCTGCAGAATGCCGCGTCGATCGCCGGTTTGTTCCTGACTACCGAGGCCGTTGTGGCCAATAAGCCCGAACCGCCGGCAGCAGCGCCGGCTCCGGGTGCCGACATGGGCTACTAAAGCTCAATCCTGTGGCAGGTGTCCGCCAATCGTTTAGCAGAATTTTGCGGCGACACGGCTGTGATGGCACGGACGTGACTGCCTAGAAAGACAACAGGGTTGCGGACCATATGAACGTATGGTTCGCAACCCTGTTGTCTTTCAGTATGCAAAAAGATGCGCAGCCTGGCTTTCGGCGTCAGCGTAGACGTTCGAGGCCTGCGTCAATGCATTGTGAATGGATTCAAGCGAGGTCTCCATCTGCCGCTGGGCACCCCGCCATTGCTCGGCAACCGCCGCGAACTGCGTCGAAGCAGAGCCTCGCCATACATCCTGTAGGGCAGCGAGATTTGCGTACATACCAGATACGGCTTCACGGATTGATGCGATCGAGGCCGAAACGGCCGCGCTCGAGGATTGGATAGCCTCAGAATCGACTTGAAATTGTGCCATGATGGCCTCCTGCAATTGATGATGTGCTCTTATTATTTTTTGAGCGACTTGGCTGGTGAGCCCCGGCCGCTATTCTAGAGGCTATGCGAGCGAGGACGATCAGGCGAGTAAAAACAGATGGTGTGGTCGAGGGCTTGGGGTTTTTCCATTCCTTCGGTGTGTCGCGCCGAATTCAAAACCGAGATGGCACAGAACGATCCGGTGCTCAACAGCGTGGCATCGTCCGAGCTGGAGCCACCCCTGTCCGCGGCTCTGTACCGGTCGCAGCAGGGCTTAGCGCTGCTGCGATCAAGGCCTTTGCCGCCGCTGCTGTTGTCATTGCAGTTTTTGCGGCGTTGCTGTGTGCGTTGCCTCCCGCTGCCGCTTTTGCGGATGAGGGGGCGGACAGTCAGACGCCACCTGTGAGCAGCGGTCTTACGGTGACGAACGATATTACCGATACCGAGAACCTGCTGGGGGACAATACCGGAGCAATCAGCGACGCAATCGCCAAAACCCGCCAGGAGACTGGCGTCAACGTCAGATTGCTGTATGTCTCTACCTTCGGCAACATCTCCAACCCAGAGCGTTGGGCCGAGGACGTGCTCAGATCAACAAAGCCTGCGCCGAATACGGTGCTGCTCGCAGTGGCCTCCAGCGACGGCCACCTCGTAGTGGTGGTTTCCTCGGGATCCGACGAGTGGCTGCGTAGCGAAAAAACTGCCAAGGATCTTTCTGCAGCCGCTGTGGAGCCGTTGACTTCAGGAGATAGTCCGGATTGGTCCGGCTCGGCCATGGCAATGATGAACAGGATTGTAACCTTGAAGCAAACTTCGACATCGAGCGGCGTCTCCAAGCTTGGCATTGCGCTGATGGGCGGTGCTTTGGTCGCGCTGATCGTTGTCATTGCTGCGGTTCTGGCATGGCGTCGAGGTCATCGAGTGCGGCATCATTCCCGTCGGCACGCCGGAAAACGAACGGATCGGCAGCCTTCGGATTCCAGGCGAAGGCGTGGCAGAGGCAATGGCAAGGGACATGGTGCTATGCACAGTGATGCTGTGCATAGCGGCACCCGTAAGGCCAGCATAGAAGGCATAGGGCAGGGCGACACCGATGCAGAGCCCGAGGACGAGGTAAAGAACGCCGCGCTGGCAGGAGAAGCTGTGACTGATGCTGCCGCAGGCGCCGATATGGCTCTGGGTGAATCGGCGCGAACCGACGCAAGGGTACAAGACGCAAACCCTTCCAACGATTCCGATAATCTTGGGACGCAAGATACAGCAGGCGTTCAGGAAATCTTCAGCACTGCGAGCGAAGCTAGTGACCATGAGTAATTCCATTGAAGCATCGATTGTTGTCGTCGACGACGAGCCCTCGATTCGAGAGCTGCTCGTCGCATCCCTGCATTTCGCTGGTTTTGAGGTTGAGACTGCAGCCTCCGGATCGCAGGCCGTTGAGGTCATCGAGAAGGTCCAACCCGATCTCATCGTGCTCGATGTTATGCTGCCTGACATCGATGGGTTCACCGTGACGCGTCGCATCCGCCAAGAAGGGATCACAGCCCCGGTGCTCTTCCTCACCGCGCGCGACGACACGCAGGACAAGGTCATGGGACTTACTGTGGGAGGCGACGATTATGTCACCAAGCCTTTCAGCCTAGAGGAAGTCGTGGCTCGCATACGTGCGATCCTGCGGCGCACGCATGATCAGATCGAAGATGATCCGGTCATCCGGGTCGGCGATCTGGAGATCAACGAGGACTCCCATGACGTCTCCAGAGCCGGCCAGAGCGTTGACCTGAGCCCTACGGAATACAAGCTGTTGCGTTATCTTATGGACAACGAGGGCCGCGTGCTGTCGAAGGCGCAGATCCTGGATCACGTCTGGCAGTATGACTGGGGCGGCGATGCCGCGATCGTGGAATCATACATCTCGTATCTGCGCAAGAAAGTCGATGGCATTGAGGTGGATGACGAACAGGGCGGCAAACGTAAAGTCGTGCCGTTGATCGAGACCAAGCGTGGCATCGGCTACATGATCCGCGAACCGAAGACGAACCCAGGCGCCTGATGTCGTCCACAGCAGGCGCGCCTGTTCGCACTCGTCTTTTCGACTGGCTGCGTCGGTCGGTACGGCGCAGATTCGAATCCATACCACTGAGCACTAAGGTTCTGACTGTCACGCTTGCGCTGCTGATGATCGGCGCCGCCGGCATGACGCTCTCGATCCGTGAATTGGTCGGCAATTACATGCTAGAGCGCACGAACACGCAGCTCAAGAACCAAGCCCAGCTCGTCTATGAGAACATCGATCTGCTGCGCAGCAAAGATTCGCAGCAGGCAAGCGCCGGTCCGACCGACTACTTCCTGCAAATGCGTGATACAGAAAACAAGGTTGTGGGCGATCTGCTGGTTCCCACACTCAAGGACGACGTTGTATCTGTGCCGATGCTGCCACCGGACGGCTCTATGGGCGACGTTGAACTTGACAAGCCGTTCACCGCTCCGGCAATTGTGAAGGCGGGCAATCCACGGGCTTCGCGCGCGACCTTGCTGGCCGCCCAGGCGCCTTGGCGGGTCGTGGCTTTGCGCTGGGTTGCGAAGGTAGACGATGACACCACCAGAGTGGGCGGGGTGGTCTATATCGGACTGTCATTGAGCGAACAGATCGACACGATCAACACGTTGACGCGTTACTGCGCCATGGTTGGCATCGCCATTGTGCTGCTTGGCGGCGGTGTAGCCTCCTTGTTGATCCAACAGACGCTTTCTCCGTTGAAACGCATCGAGAAGACAGCTGCAAAAATTGCCGCCGGAGATCTGAGCCAGCGCGTTCCCTCAGCTCCGGAGAACACGGAGGTAGGCTCGCTTGCCGCGTCGCTCAACTCCATGCTCGCCCGCATCGAGCGAAGCTTCCGGGAGCAGGAGGAAAGCACAGAGAAGATGAAGCGCTTCGTCTCCGATGCTAGCCATGAGCTGCGCACGCCACTGGCCACGATCCACGGCTACTCCGAGCTCTATGCGATGCAGCGCGACATGCCTGGAGCGTTGAAGCGCGCCGACGAATCCATAGCGCATATCGAGGCATCGAGCTCACGTATGACGGTGCTGGTCGAGGATTTGCTGTCATTGGCCAGGCTCGACGAGGGCCGCGGCATTGATATCACTCAGCAGGTGCAGCTGACCAGCTTGCTCGCCGACGCGGCGGATGATCTGCATGCGTTGGATCCCGACCGCGGCATCGCCCGCGGCAGTTTGCGGCTCAAAACGGGATCGCAGGGCGCTATGCTGCGCTTTGAGCCGGGAGACCTGCCCGTCGTAACGCTGACCGGGGATTCCTCGCGCTTGCGGCAGGTCGTGACCAATATCGTAGGCAATATTCACCGGTATACGCCTTCTGATTCGCCCGTCGAGGTGGCGCTAGGCATGGTCCCGGCCGCCATCGATCCGCATGCGCTTTCGCATATGGTTTCGAACGAGGCTTCGCTGCGGCGCTTCCTAGAAGCCGCGGAAGTGGGACAGAGTCTTGGAACTGGCACGAATTACGCGGTGGCGCAGGTCATCGACCATGGTCCGGGGGTGCCGAGCGCCTCCCAGTCGCAGATCTTCGAACGCTTCTACACTTCCGATCCCTCGCGCGCACGGCAGAAGGGCGGTACGGGCCTGGGCATGTCGATCGCACAATCCATAGTCAAGGCTCATCATGGCTTCATCTGCGCCTCCACTACACAGGGGGGTGGGTTGACGCTCACGGTCGCGTTGCCCGCTGGTGGCATGCCGATGCCGCAGCGCTACCGCGACAAGGATGATGTAAACGCGTGGGGCAACGGCAAAACAAAGCCGCGTCAGACACAGCGGCGTTCGTGGCATGGCAAGGAGCCCGAGGACCGCAAAGGGGCTGATTAGGTCTGTGTGTAAGGTGCGCCTGTAGCGCAGGGATGCGACGCCCGGCTTGCCATTGCGCTAGACTGGTAAGTTGGTTTGCAGGTCGCAGAGGCGACTGCGTAAAAGAACGAGTTGGAACGAGTGAGGTGTCATATGCCCAGCGGACGGGTGCGTTGGTTCGATGCAAACAAGGGATACGGATTCATCACCGGCGACGATGGGAAGGATGTCTTCCTCCCCAAGACCGCCATGCCTGCAGGGGTGACAACCCTGCGCAGTGGCGCCAAGGTAGAATTCTCCATGGTGGAGGGGCGCAAGGGGCCTCAGGCCATGGATCTGAGCGTCCTCGGCCCCACTCCTTCGATCGTGAAGGCGACAAGGCCCAAGCCCGATGACATGGTGGCCATCGTTGAGGATCTGATCAAGCTGCTGGACTCGGCAGGCAACGGACTGCGCCGCCGCCGCTACCCATCGGCGCAGGAAAGCAAGAAGCTCGCCACGCTGCTGCGTGCCGTCGCAGATGACTTTGATGTGCAGGACTGAACTTATGGATGATATGACACCACATGATTCGTCAGCTGCACAGACCACGTCGGATGATACAGAGCAGGGGCCACGCAGCTTGGCGCGGCAGGCGGCATGCGAAACAGCGGAGAATCCTGGGTATGTCGGTGATTTCGCGCAGTGCATCGAATTAGGCGAACATGTCACTGATTTCAGATTCGAGGCGTTGAACCGCGGATATGAGGGCTGGCAATGGTCGGTCACGCTCTATCACGACGTGGAGATTGAACGTTGGACGGTGAACGAGACGACGCTGGTTCCGACCGACAACGCGCTGCGCCCTCCGCAATGGGTGCCGTGGAAAGAGCGCCTCAGGGCTTCGGATCTCGCGGTGACCGATTCGATCGGCACTGATCCTGACGATCCGAGGCTCGAAGACGGCTTTAGAAAAACCGAGGCGACGCGGGACGATTCGACTGACTCATCGACGGCCATGGGCATGCCAGACCTAAGTGCTGAAGACGACGGCGTCGAGATCGAGGCCGGAACCGCTGGCGTAGCCAACGCAGAAACCAACGAACAAGCCAGCGTAGAAGCCAACGATAGGGCAGTGCTGGCGGTATCGTCGGACGTAGCGTCGCCGCAAGAGCCTGGGAAATCCGGGGAACTGCGGGAAACAAGCGAGTCTGCACCAGTCGAGGCGGGCCAGGCGAATCTTCATGCGGGTGATGCGGGGCAGGATGCTGCGCAGGACATTGAGGATGCCGTAGAGGAATTCGATCTTTCGCGCAGACACGTGATGAGCCTACTAGGCCGTTCGCAGACTGCGAAGCGTTGGTATGAAGGCCAGCACGGGCCGAAGTCGCTTTCAACCAAGACTGCGGCGGGCAATGTGTGCTCAACCTGCGGCTTTTTCATCCCGCTCAAAGGTGATCTCAATGTACTGTTTGGCGTATGCGCCAACAAGTGGAGTCCAGATGACGGACGCGTCGTCTCGATCGACCATGGGTGCGGCGAGCATTCGGAGATCGATCCTCCTGAACCCAGTCATTTATGGGTGCAATCCGATGCCGCCTACGACGATCTGCATATCGATGTGGTAGCACATGCTCCACGCGAGGAACGCAGCGAAATCGAACTCATGGAGCTTGCTGACCAAGGAACGCAGGAGCAGCGCACACCAGTCGAAAATCCACAGCCCGAATCCGATCAGGCCAGTGCACAATGAACTCAGTGCACGACCGTGACCGTGCACTGCGCCAGATTCACGATCTGTCTCGAAACTGACCCCAAGAAGTGCGCATCGAGACCATTGAGGCCTCTGGTGCCGATCACCATGTGGCTTGCGTAACGCGAGGCGCTGAGTAGCCCCTTGGCCGGCGTGATATGAAACGCATGCGTCCTGATAGCAGGGTTCTTGCCTGCCGACGCCTCATCTAGGGGCAATTCGCGCTCCACTATGTCGTGCACGAGCTTCTCGGCGTATTGCTGGCCAGCTGCAAGCGGGGCAATCGCATTCTCGTAGCCTGGAATTACGCCGAGTTCTTTGAACTGCCAGCAGTACACCGCATGCACCGGCATATGACGCACCATAGCCAGCCGCATGGCGAAACGCAACGCGTGTTCAGCGGCCGGGGAACCATCCACTCCGACGACGATCGGGCGATCGTCTGGCAGATCGTTATTGTCGCCGTCATCGCGCGCCGGCGGCAGCTGATCGGCAGGGACGCTAAATCCCAAAGCAGCTGCGATGCTGCTTTGCACGTCATGTTCGTCCGAGTCTACGCTGCGTACAATCGTGACCGGTACCTGTGAGCCTTCGGCCAGCGAGGCAGAGGTCGAAGTCGTCAGCCAGCGCATCACGCGGCCCAGGTTGCGCCGGCCCACGACTATCTGCTGGGCCTGTTGCCCTATGCGCAGCAGCGCGGCCGCGCCAGAGGCCCGTTCCGGTGTGAGCTCGACCTTGCTCGGGTCAATGCTCAGTCCCTGGCTCGCATCCCTGACCCACCCCTGCAGACGCTCGAGTATGCGCGCGCGCATGGCATCCCAGTCGTCGTCGCTATGTGGTTCGGCTCCCAATTCCCACGATGGCGTCCACCCGAACACCGCATTGACGTGCTGTCCGCTGCGTTGCGCTTCACGCAAGGCCCATCGAAGCGCGGCGAATGATTCAGGTGATCCGTCCGCCCCGACGACGATATCAGCATTGCCTACGCCGGTGTTGCCGTCCTGCGAACGAACGTTGCTGTCCGCGCTGATATGCGATTGCTGCCACTCGTCCATAGCATCCTCCTCGAACTGCCCAGTAATGCCTTCAAGCATATCGCCACGTTGCGTTCTCAGCGCAATTGCGACGGGGCTGGAAATAAACGTCACCGCGAATCGGTAGAGTAAAGTGGATTATCAAGAAGTGGAAGGACAAGCATGTTCGAACGGTTTACCGACCGTGCTAGGCGTGTGATCGTCTTGGCTCAGGAAGAGGCGAGGGCGCTCCAGCACAACTATATCGGCACCGAGCATCTGCTGCTCGGCCTGATACGCGAGGGCGAAGGCGTGGCCGCCAAGGCGCTCGCTGCGAAGGGCGTGAACCTCGAAGACACCCGCAAACAGGTCGAGGAGATGATCGGCAAAGGCAACGCCGCGCCGAACGGCCATATTCCGTTCACGCCGCATGCCAAGCAGGTATTGGAATTGAGCCTGCGCGAGGCTTTGCAGCTGGGCCACAGCTATATCGGTACTGAGCATATTCTGCTCGGCCTGATACGCGAGGGCGAAGGCGTGGGCACTCAGGTACTCATCAAGATGGACGTGGATTTGGGCGAGTTGCGCAGCTCCACCATTGACATGATTCGCGGCAATTCGACTGCTTCGGATGCTGCAGGCAAGGCCGATCTGGCGAATGCCGGCGGCGTGCAGGACAAGGCCCGCCAGACCGGCTCGGCGATCCTTGACCAGTTCGGCCGCAATCTGACGGCCGAGGCCGCAGCTGGCAAACTGGATCCAGTTATCGGGCGTTCCAATGAGATCGAACGTGTCATGGTCGTGCTTTCGCGTCGTACCAAGAACAATCCTGTGTTGATTGGCGAGCCGGGCGTCGGCAAGACAGCTGTTGTCGAGGGCCTTGCACAGAAGATCAGCGTAGGAGATGTGCCTGAAACTCTGAAAGACAAGCAGGTGTATTCGCTTGATCTCGGCTCTATGGTCGCAGGCTCGCGCTACCGCGGTGATTTTGAGGAGCGTCTTAAGAAGGTGCTCAAGGAGATAAAGACGCGCGGTGATATCGTGCTGTTTATCGACGAGATCCACACCATCGTAGGCGCGGGCAGCGCAGATGGCGCTCTGGGCGCTTCTGACATGCTCAAACCTTTGCTGGCGCGTGGCGAACTACAGACTATCGGCGCCACGACCACTGACGAATACCGCAAGTACATCGAGAAGGATGCCGCGTTGGAACGCCGTTTCCAGCCCATTCAGGTACATGAGCCGACGGTCGCCGAAACCATCGAAATCCTCAAAGGGCTTCGGGAACGCTATGAGAACCATCATCATGTCACCATCACTGATGGCGCTTTGCAGTCGGCGGCCGAGCTTTCCGCGCGATATATTCAGGATCGCAACTTGCCCGATAAGGCCATTGATCTGATCGATGAGGCCGGTGCGCGTCTGCGCATCAAGCGCCTCACTGCCCCTCCCGAGCTCAAGGAACTCGACGCGAACATCGCGAAGATCTCCGAGCGCAAGGACAAGGCGATTAAGGATCAGGACTTCGAGAAGGCCGCTGAGCTGCGCGACAGCCAGGAGAAACTTGAGGCACAGCGCAAAGAGAAGGAAGAGTCCTGGCGCGAAGGCGGCTCCGATGTCAAGATGGTCGTAGACGAAGACGTGATCGCCGAGGTGATCTCGAACAGCACCGGCATTCCCGTCTTCAAGCTTACTCAGGCCGAATCCAAGAAGCTGCTGGGCATGGAGTCCGAGCTGCACAAGCGCATCATCGGACAGGACGAAGCCGTTTCCGCTCTGTCCCGTTCGATCCGTCGCACGCGCGTGGGGCTCAAGGATCCTAAGCGCCCTGCAGGCTCGTTCATCTTCGCCGGGCCTACCGGCGTAGGCAAGACCGAGCTGGCCAAGACGCTGGCGCAGTTCCTGTTCGACGACGAGGACGCGCTGATTCGCGTCGATATGTCCGAGTTTTCCGAAAAGTATGCGGCTTCGCGCCTCTTCGGCGCCCCTCCGGGATACGTCGGCTACGAGGAGGGCGGCGAACTCACCGAGAAGGTGCGCCGCAAGCCGTTCTCCGTGGTGTTGTTCGACGAGATCGAGAAGGCTCACCCCGACATCTTCAATACGCTGCTGCAGGTGCTGGACGATGGCCACTTGACAGACGGTCAGGGACGCAAGGTCGATTTCAAGAACACGATCATCATCCTGACCACTAATCTCGGCACGCGTGACATCTCTAAGGCAGCCAACACCGGCTTCAATCTCGGCTCGGATGTTGAAACAAGCTATCAGCGGATGAAGGATCAGGTCACGAGCGAGCTCAAACAGCAGTTCCGCCCCGAATTCCTCAATCGATTGGACGATATCATCGTCTTCCAGCAGCTCACCGAGCCGCAGGTGCGTCAGATTGTCGATCTTGATATCGCGCAGCTCAATGATCGTCTCTTCGAGCGCCATATGTCGCTCGAACTCACTGAGGACGCCAAGGATCTGTTGGCGCAGAAGGGCTTCGATCCGCTGCTGGGTGCGCGACCGTTGCGGCGTGTCATCCAGCGTGATATCGAGGATGCAATCTCGGAGCAGATTCTTATGGGCAAGCTTGAAGACGGGCAGCGTGTCTTGGTTGACTCCGAAGGCGAGGGTATTCTTGGCGAGTTCACGTTCAAGGGCGAATCCTTCGAGGACCCTGAGTCTCGAACCGAGTTGGTTGGCGCGCACAAGGGTACGTCGACCTCAGATGAAACAGACGAAAGCCCCAGCGCAGACACCCCCGAGAGTGGCACTGAGTAGTACTAACTGAGAAGTATTACACTAATGGCGCGGTTTGCCAGCCT
>JALCCT010000009.1 GCA_022640915.1 Bifidobacterium sp. | reverse complement strand
GCCCCGATTATCCCCATGCACCGGCAAATCCAGCACCCGCAACCCCGGGATGCCCGTATCCGCCACGCGCAACATCTTCTCGAACTCCATCACCACTCCCTCCACACACCCGACCGGGCGACACCGCTAGCCCACGGCCGATCACGACCGAACGCCATGATCCGCGCGCCCGGAACATCCGCAGCCATTACTGGCCTTGCGCCTTGTACTTGGCCTCGGTCGCGGCCTTCACCGGCATCCACCAGCCGCGATGGGACTCATACCACGCCACCGTGACCTTCAGGCCCGCCTCGAAATCCGTATGCTCCGGGGCCCACCCCAACTCAGTCCTGAGCTTCGAGGGATCAATCGCATACCGGCGATCATGGCCCGGCCGATCCCGCACCCAATCAAAACCATCCTCACTTCTGCCCATCACCCGCAAGATCGCGCGCAACACCGTGAGATTGTCCCGCTCCCCATCCGCACCGACCAGATACGTCTGGCCCAACCGGCCCCGCGTCAACACCGCCCACACCGCCGAACTATGATCCTGCGCATGGATCCAATCACGCACATTCAACCCATCCCCATACAACTTGGGCCGCACCCCCATAAGGATGTTCGTGACCTGGCGGGGAATGAACTTCTCCACATGCTGATACGGCCCATAATTATTGCTGCAATTGCTGATCGTCGCCCTCACGCCATACGTACGATGCCACGCCCGCACCAACAAATCCGCCGCCGCCTTGGAAGACGAATACGGCGAACTCGGGTTATACGCCCGCCCCTCCACAAACCGAGCCGGGTCATCCAACGCCAGATCCCCATACACCTCATCCGTGCTGATCTGATGAAACCGCACGTCATACTTGCGCGCCGCCTCCAGCAGACGATACGTGCCCACCACATTGGTTGACACGAACGGCCCCGGGTCCGCGATCGAATTATCATTATGCGACTCCGCCGCGAAATGCACAATCGCATCACACCCCGGCACCACTTTGTCCAACAGCTCCGCATCCCGTATATCCCCATGCACAAACGAGACCCGGTCGCCCAACACATCCCGGATATTATCCAACCGACCCGCATACGTCAACGCATCCAACACCACCACCCGCACACCAGGCACATGCCCCACCACCCACCGCACAAAATTCGAACCAATAAACCCACACCCACCCGACACCAACACACACGAAGGAAAAAACAAATCAGCCATGTTACTCACTCTAAACCACATTTTATCCTGAAGCGAATTACTGCTACGTTTTCCCCTTCAGCTGTCTGTTGCGTTTCTTTACCCATACAACTGCACGACAAGAAATAATATTTCTTGCACAGCTACCATATCTTCATCATGCGTACATTAGACTCATGTCCATATCGGTTAGTCTGCCCCAGGTATGACACTATACTAATCAGGACTGAATGACTGGAGACCAAGACGTGAAACCAAGTTCGTTGGTGAGGAATTCTTTCTTCAACGTATGCTATCAGTTGCTGAATGTCATCTTCCCACTTGTTTCCGCTGCGTATGTAGCCCGTATTTTACTGCCAGCGGGAATGGGGCATGTCGCGATGGCTCAAAATTGGGCACAGTATTTTGTTGTACTTGCAGCATTAGGTATTCCAAACCAAGGAATTCGCGAAATATCTAAGGCACGAATTCGAGGGAGCTCTGAGGTCAGCAAAGTATTTTCGGAACTATTTTTCACCAATGCATTCGCAACAATTTCGAGCTGCATCATTTATTTCATCGTTATCAAATATTCTTCGTTTTTTCATGACGATTTTTCGCTTTATATCATTGTCGGTTTAAGTATAGTTTTCAATTTTATAAACGTAGATTGGTTCTACCAAGGATATGAGCAATTTGACTTCATAGCGGTTCGAAGTTTCATCATCAAAATTTGTTCACTCGCCGCATTGTTGCTAACAGTGCACTCACAGAATGATTACCGCTTATACGCCTTGATCAACGTTGCCGCCGTGGGTTGCAATTCAATCTGGAATTGCATCCATCTCCCCCACTATGGGATTCGTTTGCGCTTCAATGGATTGCAAATCAGCAAGCAAATAAAGCCAGTTCTTTTGCTGTTTCTTACTGCAGCCGCTATTCAGTTATATACTCTTATGAACACGACTCTTGTCGGGCTGCTCTCCTCAGAATCAGAAGTTGCGTATTTTCAAAATTCGCAAAAGATAGTTCTGATCATCATCACTGTCATCGCCAGCATCAGCGGCACTCTCCTGCCACGCCTCAGTGCGTATTTAGAACAACATTATATAGAGAAGTGTACCTCCTTGGTAAATAAGGCATTCCAAATATTGCTGTTCCTTTTCTTACCTATGGGAATTGGCCTGTTCCTCGTCAGTGACGACGCGATTGTAGTTTTATACGGATCAAGTTTTATTCCAGCTATAAATACTCTTCGAGTGTCAGCTTTCCTCATTTATACCTTAGGATTCAGTAATCTATTCGGTACACAGGTACTCTTAACGTTCGGAAAAGAACGACAACTCTTCTTGAGCACTCTGATAGGTTCGATCATAAGCATTGGCCTTTGTCTCGTTCTTATCCCTCAGTCGGGGGCGGTGGGCGCCTCGTGGGCTTCGGTGATCAGTGAGGGAGTAGTCACGTTGCTATGTTTCATGTTCGCCAAAAAAATTACTCCCATACATTTAAACCCGGGTTTTCTGGGGAAAACCTCGATTGCTGTCGTTGCAATGACACTAGGCGTTATTGCCGTTCGCCATTTGTATGTTCAATCCATTGCTCGGCTTCTGTTAGAAGTCTTTACCGGCATTGGTATATACATATTGATTTCCTTCTTTGTAAAGAATCCGACACTCCAAGCCATGACCAATTTGGTCAGAAGTGCTCTTGGGAAAAATCGCTCCAATAAGCACTCTCAAAAAGGAGAATGACATGCTGAACTTAGACAACAACACCAAAATAGACGTCGTGTGCCCCGCATACACGAAAACAGGTGGTCCAGAGTTGCTCCATCAACTCGTCGGAGCTCTCAAAGCCATCCATCTAACAGCAAAAATTGCCTACATCGGTGTGCAAAAGAATTCCCGGCAATTGACAGAGGACTCCTACGTCAAATATATCGGTGATAGCTTTGAGGTATTCTCGGAAAAACTGGATAAAACAGATCATCTTATTATCCTTCCGGAAACAGCGGTATCACTGATACACACCATTAAGCATGCGAGAGTTATTGTCTGGTGGCTAAGCGTTGATAATTACACGAATGTTTTCGAACCAAAATACTATCTCAAAAATGGCTTCAAATCCGTAATATCAAACACTCTGAAATGTAATTGGCGTAGTTCGGTGAAGAATATTAGGCGCGAAATATTCGTAAATCTTGCACAATCATATTACGCTATGGACTTTCTACGAAAGAACAATTTCGAAAATCCCATATATTTGTCTGACTATATAAATGATGAATATATTCAATCGACAATAGACTTTGATAATCGGAAAAATTTAGTATTCTACAACCCTAAAAAAGGCCTAAAATTCACTCATATCTTACAAGAATTAGATCCCTCAATACAATGGGTTCCAATCAAAAATATGAATGCTTCAGAGATACGAGAGCTTCTTCGTACAGGGAAAGTATACATCGACTTCGGCAACCATCCCGGTAAAGATCGTCTGCCTAGAGAAGCTGCAATCAGTGGTTGTTGCATCATAACTGGACATAAAGGATCTGCAAATTTCTACGATGATATACCAATTCCAGATAATTACAAGTTGGAAGATTCACCTGAAAATTGTGAAATTATAGTAAAAGAGATCAGGAAGTGCCTAGACAACTACAATGTACTAAGTAAAGACTTTGAAGAGTATCGAAACTCAATAAGAGAAGAAAAAGTAGATTTTTATACTTCAGTAAGCTCCTTTTTCTTATAGATAAGCAACGAAAGCTAGTTCCCATTCTTATAGGATGAATTGATTCAGTCGATCGCAAACCGAACCACTCCGAGAATGAGCATACTAGCGGTATTGGCGAACATGAGCTTGCTGCCCACGCGTATGTCGTCAAACGCCTTTCGGGCCGCCTTAAGGAAGGGCGCCAGCCCAGAACGGAAGAAATCCCATCCCCTCACTACGCAATACACAAGCGAAAGCAGATTTCCTACGATTAAAGCGCTGATATAGAAGCAAAGATCACTCACGCGCATGGTAATGCCGACGATGACCAGAGCCGCGAAGATGAATCGCTCAACGATGATTGAGTATGAATACAGCTTCGTCTCGTTCATTGCTTGGGAAATATAGCCAAGATAGGTCGCCGAATTCAGCAGAATAAGCACTGCCACACTCGAGAACAGAACAAGCTTGCGATTAGGATCCGCAGAACTCGTCCAGACTATAGCCGATGCGATAAGAGCGAATATGGACTGGTATGCCATACCCACCCAAAACACAGAGTTCGAGCGCCTCTTATCAACCTCTGCGCGTGCGAGCCCTCCAAATTTCAGATATACCCCGTCGCACAAACCTAAATGGAAGAACCCTACATATGACGTATAGAAAATAAACAGCTGCCAGTATCCAAAACCCACAATGCCAAGGGCTTTAGGTACAATCAACGCCGTCACGAGACTAGCCAGAGTTCCAACACCTTGAGCAAAGAAGGCAACGAGTGAATTGCCTAGCAACTGTTTATACTTCACATTAGTATGCTACTCGACAAACCCGATTTCTTAACGGCTCAACAGCTTATGATAAATTAAGTCGAGATCGCCATACGTCACATAGCTAAAGGCTTTTTCAGGGGACCTTTACCGATTGTATGAATCTGTATTGCACCCTGTCCCCGCAGGCATCAAACCAATCAGACGATATATTAGAATTTCTCTTAGGTTTCGAAATTGTCTTTTCTATCGAATCTAGCATACCGCGTTCATCATCGGAGGCGTTTTCGCCAGTTAGCACATGCCTATATAAAGTCTCGGAATTTAATGAAAAACGATGACCTTCTGACAGAAACAGGCACCAAAGCAAAAAGTCATCCTAACAATTGAACTCCGATATGTTCCTTACCCAAAGTTTTTGACTACTCTCATGGGAAAAATACATATTATATGGACTGGATTGGCTCCTTGTTGTCTATTGACTACTAGTGTCGCATTGGTTTGATCGTGCTACTGTGCTTCTACTCTGGCTGACGTGTGGTAGCCGATATGCTGATACCGGTGTTCATTATTCCACTAGGAAACCCATGGGGAGATCGCTGTCTCTCCAATGTGCGCACGGTCTCGAACGGCTCGAATCATCTAATCAGCTCGCGCTTCCATACCGTATAGACATTTTCGGCAGACACAAATGCGTCTAAGACCAGCCTCGTACTCCACAGATGTACATGTTCAAATACGACCACGCCAGCCGACAGACGGGATGGCCCGACTGCCTGGGATCTGGCGCGTCGAACGCATTGAGACGCTCATCGCCAGCACGGACCTTCGTCGTATTCCTGCGCGACACTCATTCCATCTAGGAACAGCTTGAACAGATCAGTCGGGGCGCACCGAACGTCTGACAAGCCGTCAGGGACTGGTATGAGATACTAAGCAGAAATGGTCGGCTGACTAAAAACCAACGCCCAGCACAACAACAAGAACACGGGCACCAGCTCGTGCTCACTATTCAACAACGGACTTCGGCCAAATCTACACTCATGAAATATGGTATCATTAATAAATGATTGATATTTCAGTAATTGTCCCGATTTATTATGGGAACCCATATATTGGAAGCATATTCGATATGATTTCTGAAAATTCTAGAAATCTAGATAAAAAAAATGTTGAGCTAATTCTTATTAACGACAGCCCAGATTATCCACTAAAGTTAGATAAGTCCAAAGTGTCAGGTTTCAAGCTTGTGGTTATCGACAATGAAAAAAATTCTGGAATCCATTTTTCCCGTATTCGCGGTTTCTTGGCGGCAAGCGGAAAATATGTCATGTTCTTCGATCAAGATGATCATATCGAGCCATATACACTTTCATCTCAACTTAGTCGAATCGGCGATAGTCCAGCAATTCTTTCAAACGGCTATGTCGAAACCATGAATTCTTCAAAGACCAAAATCTTTCCATCTGAACACTATCAAAAATTAACTAATAATTTAAATTCATTTTTATTTTCTGGAAATCAAATTGTATCGCCGGGCATTTGTCTCATGGCAAAGTGGGCCGTCCCCCATATTTGGCTATCAGAAATCCAAAAGGTTAATGGATCCGATGATCTACTCTTATGGTGCAGTTTTCTGTCTGAGAATAAAAAATTCACTTTTAATAACGAATACTTATATACTCACATATACACGGGACATAATACGTCAGATAATGCTACTCAAATGGCAAATTCTGTAAAAGAGACCCTTTCGATCCTAAAAAAAAATAAAATGATTTCAGATGATCAATACTTGAGAGGAATAAGGCAGGCAAACATTACCGTACAATTTATCGGTGTATCCCCTATAAGAAAATTACTTTCATTGCTCTTTCACCGCGATTGGACGATATTACTGTACAAATTTCTATGTCATAAATAGATATCACGAATCTGGCACAAGGATTGCAAACTCTTCAAGCGTCTGATTGGTACCTAGCGATTTAGAGGTGTTGCATATTTTCTTTTGATTACAGTAGGCTTGTACACACTCATACCCTGTCGTAGGTGATATGGTCTGGTTGTCGTTTTACCTTCCTCTCGATGAGAGGAAGGTAAAATTTGAAGATATATCAAGGAGATCAGGCAGCGGGTTGCGCAACTACCGGCTGACTCTCGCGAGATTTACATATCTAAAGTCCTTGGATGGTGTGGCAAAGAGCTTGAGAATCGCTGTGGAGTCGTTGGGTCAGTGGTATCAGCGCTCTGATACGGCGAATCTTTGCGAATATGTGGGGTTGGGGAAGTTGCGTCGGGGAAATGCCGGGCTTTGCCGCGCAAACGAGATATTGAATTAGGCATCAGTTCTTCAGTGGAGATCGACTCGGCCCAATATGTCATTGCCTGTCTAATGCATTTATGCTCATCGCGCCCGGTTCGAGGTCGAGCCCTTCTGCCGGATGCTTAGGGTCTGGTTAATTAGGTTCATCATGTCGCACGCCAAATAAGCCAGAGTGCGTACCGTCTCGTATATGCAGGCGTATCGCGGGAAGGTGGTAACTCAGCAATTCATGTGAGCCGGTTTATGACCGTGTGCGACTGCCGGAAGATGGACAACTGGCTACCTGACGGGGGGTAGAACGATATCAACTCTGACTAGGCACTGGGCGTGATACGATTCCTGAACATCCAAGGGGCTCGGATCCCATCCCGGTGCTAACGCGGCCGAAGGCCAGAGCGGGTGCATGGTCTGGTGTGGTGTCATTTCGCGGCCGATGCTCCCGACAGGCTAAATAATGCTGACTCTCGCACGCGAGGCTTTCAGTTTTACCCGCGTAATATCAATCGCCGACGTGCTTGAGCGGTATCGTCGGCTGAGCAGCCTCTGCCAACCAGCACGTCAGAACAATACCACTGGTTGCCCTGATCAATCGATCGTCTGGACATCCGGGCATAGAAATGCTTCTAGCTCGATGCACGCTCAGGTTACAGACGACAGTAGCTTGTACGGTACGCATCCGATGGAGGGTGTTTTTTGCCTTGAAGGGAAGCCGTCGATGACGTCTGCGAGAGCTAAGCCGGTCAGATGCTATAAATCGTTCAATACCATGCAATCC
The DNA here is from genome assembly GCA_022640915.1 of Bifidobacterium sp. Taxonomy (GTDB): domain Bacteria; phylum Actinomycetota; class Actinomycetes; order Actinomycetales; family Bifidobacteriaceae; genus Bifidobacterium. Next base: position 68,667 of record JALCCT010000009.1, on the reverse strand, counting down.
TTGGAAACGGCAACCTTGCCATAAACGTCCTAATGGAACAGTCAGCCCCGCACACGCTCCTAGGAATCACCAAACACCAGCCGAAATCGAAATATGTATTATCGAGCCCAAGCAACACCAGCCACCCATAAACAACAAGAGTTCAACACGGTCTGCTCCAAGCGTGAGGAACACACTAATATCGAGGTATCAAATGTGCAGAAAATCCAGCTAAATGAGGCCCAATAAAGTCACTCCTTATCGAATCTCCTATATGTAAAAACTTCGAATCGTGATCAAGATTTCGATGAGTAATCTTAGATCTCGCAATCTTAAATAAATTACCATTGCTTTTTTCCTCACCAATCTCACACGAGACTAGTAAGAAGAGCCTGTTCGAATACCCAGAATTATTCAAAATCCTACCAATGAAGTATTCCGACAAATACATATCAGAGAGGAAAATTATCTTTTTATTTGCTGAAATCAGATGAGTATACAAATTGAAAATTTCTGGGTTTAGAACAAGGTTTTCCCTCTCCACAGTCAGTTCTTCGCTCATTAAATATGATTTAACTTCATTATTCGCTGGGAAAAAACTATAAATATTATTAATCGTCGTTTTCTTTTTAAATCTTTGTCGAGCATCTTTCTCTGCACTTTTCCTCTTCGAAGCAAAGTCTGGAAACTTAGACTTCTCTTCTACAATCCGGAAAATAGCAGCAGGGTCACCGCACTTTCGTTTTAGTGCAGTGTCAAATACATCAAAAGAAATCACATCAAATCGCAAAGCAACTACCGTCAATTCCTCAATATCTGTTCTAGGCAGTGAATGCACAATCTTTGAAGCTAACCCCATTATAAAATCACCTCATTCTCGATAGGGTTTGTAAAAAGATATATAGTTTATTATAATTCAAAGGAAAACGAATTAGCCTTTTTAAAAATCCTATTTTCCATCTAGAAGCTAATAAATCAACTTTTAAAGCCGAAGGATGTACAATATACGTATATAACCTCCTTGGACTCGCCAGCTTGCATTTCCCACCGTCATCAAATGAAAAGTTACCGAATACTCTAGTTTCCTGTAAAGTAGGTCTAAGAGCCAACCGCAAAAATTTCTTCATACTTTGTTTGGGAGTTTGCATAGGGGCCCTATTCCGAAGTTGATCTTTAACATAGCATAACGCACCAGAACGAATTTCCATCAATTTTGACTGTTGAATATTCGAATCATTATTCACTTCAGAATCGATTTTGGAAAGGATCGGAATTGCTTTAATCCCCTGTTCCACTCTAACAGTGTCAAAATAGTTCACAGATTCTTCAGCATTTGAAAAGAACAGCTCTAGAAGCCCCTTAAAAGGAGCGACAATGTCTCTACTTTTACCGTCAGATTTACTATCATTAAACCAGAAGGCATCTGCACTGTCACCAAGAACAGAAGACTTCTCAGTCAGACCTAGGTACATTCCAAAAAGTTGTGGTTCTAGTTTATCTGACATGTAATTTAGTTCACGCTTTAGATACTTCTGCATGCTCCCATTCCAACCGATATCAACTAACCCAAATTTCCCTGGTTCACCAGTCAATAGACCTTCTTGCTGAAGATACAGCTTCAATGCTGCATACTCTTTACGAGACTGCTCTAAAATGTTCGGCAATAAATCAGAGAATAGTCTTCTAAAAGTCTCGCTTCTAAGGACATCCGATCGATATACAACCAATGATTGATCAACCCAAGATGGAATGTAATCCACTGTTAGTCCAACTGCTTCAACGAATTGTCTCGGAGTCCACGATGAGCGATCACTAATAATTGCAAGCATATCCTCGAAGGAGCGCGTAGTTAAAAGCAATGGTCCATACAAAGAACGTCGAGAGGCATATAAGTAACTCGCTGTTGGCCATTGCAAATTAATTGGTTTTAAAAGATTATAAGCTTTTTCAACAATATAACCATCTCTAGCTAAAAAATACAAGTGATCAACTTTTGCTTCTGTTGCAGTTTCCCCAACCCATGAAGCAAAACCATAGAGTATCGGGCCTAGACAGGTGTATCCATAACTTCTAAAAGAAGTTGACTGAGATTGTTTGTATTCCATCCAATTATCTCTCTTTATTTTCATATCTCGCCCTTATAGATCTTTCTAAGCTGATCAACGGTATAAGAGAAATCAAACTTTAGAAGACTTATAGGCAACTCCACTTCAGTTCTTGAGGAAATTTTGTCCTCAATAACTTTCGACCATACAGAAGGAGATTCATCTAAAGATTCAAAATGAATCAAATTTGTAGCTTTCGCTACATTATCAATTTTATCACTTGCTACTATTCTTAAACCGTTTGCTTGCGCTTCAATTAATGTTATAGGAAGACCCTCATAAAGAGAAGGAAAAACAAAACAATCGGCTGCAGAATATAAAGGCGCAGGATCAGATACTAAACCAAGAAAAGATACAGAATCATCCAAGGAATATTTTTTGATCAGCAAATGAATCCTATCACTGAGCTCTCCATCACCCACCAATACTAAACGCGAATTCTTATTCCGTCTGTGAAATTCATAAAAAGTACGAATTAAAAATTCATGATTCTTCTGTCTCGTGAATCTTCCAATGTGCAACAACATATCTGTATCGTTCGCAATATCTAAAGATCTTCTAATCGAAGTTCTAAGTAAAGGGTTATATCGGAAATGTTGCAAATCTATTCCATTGGGAACGAACAGAGAAGGATCCGACTTAAAGAAAAGCGCATTCGCAGAGACACTGCCAATATTGATTCTTGTTGTTGCAAAATAATGACATGATAATTTACAAAGAAAACGAAAAAATATGTTAAACGGATTATTTGGAACCCCGAATTCACCATTGTGAGAATGGGCGACTCGAATAGGAACATTTGAGAGTCTCGAAGCTAGCAAACCATAAAAAGTAGAGAACCCCACATTCGAATGAAAAACATCAATGTTCTCTATTGTAATGACTTTTCTCAACTCTTTGACGAACTTAATAGGGTGCAAATATCTGTTACATGACAGATGAATAACTTTCTCACATAGACCCTGAAATTCAGTCTGCAACTCATTTTCACCTCTCCCATACCACACTATAATAAAGGTAAATTCATTTAACAAAGAGGGTATGACAGAGAGATACAACTTTTCAATGCCGCCCATATCAAGTTTGGACATAAACAGTAGGATGTTCTTATTCTTCGCATTGTGGATCTTTGTAGGTTTAACAGTGATTGTTTTGTTTATATCTGTATTAGTTTTATTAGAATCAAACGATATACTATTCATAGAGAATAGTATACTCAATATTAAGAAGAATCTAGCAACAAAAAAGTCACCAGTAAAACTGGCAGAAATTACACAAAAAATATACACAAATCGAAATCTAAGTTTTGCGTAACTCGAAAGTGAACTGCTGACCGAATCATTCACAAACTGAGTTAGAAAAAGAAATGCTATTAAACATAGTAAACCCCCTTCCATTAGAATTTGCAAATACGAGTTGTGTGGAAACGGAAGGTGTTGATTGAAGTTATTTATCATAACGGCTTGGAAGTAATCTTGATCGTAGCCTGTGCCAAACAGCGGATTCGCACGGAAAATTTTGATTGCTTCTTGATATAGTGCCTGACGCCCTGTCATTGTAGTGTCTCTCCCCAGCTTCAGAAGTAAACTGGAGACAATTGGTCTTGACACAAAGTAAGTAGCTAAAAAGGGAAAAATAATACCAAAAATATTAATCACTAAAGGGTTTGCTAAGTATAGAAGAGAGTTAATTACTTTTTTCATGTTCTTTATAAGAACAAGGCTAACTGCAACAAACGCAATTAATATCGAAATCGCCTTCGCGGTAGCAGAAGTAGAGAAGTAGAGCAAAAGAATACAGGCAACCAGTGCAGTAGATATGGCAGCAACCGAACGATGATATTCATTTAATGAAAGTGCTAGAACAACTAGCATAATTCCATATAATGTGGTATCCGTATGCCTCCCTATAAAGGTATCGCATATTCTCGCGCCGCTAACAAAGTCACATGACCCGAAAGCCTGTCCAAATCCTTTCGGATAAACAATATACATAGCTATTGTGATAATAACGATAATAAGGCATATTATATATAGTATGGTAAGACTTTTAGTTCTTTCAGTTCTGTTCTGTTTTTTAGAAAGAACAGCTGGAAAATACAACATCGCCGGAAGACCTAGCAGCATCTGGTTCCATGTATCATAAAGCCCCGAGAGACCGAATCCGTGGAAAAGACCACTTACACTGATAATTGCGAAAGGGAGCAGGAATAGCCCGATGAGTTTCCTTTGTCGTCTATTAGCGACCAGTACAAAATATGTTGCTGCTAAGAAAAGAGCGACATATTTTAAAAGGACCCCAACGAACCAAAATACAACCAAATATTTATTTTTATCGACATCAAAATCGATTTTCCATAAATAAAAGTCAGGTAGTAAATATGGTGAAGCTACAGTTAACATAGAAACAGGCGACTCAAGCATTGACACAAGCCAACCAGAGCTACTCCTAACTGTATGAAGATGTTTGTGCAGAAAACCATCCCCTTCTGATCTGAGTCTAGAAGCCTTTCCCATATTTTATCCCTTCGAACTTTGACATCAGAAAATTGGTGTGTTTACTGATCCAGTCTACCGGCTCGGAACCAACAATGGATAGCTCGGCATGGTCATAGCTGGTGGTGCTGAGCCAAAGGCCAAGAAAACTCTCATTGACCCGTCTAAGCACTTATCCCAGAAAGCGCTGTACTGACCTAGATCAAGGCACCGCTCAATGAGTATGGCGAACATGAAGTTACAGTATTCGTTGAAGCATGTGGCACTCATGATGAACATATTGAAAACACGAAAACTGAGGAATCGCTTCAGATTGTCCCACGCGGACACAAATTCGGGGTGCAGCTCGAGCGGCACGGTACAGCAGACATTGAACTGGTGTGAGCCGACGATATAGCTATAACGTGAGTAGACTGTTTCGATGTAATAGTGAAGTTTCTGTGTGATACTGCTGTCGCACGGGCGCAACAGCCGCTCAATCCCTTCGACACCAACGACCCTGTCGAGTCGGTCATGCATCAAGATCCACCCGACGGTACTGCTGGTGACGAGATAACGGCGGTAGCATACCAAGCACTTAGCGCCAGCCAGTCGGTTTCCCCATAGCCAGTATAGGCCCGTGAGATTGGAATAGTAGCCATTACATGCTGAGATGATTGTACCAGTGTCGTCGCCCGACATCTCAGGAATGACATCTGGATGGAGAATCCAGCCAACGTACAGCGGTAAATACATTGGATCTGATGGCATGCAATAGGCCTTGTGAATGATCACCACCACGCAGATATCCATACGGCCGCCCGTGTCTGATTGCACAGGTTCCCTGCCAATACTCATCGCCATGATGGGGCAACACTCATCCTTATAATTCATCTACGATCACGAACTATAAAACGATACGTCATAATCCTCTGTCATATTGCTCTTTGATGTGGACTGGTTTTGTTCCTACTTGCCCCGCACCCAAAAAAAGAAGAGGCGGATTCTAGTGGTCGTTGCAACGCCCTGAGATGGAATGGAATGTTGCATGGCGGGATACGAGTACGGCGGCAGGCGGTATCCGGACCGGGGATCGATGCTGAGGGCCAGCCGCGAGCATTACTCGCGGCTGGTGAACTCCGGCATGAGCTACATGCAGGCTGCCAGAACGGTCGGCGTCTCGAAGCAGACCGGCTAGGATTGGCTATATGTGTTGGACAGTTGTGTGAGGGACTGATGGAAGGGGATGGTGGTGGCTGATCCCAAGCGCCCGCGGCAGTTCAACGAGGAGTTCAAGCGTCAGGTCGTGCAATTGTACGAGGCGGGTAAGCCCGTCGAGGGGCTTCAGTCTGAATACGATATCGGTCATTCGATGTTGCACAGGTGGATCACGGGCATCCGCGAGCACGGTTCCATCAGTGTCGCGGACGCCAGGACACCGGAGCAGAACGAGTTGATCGCGTTACGCAAAGAGAACCGGCAGCTGCGCATGGAGGTGGATGTTTTAAAACAAGAGGCGCTGATATTCGCGCGAAAGCAGGGGTGATCCGCCGCAATGCCTCCTGCTATCCGGTATCAGCGCAATGCAGAATCCTGGGCGTACCCCGGGCGACTTACTACTGGACGCTGCAACATCCGCGCGAGCACAGGCCCGACCCGTTGGCCGATGCGGTTGCGGCCGTGTGGCGTGACAGTCGTGAACGCTATGGTGCCAGGAAAATCAAGGCGGTGCTCGCCCGGCGAACATCACCGTCTCGCGGCGTAGGATATGCCGGATCATGAGTGAGAACCATATGGCAGGCGCGTACACGAAAGGGAAGTACAAGCCGTGCTCGTACAAGGTCAACGAGACACCGTTGCCTAACATTTTGAACCGTGAGTTCAATGGATACCGGCCGCATGCGCATATCGCCAGTGACCTGACCTACGTCAAAGTCGCAGGACGATGGCGTTACGTGTGCTTGCTGATCGACCTGCACAACCGGGTTATCGCGGGACACTCGGCCGGGGCAGACAGGGACGCGGACCTGGTCAAGGCCGCGTTCGCCACACTGCGTTTCCCGCTCTCGGATATCGAAGTGTTCCACACCGATCGGGGTAGTGAGTTTGACAATATGAAGATCGACATGCTCCTGGACGTATTCGACATCCAACGTTCCCTCTCCAGGAAAGGCAACCCGTACGACAACGCTGTAGTCGAATCCACCAACCAGCTCTTGAAAAGGGAACTCATCTACCGGCAGCGCTACACCACACTCGAGCAACTGCGGGCCGAACTCACCGCCTACATATGGTTGTACAACCACGAACGCGTCCACTCAACCCTCAACTATCAAACACCAACCGAACACACACAACAACACCCCCCCCCACAACATAGTCCAACAAACAGCTGCCAATCCACGCGAATCATCGTCCCCGCAACGCCTGGGCGACCTCGCGTCTGAGTCCGCCCCGACCTAGGTGTAAATGCCCTGGTAGATCGTTTCCGTGCATACGTTCATGCTCTTATTATCGGGGAAGTCTGCCCTGAGCCTGCCGCGATCTGCTCGGGGCTCCAATGCGCCCGCAGACCCGCTTTGATGCAGGCGAGCAGGCCCCGCACCGTATACACCTTCGCGGTTTTCAGACGTTTGAGCCGGTCGGCGCTCATCTGCTGGGCCCGGTACGGCTCGTACATGCCGGTCGCGGGATTCGTGTTCCGGGCGATCTCCCTGCTGATGGTGGAGGCTCGCGGCCGAGTCCACGCGCAATCCGGCGCACGCATATGCCGGCGCGATGCCAGTCGGCGATGCCCGTGCGCCCGTCCTAGCCCGGATACCTCGCACTGATCTTCCCTGGTGTGTGTCCATAGCGGAACGATACTAGTCCACGGACAGACTCTCATTCCTCCCGTCCGAGCGCGTCCTGCTATTGCGTCACACCTTGCCTGTGCGCTTGGACACGTCCGCCGCGCGGGCGGCCTGCGTGAAGTCCATGCCCGCCTCGAGACACTCGACATAGCGTCGCCGTCTCACCCGCGCACCTCTCATTGCGCGTCGCATACTCCAAACCCTCGAACGTCCACCTGCCCACCCGATCCTCCCGACGACCGGCCAGGTGTTGCAACCACGTCTAGAACTCGCTAGGTGGAATTATAGACAAAGGAACAGCGCGGAATTTAAAGGACGGGCCGTCAGCCTGTTGGCAAACTCGAGTGGAAGCTATGCTTTGGAGATTGAGGCTCCGCGTAGCGTGGAGAGGAGCCTCGAGATCGCCGCAGAATCTTTGCACCGCTGACAGAGTTAGACTGATACCAAAAATGCAGCGGATTCGGGTGGAACCAAGGAGCTGAAACGGCTGCGCCGGGAAAATGCGGAGCTACGCTGCAGCAATGAAATCCCCGGTTCGGCGTCGACTTTTTCGTAGGTATCGGCCCGAAGTTGAAGGATGGGCACTGGGCTGTGAGTTTATTATTCGTGGAACGCTTGCTGGTAAGCCAAGGCACGCGCCGTCTCACGCATGCGAATGCGCCGCATTCGATAGCGCAGGACACTGAGACGATTTATGCGCACTGGTTCATACAGCTGTTAACCATCGTTTTGTTTGATGCGTGGTCATCACCGAAATTGGGCAGGGTAATTGCTCGATTTAGTCGGTCTGAGCAGAGGTATCTTGATATGAAAGGCATCGGCCCGTCATCCTGATGGATCTCCGAATGCTATCAACCATTTTCTAAGTTCTCAGAGAGAAGGAATGAGAAGTGTAATGCCCAGTAGTTCAAGATATCAGGAAGTAATAGATGGAGGGTTTATCGCGCTCAGCAATTGACTGACGGCTTGGAATTTCACGCAACACAATCACGAAATATGTGAATATAGAGGATTGTCACTCTAGCCTTAGGCACGGCTCACGCAGTCTAGGAGCCGGGTGGAAGTTGTCCTCCTGTCTCGTGGACTTGTAGCTGCACCTAAGCTTGCTCGCTACCACGCAAGCAACGTCATACCGCGAAGCGCGTGTAAAACGTCTAGTCGCGGAGCAGAGTTCGACAGCTCATATTCGTCGGTGCAACACTGGATGCGGCAGTGACTATAAATATTCAGCCAAAGCTTCTCGAAAATTCACATTCTAAAAACTCTTCGTATATTTCTTCCCACCGAACTTCGCCATGAGGAATCCACTGCCCTTTTTAATCCAGTTCACCGGTTCCGGGCTGATCACCGGCAGCTCTGAATAAGCATATCCACGCGTAATCAGCCACACATCCATAAGTCTCTCGCTGATCCGACCCGGATAGCGGGCATTAAAATCGTCGTATTCACCATCCTCCGTATAATTCTCAAGCTCCTCGAGGATAGGAAATAGCCAAGAACAGTACTCATCGAGCTTCTGCCTGCTCATGACGAACATGTTGAATATATGTGCGCTTTTGGACTTCATCACCACGTCAAAAGCGGGAAGATACTCAGCAAATTGTTCAGCAATGATGTCACGGGTCGTATCCAATTGCGCGCTTAGGAACGTATGCGCATAATGACTGTAAATCGTCTCTACGAAATAGTTACGTCTATGCGGCAGCACGATATCACAGCCCTCGAGAATCCGAGAAAGCTCCTGCTCTCCGATAATGCATCGAAAACGATCACGCGTCATAAGGCGCAACGCGCGATTCGCAGTGCCGAAGTGTCGCCGATAGTGCACGATGCCTTGGTAATCGGAATCGTCATTCTTCCACAGCCAATACAGGCCAGTCAACTCCGAATACTTGGCGTTGCGGCTCGATATATTGTCCCCGGTGTTGTCCTGTACCCAATCCGGCAACACCTCGGGATGCAGTGCTGCGCCAACATGCAACGGCATATACATGGGATCCTGCGGCATGCGATAAGGCTTATGCGAAACCACAGCGACCGTCACTGGCCTTCCCATCGCCCTCCCCTTCTATATCCTAAAAACAAGCATTGTTCCAAAATTTATCCTATGCAGGCTACTTTCATACGTATGAATTATTTCTTTATCGCGCAGGCGCTGGTGTTGATGTTCACTCCCGGATCAACCCAGCCCAAAGGCGTCTGATCTATGGTCAAATCCGAAACAGACTTGGTCGATGTGGTGACGTCAAACGAAAGAGTCGCCTTCTGCCCGGGCTTGAGCAGCAGATTGAACGCCTGCACCGACTTGCCATTGATGGTTTCACTGCGCTGTCCCGAAACACTGCCGCTGATATTCAGATTCGACATGCTTCCGCCGGCCGGAGCGTACAGAAGCGTTTTCTCCATTGCGGTGCCGGGAGCCATGCCGTCTTGCGTGCGACCGACGATATACGCAGGCAGGCCCGGTACTTGCGCGTTAGTGAGCGTGTTTTCAAGCGTGTACTGCACAGTGTAGGTCTGCGAGCCGTTGGCGTTGCACGACGATCTGGTGATGCTCGACGTGCGGTGGACATACCAGTCCAGCTTCGACGCGTGCTGCTCAGTCACGTACACGCCTACGGCGGGGTGCTCCTCGCTGCTGGGTGTTTGCGCAGTGAAGCCGGCGTCACTGATCGTTTTTTCGATACCCGTATCAAAGCAATACATCGAGAAATGCCGGCCCGCAGCCATCGAGCCCAATATATCGGCGGTCTTGGCCAGTTTCTGCACGTTCATATTCGAGAACATGTTGCCGATGCTCTGCGTCGCCACCTGCTGAAAATAAAGATCCTGCTGCGCGACGGGGTAATCCTTGTACACGGTGTTGAGCAGGAATTCCGCCGTATTGTCGCCGTTGAGCACGCGGCCATCGCCCAGCGTGACATTGCCGTTGATGCCAATCAGCTCCTGCAGAAACACAGGATCGAGCAGCAGCACACCGTCGATCGGCTGCTTCCTGCCCCACGGCGTACGCTGCCAGATCGCCTGCATTCCCTCAGCCGAACGAGAGGCGTCCGGATACACCGCCAGATCACGCACATCAAACGACATGCGCAACGGTCCCCAGTCATTGAAGACGCGATGTTCGTCACCCGTCGGCACGCCTGCGCCAAATGGGATGTATATCGTGTTCGGAAGGAAATTGCCGATTGATATCTTGCCGTTGTCCGTTGTCATCACGCCAACCGAGCCGATCAGTCCGCCCGCAGACCTCGCCTCGGACGTCGTCATCGACATGATCAGGTAGGTTCTGGGCTGCGAAGACCCGAGGAAATCAGGCAGGATATTCATGGCCTTGGACAGGGAATCTACCTTCTTCGCCACCCCGTTCAGGCTCGAACTGGCCTTGGTGTAGGCATTCTTGACCATGTCGATACGTGGGGTCTGCAGCTTGTCGAAATCGGCCACTTGCTGTTGTAACACCACATTGGAGGCAGATATGTTCTTCTGTGCCTCAAGAATCGGCTGAATGTTCAGCTGCCCATCGCCTGTCGACAGATTTGCCGACTGCAGGCTGGTAACGGCCTTGACGAAGCCGGGGACCGCGTCGCTCACAATGCCGTCCACCGACGTCGTCATCCCCTGCACCGTAGTCACGTCTCCGCCTACCATGGGCAGCTTCGCCGCCCACTCCCATAGCTTTCCGTGCGCGATTTGCTTCGCCGCATGGGTCTCCTGGCGTATCGCGGGCAGTTGGCCCTGCAGGCGCGTCATTGCGCTGGCATCCGTGACGTCGGAGAAGCCGCCGACCATCTGCATCGCCTTCTCTTCGTGCGCCTTGACCTGCTTCGCCTCGGAATAGAACTTGTAGCCTACAACCCCTGCAGCCGCGACAATCGCCAGTAAGACGACGAGCACACCCACAACCCATGGCCAAATGCGATGCCGGGTGACCGGCTGCCGACGTGCGTGCCTGCTTGGTAGTGCCATGCTTTTCTCCCATCCCTGCCGCTGCTTATATCATTTGCGCGGCGCAATATCCGCCTTATTATTCCTCGCGCACCAGAACATGGCCGCAGTTTCCAGGTTTTCTGCACATTTTCCATATAGTCGCAAATCGCGTATATTCGTGAAAAATCACTACGGACGACTCATATCACGTTGCCATGGACGACATAGCGGGAACAATATCCTTCCCCACGTATTATGATGAGTTAATACCTGCAAGACATGAGGGAGAGGGCATGGGTTTGGGGACTGGGCATGCGGATTCGGTTATTCCTGGGGAGACTACACGCATGCGTGTATCCGATCCGTCAACGAGAGCAATCTCTTCAACATCCGAGCTGCACGGGCAGCACGTCCCTCCTGAGCCACCGCAAGGTGCATGCTCTAACCCAAAAACAGCTCCCGCTACTTTTTTCGATGGCTCATATTACGTCGCCGGATCGCAAGGCAGACCTGCGCGCATCAAAGAAGGCCGCAGCCGGCGGCTTTTTGATTACAACGTTCCCACATGGAGCTACATCTACAATTCCACACTCATCGTGCTCGACATAGCAATGACGCTCATGTCCGCAGCTATCGTCTTTATCGTCTTTCCTAGTTCATATACATATCTGCAAACACGTAACCTGCTGTGCGATGGACTGGTCGAGTACTTCATTCTTATTTGCGCAACATGGATCGTCAGCCTTGCGCTCAGCCGTGTTTACGAGCGCCACACCATGGGTGAGGGCTATGCGCTCTACAGCAAGATCATGAGGGCAGCTTTCGTCGACTTCATTATTCTCGCCACCTGCAGTTACTTCTTCAAGATGGACATTCCGCGTTCGTTGACATTCTTTGTGCCGCTGCTTTCCGCAGTGTTCACGATCGTTGAACGTTGGCTGATGCGCAGAGCGCTGCACCGCAACCGCAACCGGGGCGAATACAATTACCCGACTGTGGTCGTCGGATCGCCCGAAGGTATCCATGACCGTATTCGTCTGCTGCGCGAAAACCGCGGCTTAGGTTATATGCCGATCGCAGTATGCCCGGTCGCGTCTGTTTCCAGCTCGTCAGAGACAGACGGCTCTCAGCACCTTGTTTCAGTTCCCTTCGAACCGCTCGATGAATTCGAGAAAAAGCTTCGAGTTCTGCCGATGAATTCCCATCTGCCGCAGACGGCGCAATATCTCAAGGCCCAAACCGTGCTGGTCGCCGACGTCATCGAACGGTACTCAGAGACGATGCGTACGCTTTCTCTCGCCGTAGAATCCATGGGCATCGAGTTGGCGTTCAGCGCCGCTGTAGCCGATATGGATGGTGCGTCACTACACTTGCGCACAGACCCGGTTACGCCGGTCTTTACCGCACGTCTGCCCCAATACTCAACCCTCATCAGGGCAGGCAAGCGCATCTTCGACTTCATCTGCTCTTCGATCGCGATCATCCTGACCTCACCGATCATGGCTTATGTCGCGATCCGGGTACGCTCTCAGGACGGCGGCCCAGCCATCTACAGACAGGAGCGCATTGGACTGTATGGCAAACCGTTCACCCTGTACAAGTTCCGCTCGATGACAATGAACGCCGACAAGCAGGACGAGGCCCTGGCCGAGCAGCTGGGTACGGAACACGGCGTGCTGTTCAAGGCAAAGAACGATCCGCGCGTCACCGAATTTGGCAAATTCATCCGCAAGACGTCATTAGACGAGTTCCCGCAGTTCTTCAATGTGTTCAAAGGCGACATGAGTATGGTCGGGCCTCGTCCTCAGCAGCAGTACGAAGTCGACCGGTACGAGTCTCTTTATTCCACGCGCCTGCTCGTCAAGCCCGGTATAACCGGACCATGGCAGATCTCAGGTCGCAGCAATTTGAGCCAGACCGAGGCCGAGCAGCTCGACGTCTCCTACATCCAGAGCTGGTCGCTGACCGGAGACCTCGCAATCCTGTTCAAGACCGTAGGCGCGGTAGTGCGGGGCACCGGCTCATACTGAGGGCGTCACAATTGCGATCACGGCGTGTCCCCCTGCCCAACCTGGCACGATAACCTCTCGAAAACGGCATGATGCCAGCCGTGCGCAGCACTTATGAGGCGCGGCCATCGCCCAGCCCTCGCCGCGCAGGCAAAACTCCTGTAACATTGCGTTCCCCCGATGCCGGTATTTTGTATGCGTTGAGCGTTTGCCCACACCCACAAAGGAGAAAACATGTTCAGGAAACTCACACGTGCGGCCGCAGCCGGCATCGTAATGATGCTGGCGCTGTCAGGATGCGGCTCGGCGAGCGATTCCGAGTCCAAACCATCGGGCGAGGCAGCAAGCTACGGCACTGCCGCAGTACAGCTCTCATGGCTGAAGAACATGCAGTTCGCCGGCATGTACGTGGCCGACAAAGACGGCTTCTACAAGGATGCAGGCTTCGATAAAGTTGATCTGATCTCCGGCGGCTCCTCAGCCACCAGCGCTGAAGCAGCCGTAGCCAGCGGCAAGGCCCTGGTCGGCATTAGCTCGCCGCTCATCACTGCGCCGGCCATCGCCAATGAAGATGCCGGATTCAAAACCATTGCAGCGCTCTACCAAGTCAACCCCTTCGCCATCGTCTCCGCAGCCGCCAAACCCATCACGAGCGTAGCTGACCTCAAAGGCAAGAAAATCGGCGTGAGCGACTCAAACACGCTCGTGTGGAAAGCCTTCCTCAAGGCCAACAAGCTCACTGACAGCGACGTGAGCACGGTGCCCTTCTCGGACACCAGCATGCTCACGACCGGCCAAGTGGACGGCTACATCGGGTACACCACCACTGGAGCCGCCGCGCTCACCGCCTCCGGGTTCAAAGCCACCGAATTGCTCATGGCCGATGCCGGGCTGCCGATGGTCGGCGAAACACTCATCACCTCGCAGGATGCCATCGACAACAACCGCGCCGAACTCAAGGCATTCCTCAAAGCCACCATCCAAGGATGGAAAAAGGCACTGGCGAATAAGGACGAAGCCCTCGATCTCACCATCAACGACTACGGCAAGGATCAGCAATACAGCAAAGAATCGATGGCCATCACCTTCGACCGCGAAAAGGCGATCATCGAAACGCCGGAGACCACGAAGAACGGTCTGCTCACCATCAGCAGCGACTTGCAACAAGGCACCACCAACACGCTGAAATATGCCGGCATCAGCATCACGCCCAAGCAGCTGTTCGACACCTCACTCATCGACGAAGTCATCACAGAGAATCCGGATCTGCTCAAATGACCGATGAGCTGGATTCTTTGACAGATACGAATGACGGCAGCGGCATCCGCATCACCGGCCTAGACAAGGTCTTCCCGATGCGCCGCGGCAAGCAATTCCAGGCACTCAGCGATGTCAATCTAGCCGTGCCCAAAGGTGCCTTCGTCTCGTTGATCGGCCCCTCGGGATGCGGAAAATCAACCGTGCTGCGCATTTTGGCAGGCTTGGAAACACCAAGCAGCGGCTCGGTCGTAGTCAACGGGGAGGCCGTTCAGCCCGGGCATGCGGCATCGGGCATGGGCATCGCTTTTCAGGATCCCGCGCTGCTGCCATGGCGCTCGGTCGAACGCAACGTTGGCCTGCCGCTGGAGATCGCCAGACGCAACGATTACGCGACCGTGCACGACCTTATCGAGCTGGTAGGGCTCAAAGGCTTTGAAAAAACTCGCCCTGGACAGCTGTCGGGTGGTATGCGCCAGCGCGTCTCCATAGCCCGCGCCCTGAGCGTGCGCCCCAGTTTCCTCCTGCTCGACGAACCGTTCGGAGCGCTGGATGACATGACGCGCCAGCGGCTCAATTTCGAATTGCAGCGCATCTGGATGAAACGCTCGGCCACCACGCTCATGGTCACGCACGGCATCTCCGAGGCCGTGCTGCTCTCCGACTATGTCGCGGTCATGACCGCGCGGCCCGGCCATGTGATCGAGCTCGTGCGCATCGATCTGCCTCGCCCACGCACCGCCGAAACCATGCGAACCGATGCATTCCATGACTACGTGGACCAGCTCTCCGCGCTGCTGTTCGCGCCGTCGGAAGGCCACGCCGACGCCGGGGACAAACTATGAGCGCCGCCAGGAACTGGCTGCGCAAGCCCTGGATCGGCGGCATCGTGGGAATTGCGCTGCTGCTGATCGTCTGGTGGCTGTTCACCGCCGCCGGTTCTTCGAACTCATCCTTCCCCACTCCCGCAGCCGTAGCGCGCTCAATGGGCAGCGACGGATGGACCTTCTACAGCCGCAACATCTCCAATACCCTCGGCCGTGCCGGATGGGGCTACCTGTGGGGCGATCTGCTGGCGTTTGCGCTTGCATCGCTCGTGCTTGTCCTTCCCCGGCTCGAGGACCTGGTCTCACAGATCGGCGTGCTCACCAACTGCCTGCCGATCACCGCCATCGGCCCGATCATCATGGTGATTTTCGGCAGCCGCATCTCGGCTATCGTGCTCTCCGCCATGCTGGTGTTCTTCACCACGCTTGTCGGCTCACTCACTGGCCTCAAATCCGCTTCTCGCAGCCAGCTTGACCTCATCAGTGCATATGGCGGGAGCGCATGGACACAGGTGCGCAAAGTGCGCGTTATGGCCGCGCTGCCCGCTGTTATGACCGCTCTGCAGGTGGCAGTGCCCGGGGCGATACTCGGTGCAATCGTTGGCGAATACCTCGGCGGCATCGACACCGGCATCGGCGTGGCACTCAATGCGGCGCAACGCCAAATCCAGCCCGAACGGGTGTGGGCGCTCAGCATCGTGACCGGGCTTATCTCGCTGGCAGGCTACGGATTGATCGGGGTCATCGGGCGCATGCTGACCCCCTGGTCCAAGGAGGCCGCCAAATGAGAGACAACAGCGCATTCATCGTCAAGCGGCTGGTCAATATGCTGCTCGCCATCGTCCTCGTGGTGGTCCTGTGGCATGCGGTACTCGAGCTTTTCCACGTCAATCAGATGATCGGCAAGCGGCCGCTGCAAGTCTGGGATTACCTGTTCTCCGGGCAGCAGGCGGCAACTAATCGGGCTACCGTTTTGGCCAATCTGGCTGTCACCGTGCGCGACGCTGGCATCGGGTATCTTGCCGGATTGCTATTCGCCTTCGTGCTCGCGCTGCTCTTCTGCCTCCTCCCCGTGCTGGAAAACATTGTGATGCCCACGGCCATGGTGCTGCGTTCCATTCCGCTCGTAGTGCTCACTCCACTCATTACCCTGATCATGGGCATCGGGCAGAAGAGCGTGACTGTGCTCGTGATCATCGTTGTCTTTCTTCCCGCATTGGCGAACATCCTCTTCGGGCTGCGCAACGTGTCAGCCAACAGCTCGGACATGGTCAAGGCATTCGGCGGCGGCACATGGACGCTGCTCACGAAGGTAGCGCTCCCCGGATCCGTCCCGTCTCTCATGGCCTCAGCGAAAGTGTCAATCCCCTCGGCCGTGGTCGGCGCAATGATCGCCGAGTGGCTTTCGACCGGCACCGGCCTAGGCGGCTCGATCTCCAAATCAGTCGCCATGTTCTCCTACGCCCAAATGTGGGCGTCGGCGATCACCATCGCTCTAGTCACGATGATCGCATATTCGCTCATGAGTATTCTCGACGATCTGGTCAATCAACGCTTCGAACAAGGCGAGTGACATAGCATAGACCCGCAACGACACGGCCAGGCGCAGGCGGCGCGAAGCAGGCAGGAATCTGCGCCGCGCCGCTGCTCCCACGGCAGCGCAGACCTGCGCATACACATCTATAGGCAAACGAGCACACGTAGCAAAGGATAAGCATCCATGGTTCATGAAGACGAGCCGAGCGGTTTGATTTCGGGATTGCCGATCTGGGATGGCGAGCGCTGCCTCGGCCCGGCCACAATCCGCTGGCACGGCGATGTGATCGACGAAGTGAGCGCAACAGAGAACAGCCGTGACGCAGGCGTTTCCGGCACACGCCGGCACAGCAGCATGACCGACCCGGGCAGGCTTGCAACCAGCTCCAGCGCCAGCGCGGCTGGCTTGAGCATCATCCCCGGCCTGGTCGACACACATCTGCATCTCGAATATCCCTCGGACCCAACAGTAAAAGACACCTTCCCGTGGGGCTTGTACACCCCGCCGGAGGAGATGTCGCTCCACGTGCTCGCCAACGCACAGGAATGCGCGCGCTTCGGTGTCACAACCATGCGCGATATGGCCTCGCATGCCGTGGAAATGGCAGTCTCCCGCTCATTGGAAAGCGGTGTGATTCGCGGGCCACGCGTCCTCGCAGACGGCGAGGTAGGGATGACGGCCGGCCATGGCGACCTATTCACGCCACCGCACGCCATACAGCGCAATCCCACGGCTGATTCTCCCGACGAATGCCGCAAACTCGTGCGCATCTGGGCGCGCGCAGGCACTACCGGCATTAAGATCTATCTCAGCGGCGGCGTGCTCTCGCTCGGCGATAAAGTCGGTTGGCGCAACCAGACACGAGCGGAAATCCGGGCCACCATCGACGAGGCACACGCCCTCGGCATGCAGGTGGCAGCCCACTGCCATACCGAGCAAAGCGTACAGATCGCGCTTGATGAGGGCGTGGACTCGATCGAGCATGCCACGGCGATGACCGAGGCGCAGATGCATGCCATCGCCGAACGACGCATTCCCGTCGGGCCCACACTGCTCATCAACGACGTGATCGCCTATCGCTCGCCGAACGCGAGTGAAGCAGCCCGCTCCAAGGCACGGCAGATTGTGGCCGGGCGCAACGAGACCTTCCGCAAGGCCGCCGAAATCGGCGTGCGCTTCGTGCTGGGCACGGACGCCTCGCGCATCTGGGTAGCCTACGGCGATCAGATGGAGGAGGTGCGCTTCATGGCTGAAGTCTTTGGATGGAGCGCACAGCGCGCCTTGGTCGCGGCCACCAGAGACGCGGCCGATTCGATGCGCCTGGACGGCAAGGTCGGCAGGCTCGCGCCCGGCGCCGGCGTTGATTTCATTGTGATGAACGGACGGCCTTGGGAGCATATCGAGGATCTCGATGTGGACAACATCGTGGCGGTGGTGTCCAGAGGCCGCGTGATTCGCGGCTCGCTGGAAGGGATCGGCGCGCGGCGAGGCTGAGCCGCCACACAAGCCAGGCAATCTGTATTCTGTGGACGTTCCCGTCAGCCCCCAAGGTCGGCGGGAGTGGGTTTACGCCCGCCGTCAGTCGCCATCATTGCGCGTTCATTGCGCTCTATGCATCACGCATACAATGAAATATCGGTGACTCACGCCGGTGATATGGTGTATTCTTTCGAGGTCTTTACAGGCAGCGGCGGCTAGCGCACACAATTCAAAAACGAACTATTACGAACGACAAACAGCATTGCGAGTGGAAGAAGTTGGTGGCGCATGAGTGGACGCGGAAAGGGGCATGACACGGCTGACGCAGGCGACATGGACGGCAAGGGCAGTGCAAAGGATTCGGGTAGCACACGAGGCACAGGGATCGCGAAGCAGCGCAATAGCCTGTCCAGAGTGCTCCCCAAAAATGAATCCTATGTGAACGGTCATCTGAGCCGAGCAGCGTTTATCTCGATCGCCATACTGACATTCATCACTTTCGTTGGCAATTTCACGCAGCTACAGCTCAGCGCCGCATTGCCTACCATCGTCGAGGAATTCGGCATCAACATCACCACCGGCCAGTGGCTCAGCTCCGTCATGCCTCTTGTGATGGGTATCATGGTGCCGTTGACCGCGTTCCTAACGCGCCGTTTCTCGACCCGGCAGATTGTCATCGCCTCGATGGTCGTGTTCACGGCCGGCTCTGTACTCGCCTGGCTCGGGCCGAGCTTTCTGCTCGTGCTCGCCGGCCGCACCTTGGAAGCCATCGGATCCGGTGTGATGTGGCCGGTGCTGCAAATCACCGTATTCTCAATCTTTCCGATGGAACGCCGTGGCGTGGCCATGGGCACCGTCGGCATGGCGATGAGCGTCGCACCCGCCATTGGCCCGACCATCGGCGGCTGGCAAACCGATGCGAGCGGCTGGCGATCCATCTTCATGATGCTCACAGTCATCGGGCTGATCGCGCTGCTCATGGCGATTTTCGGCCTGCACAATTTCGTTGACAATGACGCCAGCGTGAAAGCCGACTTCTTCTCAGTTGCGCTGTCGATCTTCGGCTTCGGCGGAGTGATGTACGGCTTCACCAACAGTGAAGCCTACGGATTCGGCGCACCCTCAGTCTGGGGACCGATGGCCGTCGGACTCGTCGGCATCACCTGGTTCGTGCTGCGCCAGCTGAAAGGCGCGAAACGCTTCCGGCAATTCTCCGACCGTGTATTCGCCGCGCGCAAGGCTGGCGCAGATGAGCACACCATACAAAAACTCAGGGATACGGACGTACAGCCGCCGCTGCTCGATCTGACCGTGCTGCGCAACCGCAGCTTTGCGGTTGGCACGCTTACCGCTACGCTCAGCTTCTTCGCGTTCAGCTCCATTCTAGTGATCATTCCGCTTTACATTCAGAACGACCGCGGCTACTCGGCCACCATGAGCGGCCTGATCATGCTGCCCGGCGCAATAGGCCAGTGCATCTCCCAGTTCGCCGGCGGGCGCGCACTCGACCGATTCGGCGTGCGCCCAGTCGCGCTAACTGGTTCGATCCTGCTGTTCGTGGGCACGCTCATGATGAGCTTGATCGGCCCGCATACGTGGATCTGGTGGGTTTCGATTTGCCAGTTCATCCGCCAGATCGGCATGGGCTTCGTGCTCATGCCCATCACCACCTGGTCGCTCAACTGCCTGAAACCGCGTGAGGTATCAGCTGGTTCGGCCGTAACCAACACCGCCCGTCAGCTTGGTGGCGCAATCGGCGCGCCTGTGCTGGTGATCCTCATGGAAACCTTCAGCGTGCTGCGCCAGCGCGCGCTCGGCGCAGGGACGGCGAACGCTATCGCCGCGAACATCTTCGGCGTGCAGACAGCACTGCACATCAGCTCCGCCATTGTGCTAGTTATGGTATTCACCGTGCTCATCGGCGTCAAAGGCGATGGCGCCGGATCCGCGCGCGACGTCGCCCATCGCGCATTGCGCCGTATGCATACGCAGATGGAGGAGCGCACTGCCGCGCGCGCGTTGCACGGAGGAGCCGGGCCGAACGCCAAATCAGGTTCAGACGAATGGCCAGATCGGATCGAATGACGACACGGAGAGGTCTGACGCTTAGGCTGGATTGGTAAATGGCTACTGCCGGAGTAGTCAACGGACTAGGCCACGGCTAAGGCCGAAAGCGCTCACCTGCCGCTCGATCTTATTGCTGCGGAAGCTTTTGAGCAGGACAGGCATGCAGGACGGACTGCATCGAGCGTTTTTCCTGGGTGGTAACGTTCAGGCCGTATTTCGTTTTGACACCTATCTGCCGGGCCACGTACTGGCAGCGGTATGCGCTATTGGTCGGCAGCCAGTAAGCGGCCGATGCCGAACCCTTCTCCTGGTTGGCCGGGCCGTCAACGGCGAGCAGATTGAGCATATCATTGCCGAAACGGTAACGTTTCGCAGTATTCCAGGCGCCGGCGCCTGACTGCCAAGCATTCTCAAGCGCGACGACGTGATCGATCTGCACAGCGGAACTGGTTTTCACGCCACGCATGAAATGAATGGTTTTGCCGGTGTATGGATCATGCAGCACTCCGGACTTCACCTTGCAGCCGCCCGCATAGGTGTAGCGCACCTCGGCTAGGTCGCGGGACAGCACATCCTCGCGCACATCGCAGCCGTTGCCATCCGTATCGGTCTGGTTATAGCCGAAGGAGTCGCGCTGATAGCCGCCTGACTTGGGATTGTCATTCACGCTTAATGCGTTCAGCGCATCTGCTGCTGGACCGCTGGCTGTATACTCGCCGGTGAGCTGGCCAACCGGCTCGCTGATCTTCGGCAGCACAATACCAATGGTGATGCCGACGACCGCAGCCAGCACCAGCAGAATCAGCAGCCGCTCCAGGGGACTGCTCGCATCAAAGCGACGCCTAGGAAAATGAGCGTTGGGTAGGCTGCTATTGGAGCCGTACTCTCGACCTCTGTGGTTACACGTGTCATGTGAGCCGCCGGTTCGGCCCGCAACGCTCGGTTTTCGTGGATATTGCGTCATAACCTTGTCATGATAGCCGAAAGCTGGGTGAACCGCGTGACCAGAACGTGTGTTGCGGTGAAATGCCTAAGGAACGAAAAGTGCTCGTTCTGGGCTGAGCAGCGATCCAACCGGCAGCCGCTGCTCAGCCAGCAGAACGATCACGAGTAAGAGAAGGTTCGCGGGTCATGGCCGGCGCGGGTCGGGCCGTCGAGCGCGTCGATCTGGCGATGCTCTTCAGTGCTCAGCGCGAAGCCGAACAGATCGAGGTTCTCGCGCTGGCGATCAGCATGGACAGATTTGGGAATGATGATCGTGCCGTTTTCAATATGCCAGCGCAGGATCACCTGTGCCGGCGAAACACGGTGTGCGGCCGCTATGCGCTCGATCGTGCCGTCACCCGCTTCTAGATCGGCTCCTCTGGCCATAGGCGAATATGCTTCAACTGCGATGTCATGCTCGGCACAGAAGGCGGTGACTTCACGCTGCTGCCAAGTGGGATGCAGCTCGATCTGGTCAACGGCAGGCCACTGCCCGGTCTCCTTGTAGAGCCGCTCAAGATGCTCGGGCAGGAAATTGCATACTCCCAGTGTGCGCACCCGTCCGGCAGCGCGAAGCTCATCGAATGCCCGCCATGTCTCGCCGGAGCGCCAGTCGAACGGGGTGGGCCAATGGATCATGTACATGTCAACGTAATCAAGCTGCAACAGGGCGAGTTGCCGATCGAAGGCCTTGAGCGCGTTGTCGTAGCCCTGCTGCGAATCGCGCAGCTTCGTCGTAACCCAAACGCTTTCGCGCAGCGTTCCGTGATTAAATCCGGTCGCCGCGAGCGCGCGGCCTATACCGGCCTCGTTACCGTAGCCAGCTGCGCCATCGATATGCCGGTACCCGGCAGCGAGCGCGGATTCAACCACAGAGGCGGTCTGCGAGTCGTCTACGCGCAGCACGCCAAGCCCCACCTGCGGTATGGCGTTGCCATCCGCGAGCGCAATAGATGGAATGCTCGGGGCTGAAGAAACCGTAGCCGCGGCGGCTGCCAGCGTCTCGCTGCCCGCACCAAACGAGGCGGTACCGAACTCGCGCGCGCCGAGCGCATCAGGCGAATCGATCCCGCGGGATTCATCAGCTGCCCCTGAAGTGTTCATTCCGGATTCGCCCATGCGGATCAGCTCCTTGCCTCGTTTGCCCTATTGCTCTTTATAACGATAGCGCAGTAGGGCAAAGCGTGTTCAATGCCGGTTATCCAACCGGTGCACCATTTCGCTCAGCTCGAGGTCGCGTTCAAACCCGCGCGCAGTGGTATCCTCATCGATGGTTGCAAGCTCAACGCCTGCAATGCGCGCGAAGTCTTCCCACGCCTCGCGCCCCACAGATGTGGTCATGCAGGTGTGATGCGAGCCGCCGGCACGCAGCCAGCATTCGGCGGAGACCTTGAGGCTGGGCTGCGGCTTCCACAATGCTCGAGCGCATGGCAGCATCTTGAGCGAACCTTCGGGCTCTACCACGTCAACGACGTTCATGAGCAGACGGAAACGCTCGCGAACATCCGACATGGAAACGACGACCGCATCCTTCTTCGGCGCACCGGTGAAGACCAGACGCACCGGGTCGGCCTTGCCGCCGATGCCGAGCGGATGGATCTCCAGGCGTGGCTTGCCGATAGCGCCGATGGAGGGCGAGACCTCGAGCATGTGCGAACCCATGTTCATCTCATGACCAGGCACGAAATTGTATGAGTAATCCTCCATGAGCGAAGCTCCGCCGTCGAGGCCATAGCCCATCACCGCCCCGATACGCACGAGCACCGCCGTCTTCCAGTCCCCTTCGGCGGAGAAGCCCCAGCCGTATTCCGACGGGAAACGTTGTGGCCCGACACCGGGCAATTGGCTCAGCGTGCCAAGATCTTCGAAGTTGTCAACGCCTGCGGCGGTACCGTAGTCGCCCATCATATTGACCATGCCCGCCTCCTCCTTCGCGGCGACGAACATCTCGTCATAGCGCGCGTCAAGCAGCTCGGGGGCTACGTCATATTTCGCCTTGTAATCCTCGATGAGCGCCTTGACCTGGTCCTCTTTGACCTTATCGACGTAGCCGACGAGCTCATTGACGGCCCAGGTGTTGATCGAAGCGCCGAACACGCGCTCGGCTTCGGTCTTGTCTCCTTCGGTGACGGCCACGTTGCGCATGTTGTCGCCCCAGCGCATGACTTTCAGATTGTTCGACGCATCCCAGCCTGCGCAGGCGCGCGCCCAGGTACCGATATGGTCGGCGACTTCCGGATCGCTGTAATGGCCTACAACGATCTTGCGTGCAATACCCAGGCGCGTGACGATGTAGCCGAACTCGCGGTCGCCATGGGCAGATTGGTTGAGGTTCATGAAGTCCATGTCGATGCTGTCCCATGGAATTTCAAAATGATGCTGCGTGTTGAGCTGCAGCAAAGGCTTGCGCAACGATTCGAGCCCACGAATCCACATCTTGGCCGGCGAGAACGTGTGCATCCACGCGATGACACCGATACACCGGTCATCCGCACTGGCCTCAACCATGAACCGCTTGACCGAATCCGAAGACTTCAGTGTGGGTTTGAGCACCAGCTTAACCGGTATGCGCCCGGTAGCGTTCAACGCATCAACGATTTGTGCAGACTGCGCCGCTACCTGCCGCAGCGCCTCCTCGCCGTACAGGTCCTGCGAGCCGACGCCGAACCAGATTTCCTTATTATCAAACGGATTTGCGAATGCCATGTACTGCTCCTTTGTATTAATGGTGTTGTCTGCAACGCTGAGGAATGTGTCACACCCAAGTCGTGGCTATCGTCTTCGATGTCAGTGCTGGCCATAGACGTTTTGGTAGCGGTCGTTCAGCTTGTCGATATCGTCTTGAGCAATGGGGATGATATCGCCAAGCTGCCTAGCGGCCCACATCGTATGCGCCACTTCCTCGGTCATGGCGGCGGCCTTGACCGCACCTTCCGCATCCTTGCCGATGGTGAATGGCCCGTGGTTCTGCATAAGCACTGCTGGCGAATGCGGATATTCTTTGAGCGTGTCGACTACGCCCTTGCCGATCGCCTCCGACCCGATCAGGCGGAAGGGACCTACGGGTACCGGCCCACCGAATTCGTCGCCCATCATCGTCAGCCCGCACGGAATGTTCTGACCGATGGCGGCCCAGGCCGTGGCATACGTGGAATGCGTATGAACCACCCCGTATACGTCAGGCATATGCCGATATATGTATGCATGGGAAGCTGTGTCGGAGGACGGCGCCTCAGCGCCATCGACCACGTTGCCATCCAGATCGCACACCACCATCGAGCTGGGCGTGAGGTATTCATAGCGCAACCCAGATGGCTTGATCACAAGCAGATCAGCGGTGCGAAGACGCTGCGAAATATTGCCCGCGGTCCACACGACCAGATTCCATTTGATTAGTTGCTGATGCAGATTCGCTACGATTTCACGCACCTGCTTGACTTCTGCGTGCACTTCAGGGCCATAATCAGCCAAGATTGTCATGGATACTCTCTTTCCTCCGGTTCCTTGCGGATCGCGATAGATTTGGGGATGAATTCCGCACATAGGGCTGCCGTGAGCTACCCGCGTTCCTCGAGGGGAATCGACGCGATCGCAGCCCGCTCGACGGGCAGAGCCTGCATGAATCTGGCGAAGAATCTCTCGAACCCAGCGACATCGTGAGCATCGGGATCCTCGGTGGCCGAAGCAGCCCCTGCGAAGACCAGCCCGTCAAGATAGTCTGCTAGCGGTGTGTCGGCATGCCGTAGGTAATCAGCGAGCACCGCCATGCCCCACGCTCCGCCTTGTGCTGCCGTCGACATGACTTTGATCGGCGTATTGAAGGCAGCGGCGAGGATCCGTTGTGCCACTTTGGGCGTGGTGAAAATACCACCGTGGCCCACCAAAGAATCGATGCGCACACCCTCGTCGCGAACCATCACGTCCATGCCGATCTTCACCGGGCAGAACGCTCCGAACAGCTGGGCACGCATGAAATTGGCCAGTGACATCCTCGACTCTGGTCCGCGAGCAAAAACCGGTCGGCCCTCCTCCAGCCCAGCTAAGAACTCCCCCGAATAGAAGCAATAGTTCAGCAGCCCGCCTGCGTCCGCATCGGCCTTCTCGCTGATCGCGGCGCGGAATAGCGTGGCATACAAGCCATCAGTATCTACTGGATGCCCGCTCGCCTCGCTGAATTGACGGAACAATCCCACCCAAGCATTCAAATCCGAGGTGAAATTGTTTGCGTGGCTCATTCCCGCCAAATCACCAGCGGGAGTAGCAACCAGATCCACCTGCGGATGCAGGCGCCTCAACTTGCGTTCCAGCACGACCGTGGCGAAGATCGAGGTGCCCGCCGAGACATTGCCAGTACGGACTCGCACTGAATTGGTGGCAACCATGCCAGTGCCCGCATCGCCCTCCGGCGGCGCCATAGGGATGCCAGACTGCAACGCACCGGTCGGATCGATGAGCCGCGCGCCCTGTTCGCTTAGCACACCTGCGCCGTGCCCCGCCACCAGCACGGAAGGAAGCAGATTGCGTATATTCCAGGGCTGCGACGCGACCTCGGGCAGGGCGCTGAAACGATCAAGCAGCTCGGACTCGTAGGTGTGCGTCAGCGGGTCGATGGGAAACATGCCTGAGGCATCACCCACTCCCAGTACTTTGCAGCCGGTCAGCCGCCAATGGACGTAGCCAGCGAGCGTGGTGAGATATGCCACTGAAGGCACATGCTCCTCGCCCTCGAGCACTGCTTGATAGAGGTGCGCGATAGACCAGCGCTCGGGAATGTTGTATTGGAACAATTGCGAAAGCCGTTCGTGCGCCTCATGCGTGTTCGTATTGCGCCATGTACGAAAAGGCACCAATATCCTGTCTTCGCTGTCAAAAGCCAGATAGCCATGCATCATCGCCGAGAACCCGATGGAGCCTATGCGCGTGAGCTGCAAGCCATATGTGTCCTCAACATCGCGGGCAAGCGTCGCATACGCATCTTGCAGGCCCGACCAGACTTCGTCAAGCGAATACGTCCACAGCCCGTGATCCAAATGGCTTTCCCAGCCGTGATCTCCGGATGCGATGACGGCGTATGCATCATCGATCAACACTGCTTTGATTCGGGTGGAACCGAATTCGACACCGAGAGCAGTCTTTCCATCAAGAATCTTTTGGGCAGCCGAAGACATATGCTCCGCAACACCGCACTGTTCGGCCGCCATCGGCACCCCTCGCCTTCAAATCACACTCCTGCCAGGCCCCTTTGCAGGAGATCTGGTACGATGATCAACTTCTTTGTTACAAGACTGTTAGCGCTCACAATAATAACTGCATGAACGTCCAACCACAAATTCTCGATTCTTCTCGCGTGTCGTATCGTGCGCAATAGTGGAACTGAGTCCACTGCTCCCTTGCAAACGCTTACGATCAGTGCGTCAACCGCTCTGTCAAACGCAGGCGACATCGTGGGCCCCGCTGCTACCTGTTACGCGAACCAATCTGAAGATATTGCGCAAACCTGGGGAGGATACCAGCAACAGGCAAATTCGCTGGCCGCAATCCGCCGACCGGTCAGATTACGGGCACGCGGCCTAGCGACGCACGTTTGATCACCTGCGCCGGGATGAGACCCACCCCATGCGCAGACGCAGCGAACGCAGTCTCCTCGCCCTCGCCCAGCAGCCGCAGCACCTCACGCATCGCGGCGGTCCCCATCTGTTCAAAGTCAGGTCGCACCGTCGTCAGCGGCGGGTACAAATCATCCATCGCCGGCATATCGTCGAAACCAACCACGCTAACATCACGCGGCACACCCAGCCGGCGCTCATGCAAAGCACGTATGACGCCTACGGACTGCGCGTCATTGGCGGTGACAACAACGGTTGGGCGGCTCGAACCGCTCGAACCAACGCTATCGAGGATATGATTCATGCGTGCATAGGCTTCCGATGAATCCCATGACTCGCATTGCACCACACGTGAGGCAATGGACAGCGCCTGCGACTCTCGATTCCACGCCAGCGCGCGTGTAACCGCATCACGCCACTCCTGGGGGCCTGCGAAATACAACGCCGAACGGTGCCCGTAACCCGCAATAAGCCGCGCAACCTCATGCATGGCATTCCATTGGTCGATACCGACAAGGGCGGTATGGCGTCGGTCATCAGGTCGCTCCAACCGGCCCGCCTCACGCATGCTCAGCTTCCCATGAGTAGACGTAAGTATCACGCGAGGCTGCTCGAGCCTGGTCTGGCAGGCCGCCCGGAACATAACGTCCGTGGGGGTCAGCAGCACGAATGCATCAACGTTCTGCTCGTCGAAGATCTCACATAACCCATCGAATTCCTCCTGTGTGCACATCGCATCATGCACCAACGAGACCGAGAGAAACAGCCCGTGGGAACGCGCCACCGATTCTATAGCGCTGATTGCGGAAATCGGGCCATAGAATCGCAATCCTCCGGCGATCAGGCCGATGGTATGCGAGCGCCTCGAAGCAAGCGCCCTGGCCGAATTGCTGGGCCGGTAGCCGAGCGTGGCGATGGCCTCGCGCACCTTGGCGCGCGTGGGCGCAGAGACATCGGGAGAATCGTTGATGACCCTCGAAACGGTCTGGTGACTTACACCCGCAAGCTTTGCCACTTCAAACATCGAAGGGCGTTTGATGCCGCCACGACTCGCTCTCATCTCTGCTTCCTTCCAGTCGTTGTTCCCTCGTCCGCCTTTAAACCAGTGCCCTGTGAACAGCGTTCCCCTCGCACCTTTGTCAACGCGCCGCATGCAGTCAGACCGCAAGCCGCACATGCCACGCCCGTACTATCAGAGCTTACCGCGCGCGATACCAAAGTAGTGAACGCTCACGCACATGCCTTGCGCAGCGAGCTATCGGCAGTCCCTGAAGCCGCGCCTACGCTAGATGCCATGTGCGGCGATGAAGATCAGTCGCGCCGTATTCAGCGATCGCTGCCCGATGCACAGCCGTGCCATATCCTTTGTTGGCCGCCCACTGATACGGCTGATATAAGGGATTGCCCTGAGCGATGCTGATCATGAGCCGGTCACGCGTCACTTTGGCCAGGACGGAAGCAGCGGCAACGGTGGCGCACAGCTGATCTGCTTTGATCCTGGTGACTACGTGGGCAGGACAAGGCAACGCCGGTGCATCGAAGGTGTCGAGTGCCTTGGAAATGTAGTCGTTCGGACCGTCGAGTATGGCACCGATATGCGGCTGACGGATGCGTTCACGATGAGCCGCCTGCTCATTTTCGCCGTCAGGCATCTGCGGCATCGCCGAAGGCTTTCTGCTTGGCGGCTGCAGCCCAAGCTGACGTTCGAGATGGTTCAGCGCACGCAGCGCTGCAACACCCAGCGCATGGGAGATGCCCCATTCGTCGATCTCCGTATTGCTCGCCTGCCCTACCGCATCGGCCGCGCACCACGCATGCAATGGCTCGAACAGCGATTCACGCATGTGCGCGGTCAGCATCTTGGAATCAGCCAAATGCAGCGGAATCCCGCATGCAGGCACATCCGCCGCCCAGATGGCCGCCGCCCCGACCATGACAGGGCCGGCCAGAGCACCACGGCCCACTTCGTCGAACCCAACGATGAGATCGAAGCCTTGGCCGGCCAAGTCATCTTCGAGATCGAGCGTCGGGCAGATGCGCGCTGCTGGTCCACGGCCGGATGCCGCACGGCGAGGCGGCTGCTCGAGTCTCGCCCCGCGCAGCCGCACTGCAGCATTCGTAGCCACTTCGTTGGTGGCCGCAATGGTTACGGGCGCCTCGCCCATGACCCCCGGGTTCATCGGCTCGACACCCATCGGCGTTCCATTATCTTGGCGCAGCATTCGTCACGGCTCACTGCTCGCTGCCCTTCGTCGAGCCATCCGGGACTGTGCCGAAGACATCGTGATGCCCGCTCATTGCGCCAAGGCGGTTGAATGGCCAGTATGTCACCAGCGCCACGCCCGCGATGTCGCTTATCGGCACCAATCCGTTGGCGCCGTCGTTCTGATGGAATCTCGAATCGGCCGATCTCGAGCGGTTGTCGCCCAAGACGAACACATGGTCTGCACTCACATGCACGCGGAAGGCGAAAGCGCTGGGCTCGACACCCGGTCGGATGTATGACGTCTCGTTGATCGCCACCCCGTTGACCGTCACCGGTTTGCCTGCCCCCTCGCACGCCACCACATCGCCGGGTAAGCCGATGAGCCGCTTGATGAGGTCGTCACTGAGGAATTGGTTGTTCTCATCCTGCAGCCAATGCGCCGGATCCTTGAATACAATGACGTCACCGCGATGCAGCGCGAAAACCTTCGGGGCGAGCTTGGTGGTGATGACGCGGTCGCCTGGAACGATGGTATCCATCATCGATTCGGTGGGAATCGTGTAGAAGCCGAAGAGAAAAATGCGGACTAGCAGCACGAGCAGAACCGGAATGCCGC
The DNA here is from genome assembly GCA_022640915.1 of Bifidobacterium sp. Lineage (GTDB taxonomy): Bacteria > Actinomycetota > Actinomycetes > Actinomycetales > Bifidobacteriaceae > Bifidobacterium. The sequence goes on along the minus strand of JALCCT010000009.1, from coordinate 38,739 downwards.
ACCAGATCAGCGTATCGCGCCAGCCCATGCCATCTTCTTCGCGTCTGGCCCGGGCTGCATGCGACGGTCCGCGTTGGTTGCGCGATGCCGCAGGAATAGGGTCGACTCCATGATCGGCGACCTCGAGTATATGCGAATCGTGAAGATCGCCGTCATCGGGCATCACATCGGCATCCTGCATGTATTCCTCCGAATCGGCGCGGACTCGCCCGGTGCCTGCCCTGTCAGTGACGCGGATTGCTAATTCCACGGGCAATCCCTGCCGCCGCAAGCTCCTTCTGCGTCGTCTGCTCGCATCTGCTTGTATATCTGGGGGTTCATCATACCGGCCGAAGCATACAGCACGGATGCCGACCCACTTGGCACGTCAATCGCCGTGTAGGGCGACTGAACACCCGCATGCAGCAAGCCCAGAGGCAGTTCTCGTCGTTTTCTCACGCGAAACGACGAATAACAGGCAACAGAACAGCACTGAAAAACGCCAGTGGCCCGGCCGATCGCGAAGACCGTCCGGGCCACTGAATCACGCGCATGCGCTAGCGTTAATACACTGGCGCAGCGACGCATCGACAAACGCTCGCGCGTCTGCCGCTTACACTCACTTGGCGCTGTTGTCGCGGCGCTCGGTGATACGGGCTGCCTTGCCGCGCAGCGAACGCAGATAGTACAGCTTCGCGCGACGCACACGGCCCTTGCGAACCAGCTTGATCGAATCGATCGCCGGGGAGTGCAGCGGGAAGCGGCGCTCCACGCCGTTGCCGAAGCTGACTTTGCGCACGATGAAGGTCTCGCGCACGCCCGCGCCCTGACGCGCCAGCACCACACCGGTGAATGTCTGGATACGGGAGTTGTTGCCCTCCTGGATCTTCACATTGACATCGACGGTATCGCCGGGACGGAACTGCGGAATGCTGTCGACGGGCTTCATATGAGAGGCGTCAAATGCCTCAACGGCGTTAACCATAATTATCTCCTGTCACTGCCGCATATCAGCGCACATCCTTGGGGCTGACCCCGGCGACGTTGGTGTCAACATCATCCGGAGCGCCCGACAATCCGTATTCCCAGCGCGTTGCCCTGGGAAGCCAGTCGATTCGCCGCACATCCTTGGAGGAACACGGCTGAACCCAGTGAAGCAACAAACCTATGCGGCGGCCTGTCGCTTGACACAGCAAAGCTCTATGATAAACGGCTCGGCGGACAGCATGACGACACTCCGAACGCGCCGTCATTGACAAATCCAGGCGAGGGTTTTACCTTGAAGTCGAATCGGTAGGCAAGGCTACCGCAGGGATATGGATCGCTGCCGCAAACCAGTGGAGACACTGCGCGCAGGCCAACAGTTCTTGTCGAATCAAGGCATGAACTAATGCGATATCACCGCCCTGCGAGGCTGAAGCTCAAACGATGACGAGATGGTGGTCGGCATTGCGCCGCGCCGCTTCCCCGCAATCGCTTCGGGCGACCTGTCGACAATGGATGTTGGCCGGTTTGCGCGGGTGTTCCAGCACAGCAACGCGCAAGACACGCTAGGCATCGCAGATATTCGACTTGAGTGCAGCACGCACAGGACGCAAGGAGGTGGGGGAACATGAGCGACGAACTTCCCGGTAATAGTTGCCATATAACGAATGCGGCGTGCGCGAACAGATCGCGCGCCGTCATACTGCTTCACCCGCTGCCCCACCGGCTAGCGAACACCGGTAACGTTGCGATTTAGCTTTTGTTGAGGCTGGGGTTGAGTGTAGGGCATTCAACTAGGCCACTACACGCATACCCGCCGCATGCATACACCTGCGCAGAGTTATACCCAAGCCTGCGTCGCGTCGCAAGCTCTGCGAGCTGAAACACCTGGCATCATGCCGCAGAACATGGCCACGCCAGGCACACAGCACGGCATGTAGCACGCGCGGCCCGGACCAGACAATCCCGCATATGCACCCGCCACAAGGCTCCACCGGCCGGCGAATGCGTCTGCTCTTAGGCGGCGCAGTTGAAGCACGTCCAAATCACATGTCCCGTCAATTATTGCCGTAACCGGTTACTGCCGGACGGCATTGCCAAAACAAAGGACCGCCGTCATGACTGTTTTCCCTGTTCCACAGATCAAGACGCCACAAACCACCGCCCTGTCTGCAACCCGCAGGCGCATCGTATCCGACTGCCTAGTGGCGGTCGGAATCCTCGCCATCTTCGGCGCGTTGGCTTATCTGGCGCCAAAGATCGCCAAACCCGTCGGCCCGCAGGGAATCCCCTCGACTGTATCCACGGATCTGCACGAACTGCCCTATGATGCGCTGCGCTCGGTACTGCGCATGACTGTCGCATTGGCGTTCTCGTTCATCTTCGCAGTGCTGTATGGGCTTGCGGCAGCTCGTTCACGTCGCGCCGGCAGAGTGCTCATTCCACTGCTGGATGTGCTACAGTCCGTGCCGATCCTCGGTTTCCTTTCGGCAACAGTAACCATGTGGCTAGCGTTGTTCCCTGGCTCAATGCTCGGTGTAGAGGCCGCATCGGTGTTCGCGATCTTCACCAGCCAGGCGTGGAATATGGCTTTCGCCTTCCACCGCTCGCTGCTGAACGAACCGGCGGAGCTTGATGAGGCCGCCCGCATGTTCCGGCTCACGCGCTGGCAGCGCTTCTGGAAACTGGACATGCCCAACGCCGCGATCCCCATGCTGTACAACTGCATGATGAGCGTGAGCGGAGGCTGGTTCTTCCTGACCGCTTCGGAGCTGATATCGGTCAACAACCACACGTATGCGTTGCCTGGCATCGGCAGCTTCGTCGCCCAGGCCGCAGGCCAGGGCGACTTCGGCAAGGTCGGCTGGGGCATCGCCACGATGGTGCTCGTGGTACTCGCCATCGATGTGCTGGCGTGGAAGCCGCTGACCGCATGGTCGCAGAAATTCCGCATCACGCAGAACGAATCCGATGTGCAGCCGTCAAGTCTAGTGCTCACCATCATCCGCCAGTCCCATATCGACGAATGGCTCGGCAGGCTGCTGCGGCCGGTAGGTGACGCGCTGGAGCTGATAACACGCCCGTTAGGCCGCACCGGTTCGTTTCGGACAGTTAGGCCAGGCCGCCGCCGTACGGGCGATATCGTGTTCAACGTCGTCCTTGCTGCAGCACTGCTCTCCGGCGCCGTCGAGCTATTTTTCGCTATCAAGGGCTCTATCGGGTTCGCAGAAACCGGCCATATCGTCGTGCTGGGCGGCCTGACGTTTTTGCGCGTGGCCGTACTGACTGTCGTATGCTCAATCATTTGGGTGCCGATTGGCGCGATGATCGGCATGAATCCGCGCCTTTCTCGCATCATGCAGCCTGTCGTGCAGGTCTTCTCGAGCTTCCCAGCCAACTTCCTCTTCCCCTTCGTGACCTTGTGGTTCCTCGCGTGGAACATCGATATCAATTGGGGATCAATCTTGCTCATGGCGTTGGGCACGCAGTGGTACATCCTGTTCAACGTGATCGCGGGAGCCAGCCAGATTCCTGATGATCTGATCGAAATGGCCACGAATATGGGTTTGACGCGCACAATGCGCTGGAAACGGCTGATCCTGCCCGCGGTGCTGGGCTCATGGTGCACCGGCGGCATCACCGCTGCAGGCGGGGCGTGGAATGCTTCGATCATCGCGGAATTCGTGCGATCAGGCGACCATACTCTGGTCGCCACAGGCTTAGGGTCGTATATCACCAAGGCGACAGCGGCGGGCGACACGATGAAGACATTGGTCGGCGTCGTGGTGATGAGCCTGTTCGTCGTCGCAGTCGACCGGTTGTTCTGGAATCCCGTGGAACGATACGCTGCCAAACGGTTCGCGCTGGTCGCCTGACACGATACAAAACAGCAGAGAGAAGGAAGTATGAGCTTCACTATTAGGAACGCCATGACCAAAAACCGCAACACCCTGGACGGCCTCAATGCCAACCGCGACGACAGCGTTATCAGCGCGCAGCACGTCACCAAGCGCTTCGCCACAGACAAGGGATCGGATCTCACCGTGCTCGACGACATCTCCTTCACGTTATACGACAATGAGATCGTCGCGATACTCGGACGCTCTGGAGCCGGAAAATCAACGTTCCTGCGTATTTTGGCCGGGCTTGTGCAGCCGAGCGAAGGAACCGTCGACTATCGAGGAGACCCATTGGACGGGCCGAATCCCGGCGTCGCACTGGTATTTCAGACATTCGCGCTTATGCCTTGGCTCACGGTACAAGCCAATGTGGAGCTGGGTCTTGAAGCGCGCGGCGTGCCGCGCGAACAGCGGCACAAAGTGGCTCTTGCTGCCATCGACGCCATCGGCCTGGATGGCTTCGAATCGGCTTACCCGAAAGAATTGTCCGGCGGTATGCGCCAGCGCGTCGGCATCGCCCGCGCCCTCGTGCTACACCCCGACGCCCTGTTCATGGACGAGCCGTTCTCGGCGCTCGATGTGCTGACTGCTGAGAATCTACGCCAAGAAGTGCTGAACTTGTGGAATGGCAAGGACCACAGCATCCGCTCCATTCTGATGGTCACCCACAATATCGAAGAGGCTGTGGAGATGGCCGACCGCGTTATCGTATTCGGATCGCACCCCGGTCGGATCGTCGCGCAAGTGCCAGTCAACTTGCCTCGCCCGCGCGAACGGCACAGCGCCGACTTCGAGGCACGCGTCGACTACCTGTACTCGGTGATGACAGGTGCACATCAGGAGAAGGCTGCCAATGCCGGGCACACGACTGTGGAAGCTGAGGAAGCCGAAAGAACCGATAACAAGGCCGGAGCATCCGGCAGCGTTGCCGAAAATCGCGGAACCAGCAAGCCCGTTGAGCGCGAAGAGGCTATCGACGCCAGCGCAGCCAACGCTGAGAACAAGCCACATATGATTCCCGAGATGACATCGGAGCCGTCGCCGATGCCGCAGCATGCACAAACGGACTCGCTGGCATCGGCGATATCAGGTGTTGCATCAACCGCTGCAGGAGCCGATCTCCTCTCGGCATACGAAACCGAGGGACAGATAATCAAGCCGGACGCGGCAGCGATCCACGGCGGCAGCGATCACATTCACCGTGCGCGCGCCGGCGTCTCATCCAGCTCGGAAACCGATGCCGCGCGTAGCGCACAAGAGGCTTTTGCTGACAACTACGACGCAGCCGACACCCCGACAACCACGATGCCTGCACCGAAACGGATGCCGGATGACCAGCAGTTCATGCCAAACGCAACGCCGGGCGGCCTGGCGGGGCTGCTCGATGTGCTCGCGGAAAACCCTGACGGCATCGATCTCGCCGACCTAGCCAGCCTGCTCTCCTTCGAAGTGGATGATCTTTTCCCGCTGATCGATGCAGGCGCAATGCTCGAAGTACTGGATGTTCACGACGGACGCGCACAGCTCACCGAAGCAGGCTGGCAATGGCATGACGCCGACATCCTCGGCTCGAAGACGGTGTTTGCACGCTTGGCTCTGCAGCACGCGCCGCTCGTGCGCACGATCGACCATGCGCTTAAGCAGTCGAAATCCGGCCGGCTGCGCGGTGAGCTAATCGTCGATCTGCTGCGCAGCCGCCATGAGGACATCAAAGCACGCCAGCAGTTCCGCATCGCAGTCACCTGGGGGCGCTACGGCGAATTGTTTGATTACGATGCCGACGACGACATGCTTATCCTCGATGAGGAGAACCGCTAGGCGCTGCCGCAGGAGCTGCGGGCCTTGGCGCCTTACCCATCATGCCGCCGAGGCACAGAAAAACATGAATCCCGCATTGCCACAAGAGGCAATGCGGGATTCATGACTCTAAGATGAGCGAACGTTACCAAAGCGCGCATTCAGGCTTGGCGCACCAGCGCCGCCCCTGCACAACGCCATGCAATCAGAACTTGCGATGCCCGCGATAGAACTTGATCAGGCTTTGGGTGGAGGCGTCTTGCTGCGCGAGAGCGTCGTCATCCTGCGAGATCGCAGGGGTGATCTGCTTGGCGAGCTGCTTGCCCAACTCCACACCCCACTGGTCGTAGGAGTCCAGGCCCCACACAGTACCTTCGACGAAGGTGATGTGCTCGTAGAGCGCAATCAGCTCGCCCAGCGAGAACGGAGTGAGCGCATCGCCGAAAATGGAAGTGGTCGGTCGGTTGCCCGCGAACACGCGTGCCGGCACGATCTCCTCCGGGGTGCCTTCTGCACGCACTTCGTCAGCAGTCTTGCCGAAGGCCAGCGCCTTGGTCTGTGCCAGATAATTGCCCAGGAAAAGCTCGTGCACATCTTGACCGCCGTCCTTGGTTGGATTCGGCGTGTTGGCGAAGGCGATGAAATCAGCCGGAATGAGCTGCGTTCCCTGGTGGATGAGCTGGTAAAACGCATGCTGGCCGTTTGTGCCAGGCTCGCCCCAGAAGATCTCGCCGGTTTCGGTCGTTACAGGGGTGCCGTCCCAACGCACTGACTTGCCGTTGGATTCCATGGTCAGCTGCTGCAGATACGCCGGGAAGCGGTGGAGGTACTGGTCATAGGGCAGCACAGCGTGCGAAGCGGCCTTGAAGAAGTTGCGGTACCAGACATTGAGCATGCCCAGCAGCACCACGACGTTCTTGTCGAACGGCGTATTCGCGAAGTACTCGTCGATCGCATGGAAACCGTGCAGGAACTCTTCGAAGCGCTTCGGGCCGAAGACCACGGCCAGCGAGGTACCCACTGCTGCGTCGACAGAATAGCGGCCGCCGACCCAGTTCCAGAAGCCGAAGGCGTTGGCCGGATCGATGCCGAATTCAGCGACTTTCTCCAAATTGGTGGAAACGGCCACGAAATGCTTGCTTACCGCTTCGGCGTTCTTCTCGTCCGAGCCATCGACAGCGCCTGCAGCCTTGAGGCCCTTGAGCAGCCAGGCGCGCGCCTCACGGGCGTTGGTCAGCGTCTCGAGCGTGGTGAAGGTCTTGGAAACGATGATGAACAGCGTGGTCTCAGGATCCAGCCCCTTGGTCTTCTCCGCCATGTCGTTGGGGTCGATGTTGGAGATGTAGCGCGCGCTGATGCCCGCGTCCGCGTAAGCCTTGAGCGCCTCGTACACCATGACGGGACCAAGATCGGAGCCGCCGATACCGATGTTGACTACGGTGGTGATCTTCTTGCCACTCACGCCGGTCCACTCGCCGGAACGGACCTTGTCGGCGAAGGCGTAAATGCGCGAGAGCACCTCGCGCACGTCCTTGACCGTGTCCTGACCGTCGACAATGAACTTGCCTTCGTCTGTGGCCGGGCGACGCAGCACAGTGTGGAGCACAGCGCGGTCTTCAGTGTTGTTGATATGCACTCCGGTGTACATCGCCTTAGTGCGCTCATCGAGCTTGACAGCCTTAGCGAGATCGGCGAACAGCGCCAGCGTCTCGGGCTTGATCAAGTTCTTCGACAAGTCGAAATGCAGATCGCCTGCATCAAAACTGAGCTTGTCAACACGATCCGCGTCATTGGCGAACCACGTCTTGAGGTCGACACCTTCGGCCTGCAAGTCGTCGAAATGCTGCTGCAACGCTGCCCACTCCTGGGTCTGCGTCGCGTCAATAGGAGGTTTGATGGCCATGCATGGTCCTTTCATCATCGATACGAATCAGCGCGTAGCATCCGGACGGCTGCAAACCACGCAGCGTGGCCGCACTGATTCCTTCAGTTCACAAGGTACTCACGAAATCGGACAGCCGCATTCGCATTGCAACTCTTACGCCTGCAGCCAATGAGGTCTACAGAATTGCCTCACGTCCCTCAGCCTGCAGATGCGACACAACGGATTTGATCTCCTGGCTGCGGGCGCGCGGAGCGATGAGCAGGGCATCCGGGGTGTCAGCCACAACCATATCGTTGACTCCGAGCAGCACAATCGTGCGGCCGGACACGGGCGCGACCACGTCACCGGCGGAATCCAAGCACATCACTTGGTCGGTGTCGCCCATGACCTTGACATTGTGCTCGTTCGCGCTGGGTAGCAGAGCTGCCACCGAGTTGAAGTCACCAATATCGTCCCAGCCGAAGTCACCCGGAATCATCGCCACTCCCCCGCGCACGCTCAGCGGTTCGGCCACGGCGTAGTCGAAGGCTATCTTCTCGATGCTTGGCCAATAGCGGGCCATGGCCTCATCTACGACCTCATCCCTAGTGTGCGCAGAGACCATGTATGCGTCAGCGATACGTGAAATCGCCTCATACATCACAGGTCTGCCCTCGCGCAGGTGATTCAGCAGCACGTCGGCGCGCATCACGAACATGCCGGCGTTCCAACGGTATTCACCGGTCGACAGATAGGCCTGTGCGGTGGGAGCGTCCGGTTTCTCCACGAAGCGCTCCACCTTGCGCGCGCTGGGCGCCTTCGGGATGCGCGCGGCGAGTGAAGGCCCTTGGTGGATGTACCCGAAAGCAGTAGATGGGCGTGATGCCGCGATGCCGATGGTCGTGACGTATCCAGCGCGCGCGGTCGCCACCGCCTGCCGAACGGACTCAGCGAACGCTTCAGCGCCACGAATCACATGGTCGGCGGCGAAGGAACCGACAATCGTCTGCTCACCATAGCGCCGCGCGAGCACGGCAGCGGCCAAGGCAATCGCCGCTGTGGAATCCCTGGGGACCGGTTCGGCGAAAATGCTCTCGGCGTCGAGCTCAGGCAGTTGCTCGCGCACTGGTTGGACATAGCGCCAGCCGGTGCTTACCACGACATGGTCCTTCCCTACGATGGCAGCCAGGCGGTCGAAGGTCGATTGCAACAGCGTACGTCCCTGCCCAAGCGGGTCGAAGAGGAACTTCGGCCGGGAGGCGCGGCTGAGCGGCCAAAGCCTAGTGCCGGTGCCTCCTGCGGGGATAATCGCGTGGAAATCGCACAAATCATTCGTTTCGACCATGCGCTCCATTGTTGCGCAGCGGCCGAACAAGGTGTGACACGGCAACAGCTCCAGGACTTGGCGCGGCTCGGCATGACGCGGTTGCGGTGTCGCTGTGAAAACGGCAGCAGCATCGTAAACGAAGACACACTGAACATCTTCTAAAAACGTGGGGTGCAATGGCACGCTTTGTATTAGACAAATTCGATACCATCCGGTACACTCATCATCTTGTGCGCGGGTGGCGAACGCCGCTCGGGCCGTTGCCGCTTTAGCTCAGTTGGTAGAGCGTCTCACTCGTAATGAGAAGGTCGACAGTTCGATTCTGTCAAGCGGCTCTCTTTCTCTAGACTCCGATTTCCCCAGCCACTGAGCGCTTTGTCGCCATCAAGCAGCACCTGGTGACGCCAGCTACCCTACGGCAATCCGTTAGAACCGACCCGCAAGCCATGGGACGAGCATATCGAAAACGCCTAAACTGATCAGCCACACGACCGCAATGCCAAGATACGGCCACATGTGCGAACGGCTGATCGCCACAAACTCACGGATGAAGGCAGTCGGCCAGTAATATCCCCGCGTGCGGCTGCCCACGCCATCCGCATTTAACCCGATCCGGTGCGCGTACTCGCTGGCGCGGAACACGTGGTAATCGCTAGTCACCAATGCAGCGCGATACGCACGCGGCGCCGAGCCGCTGTGCCTGTCCATGATCTCTTTGGAGAACATGAGGTTCTCCATGGTCGTCGTCGAACGATTCTCCATGAGAATGCACGCTTCGGGAATATGCCGCTCCTCGGTCAGGTAATTGCGCATCGCCTCGGCCTCACTGACGACTTCGTCGTCTCCCTGCCCGCCGGATACAACAAATAGGCCACGGCGCTGCTGACGCTCCCAAAGCTCCACGGCCTTGTCGATGCGTCCACGCAGCAGCGGGGTGGGTTTGTCGCCGCTAAGACCCGCACCATGGACGATAATGTAGTCATAGCGCCGCCTGCGCGGCAGCATGCGGTAGAACCATGAGTAGACGAGCAAAGCCGCGAATGAGAAGAAGAGCCACAGGCCTTCCATAAGCACCAGGCCGATCAGGCTCGTGAGCCAGCGCGGCCCGGCGCCGAGGCCCCCTATGAACAGCATGAGGAAGAGGATGATGCCGAGCGCCAGAATGCCCGGCATCATGGTGGCTAGCGAAACCCCTTCGCGCCGAATAACGCTCACCGAGTTAATTACCAAGAAGAGGACCACCAAGAAAGGAGCGAAACCAATCGCAACAAGAGCCAGGACGATGAGCCACTCCTGCTCGGAAATCACCAATCCGGCGCCGATAAGAGACATCAGCAGGAGCATGAACCAAATGGCGTTGCGAAATTGCCGAGGCTCTTTGATGAACGCCACAAGAAACAGCACGCCGAATACGATCGCGGGCAAAAACAGCACCGCGACCACCCAAGGATTCAAACCCATCGCCCTGCCTTCTCCTTCTTCCGACTTTCCCATGCGAAGCCATCGAAGACCTCTGTCGCACCCTATCTTAGGGCAGCGCCGATAAGCCGGGGGCACCCGCCCGAAAACAGAATAACGCTCGCGGATGCGTCAGACATTGCTATATTGGTATGGTTTACGGCAGAAGAACGAGAGCGGGGACGCATGTCAGTACAGCAGGAAATGGCGTTGCAGTCGGATATGCGCCGCGTCGTGGACACGATGCGGAGCGAAGAAACCAGCGTCGCCCCGTACCGCCGTGAGTATCGTCAATTGCTTGACAATCACGGCAAGATGATTCGTGCCACGCTCGTTGTGCTGTTCGGCCGGGCGGCGAGCCAGGATTCCGGGAAACTCAGCGATCAGGTCATCACCGGCGCAGCAGCTATCGAGATGCTGCACTTGGCCACGCTTGTACATGACGACGTGCTCGATTCAGCGCCAATTCGGCGCAATCAGCCCACAGTGCACACTACATCCGGCAACAAGGCCGCGATATACCTCGGCGATCTGATTCTGTCGCGCTACATGGAGATCATGGCGACAATCGCACCGAACACTGATTTTCTGCGTGAACAGGCTTCGACAGTCTGCGAAATTGTCGGCGGTGAACTGCTGCAGGAATCGGCACGTCACAACACCGAGACGACCCTGGACTACTATCGCAAAGCCATCGGGGGCAAGACCGCCGCACTGTTCCGGCTCGCCTGCCTCACCGGTGTGCGGCTGGGCGCGCAGCCGCACGGTGCGCAGGACTGCGAATCTGAGCTGTTGGAAACCGCACGGACATTTGGCGATCATGTCGGCATGGCCTTCCAAATCATGGATGACATCGCCGACTTCGATCTTGCCCACGACACCGGCAAGCCCAAGCTCGAGGATGTGGCGGACGGCATCTACACACTGCCCGTGCTGCTCGCGCTGCATGACGATCCCGGTTTCGCCCAGCTGCTCAGCCACGATAATCCGCAGGAAGTAGAACGCTATCTGCAGGCGCATCCCCATCTGATCGAACGCTCCCGAGCCGAAGCCATGAAGCATCTTGACGCCGCTGACTCCTGCCTCGTCGCCCTAGCCGATGCCGTCCGACCGGCGAGGATCCAGCAAGCCAGGGATGTTCTGCTCCGTATCCGCCAGCAGCTGTAGCTACGCGGCGAACTCGCCGACATCGAGCCTGTAGAGCTCGCGGAAGCGCGCATTGCTGCGGTAGAGCTTATGCGGCGCACCCTGCATGGCGATGCGGCCGGACTCAAGGAATACCACGTTGTCCGCATCCTCAAGGCCCTGCAAGTGATGGGTCACCCACAGCAATGTGCGATGTTGGCTTACTCGTAAAATCATGTCCATGAGCGCATGCTCGGTAATCGGGTCAAGGCCGATGGTCGGCTCGTCCAGCAGAATTACCGGTGTGTCCTTGAGCAGTATCCTGGCCAAGGCGAGGCGCTGACGTTGGCCGCCAGAAAGTCGCTGGCCTGATTCGTCGACCGGCTCTGCAAGCCGGCCAGGCAAGCCGCGCACAAAATCGCCGAGCTGTACGTCATCCAACGCCCGCCAGACCTCATTATCCTGAGCGCCCGGCTTGCCGAGCCTCACATTGTCTCCAATGGTCGTGTTGAATACGAAGGCCTGCTGATTGAGGTAGCCGAACAGCCTCGCACGCTCGGATTGCAGCGCCCGTACCGGTATGCCGTTAACACGGATCTCGCCAAGCTGAGGCACGAGGTCGCCGAGCAGCAGCTGCAGAATCGTGGTCTTACCCTCACCGCTGGGCCCGAGCAGCGCCACTTTCTGCCCGGCTTCGATATGCAAGCTGAAATCATCGAGCAGCAAGGGCTGGCCGCAGCCATAGGAAAACGTCACATGGTCGAAATCGATGCTGCGTATCAGCCCGATAAGTTTCCGTTGCGGCACTTCCGCGGGCTGATGGGACTCCACCCGCTCGGTCAGAGCGTTGAGATGTTCCAAGGAATCGCTGTACAACGGCACCTCCGCGAAAGCCTGAGCGACGACAATGAAGCAATCAATCAGCGGGAACAGCGCCAGCACCACGCCAGCCGCAAAATCGGCGCTGCCAGTGCTGGATGTCAGGAACAGTGCCGAACCGGCCAATAGTCCCGCCGCCATCACGGCGAAAATCATTTGGATGGCGAAGTTACGCCACCGTTCGAAGCTTCTCTGTTCAGCTTGGCTGGCGCTAATTGCCGAGAACTGTCCGGCCCCGATCATGGCGAATTCTTCGTCGCGATGCGTGATAACCCAGTCGCCAAGCCCCAGATAGCTTTCAGTCACAGCCGTGTACTCGTGCTGCCGCGCCACCTTTTCGCGCGCATAGCGGGCATCGCAGAACGCCAGCGATATCAGCGGCGCAGCAATCAGCACCAGCGCGAAGAGCAGGAAAAGAATCACACTGGTCTGCCATGAGAAGATGCCAACGGCTATCGTGACAGCAATCCACATAATATAAGCCACGATTGTAGGGAAGATCGTGCGCAGATAGAAGTTCTCCAGATGGTCCAGATCGTCGGCAAGCAGACTGAGCACGGTGCCGGTGCGTTCATGTTCAGTCAGGAAGGCCGCGTCGCGCGAGAGCGTGCGGTACAGCTGCACGCGCAGCTTGGAGACCACGCGCAGCACCCAGTCGTGGCTGGCGATACGTTCGAGATATTTGAATGATGGCCGCCCGATGCCGAAAGCCCGCGTGAGCACGATAGGCACGTAGACCGCGAAGATGTTGTACGGGTGACGGGCCGAGCGGCTGATGAGAAAACCGGATGTGAACATCAGTCCAGCGCCGCACACGAAGGTCAGCGCGCCGACGAGGAAGATCGCGGCCAACAGCATGCGGTGCTGCCGCAGATAGGGCCAAAACCAGTGATCCTTGCGCCAGATACTGAGATAACGCGAAAAACCTGTGGGACGCGCCGTACCATTGGCCACGTTCCGGGGCGCGCGATCTGCGCCGGCACCCTTGTTCATGCCATCGTTTGCAACGTTATTCATTGAAGCGCCCCTCAATCCGGTTGCCTCCCAGCTCGCCGATCAGCTCGCGTAACGGACCGTCACGGCCTATTAGCTCGCCTGGAGCGCCAGCTTGCACGATGCGGCCCTCGTCGAGCACGAGTACTTGGTCGACATTCGCCAGCCAGTGCAGGCGGTGCGTCGCGAGTATCACCAGTCGGTGCTCCATAAGCGGCAGCAGAGTCTGTTTGAGCTCGTATTCAGTCTCGATGTCCACATGCGCAGTCGGCTCGTCAAGCAGCAGGATCGAGCGCGAACGATCGGCGATGACTCGAGCCAAGGCGATGCGTTGGGCTTGCCCTCCGCTAATGCCGCGATTGCCTTCCCCAATCAGCGTATCCAAGCCATCGGGAAGCGCACCGAGCCAATCACCCAGTCCGGCCTGTTCGGCGGCGTTACGCACGTCGCTGTCACTCGCCGACTGGTTGTAGAAGCGGATATTGCTGGCGATGGAGCCGCTGAAAATATGCGGCGTCTGCGGAATGTAGCTGACATGGCGCTGCCAGGCAGGCGCGTTGAACTGCGTGATCTGCTGCCCGTCGAGTTCAATGGCACCGTTTCGCATGCTGCTAAAGCCGGCAAGCAGGCTGATCAGCGTCGATTTGCCAGCGCCGGACCGTCCGATGACAGCGACCTTCTCGAAGCCGTGCAGTGTGAAGGAGAGGTCATGCAGCGCGAGACGAGAGTCCACGGATTGGCTGGTTGCGTCATCGTTGCCGTCATAGGCAAAGTCAAGACCGCGCACACTCAGCGTACTGCCACTCCCCCAGTTTGCCCGGTCAAGGGAGCCGTCTTGTTCCGGTTCGGGTGCATCGAGCAGCCTGTTGATGTCGTGCAAGGCGTTCTTGCCGTTGAGCGTTGCATGGTAGTCGTCGCCAAACTGGCGAATGGGCAGGAAATACTCCGGCGCGAGAATTAGCGAGAGCAACGCCGGGAACAGCACAACCGTGCCGTTGATCAGCCCGTTGCCCAGAGTCACAGCCATAATCGCAATCGCCAAGGTCGTGAAGAAGTCGAGCGCGAATGTGGACGTCATCGCCACCCTGAGCACGCTGTTCGTGCGCTGGCGAAAGCGATCGCTCGCGCTGGCGATTGTGCGCTCGTATTGCTTGTCGACGCCAAGCATCCGCAGTGTCGATAGACCGAGAATCGTATCGACGAAGGTGTTGTTGAGCTCGCGGAACTCGGCATACTGCCTGTTGGATTTATCGCGGGCCGCAATGCCCAAGATAGCCATGAAGAAGAACAGCAACGGAAGCATGAGCAGCAACACCAAACCGCTGAGCCAACTTTGCCACCAGACAGCAACGAGCACGATGGCTGGGATAAAGCTCATATCCATCATTTTCGGCAGTACGGTCTGGATATAGGTTTTGGTCTGATCAAGCCCCTCGATCAGCATCGTTACTGAGGAGCCCGTCCCCCGTTTTGCCAAATCCGATGGACCAAGCCGAAAGACTTTTCGCTGCACTCGCGGCCGCAGCTCGGCGATACTATCGTCAGCAAACCGGGTGGCGACTCGCTGCTTGCCTGCCTCGCACACCTGCCTGCAGGCGAAAGCCGCACCAAATACCGCCACGGGAAGCAGAAGCGACGCTATTGCGTGCCGCTGCCAGATCTCCACCAGCGCCCAAGTCAAGCCATACGCCTGCGCCACGATACTGGCACCCTGCACAAGCGAAAGCGCCGCCAGCAGCCCTATGGCCCGTGTAAACCCACGGAAGCGAAATAGGCTTTTGTCGATCACCACGCACCTTCTTTTCTGGCTTTGCACTGCGTTATGCCGTTTGCGTCACACTGCTGAACCATCGTCAAAATCCGTATGAAGGCCACGCCGACATATGCCGACGCAGCCTTCGAGCACCCCGCAACGCAATGCAACGTCCTGCCATTCCGCAGCCAGCCAGCAAACGCGGCTTATTGCGCGCTCAGCTCGCCCTCCGGTGCATCAGCAGACGAGAACGGCAAGCGCTTGCGCTGAATGGCGTAACTCCACACGAAGTAGACCGCAACAATCGGCAGCAGCACACACAGCACAATGGTCATGATGGTCATGGTGTAAGGCGAGGCGGCCGCATCCTTGATGAGCAGGTCGTTGGCTGGGTCAGTTGCGATCATCACACGTGGGAAGAGCCCGTTGAAGATGAAGGCAATGATGCCTGCCAGCGTCACAGCCGAGAATGCAAAGGCCCAGCCGCCGCGATGGGCGATCGAGCAAGCGTGCCCTGCGATGGTCGCTGCGAGAATCACCACAGTGATCAGCCAGCTTGAGACCGGGCGAACCGCATAGAAATCAGTGAAGATCAACGCAAAGATCACGAATACGACGAGCGCAGGGTAGGCTATCCAATAGGCTTTCCGCGTCACATTGAGCATTTTGCGCGACATATCACGGTCGAGCTTGAGGCTTAGGAAATGCAGCCCATGCACGAAGCAGAAGAACACGACGGCAACACCGCCGACCACGGACAGCCAGTTGACCACGTCGAAGAAGCCGACCCAGACATTGCCCTGCTTGTCCATCGGCACGCCCTGGATGAGGCTGGTGAGCATCATTCCCAGGAAGAACGGCGCGAAGAGACTACCGACGAAATTCGCCCACTGCCATACCGAACGTTCGCGGTCGGTGAGTGCATGCGCGGAAAATTCAAAGGATACGCCGCGCAAGATCAGCGCCACGAGCACGAGGAACAGCAGGATGTAATAGCCGGAGAACAGGCTGGCATACCACAGTGGGAACGCCGCGAACATTGCGCCGCCAGCGGTGATAAGCCACACTTCGTTGCCATCCCAATGCGGGCCGATAGCTCGCATAAACAGGCCACGCTCCCGGCCACTTTCCGCCACGAAACGGGTGGCCATGCCCACGCCGAAGTCAAGACCGTCGAGCGCGAGGAAAAGCGCAAATAGCAACGCGATGACGATGAACCATAACCCTTCGAGAAAACTCATGAGAGTGCCACGCCCCTTTCAGCGCCAGTCTTGCCGGAAATCGCCGCCGCGCCTGAGACGTCGGAAACAGCAGCGCCAGCCGAAGCCTTGCGCTGAGCCTTCTCAGTCTTTCCGGCCGGCAGTTCGCCCTCGCCGTCCGGGCCCTGGTAAAGCACCCGGCGCGAATAGAAGATCATCACTGCTCCAAGGAGCAGGAACAGCAGGAAGTAAACAATATTGGTGAACAACAGCCCCGGCACGGTCGCGGTCGGCGAGACGCCGTCGGCGATAGTCAGCAGCCCGTAGACGATCCACGGGTAGCGGCCGAGTTCGGTGATGAGCCAGCCGCCGGTGGTGCCGATGAACGGCGTGAAGGTGCACGCCCCCATGATCCACAGCAGCCAGCGATAGTTCATCAGCGTGCCGGTATCGTCATCAGCGCCCTCGTCCGTGCCTATGCCCTTGTTCTTACCCTTGCGCGTGAACCACAGTGCCAGAATCGAGGCCAGCCCCGCTATCGCCGCCGAAAGCGCCATGAATCTGAAGCTCCAGAACAACGCGTTGACCGGCAGATAATAATTCATATCCTTACCGAATTTCGCGTCGTACTGCTCATGCAGCTCCTTGTCGACCGTATTCATGCCCTTGACTGAGCCGGAAACCTTGTGATATGAAAGCAGCGAAAGCATGTACGGGATCTCGATGCTCTTGGCGGTCTTATCCTTCTCGTTGATCAACGAGACGACGGCCCATGGTGCCGGATCCTTGGTATCTTCGTAGATGGCCTCGGTCGCAGCGAACTTCATCGGTTGATCCTTGATGATGAACTGGGTCTGCAAGTCGCCTGCATACACGGCGAATATGGCGCCAACGAGGGCAACGACAGCACCGAAGCGAATCGACTTGGTGAAGAAGACCCTGTCACCATCGTGCTGCTGCGTGCGCTTGTGCAGCATGCCGAACGCGCTCATGCCAAGAATGATCATGCCGCCGGTCATCACCGCCGCGAAGAGGACATGGGGGAAGGCCCGCCACAACTGCGGATTGGAGACCACGTCCATGAAGCTGCGCAGCCGCACATGCCCGGTAGCCTTGTTGATCTCGAAGCCGGTCGGGTGCTGCATGAAGCTATTGGCCGCCAAGATCCAGATAGCCGAGAGCGTCGAGCCCAGCCAGGCCAGCCACATGAAGATCGCATGTACGCCGGGCTTAAAACGATCCCAAGTGAACATCCACACACCGATGAAAGTCGATTCCATGAAGAAGGCGAGCAGAGCCTCGATGGCAAGTGGCGCGCCGAAGATATCACCCATGAAGCGTGAGTAGTTCGACCAGTTCATGCCGAACTGAAACTCCTGGATGATGCCGGTGACCACGCCCACAGCAAAGCTCAGCAGGAAGATCTTGCCCCAAAATTTTGCCATGTTCAGATATACAGGCTTCTTGTTCACCGCGTACATCGTCTCCATGATGGCCACAGCAAGCGCCAACCCGATCGAAACCGGGATGAAGAAGAAATGGTAGATGGTCGTCATCGCGAACTGGAATCGCGACAGCCCCAGAATGGATAATCCCACGATTATGCCTCTTTTCAAACGCTGTTTTCGCACACTGTCATGGCCAAACCGGCACCACACGCCATTCTTGGCGTAGGGCCACTGGCCGATGAATCAGCGCTTCAACGGCTCAGTTGCTTTCCAGCATTTCCTTCACATGCGCCAGCTCGAGCACCGAGCGGTCATTGACCAGGCGTTTGACCATACCGACCTTACGGCCTTTGAGCTTCCAATGACCCATCATGTCGATTTGTGCCACGCCTGCATGCGGACCGAGCGAGCAGACCGTTCCTACGCTCTTGAACACGAACTTGTGCGGTTCGTGCCCAGTCAGCCGCGCCGCAATATTGGCCGCGACAACGTCGGCCTGCGCGATCGAAATCTGTGCCGTCGTGGGATACGGCCGGCCAGTCTGCACGTCCGGCACAGCACTGACGTCGCCAACGAGAAACTCGTTCGGATGATCCTTGACCGATAGATCCTCCTGCACCATAACCCGGTTGCGCCGCTGCTCGTAGCCGGAATCGCAAATCACCCGGCTGCCGCGCACTCCAGTGGTCCAGATGATCGTGTTGGCATGAAACTCCTGACCGCCTGCCACCACGACGCCGGGGCGAACCTCGGTGATCGCTGTGCCAGTATGCATGGCTATGCCCTTACCGGTGAGATAGTCGAGCGCCCAAGTCGCCAGACTCTCCGGCAGCATGCCGAGCACCTTCGGCGACGCCTCAATGCAGATAAGCTTAATCAGATCCTCAGGCAGCTCATATCCCTTCGCCAGCTGCGGCATGCGCCATGCGAGCTCGCCAAGCAGCTCGATGCCGGTAAATCCGGCGCCACACACCACAATGTGCAGATCATTCTCGTCGTGGCTGGTCGCATAGTTCGCCAGCGCCTTCTCCATATGCTCGCGTACCGCCATCGCAGAATCGATGTTGTTGAACGACAGACTGTTCTCTTCGGCGCCCGGAATGCCGAAAGTCTCGGATTCGAAGCCCAGAGCGTTGACCAGATAGTCGTACGCCAGCGGCTCGCCGTTCTTGAGCATCACCTGGCCGTGCTCGCGGTCTATGCGCTCGACCGTGTCGATGACTACGTCAACCTTGTCCGGCACCGCCTCGCGGATGTCGAAGGTGATATCGGCGGGTTCTTTGTTTCCTGCCGCGATCTCATGCAGCTGAGTGGACTCGTAGTGATACGGGTGGTCGTTGACCAGAACGATGCGCGCATCGACCTTCTCGTGAATCAGCCGCTTGACCGCACGCATGCCTGCATAGCCCGCGCCTAGAACAGCAATTGTCGCCATAATGTCACCTTCGTACGATGAAATCTCTCCTGCTTAGGCAGCACGGAACGACGCCGCATTGCGCCGCGCCGAACCTCCGCCCAAATTACGCATTCATTATATATGCGAGCGGCCAGTAAACCAGCCCCGAAGCGTGATGCATCGCCGATACGCACGATTATGAGGGGAATATCACATTTTGCAGCCGGTGGATACTGCATTGCATCAACCGTGCCGTAAATCCCCACTCGCACCACCGTGCACACAAAGGGGCTCGAACCCTCACGGCCGCAAGGCCACAGGAACCTAAATCCTGCGCGTATACCAATTCCGCCATGTGTGCAACAGCCATACAACCGCAATAGTCGCATAGCCATCAATAATCTAGCATGCCTGCAGGAGTTGCGAACCAGCACAAGAACGAACACCGAGCACAAACGACGCCGATGACACCGGCAACGGCATCCATAGGTGCCACGGCCTACGATGGCGATGGCACGCCATTCGCGCACGGTTCTGCCGAGAAAGCCAAGAAGGAGAAGCTATGCCCGCGATTATACAACCGGCGACACTGCTACTCATCATCGCCGCTGGCTACTTGTTCAAACACATGCGCCTGTTCGACCCGCGCGATTACCGCGTTGTGCAGACCGCGGAATTTAATCTGATTCTGCCCGGAGCCATCATCTACTCCTTCGCCGTCAATCCGCACGACGTCAGGCTGCTTGCCGTGTCGGGGTTCTCGCTGACGGCCGCGCTGCTGCCCTCGCTGCTAATCTATATATGCTCGCGGCGCCGCCCGGTGGGCGAGCGCGCGTTTCTTATGCTCAATGGATCCGGATTCAACATCGGCTGCTTCTGCTTCCCCATCGTCCAGTCCTTGCTCGGATCATCAGCGCTTATCCCGGCGGCGATGTTTGATATCGGCAACAGCGTCATGGTCGCTGCAGGCACCAACGTCATGATGCAGACGCTGCTGCATATCGAACCAGGCAAAACCCTTACGCAGCAACACGCTGGATCTGCCCCTACCTTGCCGTACGCAGGCCCCGTAGATCGCGATGCCCGCCGGCTGCGGCGGCGCGCCTTGTGCCGCAACGTGGCACGTGGCTTTCTCTCCTCGCCCTCGTTCGACACCTACATTGTGATGGTGTTGCTCATGCTGGCCGGTGTCACCATACCTGCGTGGATCGCACCGATGGCCCATCCCTTTTACTCCGCCAACGCCTTCTGCTCGATGCTCATGGTCGGAATGCTCACCGAACCGCCCCGCGGTTTGCACGATATCAAAGCGGTCCTTGAGATCGTTGGCTGGCGACTGCCGTGCTCGCTGGCGTTCGCGGCTGCGGCCTGGTTCCTGCTTCCCTTCGGACCGGTCGTGCGCGAGGCCGTAGCGCTGTGCTGCTTGGCTCCCACAGCGATCTTCTCCACGATGTTCACCGACAAGGTGCTCGGCAACGCCAGGCTCGCCGGGTTTACGCTGTGCGTAACCGCCGTGATCGCAATCGTGCTGATGATGGGATTTCATCTGCTTGTGGCGGCGTAGCCTGATGCGGCTTGCTCGTGTTGTCGCCGCCTGAAAGGCGTGAGGCACTATCAGCGGGGCAACAGCCGTTCAATGCTGGGCATGAGGGCGGCGATGGCTTTGCCACGATGGGAGATGGCGTTCTTTTCGGCCGGCGTCATTTCGGCGCTGGTCAGCGACTCGCCACGCTCGTTCGTGCGTCCGGGCTGATCATCTGGCACGAAAAGCGGGTCGTAGCCGAAGCCGCGCTCGCCACGCGGCGCACGAATGATTCTGCCCGGCATATCGCCAGTCTCCACGTATTGGGCCGCAATGGCGTGGGCAGTCGGCTCACAGTCGCCATTCTCAGTCCCGCCGGCAGCTCCATCCGTCTCGGCATCGGTGCATTCAAAGCCTTGCGGAACTGCGAGCGCGGCCGCGCACCGGAAACGAGCTGTGCGATGCGCGTCGGGGATATCCGCGATCTGCGCCAACAGCAGTGCGTTATTCGCCCGATCGTCTCCATGGACGCCCGCCCAGCGCGCCGAAAGAATGCCAGGCGCCGCTCCCAGCACATCGACGATCAGCCCGCTGTCGTCAGCGAGGGCAGGCAAGCCGGTACGCCCTGCGACATCACGCGCCTTGAGCAACGCGTTTTGAGCGAAGCTCGTGCCGGTCTCCACCGGGTCGGGAAGGCCCAATGAGCCGGCGGATACCAGCTCCACATCATTCGCCAAATCCCCGAGATCCTGCCGTAGTATGCGACGAATTTCAGCCAGCTTACCCTCGTTATGCGTGGCGACGACAATTCTCATGTTCGCTCCCTCCCGATCTAAAGCAGTTGCACGGCTGGCGACCCGGCATCGCACCCGGCTTCACCGTGATTCAGCCTACCGTACACTCGCAAAAGAACGCCTGCAGAACGAACGATTAGACTGAGTATCGGCACGCGATTCACCACGCCATATGCGACTATGCACTACTTTGCACGACGAAAGGGCAACGATGGCTGACTCCTCGACGACACAGCATTCAACGGCACGCGATTCAGCGGCACTGAGTTCAACAGCTCAGTGTTCAACAGCGCTGATGACGGACATGTACGAATACACCATGCTCGACGCGGCGCTTCGCGACGGCACGGCACAGCGCAAGTGCGTCTTCGAGGTATTCACCAGGCACCTGCCTGAAGGCCGCCGCTACGGGGTCGTAGCCGGCACGGGCCGCATTCTCGACGCGCTCGAACGTTTCCACTTAGGCGACGAAGAGCTCCGATTCCTTTCCGATCGGGGCATCGTCAGCCGCGAGACCATCGATTGGCTGGAGCATTTTCATTTCTCCGGGTCGATCACCGGATACCGAGAGGGTGAGATGTTCTTCCCCAATTCGCCAATTCTGCAAGTGGAGGGGACCTTTGGCGAATGCACGCTGCTGGAGACGCTGGTTTTGTCGATTCTCAACTATGATTCGGCAGTCGCTTCTGCGGCATCGCGTATGGTCACCTCAGCCAAGGATCGCCCATGCATGGATATGGGCGGGCGCCGCGCCAACGAATCGGCCGCTGTCGCTGCCTCGCGCGCAGCCATCATCGGCGGATTCCAAGGCACTGCGAATCTGCTGGCCGCACACCGTTACGGTCTCAAGGCAATCGGCACCGCCGCACACTGCTTCACGCTTGTGCACGACTGCGAGCGTGACGCCTTCCAAGCCCAGATCGACGCGCTGGGCAAGAACACCACGCTGCTGGTCGACACTTACAACATCGAGGAAGCCGTGAAAACCGCGGTCGAAGTGGCCGGGCCGGAACTAGGCGGCGTGCGCATTGATTCGGGCGATTTGGCATCGCTCGCGCAGCGCGTGCGCAATCAGCTCGATGCCCTAGGAGCCAAGAACACCACAATCACCGTGACCAACGATTTGGACGAATACGCACTGGCGGCGTTGCAATCGGCTCCTGTGGACTCCTATGGCGTGGGCACGATGCTCGTCACCGGCTCCGGCGCACCGACCTGCGCGATGGTCTACAAGCTCGCCGAACGCGAGAACAGCGCGGGCGTGATGCAGCCCGTGGCCAAGAAGTCCAAGGACAAGGCGAGTGTGCCCGGCCGCAAGCTGGCCTATCGCTCATACGAGTACGGTCTCGCTGAATGCGAGCATGTTATCTCTGGCTCGGAGAGCCAACTCGCCGGCTACCAAGTAGCCGGTGAATGGAAGGATTTGCTGGTGCGCTATGTCGAGCGCGGCGCCGCCGATACGCAATACCAAGGCCATGACGCGATTATGAACGCACAGGCTCATCGGGCGCAAGCCTTGGCCAAGCTGCCAATCACCGCACAGTCGCTGATGAAAGGCGAACCAGTGATCCCGACTGAAATCACCGTGCTGTAAGCCCGATGGCGTCTGCAACCGATCGAGCTGCAGACGCTCCCTATGGCCTATTTACCGGTCATTTCCTCGTAGATGCGTTTGCAGTCCGGACACACCGGGTATTGCGAGGGATCGTGCCTGGGCACCCAGATCTTGCCGCACAGCGCCACTACGGGTCGGCCGGTCATGCGCGATTCCATGATGCGATCCTTGGAAACGTAATGGGCGAACCGGTCGGCGTCCCCATCATCCGACTTGCTCGTCTGCTCTTCGGTCTGCGGGCGTTCCAGCACGGCGGTGCCAGTATTGGCGTCGGGGTTCGAAAGCGGGGAGACCGGCTCAGCATCATTGCGCACCGCCTCACACGTTGCTCGTCCGTCTGGGGAACGCCCGCTGAATGCCTGTTCGCTGAGGACGGTCTGCCTACCCATTGCCTGCTCGCTCATCGCGTGTTTACGCATCACCTGTCTGCGCACAGTCGCACCGCTGTTTTGCGTGTCGTGCGCCGCATCCGTCAGTTCGCCCAGCATAGTGCCCGTCCTTCAATGTGCATAGCGTCTTCGCGACTTGTGTTACCGCGTGTTGCAGCCGCTGCGTTTAGCGCGCCGTGCCCAAGCCAATATTCGTCAGCATGCGATCACACCAGCAACATCATGGCAGCGACACGGCATGTGTATGCACCATCATAGGAGACGGCAAGCCGAACACGCCCTGACGCACGCTTTCGGCGCAGAATCCTCGTTCGCCAATTCGCACGTACCCCTAGCTCATTACTTTCTTGGTTTCGCGCCTGCACCACTTGACGGCTCGGCGAGTTACGCTAGAGGCTATGACTATCGCAGTGTGCCCCGGATCGTATGATCCCGTGACCGCCGGGCATTTGGATGTGATCGAGCGCAGCGCATGCTTCTTCGAGGAAGTGCATGTGGTGGTGGCTATCAATGCGGCGAAGACGCCGATGTTTCCCGCCGACACCCGGGTGGATGTGATCCGCCGCGCGCTTGACAAAGACGGATATGCGCAGGTCAAGGTGGATTCCACCGACGGGCTGATTACCGATTACTGCCGGAAGGTCGGTGCGAGCGTGATCGTCAAAGGCTTGCGGCAGAACGGCGATTACGAGGCCGAGCTGGGCATGGCACTCGTCAACCGCAAGCTCGCCCACGTAGAAACACTGTTTCTGCCTGCAGACCCCGTGCTGGAGCATATCTCCAGCTCGATCGTCAAGGATGTGGCTCGCCATGGAGGCGATGTGACCGGCATGGTCCCGGACGATGTCATACCGATGCTGGCAGACGCCCTCAACCAAGAAAAGAGTCGATAATGCCTGATGCAACACGCGCCGCGAACGATGATGAAATGACAGCCGAGGCTGACGACGACACTGCGAGTTCAGCAGTCCAGCACGCGGACGGGCAACCGGTCATCAACGCCACTGCGCAGGACGCGCCGAGTTCAGGACGTGTGCGTGATCTGTTTGCCATGTCCGCGATGCCCGATCTGCGCGAAGGCGCGCCGAGTGCCGACTCCGCCGAAAGCAAAAGCCGCGCTGAATTCACGACAGTCTATGACATTCTCGACCATCTCGAGGCAGCGCTGCACGAGGCCAAAGGCAGCCTCTTCTCGCCCGGCACGGTGAAAGTCGACCGTGTGCAGTTCGAGGATCGCATTGAAGAGCTCAAGAACAAGCTCCCAGTACAGCTCGAGCGCGCCTCGTCGCTGATGCGCGAGTCCGAGCGCCGTCTGGAGAACGCGCAAAGCCAGTCGAGCGCGATCATCGCTTCGGCTCAGAGCCGCGCCGCTCAGATGGTCAAGGATGCGCAGGATCAGGCCCAGTTCCTGGCGGGGCAAGAGAACGTCACCGAGCTTGCACGGCAGAAAGCCCGTGCTATCCTCGACCAGGCGCAGGCGACATCCGACAAGCTCACGCAAGGCGCGAACCAATATTGCGCCACGGTGATGAGCGGCCTGCAGGAGCAGCTCGACAAACTCGGCCGCGATGTGCAGGCAGGCATCAATGTACTGGATGAACGTCGCCACGACGCTGATGCGCAACTGCCCCATCTTGAACACGATGATTACCCGAACTGAGTTCCCTCAATGATTTACCCGGAAGGCTGATAGCATGTCACGTCCAGAAGATTCCCCATGGGCCATCCCCGTCGCACAGCTTTCCTCGCGCGCCGGGCAGCACAGGGACGTCGACGCCCAGTTCCCCGCGCCTGACGGCATCGGCGACGCGGTCGTGGGAGTCGGGGAAGGCGCCGGTTTGCACGTGGAAGGCTCCTTCGACTCCATCGTCGACGGGCTGATCTTCCAAGCCCGCGTCACCGCACCGCTGCACGCGGAATGCACCCGCTGCCTCACGCCCATCAGGCGCGACTGGAACGTCCAGACGACGGCCTTCTTCCCCTATGCCCCCCGTCATGCCGGGGCAGTACACCACAACGCGCGCGCTGCAGCCGAAGAGGACGTGGAGATTGTCGCCGGCGAAGAGGAGAGCGAGGATTCCTACCCGTTGAGCCCTGACGGCGCGTTCGCTGATATTCAGGCGCTGCTGCGCGATGCGCTGGCGGAGCACTTGCCGCTCCAGCTGCTGTGCCGGGCCAACTGCCGCGGCCTGTGCCCGCAATGCGGCTTGAATCTCAACGAGCATCCGGAGCACCGCCACGACATCACCGACATCCGATTCGCATCTTTAGCCGGGCTCAAGGCTCAATTGGAGAAGGAGCAGCAGTAGCACTGGTGAAACAGATCGCACGATGCGGCATCAGTGGAAAGGGCTCCGCGATTATGCTTATTAGGCATAATCGTGGAACAATACTTGCAATTTATTTTTAAAAAAAATTAATCATTTCATTATGGTGTTTATTATAATGCGTTAAGAGAATTCGATGATATTGGATTATTAAAAAGCCGACCAATGGCAAAACTACGAACTTTGACCTAGGATTCATTGATCAAACGATAAGACATAAGTCCAAATGCGACGGCGGTTTCGACTGATATCGAACCGTCGTCGCATCCATGTCCAGAGACATTCACCGTCCCCACAGATCTCGGCAGCTGGGACATGGGCATCACCATCCCTCTTCTCCAGAGTCTCCGCTTGACTAACTAGGCATACAGTGGTATGCCTAACCCTAGTGAAGGGGTGTTTTCTCAATCTGTAAAAGGTTCTTATCTGTAATGGTGCACATGAGAACTCAACACAGTACAACAGGGGGAGGTGATTCACCGAAGAAAATGTTTTGCTAGTCCACGTAATTTTCACGTAATTTTAGTATCTACAAGGAAGTAGGTCATTATGAAAAGAACGTTATTTCGGGGGTTGCCGTAGTGCCTCTATGCCAACGATGCGACAGGAAAACCCATTTCATGTCATCTTTTTCCCGAGACATCGTCGACGTATGGGTTGATAGGCTCAGCGGGAACCGCCATGATAGCGGGATACTCCGATTCGATCTGCATAGCGGCAGGCAGCTCAGCCGCATTGTCGTCAAAGGCATGTCAGACAGAATCAGCGTGCGCCTGCTTGACCGAGGCTTCGCAACCAACCCGGACACGAAGAGAATTCCGCATCTTCCAAAGACCACACGTTGAGATATCGACACAACCATTGATATATCGTGAAAGGAACTACAATGACCAACGCATCAACTCAAAGAACTCGGACACCGGTACGGGGTTCATGGCTCAAAAAACATGCGACCGGCCTGATTTGCCAAAGCATTATGATCGCCAGCTATATTATCTTGATGGCGCGCGGATGGGCCGTTTCACCAGCTCTCGAAATCGTCGATTACGTGTATATTGCATGGCCTGTGCTGCTGCTCATCCTAAGCGCCGTCGTCGGGGCTGGCAGCAATGCGACATGGCGCTTCCCCGTACTTAACATCGTACTTGCGGCAGTCATCATCACGATGGTCGACACCGGCACATGGCCCGGGATAGAAATGCATTGGCCACCTGATTGGCGGTTGTATCTCATTGTGCTTCCGATTTATACGGCAGCGGCTTTCGGCGGATACGCCATCGGCAGGCTCTGCAGGCGATTCACCCGCAATTCCCGTATGCGGCGGCAACGCACGATCACAGTCTGATGGTTCCGAAGCATCGCACGATCAACGCATCGATTCTGGTGCGCCGGTTCACAATGGACAATGTACGCTGGTCGCGTTAGTATATAGCACGCTTAAGCTCAATCGTTCGAACGAAACAGAGGAATCACCATGGCATTGCCTAAGTACAAGACTTCGCGCGCTAATACGCATACGCGCCGCTCAGCATGGAAGGCGCAAGCAGCGCAGACGTTCGCCTGCCCGAACTGCGGCGCTCCGACGCTCTCGCATATGGCCTGCCCGAGCTGCGGATCCTTCCGCGGCCGCGTCTACCGCGAGGCCATCCGGTCCAATCACACCAAGTGATCGGCTCCGGACGTCAATAGTCTCGGAAGTTGAAGACCCTGCCATCGACGGGTGGCGGGGTCTTCGCGTATGTATGGTTAACGAACCGTATACCGAACACTGCCAGAACGAACACAACGCATTTGCAATACTGTGTCAGAAAGGACTGCGCGATGACCGCTGCCGCCACAACCCCCAAACCCGATGAGCCCGGCACGCCAGCCGCCGAGCTGCTCGCTGTGCTGGGCACCACACTCAGCCCTGAAATCCTCGTGCAGGCGCTCACCCATCGCTCCTTCTCGCACGAGCACCCGGGGTCGCCGAACTACGAACGGCTCGAATTCCTCGGCGACGCTGTGCTCGAGCTGGTCGCCACCGAAACGCTCTATCGGCTGCACCCCGACATGACCGAAGGGCAGCTTGCCAAGATGCGGGCCAAGGCCGTATCCGAAGAGGCGCTTTCGCAGATCGCCCGCGACAAGCTGCACGTCGGGCCGTATATTCTTCTAGGTCATGGCGAGAACGAAGACGGAGGGGCCAGCAAAAGCTCGATCCTATGCGACATCGTGGAATCGCTGATCGGCGCGACGTTCGTCACCCATGGCATCGAAGGCGCCCGTCCGGTGGTTCACCGGCTCATCGACGACACGCTCGAAGAGGTGTCGCATGAGGGCCCGGCACTCGACTGGAAAACATCGCTGACCGTCAAGGCGCATGATATGGGCTTGCAGGACCCCCTGTACCGCATGGCGGTGGACGGGCCGGAATACGCGCAGACATTCACCGCGCGCGCGGTGCTGCCTGATAGCGACGAAGTGCTAGGCGCAGGCTCAGGCACCAGCAAGCGCAAGGCGCAGCTCGCCGCAGCGCAGGAGGCGTGGAAGACCTTAGACTCGCACGATTCCAAGAAGCACGAGCACCACGCCGGGCGTCGCCGCAAGCATGCGGAAGAGTGAACCGCGGGTGACTCCACGCAAGCAGTAGCGCTCGCATGGTGGGCGTTGATGCCCCGGCCAGCCGTGGGCATAGCCACCATGTGGGCGGATACGAGGATTTTGCCGTAGCCTGCCGTTACCATGATGGAAATCACGTCCTGTCGCTACGCCGCCACAAGCGCCTGTGCGACCTGACGCCATTGTGCTAGTTGTCAGGCTCATGATGCGATCAGCGTCGAGTCGTGACGGCCCCGAACCGAACATGAGCATGTAAGAGGGATTATGGTGCTTCCAACGCCTCTCCAGGCATTCAGCAGCGTGCCCAAGGCAGATCCGCCCGCACGCCAGCAGACCATCATCGACGGGGAGAAGATGACCGGTGCCCAGGCGCTCGTCCGCTCTCTGGAGGATCTCGGCGTCCAAGATGTCTTCGGCATACCAGGCGGCGCCATTCTGCCTGTCTACGACGCAATCAATGAGCATACTGGCTTCCGCTTCGTGCTCACCCGGCACGAGCAGGCCGCAGGACACGCGGCCGAAGGCTACGCCATCGCAACCGGCCGTGTCGGCGTATGCATCGTGACTTCGGGACCGGGCGCGACCAATGTTGTCACCGCCATAGCCGATGCGAACATGGATTCGGTCCCGCTGCTGGTCATCACCGGACAGGTGAATGTGGAGGCGATCGGCACGGACGCATTCCAAGAGGCCGATATCGTCGGCATCACCTACCCAGTAGCGAAGCATTCCTTCCTCGTGACCCGCGCGCAGGACATCCCTCGCGTTCTCGCCGAAGCGCACTACATCGCCGGTTCGGGCAGACCGGGCCCCGTTGTCGTGGACGTGACCAAAACGGCGCAACGCGAGACGATGTACTACTCGTGGCCGCAGCGCATGATCCTGCCTGGCTATAATCCAATCACCAAAGCCCATGGCCACGTTCTCGCCGAAGCCGCGAAGCTCTTCGCCCAGGCGTACCGCCCGGTACTCTATGTTGGCGGCGGTGCAGCCCGATCCGACGCAGGCGCGCAGGTCAAGGCGCTTGCCGAGTTGACCGACGCGCCGATCGTTACAACGCTGCCGGCGCGCGGGCTCGTTTCCGACCGTGATCCCAAGGTGCTCGGCATGCCTGGTATGCACGGCACGATCGCCGCAACCGGCGCCATCCAGCGCTCCGATCTGCTGGTGGCGATCGGCGCGCGCTTCGACGACCGGGTCACCGGCGACCTCGACGCCTTCGCGCCAGGTGCGCACGTGATCCATATCGATATCGATCCAGCGGAAATCGGCAAGAACCGCCAGCCTGACGTGCCCATCGTCGGCGATGTAAGCACCGTGCTCGAGGATCTGATTCCCGAGATCGCACGCACGCAAGCCATCCAAGGCCGGCAGGATCGTAGCTCGTGGTGGAATCAGATCGAACAGTGGCGCGAGAAATACCCGGACACATACACTAAGCCGACCGATGGCTCACTGGCACCGCAATGGGTCATCGAGCAGATCTCAGCGCAGGCCGATGAGCAGACTATCTGGGTCTCTGGAGTCGGCCAGCATCAGATGTGGGCTTCGCAGTTCATCGATTTCTGCAACCCGCATTCCTGGATAT
This sequence comes from Bifidobacterium sp., assembly GCA_022640915.1. Classification (GTDB taxonomy): domain Bacteria; phylum Actinomycetota; class Actinomycetes; order Actinomycetales; family Bifidobacteriaceae; genus Bifidobacterium. Next base: position 8,801 of record JALCCT010000009.1, on the reverse strand, counting down.
CATCCGGCGGCTTAGGCACGATGGGCTATGGACTGCCTGCTGCGCTCGGTGCATGCGTCGGCTCGGAGCGTGACTTCGAAGGCAAGAAGCCGGTCTGGCTCATCGACGGCGACGGCAGTTTCCAGATGAACTCGCAGGAGCTGGCCACCGTATTCCTTGAGCATATGCCCTTGAAGATCGCGATTCTCAACAATTCAACACTCGGCATGGTACGCCAATGGCAAACGCTGTTCTACCAGCAGCATTATTCGCAGACCGACCTGTTCGACGGCGACGATGTGCCTGAAGAGGACGATGTGCCCAACTTCGTCACACTCGCGCAAGCCTATGGGTGCGTAGGTTTGCGCGCGCACACCAAGGATGAGGCGGTCGCGGCGATCAAGCAGGCGAATGCGACTCATGACCGGCCGGTGCTCATCGATTTCCGCGTCTGGAAGGATGCGATGGTCTGGCCTATGGTCGCCGCTGGCTCTTCGAACGACGAGGTGGTGTATATGCCCGGCATCACACCGCTGAAGGCAAGTGGCGTCACGGCATCGATTTCGCGCAATTAAGCGACAAGGAGCTTCAGTATGGCTAATTATCCCGCTTCGCAGCCTGGTTCGCAGCGCCACACGCTTTCGGTGCTGGTGGAAAATCGGCCGGGCGTGCTCGCCCGCATCGCCGGCCTGTTCGCCCGCCGGTCCTTCAACATCAACTCGCTGTCAGTCTCCCCCACCGAGCGCCCGGACATCTCCCGGCTCACGGTCACCGCAGATGTGGAAGCCGTGCCGCTTGAGCAGATCATCAAGCAGCTCAATAAGCTGCTGCATGTACTCAAGATTGTCGATCTTGATTCAGATACCACCGTCGAACGCGAACTGGTGCTGATCAAAGTGGCCGCCGACGAGTCGAGCCGCTCCGACGTACTCGAGATTGTGCGGCTCTTCCGCGTGCGCGTGGTCGATGTGCATACCGAATCGCTCACCATCGAAGCAACCGGCGCTGAAGGTAAGATCGATGCATTGCTCGGCCTTTTGGGCCAGTACGGCGTCATCGAACTCGTCCGTTCGGGTGCTGTGGCTGTGACGCGCGGCCCGCGCGCGCTGAGCGAGAAGGTCATCGGCTCGGAGATCACCGGACGATAATTCGCATGGCTCACACTTTTCAGATGAAGCGAACAAGTGAGCCGCTCGCTACTCGATCTGTTCGGAGAGCTCCATCCATTCGGCCTCCAATGATTCTTTTTCGCCCTGCACGCCGTTCAGTTCCTGGTTGAGCGCATTGAGCCCTTGGAAATCGCTGGGATCGTGCATGGCCATGCGTTGTTCGATATCGGCTTTGCCTTTTTCGAGTTTAGCCAGCCGTCGCTCGATGGCTGAGATGCGCTTGGTTACATCGTGGAACGCCTTGCCGGTGAGCTTCTCGTCGTCTTTATCGTCTTTAACGTCTGCAGTGCCGCCGGCTCCTGCACCCTTGGATGATTGACGGGCAGCAGAGCCGTTTGCGCCAGAATTCGACTGCGCCGCCTCGATCATCGCAAGATAATCGTCCACGCCGCCGGGCAGATGACGCACTTTGCCGCCGATAAGCGCGAACTGCTGGTCAGTGACGCGCTCAAGCAGGTAGCGGTCGTGCGAAACCACGATCAACGTGCCAGGCCAGGTGTCGAGCAAATCCTCCATTACGGCGAGCATGTCCGTGTCTAAGTCATTGCCCGGCTCGTCCATGATGAGCACATTCGGCTCATCCAGCAGAATCAGCAACAATTGCATGCGCCGCTTCTGGCCGCCGGATAAGTCGCCGATCGGCGTCATGAGTTGCGCCGATTCGAAGCCGAGCCGCTCCATGAGCTGCCCCGGCGTAACTTCCTTGCCGTCGACGATGTAGCTGGGCTTGTAGCGGCTGAGCACCTCTTTGACCTTGTAAGCGTTGAGCTTCTCAAGCTCGTCCAACCGCTGTGTAAGCACCGCGAATTTCACGGTTTTGCCGATGTTCACCCGCCCGGCGGTCGGGGTTAGCGTGCCGTCGATGATGCTGAGCAACGTCGATTTGCCCGCGCCATTCGCCCCCACGATGCCAAAGCGGTCTCCTGGGCCTATCAGCCAGGTCACGTTGTCGAGAATCATGCGGCCGCTGACGCGCACACGGCGGGCCGCTGAAGTGATATCCGAGCCGCTGCCGTCGTCAGTAGCGCCGTCATCTGCATCGTCACCGGCAACGGCGAGTGCGCCCCTGGCATCCGTCAGACGAGGATCGTCGGCACCGTCAACGTCCAAATCAAGAGAGCCGGTGAGCACCGGCTCGGAGTATAAGGCAGGCACAATATCCAGCTGCGCCGGGGCAGCGTCCAGACTCATGTCCGCGCTGGAACCCGATGTCGAAGCCGCGCTCCCCTGCGCACGATTCTGGAAGATCTGCGTCACATCAAGCAGATCCACGACCTGCTTGCCCAAACGTGACGTGGCCATCTGCTTGAGCTGCAAGGTATTGCGCATCGGCGGCACGTCGGCGATCAGCGCGTTCGCCTGCTTGACATGGAACTTCTGTTTAGTGGCGCGGGCGCGGGCTCCGCGCGAGAGCCACGCAAGCTCTTTGCGCGCCAGATTGCGACGGTGCTCTTCGCGCGCACCGGCCTGTCGGTCGCGTTCGACGCGCTGCAGCATATAGGCGCTGTAGCCGCCCTCGAACGGGTCGATGACGCCGTCGTGCACCTCCCACATGGATTCGCACACCTCATCGAGGAACCAGCGGTCATGCGTCACCAGCAGCAGCGCGCCTTGGCCCGCAGACCAGCGCTGGCGTAGATGCTCAGCAAGCCAGTGGATCGTCACGATATCCAAGTGATTCGTCGGTTCGTCAAGCGCTAGGATATCCCAGTCGCGCAGCAACAGCCGGGCCAAGTCGGCACGGCGGCGTTGGCCGCCCGACAGCGTCCCGATCGTCGCATCCAGACTCATCCCGCCCAGCAGCGCCTCGACGATCTCGCGCGAGCGCGAGTCAGCGGCCCATTCGTAGTCTTCGCGGTTTTCGAGCGCGGCCTGCCGCAGCGTGGCATTGTCGTCGAGCGGATCGCGCTGGTCGAGCATACCGAAGGTCAGCCCGTTGCGCCGCGTGACACGCCCAGAATCCGGCTCCTGAGCGCCGTCCAGCAGTCGCAGCAGCGTGGATTTGCCGTCGCCATTGCGCCCGACGATACCGATACGATCGCCCTCGAACACACCTTGGGTCACGTCGGCGAATACGGTTTTGGTGGCGAAGCTGAGCGAAACATGCTCTAATCCCAAGTCATACGTAGGCATAAGGCTTCTTAGTATACTGCCAGCCATAGGCACCGGCCACACAAGGCGCCGTTACCCTGCCGTAGCCCCTATGCTGCAAGCGAGCGCGCGTATGTACTGCATCTCGCCGCGAAACCAGAGAAGACTTGTTCGGCAAGCGGCTGAAGCTGTGGATCGTACTTGTCGAAATCGTCCCGGATCTTGGCGATTTGCGACTTTTTGAGTTCTTCTGTCATCGAAGGCACGCTTAGCCATTCGTCCAGCAGCGGCTTGGTGACTTCGAGATGGAACTGCAATCCCAGCGCCGAACCGAATCTGAAGGCCTGGTTGTTTGTCTCCTGCGATTTGGCCAGCAGCGCCCCTCCCTCAGGCACCGTCACCGCATCACTATGCCAGTGCAGCACGTTGAGTTGCTTGTTCCACATCGAAAAATAATCGTGTGTGGCAACGCTTTTGATCGGTGCAAACCCGATTTCGCGAGTAGCTCCCCTGCTCAGCTTCGCCCCAAGCGCAATGGCGATGATCTGATGGCCCAAGCAGATGCCCAGAACCGGCTTGCCGACGCTGATCGCCGCGCGCACGAGCTTTACCTCGCTTTTGAGCCCGGGATAGTGTTCGAAATCTGTGGCGTCCATCGGCCCACCCATGATGACTACCCCGGCGAGCTCGTCGAAATCCGGCAGCTTCGCCTTTTTCTCCCCTGCGATGTTCACAATCCGAGTAGCTATGCCCAGGTCCTCGAGATTGTCGAGTATGCGCCCCGGTCTCTCCCACGGGACATGCTGCACAATAAGCACTTGCGGTGAAGTCATGGTTCTATTGTGGCATTGCCCCTGTAAACGGCATTTCAGCTGTGACCGGTTGTCTGGGAATTCGAATACCCTCAGAGGCATGATTGATGCCGAAAAACCGCTCGATTCCAACAGTTTGCAGACCCATGCGGCCTGCGAACTGCGGCTGTACGACACCGCCTCGCACGCGGTGTCACCGTTCGTGCCGATCGTGCCCGGCAAGGTCGGCATCTACGTATGCGGAGCGACGGTGCAAAGTTCGCCGCATATCGGACATGTTCGCGCAGCGGTCGCCTTCGATATCGTGCGCCGCTGGCTGTCGCGGCTAGGATACCAAGTCACGTTCGTGCGCAATGTGACCGATATCGACGACAAGATCCTCGACAAGGCCGCCGCCGCCGGCCAGCAGTGGTGGGAGCGGGCGTACTTGTACGAGCGCGAGTTCACCAAGGCCTATGATGCGCTTGGCGTGCTGCCTCCCGCCTATGAGCCACGCGCTACTGGGCATATCACCGACATGGTCGAACTCATCGGACGCATTATTGATAATGGCCACGCCTATGTGATACGCGACGAGCATGGCAAGCCGACTGGCAGCGTGTACTTCGATGTGGCGAGCTGGCCACAGTATGGCGAGTTGACGCATCAAAAGCAGTCAAGTGGCGTGGACACAGGCACGGCCGAGGGCGCCGGTACAGCTACGGGCGCTGCTAACGAGGTTGACGAAGCCGCTGCGGTCGCCGACCGCATGGGGCCGAGCGTGGACGCGACAGGAAACGACACATACAATCCCGTTGACCCGGCCGACGCTTCACCTGACAAGCATGACGTGCGCGATTTCGCGCTGTGGAAAGCACCAAAACCCAGCGATCCGCCGACTGCGCGTTGGGCGACACCGTTCGGCACCGGCCGCCCCGGCTGGCATATCGAATGCTCCGCGATGAGCCATCGCTACCTTGGGCGTATGTTCGATATCCACGGCGGCGGGCTGGACCTACGCTTCCCCCATCACGAGAACGAGATGGCGCAGACCAAGGCCGCTGGCTGGAATTCAGCGGCCCGTTGGATGCATTCGGCGTGGGTGACCGCCAAGGGCGAGAAGATGTCGAAGTCCCTGGGCAACGGCCTGTCGGTGCCGGCAGTGCTGGCGCAGGATTCGCCGTGGGTTGTGCGCTATGCGCTGGGTTCCGTGCAATACCGATCGATGCTCGAATGGTCGGATCAGACGCTTGCAGAGGCTCGTTCGGCCTTCGAGCGCATCAGCAATTTCATCGAGCGTGCCGGCGCTGCGCTGGTTGACGACGCTCTGAGCAACAACGCTTCGACTCATAACGGGCAGCCCTCGCGCGAGGAAGTCATAGCTGTTTCGGCCGACGACCTACCAGCCGATTTCGTCACTGCCATGAACGACGACATCAACGTTTCGGGCGCAGTCGCCGCGATCTTCACCTCGATCCGCAGCGGCAACACGCTGCTGGCTCAGTTGGCGGCTGGCACGCAACCTTCCACTGGCGGCACAACCACCGATTTGCTTCGAAACACACTGCTTTCGGTGCGGGCTATGCTCGACACGCTCGGCCTCGACCCGATGGCCGAACCATGGGCTGGATACGCGGGCAGCGGGTCGGCCGCTGCCGGAGCCGGAACCCCCGAACACGACGTTCTGGATGCCTTGATCGCACAGCAGCTCGACGCCCGCGCCCAAGCCCGCAAAGCCAAGGACTTCGCCAAAGCCGATGCAATCCGCGATGCCCTGAACGCCGCCGGAGTCGCCATCGAAGACAGCCCGAATGGTTCCACATGGAGTCTGGCATAACATCAGATGTCGCTGCTGATGGTGTCGCTGCGGGCACTTAGCGGCAGCAGCGACACCATAGTCGCAGAAACACGAAGGTGCCTGCGGTCAGAGTGATTGACCGCAGGCACCTCGTCCTATACGTAGTCTGCTAAAATCTAGAACCCGCCCTGTTCGACGGTTTCGATGCGGGCTTCGAGACCTTCCTGCTCAAGGAAGTAGCTCAGCGGCTTCAGGTCATCGGCCTCGTAGCGCTTTTTGAAGGCGTCGATCTGCTCCTGAGAATATAGCCGCGGCTCAAGTTCGAGCATTTCCGCCGGCAGCGGGCGTTCGTTGCTGATCTTGGCGTCGATGACTACGACCTTGCCCTCGCGCGCTTCTTGCACGGCCTGTGCGAACACGTCATGCACCTGGCTGATCTCGGTGACCGTGTGGCCGACGGCACCCATCGCTTCGGCGAGCTTGGCGTAGTCGATGTCCATGAAATGCACGCCGAGATAGCCGAGGTTGGTGTCCTCCTGCTCGTCTTTGATGAAGCCGAACTGCTGGTTGCTGAAGACCACGTGGATGGTTGGCAGCTTGTACTGCACGGCCGTCGCAAGATCCTGCATGGTCATGTTGAAGCCGCCGTCGCCCGCGAGGTTCCACACCTGACGATCGGGGAAGTCGAGCTTGGCGGAAATCGCGCCGGGAATGCCGATGCCCATCGTGGCGAAGAGCGACGAGGTACGCCACATCTGCTTGGGGTTCATATGCAGGTGGCGGATCGAGGTCTGGGTCACGTCGCCGACGTCGATCGAGAAGATCGCGTCCTCGTCAGCCACCTGGTTGATGGCGTCGTAGACCTGGTAGAGCTGCAAGTCGCCCTCGGTCTTCTTCTCCAGTTTGGTGACGTATTCGCGCCAGTTCGCGACGTTGTCCAGGTTCGCACGCCACCAGCCGGTGCTTTCCTTTTCGTCGACTTTCTTGTAGATCGCGCGCAGCGCATCACCTGCATCGCCCAGAATGGCGACATCAGCGTTGTGACGCTTGCCGAGCTTGGAAGGGTCAATATCGATCTGGATGAACTTCTTGACGTTCTTGAAGACCTTGGATACCTCGGCGAAGGGGTAGTTGTTGCCAACGAACAGCACCGTATCTGCCTCGGGGAAGCACTCGACCGATGGCTTGGTGGAAACGCGGTTCGGACTGCCGAGCAGCGCCTCGTAATCCGAGGGGAAGTTGTCGAAGCTGATGCCGGTGTTGGCCAGCGGCGCCTTGATCTTGCGGCTCAGGTCGATCACGGCCTGCCCATTGCCGCGCGTGCCGATGCCAGCAAAGATGACCGGGCGCTCGGCCTGATTCAGCAGCTCGACCGCGGCGTCGATATCTTCAGTGTTCAGCACTGGATTCGGGTAGCGGCGATGCGCGTGCGCGGCGGAATACCAGCCGTCCTGAGGAATATCAACCCAGCCGAGGTCGACCGGGATCTGCACGACGGCGACGCCGTTTTTGGCGTAGGCCTGGCGAATCGCCTCGTCGATGACATGCGGCATCTGCTCGGCGGTGGATACCTGCCGGTTGTAAATCGACACGTCGGCGTAAATCGGATTCTCATTCATCTCCTGGAAGGTGTCCCAGTTGAGCCCGGCGGTGCCGAACTGGCCGATGAGCGCCAGCAGCGGAACATGCTCTTCGCGCGCGTCATACAGCCCTTGCAGGGTGTGCGTGCCGCCAGGGCCAGCCGAGCCGAAGCACACGCCGATATGGCCGGTGTACTTGGCGTGCATCGAGGCGGCCAGCGCGCCGACTTCCTCATGACGCACCTGGACGTAGTCGATGTTGTCGCGCTCGACGTAGAGCGCATCCATCAGCGAGTTGATCGAGCCGCCCGGAATGCCGAAGATATGCTTGACGCCCCAGGATTCGAGGACTTTGACGGTGGCAACGCCGGCCTTGATGGTTCCTTCTTTGTGCTGGTTCGCGGTTTTGGCATCAAAACCAAACTGGATGACATTCTTTGCCATGAGTCTCCTTTGCGTGCAACCTTGCAGGCTGCGAATAGCCGGGTATCGTTATTCGTTCGCGTGCACGAGCGTCAAAATCAGCCGACCCCATCGTCTTCAGGCAGCCGAACCGCCTCTCATCGCTGAGGCGGGCGTCATGCAACACGTTTACTGTCAGGTTACCATTCCAGCTCCGCTGTGCCACAAGCTTTCCTATGAGCTTCATCACACTGATGCGATTATTTGCATATCGTCGTCGTGTGCACGTTCTCCCTACGAACGGTTAGACTGAATGGCATTATGGCAGCATTTAGTTCTTTGACAGACCGGCTCTCAAATGCCTTCAAGCATTTGCGGGGCAAAGGCAAGCTTTCCGAGGCGGATATCGACGGGACCATCCGCGAGATACGCCGTGCGCTTCTCGACGCCGATGTGTCGCTGGAAGTCGTGCGCTCCTTCACAGCGAAGATTCGCGAGCGCGCGCTCGGCGTGGAGGTCTCGCAGGCGCTCAACCCCGCGCAGCAGGTGGTGCAGATCGTCAACGAGGAGCTGACGGCGATTCTGGGCGCGGGCGTCGACCGGCCGCTGAACTTCGCCAAGAACCCGCCGACGATCATCATGCTCGCCGGCCTGCAGGGCGCGGGCAAGACCACGCTGGCTGGAAAACTCGGCTACTGGCTTAAGGACGCCGGGCATACGCCGCTGCTAGTGGCGGCTGATTTGCAGCGCCCGAACGCGGTGACGCAGCTGCAAGTGGTCGGCGAACGCGCCGGCGTGCCGGTCTATGCGCCGGAAAAGGGCGTCCAATCAGCCGGCGGCGACGCGGTTTCCGCTCCCGGGGCAACGAGCGGCGACCCGGTCAAGGTGGCCCGCGACTCGGTCGAACTGGCGAAGACCAAGCTCTACGACACGTTGATCATCGATACGGCAGGCCGTCTCGGCGTTGACGAGGCACTGATGAAGCAGGCGC
>JALCCT010000008.1 GCA_022640915.1 Bifidobacterium sp. | reverse complement strand
CAACCAGTGGTCGACCCGCCGCTACCTGGACATGTCCCGACTCCACGACACCATACAGGAAGCGAACTGACAACGCACACAGGAAACAAAAACCAAAGTGCGCAAGAACCCGGGCACTACCAGGGTACCGCCGGTATAGCCACCGTGTCATAGCCGTGTTGCCTGATGCAGGGCAATCACAAGCCCAACGATCCGCGGCACACCCTGACCATTCTCAATTTGCAACGCACCCATGCTTACGCGTCAGCCTCTGCGTTTGTATCGCCGCCAGCCTCCTCCTGCATTTCCCGACGTATCATACGATTCATCAGCAGCGCCAGATCAGCAACATCGAACCCATAATCCCTATGTAGCCAACCACTTGGCTAACGGTGCGGCTTGAAGGCTCGGTTATCATAACAACTACAAAAACACGGTGTACATAGCAGGGACGATTGCCCCCAACCCTCCCGACGTCTTCTTCGAGAACCACTAATGTGCCACCACTATCGACAATCCAATAAACCTGCCGACGATAACCGCCGACCATGGCACACCACCTGACACATTCAAATTTGAGTCCCTTGTCTCATAGCAATACGCAGTGGGCAACTCCTACATGAAATCACCCACTGCGTACTATTATTCATGCACTATGTTCTTGGTCTTGCCCCTTTGCGGAGCGTCTTTTCCGTAATTCTATTCCTATGATGCCTTGTATCAGAATAAAGACAAGTCCCAAAGAAAAAGACCACCAAAACAGGCGTCTGCTCTGTTCGAAAGTATCGGCAATCCGCCATGTCTTCGCTATAGCCGTCGGGTAGAAAGCTTTAGCCGGTTCCCAGAATGCTGTAATGCCCGTGTATATGCCAATTATAGATACCACTATTAGACGGCATATGGTGCGGATGCGTGCATCGTCCTTAAAGGAATCTGGTGAAGTGAATACTGCAATCAATAAAAAATCAACCCTCCACCTATTATGAATAAGATACTCATTATTCCCCTCTCTTATAATGCTTTTGCCAGTTCGAAACAACTACCAAATCCGAGGGCTGACCAGATCGCACCTCCAACTACGGAACATATATTTTTGATATTTGCAAAATCCGCCTTAGAAATATACTTGTACAATTTGCCTTCGGCTTTCCCTTTAGCTGCATAATAAGTCTTCTTCAGGAAATTCTTTACTCCTCCAATACGATTCAGCAGATTCTGCAACCCACGAAATCTCTTCGCAAGATTCGCTACTCTTGCAACGATTCGGGCTAGACTCGCGATTGACCCCAGAACAGAGGCCATGCTCGCCACACATGCCAAAGCCGTTCCTGTCCGCCGCCACTAACTTGGGTTGGCGGTGACGGGGGATGCTGTGTCTGTCTTGGTTTCGATGACTTGTGTGATGGTCGAGCCGTTGGCTTCACAATGCGTAGGGACCGGATTCCCGTTAGCGTCAGTGGCCCACGGGGCTGGAATCGTGGCGACGGTTTGCATTTCGGTCACCGGCGATGCAGCCTCTGCGGGAATCGAAGCGAGCGCGTCGATGTGCTCGTCGCTCAGCTGCGAGGGATCGGTCGCGTCCCCGACGATTGCCTGAACCGCGTTATTATATCGCTCTGTTTCCTCTTGCGATGCGACTTCGTTGGCCACGGGCCCCTTCACCGCAATGGAGCCGTCCTGCTGGGGCTCGAGCGTGGCCCCTTCGGGAAGCTGGTATGGGAACGGGATCGTGTTGGGCGCACGGGAGTCGGCGAGCACAGCGACGCTCTGGATGCCGTCATGCGTCGCAGAGGTGACGATGCTGGTCGATGGGGCCACATCGGTGTCGACGAGCGAACCGTCTACGATCTGGGAATCGTTGTGCGCCCCGCCGGGGTTGATGGATACGCGAAGGCCGTCAGGATTCGTTGCTGTCAGCGTTCCCGAATCGCTGACAGCGACCTGCCCGGCATCTGTGTGCGCCGACGGCTGGTTTGGATCATCCAGGGATTCGTCGTTATTGTATTCCAGCGGAACCCTCGTTTCCGCGCAAGCGGCATCAGCCAGGCCGACCGCGGACGGCAAGTCGTCGGCGTCGTATTGGCCGGCAGCCTGTGCGATCTCCTGCCTATCCTCAGACGGTCCGCTTGCAATGCCAGCCGGCGCATCGGGAGGCGACAGCATCCCATCCAGCATGCTGCTTATCGAAGTATCGTCCTGCGTCGGCCCAGCCGCTTGCGCGGTCTGCGTGCCGATGATGGATGCAGCCAATCACACAGCCACGGCTGCAGCACAGGCTGCAGCCCCCGACGCGAATTTCCTTGTGATCACAATGTGGATCATCATTGATACACTCCCCCAACATCATCCAGCGTCTGTGAATAACCTGTTCAGATTATCCTAAACAAAGCTTCGCAATGATGAACATCTCACATTCCAAACGAGCGACATTACATCGGTCCCATAATTCTCGAATATAGCTCTTATACTCCATTAGTCGTGGGCAGCGTCACAATCACAATGCGCTTGCGGCGAGGAGTTCGCGGGCGTGGTCGAGGGAGGTGCGCGATTCGCTGCCGGAGAGCATGCGAGCGATTTCGCGGACGCGCTCGTCGCCACGCACTTCATGCACGCCGGTCGAAACGGAAGTTGCTGAATCAGCAGTTTCACCAGGTTCGTCAGGCGATTTGCTTACGACGAACTGCGCGTCGGCCCATGAGGCGACTTGCGCCAGATGGGTGACGACGATAACCTGCGCGTGCTTGGCCAGGCGAGCCAAACGACGGCCCAATTCGACTGCAGCCTTGCCGCCGACGCCTGCGTCCACCTCATCGAAGATGAAGGTCATATCGGCATTGCCGTCGCTATGGCCCTCATCGTTGCTAGCGTCACCAATCTCAGCACTGTCACCAGCGTTGCCAGCGTTGCCAGCTTCGTCCACGCTGTCTGCCCCTTTACTGCCACGCCTCCCAGTTGCGGACAGTTCGAGCGCCAGCATGAGCCGGCTCAGCTCGCCGCCCGACGCGCTGGTACCCATCGGCAATTGCGGGGAGCCCGGGAATGGGGTGAACAGGAATTCGATGTCATCGAAGCCATGAGCGTCCAACGGGCCAGTGTCGTCCAAGCCTATATCGCCTGCGCCGACTCGTCTACCGTCCGTTGCCTCAGCAACGGAAGCGCCAGACCGCCGACTGACGCGAATATCCAGTTTCGCCCCCGACATCGCCAGCGATGAGAGTTCTCCGTTCACGGTCTTCGAGAGTGCTTTGGCCGCGGCGATCCGCAACCTGCTGAGTACACCAGCTGCCTGCAACGCCTGATCGTATGCCTCGCAGCGTTGCGCGCGAAGCTCCTGGATCTTCTGCGGCGAGTCGTCAAGATCCTCCATATCGAGCATCGCCTGATCGCGCCAAGCGATGACGTCCTGCAGACTCGGCCCCCAGCGCCGCGTCAACTCAGCGAGCTCATGAATCCTTGCGTTGAGCGAATCAAGACTGTCCACATTTTCATCCGGGTCGAGCTGGCTGGACAGCGAGAAAACGACATCGGCCAGATCGGCGTTCATCGTCTCGAGCCTGTCCGCGATCTGAGTAAACAGTCCCGGCACATGGATCGAGCGCAGTGCCTGCGCCGCCTGCGCAATCAGGGCAGCTGCGCTCGGGCCGTCAGCGTCCACGTCGATTTGCGAGGCATCAAGCGCCGCTAAAGCCTGGCTCACTCCGTGCGCGATATCGGCGGCGTTCTCGATGCGCGAGCGACGTTCTTTCAGCTCGTTGTCTTCGCCGGGATGCGGGTCGACTTCGTTGATGTGTTCGACGGACTCGCGCAGATAATCGGCACGCTGGCGCACCGAAGACTCTTGATTGCCCAGCGCGCGCAAGCGCTCGTCCAAGCTCCGCAACGATACCCACGCCGTGCGATACATGTCGAATGCGGCGTCATCGCCGGCGACCATGTCGAGGAATTCGCGCTGATGCACGGCTGAAGCCAGCCGAAGCTGGTCGGCCTGGCCGTGGATGGTGATCAGCTGGGCGGCGATGTCGGCGAGCACGGAGCGCGGCACGCTATGGCCGGAGAGCACGGCCCGCGATCTGCCCGTGTTCGGCACGGTGCGCGAAAGATACAGTTCGTTGTCGTCCTGCGACGGTGTGATACCGGCATCCTGGGCGACGCGCGCGGCCACGCCGGACGGCAGCACTGCGAATACACCTTGGATCCACGCGCCGTCGGCGCCGCCTGAGACCTGCGCGGCGTCGGCTTTGCCGCCCGATATCAGCCGGATGGCATTGAGCAGCATCGATTTGCCTGCGCCAGTCTCGCCAGTGATCGCGGTCATGCCCGGCGCGAAGGAAAGCCGTGCGTGGCGGATGGGTCCGAGATTGCTGATCTCCAGCTCGCTGAGCATCACGCCCTCCCCTCGCCGTGGCCCCGTAATCCATGAGATTCATGAAAGTCACCTAGCTCGTTGAAGTCGCCTCTCCCGCCGTCTTCGCCAGGCACCGCTTCCCCACATGATTGCCCATGGTCACGTTCGCGCCAGCCGACCACAGGAAGGTTGAATTTCGAAACGAGCCTATTGGTGAATGGCACACCTGAAAGCCTTGCCAGATGCAAGGTGTCACGCGATTCGCGCACCTCGATGCGTGTACCGCGCGGCAGCTCGCGCTGGCGACGGCCATCGCAGCAAATCCAGCCGGTGGACGAGGAATCCTCCATGATATCCACAGTGAAAGTGGAGCCTGAGCCGATGATGAGCGGTCGGGCGAACAGGGCGTGGGCGGCGATGGGCACCAGCTGCAGCGCCTTGACATTCGGCCAGATCACCGGGCCACCGGCCGAGAATGCGTAAGCGGTCGAACCGGTAGGCGTCGAGACGATGATGCCGTCGCAGCTGAAGGAGTTCATCGCCACGCCGTCCACTTGAATGGCCAGGCCGATCATCTTTCCGCGATCCGCCGTGCCCAGCGTGATGTCGTTGAGCGCCCAGTCGTGGATTGGCTCCCTCGCCCCGGGCATCCACACGTCGGCGTGGGCCACCATGCGCTCGTCGATGGAATAATCATGGTCGGCGACCCGTTGGATGGCCTCGCTCATCTGGAAACTCTCGAATTCTGCCAAGAAGCCCACGTGCCCCAGATTCACGCCGAGAATCGGCACATCAGTACAGTAGATCAGTTCTGCGGCGCGCAGAATAGTGCCATCGCCCCCCAACACCAAGACGATCTCCGTATCAGGATCCACGGCCTTCGTCGGTGTGCCGAATGCCGGTGCCTCAGCATTGTCCACCACGCTTACAGTGAATCCCGCATGATCGAGCTGTCTGATCGCAGCGGATATCACCCCGCGCCTTCGCAGAGCAGGGTGGGTGACGATTACCGCATGCCGGCCTTCGACCATGGCTGAGCCTCGTTTCTCATTCGACGATATCCACCGCCTCTTATCCTAACCGAACCGTCGCCCGCCGCAGCAGATAGGCAAATGCCAAAAGCACAATATGAGCTCATTGATCACATTGAATGGCGAGCGCCGAAAACAACTTGGCCAGATAGAACTTTGCCGCAGCTGAAATGCCTAAATATAAGACTGTATCCGATCAGCGTATGCGGTTTTCGACGTTCCTGCGACAGGATCTCTGCAGTTTCCTGCAATTGACATCGCGCGGAACGAGGAGGACCTGTATGCATGAAAATATTGGCTTTCCGCGCCAATGCGGCGACCGTGCGGAAAAGAGGATGCGATGAAAGCGACGAATCTCACCTCATTGGGCGGGTTCATCCGTGCCGGAGACTATGGCCATCTTTCACTCAACGGGCCGCATACCTTGGAGTCCGGCGTACGATTCGAGCGCCTGACAGTCAACGGTCATGTGCGATCTCCTGGATACCACGGACGGCATATCATCGTCTCATCCGGCCATCTCGTCAGCGATGGCGACACGGTGGTGCATCGGGTCTTCGGCCACGGGATCATGCAGCTGAACGGCGGTTTGCAATGCACGGCACTGGAATTCGTCGGCAGGCTGGAAATCTCCCGACCGCTGAATTGCGCTGGACACCTGAGCGTGCATGGGTCGCTGAGCAGCACCAGCATGATCACGGCGAAAACCATCGAGGTGCATGGCGTGTTGAACGCCGTGGAACTGCAAGCGCTTGGGGCGATCATCGAGCCGTTCGAATATCGGCTGGCTACACGGCTGAATATGCCCGATTACAACGAAAGAAGCCGGGTGAAGGACATCCGCACAGGAACACTCACCGCAAGGCAGCTGAGTTGCACAGCATTGCACGCCTATTCGGCGAGACTGCGGGAAGAGTGCGCAGTGGAATACGCCGAATACCTTGAAGATTTCGCCTTCGACGAGTCTTCTTCCGTGAGAATGATCAGCAAAGCTGCTCAGGCCATAGGCAGGGACAGGTCGCCGCGACTCAAGAAAGCAGAAGACGCACGGGCATAAAGCAGATATTCGATATTGCCAGCCGAGCCCTCGATCGGGCTGAAGGCGTGCGCACGGATCTCGAAGCCATATTCACGGGCGCAATCCATCACTGTGTCCAGCGCCTGTTCCCTCAGCGCAGGATCCGCTACGACCCCGTTCTTGCCTAACCGCCCCTTGCCGACTTCGAACTGCGGCTTGACCAGCAGCAGCACATGAGCGCCAGGGTCCACTAGCCGGGCAATGACCGGAATAACATAGGTCAGGGAGACGAATGATACATCAGTGACGACCAGTTGCGGCGCGAATGGCAAATCGCCGGGCATGACCTCCCGGATATTAACGCCGCTCATCTCGACGATGCGCGGGTCGTCAGCGATGCGTGCATCAAGCTGACCATGTCCTACGTCCAGCGCGATGACACGGGCCGCTGCCTGGCGCAGCAGCACATCGCAGAAGCCTCCCGTTGACGCGCCAATATCGAGGCATTGCAATCCCTGCGCGGATGGCAAACCGAACGAAGCGAACGCTTCGAAAGCGCCAACCAGTTTGTAAGCGCCGCGCGAGACGTAATCCTCGCCCTTATCGACGCGCAGCTCATCGCCATTTTCCACAAGGACAGCCGGTTTGAATACCGTCTGACCGTTGACGAGAACATGCCCCGAACGAATCAACGTCTGCGCCTTGGTACGGGTTACGACCTGGCGGCGCGCAACAAGTGCGAGATCCAACCGAAGCGGCTGCGCATGCGCATCGCCTGCCATGAGGCCTGCTGCAGCCTGACTATTCGCGGCGCGGCGCGTGTCGATGTGTGCAGCGTTGCCTGTACCGCTCGCCGCGACACGATACCTGTCCAAACGCATGGCGATTCGCCTGTCCTTGCGCGCATCACCATGCCCGTCTGAGCCAATCTCGGCGGTATTTGCCCGCTGCCGCCGACGACTAGCCACGGCTGCTGTCCAGCTCGTGCTGCAACTGGGCGAGCACGCCAGCATATGCTGCTACACGATCCCCGTACGCCGTCTCATCCAACCCGGCAAGCTTCGGATAACGCCGCAGGATATCATCGTTGGCCCCAGCTGAGGAACTACGAACGGCATCGGGCGCGATACCGGCTAAAACCTCGGGTTCTACAAGGCCATTGGCGGCGCTCGTATGACGCGAGCCGCCAAACGCCTCGTCGACTACATGACCTGCAATGTCATTCATCGGCAGAGGGCTTTCGTACCAGCGAAATCGGGAAGTGCAATGCTCGCGATATCCTCTCCGCTGTCAGCATATTCCCATGCCAGACAGCAGGCGGCGCGCAGCGCGTTGATGTTGCCGCTGTCGCTAACGTGCAACACGTTAGCGTGAATCCACGCTTTTGCTGCGTTACCGGCAGCGTCATCCGCCGCGTTGCCAGCGTCAGTGCAGATCCACGAGCCGTCATCGCTGCGTATCGGCGCGCACTGGGCTTCATTCAGGCCCCGCAGATCAGGGACGATAAATGTAGGCCTCAAGTGAGCTGGGGCGGTCATCAGCTCATGCGGGTTAGTGACACCGGTGAGCACTGCTAACGAATCGTAGCCGCCACGGTTCCCCGCTTCGATATCGGTATCGAGCCGGTCACCGATGGCCAAGCACGCCTGCTTGGCCACTGGTTCTTCGCCATCGCGCGCTGCGAGCAACCGCGCCTCGTCATACATTGCCGATTCTGGCTTGCCCGCCGACGCGACCGGCTGAACCCCGGTGGCGTTGATAACGGCTTGGATGAGCGAGCCACAGCCAGGAGCGATGCCCAATTCGCGCGGTATCGTCAGATCGCGATTCGTGACGAAGTACGCAGCGCCGCGTTCGACTGCATACGACGCTTCGGCCAGTTCGTGCCATGCCAAGTCCGGGTACCAGCCTTGGATCACCGCCTGCGGATTATCTTGAGCAGCTTCAGCTATGCGCAGGCCAGCTTTGCTGACCTCGTCGCGCAAATGCTCGGCACCCAGCACCAGAACCGAAGATCCTGGCTCCACATGACGAGCGACCATACGCGCTGCCACGACAGCGGATGTTATGACCTGCCACGGCTCGACATCAAGCCCGAAACCACGCAGCTGTTCGGCCACGACATGTTGGAAGCGCGAGGAATTGTTGGTGGTGTATTCCACTGTCATCCCCGTCTGTTCGGCCGCGCGAATCGAATCGGCGGCATGCCCAATGGGGTTCTTGCCGCGATATACCACGCCGTCCAGATCAAGCAACGCCAGCCGATACGTCTGACTCAGCGGCTGCGTTGTTCCTTGCAGAAAACGTGTCATAGCCTCGTCCTTTTCCTTATCGTATACAGTCAAGTTTCCTGACCGTCTTATTCTTCGGGTTCGTCGGCAGGCATCGGCGTTTCCGAATCGCTGCGAGGCACTGCCGGATCCGAGTCTGCCTGCGCTCCCGCAAGCGTTTCTTGCTCGGGCAGCTCCTGCTCGTCGTCGGTCCCAACCAAGTCGCTCGCAGCGTCTTGGTGCTGCACAGCAGCGTGGGCGCGTACATTCTCGTCCGTGACATCCGCTGTGGCACCCGCCGGGATGGTGTCAACGTCTACTGCAGGATCGACGTGTGCAGCGACATCAGCGCCCTTGGCAACATCGGCATCGTCAGAGTATTCAGCTTCATCATCATGCTCGTCCGGCGCATACTGCGCGTCGTCCCAGGTAATGCCGAGCTTGTCCATCAACTCTCCGGGGAGGTCTTCGAGATCGTAGTCGATGACGATATCGTCCGAATCCTCGTCCTCATCTTCGTCGGCATATTGCGATTCGAGTCGCTCGATCACAGGATCGAGATCCGCAGCCTGATCGCCGTGCCCCGACTCCTCGAGGAAGTTCTGCTCAGCCTGCAGCGCGCGCATTCGGTACGCGCCCGGAAGCCCTTTGGAAGTACCAAGCTTATGCACGATTCCGATGGCCTGATCCCACAACTTCAGATCACCAAGCGCACCGGCATACACGAGGAACATCTCGACTTTCGACTCACCTTGCAGGCCCTTGCCCTCGTCGGACAACGCCAGCTCAACGGCCTTCTTTGGTTCGCCCAAGCCACGCTCGCAATCGGCCATGAATGGCAGATAATCAGGGAAACCGTTCATGCGATGCGCGGTCTGGAATTCGCGCAATGCCAGCTTGTAATCGCCCTGACGGTAGGAGATGAATGCCAGCGTCTCACGGCTGAAATCGATGCGAGAAGCCTGCCGAGCTGCCCATTTGGCGTGTTCAAGTGCAGCCTGCGGATCGCTTTCCTCAAGCGTATACGCGGCCAGAATATGCAGACCGGTATTCTCGGCATGCTCCTTGGCTAGCCCGCGCAGACGCTCTTTCTCATCCTTGGAGAGCATCGACCATTCCATGCCTCGCGGCATGCGCGGTTCATCAGGCCTGCGGTGCGTATACGGGTTCTGCGAAGGATACGATATCGTCCCATCTGAATTGCGGCGCGGCGCGCTGAGATAATCGTCACGGCGCTGCGCGCGGTATCCATCGCGCTCGCTGTGATCGAATTTGCGGCCTGCGCCCTCACGCCGATCATTACGCCGGTCATCGCGGCGATAGCCGCCGCCCTGATTGTTCCCGCGGTACCCTCCGCCCTGGCTCTCATGGCGGTACCCTGTGCCCTGGCCGTCACGACGCGGGGCGTATGAGCGGCGATCGCCGCCTCGTCCCCCGCTCTGCTCGCGATCGCTGCGATCCGAGTTACGATGAAAATCACGCCTGTCACCGCCCCGCCGTTCATCGTCGCGATGGAAAGCACGACGCTCATTGTCATGGCGGTACCCGCCGCGAGAGTCTCGACGTTGTTCGCCATCGCGGCGATACGCATCATGGCGGGAATCGCGATGAAAGTTACCGCGCTCGCCGTCACGGTGGAAATCACGACGCTCAGCACTCCGTCCGTCGCGATGGTCATCCCTACGCAAGTCACGATGATCGCCGTCCGACCGATACCGGTCACGGCGTTCACCCGAGTCCCCGTCGCGGTGGAAATCCTTGCGATATCCCTTGCCGTGGAAATCGCGACGGCCAGTACCTTGTCCATCGCGGTGGAAATCACGACGCCGTCCTTCGCCATCGCCGTGCTCGCCATCACGATGGAAATCCCTATGGAAGTCACGATGATCGCCGTCACGGTGGAAATCACGCCGGTCGTCGCCATGGCCATAGCGCGGGTTCCCCCCATCGCGCCGTGCGCGATAGCCGCCACTTTCGCCGTCTCGGCGGGGCCTGTCATAACCTCTGTTGCCGTCATGCCTTTGATCGGAAGAACGGCGCTCTTGGCCTTCGCCGTGCGAACCATCCTGATCACGACCATGATCATGGTATCCACGATCTGGACGTCCGTTATTCGAACGATGGAACCCGCCGCTTCTATCCCCGCCGAATGAACGTCCTGAATGTCCGCCGTGAGAGCCGTACGAACGGCCCGAATGCCCCTCGCTGGAGCCGTGATGGAACCCGCCTGCCGAGCGCGAGCTCGAATTATGTGATCCATATGATTTGCCATCGCGCGATTCGCGCTGATCTTCTGCCATAGTATTTCCTTAGTTTCCGGCCATTTACCATGCACTGCAACGGCTCACAATGCCGCCGTCCGCAACGCAAAACGCGATTCGCGTTAGCCGCGTTATCGCCTTTTCACTGTGTCGATTGCGTTCATTCACTTATTGTTACTTCACGGATTCCTGGTTTGTGGTTGCCGGTTCACTGATTGTGTTCAACCACGCCGAGGGCCTTCTTCCCGCGCCGAATCAGCGCGAAGCGGCCCTGCAGGAAGTCGTCACCATTCAGCGTCTGCTCGGCATTGGCAACCCGCTCATTGTTGATATAGACACCACCCGAAGCGATGGTCTTGCGTGCTTCGGAAATCGATTTGAACAGCCCCGCCGCAGCCCCCGCCTCAGCCACGCGCTCGCCCGGCTGAGCTTTTGCGAACTGCGCCGAACCGTCGCCGCCCACCTCGGTCCTGAGCCCGTCCAACGCGGCTTCCAGCGTCCGCCCATCAATCGTGCGCAAGTCGCCGCCACGGCCGAACAGCGCCGAAGAAGCATCGATAGCCTGTTGCGTCGCCGCCTCGCCATGCACGAGGCTCGTGACTTCCCAAGCCAGAGCGCGCTGCGCCTCACGCGCACCCGGATTCGTTTCGATGCACTGCGCGAGCCGTTCGATCTCCTCTTTGGGAAGGAAGGTGAAGACCTTGAGCAGTTTGGCCGTCTCGCTGTCAGGCTGATTGAGCCAGAACTGGTAGAACTTGTATGGGCTGAGCATATCCGGGTCGAGCCAGAGCGCATTACCCTCGGATTTGCCGAATTTCTTACCTTGGCTGTCGGAGATGATCGGGCTAGTGAACACGTTGACGTTCACCTCATGAACCTTGCGGATTAGATCGAGACCGGAGGTGAGATTGCCCCATTGGTCCGAGCCGCCGAGCTGTAATGTGCAGCCGTAGTCGTCGAACAGATGCAGGAAATCGTTACCTTGCAGGACCTGATAACTGAATTCAGTAAAGGAAATGCCTTCTTGTGAATCGAGCCTGCGGGCGACGGTATCTTTGGCCAGCATGGTGCCGAGACGGAAATTCTTGCCGACATCGCGCAGGAAATCGATGACGGACATGCTCGCAGTCCAGTCGTAATTGCTCACGAACCGCACGGGATTGCTACCCTCAACCTCCAGAATGCCGGAAATCTGCGATTTGAGACGTTCAGACCAACCCGCCACAACCTCTTTGGGATTGAGTGCACGCTCGCCACTCTGCCTCGGGTCGCCGATCAGTCCAGTTGCGCCGCCAACCAAGGCAATGGGATGATGCCCCGCGGCTTGCAGATGACGCATGATAATAAGCTGCACGAGATTGCCGACATGTAGAGACGCCGCCGTCGGATCGAATCCGCAATAATAGGTGATAGGCCCGTTGTTCAACGCCTGCGCGAGCTGGTCGCGATCCGTGGACTGAGTGATCAATCCGCGCCAGTTCAACTCCGCGAAAAGGGAATCGAATCCCGCTTCATTGAAATTGGTGACGTGAGCCATATCTAGTGCCTCTCCCCTGTCAAATTGTGGACAACAGCGTGCGCGGCCTAGAGCCGTGCAAACCCATCCAGTTTCGCAGGAAGCGGCGACAGCTCTATCACTGGCAGCGCAACAAGCGATGCGCGCATGAGCCGTTGCATGAGAGTGCGCATGAAACGCTGCGCCAACTGAGCCGCCAGCACTCGAAGCTGTGTCGTTTCATCTTATTGCAGGGTTTCGGGAGCCCTATAGGCAGTGCCGTCGCTGCAGGAATCCACGAACGCGCCAAGCCCTGCGATCGCATCTTTGGCCTCGCCGAGCTGCTCGCGTACCCGTACAGGCGCTGTGCCGCCTTTGCCGTCCCGCGCGGCAACCGACCCTTCGACAGAAAGCACCTCACGTACCGCCGGAGCCTGCTCGGCGGGTAGATAACCCGCGAAGATCTCAGCGAAGTCGCCATTGGCCAAGTCCCACAGCTCAACACCCCGCTGTTCGGCTCGCTTGACGCAGGCGCCTGATAATTCGTGCGCATGGCGGAAAGGCACACCGTGCTTCACTAGCCATTCGGCAATGTCAGTGGCCAACGCAAAGCCAGTAGGCGCCTGCTCGCGCAGCCGGTCATGGTCGAAACGCATTGTCGCAACCATGCCCCTGAAGGCCGGAAGCAGCACCTCAAGGGTGTCGACTTGGTCGAATACCGCTTCCTTGTCTTCCTGCAAGTCTCGGGCGTAGGCAGTCGGCAGGCCTTTGAGCGTAGCCAACAGACCAGTCAAATCGCCGATGAGTCGGCCCGCCTTGCCTCGTGCCAGCTCAGCGATATCAGGGTTTTTCTTCTGCGGCATGATCGAAGAACCGGTCGAATAGGCGTCGTCGAGCGTGACGAAGCCGAATTCCTGCGAGTTCCAGATGATGATCTCTTCACTCAGCCTACTTATATCTACGCCAATCATGGCAGCGATGAAGGAGAATTCGGCTGTGGTGTCTCGACTGGCAGTGCCGTCGATCGAATTACTGGTGACTTTCGAGAAGCCCAGCTCGCGGGCGATCAGCACTGGATCGAGACCCAACGTATTACCCGCCAGCGCGCCGGAACCATACGGGCTGGCATCGATGCGAACGTCCCAGTCGGCCAACCGCTGCACATCGCGCAACAGCGGCCAGGCGTGAGCCAGTAATTGATGCGCCAGCAGCACCGGCTGCGCATGCTGCATATGGGTGCGGCCTGGCATTACGGCATCACCCGAGGCCTGAGCCTGCCCAATAATCGCAGAGACGACCTCAAGTACATCGCGTGCTACAACACGGGCGTGCCGGCGTAGCCACATGCGGATGAGCGCGGCTATCTGGTCGTTTCGTGAACGTCCAGCGCGCAGCTTGCCGCCGAGCTCATCGCCGGCGATGTCGATCAGCCCGCGTTCCAGCGCCGTCGCCTCATCCTCGTCACCTTCAATCGGCGTGAACTGCCCTGAATCCACAAGGCGTTGCAATTCGTCGAGCGCCGCCTCCATGCGCTTCAGCTCATCCTCATCGAGCAGCCCCGCACGGCCCAGCGCCCGGGCATGAGCACGCGATCCGGCGATGTCATCATCAGCGAGCCGCCAGTCAAACTGGGTCGATTTCGAAAGCCGCGAGAGCTCCGCAGCTGGCCCGGAGGCAAACCGGCCTCCCCATAACGCCAGATGCTCACTGTGATGCTGCGCTTTCGTAGTATCCGCCATCGCTATTGCTCCTTGCACGCCTACGCACACGTTATATATACATACGGCGTGAATTCGCGTTGCACGACCGCGAATTCACGCTACAGGACACGTGATTGTCCTTCCTTAGCCTATTCGACAGCTTCCTTCGGCACGACGATACCGTTGCCGAATTTGACGTCTCGTGCAGCGGCGACCTTGCTCGGCAGACCGTAGATCTCGATAAAACCGTTCGAAGCGCCCTGATCGAAGCTGTCGCCCGAATCGTAGGTGGCCAGGCTGTAGTCGTACAGCGAAGAGTCGGAACGGCGGCCCGTCACGACGGCCCGTCCACCATGCAGCACCATACGAATCTCGCCACTGACATAGTGCTGCGTATCCTCGATGAACGCGTTCAGCGAATGCACGGCCGGCGAGAACCACTGCGCGTCATAGACCAGCTCGGCCCAGCGCTTGTCGATATCGCGCTTGATGCGATGCTGCTCGCGCTCTAGGCAGCAGTTCTCCAACTCCTCGTGCGCGGTGATCAACGCCACGGCACCTGGCGCCTCGTACAGCTCTCGCGACTTGATGCCCACGAGCCGGTCTTCGATAATATCGATGCGACCGATGCCTTGCGCCCCAGCACGCCGGTTCATCTCTTCGATGGCCTGTAGCGGCGTAACCTTGCGCCCGTCGATAGCCACCGGAATGCCTTGTTTGAACTCGATCACGACCTCATCCTCGACTGGCGGAAACGCAGGGTCATCAGTGTAGCTGTAGCAGTCCTTAGTCGGCCCGTTCCAAGGATCCTCGAGGAAGCCAGTCTCAATGGCCCTGCCCCACACGTTCTGATCGATGGAATAGGGGCTTTTCTCGGTCTGTGTAATCGGCAGCTCATGCTCCTTGGCGAAGCGGATCTCAACGTCGCGAGTGAGCGAAAGATCGCGAATCGGGCTGATGGCCTTGAGCATCGGGTCGATGGACTGGATCGAGACCTCGAAGCGCACCTGGTCGTTGCCCTTGCCCGTGCAGCCGTGCGAGATGGTATCAGCACCAAACTGGTGCGCCGCCTGAACGAGATGCTTGCTGATTAGCGGCCGCGAAATCGCAGACACGAGCGGATAGACGCCTTCATACTTGGCGTTGGCCTTGAGGGCCATCATGCAATATTCCTCAGCGAACTCCTCGCGGGCATCCACCACATATGCCTCAACAGCCCCGCAATCCAGCGCGCGCTGCTTGACCGCATCTAGGCTTTCGCCGCCCTGACCGACATCGAGGGATACAGCCACAACGTCCTTGCCAGTGCGCTCCTTGAGGAAGGCGATGGCCACAGATGTGTCCAGGCCGCCAGAATAGGCCAGTACGATTCGATTCCTGTCGCCATGATTGTTATCGCTCATTGCAGCCCTTTCGCTAACGTCATCATCAGTATATACGAGACACTGCATAAGTATGCAGCATCGGTGAGTCGCCTTGTCGTCGCCTATGATCGCGCCGGTAGTGCAGTCATAACACCCTCGCCGGGGCGTCACGCCGCGCGCGAAGCGACCTCGAGCAGCCAGTTTCCGTATTCGCGAGCGAGCTTGTCAGTGGCGCAGATGCCCATCACTGTGTCGTCGCCAGCGATGGTGCCGAGAATTCCCTCGAGCGGCTGCCTGTCAATCACGCTTGCCACATATTGCGCGGCGCCTGAAGGCGTGTGGATCACGACCAGGTTTCTGGCATCCGCCACTGAAACCACGAGCCCGTAGAGCACCCGTTCCAGCTGCTGTTCGATGCGCTCCATCGCCTTCGGCGAGTTTTCGTCAGCCGGCTGAGCGCCGAGCGAATACGCCACCGTACCATCGTTGAGACGCGTCTTCGTGGCGTTCAACTCGTCGAGATCGCGGCTCAACGTGGCTTGGGTCACTTCGATGCCGTCTTGCGCCAGCACGCCGGAAAGCTGCGATTGCGAGGTAATGATGTGGTTGAGCAAGGCCTGTTCTATGGCGCTCAGCCGAGCTGCCCGCGTAGTCGGACGATGCAATCCGGCGCGCACATGCGCCTGTGTACGGCTGCCCGATGTCACGATAGCAGGCTCTCATCGCCGCGCTGGATGCCGATGAGCCATGTGAGCAAAGCCTTCTGGGCATGTAGCCGATTCTCGGCCTCATCCCATACCACCGACTGCGGCCCGTCGATCACGTCAGCAGTGACTTCCTTGCCACGGTAGGCGGGCAGGCAGTGCTGGAACAGGGCATCGGGCTTGGCCAGCGCCATGAGCCCGTCGTTGACCTGATACTTCCAGAATGGCTTGGAGCGAATCGCGTATTCGCCTTCTTCTCCCATCGACACCCAGGTGTCCGTGAACACGCAGTCTGTGCCGGATACAGCTTCGGCCGGTTCGGTCGTCACGAGTATCGAGCCGCCGGTGCTCGCCGCAATGACCTTGGCTTTTTCGACGATCTGAGCATCAGGCAAGTATCCATTCGGACCGCTCACACGCACATGCATGCCCGCGGTCGCGCCGGCCAAGAGATAAGAGTTGGCCATGTTGTTGGCTGCATCGCCCACGTAGGCGATGCTTGTGCCTGCAAGGGCATCGACGCCACCACGCAATTGCGCGATGGTGAGGAAATCAGCCAGCACCTGGCAGGGGTGGAATTGATCGGTCAGCGCATTGACGACCGGGATAGTGGCATACTGCGCCATTTCCTCGACCCGCTCCTGGCCGAAGGTGCGCCAGACGATGGCCGAGGTCATGCGCGTAAGCACCCGAGCGGTATCGGCGACCGGCTCGCCGCGTCCCAACTGCGAGCCGGATTTGTCGATGACCAGCGGATAGCCGCCCAACTCGGCCACGCCGACCGAGAAGCTCGATCGCGTGCGAGTGCTTGGCTTGTCGAAGAGAACAGCCACGGCTTGCGGCCCGTCGAATGGCCGACGATAGAAACGATCCTTACGGAAATGCATTGCGAGCTTGAGAATCTGTAGCTGCTCGTCATGGGTAATATCGTCGTCGCGCAGCATGTGGCGTAATTGGCCGCTCATGGGCGTCCTCCTTGATTGTTGTTCTGCATTCGTCTCAGATATGTCAAATATGTCAGATCGTCACAAGCCTCGATCTCAATCGTTCGGCAAATCCTGCGGTATACGGGCGAGAATCGAGACGCCTTCGCGCACATCCGCCTCGCTGACGATCAGCGCCGGGGCGAGCCTGAGTGTATCGGGCGCCACAGGATTGACGATCAGGCCGTGCTCCAACGCCCAGTTCATCGCAGCATGGGCGCATGGGCGCGTCAACTGGATTCCCAGCAGCAATCCCCGCCCGCGCACATATTCGAAGAGTGGGTTGCCGCTCGCCATGATTCCCTCGCGCAGCTGCTCCCCGCGCTCGCGGGCATTGGCGAGCAGGCCGTCACGCTCAATCACGCCCAGCGTAGTCAGGGCAACGCTGGCGCCAAGCGGGTTACCTGCAAATGTGGAGCCATGTATTCCCGGGGTAAACAGGTCGCTCAGCTTCTGTCCGAATGCAATCATGCCGCCCATTGGGAATCCTCCGGCCACACCCTTGGCGAAGGTGACAACATCGGGGGTCACGCCGCCCGAAAGATCTTCACGCTGGAAAGCGAACCATTGTCCGGTGCGGCCGATACCCGTCTGCACCTCATCGACAATCATGAGCGCATTGTTGGCGTCGCAGATATTGCGGACGGCGGCAACGTAGTCGGGGTCGAGCGGGCGCACGCCAGCCTCGCCTTGGATGAGTTCGAGAATGACCGCTGCGACTGGCCCCTCGCCGTATTTGCCCTTGCCTGTACGAGCAAACGCCTCGAACAACGAGACTCGATCGCCCGCCTCGATGAATTGCACCGAGGGCACGAGTGGCTCGTACGGCTTGCGGATCGCTGGCTTCCATGTCGCGCTCAGCGCGCCCATCGTGCGCCCGTGGAATCCGTTCGTCAACGCCAAGATCCGCGCCGGCTTGCCACCTAATGAAGACGCCGCCCCAGGCAGCGTGCGTCCATGAAGCTTAGCGAGCTTAAGAGCCGCCTCATTGGCTTCCGCCCCGGAATTGCCAAAGTACACATGGGAGCCGTCTGGTGCCCCAGCAAGCTCAATGAGCTTGGCGGCGAGCTCGATCTGCGGCTTCGTGGCGAAGTAATTACTGGTGTGGGCCACGAGACCAGCCTGCTCGCTGATGGTCCGCACCCATTGGGGATGCGCGTAACCGATGGAATTGACCGCGATCCCTGCCAGGAAATCGAGGTATTCGTTGCCGTCAATATCCCAGATGCGCGTGCCTTTGCCGTGATCCATCACGCGTAGCGGCGTGCCGAACACCCCCACATGCACCTG
The DNA here is from genome assembly GCA_022640915.1 of Bifidobacterium sp. GTDB lineage: Bacteria > Actinomycetota > Actinomycetes > Actinomycetales > Bifidobacteriaceae > Bifidobacterium. The sequence continues at coordinate 96,744 of JALCCT010000008.1, read as the reverse complement.
CTCGTAGCGAGCGAGCCATTCCTTGTCCTGCTCGCCTTCCAGATCTTCATGTGCCACAACCGGGTCGCGATCCTGTGCGCCATGCCGCAGCGCCGTTTGCCCAGCTTCTCCTGTCGTCTCTATTGCTGGGTCAGCTGCTGCCGCGTCGCCGACATCGCCGTGATTGATGTCAACAATCATATGCATCCCTCATTTCTATGCCGTCCTGGGGGACGACCATGGTTCCTATGCCTGCGGAGGTGAAAATCTCATTGAGGATGGAATGCGGCTTACGGCCGTCGATAATATGGGCTTGCCTTACGCCACCGTCGATGGCGCGCACACACGCCTCCATCTTAGGGCGCATGCCGGTCTGCAAATCGCCGATCATATCACGCAGATCCGCTACTCCGATCCTGCCGATCAGCGAACCGCGATCCGGCCAGTGGGCATACAGGCCTTCGATATCAGTGAGAATGACCAGCTTTCGCGCGCCTAGGGCAGTGGCCAGCGCAGCCGCAGCCGAGTCAGCATTCACATTGAGCACTTCGGTCGCATCCTCTTCGTTCGGCGCTACCGAAGAGACCACGGGAATTCGGCCTGCGGTGATGAGATCTTCGACCCCTGAAGCGTCAACGCCCACCACGTCGCCCACTAACCCGATATCGGTCGCCTTGCCATCAATGATGGGCTTGCGCTGCGCAGCAGAGAACAAAGCGCCGTCTTCTCCAGACAGCCCCACAGCAAAGGGGCCATGGGCGTTGATCAGCCCAACGAGCTCGCGCGACACCTTGCCAGTGAGCACCATGCGAACCACGTCCATGGCCTCGGGAGAAGTGACACGCAGACCGCCTCTGAACTCATTATGGATGCCAAGCGCCTTGAGCATCTGTGAAATCTGGGGACCTCCACCGTGCACGACTATAGGGTGCATGCCCACTTGGCGCAGGAACACCATGTCCTGCGCGAAGCACTCTTTGAGATGCTCGTCGACCATCGCATTGCCGCCGTATTTGATCACGATGCGCTGCCCGGCGAACTCCTCCAACCACGGAAGTGCCTCGATGAGCACTTCGGCCTTCTGATCGGCGCGCAAGTCTGTGTGCACATCGAAGTGGAAGCCCGGTCCCTTGAGCACTTCTTTGGGCGCGGTGCCGGGCATGGTGCTCACCATGCTCCCCTCTTTGGCGCTCTTTTCCTCAGTCATTGAGCGCTCGCCTGCCATTGTTGATGCTGTTGCATGATGTCGCTTTCAGGACTCGTAGTCGGCATTGATGTGCACGTATTCGTTTGTCAGATCATCGGTCCATACCGTGGCCTGCTCCCCTCCGGCATGCAGATCAACATCGATATGCACTTCTCGCGGCGTCATATCGACCTCGGAACGGTCCCGGCCTGGTTTGCCGCCATCACAGACCTTGATTGCGTTGATCGTAACATCGACCTGATCGGCGTCGTAGGCCGCGCGCTCCAGCGGCACGGTTCCCAACGAGCTGACAACGCGGCCCCAATTCGGGTCGTTGCCGTAAATCGCGCATTTGAGCAGGTTCGAGGCGGCGATCGCCCGTGCACACACCAGCGCCTCATCCTCGCTTTTCGCGCCGGATACGGTGATTCTCACGTCGTGACTCGACCCTTCGGCGTCACCGATGATCTGCCGGGCCAAGCTTGCACAGGCTTGGGCGATCAAATTGTTGAACTCATCCGGGTCCGGCTCAACCTTTGAGGCGCCGGAGGCCATGATCAGCAGTGTGTCATTGGTTGACATGCAGCCGTCGACATCGATGCGATTGAATGTGCGATCCGCTGCGGCGCCGAGCGCCGCCTGCAGTTGCCCGGACGAAACGACTGCGTCCGTGGTAATGACACACAGCATCGTTGCCAGCTGCGGAGCGATCATCCCCGAACCTTTGACCATGCCGCCGACGCGGTATCCGGAACCTTGCACAGTGAAGGTCTTTGGCGTCGTATCGGTGGTCATAATAGCCACCGAAGCGTCACTTCCAGCCTGTTCCCCCGCTGCAAGCGCACCGTATGCTTCCTGCACTCCGGCGAGGATATGCTGCAGCGGAAGCAGCTCGCCGATCAATCCGGTGGAGCATACCGCAATATCGTCTGCCTCGGCGCCGAGCAGCTGCGCTGCCGCCTTCGCCGTGGCGCGCGACTGCTCGTAACCAGCCTGGCCGGTGCAGGCGTTCGCTCCACCCGAGTTGAGCACGACTGCCTTGGCATGGCCGTCGGCCACGATCGCACTGCTCCAACGCACCGGCGCGGCACAGAACCGGTTCGTAGTGAACACACCGGCCACCGCATCGAGCGGCCCATTGTTGACCACTAAGGCCAGATCCTTTTTGCCGGGAACCGCGGATATACCCGCAGCCACTCCTGCTGCGCTGAATCCTTGTGCATATGTCACGCTCATGGCGCCACTCCGATCTTGCTCAAGCCCGCATCTTCGGGCAGCCCCAGGGCGATATTAAGGGATTGCACCGCCTGCCCGGCCGCCCCGCGGTTCAAATTATCGATCGCCGCGATAGCGAGCAGCCGCCCCGCCGCACGATCAGCGACGACTTGGAGCTGCACAGCATTGGAGCCGAGCACGTTCTGGGTCGATGGAAGTTCGCCAGCCGGCAGCACCGTGACGAACCCCTGTCCCTGATATGCCTGCGTCCACACATCTCGAATGGCGTCGTCATCCAGATCATAACCTTTTGCACTCAACGGCGCCGAAACACAGGCCAGAATCCCTCGGGCCATAGGCACGAGTATCGGGGTGAATCCGATGGCGAATCGACCGGCATCGCGAGCCGTCAATCCAGCCGCATGCGCGAGATTCTGCAAAATCTCGGGAATATGCCGATGGCTCCCCCCTACGCTGTACGCGTGCGCGGAGCCGAAGGCCTCGGCCGCCAACAGATCAGGACGCTTGAGGCTCTTGCCCGCCCCCGAATAGCCCACAGCCAAGTCTGCCACAATGCCCTTGGTCTCGATCAGCTCTTGCGCGACGCCAGGCTGCATGGCCATAGTGACGGCGGTGACGTTGCAGCCTGGCCCCGCTATCAGGTTGGCTCCGGGCAGCATGCTGCGCTGACGGCGATAGCCGCCGTCATCGTCAGCTCCTGTTTCACTGCCGATGATGAGCTCGGGCATGCCGTAGACCCAGTGCTCATGGAAATCACCGCCATAGAATTTGTCCCAGGCTGCGCGCTCTTCCAAGCGGTGGTCAGCGCCGAGATCGACCACCGTCATATCCGGATCGAGTTCGTCTGCCAATGCACCAGAAGCACCGTGCGGCAAAGCCAGAATCGCTACATCGTGGCCATTGAGCGTCGCAGGCGTGGTCTCCTCGATGGTCAGATCGGCGAGCTGAGGAATATGGGGCATATAGCGAGAGAGGTGATCGCCGACGGAGGAACGGCCAGTCACAGCAGTGACCTCGAAATCAGGGTGATCGGCGAGAATGCGCACCATCTCGCCGCCGGCATATCCGGTCGTGCCTGCCACGACCACCGAATATTTGGCCATATCCGCCCTTTCACCATCAGCTTTTTCAGCTCACGAGCACATCATGGAAACTGTTTATACACCTCATTGCATGGTCAACGCCCGCATGAACAACTGATCGCGAACGGCTGCATTACGAATGATGAGGCCATTATACATGTTATGCGATACATTGCATAACTATGCACAATTCGTCGTGTCTCGGTTCGGCATACTTTGCCATATCCTGCACGCTGCCGACAGGTTCGTCGTTGAACCTGCATTACCTCCCATTAGTCGCATCCAGCTGCGTCTAGACGGATACCGAGCCGCTGCCGCCCTGGCCCGAGCCGCCAGAAAGTTGCTGAAGCATCCACTGGTAGAGTTCTTCGGTAGAAACGCCCTTGGAAAGCATCCAAATGTCAAGCAACGTCATAAGCACGTTGAGGATTACGGCGGCCAACGCCAGCCAGAATCCCTTCATGTGAAAAGTCCGGGTGCGCCACATCGCCAGGCCGCCCATGAGCGCCGGGAAGACAGGGACGTTGAACAGCGAAATCACGAAGGCGACAACCGCGTAAGAATCCCAGCGCCCGTACAACGGATTCTGGTTCGGATCATTGAGATTGACACCGTTAAGCATGCGCGGCCTGACGGGCCAGCCGCCCGGCCGCCCCGGCTCGTGTCCGCCGTTTTGCGGATTATATGGCGATACCGGCCCAGATGCATCGTGGCCCGCAGGTCGCACAGGCTGGCTCCCATAGCCGCCGTTTTGCTGACCGGCCGTGCCCGCGTTGCCGGAAGCACCCTGAGTTTTAGTCGCATCATCAGGGCGGCCGAACACGTATGGGTCATAACCCGCCGGAAATTGACTGGCAAGCGCTCCGTATTCAGGTTGAGCTATCTGCCCGTACTGCGGCTGGGCAGGCGGGTTTTGCGGCTGCTGCGTCACGTCGGCGCCGCCGAATTGCGGCTGATGTTGCGAATCGCTCATAGCGCTCCCTTAATGGCTGAAATTCCCTGCCCGATCGCTTCCCTGACCGGCTGTTCCGGTCATTACCTCGGTCATGCGATTTTAGGCGCGCAGCTGCGCCCCCAGTGGGCTAGTGCCTTCGATGATAGCCTTGCGCAATGCCTCGCTGTCAGCCGAATTCAGGGTCTTCTCCGGCGAGCGGAACGTCACGGAGAACGCCAGCGACTTCTTGCCGTCGCCCAACTGATCGCCGGTAAACAGATCGAACAGCATGATGGATTCAAGGTCGTTCCCAGCGGCGGTGACGATGGCGTCCTGCAATTGGGCAGCACCCAGCGTTACCGGAACAGTAAAAGCCAGATCCTGTTTGACGGGCGGGAACGTCGAAATCGGCCTAGCCTGCACCGGCTTTGAATCCAACGTGGCGAACAACGCATCCAAATCCAGCTCGAAAGCGGCACTGTGCTCAGGCAGCGCAAGGTTATCGATGACATGCGGATGCAGCTCGCCCACAATGCCAATGTTCACGCCAGCGGAACACACATTTGCCACGCGTCCCGGATGCCATTGGAGAGGCGCGTCCTGCATGGAGAATTGTTCGAAGCTAATGTTCGCACCAAGGCGATTTGCGATACGACGCACCGCTTCGACGGCGTCGCTCCAGTCCACCGCACGGCCAGAACCCATCCAATTAGCCGCTTCGGCCATGCCAGTGAGCAATCCGGCCGCGTGAAGCGGCTGCTCGGGCAGCCCGGCGTCCAGCGCGGCGAGCTCGTCGTCGCTGGGGCGTTTACCCCCAGGCAAGGCCGGTATGGCCGGAGCGTCGGGATTCCAAAGATAGACGTGGCCGATCTCGTAGAGCGACACATCGTCAATGCCACGACGGCGGTTGCGCTGCACTGTCTGCGCCAAGGTAGGCAGCAGGGTGCGACGGAGATAGGGCCGGTCGCCGGCAAGCGGATTGGCGATTGCCACGCTGACTTTCGCAATTTCATCGCGCTCATAAGCAAAGTTTTTGAAGTCCTCGTCGCCCACGAACGGATAGCTCAATGTTTCTACAAGACCATATTCAGCCAGTTCATCGGCGACACGGCGCTTGCGGCGCTGGTCGAGCGACAGCCCGACAGCGCCTTCGACCGGCGCGGGCGGCACGACGACAGGAATCTCGTCGTAGCCTACCAAACGTGCCACTTCCTCAACCAAATCGCATGGTTCAGTAAGGTCAGGCCGCCAAGTCGGCGGGGTGACCGAGAAGACACCATTGCCACCACCGGCTACGGTGCAGCCGATATCGGTCAGGATGTCGCTGATCGCGTTCGTCGCCGTATCTAGTCCGGCCACGCGCATGACTTCACTGGCCTTGAATGCGATGGCCTTGCTTCGCCCGGTACGATCGACATTGGTGGGGTGCTGCGAGGCCTCGCCGTTGCCGAAGCGCTCTAGCAGCTCGGCGGCCATTTGCGCGGCGGCAGGCTGCAGCTTGCAGTCCACGCCACGCTCAAAACGCCGCGAAGCCTCGGAAGGGATTTTGTGGCGTCGCGCACTGCGGGCGATGGAGATCGGGTCGAAATGCGCAGATTCCAGCAGCACGTTCGTCGTATCCGCCGATACCTCGCCATACAAGCCTCCCATCACGCCCGCTAAGCCAAGGATGCGCGAACCGCGCTGGCCGTCAGGCGAATCGGTGATGAGCAGATCTTCCGGGTCGAGCTTGTGGTCGTTGCCGTCCAAAGTGATCAGATGTTCGCCCTGACGGGCACGACGCACAACGATTGGCGCCTCGAGTTTATCCAGATCATAAGCATGCATCGGCTGACCGAGGTCGAGCATGACGTAGTTGGTGATATCCACAGCAAGTGAGATCGGCCGCATACCCGCGCGGATCAGCCGCCGCCGCATTGTGTTGGGCGCATGCGCCTGTGGATCGAACCCAGTGACAGCCCGGGCGTAGTAGCGATCGCAGCCGGGAACGCCATGAATCGGGTTGTCGTCTTCGAGGCTCACCTCGATATCAGTGGCGGTATTTTCCGGACCGATCCCAGCAGTCGCCGGCGCGGCCGCATTGAGCTTTTTGACCGGGTCGACATAGCGCGCACCGGTAGAATGATGGTACTCGCGTGCGATACCGCGATATGAGAACGCGTAGCCACGGTCTGGCGTGATGTTGATCTCCAGCAGCGGCTGATCGAGGTGCAGCAGGTGCATCGCGTCGTCGCCAGGCTGCAACCCCTCGTATTCCTTAGCGTTGAAGCCGTAATGACGTAGCAGAATGATGCCGTCGTGATCGTCGCCCAGGCCTAACTCACGCTCCGAGGCACACATGCCCTCAGAAACATGACCATAGGTCTTGCGCGGCTCGATGCGGAAGTCTCCTGGCAGCACGGCACCTGGCAGCGTGACAACGACTTTCTCGCCAGCGGCCATATTCGGCGCGCCGCACACAATGCCGCGCGGCACCTTTTTGCCTTCGTCATTGGTCACGTTATATTGCTCACCGACATCTACATGACACCAGTTAATGGTCTTGCCATTGCTTTGCGGCTCTGGAGTCGCGTCGAGCACATAGCCCACGACAATCGGGCCAGTAACCTGCGAAGCGTGGATTTCTTCTTCCTCAAGTCCGACGCGCACAAGGTCTTTGGCGAGCTGTTCATAGGTTAGGCCATCAGGAACCTCGACATGATCCTTGAGCCAGTCGATATCTACCATTGGCATGGTGGTTCACTCCCCCATCACAAACTGTTCACTGAATCGCACGTCGCCTTCGACCAAGTCGTGCATATCGTTAATGTCATGACGCAGCAGGAGCGTACGCTCGATGCCCACGCCGAAGGCGAAGCCGGTGTATACATCCGGGTCGATGCCTGCGGAACGCAACACGTTCGGATTCACCATGCCGCAGCCGCCCCACTCGATCCAGCCGGCGCCGCCCTTTTTGTCGGGGAACCACAGATCGAGTTCGGCGCTGGGCTCGGTGAAGGGGAAATAGCTGGGCCGCAGTCGGCTTTTGGCCTCCGGGCCGAACATGGCGACGGCGACCTTGTCGAGCACGCCCTTGAGATCAGCCATGGTCAGATGCTTGTCAACCGCCAGTGCCTCGCATTGGTGGAATACCGGGGTGTGCGTCGCATCGAGCTCATCAGTGCGGAACACGCGGCCGGGCGAAACAATGTATAGTGGCACGCCGCGCGAGAGCAACGCACGAACCTGGTCGGACGAAGTCTGCGTGCGTAGCACCATGTTGGAGCCGACGAATCCGGCGGCGTCCTTGGCTTGGTTACCTTTGACGTAAAAGGTGTCCTGCATCTGGCGGGCGGGATGGTCGGGACCGAAGTTCAACGCGTCAAAGTCATACCATTCGGTTTCCACCTCGGGGCCCTGCGACACTTGCCAGCCCATCGAAATGAACAGGTCCTCGAAATCCTCCATGACCTTGGAGATCGGATGGCGGGCACCCAGCGGTTTGCGGCTCACCGGCAGGGTCATATCAACCCGCTGCGACGCCAGTGCCTTAGCCTCCTCCTGTGCGCGAATCTCGCCCTCTTTCGCGGCGAACACACGGCCGAAATCGGCGCGTATCTTGCCCATGAGCTTGCCGGCATCCTTTTTCTGATCCGCAGACAGCGAGCCGATAGCCTTGCTGGCTTGGGTTATCACCGAGCCCGAACCGACAAACTGCGTTCTGATCGCCCGGAGTTCCTCCAGTGTGGAGGCTTTGCCGATCCTCGCAATGCCGTCGGCGGCCGCATCGCCTACCGCTTGAGCGTCGAATGCCTTACCCTGTGCCACGAGTGCCCTTTCTTTTGCTCGAAACTACTTGCCCAAACGCCCGAGCCACAGCCCTCAAGCACATGTCGATCAGCGTTTTTCCGACTTCACATTCTCCCCATATGACTCGACATAGCCATGCTGAAGAGCATCACCGCAGCACTGGTCGCCAAGTTGAGCGATTCAGCCCTGCCATAGATCGGTATCGAAACGATCTGCTGGGCGCGTAGTACGATGCTTTCAGGCAGCCCGCGCGCCTCGTTGCCGAAGAGCACGGCCTTGGGCGAGGAATTCAAGGGTTTTTCGCGCAGTACATCCGGCAGGCTTTGTGGCGCATGCCCGGCGACGCCGTAGACATCAGCCGCAATCACCGGGCAGCCGTGGCAGGCGCACCATGTGAAGAACTCCTCAGTGCCCATGGTCAGTAACGGCACATGAAACAGCGACCCTGCGGTGGAACGCACGACCTTGGGGTTGGACGCATCCACGCATTCGTCCACGAACACGACGGCAGCACATCCGGCGGCATCGGCAGCACGAATTATGGCTCCGGCATTGCCGGGGTCACGCACCTGCCAGAACGCCGCGATGGTGGGCGCGGAGGACCATTTGATTGCATCGGGATCAGGCTGCAGTGCAGCGAGTTCGGCCACGGCCGCAATGCCTTGCGCGTTCTCGCTAATGCGCCGCATCACTTCTGGCACTGCGCGGTGCACATAGATCCCTGCACGCAACGCCGCCTGGACTATTCGCGCACGCGTGAGCGTCGGGTTTGTATTGCCTTCACCCTGCGCCTCGTGTGCCAGATCGGTTTCGGCACCAGCGCCGAGCTCACCTCCGGCAATGCCATCGGCCTGTACATATAGATCAAGCACCGCTTCGGAACAGCAGGCCACCGCCTCGCGCACGGACTGCGGACCTTCCACAAGAAAGCGCCCGGTTCGCCTGCGGGCCTTGGCATTGGCCAAATCCGCGACACGGCGGATGCGCTCGGCCTTGGGATTGCCGAGCAGTTCGGGATTCATAGGCATGGAATTCAGCTTACGCGGCAAGCGCTACAGGCCGCTTCTTCGCCACGATCGACACCGCATCCGGGCTCACAGTATCTTCACAGAATGAGTGCCGAGACATTTCAGACAAAGCCGAGCGTGTTGCCAATAAGCCGTTCTTGTATGAGTGATGCATGCTACAGCAACCGACGCAGCTCACATTATTCGAACGACCAAAGGGTGCATATGTTCGTTATCGCCAACGCGTGGAAAAACGTGATCAGAAACAAAGGGCGCAATCTGCTCGTGCTGCTCATCGTCGCCTTGATCGCCGCCGCAGCCACCATCGGGCTCTCGATCAGACAATCCGCTCAGAACGCACGCTCGGCAGAGCTTGCGAATACGACGGTGACTGCGCAGATCTCACTCAATCGCACCGCGCTGCTGGCAGCCGCCCAGCAGCAAAACAACGGCGCCAGCGGCAGCACCAGATCGAGGCCTGACTTCCAGGCGCTGCGCAAAAGCCTGGCAGGCAGGGAACTGAGCCTGGCCGACTATCACAAGTATGCGAAAGCCTCTTCGGCGGTACAATCGACATATTATTCGCAGACTGCCGCCCTGTCAGCCACCAAAGGCTTCCAACCGGAATCCGCCACGTCAGATTCCGACAATTCAGATTCCTCGTCGCAATCCAACAGCTCAGGCCAGAGCGAGGCACAAGGCGCGCAGAACTCGCAAGGATTCGGCTCGGGCGGACCAATGGGCGAAAACATGCAGTCGGGTGATTTCAATCTCATCGGATTCTCCTCCGATGCCGCTGTGGCGAATACACAGAACGGCAAGTTCACGATGAGCTCTGGCAAGGTGTTCGACTACGGTAAGGCATCCAACGGGCAGATCATCATCTCGAAGGCGCTGGCGAACTTCAACGATCTCAAGGTCGGCAGCACTGTAAGCGTGGCGAACGCATCGGACTCCGCGACAACCTACACGCTGAAAGTCGTCGGCATTTATACGAATACGAGCTCTGAAAGCAATGCATTCGGAGGCAGAGACAACGCTTCCGATCCCGATAACGCGATCTACACGTCCAGTGCAACGCTTGCATCGCTGGGCTTGGACAACGACAGCGATACACAGTTGAGCTTCACCTATGTCGTGGCGAATAAAGCAGGCTACGACACGTTTTCGAAGGACGTGAAGCAGGCAGGGCTGTCGTCCGATTACACGGTGTCGTCAGCAGACGTGGAAAATTACGAGGCCAGCCTGGTGCCGCTTGACAATCTCGCGAAATTCGCATTGACCTTGCTGCTGGTCGTGCTCGGCGTCGGCGGCGCAGTGCTGATCGCGCTCAATGTGTTCAATATCCGCGAGCGCAAATACGAGGTGGGTGTGCTCACTGCCATCGGCGTGCGCAAGGCGAAGGTCGCTGCGCAATTCGTATTCGAGCTGCTCATTGTGACTATGGTCGGTTTAATGATCGGCGCTGTTGCAGGTTCAGCGGCATCCGTGCCGGTCTCCAATCATCTGCTCGCCAGTCAGGTGGCATCGCAGCAAAGCCAGCAGAGCAGTCAGATGATGCAGTTCGGCCGCAGTATGCAGGGCAGCGAAGGTCAGCCCGGCTCGCAGTCCGGAAGCACGGCGGACTCGCAGGGGAATTCGGGTCCCGGTGCAGCCGCAGGAGACGACACTGCACCGGGACCGGCTGGATTAGAATTTGGCCGCGGATCGTCCTTCAGCAGGGCCACCAGCTATATCTCCACGATCAACTCCACCGTCAATTTGTCGGTCGTCGGCGAACTCGTGCTGATTGGCCTGGCGCTTACCTTGGTCTCGTCGCTGGCCGCAGTTGTGGTCATCATGCGCTACGAGCCGCTGCAGATACTAGCGGACCGGTCGTAAGCGCGACGCCAGCGCACCTCGCCTTCATTTCCATTGTGCGTCCCCTATCAGTTTTCTTATCCACCAAACCCGCTGCGCAATTCCCCGCTGCGCAATTTTCCCTCTGCAATCAAGGAGCATCATGACCACGAAAGACAATGACATCAACGACAGTGTCACCAGCATCGAGACCAGCGAGCCTGCCGAAGCTGCAGGCACCGCCAAAACTCATGAATACGACGATCCGAAACAGCCCGATGACGCATCAAACGATCCGGTCCTCGAACTGAAAGATGTGAGCTACGCCTACTCCAAGGGAGGCAAACGCGTGCTCGAGCACATCAGCCATCGCTTCGCCACAGGAAAGATCTATGCGATCACCGGGCCTTCGGGCGCCGGCAAGACCACCATGCTCTCGCTTATCTCCGGCCTGGCCAACCCGACGCAGGGCGAAGTGCTGTATAAGGCCAAGAATCTGGCGCAACTCAACCGCTACCGATACCGCAGCCACGATATAGGGGGTGTTTTCCAGAGTTTCAATCTGCTACCCGCACTGAGCGCTGCCGAGAACATCATGCTATCGATCGACGCCTCAGGAAAGCGCTTCGATACGCCCAAACGCGAGCGCGCGCTCGGGTTGCTCAATCAGGTTCATCTTCCCGAGGAGTATGCGAATGAGCGGGTGCTGCATCTATCCGGCGGCGAGCAACAGCGCGTCGCCATCGCACGGGCGTTCAGCTACGATCCGCAGATCCTGGTCGCGGACGAGCCCACTGGCAATCTCGATATGGCTACACAGGCGGACATCATGGATATTTTTCGCTCGTTGGCCCATGAAGAAGGCCGCTGCGTTATTATCGTCAGCCACAGCCCTGAGGTGGCGCGGGATTGCGATGAAGTGTTCGCGCTGGCGCCGTTGCGTCGCAGACCGTCACCGCATGCCGATCGGCGACGCAACGCCGATCGAGGCAGCACCAGTCAACGCTCTTTCGCAGCGCCGGCGCGATAACCAAAATCCAGGTAGCCTCAACAGCCCGCCGCGCCTGCAAAGAAAACATTCCCACACTTGATTGAACGCCTCGCCCCCGATTCTCAACCGTCCACTGCGGCCTCTAGCGGGGCCTCGCTTCGCCTGAGAACGGCGCACAGTGCTGTTCTCAGCCACCGAAAAATGCGAACGAGCCGGTGAGGCCGGCGGTTATTAATGCGATGATCGGAACCGCTAGGCATGCGGCAAGGAACACATAGTCGCGCATGTGCACCACGGCGATGCGGGCATGGCTGCGTGGCCCGGTGCCGCCGAAACCGCGAGCCTGCATAGCAGTGGCGAGCATTGTGGAGCGACGAATCGAAAGCACCAGCAGCGCGAATGCCTGCGGGAAAAAGGCCTTGAACTTGTTGTCATCGCCTAATCCCCGTGAACGACGTGAGGCGCTAAGCGCCTCCCAATCATCCCGCAGCACCGAAAAAAGTCGCATGCCGGCCAATCCTCCATAGACAAAGCGGTCGGGCAAGCGCAGATTCTCACTGAACGAATCAGCCAAGTCCGTCGCATCGATGCCTAGCACCGTGATAATCGCCGGAATACCTACAGCAAGGATACGGATGCCCGTGGCAAGCGCCAGATCGGCTGAGCGGTCCGTAATGTTGATCATGCCCCATTGCCACCACACCGTGCCGCCGCTTTTGCCGTATAGCAGCACCGCCAAGGCGGATCCCGGCGCACCTATGAAGATCGGCCACGTCGAGCGCATGATTCTCCACGGCGTGAAGCCGATGGCCATCAACGCGACCAGTTCGAGACACAGCGCAGTCGTGGCCGATACCCAGTCAAGCGAAAGCATCATCGGCAGCGAAGCCAGAAAACCGCCGAGCAAACGGCATGAGGGATTCAGCGAGGCTAGGAGCCTGGAACGGCTGGAGGGGCGCGGCGCCTCGTCGCGCGTGTTCACCGGGCTGACCGCGATACGGACGACAGCGGCATTCGCGGAGGGCGCGTTCAACGCGTCAACCTGCGGCGAGTCGGCCGACGCCAACCCGCATACGCCGGTCATATCCATATCAGGCACCTGTGCATCAGTCTTCATTGCACCGGATGATTGCGTATCGCAGGCCACCCCTGCCTCAGCATTCCACTCACCTGCGGAGTCTTGCGGCGTCAATTCCACGACACGCGCGCCGAGGGCCGTCACCAGCTCGCGGTCATGCGTCACCACGATGATGCTTACACCGTCGCCTCGCAAGCCGTGGATCAGTGTGACAATCTGCATCCATGTGCGCCTATCCTGTCCGAAGGTCGGTTCGTCGAGGATTAGCACACGCGGGGCTGCCGCAAGCGATGCCGCAACCGTAAGGCGGCGTTTCTCGCCACCGGAGAGCGTGTAAGGATTCACTGCGGCGTATTGGCGCAGCCCGAAACGTTCCAGCAAACCGATCCCGATCGTTTTTGCTGCAGTTTCGTCCACACCGGTGCGCAGCGGACCGAGCATGACTTCCTCGAGCACACTCCCCCGCGCAAACTGATGCTCAGGGTTCTGGAACACATAGGAGATCCGGGAAGCGAGCTCGCTAGAGCGCCAATCGCTGGGCGATTCGTCATCGGCATCGCCCTGCAACACTGGCGAAGCGAGCACACGTCCGCCAACAGGATCAAGCAAACCCGCCAATGTCAGAGCCAATGTGGATTTACCCGCGCCGTTCGCGCCGACAAGGGCCGTAATCTGACCGGAATGAAAGGCCAGATTGATATCGCTGGCGATAGCCCTGCCACCGCGCCCAATCGCAAGATCCTTCGTGAGCAGGAGCGGCTCTCCAATCCCTGTCTCAGGCGGATACTCAGGCTCGCCAGCGCTATGGATCCGTGAAATCTCATCCTTCGCGTGCCGATACCTCTGCGGCACCCAGATGCCAAGCCCGGCGAAATCAATCGAATCATCACGGAACACTTCATCTGGCGTGCCATCGGCCACGATCGCCGTCCGGCGAAACGCCGCGTGATTGCTCCTCTGCGCCTCGCCTTCCAGCCCGAGCACAATCACACGGTCGATCAAGTCGATCCATGGCCCGGCGCGATGCTCGACGAGCACCATTGTGCAATGCTGCGCCTCAAGCACATCACCGACCGCGCCTACGATCTGCTGCACGCCGTCCGGGTCGAGATTGGCAGTGGGCTCGTCGAGCAGCAGAATCCCCGGCCGCATCGCCAAGGCGCCGGCCAGCGCAAGCCGTTGCATCTGACCACCGCTCAAATGCATCGTGGATCGGTGCAGCTGCAAGCCTGCGAGTCCGACGGCCGCAAGACTGCGTTCGACACGCTGCCAGATCTGGCCGCGCTCGACATTCATGTTCTCCGGGCCGAAGGCGACATTGTCGCCAAGCCGCTCGAAGATCGTCTGTGCATCGGGATCCTGCAGCACCAGACCGACGCGCCCCCGCGCCTGCTGGGTGGGGACGCCGTCTACCAAGATGCGCCCCTCGCTCATGCCGCCATCGGCATCGACACGGGCCGATGCCTCAGCGTGCGTATGCGAGGACGAGGTTTCGACCTCTTCAAGTTCATCGGCGCCAAGCAGCCCAGCCGCACCCGCCAGAATCGTGGATTTGCCGATGCCCGATGCTCCAAGCAGCAGTACCCGCTGACCCGGCGCAATGTCCAGATCCAAGCCGCGAACAGCGAAATGACGCCGGGAAGCATGGCGATAGCCCCACTCCTCAAAAGTCAGCCGGGCATTGCCCGGCTGCGAAATTGCTGCCACGCTCGATGTCGGAGCTGCTGCGAGTTCCTCGGTCACGATCACGATCCTTCAGTGTCTTCGATTTGCATTCAGCTGCCCATGCTGGCGATATCTAATCCGCGATCCTATAACCGGCCGCAGGTCACAGCTTAATGCGTCATGCCGCGTATCTGACGACCTGATGCAAACGCGTCGAGCGCACCGGTTTTGGCAATGCCTACATAGAGATACCACATGAGGATACCTGCGAATACCATGCCCGAGAGCACCGTGGTGATCAGATAAATGGTCCCGTACGAACCCCCGAGGTCGATGCCCTGCAAGTGCTGGATGAAGCTGTAGGCCCAGCAGCCGACGCCCGACAGCGCACCGGAGAGGACAGTGACAGGCAGCGTCCATTTCCTGTATGCGAAGATGAGGAATGCCACTTCGGCAAGCACGCCCTGCACCAGGGCGATCAGGAACGTTTCCGTCCCGCCCCAGGTGTTGCCCATCAGCGCCTCGAGCACACCTGCGACCACTTCGGCATAAATGGCTGCGCCGGGCTTGCGCACGATGATGGCTGCCAAGGGAGCTGCGAACAGCCACAGGCCGTTGAACAAGCCAGGCAAGCCTGGGACGAGCAGATCAAGCGCATCCCATGGCGTGTACGTGATGAAGGCCACAAACCAGTAGATGAAGGAGCTGGCTACGCCGATCGCCGAGGCGACAGCTATGTCTACGACGCGCCACTTCAGATTCGGCCGCGTTGCGACTGCTGATTGGAATGAGCTCATGATGTGCCTTTCTCTCGTGCATGTCGGTTTTCGACATGCGATTGCAAGGCACGGGTAAAGAGAGACGTCCGTGCGCCGGCATTGTCCGGACTCACGTTCAATCGGTCGAGGTTACCCTCATCTCAGCCATGATCCGCTATTCATCAGACCACAGCCCCCGTGTCAATTCCAGCACTATACGGCATACGGTCGTCATTCGCGCCGCACGCATTCGCACTCTTGCGCTGCTGTTGCCTTCAACAACCGAGCTTATCCAACAGCAGCGCCTCGGCGACGATGTTGTTGCGCAAGCCGGACAGACTAATCGATTCATTCGGACTGTGCGCATTCGATTTGGGATCTTCCGGACCGGTGACCAGCACCTGCGCTTTGGGGAAGAGCCGCTGCAGTTCAGGGATGAAAGGAATCGAGCCGCCCTCGCCCTTATTGATCGGCTCGACGCCGAAAGCCTGCTTCATCGCCTCGAGGGCGTCCTTGGTGGCCTCGGCATCCGGATTCATGGCCCAGCCCATACCATTCTCGAGCGGCGTGAGCGTGACTTCAGCGCCATGCGGCGCATGCGCGAGCAGGAAATCACCCAGCGCCCGCTGCGCCTCTTCGGGCCGCTGACCAGGAGCGGTGCGCAGGGAGAGCCTGATGCGGGTCGCATCCGCGATCACATTGAACGACGTATCCACCGGCTGCGCGTCCCAGCCGATCACCGTTACACTCGGCTTAGTCCACAGGCGTGACGCCAACGAACCGATTCCGGCGAACACGTACGAATCCACTACAGACGAGTCTTCACGCACGGTGGCCTCGTCGAGATCGCGCTGTAGGCCGCCTACCGGCTCACCAGAAACGAGTCCCGGTACAATAAGGCTTCCCTGCCCGTCGTACATCGAAGACACCAGCATCGATGCCAGCGTGTTCGCATCGAGGACCGCCCCGCCATACTGCCCGGAATGAACCGGGTGGCGCAAGACCCTGACTGTCACGTCCATGCTCGTATTGCCGCGCAGACTGGTTGTCAGGCTGGGGATATCAGCCGACCAGTTGCCCGAATCCGCTACAACGATCACGTCGGAATCGAATTCGTCGCGATGCGCCTCGATGAACGGGATGAAGCTGGGCGAACCCATCTCCTCCTCGCCCTCGATGAACACTTTGATATTAACCCTGAGATCGCTGCCCAAAACGGCCAGTGCGCCGCAATGGATTGCAATGCCGCCGCCGTCGTCGCACGAGCCGCGGCCATAGAGCCGCCCGTCCACCTCGGTCGCTGTAAACGGGTCCGTATCCCAGACCGACGGCTCCGGCACAGGTTGCACGTCGTGGTGTGCATAGAGCAACACCGTCGGAGCGTTTGGATCCGCATTTTTCGAACCGACAACCTCATAGGCCCCGGCAGTGCCGTCAGGATTGCTCGATTGCACCACATGGGCGTCCACGCCGACCTTGTGCAGCTCGCGCGCCACGAATTCGGCAGAACGGCGCATATGCTCGCCTGTGATGCCCTGGGCGGATACGGATTTCAGCGCGATCTTGCGCGAAAGCACGTCTACGACACGAGGGAAATCAGCATCCGCGCGCGAGCGAACCTCATCGATATGCAAAGCCGTCATGGCACTCCTTATTGTTTGCTAACTGATCCAATACCTGTTCGGGCGCCGCCACGGTTCACCCGCTACACCGACGTCGAAGAATCCACTGGATTCCACTGGTTCCAAGCGTCTAGGCGTCACCGTAACCTGCAAGCATGACATGGAACCCCTTCAGCAAACGCTCCAATGACGAGGAGGCGCAGCAGCCTATCGAAACAACGCAAGAGCCTGAGGGCAAAGGCCGCCCCACGCCCAGGCGCAAACAGTCCGAAGCCCGCAATCTACGTCCTTTGGTGCCCAAAGATCGCCATGCGCAATCCAAAGACGCAAAGGCCAAGTTGCGGGCCAGGGAGAATGCCGAATACGAGGCGATGCGCTCGGGAGACACTGCGCATATGCCCAAGGCCGAGCGACTACCTTGGCGCGTGTACATCCGCGACTATGTAGACGCTCGTTTCAATCTCGGCGAGTTTTTCATGCCGGTCGTATTTGTCATCCTGATCATTTCGATGTTCGTCTCCATGAAATGGCCTTGGCTCAGCATCCCGATTATGATCGTGATGTACGTCTACCTTCTGGTGGCCATCGTCGACGTGGTTATCATGTGGCGGACCCTGAAGAAGAAGCTCAATGAGAGGTTCGGCGAACGTGCCACCGCGAGAGGGTCACGCTCGGCATCGTACGCATGGAGCCGGGCTATTCAGCTGCGCCGTTGGCGGCTGCCCAAGCCGCGCTACCCCAAGCGGGGGCATTGGCCGAAGTGATGGCTGGCGTGGAGTTCGCCGGCGACTTCATGAATTCCCGAATTCCATTGGATTCATAGAGTCGCCGGCTTCATCAGTCATGAGGAGGGGCGCAATATGAGCCAGCAATTCGACATCGCCATCATCGGCGCTGGACCAGGCGGGTATTCCACTGCGTTACGCGCCGCGCAGCTGGGCAAATCTGTTGCGCTTATCGAACGCGATAACACACTGGGTGGCACGTGCCTGAATCGCGGGTGCATTCCCTCGAAGGCGCTTATCACCGCAGCGCGAACCATGAATACGATTCATGAGGCCAGCGAGGTCGGGATCAACGCGACTATCGACAGCGTCGATTTTGGCGCCATGAACGCATACAAAACGGGCATTGTGGAAACCATGACGTCCGGCTTGGCTGGGCTTGTAGCCCATCGTGGCGTCGTGGTGTTCCAGGGCGAGGCGCAGATAGGCGGTGCGCAAGGCCATACAGTCACAGTGACGCCCTCCCGGGCTGACCAGCCCGAGGCGTCCGTCAGGCGTTTCCGCGAATCCGGCGTTGGTGAGGATCTCGGCGCCTCGCTCGATATCGAGGCTACGGATATCATCGTGGCTATCGGATCGCAGCCGAAGCCGTTGCCGCAGCATAATTTCTCAGGCGCGCTGATTGATTCCACGCAGGCATTGTCGTTGGGCAGGGTGCCCGCCAGCGCTGTCATCATCGGAGCGGGAGCCATCGCAGTCGAATTCGCCTCAATGTGGAAGACAAGCGGATGCGATGTCACGCTGCTCATCCGCAAGGATCGTGTACTTTCCTCGTGGGACAGGCGCACCGGAGCGGCATTGACCCGCGAACTCAGGCGACGCGGCATCAATGTTGTCACGCAGGCTAATGTCACATCGGTCGATGTTGGCGTTAATCTCGGCGCGACCGTGCATTACACGTGCGAGGGCCGGAGCACAGCTTGCACAACGTTCGGCGAGGTCGCGCTGGCCGCCATCGGACGCCAGCCAGCGACAAGCGCGCCGTGGATCTCAGGCTGCGGAATCGAGCTGACAGACGCCGGGTTCGTGAAAACCGACGCTTACGGGCGCACAGGCATCCCCGGCATCTGGGCAGTAGGTGATGTCACCGAGGGCGAATCGCTGGCCAACCGCGCTTTCGAGCAGGGCATCGTCGTTGCGGAAAGCATCGCCGGACTCAATCCCCGCCCGGTGAATGACGATACCGTCGCCAAAGTTGTCTTTTCCACCCCCGAGGCGGCGAGCGTGGGGTGCACCGCCGAGCAGGCGCGCGCACGCGAGGATTTGGGCGACATTGAGGAGACAGTGTTCCCGATGCTGTCGAATGCCCGTATGCTCATGAGCAGATCAGCCGGATCGCTGTGCATTGTGAGCGGCCAAATCACGACCGCCCACAACAGTTCGGATGCTTCAGGCGCTTCGGACATTGCAAACGAACCAGAAAGCGCAGCGGACAGGGACGCCAGAGTCGTGCTCGGCGTGCATATCTTAGCGCCCGACGCAGGCGACCTCATCGCCGAAGCCGAGCAGCTCATTGGAAACCGAGTGCCGTTGAGCCAGGCAGCCCGTCTCATCCATCCGCATCCTACCTTTAGTGAGACAATCGGCGAGGCGCTGCTGAAAGCCGACGGACGCCCGCTACACACGCGTTGATGCATGCTTCGGCGAGACAGCTGGTAGAATTTCGGCACGTATGGTCTTTTTGATACGCATTCGACAGGCAAGTGAGGAAGTAGATGGCAGCGAAGGACGCTAGCGCAGGAAAGAAACAGAATATCATCAAGCAGATCATTCAGATCTACCGGTACACTGCGCCCGAAGACAGGCCGCTCCCCTGGCTCCTGCTTGGAGCTTTCCTGCTACCGGTGGCAGCATTCGTCATCGTCGGCGTGCTGATGCGTTGGAATGTGTTCATGTGGATTTTCCTCATGATCACCGCGGTAATGCTGGGCGCGCTCCTGTTCACGATCGTGCTGACCAATCGCGCCGACAAGGTGGGCTACGCGCGCATCGAAGGCCGGCCGGGGGCCGCCGTGAGCGTATTGAGCAATATCAACAAGGCTGGATTCAATTTCCCTGAGGCGCCCGTATGGATGGATCCTAAAACCAAAGACGCTATCTGGCGAGGCACAGGCTATAACGGGATCTATCTGCTCGGCGAGGGCGACTATAGCCGGGTAATGCACGCGATGGACCGCCAAGAGCACAGCATTAAAGGAGTGGCTGCCGGTTCCTCCATCCCTGTCTATCGCATCGCCGTAGGCAGCGGCAGCGGGCAGGTCAGGCTCAAAAATCTGCGACGCACCGTCATGAAATGCAAAAGCTATGAGCCGACACATTACAAGAACAAGCTTATGGCCAAACTCCGCCCGCGGCGGCGATTCATTCTGGCCAAAGACGAGCTGGCTACGCTCAACGACCGGCTGCGCACATTGCAGACCAAGTCAGGCTTCGGCATCCCCAAAGGCATTGATCCCACCCGCCCACAGCGCATCAGTCGTCGCGCGATGCGCGGGCGCTGATTGCCTGGTCCCTTACAGCCGCACGTTGCTACAAGGGGCTACCATGCAGCACGTTTGCTAAACCAATCAGGATTGACAGCACTGAGATCAACGCGGCGATTCCACGGACTTTTGTCCCGTATCATCGAATACGAAACATGTTCGTAACATGACACGCGAGCGGGTGAAATCCACTCTTTTACACTTGTGTTGCGTAAGTTCTCATGAAAGGAGCGGTCCATTGACTGCACTTGAAACTAAAGCCGATGCCGAGGCCCTCATCAATCAGGAAGGCGTGGAGTACGTCTCCGTGCGCTTTACCGATCTGATCGGCGTGCAGCAACACTTTACGGTGCCGGCCAGCGAATTCCTGAAGGATGCATTCACCGACGGCATGCCCTTCGATGGCTCTTCCATTAAGGGATTCCAGGCAATCAACGAATCTGATATGAAGCTGGTGCCCGACGTCAGCACCGCGTTCATCGATCCCTTCCGCAAGCACAAGACGCTTGACGTGGCGTTCTCCATCGTCGATCCGCTCACCGATGAGCCTTACTCGCGCGATCCGCGCCAGGTGGCGGCAAAGGCTGAAGCCTATCTCAAGTCCACCGGCATTGCCGACACCGCTTCCTTCGCTCCTGAAGCCGAGTTCTTCATCTTCGACAAAGTGCGTTTCGAGAATTCGATGCAACGTTCCTTCTACGAGGTCGATTCCATCGAAGCCCCGTGGAACACAGGCACCGAGTACGAAGAGGACGGCACCCCGAACATCGGTTTCAAGAATCGTGTCAAGGGCGGCTACTTCCCCGTTCCGCCGCAGGATCATAACCAGGATCTGCGCGACGATATGGTCGCCAATCTGCAGAAGGTCGGCCTGATCCTCGAACGTTCACATCACGAGGTCGCCGGCGGCGGCCAGCAAGAGATTAACTATCGTTTCAACACGCTGCAGCATGCCGGCGATGATCTCATGAAGTACAAGTACGTTGTGCACGAGACCGCTGCGTTGGCGGGAAAAGCTGTCACGTTCATGCCGAAGCCCATGAACGGCGACAACGGCACTGGCATGCACTGCCATCAATCCCTGTGGAAAGACGGCAAGCCGCTGTTCTACGATGAGATGGGCTACGGCGGACTCTCCGACATCGCCCGCTGGTATATCGGTGGCCTGATCAAGCATGCGTCTTCTGTGCTTGCCTTCACCAATCCCTCGCTCAACTCGTACCATCGTCTGGTTCCCGGTTTTGAGGCGCCGGTCAACTTGGTCTATTCCGCGAGGAACCGTTCCGCCGCCATTCGTATCCCGCTGGCCGGCACTGCTCCTGCAGCCAAGCGCATCGAATTCCGTGCCCCGGATCCCTCTTCGAACCCGTTCCTGGCCTTCTCTGCCCAGATGATGGCTGGACTGGACGGCGTGCTCAACCACATCGAACCGCCGGATCCGGTCGACAAGGACCTCTACGAGCTGCCGCCCGAAGAGCATGCCGGAATCAAGCAGGTACCAGGATCGCTCGGCGAGGCGCTTGACGCCCTCGAGGCCGATCATGACTTCCTGACCGCCGGCGACGTGTTCACCGATGATCTGATCGATACTTGGCTCGAGCTCAAGCGCGGCGAGATCGATCTGGCCCGCCTCGCCCCGACTCCGCTGGAGTACGAGCTGTACTTCAACATCTGAGTCGGTAGCTGCCGAAAGGCAGCCCATATATGATGAAAGGACCCCGGTGTACGCCGGGGTCCTTTCATCGTCTCCACCCGATTTCCGCTGCGCCTTTGCACTGTGCTTTTTCGCTCGCGGTACGCCGCATTGCGCGGTATAGCGTGTCAGCTCTCCAGCTCGTCAGTCGCTATCATAGCTGTCCACATACCAGTGAAATCAGGAAGAGTTTTGCGCGTAGCGGCGATATCCACAATGTCGATGTCCGCGATCGCAAGACCGAGCATGGCTGCAAACGTCGCCATGCGGTGGTCAGCATATGTGTGCATCGTTGCACCATGCAATCGATCCCTTGCCACCGGCGTGATCGCGATGCCGTCATCCATCTCACGCGCCTCACCGCCGATACGCGTGATCTCAGTTACCAACGCCTGCAGCCGGTTCGTCTCGTGGCCCCGCAGATGGCCGATGCCCACCAGTTCGGACGGCGCATCGGCCAGTACGCATAACGCGGCAATGCTTGGGCAGATCTCTCCCGCTGCGCTCAGATCATAGCGACCGAGCCCGTGGATTACACCAGTGCCTGCGACCCGCAATATCGCCGCAGCCGGGACCTTGACAGCGCAATCTATGCCGCCAAGAGCATCCAGGCTTTCAGGAGAATGAGTCTCACCATCGTTGCCAGCTGCAGCGGCAGTTGGCAACGGTTTGCCATTCCAACTCACCGATGCGCCCATGCGCTGCAACAATGCCGGCAGCAAACCACCCGGCTGCGCGGTAGTGTTCGGCCAACACGGTACACCAACCGAACCGCCCGAGATCATCGCTGCGCCGAGGAATGGGGCCGCATTCGAAAGATCAGGCTCTACCACGATTTCAGAGGGCAGCGCAAGATCCGCATGCGCAACGATCCAATGCCCAGGCTGGGACATGTCGATATGCCCACCTGCACGTTTTACGTCCTCCATCGTCATACGGATATGCGGCATGCTCGGCAGTTTCTCACCAGTATGAACAAGTTCACAGCCAAATGGCAGTCGCGAAGCGACTAGCAGCAGGCCTGAAATGAATTGTGAGGAAGCTGAAGAGTCGATGGCGATACGAGGCATGCAATCGCCTCCGTCACGCTGCGGCGGAGTGATGGTGAACGGCAGTAATCCCTGTTCGCCGTGATATTCGATGCGCGCGCCCAGTTGTTGGAGTCCATCGAGCACCGGCTGCATGGGCCGCGCGTATGCCTGCCTATCGCCGTCAAAGCGAACCGGTCCATCCGCGAACAGCACCAAGCAGGGCACGAAGCGCATCACCGTGCCGGCGAGTCCGCAATCGATTGTGATGTCGCCGTGAAAGACACCGTTCGTCGGCGGCGTGACACGCACCACAGTGCCGTTGGTATCCACCATCTCACACCGTGCGCCAAGCTCTTGCAACGCTGTCATCATCAGCTCTGTGTCACGCGAGCGCAGCAGGCCTTTGAGCACGACCGGTCGAGATCCTAGCGCCGCAAGCACCAGATACCGGTTCGAGAGCGATTTGCTGCCCGGCACCTCGACAATGGCGTCAAGCGGGTGCGATGCCCGCAGGGCCGGCCAAGGATCAGGAAGCGTTGCAGAACGTGTCATGCCAGATATCGTATCGACAGAACGCTACATGGATACGCAAGTTCGTGCAACACGGCCAGGCTACCGATAGAGATCGTAGACGCAGCGTCTGCGCACAGCCGCTCTGTCACCGTGCGCCGTCACTCTTGCTGCGTATGACCATCATTAATGCCTTCGATGACTCCAGCAAGGCGATTGTCACACCGCAACGCAATATCAGCTCCATCACGGATTTCCCGCAGACGGTTATCGCAACCTTCCGCTCGAAATTCCAGAATCTCGTAATGTCGCGGTTCGTCACCGAGCAGATCCTCGACGAATTACCTGTGCCCTTTACCGGCACGAAAACATGGACACCCGACGGATTATGCGCAACCATGCAGAAAACCGCCGGTGCGCAGGCTGTACGGTGGTAGAGATGAAATGCGCCTCGATCATGGAGACCGGCCGTTTCTGCGACATCGCCGTGCATCAGTTCCTGTATACCGCCGACTGCCTCGACGGCGGGAACTGGGATAAGCGCATCCTAGGGAAGATGCCTGCTGACATGATCGAACGGCTGCTCGGTGTCGCGTTGGAAACCGCGGTCAGGGCTGTAGCCGGATCGTTCATTCGCGCGCATGTGCTACCGTGACGACCATGGGCAGGGACATACCTGACGATTGGATAGAATACCGCCGTGACAGCGATCATGAGCGTTTGGGATGGATCATGCCCGAAGGCGACGGCTTCGCCGCCATCGATGTGCTAGGTGTGCGCACAGCTTCGCATGACAACATGGGCGTATGATCGACAGTTTTTTGCACGTCGCAAATTTGTGGCTGCACACGATATGGATTGCTTCGACGACCCGGCTGCCGCCGCTCGACGCTGCCGGATCGGCACTGTGGGCGCTTATCGCACTTGCGGCGGTGCTGGCCGGTCTGATATGGCACGTCTCCAGGAATGCCATCACCATCGCGCACGAAGGCGGGCATGCCCTCGTTGCTGTGCTGACCGGCCGCAGGCTCGGATCGATCCGTCTGCATGCCGACACTTCCGGCATCACCGTCAGCGCAGGCAGAGATCATGGCTTCGGCCTGATGCTGACGACCTTTGCGGGGTATGCCGCTCCCGCGCTGTGGGGTCTGGGATGCGCGGCGCTGGCTGCGCACGGATACGCGACCGCAACACTATGGCTGCTTGTGGCGCTGCTGTCGCTGATGCTCATACGCATCCGCAACAGCTACGGCGTCGCTGCGATAGCGGCTGCACTGGCGCTGACCATCAGCATATCGTGGTGGGGCCCGGTGACCTTGCGCACATACTCTGGGTATGTGCTGGCCTGGTTCCTGAGCTTCGGCGCGATCCGGCCGCTTTTCGAACTGTGCCGCCAGCGCTCAGCCCATCGAGCCGACGATTCGGATGCCGATCTGCTTGCACAGAGCACCGGCGTCCCAGCCGCGCTGTGGATGCTGCTCTGGCTGGCATTGGATTGCGGAACCTTATGGCTAGCCGCGCGCTGGCTGACACAGCCTGCCGGCGACCTCAGCGCAGTCTTCTCCCCAGAGCGAATCGCAGCGACGCTTATCGGGCTGAAGCAGGGCATCGTCGTATGACACGCGTCTTCCTTGGGTTGGTGCATACTTTGTGAGGATTATCTGCACAACCGAAACAGGAGAAGGGCATCAGCATGGTCACATTGCATAAGAGTCGCGTGGTAATCGTCGGCACCGGCAGCGTCGGTGCGGCAACTGCCAGCGCCATCGTGCTGCAAGGCCTGTGCAACGAACTGGTGCTGATCGATCACAAACCGAACAAGGCGACTGGCCTGGCCATGGACCTGATGGATGGCTCTGAATTCACCAGCCGCTTCGTCGCGATCCGCGAGGGCGACTGGTCCGATTGCCAGAGCGCCGACATCGTAATCGTCACCGCCGGCCCGAAGCCCAAGCCCGGCGAAACTCGTTTTCAGGAGTTGGGAGCGGCCATCGATATCGTCGACCCCATCCTGTCCGCCATCACGCAGTCCGGGTTCAATGGCATCCTCATCATGGTCACCAACCCGGTCGATGTACTCAGCTGGTTCGCGTGGAAGCGTACTGGGCTATCCCACACGCAGGTGATCGGCACGGGCACCGCACTCGACACGTCACGCATGAAGGCGATCATCGGCGAAATGACGAGGCTCGACCCCCGCATGGTTTCGGGGTACGTGATCGGAGAACACGGGGATTCCCAGTTCGTACCATGGTCGACGATCTCATTCATCGGCAAAAGCTTCACCCAATATCTCGCCGACAATCGTCCTCGCTATGCCCATGTCACGCTGGAGGGAATCGAAGAGCAGACACGCAAACGCGCGATGGTCATCAAACGGCTGCGCGGCGGCACCAGCGAAGGCATCGCGGTCACCGTAGCCGGTTTGGTCAAGACAATCTTATGGAACGAACGCCGAGTGATCTCCGTGTCAACACTCGTTGACGGACAATACGAATACGACGAGCACGACGTGTTCCTCAGTCTGCCTGTCACCTTGGATGCCAACGGTATCGGCGATTTCGTCGATCTGCACCTGACCGACGATGAACTGGATAAATTCCACAATTCCGCCCGCGTCATCCGCGAACATTGCGCGATGATCGCCGATCGACTCTAGTTCAGAGAGAATACTCAGCTCAGCGTCTATTGCCTCAGATGCATTCCATGAGATTTTGGTTTTTCTCAAACCTGTAGGCCATAGCCTCGCGTCAATATCGGTCACTTGCATACATGCTGAGACGCAACCTGATCCTGCCGGATAGATTGCCATAATACGGCGGCTGCTGCGACAAAGGACATGCCATTGCCCGCACCGATCGCAACACCGAGTACAGCGTAACGTGCATCCATATGATACAGAAACGTGGGGAAAAAGAAAAAGAGAACCGTTGGCATCCCAACGGTTCTCTAGTAATCGTCGGGATGACAGGATTTGAACCTGCGACATCCTGCTCCCAAAGCAGGCGCGCTACCAAGCTGCGCTACATCCCGAATGCCCATACGGGCACAGCTATCTATTGTATAGCAACCTTGGACTGATCACGCGCATATGGGGATAAAACCGAGTCTGCTCCAGCGCCACATTGCGCATTGAGTGCGCTCGTACATACCGCACGGATACAATAGGCACGCGGGCTAGCCGCACAACGCGATATGCGGAAGGCTGCTGGGCCGCGCGGCAACACGACACAAATGAATGCGGCAGCCGCCATGGATACGACTGCAACAGCACCGAGCGACAAGGAACAAGCAGCTATGGGACGGCATCAGCATGCGGAATCGGCAGGGCTCGTGTCTTTCCTGTGTTGCGCTCTGATCGGCGGCATCGCCATGACCTTGTATGTGCAGCTGGCACCGGCGATCTGGCAGGTGAGTCGCAGGCTGTTCAGCGTGTTCTCGGGCATTGTGGCCGCGTGCGGTGTCGTATCGTTCATCGTGGCATACGCCGGCAAATCACGTTCGCTCAAAGATCGACATGGATGGTTCATTGTCGTGCGCAGGATTATCGAGATCCTCGCCCTCTCCACTGTCTATGCTGCGACGCTGTTCCTGGTATCCTTCAGTGCGCTCGGCGTCATCAATCAGATGATGGGCCGTGCGTTCATCGGCTATATGGCTGCACTGTGCGCCGGATCCGCGGGGCTGTGCGGTTATGTGACCTTCGTGCAGGCCTCACTAATGGACTCGAAGACCCTCGCCTCACTCCTGCCATTTTTTGTGGTGTCGGGCGTGAGCGCCGCAGGCTTGACCAGCGACGACCCGTATTGGTACAACAACAATTTCTCGCAGCTGGGCGACCGCATGACTTTCGCCGCCCGCATGTTCAATTCCACACTGATTCTGGCGGGCTTTTGCATTGTTATCATTAGCTATTTCTCGATCTCCGAGCTAGTGACCACATATCGTATGAGAAGCTTGTGGCCGGATGGGCACGGGCCTGGGCAAGCGGAGGAAATCACGCATTTCAAGACGCGCATCGCCTGCCTCGCCGTGCTCCTGACGCTCTCAGGCATCGCCTTCGTGGGAATCGGACTTTTCCGTTATACTCCGCATCCGGTTGTGCACAACGTATTCGCACGCGGCCTGCCCGGCATCATGGCCGCATTGCTCATCGGTCTGCCATGGATCGCGCCACAGCTCTCGCGAGCGATATACGCGGTGTCAGATTTGGCCATCGCCGTCTGCATCATCGAATTCATTGCGTGGCTGCGGGGGGCGAACACGCTGACTAATGTCGAAGCTTTGGCCGGGCTGCTCTTCCTCGGCTGGTTCATCGTATTCTCGCGTCAGATCGCCGCCATCGAAGCCGACCGTGTCCAGACGCAGATGCTGCATCATCAGGCGGGCAACGTGCTTGCGGGCAACGTGCTTGCGGGCACCGATCTATCCGAGTCGAACCCAGAATCGCCCGCTAAGCCGACCGCTACGCAATCATCCGAAGGCGATGTGCGAGTACCGCCTAACGAACTCGAATCGAGGCTTTCGGCGAATCGTTGAAATCGATGCACACGCCTCAGCCACATCAAAACACATCGAGCCGCATCAAAACACATCAAAAGTTGATCGGCAGATCGGGCTTTTTTGCGCTCATGAGCAGCAGGAAGCTGCGCGATTGTGCAGTGATGGAGAACCCCGCCTCATAGCTGAGCTCTGGGCCCTTGGGATTGTGCGTGTCGACAATCAGCTGCCATTTGCTGCCGTATTGCTCATCGGGCAGCGTGAACATGATCGGCTCGTAGTGGGCGTTGAAGATGAGGATGAAATCGTTGTCGACCATCCGGTTGCCGTACCAGTCGGTTTCGGGGATGTCTGAGCCATTGAGAAAGAGCATCACCGAGAATGCGTGCGTATTCGACCAATCGTCGAGATCCATGATCGAGCCGGTATGATCGAACCACTCCGCCTGCGGAATCGTCGATTCGTCGGCACCGGGGTTCCGCCCTGTGAAGAAACGTCGGCGGTGCAGCACCGGGTGCTCAAGGCGCAGATGAATGAGTTTAGAGACGAATTCGAGCAGATCCTTACGCTGCCCGTCCAAGTCCCAATTCGTCCAAGAGATCTCGTTGTCCTGGCAGTAGGCGTTGTTGTTGCCCTGCTGGGTGCGCGCCACTTCGTCTCCGCCGCTGATCATAGGAATGCCTTGGCTCACTAGCAAGGTCGCGAACATGTTGCGCATCTGACGCTGGCGCAGCTCGTTCACATCGCGAATCGGCGTAGGTCCTTCGACGCCACAATTCCAAGAACGGTTGTTGCTCTCACCGTCGCGGTTGTCTTCGCCGTTGGCCTCGTTGTGCTTGTCGTTATAACTAACGAGATCGTTCATGGTGAAGCCGTCGTGCGCGGTGATAAAATTCACCGACGCCACTGGACGGCGCCCGTTGACCTGATAGAGATCGGAGCTGCCCATCAGCCGGCTGGTGAATTCTGGCAGCGTGGAAGGTTGCGAACGCCAGAAATCACGTACGCAGTCTCGGTAGCGTCCATTCCATTCGGACCAGCTGGAGGGGAATCCGCCGATCTGATAGCCGCCGGAACCCAAGTCCCACGGCTCGGCAATCAGTTTGACGCGCGAGATGACTGGATCCTGCTCGACGATGTCGAAAAAGGCCGAGAGTTTATCAACCTCTTGGAACTGGCGCGCAAGCGTGGCTGCCAGATCGAAGCGGAAGCCGTCCACATGCATCTCGCTGGCCCAGTAGCGCAGCGAGTCAGTAATAAGCTGCAACGCGTGCGGCGATCGCATAAGCAGCGAGTTTCCAGTACCGGTCGTATCGAAGTAATGCAGTTTGTCATTATCGACCAAACGGTAATAGGATTCGTTGTCAATGCCACGGAAGCTCAGGGTCGGGCCCTTGTCATTGCCTTCGGCGGTGTGGTTATACACCACGTCGAGGATGACTTCCATGCCGGCGCGATGGTAGGCCTTGACCATGGATTTAAATTCGTTGACCTGCTCTCCGCGCTGACCGGAGCTGGAATAGGAGTTCTGGGGTGCGAAGAAGCCAATGGTGTTGTAGCCCCAATAGTTGCTCAGACCCTTTTGCTGCAGGAAGGGATCGTTGATGAACTGGTGGATCGGCATGAGCTCGATGGCGGTGACGCCGAGCTTTTTGAGGTATTCTACGACGCTGGGATATGCCAGCCCGGCATAGGTGCCTCGCAAATCGGGCGGCACCATGGGGTTGAGGTTGGTCATGCCGCGCACATGTGCCTCGTAAATCACGGAATCATGATATGAGATAGCTGGCGGCTGATCACTACCCCAGTCGAAATACGGGTTGACAACGACCGCTTTCATCGTATGGTCGGCCGAGTCGAGCGTATTCATGGTCGTGATGTCGTCGGGATCACTGAACGAGTACGAATACAGGCTTTCATCGCCGTCAATATTGCCTTCGATTGCCTTAGCGTAGGGGTCAAGAAGAAGCTTGTGCGGGTTGCAACGCAGTCCGTTGGCCGGGTCGTATGGCCCGTAGACGCGATAACCGTAGCGCTGCCCAGGCTGGATTCCGGGGATGTAGTTGTGCCAGATATAGGAGTTTTGCTCGGTCATCTCAATACAGGTCTCATTGCTGTTCTCGTCGAACAGGCACAGTTCAACCCTTTCGGCCACTTGGGAAAACAGTGCGAAGTTAACACCGGCGCCGTCATAGCTCGCGCCCAGTGGATACATAGAACCTGGTCTAATTTGCATACGTACAGTATGGCACGTTACCGTGCGAGCGCCTGTGCCATTGAAAAGTCGAGTCTGCCAGCTAGGGGCAAGAAGCGAATAAGGACGCTAGCGTCGTTGGCTCAGCTGCAGACGTAATCGTCGCAGCGCCTCATACTGGATAGCGATGACCGGATTCGAGGAGTTGATAGGCAGCCGGTTGAGTTCATCCCAGCTTACCCACGCCGATTCCACGTATTCGTCAGCATCGAAATGTCTCGGAGCCTCACGCCACGTGCTCAGATGCAGCACCATGATATGCACGAGCTCATCGCTCATACCTTCGGAGGAATAAAAATCGCCGACATGATCAATCTGACTATCAGCTGAATCAGCTTCGACTCCGGTCTCTTCGCGCAATTCGCGCACAGCGGCTTGTTCGGGGTTCTCACCCTCGTCCATAAGCCCCGCGGGAATGCCGTAGGCGAAGGTGTTCGAGCCGGCCCGGTATTCGCGTTCGGCAAGATAGCGGTCACGGTGCACATCGTGCACGAGCATCACCACGCTCGGCGCATGCACAACAACTTGTCTGCGGATGTTGAGCGGCTTCCCATCGCGGGTGTTCAACGATGCCGTGCGGTCTTCCACAGTGAAGATAGCTCCTCGGTAGACCACGTCCGAGCGCGTGATGCGCGCCGGCTGATCCATGTCGATGCGAGTGGTCTGCATCGGCTGGCCGGCGAATTCTGCCATGCTGCGGCTCGCCTGACTATCGGAAGTCACCGCTTCGCTATCCCCAGCGCGTTTCGCCGCATCTTGCCGCTGTTGCGCAGTTGCGTTATCCTGCCTATCCATTGTTGCGTCTTCCCTTGTTCGCTTATCTGTTCATCGCCGACCAGCTGCCTTGCGCAGCACCGTCCATTCTTTCCATTGATACCATCGGCAGCGGTGTAGCATTTGCACGCCCACGGCAGACAGCGCGTTATCCGCACGCTATCGACAGTGCCCACGGATCGGTGTTGCGCTCGAGCTTCCGCCACTCGTCAAGCCTGCTTCCGGTCGCATGTTCAACAGCTGCGGGGACGTCTTCCATGGCGTAGCGCAGCCAGAGCGATTCGATAGCACTATGCGGGGTGTTAATGAGCGCGGGCCCACCGCCGCTGGAGGACTTGTCTGCTTGACCTGCCGCGATGCCGTCGGCACGCAATGACGCCTCATAGCGCATCTGTTGAAGCGCATCGGTCGCCGGATGGTGGCGCAAGTCGCTGGTCACGTAGACATCAGCACCACAATGGCGCACCACATCGAATTCGGAATCGCCGGAACCTGGCAGCACAGCAACAGAGCTGATCAGCGCTGACAGATCGCCGCCGACCTGCACGCCAAGTTTCGTCGCAGGCAGCGCTGCCGCAACCCGACGTGCGAAGGCTTGCAAGCTCATCGGGCACTCCAAGCGCCCTACGCGGCCCAGACCAACGGGGTGCTGCGCCTTGGGATCCTCAATCGGCTCCAGAGGGTACTGATCAACCAGCCCAAAGGAATCCGCGGCAGCCTGTGCGACCCCGCGGTAGGCACTGTCGGCATTAGTGTGCCCGACCCATAGCGCGCAATGCCCGATGTAGAGTTTGCCGACGATTGCGCCGCGGAAATCCAGCCCCGAGACGGCATGCACGGGCCGGAAGAACAGCGGATGATGGCAGATCAGCAGATCCGCGGACATTGCCAGCGCATCATCGATCACATCCATCGTGGGATCGACCGCAAAGGCGACACGCCGCACCGGCGCATGCAGGTCACCCACGATGAGCCCAGGCGCATCCCATTGCTCTGCATATCGCAGCGGGTAGAGCGTTTCCAGTACCTTGACGACTTGGCTCAGTGTGGGCATAGCATGTTGCCTTTCTGTTGTGTGCGGCTTGGTATCCTCTGACAATCTCCATGGGCGCAAACCGCAGGTGCGGCAGCGCGTAGTGCCGAACGTGCGCACCACGGGTATTCGATCACGCGGTATCCACGAACCCGGCACCTGCCCTGACGCCGTTGTGACTCAGTGTGCAGCGAGTTGCCAGTCGGCCCCGATACCTATGGAAACGTCCAGCGGCACGGCGATGTCGACCGCATGCTCCATGGCGTCTTTGACGATGCCGCTAACCTGCTCGGCCTCTCCCGGCGCCACTTCAACGACGAGTTCGTCATGGATCTGCAAAATGATGCGGCTAGCAACGCCCGCCTCTCGAAGCAGCCGCTCAGCACGGATCATCGCCAGCTTCATGATGTCGGCGGCCGAGCCCTGGATTGGCGCGTTGAGCGCCCCGCGTTCGGCGGCGTCCCTCGCGACTCGATTGCCCGAAGAGAGCGCCGGGAAGTAACGACGTCGTCCGAACATCGTCTCCGTATAGCCTTTGCGACGCGCCGTAGAGACCAGTGATTCAAGATATGTGTGCACCTTACCGAAGGTGGAAAAATACTGATCACGCAAGACGTCGGCAGCAGCAGGGCTGATCTTGAGCTGCTGGGCAAGGCCGTAAGTGCTTAACCCATATGCCAAGCCGTAGCTCATCGCTTTCACATGGCTGCGCTGATCGGAAGTGATCTGATCCATCGGTATGCCATAGACCAGGCTAGCCACATATCTATGGAAATCGGCGCCCGAACGGAACGCCTCAATCAACGTCTCGTCACCGGACAGATCAGCCATGATGCGCAGCTCGACTTGCGAATAATCACAGCTCAAAAGGGATTCAAAACCATCCCCTGGCACGAATGCCGAGCGTATCTCACGCCCGGCGGCGTTGCGGTTGGGGATGTTCTGCAGATTCGGATCGACCGAGCTCAGGCGCCCTGTAGCAGCGACCGTCTGCTCATATGTCGTATGGATACGCATATCGTCACGGTTCGTCGCGTCGAGCAGTGTCTGCACGATTTGCCTGAGCTTATTGGTTTCTCGATGCCTCAGCAGCGCACCGAGAAAAGTGTTCGCCCGCTCGTTGCCAGTCGATTTGATGTACAAATCCTGCAGGGATGCGGCATTGGTGGTGTAGGAACCGGATTTGGTTCGCCGGGTGGGTTTCAGGCCCATGTCATCGAACAGGACTTTCTGCAGCTGCTTGGGGCTTTGCAGATTGATCTCGCTGCCTGCGGCTTGCCAGGCGATCTCCTGCGCCTGATTCGCATCGGCGTAAAACTCGTCATGCATGCCGCCCAGCCGTTCGATATCGACGCCTGCCCCAATGCGCTCCATGCCGTGGAGCACGGCGGAAACCGGCATCTCAATTGTGCGCAGGAGTCCGAATTGCCGTCCTTTATCGAGCCTCGGCGCCAATTCATCAGCGAGTTGACGCACGGTCAGCGCCTGTTCGACCGCATGGTCGAATTCCCCGACGGCAGGCGTATCTTCGTCCAGATCGAGCTGGCCTTGCGTCACTAAGCCGGTCTCATCACGGTGAATGTCGAGAAAGTGCTCAGCATCCTGTTCTATGCTTTCGGCATGGAAATCAGGGTGCACTAAGTAGCCGGCGAGTTTCGTATCGAAGAAAGGAACCGCCAGACGTAACCCGGCTGCGTCAAGCATATGCTCGTGCTCTTTATAACCGTGGACAACGAGGTTGCCGTGGCGCGTGTCGCACAGCTGCTGCAATGCCGCGCGCACGCCATCGTCGAAGCCCGCTTCCAGCACTGCGGCGTGGCCTGCCGCCAGCAGCACCGCGCAGCGCAACGTAGCGCGGCCGGGTTTGCAGGAGCCTTGCGCATGCAACACCCAAGTCGAGCTTATGCCGGGCGCGCCACATAGCGTTGCGTCAACGTAAGCGTGCGAATCGGGCTGCGAAGAATCGTAATGCAAACCAGTTGGCACAGTGTTCTGCGGCTGTGGGCAGTACTTCTGCACCCAGTCGTTCAGCTGTGCGACGTCGCCGATGATCTGCGTTTCGATGGGCTCTGGGACTTTGCCTTCGGACGGCTTCGGCTCATCGCCTGCTGCGGCGGCGGTGATTGATTCGCCGTTCAACGTCGCAGCGAAGGATTTCACGATGCGCTGCTTGGTTCGCGCACCGAATTCAAGTTGTGCAAACAGCTTGTCTATTGCAGCGATGTCTATCTGTCCAAAAGTGCACTCCTCAATGCACACACCCAAATCCAGATCACGCACTAACGCGTTGACTTTACGGTTGAGCCTGACTTGATCAGCGTTCTCGCGCAGCGATTCGCCCTTCTTGCCGCTGATCTCATCAGCATGCACAAGGATCTGATCAAGCGAACCGAACTGCTTGATCCATTTAGCCGCGTATCCGTCGCCTACGCCAGGGACTCCGGGGATATTATCCGCGGTTTCGCCTCGTAACGCCGCAAGATCGGGATATTGGGACGGCGTGACATGGTACTTCTCCACAATTGCGTCCGGAGTCATATGCTTGAGATCCTTGAAATGATGCCCCGGATACAATACGGTAATCGAATCATCTACCAGCTGGAACGCGTCACGATCGCCGGAAAGTACCAATGTGCGGTAACCGTGCGCCTCCCCCATGCTTGCCAGCGTACCGATTACGTCATCGCCCTCATACCCCGGCTTCTCTATATAGGTGACGCCCAGCGCAGTGAGCAGCTGCTGGATCAGTGGCAGCTGGCTGAGCAGGTCTTCGGGTGCGGCATCGCGCGTGCCTTTATACTGCGGCAGCATAGTGTTGCGGAACGTGCCGCCCTTGACATCGAAGGCAACCGCAAGGTGATTGGGCTTCTCTGTCTCGATCACCTGCGCCAGCATGGTAGCGAAGCCCCACACTGCATTCGTGGACTGCCCAGCGGAGGTGGAGAAATTATCCACTGGCAACGCGAAATACGCCCGGAATGCGAGCGAATGCCCATCGACGACCAGCAATGTCCCCTCTGGGTTGTTTTCTTCGCTCATGTCCTGCCTATCGCCCTGCCCGCCGTTTTTATTCGTTGTCGTCCGCGGGCTTCTCGTCGCCGTATTTGGCGATGATTGCCATGGCAAGGCGCTTCTTCGGGATACGCTGATCCATCGAGGTCTTCTGAATCCAGCGGAATGCACCCTGCTCCGAGAAATCCGCCTTGTCCATCAAGAGGCCTTTGGCGCGATCCACGAACTTGCGTTCTTCAAGCGTATCCTCGGCCTTCTTGAGTTTCTCCTCAGTCTTCTTGAGCTCGTCCTGCGCCTCCTGCAGCTTGCTTTCGCTGCGTTCCACGCTGTCGAGCAGATCATTGATTTCAGCAAAGCGGCCCATAGCGACCTCAAGGGCCGGCAGCAGCTTTGATTCCTCGTAAGGCTTGGTGACGTAAGCCATTGCGCCCGCACCAGTCGCCTGCCTGACCAGGTCAGGCTGCGAATACGCAGTGAGCATCACTACCGGCGCGATGTTCTCGTCGCAGATCGTACCGGCTGCGGCAATACCATCCATGCGCGGCATTTTGACATCCATGCACACGACATCGGGACGGAATTTGCGTGTGAGCTCGATGGCCTCTTCCCCATTCGCCGCCTCCCCGAGCACCTGGTAGCCATTATCTTCGAGCATGGCGACCAAATCCATACGATTGACCGATTCATCCTCGGCCACGATCACCGTCGGCTTACCTGTCCCCTGTCGCCCAGGCTGTTCCTGTTCCTCATGCCCACTGTCTCGCGCAACCGCCGCGAGCTCCCCTTCAGTGAGCGCGGCATCCGCCGTATCCTGTGCCTGAGCTGTCTTCTTCGTTGTCGCCATCTGAAGCCTCTTTCAATACCTAATCGCTCAGAATCTTGTCATATGCAGGTTGGAGTTCATCATTGCCGACCTGACGTGCCCTTGGTGGGACTCGAACCCACACTGCACAGATTTTGAGGCTGTTTCCTCTACCAATTGGGATACAAGGGCTTGTATCGCGAGGCCTGGCGTCGTAACGCGCCTGCCCGCCTCATGGAAATCTACCATATTCTTCGGACTGTGCAAGCTGTGTGTCGCATAAGAACGCAGCCTGCCTCAAGATTCGTGGCAAAACACCTGTTCGCGTCCGGCGTTCCCACTTTCTTCACGCAAGCTCGAAGGCTTAGAATAAAAGCAGTGTACGGCACCCCAAGGAGGGCAGTATGAGCAAAGAGACCTACCGACGATTCGACCCGTGGCGACCTGCGCCCGTCGAGGAGAAATCGCGTCGCACCGTTATCGACAGCCATTATTTCGGCGTGGATCATGTGACGTTCTCCTCGCCTGAATCCGGCCCGTTCGAGCGTGATCTGCTCCACGAGAACATCGGGGACACCATCGGCGTGCTCGCGATCACCTCCGATGGCCGTATTCCGTTCATCGAGCAGTATCGGCTTCCCACCCACCGCTGGACACTTGAAATACCATGTGGACATGCCAAAACCCCCGGCGAGCGTCCACACGACATCGCCGTGCGCAAGTTGCGCGACGAGGCGGGGTACGCTGCCAAGCGCCTGACACAGTTCACGCGATTCATCAATACGCCGAGCTTCTCCGCTCAACATACGGTGCTTTTCTACGCCACCGGGCTGGTGCCTGCCCCCATCGCCTCTGAGCTTGGCCCGGAGACGCCGCGCCCACGGGTGCGCCTCTACACTCCCGCCGAGGCATATCATATGGTCGTCAACGGCACCATCGTCGACGCGAAATCAGTGATCGCGGTACTGCGGATGCATAGCGGTCTGGCCATCGAATAATAACCGGCTCCATCGCGTACATGCGCGTACCTAACGCATAGATAGGCAGTGGCCCTGCGCCTTTCACGAATCTCGTTGAAAGGCGCAGGGCCACTGCCTATGTCATGACCTATGTCATGTCCCCGGGCTGCCAGCGATCAGCCGCCAGCAGCCGGAACCCACACGAGGTCAGTCGCAGGCGCCGACCGTATGCACATAGATCGAATCAGTGCGGCCTGACTGATGTACGCCTTGGGCGGAGCTCAGGATGACGATTTTATCACCGTCGCTAACCTTGCCAGCATCGCGCAACACCTTGTCCGTAAAGATCATGAGATCCTTGCGGCTCATGTCATGGTAATCGTCCGGAAGCAAGAACGCCTCAGTGCCCCAGCTCAAGGCAAGCCAACGGTATGTGTGTTCATCATTAGTCAGCCCATAGATCGGCGCAATCGGCCGTTCACGCGAGACACGTTGCACGGTGTGACCGGTCTGCGTGTAGGCCACAATGGCCTTGGCATTGAGCTTATCCGAGAGGTTGACGGCAGCTGAAGAAACAGCGCCCGTGCTCGACATGTCGATGATCTTGAGCTCGGGGATGCGGTCGTAGCCATGCTCAGTCGCATAGCTCGAGATACGATTCATCGTGCTCACCGTCTCGACCGGATAGTCGCCGACGGCGGTCTCGTTGGAGGTCATCGTGGCATCAGCGCCGTCAAGGATTGCATTGGCGCAGTCGGAAGCCTCGGCACGCGAAGGAATCGGGGAATGCACCATCGAACCCAGCACCTCGGTCGCGACGATGACAGGCTTGGCATATTGACGGGCCAATTCAATGCAGCGCTTAGTAACCAGAGGAACCTCTTCGAACGGCATCTCGACAGCCATATCGCCACGCGCCACCATGATACCGTCGAAGGCCTTAACGATCTCCTCAAGATTCTCCACAGCCTGCGGCTTTTCAATTTTGGCGACGATCGGAATACGACGGCCCTCTTCGTCCATGATTTCGTGGGCGCGATCGATATCGGTCGCGAAACGCACGAAGGACATGGCGATAATGTCGGCGCCGGTGCGGATGGCCCAGCGCAGATCGGCCTCGTCCTTCTCGGTGAGCGCCGGCAGACTTACGGCCACACCGGGCAGATTAATGCCCTTATGGCTGGAGACAGGGCCGGCCACAATCACCTTGGTATGCACATTCCCACCCTCGACCTTGGTGACCTCGAGACGCACTTTGCCATCGTCGATCAGGATCGGATCACCAGGGTGGCAATCGCCAGGAAGACCTTTGAACGTGGTGGAGGTGATATGGCTATCACCTTCGATGTCGTCGGTGGTGATGACGAACTCCTGGCCTTCCTGGAGCTCGACCTTGTCATCGCCCTGCTCGTTCTTCTTGATCCATCCGCAGCGGATCTTGGGGCCCTGCAGATCGACCAGCGCAGCGACGTTGCGGCCGGTTGCCTTGGACGCCTGACGCACGTTGTTGTACACCTTGAGATGATCCTCCGGCGTACCATGCGAGCGATTGAGCCTCGCCACGTCCATGCCTGACTCAACGAGCCTGGTGAGATTCTCCAGCGACTCGGTAGCCGGTCCGATGGTGTCTACGATTTTGGCCTTTCGCATGAATGCTTGCCTCTTCCGTTCTAATATTGTTCAACTTACGAGAGCCGAATGACCCCCATGTCGTTGTACAGTCTACTAGAAGGTTCTGCAGGAATCCACGAAAGGGCACAGACAATTTGTGAGCGCTCACATATCAATTCCGGGTATTTCGTGTACCCCGGAGCAATGCTCACATGCCAGCCTCACTCACGCCTATCGGCTATTGCCGTTCTGCTGACTGCCTCTGCTCGGCCTGGGCCTCGTGCCGCATCTTGATGACGCTGGCCAGCGCGGAACCGCCGATCGCCGCAACGATGACAACCAGGGAAAGCCACGTGGGCAGCTCAGGCACCTGTTCGACAGCTCGTCCACCGTTGATAAAAGGCAGGGAATTGCCGCTCAGCGCCTCCATAATGAGTTTGACGCCGATGAAGGCAAGCACCACTGCAAGCCCGGCCGGCAGATAGACGAGCTTGTCGAGCAAAGCACCCAACAGGAAGTAGAGCTGCTGCAGCCCGAGCAGTGCGAAGACGTTCGAAGTGAACACGATAAAGGGGTCTTTGGTCAAGCCGAAGATCGCTGGTATGGAATCGAAGGCGAACATCACATCGGTAGTGCCTATGGTGAGGAACACAATGAGCATCGGGGTCCAGAACCGCACGCCGTTCTTTTCGGTCCGCAGCTTCTCGCCGTCGTATTCATTGGTGATTCTAACCACCTTGCGCAACGCTCGGATGATAGCGTTCTCGTGGTATTCTTCATCATCGTCGCCGCCCATCGCTGTTCTGAGCGCCGTGACGATAAGGAACGCGCCAAACAGGAAGAACACCCAGGTGAAGCGTTCGATGATCGCTGCGCCGATCAGGATGAACAGGCCACGCAGGACCAACGCCACGGTGATGCCGATGCTGAGCACATATTTCTGCAGATTGCGCGGCACAGCGAAATTCGCCATGATGATGACGAAAACGAAAAGGTTGTCGATACTCAGCGAATATTCGGTGAGCCAACCGGAATAGAATTCAACAGCCGGCTTCGACCCAGCCACCCCCCACAGGATTGCGCCGAAGACCAGTGCCATGGCGACGAAGAATGCAATGCGCCGCAAGCATTCCTTAGTGCTCGGCACATGCGGGTTGCGACCGATGACGAACAGATCGACGACGAAGAACGCCGCGAGCACGACGAATGTGATGATCATGAAAGCGAGAGGGGTTTCGGCCATGGTCTCCAGCATACGAACCGCCGGTGACTGTGGTTGCGCGCAGGCCGCTACGATTCACTTCTGCGCCTCGGTGATCTGGCGCAGCTCCTTCTTAAGATCCCGGATTTCGTCACGCAAGCGGGCCGCGAGTTCGAACTGCAGTTGCTCCGCGGCGGTGTGCATCTGCTCGCTCATCTGTCGGATCAGGTCAGCGAGATCCTGCGCCGGCAGACCGGCCTTGAGAATCTCCCTGTGACGTTTATCGGCCTCACCCCGGTCGAAATTCGGCACTCCCAGATGCGTGTTTCCTGCCTTGCCGGCGTTGCGGTAGCCACCTTCGAGCAAGGTCTGGGTGTCGACATCCTCCTTGGCGAGCATGTCGTTGACGTCGCTGATCTTCTTGATGAGCGGCTGCGGATCAATGCCGTGCTCGGTGTTATAGGCGATCTGCCTGTCTCGACGACGGTTCGTCTCATCGATAGCCTTGCGCATCGCATCGGTCATCTCGTCGGCATACATGAGCACAGTGCCCGACACATTACGCGCCGCGCGACCGATCGTTTGGATAAGCGAACGGTAGGATCGCAGGAAGCCCTCCTTGTCGGCATCAAGAATCGCGACCAAGGATACCTCGGGCAAATCCAGTCCCTCACGCAGCAGGTTGATGCCCACAATCACGTCGATCTTGCCCTCGCGCAACTCGCGCAGCAGCTCCACTC
The DNA here is from genome assembly GCA_022640915.1 of Bifidobacterium sp. Classification (GTDB taxonomy): domain Bacteria; phylum Actinomycetota; class Actinomycetes; order Actinomycetales; family Bifidobacteriaceae; genus Bifidobacterium. The sequence goes on along the minus strand of JALCCT010000008.1, from coordinate 56,190 downwards.
GGCGCAGCGTATCCACATCGGAATGCAGGTATTCGACCTTGATACCGCGCTCCAGTAGATAATCCGTCAGATCCTCGGCCATCTTCTTAGTCAGCGTAGTTACCAAAGCGCGCTCGTTCTTGGCGACACGGTCTTTGATTTCAGCGAGCAAATCATCGATCTGCCCTTTGACTGCCCGCACCTCGATCTTAGGATCGACCAAGCCGGTCGGGCGAATAATCTGCTCGACAACGCCGTCAGAGAGCCCCATCTCGTAGTCGCCTGGCGTTGCGGACAAATAAATAGTCTGGCCGACGCGTTGCAGGAATTCCGGCCATTTGAGCGGCCGGTTGTCCATCGCTGAGGGCAGGCGGAAGCCATGTTCGACCAGCGTGCGCTTGCGGCTGGCGTCACCCTCGTACATCGCGCCGATCTGCGGCACCGTAACGTGAGATTCGTCGATGACCAGCAAAAAATCGTCCGGAAAGAAATCGAGCAGTGTATGCGGCGCAGTGCCGGGAGCGCGGCCGTCGAAATGCCGCGAGTAGTTCTCGATACCGGAACACACGCCCACCTGGGTAAGCATCTCCAAGTCATAGGTCGTGCGCATCGTCAAGCGCTGCGCCTCCAGCTCCTTGCCCTGCTTACGCAGTTCGGCGACGCGGGCGTCAAGTTCGGTTTTGATGTCTTTCAGCGCCCGCTCCATGCGCTCGGGGCCAGCCACATAGTGCGAGGCAGGGAAGATATGTACGGATTGCTCATGATCGACCACGTCTCCGGTGAGCGGGTGCAAGGTCGAGATACGGTCGATTTCATCGCCGAAGAACTCGATGCGCACGGCGAGCTCCTCGTAGACCGGGATAATCTCAACCGTGTCGCCGCGCACGCGGAACGTACCGCGAGTGAAGGCAATATCATTGCGCTTGTACTGCATATCGACGAATTTGCGCAGCAACGTGTCCCGGTCGATCCGCTGGCCCTCCTTCAAGAAGAGCATGCGGCCGGCATACTCCTCGGGCGTACCCAAGCCGTAAATACACGAGACTGTAGCCACGACAACGCAATCGCGCCGGGTGAGCAGGTTGGCGGTAGCCGCGTGGCGCAGCCGCTCCACGTCGTCGTTGATGTTCGAGTCCTTCTCGATATAGGTATCCGTCTGAGGGATGTAAGCCTCAGGCTGATAGTAGTCGTAATACGACACGAAGTAGCTCACGGCGTTGTCAGGCATAAGCTCGCGGAACTCGGCGCACAGCTGCGCGGCGAGGGTCTTGTTCGGCTCCAATATCAACGTGGGCCGCTGCAGTCGCTCGATAAGCCAGGCAGTGGTCGCCGTTTTGCCGGTTCCGGTCGCGCCCATGAGCACCACGTCGTTCTCACCGTTCTCGATGCGCGCCGCGAGCTCGTCGATAGCCTGCGGCTGGTCACCCGAAGGGTGGTACGGCGATTTAACAACGAAGGGCTTGTTCGTACGCTCGATATTGAATCCCATATCCATCCGATCCTTACCGCCTAAGATTCGCCGCTGCACACGCTGGACGGCGTCCCCCAACGCTACGGCTACGAGCTAAGCTCATGCCGCCATTGCGCAACCAGCGTATCAACACATTCGAACATTCGTTCGACAGGCTGTGTGGAGTCGATGATTACATCGGCCAATGCTCTGCGCTCCGTTTCACTGGACTGATACCGGATGCGGGCCATCGCCTGCGCACGGCTCATACCCCGCCCATCGATCATCCGGGCGATGCGCACATCCTCGGGCGCTTCAACCGAAACGATGTGGGCGAAAGAGAACGGCATCGTGCCAATCACTTCAGCGAGTAACGGCACATCGTGGACGACGATGGCATGCAAGGCCGCGTCATTGCCGCGAATCTCACCCTTGACCCCAGCACCGCCTGATCCGGCATCATCGCCTTCATTGTTTTCGTTCGCCAGCGACTGTTCGATACCTTTGGCCGCCTCGTAGATCAGCGGATGCTCAATCGCTCCGAGCCGCTCACGCGCGCCGGGAGCAGCATGCTCACCGAAGACCTGCCCAGCCAGCCAGGCACGATCAAGTTTCCCGTCGACATCAATGGCCTGCGGACCGAATTCCCGCACGATGGCGCACAGACCAGCGCTGCCAGGAGCGACGACCTGCCGAGCCAGCGCATCATAATCGATAAGCGTCAATCCCTGAGCTTTCAGATGCTGCGCCACCGTGCTTTTGCCGGCTGCAATGCCGCCGGTCAGTGCAATTCTCAACATCCTTCCATCGTAGCCTGGGCAGATCCAATAGCGCCAACACACAATGCAAACCAGGGACTATCAGTGAAGCCCGGCTCCCCTAGGGGAGCCGGGCTTCACTGAATTCAGCCGAGACTAATGTCTCAATTCTTCTCGCTCAGCAGCTGCTCACGAAGCGCGGCGAGCTGATCGGAACCAGCCAGCGTGCCTTCATTCGCATCCGTGGAGGAATAGGTCGAAGTCTCCGAACCAGTGGCGGCAGCGTCGGAACGCTCCTGACGTGAGCCCTGGCCGTCTTCGGCGGCCGAAGCGGCGGCGTTCTCGCTCTCCTTGGCGACAAACTCCTTGTGCTGCTCCCACAGATCGTGGGCGGCCGCGTACTGCGACTCCCACTCTTCGCGCTGCTTCTCGTAGCCAGCGATCCACTCGTTGGTTGCCGGGTCGAAGCCTTCGGGGTACTTGTAGTTGCCCTCCTCGTCGTACTCTGCAGGCATGCCGTAGAGTGCAGGATCGAAGTCCTCAGAGCTGGCGTCAACGGAGTCATTGGCCTGTTTGAGCGACAGGGAAATGCGGCGACGATCCAAATCGACGTCGATCACCTTGACGAACACTTCTTCGTTCGGCTTGACGACCGTCTCTGGATTGTCCACATGCCGGTTGGCAAGCTCGGAGATGTGCACCAGTCCCTCGATGCCGTCCTCAACGGACACAAACACGCCAAACTGCACAATCTTGGTGACCTTGCCCTTGACGATTTGACCGGGGACATGAGTACGTGCGAAGCGCTGCCAAGGATCTTCCTGCGTTGCCTTGAGAGACAAGGAGATGCGTTCGCGGTCGAGATCAACGTCCAGCACCTCAACGGTGACCTTGTCACCAACCTTGACAACCTCGGACGGATGATCAATATGCTTCCAAGACAGCTCGGAGACGTGGATCAGACCGTCTACGCCACCCAGATCGACAAATGCGCCGAAGTTGACGATGGAAGACACGACGCCCTCGCGGATCTGGCCCTTCTTGAGCTGCGAGAGGAAGGTCTCGCGCACCTCGGACTGGGTCTCCTCGAGATACTGGCGCCGGGAGAGCACCACATTGTTGCGGTTCTTATCGAGCTCGAGGATCTTGGCCTTGATCTTCTGACCAATATACGGTGTCAGATCGCGCACGCGACGCATTTCGACCAGCGACGCGGGCAGGAAGCCGCGCAGACCGATATCGACAATGAGGCCGCCCTTGACGGCTTCGATGACCGTGCCCTCAACGACGCCATCGGCATCCTTGATGGTTTCGATGTCGCCCCAAGCACGCTCATACTGCGCACGTTTCTTGGACAGGATCAGACGGCCTTCCTTGTCCTCTTTAGTGACGACGAGAGCCTCGATCGAATCGCCGACTGCAACGACCTCTTCGGGCTTGACGTCCTTCTTGATGGAAAGCTCGCGGGAGGGGATGACGCCCTCGGTCTTGTAGCCGATGTCGAGCAGCACTTCGTCATGATCGACCTTGACGACGGTTCCCTCGACCAGATCGCCATCATCGAAGTTCTTGATGGTGGAATCGACTGCCTTGATGAAGTCCTCTTCGGTGCCGATGTCGTTGATCGCGACCTTGGTGACTTCCGTATTGTTCTCTGCCATTAAAATAAGTGGTTTCTGTTTGCTAGTGGATGAATATTACGATATTCAGTTATCAGCGCCCTTGCAGGCACATACGCGTTTCAGGATACAAGAAGCCATATCCAAAGCAGCGTGTGCATTCCGGGCGTGTCTTGCCATGAGCCCTGCGACTTCACACGGCGTGTCGCGCGCTGCCGAGCTGCGCCGCACAACATGGACCGCGGCACAATGCCTCAGGGACAGCGCCGCAGACGAATCATACGCCATGCAACGAGGCATTTCGCTCAGCTATCTCTACGACATTGCTCAGCAGCATTGCACGGGTCATCGGCCCTACCCCACCGGGGTTGGGCGTATATGCGCCTGCGCGTTCATAACAGGCCTTGTCGACGTCACCTCTGATGCGGTACTGGCCAGTGCCCTCGTCACGCACCCGCGAGACGCCCACATCAACGAGCACCGCGCCGGGCTTGACATCCTCAGGACGCACAAAGCCAGGCTGGCCGGCGGCTGCGATGATGACATCAGCGCGGCGCATATGCCCATGCACGTCACGAGTACCGGTATGGCAGGCCGTGACAGTCGCGTCGACTCCCCTGCGCGCCAGGAGCAGCGGAACCGTGCGCCCGATAGTGATGCCACGCCCGATCACACACACGTCTTTGCCCGCAAGCTCAATGCCGTAGCGATCGAGCAGAGCGAGTATGCCGCGCGGTGTGCACGGCAGCACAGTGGCAATCGGCCCACCGACGCGCATCACCAGTTGGCCGAGATTGTACGGATGCATCCCATCGACGTCTTTGGCAGGGTCGATGGCGTCAATAACGGCGTTGTGATCGACGCCCTTGGGCAAGGGCAGCTGCACGATGAACCCGGTGCACTGCGGATCGTCGTTAAGCGAACGCACGGCCTCGATGATCTGGGCTTCGCTGGCATCGGCGGGCAGTTCGCGCCGAATCGAGCGGACGCCCACCTCGGCACAGTCGGCGTGCTTACCTGCCACGTATTTGGCCGAGGCGGGATCCCTACCCACCAACAGCGTTCCCAGACCAGGTTCAACTCCCCGGTTCGCCAGTTTTCGCACCCTAGCCGCCAAGTCGGCCTTGATGTCGGCCGCAGCAGCTTTCCCGTCAAGTCGTAAGGCCATAGCCATCCTTTCCATGCCGCTCAGCTGTAGTGCCACCCAATCACAGTATTATTCAGACCACCATAGCCCGGCACAATCATTCTGCCGCGCTGTCATGCTGCCATTGCAGCTATACTGCCACCTGACCATTGCAAGCTGTGTAACGTAGATTACCGTTAGGTGCCGTCGGTTGCCGCAGCCGCCTCTTTCGGGCGGCACATCCAAAGCAGGCCGGGCACGCCGCGCCAGGTCGAGTTCTCAGTACCAGTACAATCGCGCTTGCCAAGTATGATGGGAAGCCAAGGCAAGGAAGGCTGCTATGACACGGAAGGCACTGCATCTGATGACGGCTTGCACGACGTCGCTGCGGCGCAGCATATCGCGGCGCACCATGCTGCGCCGGTTCGTCGCGCTTGCGGCCGCAGCAGGAATGACCATGTCAGTGGCGGCCTGCGACATGTCGTCGCCCGATCCCAAGCGGCCAACCACCTCGTCTGCCCCGACCGGACCCATCGCCGTTGTGGCCTCGCTCAGGCAATGGGGCTCCTTGGCCAAGGAGATCGGTGGAGATGACGTCGCTGTCGATTCCATTCTTTCACCGGCCAGCGATGAGGATGCGCAGGATTTCGAGCCAAAGTCGGCAGACGCCGCGAGGCTGCAGCATGCTTCGATCGTCGTGACCAATGGTGCCGGTTACGACACCTGGACCACGAAAAATCTGTCCAAGGGCACAATCATTGTTTCCGCTGCCGAGACGATCGGAGCCATGGAAGGCGACAACCCGCACTTATGGCTATCCAAGGACGCGCGACTGGGCATGGCCTCCGAACTTGCCGAGGCGTTCAGCAAGGCACTGCCGTCGAAGAAAAAGTCCTTCGCCGCTAGGCTCAAGGAATGGCGAGCCAAGGAAGTCAAAATTGACGAGGAGCTTGCGGATTTCGCCGGCGACTACGCCAACACGCCCTACGCAGCCACCGGTACATCCGCATTTTATCTTATGGACGATATGGGTTTCAAGGATGCCACTCCGCAGGGCTACTCCCAGGCGCTGCTCGCCCAGCAGGCACCTTCAGCTGCGGATGTTGCGCAGTTCCACAAGCTACTTGAAGGCGGAGCCGTCAAGCTGCTTGTGGACACGAACAGCGCCGGCAACGCCAAATCCGGCGCCGACTCTGCCGGCGCACACAATGAAACCGACACGACAGGCGACAGCGCTACGCCAGCCGACGAGGCCGACATGCTTTCCCTGCTGTATGCGTCGGCAAAAAACGGCTCGGTTCCCATCGTCAAAGTCCCTATGGCGATGCCTGAGGGCGATACGACGCTGGACGAGTGGATCACAGCGCTGATCAAATCGATCGCAACGACAATGGCCGCTGACATGAATGCCGGCGAACCTGGCGACGTGGGTTCTCCGGCGCAAGGTTCGCCGTCTCCTTCGGCTACCGGGCCGTCTAGCTCGTCTCAACACTAAGTTCGTTTCGGCGCTGCACCCGCCTCGATACAGGCGTCTTTGTCCGAGCCAGTTGAGAATGGTTGTCAGCCTTCTTTGCGATAATCCATAGTTTATATGGCATTGAGTTCCCTAAACCGTGCGCGGTACAGGAGGTGAGGGTGGTATGCAGGCACAGACTTCAGTTACAAGCCCGCAAGACGACGCGGCGATTGTCTTGCGAGACGCCGCCGTCAAGCGTGGCGATCGCATCATCTGGCAGCATGGCAATTTCTCAATACCGCGCGGCACGGTCACGGCGATCGTCGGCACGAATGGCACCGGAAAAACCACGATGATGAGCGCCGAACTAGGGCTCATCCCGCTGGCCAGCGGATCCCTGAGCGTGCTGGGTAAGCCGGCCGGCTCGCTCAACCATTGCATCGGCTATGTGCCGCAAAGCTACACCACCGCTATCGATTCGAACCTCACCGCTGAGCAGTCGGTGCTGCTGGGGTTGACTGGAACCCGTTTCGGTATCCACCCGGTCACCCGGGCACAGCGTGCCAAGGCGCATGAAGCCATGACGTTCACCGGCATCACTGATAAGGCGAAATATCGCCTTTCCCAGCTTTCCGGAGGTCTGCGCCAGCGTGTGGCAATAGCTCAAGCGCTGGTCTGCGACCCGCAGCTGCTCATGCTCGACGAACCGCTGGCCAATCTCGATCTTGCAAGCCAGCGGGCAACGGTGCACGTGCTGGCTAAGCTCAACCGGGAACTGGGCATGACCATCCAAGTGGTAGCGCATGATCTCAACATGCTGTTGCCGATCCTCACCGGGGCTGTCTATCTGCTCGACGGACATCCCCATTACGCCGCGATGAACGATGTGCTCGACGCGGATTTGCTCACCCATCTATATGGCACCAGCGTTCAGGTCGTTACCACTCCGCAGGGCGATATGTTCGTTACACCTAGCGCCGATGAACCCGAAGGAGTCGAAGCCGACACCCATGCGCCGCAGGAAGTCGCGCGTTTCCATCATCATTCTCCTGGTGCAAATGCAGATGGCGGCAGCGGCGCAGAAAACAGCAGCACCACAACGAGCGGCGTTACGCCCAGCGCCACTAGAAGCACAGAGGAAAAAGTATCATGACAGCAACAGGGTTCTCCTTCGATCCGGCCTGGCTGGAGACGCTCGGCACACCGTTCATGAAGAATGCGTTCCTCGCCGGGCTGTGCATCGCCCTAGCCGCCGGGATCATGGGTTACTTCACTATCGCCCGCCACTGCACGTTCGCAGCGCACGCTTTGGCCCACATCGGTTTGCCCGGCGCTACAGGGGCTGTGCTGCTCGGTCTGCCGGTAGCACTCGGGCTCGGCGTGTTCGCTCTAGGCGGAGCCATTGTGATCGGGGCACTGGGCAAACGCGCCTCTCAGCGCGAAATCGCGACGGGAACAGTGCTCGCCTTCGCGACCGGTCTAGGCCTGTTCTTCGCCAGGCTCTCCACCTCGGCCTCGCAACAGATGCAGTCAATCCTCTTCGGCTCGATCCTGACAATAACGAGCGATCAAATCATCGGTTTCGCACTGTTCGATGTGCTACTGGTCGCGGTACTCTCTGTCATCTACCGCCCGTTGCTGTTCAGTGCCTTGGACGAGCAGGTAGCCCAAGCCAAAGGCGTGCCGATCGGCATGATGAATCTCGCGTTCATGACGATCATGGCCGGTGTCATTACCATTGCAGTCCCTGCAGTCGGCACGCTGCTGATCTTTGCGCTGGTCATTACCCCAGCCGCCACGGCTAACATCCTCGTGGCCTCGCCGCTGCGGGCGATGGCACTTTCCGGGGTGCTATGCCTATTCGCAATCTGGAGCGGACTGGTAATTTCAGCGATGTTCCCCGCTCCCCCGAGCTTCATCATCGTGACCATTTCCACCCTGCTTTGGGCAGCAGCCAGATTGGGTGCCTCCCTCAAGCACTGAGCCCGAGGGATATGAATCGGCTACTTCTTTTTCGCCTTTTTGCTTTCGCGTTCCAAACGCACCAGAGTCTCAGCAGCCGGCTCCTCGGGAGACTTAGTATGGTGCTTCTCATCACCAGACTCAGGATCGGCGCAACCCAAGTTCACGTCGAGCAAACGCTGCGCCTCGTCCTCGTCGATCTTCTCGGACAGTGCGATCTCGGAAGTGAGGATATTGCGGGCGCGAATTAGCATACGCTTCTCGCCGGCGGACAAACCGTGCTCATCCACGTCGCGCTGCGCCAAATCGCGCACCACTTCGGCGATCTTGTTAACCTCGCCAGTCGCGATCTTCTCGACATTGAGCTTGTAGCGGCGCGACCAGTTCATTTCCTTTTCAACGATCGGGGTGCGCAGGATCTCGAAGACCTTGGCGACCTCGTTCGCGTCGACGATGTCGCGCACACCGACCTTTTTAGCGTTCTCAACCGGCACATTGATGACCAGCCCGTCGGATGAAAGCACGGACAGCTGCAGGTACTCACGGGTTACACCTTTCACCGTGCGTTCGCTGATGGCTTCGACCTTCGCAGCGCCGTGACGCGGATAGACGACCATATCGCCGACCTTATACCCCATGAACCCTCCGTGAAAACAGCAATAAACCTTTGGTAATACTGCCATATGGGCCGGACTTAGCTCAGGGCTTGCATGCATGCGTTTTCATGCATAGATATCAGCGATCGTGCGACACAGTGGCCGTGTTGGTTCCCGATCGTGTCTATGCTTTGAACATGGCTATAGAACCGATTATCAATGACGATGTCGCGGCGATGATCGCTGACCCCGGCGTGCTCGACAGTGTGAGCAACGCGAACTACTACGACCCCCATACGGTGCTCGGCGGACACTTGGGCGCTGGCGCGCAGGCGGGTACAGTCACGTTTCGGGTCCTGCGACCCATGGCGAAATCGGTGACGATACTGACTCAGAGCGGCGAGGTTCCGGCACGCCATGAGCACAACGGCGTGTTCGTGGCCGTGGCTGCAGCACAGGCCGACGCGGGCGGCGCATGGTCAGTGCCCGACTACCGCGTGCGCACTACATGGCCCGATGGCTCCACGAGCGTGGAAGATGACCCGTACCGATACCTGCCGATGCTTGGAGAGACGGATATCTATCTGTTCGGTGAAGGTCGCCATGAGCGCCTGTGGGAGGCGCTGGGTGCACATGTGCATCGCTTCAACGATCCGATGGGCGCAGCCGATGGTACGCCTGGTCAGCCGCTCGTCGGCACTGCATTCAGTGTTTGGGCGCCCAACGCCAGGGCCGTACGCGTCGCGGGTGACTTCAACTCGTGGGACAGCCGCCGCCACGCCATGCGTGAGCTGGGCTCCTCGGGCATCTGGGAGCTGTTCGTGCCCGGCGTGCAAGCCGGCGACATATACAAATATGAAATTCTCGCCGCCAATGGAGACTGGATCATGAAAGCCGATCCGATGGAGCGCTTCCACGAGCTGCCGCCGAGCACGGCCTCGGTCGTGGTCGAATCGACGCACGACTGGCATGACGGAACCTGGATGGCACACCGCCGCGTCACCAACCCACACGATGGCCCAGTGAGCATCTACGAAGTGCACGCCATGAGCTGGGACCGGACGCTGACAACCTACCGAGCACTGGCCGACCGATTGACTGATTATGTGCGCCAGGAGGGTTTCACGCATGTGGAGTTCATGCCGCTGGCCGAGCATCCTTTCGCTGGCTCATGGGGCTACCAGGTCACCGGGTATTATGCGGTCGATTCACGCATGGGCAGTCCCGATGACTTCAAATACCTCGTCGACAAGCTGCACGAGGCTGGCATTGGCGTCATCATGGACTGGGTACCGGCCCACTTCCCCAAAGACAGTTTCGCGCTAGGCCGCTTCGATGGCACGGCGCTGTACGAGGATCCCGACCCGCTGCGCGGCGAACATCCCGACTGGGGCACCTACGTGTTCAACTTCGGTCGCCGCGAGGTGCGCAATTTCCTGGTGTCCAACGCCTGCTTCTGGCTGGACGAATACCATATCGACGCACTGCGTGTGGACGCTGTCTCCTCGATGCTCTATCTCGACTACAGCCGCAAGGACGGTCAGTGGCGTCCGAACATCTACGGCGGGCGCGAGAACCTCGAAGCCATCGACTTCCTCAAGGAAGCCAACGCCACGGCCTACAAGAATAACCCCGGCATCATGATGATCGCCGAGGAATCCACTGCCTACCCTGGCATCACGGCGCCGACGGACGCAGGCGGGCTGGGATTCGGCCTCAAATGGAATATGGGCTGGATGCACGACACACTGCAGTACCTTCACGAGGAGCCGATCAACCGGCGCTGGCATCACGGCGAAATCACCTTCTCCATGGTCTATGCCTACTCGGAGCATTATGTACTGCCGATCAGCCACGACGAAGTCGTCTACGGTAAGGGATCGCTCTATGGCAAGATGCCAGGCGACCAATGGCAGCGATATGCGGGCGTGCGCGCCCTCTTCGCCTATCAGTGGGCGCATCCGGGCAAGAACTTGACCTTCATGGGCAATGAGATTGCGCAATTCGGTGAGTGGAGTCAAGAAGGCTCGCTCGATTGGAACTCGCTCGATTGGCAGGAGCATCGCGGCGTGCAGCGGCTGGTCGCCGACTTGAACGTGCTGTACAGGCGCTCCCCCGCGCTCTGGAGTCAAGACTTCACCCCGGACGGCTTCCAATGGCTCACCAGCGACGACGCCGACCACAACGTGCTCAGCTTCATGCGCGTCGGCTCGCAGGGCGAACACATGGTGGTCGTCGTGAACTTCTCCGGCCAAGCATGGCAGGGCTATCAGGTACCTCTGCCGCAAGGCGGGCGTTGGCATGAAACGCTGACCACCGACGCGGTACAATATGGCGGTTCAGACATCCATAACGGCAGCTTCAAGGCGCAACCAGGCGAGTATCATTCACGCGGCTGGTCGGCGAAACTCACCATTCCGGCGCTGGGCGCGGTATTCTTGGAGCCAGAACACTGAAAGGCGGTCCCGCATGCTCAACACGTCGGCACATCAGACAGTCCCTCGCACGATTCTAGTCGTTGAGGACGAGCCGGATCTAGCCACTGCAATCGCGCAGCGCATCACGGCGAAAGGGTGGACTGCCCGCGTGGCTTCCGATGGCGCCAGCGCTGTGCGCGCAGCAAGCCAGCTGAAACCTGATCTGATCATCATGGACATTATGCTGCCGGTGATGGACGGCATCGAGGCGACCAAGCGCATTGTGGCCGAGCGCCCGGTGCCAGTGCTTATGCTCACCGCCCGCGACGCCGAGTCGGACAAAGTCATGGGTCTTGGCGCTGGCGCGGATGACTACATGACCAAGCCTTTCTCTCCGCGCGAACTGATCGCCCGGTGCGAGGCACTGCTGCGCCGAGTGGAGCGCGCCACGATTATCGCCAAGAACCTCGAGAACGAAAAGGTGCTCGACTTCGGTTCGTTGGTCATTGACCCACGTCAACGCCTCGTCACGCTCAAGGGTGAGCAGGTGCACTTGACACCCACCGAATTCGACCTGCTGGCTACGCTGGCGCGCAAACCTCAATCGGTATTCAAACGCGAGAAGCTGCTCGAAGAAGTGTGGGATTGGCCGGACGCTTCGGGCACTCGCACTGTCGACTCGCATGTCAAGGCGCTGCGTCACAAGCTTGGCTCCGACATGATCCGCACCGCGCATGGCGTGGGTTACGCGTTCGAGCCGCCGCAAGACGACGCCAGGAACGAACGCTAGGCCATGCCGGGAAACCTGCATGACGCCATGCCTTCCGGGCGCCGCAGAAGCACAAGGATCTCCTCCCATCGCCCGATCGGCTTCTTCGCCTCGCTGAAAACCGAACTGAGCTTTCTCATCGTCATTTCCACCGCCATTGCCTTCATCATGGCATGGTTTCTGCTTAAATTCGGCTGGAGCGGCTGGATTGCGATGCCGCTCACGCTTGTTGTGGCGCTGGGTATCACCTACGTCTTTTCACGTGGCATGATCGCGCCCCTGCGCCAGATGCGCGATGCTGCGGAAAGCATGGCTGACGGCGATTATTCGGTGCGCGTAAGCATCAGCACTGACAGCAACGATGAAATCGGGCAGCTGGCACGTTCCTTCAACGAAATGGCCGGGGAGTTGCAACACGCAGATCAAATGCGCGCCGATATGATCGCGAACGTCAGCCACGAGCTCCGCACGCCAGTCTCCGCCTTGCAGGCGATGCTCGAAAACCTCGCCGATAACGTGGTTGAACCGACCCCGGCAAATCTCGACCGTATTCTCAACCAGACACACCGACTCTCGGACCTCATCGCTTTTCTGCTCGATCTTTCGCGTATGGAGGCAGGAGCGGCGAGTTTGCAGATCGAACACTTCGATTTTGCCGAATTCATCGACGAGACACTCGAACCGCTCGAAATTGCAGATGCCGGGCATGCGCATGACATCGAGGTGCACATCGCGCCCGGGATCATGCTCGAGGGCGATCAGGACCGGCTGCGTCAGCTGTTTACCAACATCATCTCCAACGCGCTCAAGCATTCCGCTGACGACACCACTGTGCTGATCGAGGCGCGTGATGATAAAGAACAGGGCACTGTAGTGACCAATGTGGTGAATTTCGGCTCCCAGATCCCCGACGCGGCGCGCTCCGACATCTTCCGCCGATTCGTCAAGGGCAAGACCGGGCCGGGTACCGAATCGGGCGGCACCGGACTAGGGCTCTCCATCGCTCGGTGGGCGGCGCAGTTGCACGGTGGCACTGTCCGAGTTGTCAATGATACGCGTGGAGCCAATTTCGAGATTGTTCTGCCCAAATACCACGTTGCGCAATAGCGACATACGTCTGTCGAGATCACTCCTCATATTTACTCGGACATATGTTCGACAATACTGCCGATCCAGCATATGCCAGTTCATCATCAACGAAGGCATGACAGGCACGCACCTGAAACATATGAGCTCACGCATCGCCAGCCTGGGCTAGGGCGAGCGCGGTGAGCACTGTCGCGCCGCCCGCACGCAATGCGCCAACGCATTGGCGCATTGTGGAGCCTGTGGTGATGATGTCGTCGATCACAATCGCCAGCGCGCCGTTGATATCGCGACTTCGCCGCACAGTGACGTGGCCGCCGATCCTACTGGCCCGCTGTGACGAGCCAAGCATTTCCACTGACTTGCCCGCTACTGCGTGCATCGTCAGGACTGGCGCAGCCTGCGCATTAATCCCGTTGCCGCGCAACAGCCTCGCCAGCCGCCGAGCCAGCTGCAGCATATGCCACCGTCCTCGGCGGCGCACAGAACGCACAGACGACGGCGCAGGCACAATGAGAATCTTCCGACCATATGCGAGCGTGCCGCCGAGAGCGAATACGGTCAGCTCGGCAAGCATTCGGGCAAAAGGCTCCGTGCATTGCTCATCCCCATGATCTTTCCATACTAGAATTGCCTGCCGCACCACACCTTGGTAGGCACCGCAGGCATAGGAACAGCCCATCACCGAGCCGCGCAGCTCTCGCCGCAGAATGCATGAGAAGAGACCTTGGCATTCGGAGCACAGAACGGCGTCCGGTCTATCGCATCCCGCGCAGCCACGCGGCAATAGCGCATCGAGCATGCCGCAAGCGGCAAACTGCGCAGCAGCTGCTGCAGCACGCATGAAACCCAGCGGACCCGGTCGTGCATTCGCTCGCTCATCCGCCATGGGATCAGCGCTCATACCACTCAATAGCTCTCATGGCACGATTCTACGTTCGCGGGCATCGCCGCCGCATCATCCGACCGGCCTATGTGGTCGAAGGCTCCCGGAATGCGACACGCCATACCGGCAGCCGCATGCTCACGACAGCCGTGCGATCAGCCCATCGCAGATTCTGAGCGTATCGTGCGGACCGGAGACCCTGATGGCAATCGTCCCTGCAAGCGCCACTGGATAATCGTTGCCATCGGGATCCATGCGATCGCCAATATAGACGATGCGATCGATAGGAACGCCGGTCATCTCGCTCAATTCTCGCACCGCATAGGCCTTGTCTACGCCACGGCGCGACGCATCAACGCTGGTCGACCCGCCCGAGTGCACAGCAAGATGCGGGAAATCAGCCCCGACTGCTGCGGCGAGCCGATTCTTCTTCGTGTTGTCAGGATCCCAGGATTCCTTCTGTTCGATCGGTGCCTGCTGCCCAAGTGCGGAAAAAGTGATCTGGCTGCCGCGGTCTTCGATGCGATCCCCCCACGGATGTTCGAACCACAAGCCTTGCTCTCGGGCATGTCGCTCGAACGAAGCGATGACGGCGCGTCGTTCCTCCGGATCGAGGTCATGAGCGTATTCGCAATGCCACTGAGCACCATCCCAGCGGTAGTACCGGGTGCCGCTCGTGGGCATCAGATGCATGTTCTCGCGGCACGCAGTATTGTCGAGCTCGTCCAGCACCTGGCTTTGCACCAATTCGAAGCGGCCGCCGGTGATAATAGCCAGAGGCATCAACCGTGTCAGTTGCGAGATACAATGCGCCATATTCGCCTTCATGGGCTGTTTCGAACGCGCAAGCGTATTGTCGAGATCGAAAGCGACGAGCCCCGCCTTGGCTCCCACCGCGTCCAGATCAATTTCGCCCCATACCGGCACATGGCAGGCGACCATGGCATACCTCCGTTTGTTCCCAGCTGTTCATTCAGCCGGTTCATAACCAATCCGACTCCCCCAGTATCCTAGCGCATTGCCCCCGGCTTGGCCTATCGTGGGAGCCATGTCGCGCGCACCTTGGAAATCCCGTATCTACCGCAACCGCCATGGCCGGGGCATTCGCACACCCATGTTCGGCGTACGGCTGCCGCAATATCGCACGAGCAGCGGTCAATTCGACGACTTGGTCGCCTCGCAGATCAAACGGCTCGCCTCGGCATGGCCGCAGATGATCCAGGCAGTGCAATTCGCGGTCGAAGACGTTCCTCCGCTGCAGTCAATCCCTTGGCAAGACGGCTCTGATACGACTTCGCAGAGCTTTGCCGCCGGTCATGGCACTCCGGCTCGGATCGTACTGTACCGCATGGCGATGCAGATGCAGGTGAACGACCGCATGGAGCTGCAGTGGGCCATACGCGATGAGCTTGTCTCGCGGCTGGCGGAGCTCTATGGCCGCAGACCCGAGGAAATCGACCCCGACTGGGGTCTGTGAGGTTTAATGCCCGATGGGTTTCGATGCGCCGCGGATTGTGGGTGACAATAAAAACTTCAGTGGACAATGCGCGGATCGCGTATGGCGCGCACCTGCGCACGCTGTGGCTCGAGCGGCTGCGGCGTAAGCGTGGCAATGCCAGCCAGCCCGGCGCCAGACACATCATCTTGAGACAGCCGCAGACCCCAATGCAGCCTATGAGCGCCGCTGAGGACGAGCAATCGGGCGTCGCCGCCCAATGCATTCGCCCGCAAGCTCAACGCCGTGTGCGCACGGAGATCGATTTTTCTGCTCTCCAACTGCCGGCCATCGCGGTCATAGGCAAGTAACGTAGCCGTATGCGGCAACCTGTCCGGGTTGCTCAGGATAATCTGTCCCTGAACCTTGTCCGGCATCACAAGCGTCGACGATGAAACGCTGGGAGCCGCGCTCAGGAAGGCGAAGTCAGCGGAACCTCCTGCCGTATCCGACGCCATCGCCTGAACTGCGCACGGAGCGCCTGCGCAAGACGCTACCAACGACAACGCATCCTTGGGGCTATCCTTTGGCTTGATAACCGTAACCTTGTCGCCCTCCAACTTCCACGAGCCCGCATCAGCGGAACCTTGTGGCCCGAGCCACTGTAGTTTCAGCTGCTGGGCCTTGCGGCTGTATGCGAATAGAGTGATTGAATCCCCCGCCTCGAGCCCGTCCAGTGCGTTTGCGGCTGACATGCCAACCGGCATTGCGAAATCCGATCCTTTCGGTGTCAGACCGTCCATGCTCACCATGCGCACAATCGCGGCAACTGGCGTCTCTTTACTGGCAACCGTGACGAACAAGCCGTCCTGCCCGGGCGCGGCTGCGGAGAGGTCGAGCGTGGCTTGCTTGTGCGCGGCCACATTGAGTGTCCTGCCAGTTGAGAGGGTCAATGCGCCACGTTGCCCGGTGCCCCGCACATCGATCTGCAGCGAAGTGTCTTTAGCCGAGGGATTGGCCACAATGAGCTGCTGTGTGGTTCCCGTGCGGGTGGCAGGCAAGAGGAAAGAGTGCGAAAGTCCGGTTTGCACGCATGCGGTGGCGGAAAGTCCCTTGAGGTCGCCGCTTGTCGCCCACGAGGCAACGGCGCCAGCGGAGCCGGTTCCGGATTGGGCGTGTGTCAGACGCTCATTGAGCAGCTGGGCACCATGATCCGCGTTGCCTGCAGCAACCATGACATCCGCCTGATCCTCCCGATCGGAATCCACCAGGTCTTTCTCGTTGGCTGCGTCGCCATCCAGCGAGGAGACCTGCGCCTGAAGAATTGCCCCGAAGGCCGCATAACGAGCCGAGGACGCGATATTGCCCTGCGATGCCTGATATTCGCTGTCGCCATAAGATTCAGAATCCGGCAGAC
This sequence comes from Bifidobacterium sp., assembly GCA_022640915.1. GTDB lineage: Bacteria > Actinomycetota > Actinomycetes > Actinomycetales > Bifidobacteriaceae > Bifidobacterium. Next base: position 39,234 of record JALCCT010000008.1, on the reverse strand, counting down.
TCATACGAGCCGGACAATACGATGTGTTCTGCAGCTGAGAAACGGCGTATGTCCGGACCGGCACAGCTGATGCACTCGTGCCGACGCCGTCAACGAGCCACGGAGCGGGCCTCAGTATGCTCAGGACCAGAAACGTCGCAACAAGCACCGCCATAGTGACCGTTCCAGCCAAGATGCGCCGGACCCGGCGGGCACTGCAATGCCTCAGGTGCCGCGTGTTGGTTTCATTTGCCGTATCGGGCTTGTTCATGATTCCTCCCCCAGCCGCCGGCTGGCTCGCGGCATAGCCACCAAACAGTAAATACCAAGCACCACTGCGGTAAGCCAGAGCCATGTGAGCCGCCACGCGCCATGCTCGACTGCACGCGCAGGCGTCGTATCGATGCCGGGCGAATCAGGGCCCAGCGCCGTGAATCGAAAATAGGCGCCGGCATTGCCGGAAACAACTGGCTGCACCCCGTCTGAAATGGTGATATTCGTGATGAGTGTTTCGGCCAGGTCGCTCTGTTTCAAGCCTGGCCCGATGGCGACGTAAATGCCGCCAAAGCCCAGCTTGCCAAGTTCGCCGATCGCGTCAGCATCGGCGTTGGCCAGCAACCGTGCGCTCATCTCGGCGAGCGTGGCGTCATGGGGATCGTTTCTACCGCAGACCTCCTGCGCACGTTGCGCAGGCGAGGAGTCCATAAGATCACCCCTGCCGGTTCTCAGCACGCTGTATGACACACTGCCCGACACACTGTCTACAGCATCGACGCGCAGCGCGAGGATGCGCCTCCCAGGCCCCTTGCTGAGATAATCCACGGCAACCATAGGCAAGCCGCCGTCACTCACCTGCACGTCATGAGTGTCGGAGCGCAGCGCGCCCGTGGCAAGCCACGACGCAGCGCCAACTGCCAGTAATGTCACCAGCGCGACCCTACCGGCGCGAATCGAGAATGCACGGACTCGATGTGGCTCATCGCCCTCATTGTCCGATCTCGGCAACGGCCTGTACTGTGCGACAGCACCTCCCGCGAGCTGACTGACGCAGCACAGCAGCGCGAATAACGCCAGTACGAAACCGGGCAGCGGCGAACCCGCAACAGGACCACTCGGTCCTAGCGCGACGACGATGCGGACGGAGACCATGGAAAGCAGCATACCCAGAACCGCAACGACCCACATCATGCGCGAGACCCGTAACGCGAACGGAAGCAGCAGCGAGACCATCGCCAACATCGCGATTGCCGCCAGCACAAGAAGAGCCGCTGCATAAATAGCCTCGGACCAATGGAAACCGGCAGGTCCGATCATGTTCTCAGACAGCCGTACGCCGAATGCCGAATTCGCAATACCGATGAAATCCATCGCATGCGCAGTGCTCGCAGTGCCGCCAGCTCCGGGCGAAGGAATCATGATGTCGCCGAACAACTGTCGCCAGAAACCTTCGCGCGCATAACGCAGCGAGTTGACAAGCGCAGGCGCCACCACAAAGGCCGCAGGCATGGGAAGCAGCAGCAGCATGGTCCGGTGGCGAGGGATAAGCAGCAGGAACACGAGGAAGGCAGCAATCAGTGGCAGCAGCAGCTGTGGCTGGGCCGCAACCACCGGAACGAAGCACAATGCGGCGCAGGCGGCAGCCTGCACTGAGGAATGCGGCCGCCGCGGCTCTTCGGTGTGGTACATCCCCACGGCCCTAAACACAAAAGCGAACGCTGCCGGCAGGAACATCATCACGGTGAGCATGACGAGATCCGCATTGCCATACAGTCCCAGAGCCATCGAAACCGAGAACCAAATCAAACCGCAGACCACGCGCACCGAATCAGAGCGCGTGAATACGCCGGCCAACGCCCAAAACGACAAGGCACTGACCGGAGCCGACACGAAGAACAGCACTGCCAAAGCCGCTGCAGTATGGCCCAGGGTAAGCACGCAAGCTAGCAGCCAGACCAGCAGCCACGGGGTCGGAGGCGCAGGAATGCCGGTCGAGACGCCGAACAGCCACGGCGTGGTCGCCGCCTGCGCGAGCTGCGAGAATCCAGCCTGTGTCGCGACCAGCCGCCCGGAGAAAAGGGATCCGCCGGACAGCGTCTTCGCGAGCACGTCGCCGTACAACGCCGCAAGCACTGCGAACGCCACCAGGCTCATGGCCGCTGCCGCACCGAAACGCCGGATAGCCCGCCTGCGCAGATGCGCCTTGGCGAGTGGATCGAGCAGCACTGTGCGGCGCTGGCTCTCCAATGCCCGCTCCCTCTCACGCCATTGCGAAAGCTGCCTGTGATCGGCTGCAAGCATCGGTAATCGAGACAATGAAGTGACGCTCTGCGCGCCCACGCGCCGCCTCGCCCGAGCCATGGCTGGCATGTCGGCAAGCGCACGCCAGGGAAGCTGCAGAGCGCACCACGCCTCGTACGGCTCTTTAGCGAAGAGGTAACGGATCGCCAGTGCGAGCACTTCGACAAGGCTCCTAAGCCAGATCAGCAGCCACCATGCGCGCCGGATATCCGTATACCGGTAGCGCTGGCGGGCAATCATAACCGGTAGTGCATTGTTTTCCGCCCGCTCCTCGTCCACGGGTTCCCCATCTTTTGACCGTACGCCTTCGAAACGTGCCCGGCGGTGCGCTATGCGCGCCTGGGGAACCACCACGACGCGCTGACCGCCTAAGCACACGCGTCGCGAGAAATCGGCGGATTCGCCATAGGTGCCAAACCAGGGGTCCACACCGCCCAGCGCACGCAAAGTGCGAACCGGAACCAGAGCCCCGGCCAGCGACACTGCGAAGACATCGCGTCGGCCGTCGTACTGCTCTTGATCAGGTTCACCGTCCACTACAAGATTTTCGATGCGATGACGCCCGGCGTACGAACCGACCTCATGCAGGACTTCGCCCTCCCAGTCCAGTTGCTTGGCTCCCAAAAGCGCCGCGGTCGGAGCGTTGCGCCATGCCTCGAGCAGATTCTCCAGGCAATGCCTGTCGGCGGGCCGTGCATCGTCATGGAGCATCCACACCGCACTCAGACCGGGACTTAGCCGGGCCTGGGCAAGAGCCTTGGCAGCCGCGTCGCCGAATGAGGTAGCATCCTCAACGCCGATCAATCTGACGCTGACCGTTTTCGCCTCGGGCACCTCCATCACAGGGCCCGCAGGCGAGGCAATGACGTCGAATTGCAGCTGCATCGCGCCGCGCACCGAGCCGGTGCAATCGGCGATGACAATGACGTCTGGCAGGATGCTTTGGGCAAGCACAGCTTGCATCGTGGCAACGAAGAAACGCGTATCTGCCTCCACCGTAATAACGGCGGCCACATCCTTTTCAACATCCTGACGATGCGAATACGGACGACTGGCGACGAGGCCGGCCACCAGCTTTTGGATGTCGCCGTCGCCTGTTGCATTCATACCGTCCAGTGCATTCATACCGTCCAGTGTACGCAAGCACGGGATTCTTGCATCGGCGTCCCGCCGCCCACGACGCCCAGATGTCGAAATGCTCATCGTGGTCGAGCCCATGCAGAACGCCGCCTGCGCACTCGATGCAACATATAACTCACAACCAACGATGCAAGCGAGGCCTTCGAGCGGATTTCGTAAACAATTGCGTTCTGCCGACCGAATTTCCCAGCATTCCTCAAGCTCATGGCATACAATCTAGGGGTTCAATGGTATAAGCTCCCGGGCGGAACAGGCGCATGGTATCTGCCGGTCAGCAGGAAGGCGGCAGCGTGACCTCTCATCGCATCGTGAAGCAGGTGGTTCCTGACCCGAGCGGCCGGCACAGCTCACCTCCACGGCACAGCGGCAACTACCGCATGCGGCGCACAGCGCTGAGCACGCTGTCCGCCTTGCTTGTGGCAGCGTTGGTTTTTCTCACGGCTGCCATCGCGCCGGCCGTCATCGACCTGGGCAACCAGCCGCGCGTGGTACAGATCATCACGCAACCCAATGCCAAGCCGCTCGACCCGGTCGACCCCAATGCGGGTAAGCCTATATCCTTCCTGCTGATGGGCCAAGACACCCGAGACGGGGCAAACTCCGCATTGAGCGGCGGAACGTCGGCGGATCAAGGATTCCATAACGCTGATACCACCATGGTGGTGCAGATCAGCGCGGATCGCTCTTATATCAACCTGATATCGATCCCGCGCGATTCGCTGGTCGACATCCCAAGCTGCACAACGCCCAAAGGCACGATCCCAGCGCAATACAACGTGATGTTCAATTCGATCTTCTCTACTGCCTGGAAGCGCGGCGACGGGCTTGCATCAGCCGCAAGCTGCACACTCAGCGCAGTCAATGCACTGACCGGGCTAAACCTGCAGCAGTTCATCGTCGTCGATTTCGAAGGTCTCAAAAGCATGATCGATGCAGTCGGCGGCGTCGACGTATGCGTGCCGGTCGATACGAAAGACCGATATACCGATCTGAATCTGAAGAAGGGCCTGCGCCATCTGGACGGCCTGCATGCGACTATGTACGCGCGTATGCGCCACGGCACCGGCACCGACGGCACGGACATCATGCGCACAACGCGTCAGCAGTACCTGATCAAGCAGCTGCTCAACGAAGCTATGGGCAAAAGCCTGTTCACGCAGACCAGCCAGCTTTATCAACTTGCCAAATCGGCGCTGCACTCGCTGAGCTTCAGCAGCGGGCTAGGCAATGTCGCCACGCTAGTCGGCCTGGCGATCAGCCTGAAGAATATGGATCCCACGCGGCTCTACGCCCAAACCATTCCTGTAGTGCCCGCTCCGGGTAACAAGAACCGCAGGATATGGTCCGCCGACGCCGACGCGGTATGGGCCAAGCTGCGCAACGATCAGCCGCTGACGTTGGTGAAAACGGGAGAAAGCGCTTCCTCCGCCTCGCCTCGTGCTTCTGCGTCAAGCTCCTCATCGCCGAGTAGCACGACGAAATCCTCCGCCAGTGCGAATTCCAGTCCAGACCCTGTGACTGGTCTCATCACGAGGGCCGACGGCACGCTGATCGACCCCAATACCGGTGGCATCGTCAACCCGAAGGACGGTTCAATCACTGATCCACACACGATGGAATACATTGGCACCGCGGACCGGTATCTCAACGCGACCGTATGTGCCGTTCCTGCGCAGAAGTGAGGCGCGGCCTCGGCAAGCCTTCGAAGGCCGAGTAGAAGTAGAGACGATTCGTGCGTTGGAGATGAGGTACAAGTATGGGCCAGGAACCAGACGGGGCGGAAACACCGACGACGCCGCCGAGCTTCGTCCCTGCTTCCACGCGTAAACGACGCTCCCCCCAAGACGCTGCCGCAGCCTCATCTGATTCGACATTCTCGTCGACCTTCCAGTCTGCAGACATGCCTTTGCATTTTGCGCCATTGGGCAGGCGGCACGACTCCAAAACGAAGACGGAGAACAGCGCGAATAACGCTGCAAGCAGGGGCGAGAATAACGGCCAGGCGATTCCCCGGAGCTTCCCACCATCAAGACGATCCTCATCCGCACCTGCATCTGGCTCGGCCGACTTTGCGAGTGAGCCGCATGCCGCGAGGCGTTCTTCGGGTTCCTCCAACCATACGGGAGGCCGTGCGGGCGTTTACCCGCATTACACGGCGCCGGGCGCCAGCGGGTCGGCTTCTTCTTCGCCCCGGCAGAACCGGTTACCCGCAGCTGCCCCCACTGTCCGGCGTCCGGCGTCCTCTGCCCAGACCCGCCGTGCCGGTGTGTCCCCTAGCACGGCTGCTGTTCCGCGCCGCCACCATCACCGCATCTTGATGGCGTTTCTGGTACTGTTTGCACTGTTGTTCGCATTGCTGCTCGGCGCATGGATGTGGGTCGACAGCCAGCTCGACAAGCACGACTGGATCACCAGCCACACCGACACCATCGGCACCTCATGGCTGATCCTCGGCTCAGACAAACGCGATGGCACGACGAGCAACGACGGCACAATCGGTTTCAGAACCGACACAATTCTCGTGCTCACCAAACCTAATCACGGTCCCAGCTCGCTCATCTCCATTCCCCGGGACTCACTGGTCAAAGCCAACGGCAAATCCATGAAAATCAATGCGGTCGCACAGCTAGCCGGCGAAAAGCAGCTCGTTGCACAGGTTGAAACCATCACCGGACACAACATCGACCATGTGGCGCAAATCCAATTCGGCGGGCTCAAAGGCCTCGTAGACGCCGTAGGCGGCGTCCAGCTGTGCTACGACCGCACAGTCAATGACGAGAAGTCCCTACTCAATTGGACAGCAGGTTGCCATCTGGCAGACGGTGACACCGCACTGGCCTTCTCACGCATGCGGTATTCGGATCCGCAGGGCGACTTCGGCCGTGCTGCGCGCCAACGCCAGGTCATCGGCGCGATCATGAGCAAGGCCTCCTCCCGCGCTGTTCTCACCAGCCCCGGAACAGTTAAGAAAGTCGCTTCGGCCGCGTTAGATTCCATAAGCGTGGACGAGGACACTTCTCCGGCCACGCTGCTGTCCATGGCGAAGGCGTTCCGCGCGGCAACTGGCAACGGCGGCGTGACCGGCAGCGTGTACTGGACCAACCCCGGCTACTACGTCTCCGGAGTGGGTTCTTCCGTACTGCTCGATGAGACCAAGAACCTCGCTCTCTTCGATCAGCTCGCCAACGGCACGCACGCTCCAGGCGCAGTAGGCACGCTGGCAGATACCGCCAAGTGAATCAGCCCTATTACACGGACGCCTTGTCCTGTATGCCCCGTTCGGCGAACATAGAGGCATTGCACACGGTTTCGGACAATACAGACCGTTGGCAATCCATTCCTGTTGTGCACGGCAGGTCACGCCAGGACCCATTCGCTACGCCGTAACACCCAGAAAGACAAGCCTTCGACCACATAACGCCGTTAGGCTTGCAACGCCGTTCGTACTTCCCTCACACTGGAGGGCATGACCTTATTACGATTAGCTCGCGTTCTGCAGCGCCGCCGGGCAACACACGCTCCCACACGGCAGCGCCATGTGCAACCGAACCGTTCATTGGATGCTGATGATCTTGCCGCCAACGATGCCAGAGCCGCTGATTCCAAGGCGAACAGACGACTGTCGCTATTGCAGCATGGTGCGCCAGCACTCGCCCAGTTGATGATGCTAGCCCTGCTCGTGGCCGAGCGTCGCTGGCTCTTTGCGCTGATGGTTGTGCCGGGCCTCATGATTCCTCTGGCTTACCTGCTCATGTCAGCGCATGAGCGTGCGGCTCGCATACGGCAAAAAGAGACCGTTTCAGCTGGCACCTCGCCCACCGATTCAGGTCGGCGGGACAACGATTTGCTAGATCTCCGCTGCCCGAACTTGGAAACGCTGCTCGGTTTGGATCAGGAGCCATTGCTCTGGCGTTGTGTAGCCCGCAGCTGGTTGCGATCCTCACCGCTGCAGGCAGTCATGGCTATGACTCGGGCAGGACCGTTCTCCATCGATTTGGAGCGGCAAGGGCCTCATGCACTGATCGCGGGGACAACCGGCTCTGGAAAATCGGTACTGCTGCAAAGCTGGTGTTTGGCCTTGGCGCTTACCAATCCGCCTGAACGCGTGCAATTCGTATTTCTCGACTTCAAAGGCGGCTCGGCCTTCGCATGTCTTGAAGCACTGCCGCATGTCGTCGGCAGCGTGTGCGATCTGGATCTGAACCATGCCGTGCGCGCGCTGCTGGCGATCGAGAGCGAGCTTTCCCGGCGTGAACGGCTTGTCGCCTCGCAACGATCCGGAGACATCACCGGCCTGCGAGAGCGACCGGCGTCATTGGTGATCGTCGTCGACGAATTCCATGCGCTGAGTGGGAAACTGCCTGATTATGTGAACCGTCTTTCACATATCGCCTCGCTCGGCCGTTCCCTAGGCATGCATGTCATCGCTTGCACACAGAATCCGCTGGGTCAGGTGAGCGCCGACATGAAAGCTAATATGAACCTGAACATATGCCTGCGTGTGCGCGATGGCCTGCAATCCCACGAGCTGCTCGGCAGCGCAAAGGCTGCTACGATCAGTCCCGAACTCCCCGGAGTTGCATACTGCAATGACGGGGCCAGAATAACGGCTCTGCGCTGTGCCGTAGCCAACGACATCGAACAACTTGTGCGTGCAACGCAACTAGCCCAGAGTTTCCGAGGCAGGCGCGGTCCTGCCACGCTGTTTAGCGAACCATTGCCACGCAGCGTGCACAAGCTGCGTGATTATCTCGGCATTGAACCGACAGCCTGCCTTGACGCAGTGCCATTCGCTCTCGGCGACACCGGTGTGGACATAGCCGTGGCGAGCGTGCCCATCGCTCGTGGCAATATTGCGATCATCGGTTCACAAAGCCGCGGCAAGACGACGCTACTGCGCTCGCTTGGCGAACGGATATGCGCTCTCGCTCATTGCATGGGCGGGCGGCTGCAAGTGCGGTGGACCGGCTTCGGGCACGATGGCACGTCGTTAGTCGATCAGGCGACATCGTCGCAAGGCTTTGTCTCATGTGCCGACCGAATCGCGCAGGATCAGAATATTCCGCTGATGACAGGTCATGGTATCCCATCGCCCATGCCGGTTAACGACTTGTCGGACAGCAGGGTTGAGCAAGGTCCCCACTGGTCGAACACACCGCATACGGTGTGGCTGGTTGACGATGCCGACGAATGGTTAGATCCGCTGTCGTGCGATCCAAAAGCTGGCGAATTGCGGCGGGCGCTGCACGACCCTGCCGTTACCGTATTATTCGCCCTGCGCAGCACTCGGCATCTGCGCTTCCCTGAGCATTGCGCTATTCGGATTGTGCTGCCAACCGGAGAACGCGCTGTTGACCTCATGAACGGCATCCCTGCGAACATTCTGGCCATGTTCGACCAAGAGACGTACTCGATTGCAGGCCGTGCAGTCCTGCTGCGAGATGCGAGTGCTATGCCCGTGCAATGCGTGCAGCCTAGTTCAGCTGCATATCCCCCGTTCATGCTCGACGCCTTCCGATCCGCTTCGTCACAGCCTTCCCCGCCTATCATGTCTCTCGGTCCGTCCTGGAAGAGTGGGAGTGCTTATGCGTGAAAGGTCTTGAAAAGTCGGCATGTTCGTGCTTACCTAGTAAGGAATGTATAGCAAATGATGCCGTAAGAGCAGACGGTTCGTGTATCGGATACGTGGAATATGATCGCGAAGATCATGTATTGCGTGCCTGCCACGAATCGCATCCATGCGTGATTATGGTTTCAACAGGAAGGCGAATGTGATGAGCAGTGCTTTTGACTGGCGCGCGAAGGCGGCATGCCGCGACAAGGATCCGGAGCTGTTCTTCCCTGTGGGCAACACCGGAGCAGCGTACCAGCAGATCGAAGAGGCCAAGGCCGTGTGCCGCACTTGCAAGGTGATTGATGCCTGCCTCAAGTGCGCGCTCGACACCAACCAGGACTATGGCGTGTGGGGCGGCCTGAGCGAAGACGAGCGCCGCGCACTGAAGCGCCGCGCCATGCGCGCCCGCCGTTCGCAGAACATGCAAATGCAGATTTAACGCCGCATTCACCGGCTAGTCGGTTTCCATAGTCGGGTCGGTCAACGGCAATCGGCAACGTTTGGGTGGCACCCGGTTTATCCGGAGGCCACCCAAAGTGCGTTTTATGCGCAGTGGCGCTGCTGTACTTCAAAACGGCTGCGAGAACAGGCTCATGTTGTGCCAAGTATTGGCGAACGCCCTCAGCTTGGGCGTCTGCATTGCGTAACGGCAGCGCTGGCATCTAGAACGGCATCGGCCCCGCCAGCGCAAAGGAGTCCATCGGCTTGCAGTGCGAGTATCCCGACTGGCCCTGAACGCTCACAAGGCTGCGACGTCGCCGTCATCCTGCAGATCTTGGGCCGCGCGCAGCCGCATATCGAGGATGACCCGGGTGCCACCCTCGCGCCGCGGCTCCCAGTGCACGGTGCCGCCGAAATCGTTCGTGACAAAGGTGTTGATGATCTGTGTGCCCAATCCAGAGCCGGAGGAGCGGGCCATGCCGTTGTCCTCCTCGGTGTCCAGGCCAGATCCATCATCCTCGACCACTACGTTGAGGTTGTTGCCGCCACGGCCCACCGAAATGGTGATGCGTCCCTCTTTGCGCCCCGCAAAACCATGTTCGACGGCGTTGTTGATCAGCTCGGTGAGTACCAGCGAGAGCGGCGTGGCATCCTGTGCCGGCATCATACCGAAGGACCCGATATAGTCGATATGGATGTGCTGGTCGCGCATGGTGGCGAGATCCACAGTCATTTTGAGCAGGTTTGAAATCACCTTGTCGTAATCGACCATTTCATCGGCGGTCTGGCTCAGCCCCTCGTGCACCATGGCGATCGTCTGCACGCGGCGTTGGGCTTCGGCGAGCTCATTCTTGACCTCCTGTGACTTGGTCTTGCGCGCCTGCAGCCGTAGCAGAGCCGAAACAGCCTGCAGATTGTTCTTGACCCGATGATGAATCTCAGAAATCGTGGCGTCCTTGGTCTGCAGCTCCTGGTCACGCCGGCGCAGCTCAGTCACGTCACGGCACAGCACCAAGGCACCCGATCGGCCGTTCATATCGAATTGCGGCAGGGATCGGATTGAGACCACGGAACGATTCGCATTCAGTTCGGAGTCGACAGCAGCCTTGCCGGAGAGCACCAAGGGCAGCGTTTCGGGTACAGGATCCTTCGTGTGCAGCAGCTGCGTGCCGATTTCGCTTAAGTACTGCCCCTGCATCGTGGTCACCGCGCCAAGGCGGCGAAAACAGCTGATGGCATTGGGCGAGGAGTAACGCACCACTCCGTCCACGGTCAGCAGAATGAAGCCGTCGGAGACACGGGCGTTGTGGCGCTGGTTCATCACCGGATCGTGGTAAGGAAACTGCTCACGCGGAATCATTTCGAACAGCTGTTTACCGGCGTTGATGCTCTCGGACTCGTAACGGCCGTTGGATTCGCGCGTGGACATATTCGTCTCGCGAACGACGACGCCAAGCGTTTTACCATTGTGGCGCACCGGGGCGTACACATTGCAGACCATCGAATGGCCCACATCGCGTAGCACAGTGGAGCGCACGGCTTCGTTCGATCGCATCGCGGTGTCGAGTTCGCCGGTCAGATCATCCTTGAGCTCGTCGCCCACCACATCGTCGATGCGCAGTGTCATTACCGTGGAGGGGCGGCATTGCTCGGCCACGACATAGCTCCCGTCGCCTTTCTGCAGAACAAGCAGCAAATCGGCGAAGCTCAGATCAGCGATTACCTGCCAGTCTGCGACCAAATGGTGGAGCCATTCACGGTCGCTGTCATCGAAATCAGGGCGCGTTGCGAGAATGTGAGTGAAATCAGCCATGATCCCCATCATACGCAGCAATGGCTAGGACTGGCGAGTCTTGCGCAGATTCAGCTCGGCTCGATGCCCGATGGGACTTTGCCGGGCATAGTAGTCTGCACGTGTTTCACCTCGTTGCGTCTCTCTGCTTTCTTCGTCCCGCGCCAGGTCTTGCCGAAGCCTACGACGACGCCGGGCTTGACATTGCCTCTTGTTACGATAACGTAGGTTACGTTTGCGTAACAAGAGGCAATGGAGGGGCAATGGGCGTGGCGAACCATCCTGAATCTGACGACAAGCTGACTACCGTTATGATGGCCCGCGAAGACGAGGTGCATGCCAAGGCCAAGGCGATACGAGCCAAGGCATACACTAGGGCCGATGGTGTGCGGCGTTCGGCCGCACATCGGTCTGCGGCCATAATAGCGCGTGGTGAGACCCACGCAGCACGCATCGAGGGCCTGCCAGCAAGAGAGAAACACCACGTGCGCCTGGACGTGCACGGCAGACCTAAGCCGATCCTGCGCGGCTGGATCCACGCGCTGACTGCTCCCTTGGCGTTGGCGGCCGGTATCGTGCTCATCTGTCTGGCTCATGGGGCTGGGCTCAAATGGGCGTGCGCAGTATTCATGGCGTGCTCGGCGTTCCTGTTCACCAACTCGGCAGCCTATCATCTGGGTGACTGGCCGCCACGGGTCACCGACGTGCTGCGCCGCATCGACCATGTCAACATCTTCCTGCTGATCGCCGGCACCTATACGCCTGTTTCTTTCGCACTTAGTGCCTTCTGGCGCACAGCGATCATCGTGGGGATGTGGAGCTGTACCCTCGTGGCGCTGGTCATCCATGTGATCTGGATCGGTGCGCCGCGCTGGCTCTACGTCATGGTCTACATCGCGTTCGGCGTCTCCGGCCTGGCCTTCATGCGCCTGTTCTGGATCTCCCCCGCGGCAGGCCCAACAGTCGTGATCCTCATCGCCGCCGGCGGCGCATGCTACATCGTCGGCGCCATTGTCTACGGACTACGAAAGCCGGATCCCTGGCCGCGCGTCTTCGGCTTTCATGAGATATTCCATCTCGGCACCGTTGCCGGTTATGCCTGCCACATGGTGGCGATCTACATGGTCATAGTCAACATGTGGTGAATGCGTGCGCCAGCGATGATTTAACAGCTGCAGCACTTCAACCGGCCAGCAACCCGCCTCAGACCACCGAATCGCAAGCGCTGCACTTCAGTCATCGTGCAGTTGCAGCGCCGTCCACTCCCCTCTTTTGACACAACAGCATACGGGATGGCAACTCAAGTGAACGCGACACCTGTCGAAAGGCCCTCCTGTAGTGCATTGCGACAGTCAGGGATTGTGAGCTGTTCGCCTCCCAAAAGACCAATGCCCGTCCTAAACCCATGATGCCCTGCTGGTTGCGCATACCGGGCAATCCGGTATGCGCAACCATCAGGGCATCAGCATGCCTGGAGCATTACGACAGCGGCTGGGAGTCCTTAATCGTCACCGAGATTTCCCGACCATTGGGCGTCTTGTAGCTGACGGTATCGCCCTTCTTCGCGCCCATGATGGCGGCGCCGATCGGCGATTCAGGGCTGATGACGTCGTACTCCGTGGCTACGGCGATGTCGCGCGAACCCAGCACGTAGACCATCTCATTGCCCGCAAGCTCCACGGTCACCACGGAGCCATTGCCCACAACCCCGGCCTGCGGTGCCTGAAGGATCTTGGCGTTGCGCAGCTTGACGATGAGCTCGTTGATGCGCCCTTCGTTCTTTCCTTGCTCCTCGCGTGCGGCCTGGTACCCGCCGTTCTCCGACAGATCGCCCTCGGCACGTGCCGTTGCGATGCGCTCGGTTATCTCGTCGCGGTATTCGCCCTCACGATGGGCAAGCTCCTGCTTAAGCTTGTCATAGGCCTCCTGCGTGAGCAGGATCGTCTTTTCCTCGGTCATATCGGTTCCTCCTGACCTTGATTGATATGCAACGGGTGCGGACGGCGCATTCATCTGCGACTGCGCCTCGATGCCCGAAATTATGATCGTGTGGATGACGACGCCGGCGTATCATAAGTCGGCGTGATTACCACGGACCCGTACTCAGCGCGTCGATATGATATCGATAACGAACACCAAGGTGTCCGTGCCGCCGATGCCGGCCTGCGGCATGCCCCGCGATCCATAGCCATACTCCGGCGGGATGGATACCACGAGACGCGAGCCGATATTATGCCCGGGTACAGTCCTGTCCCATCCCTGGATGACCTGGCCGACCCCGATGCCAAAGCTGGCCGGCTGGTGGCGATCGAAGCTGGAGTCGAAGGGTTCGTCGCCGCCCCAAACCACGCCGTGGTAGTTCACGGTGACGGTGTCGCCGCGGCGAACCATGGGCCCTTCACCCTCGACGATCTCGTCGACCTTGAGCCCGGCAGGCGGCTCGGGCGCGGGGAAAACGACCACCGGCGCCGAGCCGAATTCGGCGTTGACCTGTGGCATTCCTGATGTCATATTAGCCTCCTGACGCTCAATGGCACCTCATCAGTGTTCCCTGAAACACAATGTGACTCAGCCTAGCACTAGTCGCGCTGCGGCGCCTTCAGCGCGCCGCAGCGTTTGCGTCGCTGGCACAGCCGGGCCTTGGCATTGTCTGGTTAGCATCAGCATTCCACGACGTTGACGGCGAGACCGCCTTGCGAGGTCTCTTTGTATTTCGACATCATGTCCGCTCCGGTGTCCATCATCGTCTTGATCGCCTGGTCGAGGCTGACCAGATGAGAGCCGTCGCCGAACATAGCCATACGCACTGCATTGATCGCCATGTTCGCTGCCATGGCGTTGCGTTCGATGCACGGGATCTGCACAAGCCCACCCACCGGGTCGCAGGTGAGGCCCAGGTGATGCTCGATGCCAATTTCGGCTGCATTCTCGACTTGCCGAGGTGTGCCGCCCATCACCTCGCACAACCCAGCTGATGCCATCGAGCAGGCCGAGCCGACCTCGCCCTGGCAACCGACTTCTGCGCCGGAGATCGATCCATTGCGCTTAAACAGGTAACCGATGGCCCCAGCCGTAAGCAGGAAGCGCACGATACCGTCCTCGCCCGCACCGTCGACGAACGTCCAGTAATAGTGCAGCACAGCGGGTATGATGCCGGCGGCCCCGTTAGTCGGCGCGGTGACAATACGCCCTCCCCCAGCGTTCTCCTCGCACACGGCCAGCGCGAACAAATTCACCCAAGCAGCGTCCGAAGATTCGAGCGCGACATCGGCGCGGTGCTGATCATGCCTCAGCACGTCGTCGTTCGACGCGAGCCGACGATACATCTGCGGTGCGCGCCGCCGGACCTCAAGGCCGCCGGGCAGGGTCGTCTGCTCGCTCGTACAGCCCGCCATGATGCAGCTGCGCATAAGCTTCCACACGCGCAGCAGCTGCCCTCGCACTTCGCCGGCAGGCCGCATGGCAGTCTCATTAGCCCAGACAACATCGCATATAGGCATGCCCGTCCGCTCGCAAACCTCGATCAACTCGGAGCACGAAGCGAAGTGATAAGGCGCCCGAGCCTCGAAATCGACCCGCTGCGTGTCATCGTCACGTTCGGCAAACGTGCTGCCCTGCGGAGGCCGCTCATGGATGCCGATCATCAGATCGTCCCGGCGTCCAGGGCGGATGAAACCGCCACCGATGGAATACCATACCTGCTCGTCGACAACATCACCCCGGTCGTCGAAAGCCTGGAAGCGCATGCCATTAGGGTGAGCGGCGAGTCGCTGCCATAATTCGAAGACGACATCACGGTCGTAATCAAACGCAATGCTGTGTTCGCCCGCGAGCGCAAGCGTACCGCGCTGATCGCATTCCTGCTTGATGGTGAGCAAATGCCCAGTGTCGACCGTGGACGGCAGGCTGCCCTCCAGCCCGGCCACGGCAGCACGATCCGTACCATGGCCCATGCCCGTCATTGCCAGCGAACCATAGAACACCGTGCGCACACGAACCACCTGTGCGAGCATCCCCGAATCGCGCAAAGACGACACGAACGCATTGGCCGCGCGCATCGGCCCAACCGTATGCGAAGAGCTGGGCCCTACGCCGATGGTGAACATGTCAAGCACACTGAACATTTCGCGACCATTCCATTCGTGGTAACAATTCCTTGCGGATCCTATGCCTATAGACCCATGCCATAGCCTATATCTTCCATCCGTGATGGCAGACGACTCATATTGTTCGCCGACCGCTGCATCCCATGCGATCGTTGGCGCGCGGCACGAGCTGCCCAGACTCCTTCTCAGGAGCGTCGACCCGTCGGTACACACTGTTACATCACGAACCGCGGCATTGTGCACTGTGCAATACGAACACCGATAGTATATAGCCGCCGGATTTCGATCTACCTTTTCGTTGCGAACCCTTCGCATTGCGGCGGGTCGCGAATATTGCCGATATCGCATGCGCAGCTACGTTACATATCGCCTCATCGAGCCTTGTAAAACGACGCAGCGCACTACAGCACAGTTCAATACAGCACAGCGTATACGCTGGCGACCGTATATGCGCCAAACGCCGCGAATAGCAAAGTCAGCACGCCGATGGCAATGACCACGCCTTTGCGACGAGAAAGGAATTTGAGCGCTATAGAGCCCAGAAAGAACGAAGCAAATCCCAAGACCGCGCAATTGAAGCCGACGGCAGCGAGCGATCCGCCGCTGAGGGCTGGCAGGCCCAAGGGCTTCAGAATGGAATCAAGAAACGCCGGGTAAACCGCATATCCCCACGCAGCAAACCCGACCAGACCAGCGGATGCATATGCGACTGGCATAAGAGAAGGCCGCAATTTGCCGCCCAGCGACTCGACACACCAGAGCAACGCGAAACCGACGGTATAGGTGAACGCCACAGCGAGCAAGCACGCGACCATCGCCCACGGCAACAGTGCGACCTTACCATATGCCAGATTCACGTAGATCGGAGCGCACAGCAGCTCGCCCACGCACAGCACCCCGGCTATGGCGACAGCCTGCACGAGCATGGTCGGCAGCCCAGACTCCTCGTCGCGCGTGATATTGCTCCAATGTGCAGCCATGCCACTCCCTTGCCGATGCTGTGATTATTACATGCTATACGACAATCTGCCTAAATGCTCCCAGCCCGAGCATAGCCTAGCATCCGCTGGATGCGTGAGTTGCATGATTCGCAGGCGGTGCGCTTGCTTCGCTGTTGCTGCTCGTATTCGCCTTACGCCTTCGTGACATGGCCCCCGAACTGCGCACGCATAGTGGAAATCGCGCGCAGGATATCGTCGGCTCCGCCGCGAGACATTTGCCTCATATGCAAAGCTGCTGCTGTGACCGGCGTAGGCACGCCGAGCTCTAAAGCGGATTCGACCATCCACTTCGCCTCCCCCGATTCATTGGCAACCGGAGGCATGTCAGCGAGCGTCGGATCACCTGCGAAAGCATTGGCGAGCAAATCAAGCAGCCATGAGGCTACGACCGAGCCAGACTTCCATGAGGTCATCACTGCTGCGGGGTCATCGATACACGGGCTTTTCGCCATGGTGGCGAATCCCTCGCCGAGAGCTTGCATCATGCCATACTCGATACCGTTGTGCACCATTTTCGCATAATGCCCAGCACCGACTCCTCCGGCAAGCACAAGCCCATCCGGGCCGCTCGGTTTGAGCGTGCCGAGCACCGTTTTTATCCTTTCGAAATCCTCGAGGGAACCTCCCGCCATCACGGCATAACCGCGCTCAGCGCCCCAGACTCCACCCGATACCCCACAGTCCATAAAGTGGATGCCCCGCCGGTCAAGATACTGCGCATGACGGGCATCGTCGTCATATCGAGTGTTTCCGCCATCGACGACAAGATCCGCAGCATTGAGCAATCGCGCCAGCGCTTCAATCACCGAATCAGTCGGCTCTCCCGCCGGAACCATCACCCACACCACACGCGGCGATGGCAACGCCTTGACGAGGTCTTCCAAGCTGTCGACATCGCGAGGCGAGTGCGCAGAGCTGTCGTAGCCGACGACCTCGTGGCCTCCTTTGCGCAGACGCTGAGCCATATTCCCGCCCATACGTCCCAGTCCTATCATTCCAATCTTCATATGCGCTCCTTATGTCATATGTGCTATGTGCTGCAGCCTCTACAAGCCTCAGTTCCCGTGCGCGTATGTTCGGCTGGACAATCCGTGCACGGCCTTTGTACCCCTGCCAGCCAATCGCCCTACAGGAACGACGTATACGGCACGTCAATGGGGTGGGTATACCTGTCGTCAAAACCGCGGTCGTGGTAGTACTCCAGTTTGTTCCGGTCATCCGGGTAGACGAAGCGCCCGCCTGGAAGCCAACACAGCGGGTGGAAGCGGTAGCCGAACCGCTCGCGACGCATTTTCCACAGCGCCTCAACCTCGTGCGGATCACCGAGCATATTGCTCCACACATCCCAATGCAGCGGTATCACCACGCTGGCGTTCAACGCCTCGCTGGCGCGCAGCACGTCGACCGATGTCATTTTGTCCTGCACCGAAATCGGGTTCTCGCCATAGGCGAGGAGCGCCACATCGATATCGAAACTCGCGCCATGCTTCGCGTAATACGTGCAATAGTGGGAATCGCCCGCATGGTAGATAGTCCCGGCGGAAGTCTCAATGACGTAGTTGACAGCCCGCTCATCCATATCCGGTATGCCGGTAGACGCTGAGCCCGGCTCGACCTTGACCGGATCGGTGATGAGCACGGTTCGATCGAAGGACTCGACAACATGAATCGTCACGTCCTTGATTCGCACCTCGTCGCCTGGATGCACAACCCGGCAGCGGTCTGCGGGAACGCCCCACGCCAACCATTGATCGACCACGCACTGGGGCCCAATAAGCGGGACCGGCCGGTCGATATTGTGAACAATGGCCGCCGCGACATTCATATCGATATGGTCATGATGGAAGTGAGTAACCAGCAAGGCATCCAGAGTCCGAATCGCGAAGGGGTCTATCACCATAGGCGTAGTGCGCAGGTTAGGCTGGATTTTCCGGCCGCCTGTGAGCCGCGACCATTGGTGCCGGGCAGACATATCGGGCTTGTTATGCGTGGTTTTGCCTGTGCCGCACCACAAGTCGACGGCAATATTGGTCTGCTGATCTGTTTTGATCCACACGCCCATGTTGCCGAGCCACCACATGGCGAATTTGTCGTGTGGCACCTCAGTCCCGTCGATCTCCTCGTTGAGCCAGGTCCCCCAGTCCGGGAATACCTCGTTCATCCATGTTTGCCGAGTGACCTCGCTGATATTTCGCGCTGGCATGCAACTACCTTCTTCCATATACCGCCTTTGGAGTAACAGCGACCGTTTACTCCCCGAGCTCTTCGATACGCGCATCGAGATGCTTTTTAATCTCGTCCCGGTCAACGAAGTTGGTCAATACGATGGTCTTTCCCTTGCAGTCCTCGGGGAACTGATCGGCCAATTCCGTAGTCGTGATGTAGATATCGGCCGGAGCACCTTGGATGCTGCCCAGGTCGACGGTATCGACGGAAATATCATCTCTGCCTTCATCGGCGAGGATGCTTTCGATGTTCATTTTCGCGATGACGCTTGATCCAACGCCAAATCCGCAAACGCAAACGATTTTCATGATAATTCTCCTTGAGTGATTTGTTGCATTTACTTAGACATAGGTGAGTTTATGGTCAGAATCCCATGAACAGCCCCCTGACGAGCTTGAGCAGATACATGATCGGCGTCCAGACCAAGGCATAGTCGATGTTGGACCAGGTGAGTCCCGACCCATACACTGCTCCAGTCAACGGATAGAGCGCGATGACGGCAAGCGAGGAAAGCGCACCCGTCACGAAGCCCGCGGCGATGGCGCCCCGCCAGCCGCCTGCCTTATTGCCGAAGACTCCCATAACGTTGCCGTCGAAGTACATGATGATCGGGCTGGGGAACACGATTACTGGCGAGTGGAACACGATTGTACCTATCGCCACGAGAATGCAGGCAACTGTGGAGCCAAGGAAGCCGAACATGCCGCCCATGGGCGAGTACGGGAAGAACGTAGGCGCATCAAGTGCCGGGACGGCTCCGGGAAGGAATCTGTCGGATATGCCCTTGAAAGCGGGAACAATGGAGCCGACAAACATGCGCACGCCCTGCAGCAAGATGACAATGCCTGCAGTGAAGGCGAATCCCTGAAGCACGAGCCATAATATCCAGTTGGTGTCGCTGCTTCCCGTGCCCGACAAGACTTCGATGCCCTGGCGGCCAACAGCTAAGCCGATTCCTACGAAGATAATCGGCATGAGGAAGAACATGACCACCGTGTTGTCGCGGAACATCGCGGCCCATTTGGGCAGCTTCATCCTATCGGCATCTTGCTCTGGCTTTGCACTACCAAACCACTTGCCGACGAAATGCGCGACTATGGAGCCCACTTGGTCCATGAAGCCCAACGTCGACACATCATGGGTCCAAGGGCGGGCGATCCTGCGTGTGATGGCGGGAGAATAGGTGTAGTACAGCGCGTTAAGCACGGTTCCCACCGCTATGATCACGGCTGGGTTCGAGGTTTGCAGAACGACAGGCAGCGTCACTGCCATGAACGCGGAATGGTAGAGCGCAAGATGCGCAGTGAGATACACGTTCTTGAAGTCTTTGTCCGCAGTAATCCTCACCAGCAACAGATGCAGGAAGAACGCCAGCAGGAATATGACGACAGTATTCTTTGCCGCGTCTTGGAATTTGAGCACGACACCGAACACTGCATCATTGGTCGGCAGAACGCCCTCGACTTTGAGTGTGTCGTTCAACGATTTGACTACCGGCGACAGCGAATTCATCAGGATGCCTGCACCGGCCGAAAGCACGGTCAGACCGATGACTGTTTTCACAACTCCGTCAACGACCTGTGGGAACTTCTTTTTTGCAGCAACAAGCCGACCAAGGCGATCAGGCCAAGAAATATGGTCTGATTGCTCAGGAATTGATAGACGATGAAATCGAATATCTGCATCTCATTCTCCTTTATTTATAGTGCTCACGATGGCCCGGGCATCGTCTTCGGTGCGGGCCTTGCGCAGCATATCGAAACCATGCTCCTCATTGAGGAACGCGACGACTTTTTGCAGCAGCTCAAGATGAGCTTCGTTGCTCGTGGAGGCCACGATGATGACGATGTCGACCGGATCGTTCTGCTTGCTGCCGAATTTGACAGGATTTTCAAGTGTGGCGATCGCCAAACATGGGCGGTGCACTGCCTCACTCGGTCGCGCATGCCCCAAAGCGAGTCCGGTATCGACATTTCCGCAGAATGCGGCGTTTCCACCGCCACCCTGTCACGCTTCGCGCGAACGCTGGGTTATTCCACCTTCTCCCAGTTGCGCTGGGCGCTCGCCAGCGAGCTCAACACGCAAACCGAATCAGTGGAGGATATCAATGCTGCGGACTCGCCCAAAACGGTCGCCCGAAAAACGCTTGCGGCCAATATAGAAACCTTGACAGGGACCTTCGCCCTTATCAACGAATATGATCTGGTCCGGGCGCGCGATTACATCGTGCACGCACGCAAACTCGGATTTTATGGGCTGGGCGGCTCGAATATCGTCGCCTTGGATGCATACCACAAATTCATGCGCATGCCCATCGCAGTGATTCATGATATCGAATATCACATGGCTCTTATGCAAACGGCGCTTATGGACAAGCGTGACTGCGCCATCGTGATATCGCACACAGGAAATGACACCGATACGCTGGTGCTTGCCGAGGCCTTGCGCAACAATGACGTTCCGATCATCGCCATCACCAGTTTCGCCGACTCGCCCCTGACCGAGTATGGCGACGTGGTCTTCTACTCGATTTCCAAGGACTCAAAGACCCACTTAGAGGCCTTAGAATCGTTCACATCGCAGCTGGCGATCAACGACTGCCTCTATGCGCTCACCGCACAGTATTTCGGCAAACGCGGGGAAGAGAATCGCAACAGGATTCGGGCAGTGATATCCGCAAAGCACCCCGCATCATGAGGTTCATGGCATGTGCTGCCCGCGATATGTCATGCGCCTGGGCACTGTGCCGCCTTACCGAGTATGTCAGGCAAGACGCCACGATCGCGGCAACACATAAGTACCCCCGGTGGGACTCGAACCCACAAGCCAAAGGCGACCGATTTTAAGTCGGTTGCGTCTACCGATTCCGCCACGGGGGCAAGGTTCGCTCTGCGCGAGACAGACCGACCGTAGTTATTATGCCACGTTTCCGCGTTGACCATGCGCTTGGTTCGTTATGCGCATGGTCAAAACGACGCACAGGTCGCTACGCGGGCCGTTGATCAGAGTCCGCGCATTCCAGCAGTCGACGGCCGTAGTCGAGTACGATGCCATCCAACAGCCCATGCTCGCTGGCGACGAAAGAATCTAGCGGCTCGGCGTGATCATGGGCGGCGGCTTCGGCGACTTTAGCAAGCACACGGTTCCAGACCAGCGCTCCCCCGCCGACCACGTCGATGCGGCCGGGGTGAATGGTCTTATATTCACTGCGCTCAGTTCGGGACATACTCAGGAATCGGTTGTCGACATCGAAGGCCTTGGAGAACGGTATGCGCACCCCGTCCACGGCCTTGTGATCGTATTGCCCTAATCCAAGCGCCAGCGCAGCCATCGTCGTCACTGTTCCAGACACACCAATGATGGTGTGCGTCTTCCCCGCAGAGACCTGGGCGAAGGCCTCGTCGATATGCTCGTCAATGTCTGTGGAAGCCTCTCGGATTTCCTCGGTCGTCGGCGGGTCGGAGCGCAGATGTCGTTCGGTCATGCGCACCGAGCCGATGTTCATCGAAAAGGCCGCTTGCACCTGCGTATCCGGGGCACTGACCCCGTCACCGCCGAGCACCAGTTCCGTTGAGCCGCCGCCGAGATCCACAACGAGGTATGGAGCCGCAAGATCATGCCTAGGCACGATGCTGGTGGCGCCGAGGAAACTCAGCGCAGCCTCTTCACTGCCGGGTATGACCTCTGGTCGCACGCCAAGAATGCGCTCCATCGAAGATTCGAACACCTCACGGTTTTCAGCATCTCGCGTGGCCGATGTGGCCACGAAACGGATACCATCGACTGAGTGCTCAGCCAACACGCTGGCAAATTCCTGTGCGGCGGCGTTGGCGCGTTCCAGCGCCTCGCTTGCGAAACGGCGGTTCTTATCGACATCCTGTCCGAGCCGTATCACTCGGAGCATGCGGGGCACGATGTCGTGCATACCGTCGGCGTCGACGCGTGCGATTTTGAGTCGGATCGAATTTGTGCCGCAATCGATGCCCGCAATCGTCACCGAGTCCCGTAATGTACCTTTCATAGTCGTTGTTGCTCCTCCTCATCTCAGCGCGTTTGCCATCGGATTCACCCGAATATATGCTGCTTTGCTATCGCGATGCCTAATTGTGTAACCGCTCAGCTGTTCTAGCCCATGCTTAACTTTCGATCTGCGTCGTGCACCGGCACACACCCGGACTGAACTCGCCCTGTATCCGCCTTAACGCCAAATCACCGATAGGGTTAATGCCAGAACCCATGACCAGCGTTTGTGCCAGCAGCGCGTGTAGGCACTTGACACGCGTAGGCATGCCGCCAGCGCTCGTGCCGGCGATGTGCTCCTCGCTGTCGCCCAAGCGCGCAGCAAGCTCATGGCGGAATGCCAAATACAGCTTATGTGCGGCCATGTAGGCCTCACAAACGGTATCATCAGCAGCGAGCAGTTCATTGTATTCACGCATTACGCCGTTCGCTTCTAAGTGTGAAACGGCTTTGACCGCTTCCGGACTGGTCAAATAGCACGTCGTAGGGAATGGTGTGCCGTCATCCAGCTGCGGTCGGGTGACGACCGCTAGCGGCTTGCCGCAGATGCATCGGGCGCCGACGGCGACCATGCCCCGAGGGAAACGGCCCAATTGCCTGGTCACGAGCGAGATATCGTGTTCTTTTGCCGGGTCAGCCATGCAGCGATCGACCAGCACGGCCGCCCGTTCGCTCACAGCGGAACCATAGCAGGCATTGACCACGCCCCGCATCCGGATCTCAACCCCTCGTATTGTGTCGTTGTATTGTGTCGTCGTTCTCGTCGGCATCGTTGATGATTGTGCTGCTGTCGTTATGTTCGTCTCCGTCGCTATCGCCGTTTTAGTCATTACCATCGTCTCTGACTGCTCTCGCCGCATCGGCGGCAACTGTTCAATGCAAGTCCGCTAGTTGTCCAACGAGTTGCCATCCGAGGGTGCGGTATTTCCTTCTGCGTCGCCCGCGCTGCTTCTTGATGCCGCATTACCTGAAGCCCCGGCCCCTTGGCCTTTGGATGTCTTGGAAAGCGGCGCATCGGCCTGTTTGAAAGCGTACGAGAGCTCAGCGTACCAAGGCAAGGCCTTGTGCCTGTTTGTCGCATAAGAGCCATCAGATTCCTCATCGGTGCCGTTGCCAGTGACCGCCTCGGGGTGTTCAACGCGAATCGCCTGTTCGCCGGGGAAAACGAATCCCAAGCGCTCACGCGCCTGCGCAGTGACATAGGCTTTGTCATTCCACCGGGCGATATTATTCTCCAAGTCCTGTTTCTTGGCGATTAACTCGGATTCCTGACGTTTGAGACCGTTGAGCTCAGACAAGTTCAGCGCATAGGAATGAAAGCTGGACACCAGCTGAATCGAGCCCAATGCCACAATGAACAGCGCGACAAAGAACGCAACCGGCCCGCTGCCACGTTTAGGTGACGAAAGTCGGGAAGGGCGCTTCGGTCTGTTCATAGATACGAAAGTACCCGTCGCATTCGACTTGACCGAATACGGCGGGCACCTTAGAACCCAGACAGCTGAGCGCGGCGCCAAGCGCCACACCCAACTGCGCGAATCGTACTACTTAATGTACTGCTTGCAGGCCTTGAAGGCGCTGTAGCCTGCGTAGGCCGCGGTGGAGCCAAGCTCCTCCTCGATCTCGAGCAAGCGGTTGTACTTGGCGATGCGCTCGCCGCGGGCCGGGGCGCCGGTCTTGATCTGGCGGGTGTTCTTCGCAACAGCAAGGTCAGAGATCGTGGTGTCCGGGGTCTCGCCGGAGCGGTGGGAGACCATGGAGGTGAAGCCGTTGGCGGTGGCCAGCTCGATCGCGTCGAGGGTCTCAGTCACGGTGCCGATCTGGTTGAGCTTGACGAGCAGCGAGTTGGCGGCCTTGAGGTCGATGCCCTTCTGCAGGCGCTTCGGGTTGGTCACGAGCAGATCGTCGCCGACGAACTGCAGCTGGTCGCCCAGCTCGGCCGTGATCTTCTGCCAGGCACTCCAATCCTCTTCGGCGTATGGATCCTCGATGGAGACCAGCGGGTACTTGGCGACAAGCTCCTTGTAGTAGTCCAGCATGTAAGCCGCGTCGCGGTCGGCGCCGTCGAAGTGGTAGAGGCCGCTTTCCTTGTTGTAGAACTCAGAGGACGCCACATCCAGGCACAGGCCGATCTGCTTGCCGGGCTCATAGCCGGCGGCTTCGATCGCCTTGACGATGTACTTCAGGGAATCCTCGTTGGTCTCCATCTTCGGGGCGAAGCCGCCTTCGTCACCGAGACCGGTGTCGTGGCCGTCCTTCTTCAGGATGCCCTTGAGGGTGTGATAGACTTCGACGCCAGCGCGCAGCGCCTCATGGTACGTGTCGAAGCCGTAGGGGGAGATCATGTATTCCTGAATGTCGGTCGCGAAATCAGCGTGTGCGCCGCCATTCATGATGTTCATGTTCGGAACCGGCAGGATATGACCGTTAGTACCGCCGATGTAGCGGTACAGCGGCAGACCTGTGGACTCGGCCGAAGCATAGAGCGCAGCCAGAGAGACGCCGAGGATGGCGTTGGCGCCCAGCTTGCCCTTGTTCGGGGTGCCGTCGAGCTCGATCATTGTCTCATCGAGCGCACGCTGATCGCTGGCATCCATACCGATGACCTTCGGCGCGATGGTCTCGTTGACGGCCTTGACCGCATCGAGGACGCCCTTGCCCTGATAACGAGACTTGTCGCCGTCACGACGTTCCCAAGCTTCCGCCTCGCCGGTAGAAGCACCGGAGGGAACGAGGCCAAGGCCCTGCGCACCATCATCGGTGTCGAGAACCACTTCAACAGTCGGATTTCCACGGGAATCAAGAATTTCGCGCGCATATACGCTTTCAATTGCTGCCACAACTACTCCTTCAAGCGTTGGTTGTATGACACCGTCAAGAATAGTGTGCTTATTGGACGACATCGCACCCTGACGGCACCGCCCGCTGGGAGCGTTCACATCCGACAGCGGAGGAATGACATTTGCGGCGTGAAAAAAACGACAATTCAAGAAATTCGCCGCACTGTTCTTATTGCATCACGCTTTAAATGAGCTGACAGCTTTATGCCCCCGATTATCAACGTCAACTGCGGTTAAATGTAGTCTCAGAAATCATCTCAGCGAAGCATGGCTCACACTTTTTACTCCGGCTTGAAAAAGTGTGAGCCAAACGAACAGAGAGAATGATACCTTTTCGCCGATTACATGGCGGAAAATCAACGAATGCCACATCAAGAAACCGAACATGCGATGTTCATTTCGCTCACACTTTTTCGAGCGCGAGCAAAAAGTGTGAGCCAATCCAGCCGAATCTACCCCCGAGGCTTCCCGTTCCACTCCAGATCTTCGAGTAATTGCCCGGCCCAATGCATGATTTCTTCGCTGCTCATCGGCGCGGAGCCGGCAAAGGGCGCGGGGATGAACATGGTGTGAGTGACGGGGCGGTATTGCATACCGCGGTAGATGCGCGACATGCGCATTTGCAGCGATTCGGGCGGGTCGATCTTGCCCACGCGTACGCGGCTGCCCTGCGTCACGATTTCGCTGATGCCCAGCTCGCGCGCCTTGGCTCGCAGCCGCGCCACATCGAAGAGCGTCTCGAACTCCTGCGGTAGCGCGCCATAGCGGTCAACCAGCTCCTCGCGCAGATCGGTGAGATCCTGCTCGCTGCGCGCGGCGGCAAGCTTGCGGTAGGCCTCAAGACGCAGCTTGTCGGAGTCGATGTAATCCGCCGGAATCGACGCCTCAATCGGCAGGTCGATGGTGACGGCCGCAGGCTCGTGGCGCTCCGGCTCCTTGTACTGCTCCACAGCCTCGGAAACCATGCGCACGTACAGGTCGAAGCCGACGCCCTCGATGTGCCCGCTCTGCTCACCGCCGAGCAGATTGCCGGTGCCGCGCAGCTCCAAATCCTTCATCGCCACGTCAAAGCCCGAGCCCAGCGCAGTGTTCTGCGCAATAGTCTCCAAGCGGTCATGCGACTGCTGGGTCATGGGCTTGGCCGGGTCATAAAGGAAGTACGCATACGCGCGTTCGCGGCCACGCCCGACACGCCCGCGCAGCTGGTGCAACTGACTCAGTCCGAAACGGTCGGCGTGGTCGACGATCAGCGTATTGGCGTTCGAGATATCGAGACCGGTTTCAATGATGGTAGTGCACAGCAATACGTCAACATCGCGATGCCAGAAGTCGCGAATGACTCCGTCGAGCTGTTTCTCTCCCATTTTGCCATGTGCAACGCCGATGCGCGCCTCGGGCACTAGCTCGTGAAGCTTCGTAGCGACACGGCCAATATCTTCCACGCGGTTGTGCACGTAGAACACCTGCCCGCCGCGCAGCAGCTCGCGGTTGACGGACGCCTTCACCTGCGCATCCTCATACGGCCCGACATAGGTGAGCACCGGAAGCCGGTCTTCGGGAGGGGTGGCCAGCGTCGACATTTCACGGATGCCAGTGACAGCCATCTCCAAAGTGCGCGGGATAGGCGTGGCCGACAGCGAGAGCACATCGACGTTGGTGCGCAGCGCCTTGAGTGTCTCCTTGTGCTCGACACCGAATCGCTGCTCCTCATCGATGACGAGCAGCCCGAGATCCTTGAACTTGATTTTGGGATTGAGCAGCTTATGCGTGCCGATCACGAGATCGACGGTGCCGTCAGCGAGACCTTTGAGCGTCTCGTTGACCTCTTTGGCACTTTGGAATCGACTCAGCGCCGCCACGTTGACCGGGAAACCCTCGTAACGTTCAGTGAAAGTCTCGTAATGCTGCTGCACGAGCAGCGTCGTCGGCGCGAGCACAACGACTTGTTTACCGTCCTGGATTGCCTTGAAGGCGGCTCGCACCGCGATTTCGGTTTTGCCGAAGCCCACGTCGCCGCAGACGAGCCGATCCATCGGCACGGATTTCTCCATGTCAGCCTTGACCTCGTCGATGGTCGTGAGCTGATCGGCGGTCTCCTGGTAGGGGAAGGCGTCTTCAAGCTCCTTCTGCCACGGGGTGTCAGGACTGAAGGCGAATCCGGACGTGCTTTGCCGCGCAGAATAAAGCTTGACCAGATCTTCGGCTATCTCATGGACGTGCTTACGCGCCTTGGCCTTGGTCGCCGCCCAGTCCGAACCGCCCAGCTTGTTAAGCTTGGGCGCCTCGGCTCCTATGTATTTGCTGATCTGATCGAGCTGATCGGTGGGAATGAACAGCTTGTCGGGCGGGGCGTTGCGCTTCGAAGGCGCATACTCGATGACGAGGTATTCGCGTGTGGTCTTGTTCGCGCCGACGCCAATCGTGCGCTGCTTCATTTCAATGAAGCGCCCGATGCCATGCTGCTCGTGCACAATGTAATCGCCGGTCTTGAGCTCCACCAAATCGATGGCCTTGCGCCGGCGCTTAGGCGTTTTCGCCTGGTTTCCGGCACTTGTGCGCCCGGTGATATCACGCTCCGTGAGCAGCGCGACTTTAGCGGCGTTGTCCACGAAGCCATTGATAGCATGCGAGCGGATGCATGCGAACTTCGTGATACCTGTTTCATTGATCACGCGTTTGAGCCGCGACAGCGTGCCCTGCGCCGGTGAAGTGACCGTCACAGCATAGCCATCAGCAATCAGCGACTCGATGCCGTGCGAAGCCTTCGCTTCATCGCCGCGGAACTGCGCGGGGTCTTGGGCATCGAGCTGGACATGCCCCGTCCTACTTGCGTCCACACCGAAGGACGTGAGCTGAACGACCTCATGCCGAGAGAATTCCAGCGCGCTGATGGTCTCGTCGTAGTCGAGGAAACTGGCCTGCTCGAAGCTGATCGGCGCCCCTGCACCGTGCCCGGCAGCAGCCACATGCCAACTGGCGGCGAGGAATTCGTTCGCTGTTTTCGTCAGATCCTCGGCGGCGCGGCGCAATTTCTCCGGGTCAGAAAGCAGCATGAGCGCATCGTCGGGCAGCAGCTCTGCGACCGGCTCCATATCGTCGATGAGTGCGGGCATGAGCGATTCCATGCCTTCGACCGGTATTGCGTTGGCGATCGATTCAAGCATGTCGTCGGCGTTGGGGATCTGGCCGATAAGCGACCTCGCACGTCCGCGCACCGCATCGTTGAGCTGCAGCTCACGGCATGGCGTGGCCCATATCCTGTGTAAATCATCGCCGTAGGTGCGCTGGTCGGAAGCATGAAACTCGCGGATGGAATCGATTTCATCGCCGAAAAACTCAATGCGCACCGGGTGCGGAGCAGTAGGTGGGAAGACGTCGAGGATGCCGCCGCGCACTGCGAACTGGCCACGATCCATCACCAGATCGGCACGGGTATACGCATTTTCAACGAGTCTGACTGCTGACTCATCAAGCGCTAGCTCTTTGCCCTGCTCGAAGACCAGCGGCGCCACGTCACCAAGGCCGGCCACCACCGGCTGAATCAGCGAGCGCACCGGCATCACAAGTATCTGAATCGGCCCGAACATATCACTACCGGGCTGCGGGTGCTTCAACCGGCGCATGACAGCCATACGGCTGGCCACGGTGTCGGCACGCGGGGAAAGCCGCTCGTGCGGCAGTGTCTCCCACGCCTCGAACTGGACGATGGCATGAGGGTCGCCTTCGTACCAGGAGCGTAGCGATTCCACGGTTTCCTCGGCTTCGCGGCTGGATGGCACGATCATCACGACCGCAGTGTGCCGTGCCGCAGCCGCAGCAATTGCCGGGCGTAAGCCGCTGGGCGCGCCAACGATGATGCTGGGGTCGGTTTTTGACTCCGGCTGATCAATGTCACCGTTGACCAGCGACTTAAACGATGGATCGCGTTCGAGCGATTCGAGGATGCCGATCAGCGACTGATGATCAGAAAGGATGGCGGCCGCCGTGTTCCTTCTGCCTGCTGGCGCTGCATTCTTTGTTGTGCTATCTGCCACTACCCTATCCATAACCGCTGTATGTGTTGTGTTACCTGCCGCTGTCGTTTGCGCCGCTGCCTTACTTGCCATTGCCGTGCCCACCATTAAAGCGCTCCTGCGCGGCATTCAGCCCGTCAACAATCACTGTTTCCACCGCATCGGCACCGTCGGCCAGAAATTCCGGCAGCTGCTTGCGCTGGTCAGGATTGAATCCGCCCAGCACCCAATCCACAGTATTGTCGTGAGCATGCGGGCCACGCTGCGCATGGCCGACTCCCATGCGCACGCGTGCGTAACGGTTGGTGCTCAATGACCGGTCGATGGATTTGATGCCGTTGTGCCCGCCTGCCGAACCGCCCGCCTTGACCTTGATCCGGCCGAATTCCAAGTCCATATCGTCATGAATCACTACGATATGCTCGGCCCCAATGCCGTAATATGCGCCAATGGAGGCCACGGCGTTGCCCGAGTCGTTCATATAAGTCAGCGGCTTGGCAAGGAAGAATTTAACCGAACGCCCTTCGAGGTTCATCACGCCTTTGCCCAGTTTGGCCAGGCCTTTGTGATCGGAAAGGGAGAGCGACCAGCGCTCGGCGAGCACATCCGCTGTCATGAAGCCCATGTTATGGCGTGTACCTTCGTATTTGCTTCCAGGATTGCCCAATCCCACAATCAGCCAGAACTCCGAAGCCATGCCATTCCCTCTTTCCAACCGCACAGTCCATCTACAGGAACCGTCATAATCGCGCGCCGCAAACCGGCCGCATTCATTGCGCATCATAATCGACCGCTGCAATCGCGCATATCAGCCGATTCATGGTACCGGTGGCGAGAGACGAGAGCCGCACACGCTCGGCTCAAGGCGTATCGGAGGTGTGCTGGGCCATTCGGTTCCCACACCGCTGCTCACAATGCGTGGAAATGCGAATCCCATCGTCTTTTCCAACCCGCGCAGCGTCCAAAGCGGGGCATCTGCGTTATGTGAGGCGTTAATCCGATCTTGTGCAGAGGCATCTGCGTTATCCGTAGCGTTATTCGAACCTCGCGAAGATCTGTCTCCGCTATCTGTAGTGCTATTCTGCGGGGATCCAAGTATCGGGCGTTCCAGAACCGCCATTTTCGGCCAGCAACAATCGGGGTGCCATGGAATTAGCACTGCACATAAGCGAGATAGACCCCGCTACGCCCTTGTAAGCTGCGCGCAAGCGCGATGCCGCCTACAGCTCCTTGCACCAATATGACATGTCGAGGTAGCGTTTGCCGTCATAGCATGCTCGGGGCAGCAGCCCGAAACGAGTGAAGCCGAAATGATGCATAAGAGCGACCGAGCCGACGTTGTCGGCGAAGATCAGTGCAGTGGCGATGCGGCGGGAATGGTGCTTCGCAGCATCCAGCAGCCACGAAACCATGGCGGTGCCGTAGCCATGATGCTGGGCGCTGCTGGCGATGTAGTAGCTCAGCTCGACCACGCCATCGTAGGCTTCGCGCGGATGGAAGCGCGACAGCGAGCCGAAGCCGACGATATGGCCCGCTCCGTCTTCGATCACGACCACCGGGTAATAGGTGCGCGGCGCATGCGCTTTGACCCACTCGCGCCGCTGCCCAAGCGTACGCGGCTCAAGATCGGCGGTCGACCCGCCGGCGATCACCGCCTGATTGTAGATGTCGGTTATCGCTTGCAAATCATCGTCAGTAGCGTCGCGAATGATAAAGCCGTTCGCGCTCGTGCGCTGTCGCTCATTAGCCATATCGACAATGTACCGCACCGTCGCGAATGGGCGGCGCAGCGATTGTCACCGCCTGCTACTTATCGAATTCCATGGCCTTATTCAGTGCTTCGTTGAGCTGTTTCTGCGCATTGCCGTAGGCGGTCCAGTCGCCGGATTTCATCGCGGCGTCCGAATCCTTCATCGCCTGGGCCGCCTGATTAAGGGCGTCCTTGAGCTCGGCACTCATCTGCGGTGCCTCGGACTTGCCGGGCTGCTTCGCGTTGCCGTCGGCATCCGCGCCGCTGGAATTATCAGCGTCAGCGGAGCCGTCCGAGGCACCAGAACCGGTATCGCCCTTGGCATTCTGGGCATCGCCGGCGGATGCACCGGAGTCCCCGCCGAAGACCTGATCGAGCGCCTCATCCAAGGTGTTGGCGAAACCAACCTGATCTCCGAAAGCGACCAGCACCTTCTTAAGCAGCGGGTAACTGGTCGCGCCACTAGACTGGATGTAGACCGGTTCTATGTACACCAGCCCGCCGCCGAGCGGCAGGGTGAGCAAGTTGCCGCGCTTGACATTGGTCGATCCGGTCTGCAACAAGTTGAGCTCGCGCGAAACCGTATCTTTGGCGTCGAAGTTGCTCTGCGCCTGCCCCGGACCGGGCACATTAGCGTCCTTAGGTAGCTCCTGCAATCGCAGGGTGCCATAGTTCGGCCCTATACGGCCTTTTTCGTCTCCTGCATCAGAATCCACCGAAAGGAATCCAGTGAGAATCTCCCGCTTCACCGTTCCTGCGGGTATATATGACGACGTCAGCGAGAAGACCGGCTCTTTGGAGCCGCCCGTCTGCAGCGTCAGATAATACGGCGGCTGCAGGATGTCACGGTTCTGCGCCGACTGCGATTCCGTGGGGTCAGTGGGGCTCTGCCAGAAATCCTCGCCAGAGAAGAACTGACCCGCACTGCCGACATGGTATTGCGCCAGCAGCTGACGCTGTACCTTGAACAGGCTTTCCGGGTAGCGCAGGTGGCTCATCAGCTGGCCGTCGATGTCGGAAATCTGGTGATATTGGCCCGGGAAAATCTTCTCCCACGCCTTGATGACCGGATCCTTCGTATCCCATACGTACAGATCGACCGAGCCATCGTAGGCGTCGACCGTGGCCTTGACCGAGTTGCGGATGTAATTTGCCTTCTGCGAGCCCAAACCCTGGATGGTCGAACTGGTTTCAGTGGTTGAGTCCGCCGTAGCCGAACCCAAGTCGGTCATCTGCGAATACGGGTAGGCGTTCGAGGTCGTATAGCCGTCGACAATCCACTTGACCCGCCCGTCAACGACCGCCGGATAGACGCGACCGTCAAGCGTCAGGTAGGGCGCAACCTTCGCCACACGCTCCTTGGGATTGCGAGTGTAAAGGATCTGCGAATCCGGGGTGACTCGGTCGGAGAAGAGGATCTGATCCGAGCCGAAGCGGGCCGCGTACAGCAGGCGGGAGAAGAAGTTGCCGATGCTCGGTCCACCGTTGCCTTCGAAGGTGTTCGTCGCGCCTTGCGAGCCGGTGGGATAGTCGAACTCCCATGCCTTGACACCCTTGGGGGCGCCCACGATGGAATATTCGGGTGCATTGGGCGAGAAGTAGATGCGCGGCTCGTAATGCTGTGTTTCGGTGAGCTTGCCTTGCGTGGGGATGCCGTATTCGAAGAACTGCGGCTGGCCGTCGGAAGTCACCTTGTTGCCGTAGGCAGCCACGATGCCGTAGCCGTGCGTGTACACAGTATGGTCGTTGACCCAGTTGCGGTTGTCGTTGCCCGCGAGGTTGAGTTCGCGCGCTGCAATCACCGTGTCCTGGCTGATGCCGTCAATATCGTATTTGTCGACGGATAACGCGTCGGCGAAGGAATAGTACTGCTTGGACTGCTGCAGCTGCTGGAAGGTCGGCGAAACGACCTGTGGATCGAGCAGACGAATCTGCGCAGTACTTTCTGCAGCGGAGGCCAACGCGCCCGATTTGCCTTCGGTTGTCGCGTTATAGGTGTCGGTTTTGATGGAATCGAGTCCGTAAGCACGTTTCGTCGCGTCGATATTGCGCTGGATGTAGGCTGATTCCACTTCTTGCTCATTCGGCGAAACCCGGAAGCGCTGCACGAGCATCGGCCAGATCACGGTCAGTACCAGCGAGGTGACTACGACAAGCGCAATGGCGACGACCGGCGTTCGCCAAGCCCTAAGGGCAGCACCCGCGCGGGTCCCTATGGAAGCTGGCTCCTGTAACTCATGCGAGCGCATAAGCCATATTGACAGCAGTACTCCAAGGGACGCAACCATTGCTGCCATGACAAAGGCAAAGGGGATGGTCGCATGCGTGGCAGTGTAGGCGGCACCGGTGATGCGCTCATCCTGCGCAGTGAGCTGGTCGAAGACATGCACGACCATGCGCGTGGCGGCCATGAGCATGTTGAGCAGCAGCCAGATGGCGATCTGGCGGCGAGCCCGCTTAGTGATGGCGAACAATCCCCGGCCGTTGACCGGCATAGTCAAGCGGATGCCACCCATGAGCACATGGGTCACGACGGAGAACACGATGGCCATGAGCAGCAGTACCGAGGCCGCCGAGAGCACGAGCTTGAGCCCGGGCAGTATGAACACGTAAAACCCGTTGTCCAGGCCGAATTGCGGGTCGTGCACACCGAAAGGCTGCGCGTTAAACATCAGCAGAATCTGCGCCCAGTTGGCGTTGAACTGCGCACCGAACACCAGGCCGACAATCAGCGAGACCACCACAGCGACACGCCTGGCGTTCTTGGAACTCACGGATTTGCCGATCTCGACAATGTCCCCGCGGATGCGAATTGTGGAACCGTCGCTCGAATCGGGCCTGGCATGGATTGCCAAGGTCGCGGAAACGTAGCTGACCACCGCCATAAGCACCGCGTAGGCGAGCCACAGCCCGATCTTGGTGAACAGTTGTGTCCACACCACGCGCGCGAAACCGAGCTGCTGGTACCACATCACATCGGTGATGAACCGATCCAGCGCGAAGAACAGGCCAACAAGCGCCGACACGGCGAGGACGACGCCGATGAGGATCTTCGAGCCGCGCGGGGCGAGAAAGCTGCTGCTGATATCGCGTTTGCCCGAGTCCCCACGAGGCGGGCGGGCGCCGCCATTGCCGCTCTTGGCGTCTGTGCGTGCATTACGCCCATCCGACGCCGCTTTGGCGTCGTCACCGTCGACTTGCACGTCGATCACCACCGGATCGTCTTCGTTGCCGCGGCGACGCGCGCTCCGGCGAGCCGACTGGCCGGAATCATCAGAATCATCAGGGTCGAACATTTGACCGAATATATCGAAGAATGACATGCCTCTCACCCTACTATGGACCGGGGTGATTAGACGCTGGCGGCGAAACAGCTTCACCGGATGCACGTTTCGCTGCAAACGCAATGGGGCTTGCAGTCATTGGACGATGGCGTGGAATAATTGTGTGATGACTTCACAGCGCATCAGACATAATCCTCACAGGCGCCGCACGCCACTTCGCACTGCGATCATTGTCGTCCTCGCGATCGTATTATCCGCCGCCGGCTTGGTCGGCGCGGGCGTGTGGTGGAACACCAGCCAGCAGCCTGATCATGCGTCTGCATCAACGCCTCCGTCTTCCCTGTCTTCGAGGCTGGACGGTTCGGGCAAGTCAAGTGGTTCCGCCGCGCCAAATCCTTCGAATCCATCGTCATCATCAAGCCCTTCGCAGAGCGGCAGTGCATCAGCTGATACGCCGGAAGCGAAAGCGACTAAAGCCGTTGATGCGATGCCGCTTAAGGAACAGATCGGGCAGCTGGTGATGGTACCGCTGTTCGCCGGCAGCAGCCCATCAAGCCTGCGCGATCTCATCGTCAACCAGCATGTGGGCTCAGTGCTCATCATCGGCAAATGGAATGTGGGAACCGCAGGAGTGAAAAAGGCGACTGACTCCCTGCAACGCTATGCGCCGCAGCATAACGGCCTGATCCTGGCAACTGATCAGGAAGGCGGGCAAGTACAGCATCTGCGCGGAACCGGCTTCAGCGTTATGCCATCGGGAGTGCGCCAAGGCCAAATGAGCACGGCCCAGCTCACCACGGCTGCGGTCCAGTGGGGAGAGCAGCTCAGATCCGCCGGTATTAACACTGACTTGGCGCCGGTCACCGACACTGTGCAGACCGAGCGCGCCAATAATGCACCAATCGGCGCGCTCAACCGCGACTTCGGGCTTAGCGCATCCGGAAACGCGCAGCACGCCATCGCGTTTATCACCGGCATGAGGCAGGCCGGCATCGTCACCTCGATCAAACACTACCCCGGACTCGGTGCGGTCACCGGCAACACAGATTTCACCGCTAACGGCATCCTCGACACGACTACGACACTAGACGGGCAGGAGATCGGCGCATTCACTACTGCATTGCAAGGCAAACCGGGCATGGTGATGATGTCGCTGGCCACATATAAGTCCATCGATCCGGCTAATCCGGCGGCATTCTCCAGCACGCTCATCGACGGGCAGCTGCGGAAAGAAAGCGGCTACAACGGCGTCGTCACCTCGGATTCGCTGTCGGCAGCTGCTGTGAGCGGCATCGCGCCGCGGCAGCTTGGTGTCAGATTCGTCGAGGCGGGCGGCGACCTCGCCTGCATCGGCGCAAGCCAATACGTGCAGCCGATTCTTGACGGACTGAACGCGCAGGCCGCCAGTGATCCGAGCTTCGCGAAAAAAGTGCGGCAATCGGCCATTCGTGTTATGACGCTCAAATACCGCATGGGACTCGCCCAGTAGACGCGGCCGGCAGTCCAGCGCCATAATAATATTTCCTGTGAATTGCTGAAATCGAACCTTGGAAAGGTCCTATACCACCAGTTTCACAGGAAAATGCGTTGCTACAGGCGCTAGAGCGCGCCGACGCCGCTGGTTACTTGCCCTTAGCGATTACTCCGGTCAGGCGGCCAATGGCCTTGAGACCATGATAAACGACCAGGATCGCGATGGTGGCGATGGCGATACCGTTGAACTGCACGCCAGAAATCGCGAAAGCGAAGTTGGCGATACCGATGATCATGGTGACCGCAGCGGTCATGATATTCAGGGGCTCGTTAAAATCAACGTGGTTGTCGACCCAAATGCGCACGCCCATCATGCCGATCATGCCGTAGAGCAGCGTGGTCACACCGCCGAGCACGCCGCCAGGGATCGTGTTGATGATCGCACCAAACTTGGGGCACAGGCTCAAAATCAGCGCGAATCCGGCCGCGCACCAGTATGCGGCGGTTGAATAGACCTTCGTTGCCGCCATCACGCCGATATTCTCTCCATAGGTCGTGGTGCCGGAGCCGCCGCCGAAGCCTGCGATCATCGTGCCCAAGCCGTCAGCCGCCAACGCGGTGCCGATCTGGCCATCGTAATCGCGCCCGGTCATCTGTGCAACCGACTTGACATGCCCCACATTCTCAGCCACCAGCACCAGCACGACCGGTATGAACATCGGCAGGATCGAGAAGTCAACTGTTGGCAAGTGGAACTGCGGAAAACCGATCCACGCCGCCTGCTGCACTGGCTTGAAATCGACCTGACCTTGCACGCAAGCGTACAGGTAACCGATCAGGACGCCGAGCAGAATGTTCAGGCGGCCGAGCAGACCCCTAAAGAGCACGGCTACCAGCAGCACAGCTGCCAACGTGACCAGCGCGGTGTCGGGCGCCACTTGGAAGTTCGTCCAGACATTCGGCGCCAGATTGAAACCAATGATCGCGACAATCGCGCCGTTGACCACCGGAGGCATGACGATGTCGATCCATTTGGAGCCGGCGAAATGCACGAGTAGACCGACCAGCCCCAGCAACAGACCGGTCATCATGATGCCGAAGCTGGCAACCGTGATGCCTTTGTGCGCCGAAGCCACTGCCGCGATAGGGGCTATAAAACCAAACGAGCTACCCAAATAACTGGGTAGCTTGTTCATATTGATCAACAGGAACAACGCCGTCGACAATGCTGTGAAGAACAGTGTGGTTGACGGATCGAAGTGGGTGAGGATCGGAACCAGGAACGTCGCGCCAAACATGGCAACCACGTGCTGCGCCCCGATTCCTGCCGTGAGCCCCCACGTCAGGCGTTCATCGGGTTCGATGACTTCGCCCGGTTTCAGGGTTTTGCCGTCCCCATGCAGTTTCCACGTGAATATATTGCTCATGGCTGTCCCTCTCCTTTATTCTCTGGGATTCTGCGGCGCAGCACGCAAGAAGGCCGCGCGTCGTGAGCTATTGTAACCGTGCTGCGTCCAAACTGCGTTTCGTACGTATTTCCCAGGATCCTGACGGATCGAAGAAGCAGGGAGCCACAGGCCAGATCACGCAAGCACCGAGAGATGCGGATCGACCATGTGCACCACATCAACTAGGTCGCCGTTGGAAAGCAATGGGCGTTGGAATTCACGCCACGGCTCGACTTTGACCTCCCAGCGGCCGGTCTGCGGATCAAGCACCGGCCGCGCGGTCTGTTCCCAGCGCACGCGACGTGTAGTACGCCCAGTCAGCGGATCACGGCGCGAGTAGTGCAGGCACGTGCAATTCGTGATGCGCCACTCATCCGAGTCGGCGCGCCGGAGGAACTCCTCGTCAGATAGATCTTCGAGGGTGAGCATCAGCGCCTGCATAAAGTCGCCGTGGCTGACCACCACCACTGACTGTGCCTCGGCCCTGCGGTTGAGCGAAGTGAGCAGATTGTGTACACGGTCTTCGGCCACATCAGCGATGGACTCGCCTGCCGGCGGCCGCCAATACAGCGGATCAGTGCGCTTGAACATCCAATTGCGCTCGTAATTTGTGCGGAACTCGTCTTGTGTGACGGTGCTGATCTCACCCCACGAGCGTTCGCGCAGCACGCGCGTTTCCTCCCATTTGGCCTTCGGCAGCGCCATGGTCGCCGCGGTTTCGCGCGTGCGCACATACGGCGAGACCAAATACCGGTCGAAAAGCTGCTGCTTCGACACCAGCCATCGGCCTATGCAATCAGCCTGTTTGCGGCCAGTGGCGGTCAACCGCCACGAGCGATCTGGCACGGTGACATTATCCTGCGTGAACAGCGAATTGTCGCCAGCCTCCCCCGCTTTGACAATGACGTTCGCCTCCGACTCCCCGTGCCGGATCACATACAAATCCAAGGGCATTCCCATGCCTATTGCCTCCTTGAAGCCGCACCCCGGCGGCCTTCCCGCTATTCATCCATACCTGACTCATCCCTTACTGTATCGTCAACCTGCACCCAAGCAGAAACGGTGGTGCAGCAAACGCTTGTGCCGAACACGACATATAGAAAAACCCGGGATCGCATAGCAACTCAGGAAGCCTGTTGCCATGCAGTCCCGGGAGATTTAACCCACACCGGAATCATTACCTGCGACACCGCTGCATCGTTACCGGTGCATCAGCGCGGACCGTATCAGCCCTCGATGGCGATCTGGTGCTTGGCCTCAACCTGAGGCTTTGTTTCGACTTTCGCAATCGCAAGGCTCAGCGTGCCGTCTTTGTAGCTGGCGTGGATATCGGACTCTTTGACCGCATCGCCGACGTAGAAGCTGCGTGAGCACGAGCCAATATAGCGTTCGCGGCGCAGCCACTTGCCGCTCTTCTCATCCTTGTCCTCATGGTTCTCGTCCTTGTGGGCGGAAACAGTGAGGTATCCTTCATGCAGCTCAATCGCGATATCGTCCTTCTTAAAGCCGGGCATGTCGATATCGACGTCATAAGACTTATCGCTTTCGCGCACATCAGTCTTCATCATGTCGCCGGACGCGGCCGCACCGCTCACCCGAGACGGCAGCTCGCGCCACTGCGAGAAGAAGGGATCGTCAAAAAGATCCGTGAACATTGAGTCATTCATCAGTGACGGAAACATAGCCATAATCGATACTCCTTGCATCGTTGAGAGAAACGGTTCGGTAAGCGGCCGACATCGCTGCCGGACGCTCTCGCCGTCGTTCCCGGAGTCCCTTTTGGGGAGCTCCCGTTTGTTCCTTTCACTG
>JALCCT010000007.1 GCA_022640915.1 Bifidobacterium sp. | reverse complement strand
GTTCACCTGTAAAATATGCTTGGGCATAGCCCGTACCTGCTTTCCAATCGGTTTTCTCTTTCAGCGATTGAAAATCGTACACATGGGACGGGCTGTGTTCCCACCACTTCAAAACTGCGCAAAAATCCGGGCGTCATCGGTGCGCGAGGTCCTGAACGTCAAGAAAACAACGACTTCCATTCACAGCCGTATTGACGCTATGCGAAGTACCATTGACGATCTTGAACGCTCTCTTGACGAAAAGCAGGAGGCGATACACGTCGCGCGACGCCAACTTCAGGGCTGGCGCCGCGAGCTGGACGCGGGAGAATCATGGCCGGATGCCCCATTATCCACATTTTCCGCTGGCTGAACGCTCAATTCGCGCTGCGGCATTTCGTAAGTTTCGGCGATCGCCAAGTCAGGCTGGTACGAGGTGAGCGTATCCGACGACGTTCCGAGCGATATCACCGTAGTGCTCACCGAACGCGGCGGCAGCCGTGACCAAGAACGCGATCATGGCTGCCGTGATCGACACGGCGGAAGTAGCTGTCGGTGGCGGACGTCGTCAAGTCGGGCGAAGTGCGCCAGATGGTATTCGGCCTCTACCTCTTGTGCCACCCGTCGAGTCTTTTCTGGTGATCGCCCTACCAGAATTAATCGTGCGCTGCTTCTCACAAGCCGTCTGCTCGCGGCAGCTCCGATACCGTCGCTGGCTCCCGTAATGACGATCGTTGCTTTTCCCGGTAGGGTACGAAGAGCACCTACCGTGAATCCCGTGTTTTCAACGGCCGTTTCGGTCTCGGCCCGGTGCGCGTCGCCACCGGAATGCCGATATGACAACGCCTTGGGGACCAAAACAGTAGACGACAGCGAAGAACAGCGCCTGAGCCAGCACGATCATGCCGCCGGTCGAGGCATCGAGCGCGTAGCTCAGGAACACTCCGATGGCTGTGGCGATGGCGGCAACCAGCGGAGAGATCCACAGCATACGCCAGATGCTGTCGGCGAGCAGGCGCGCGGTGACGCCGGGGATGATGAGCATCGCGACCACGAGGATAATGCCGACCGCTTGCAACGCCGCCACGACGGTCAGCGCCAACGCTGTGAGCAACAAGCCGCTGATTATTCCCGGAGAAATGCCAACGCCACGGGCGTGCATCGGGTCGAAGGCGAATAGCGTGATATCGCGGCGTTTGAGCAGCACCACGAGCGCAGTTAGTCCGCCGAGCAGCGCGACTTGCAGCAGGTCGCCGTTCGTGACACCCAGTAAGTTGCCGAAGAGAATGTGATTGAGGTCGGTCTGGCTGGGCGTGATCGAGATCAGCACCACGCCCAGCGCGAGCATCGGCGTGAACACCGTGCCGATAATGGCATCCTCTTTGAGCAGGCCCGACCGTTTGCGCAGCACGCTGATGATCCAGACCGTGAGCAACGCAAATACCAGCGCGCCCACCGCAAACGGCAGGCCGAAGATATAGGAGAATACGACGCCGGGCAACACAGCGTGAGAAATGGCGTCGCCAATCAGTGACCAGCCGATCAGCACGAGCCAGCAGCTGAGCAAGCCGCAGATGACCGCAGTAATCAGGCCAGTGAGCAGTGCGCGGCGCATGAAATCGTATTGCATGGCAGTGGAGAGCGCTGTGAGCAAGGCGTTGCCGTTCATCGCATCAGATCCTCAGACAGCGTATGGTTCTCCTGTTCAAGGCCGAAAGCCTTGGCAAGCCACTCGGGCTGCAGCACCTCAGCGATCGGCCCATGGGCGACGATGATGCGATTAATGAGCATCGCCTCGTCGCATAGTTCCGGCAGCGCGTGCAGATCGTGGCTCGCCACCAGAATGGTCATGCCGTCACGGGCGAGGCTCTTGAGCACTTTGACGATCATCAGCTCGGAGCGACGATCCACACCGGCAAAAGGTTCGTCGAGCAGCATGATGCGCGCCCGCTGGGCCAATCCTCTGGCTACAAAAACACGCTTACGCTGGCCACCCGAGAGGTTGCCGATCTGCCGACGCGAGAATTCGCCCAATTGCACGCGTTCAATGGCTGCGTTCACCGCATCGCGGTCCTCGCGGCGCGGTGAACGCAGCCAGTTGAGCAGACCATAGCGCCCCATCATCACTGCTTCTTCGACCCGCAAGGGAAACGACCAGTCAATATCCTCCTGTTGCGGCACATAGCTAACCGTCCCACGTTTGCGTGCCTGCCGACCGTCCATACCTGCCAGCTCTACCACGCCGGCATCAGGGCGCACGACGCCCATCAGCGTTTTGAACAAAGTGGATTTTCCAGCGCCATTCATGCCCACCAGGCCGCATAAATGCCCTGGCGCGATGTCGAAGGAGACGTCGTGCAAAGCCGGCATCCCGTCGTAGGAGACGCTCAAGCCGCGCACATGGATGCCGCCAGAAGCGTTTGAGTCTGGTATGGTGCTGTGCGGTGTCGCAGTATTCAAGGCCGCCCTCCTCATCGCTGCGTTGCGGTCAGCCCGCTGATGATCGCTTCGGCGTCATGCCGTAGCAGATCAAGGTAGGTAGGCACCGGACCGTTGCCGGCCGACAGGGAATCGACGTACAGCAGATGCCTGTCGTCCTGGCTGAAGGTCGCACCGGTCTCCCTGGCTACTTGTTGCATAGCTTTGCCGTTCACGGTCGATTCGCAGAAAACCGTGGGAACACTGTCTTTCCTGACGGCGTCTACTACCTTGGCAATCTGCCGAGGAGTGCCCTCGCTCTCAGCGTTCACCGGCCACATGTATACCTCTTTCAGCCCCTCATCTCGCGCCAAATACGAAAATGCTCCCTCGCAGCTGACCAGCGTGCGCCCGTTGCTCGGCAGCGCGGAAAGCTCGCCGGCAAGCTGATCGGAGACCGCCTGGATCTTCTTGCTGTATGCTTCGCCGTTCCTTCGATATTCGGCGGCATGCTGCGCATCTAGGTCACTGAACGCCTTGACGATGTTATCTACATAGATCTGCCCATTCTTCGGCGACATCCATGCGTGCGGGTTCGCCTTGCCCTCGTATTCGCCTTCGGCGATGCTCATCGGGATGACGCCGTCACTCAGGTTCACTTTCTTAGCCTTCGAGCCAGAAACGAATCGGTCAAACCAGCGTTCCAGTCCAAGCCCGTTATTGAGGATCAGGTCGGCGCGCGTAGCCTTGACAATATCGCTGGCAGTTGGCTCATAATCGTGGATCTCCGCTCCGGGCTTGGTGATGGAGACAACGTTGAGATGGTCTCCTGCCACGTTTTTCGCCATATCGGCAAGAATCGTGAACGTGGCGAGCACCGTGGGCTTGCTGTTGGAATCACCACCGCTAGCATCACTATTGGCTGTACCGCAAGCCGATATCAGCAATACCGCCGCCGTGATCGCCATGGAAATGAGGACGTTCAGCCGACGCTGGCGCCTCGCGATTGTTGCCTGGTTCATGATGTGATCCCTCATATCATTTCTACTGTGAAAGTAACAGCTGTGGAGGTAACGGAGTGTTGCTGTTCGTGTTCGGTTATGCCGGCAGCGAGGTGACGGAGGGCTCTCATGCCGCGCCCCTTACCTGCCTTCCCCATATATACTATAGAAAGTTCTAGGGGTCAAAACTTCGACTGAGCACATTGCACTCACGCACAGAACACACTCACCGCAAGTCAACGGCTATAACGACATCGAGCGCCTTCGCGTCCCTTCTTGAACAAAACCGCATCGTTGGTAGAGTGCGACTCAGTAAGATGACGGGCAGCGGCAGGAAAATGATCGAGAGATGCGAAACATGAGGAGTCCACGTAGATATGCAACACTGGTAACCGCAACGACACCACTGCCAGATGAGATGGCGTCAGCTGAAAAGACATTGCACAGTTCCACGATCTATCCGCCCGAAGGTGCATCAGTGAGAGCATTTCAACGGGCACACGTACACCTTCAACTACAAGGAAATCGATGACACAGAAACCGACAACGACCATGAATTGGATCGAGCATGCAATCTGGTGGCACGTTTACCCGCTGGGATTCTGCGGTGCGCCAATACGGGATGCAGACATGACAGTAACCCCTCGCCTGCGCAGACTCACTAACTGGCTGGATTACGCGGTAAAGCTTGGGGTGTCGGGCATGCTGCTGGGGCCGATTTTCGCCTCGCAGTCGCACGGCTACGATTCGCTGGACCAGTTCCGCATCGACCCCAGGCTCGGAGACGACGCTGATTTCGACGCCTTCGTTTCCGCCTGCAAGGAACGTGGCCTGCGCATACTGCTCGACGGGGTATTCAGCCATGTCGGCGCGCAGCATCCAGACGTGCTCCGCGCCTTGAGCGAAGGACCGAACGGCCCGAAAGCCCGCGTATTCGATATCGATTGGAATGCGCCGGGCGGGGCTGTTCCTCGGGTGTTCGAGGGGCACTCATCGCTCGTGCGACTCAATCATGCCTCCAAGCAGGCTGCGGAATACACAACACAGGTTATGAACCATTGGCTGGCGCGCG
Organism: Bifidobacterium sp.; assembly: GCA_022640915.1. Classification (GTDB taxonomy): domain Bacteria; phylum Actinomycetota; class Actinomycetes; order Actinomycetales; family Bifidobacteriaceae; genus Bifidobacterium. The sequence goes on along the minus strand of JALCCT010000007.1, from coordinate 112,598 downwards.
GCATCGACGGATGGCGGCTCGACGCGGCCTATTCCGTCAGCACCGACTTCTGGGCACGCGTCATTCCCGAAGTTCGGCGGCAGCACCCCGATGCGTGGTTCCTCGGCGAAATGATCCACGGAGACTACAGCCGATTCGTCGCCGAATCCGGCGTCGATTCGGTCACCCAATACGAGCTCTGGAAGGCAATCTGGTCCTCCCTGAAAGACAAGAACCTCTTCGAGCTCGACTGGACGCTGACCCGACACAACGATTTTCTTACCTCGTTCACACCGAACACCTTCATCGGCAACCACGATGTGACCCGCATCGCCAGCACCCTCGGCCCCGACGGCGCAGTGACCGCGCTGGCCATCCTGCTCACCCTCGGCGGCATACCGTCGATATATTATGGCGACGAGCAAGGCCTCACCGGTATCAAGGAGCAGCGCCTCGGCGGCGATGACGCCGTGCGACCCGAGTTCCCTGAGGCACCAGGCGAATTGCCCGGCCAAGCAGAGCGCAGCTATCGCGCCCATCAAGATCTCATTGGCCTGCGCCGCCGCAATCCCTGGCTCACGACCGCCACCACCACGAAGCTGCTCCTCGAAAACAAGCGCTACCGTTACCGCAGCACCGCAGCCGACGCGAGCGCCTATCTCGATGTTGACATCGACCTCACCACTACACCTTCAGCGGCCATAACCGATGCCAGCGGGCAGATTTTGTGGAGGCAGGAACAGGCGTAGTCCGTGAGATATCGCACGGATCAGCGGTTTTTCAATCACATATGCGCCGACACGTCGATATAACACTACCGATAGGGCCGATGCGATTCACGGGAGGCTCAGCTGCTGCGCTACTGCGCCGAATCGCTATGCTCCGCGATGAAATCGCTGATGATGTCGAGCACGCGCTGGCTCCAGAAGTCATGTTCGTGATCGGCGCCGTCGACCAGCACGAGACGCGCGTCGTTGCTACAGCCAGTCAGCCTATTGCACATCTTAACTGACTGCTGATACGGCACCACGCGATCGCCGGTGCCATGCAGCAACAGCATGGGAGGGTAGCACTGCCCCGGCTTTACTTGCAAATATGGGCTCATATCCGCCGCACGCTGGCGCACCTCGTCGGTGATTCCCGTTTGCGGTGTGGCTCCGAGCACAGCGGCGAGCGGGCCCGTGTAATACAACCGAAACGCGTCATCTTCCTGCCCGAATGCCTCAACCGCCTCGGTTAGATCGGTGGGAGGGAAGCAGGCAACCACATAGTTAACTGCATCGCTCACGTCAGGACTCGTGCCATCCTCATAGCGTGGATCGTCGGCGGTCAGTCCGATGAGCAGCGCGGTGTTGCCGCCTGACGATGTGCCCCAAATGCCAATGCGTTCGGCGTCAACCTGCCACTCGTCGGCACGGGCGCGCAAGAAACGCACCGCCGCCTTCACGTCTTCGAGATACGCCGGGAACACGTACGTTGGTTCGCACGAAGCATCGCGGTGATTTACCGTGGCGACCACATAGCCCTTGCGGGCCAACTGAGCGAGCTGCGCAATCTCATGATCGCGATCCGGCGTGGTCCACGCGCTGCCCTGCACAAACACCACAGCCGGATATCGCCGCGCATCATCATCACCGAACGATTGCGGCGCGATGATGTCCATCACTAAATGGTCGGCACCGGTCTTGTACGCCACGTCACGGGTCATCCGCGCCAAACACGTAAGCGTCGGGTTCGATGGTACATGGGCAGCGGACGACTCGGCGGAAGATGGGATCGGCGTTGGGCGATTGGATAGGTTCTCTAGCATCGGTGGAACATCATCCGATGAACCGCGCCCCGGTTGACTGCCGCAATCATCGTGCATATCACGTTCCATACTCTGCGTTACCCTCCCGATACCGATTAGGACTGCCTTGTACCACTAAACTCATGCCAATATTACCGTCCCGAAACATGAAAAGCCCAGAATCGGCAGCATAGCGTCAATCCCGCGCCTCATCATGCAATTATTCGTCTTCAGCTGGCGCTGGCGAAGCTGGCCGGGTCCTTATCGAAGCTAGCGGCGCAGCCTGGGTTGCAGAAGTAGTAGGTCTTGCCGTTGTAGTCGCGAGTGTCGGCGGCGTCGGCCGGGTCGATGGTCATGCCGCAGACTGGGTCAATGACTTTTGCGGTTGCCACGGCTTGCGGCTCGTCGCCAGGGGCGGCTTGGGCTGCGTTCTCGCTCATTGAATCAGCATGGTCGTGGTGGACATGCCTGTGGAATATGGACATATTGTTTGCTTCTTTCTCGGCGAGATTAGTCGCTTCGTTGCCTGATGCACCGGTTGAAGGCGCTGATTCGTTGGCTGCGTTGGCCATTGTAGCGGTTCTCGCCGTGTCGACATGATGTATGGCGCGGTGATGCTGCATCTCATCGGAGTCAATCGCGGCAGCGGAACGACGTCCCGAAGTCTCGCCCGAAGCTACCCCCGAATTCGACGGCGCACTCTGCTGTACGATCGTGGCCGGCTGGAATCCGCGCAGCCGGTTGGCGTTGATGACGACCGAAAGCGAGGAGAAGGCCATGGCGGCTCCGGCGATCATCGGGTTGAGCAGCAGCCCGATGATCGGGTACAGCACGCCGGCAGCGACCGGAATGCCTAGACCGTTGTAACCGAAGGCGAACCAGAGGTTCTCTACGATATTGCGCATTGTGGCCTTCGACAGGTCGTAGGCGATCACCAGCCCGCCCAATTCGCCGGAAATGAGTGTGATATCCGAAGACTCGATGGCGATATCGGTGCCGGTGCCGATGGCAATGCCCACATCCGCTGCGGCAAGCGCAGGCGCGTCGTTGATACCGTCACCGACCATCGCGACCTTATGGCCCTGTGCTTTGAGTTTGGCCACGACGCTGCTTTTATCCTGGGGCTTCACGCCCGCCTCGACCTGCGCTATGCCAACCTGCCGAGCGACGGCCTGGGCGGTGATCTCGTTGTCACCGGTCACCATCACCACATCGAGACCGCGCTGTTGCAGCGTTGCTATGGCCCCTGCAGAACCCGGCTTGATAGCATCGGCGACAGCGAAAATCGCAGCAAGCCGGCCATCAATTGCGAGCAGCACCGGCGTCGCGCCCGAAGCAGCAAATCGGCTGGCAGACTGTTCGGCTGCAGCTACATTATCGGCATTCGCCTGCCGTAGGTAATCGGCGTTCCCCACCATGACCTCATGATGTCCATCAACGCGTGCCGAAACGCCGCCACCCGCATCCGATGAGAAGGATGCGACGTGCAGCAATGTCAGTTCACGCTCATGAGCACCGTGCACGATGGCCTGGGCGAGCGGATGCTCCGACGATTGCTCAGTGCTGGCGGCCAGAATAAGCAGTCGGTTACGCGAATCGTCATCTGCCTCAACCGCCTTGCCGTTTTCATCAATCACCTGCATATCGGTCAGGCTCGGCTGGCCGGCCGTGATGGTTCCGGTCTTATCGAGAATGACCGTATCGACCTTGTGCATAGTTTCAAGCGCCTGTGCCGAGCGGATCAGCACGCCGTTCCGCGCGGCCTTGCCAGTGCCGATAGTCACCGAAAGCGGCGTGGCGATGCCGAGCGCACAAGGGCAGGCGATGACCAGCACCGAAACCGCAGCAACCAAGGCATGGACTCCTTGCGGAGCCGGACCGAGCACCCACCAGGCCACGAAAGTCCAGATCGCGATAAGGAAGACCGCTGGCACAAAATACCTCGCGATGCGGTCAGCTAGTCGCTGGATCGGCGCCTTGGAAGCCTGCGCACGGCGCACCAGTTCGATAATCTGCGAAAGCATGGTGTCGGAGCCGACTTTGGTCGCCCGGAATCGCAAAGCTCCTGAGCCATTGACTGTCGCGCCGGTTACGGTGTCGCCGACCGTTTTGCGTGCGGGCAGCGGCTCGCCGGTCACCATCGATTCGTCGATGGCGGATTCCCCCGCGACCACGACGCCGTCGACCGGCAGTTTCTCGCCCGGCCGGATGACGACGATATCGCCCGCACGCACGTCATCGACGGGAATATCCTGCGTGCGCATCGATTCGATGGCGGATTTCGGCAACTCTGACGAGCCTGTGCCACCTTCAAGCACATCCCGGTCAACGATCCGTGCGATCTTGGGCTTGAGCCCAATCAGAGAACGAATCGCCTCGCCGGTGCCCAAGCGGGCTTTGGCCTCCAGCAATTGCCCGACGAGCATCAGCGCGATAATTGTGCCGACCGCCTCGAAATACGGCTCGCGCGCACCCGTTGGTAGCAGCTGCGGCGCGACGGTCACGACCACGCTGAACAGGTAGGAGGCCGCCGTGCCGAGCGCCACCAATGAGTTCATTTCGGGCGAGCGGTGGAACAGCGACGTCCAGCCGGTGCGGTGAATCGGCCAGCCGGAGTAGAACATCACCGGAGTGACGAGCACGAGCTGAATCCATGGATTCATATGGAATACCATGAACATCGTGGCGACGAACACCGGCAGCGTTAGCACGACGGCGACGGTCAGCCTGCGCCACAGATCGCGGATCTCCGTGCGCCGCGCAGCATCGGAGCGCTCCTGTTCGTCGGAGTCGGCTGAGGCTGCTGAACGAGGCGAGTTGCAGCCAGCTGTACTAGCCTGAGCATGTGCGCGGTGCAACCTAGCCGGATCGGCTGCGCCGAGTGAGTTATCGTTGGAGCCAGTCTCGGAATGCATATTCGCGATTTCACTCATATCCATATGCCGATCACTGTGTCCCATGGGCATACGCATATCATGTGCGCCCATGCTCATATCCATAGGATGATCGCTCTGAGCGGCGCGAACCTTGCTCTTTTGACTTTCGCGCGTCTTCGTTTCATGCTCGTTGTCACTCTCATCCGCGCCGCGCACGATGAGCTTGCCGTGGAGCATGTTCATACCGCAGGCGAACTCATATTCGCCCGGATGCTCGGGCGTAAACTCGACCGGCGTGGTTTCGAAGGCCGGCAGCGTTCTGTCGATGCCGAAATCCGAGAACACCACATGCGAGGAGCATTCGCCGCTCTCACGCCGGTCGAACATCAGCCGCACCGCAGTACCCGCACGCACAGCGATCGTCGAAGGCGAATAGCCGCCCTTGACCACCACATCGATCTGCTGCACGCCGCTGTCATCCACTCCTGCTCGTGTCGCCGGCGCATCCTTACGCGGCAACAGCAGCAGCCACACAATTACCGCAGTGAGCAGCACCGCCACAGCTACAACCGCACCCGTTCCCATCATAGGTATCACCGCTCCTTGTGAATTCCGCCGCCCCGCAGCATATCTACAGCCGCGCACCCGAGCATCAGCCCCGACCGGCAACAGCGATCCGCTGAATATTCTCAGTACGTCAATGGCTACATCGTCTCTCACAATATACCCCCATAGGGTATATATCAATCATGGCGCTCAGGGCGAACATCGCACGAAGCTTTCACCAGTCTGCACGGAGTCAAACCCACGAATCATCACTACGCATGGCCTGCCAACTCCTACCGTGCATTTTGTCGCAAACCATCATTACGCTACTAGATTCGTAGCGCTACGGTATCCGTGTCGTTATAGAATGACCACGCCGGATGCAGTCAGCCCAATCCAACCGACCCGTACCCACCCGAGCCACGCAACAATAACCCTGCCGACGCAGGTGCAACAAGAAGGAACCACACCACCTATGAGCAATGCTTTCGCCATCGCGCGCCGCGATATCATGCGGATGCTGCGGCTACCCGCCGCATGGGTGATCCTGTTCGGGCTCATCTTTCTGCCACCGCTGTACGCCTGGTTCAACATCGTCGGCTTCTGGAATCCGTATGGCAACACACGCGGCGTACATGTTGCGGTGACGAACGAAGACCGCGGGGCGAACAATACGGCCATGGGGCATTTGGAGCTCGGCGACCAGATCGTAGGCAAGCTCAAGGCCGACAACACGCTCGGCTGGCGCTTTGTAAACCGTTCCGAGGCCATGCAAGAAGTCTACTCAGGCGAAAGCTATGCGGCGATCATCATCCCGAAGGACTTCAGCGCGCAGGTCAGTGGCATCACCGATGGGCAACAAACAACATCGGGGGACTCAGCTTCCCACTCAACGTCAGTGTCTCCGGTACGCCCGAAGCTCGAATACTACGTCAACGAGAAAAAGAACGGTATTGCGACAAAAATCACCGATACCGGCGCAAACACGGTCGACACACAGGTCAATGACGCCTTCAACTCGGCGGTCAGCTCAGTTATTTCGTCAGCGGTGAACAGTACGGCTGCCACCATGACCGCGCAGCGCAATGACTTGGTGAGCCAGACCGTAGCCAGTCTACGCACCACCCAACGTGATATCGCCAACGTTCGAAACACCATCGCCGGTCTGCGCGGGCGCATGGCCGCTGCACCGCAGCAGACCAAGAATGCAAGGGGTGCGCTGCAGGCAGCAAGCACTGCCGGCAGGCAGGCGGGAACGGGATTGCAGAACACAGCGAAACTCATCAACGAGACGCAGAATACGCTCAATGAATTCATCGGATCATCCTCTTCAACGCTCGATCAGGGTTCTACCCTGCTCTCACAGGCGAGCGCACAGACGAATCTGACTGTGTCCTCGCTCGCCGGGCAGCTGACCCAGGCGAACGGCAAAATCGCCTCGGCGCTAGCTACCGCCAGAACTGTGAACGACGCCAACGCGCAGCTTATCGCCGATCTCAAGGCACTCAACCAGGAATCCGATATCCCGGGGGTCGATGAGGTCATCGCCCAGCTTGAGCGGCAGAATACGGCGCTATCAGACTCCATCAACGGCCTGTCGAAGCTCAATACTGACACTGGCACCACCATAACCGACACCAGCAAAGCCTCCAATGCCTTGGATTCCTCGACGCAGTCCACGTTGGAGACCTTTGGCAAGGCGCGCACTGGGCTCGTGTCCGGCACGCTGCCAGGGCTGAACAATTCGCTGACCTCGCTAGCTGGGTCGTCCAGCGCTCTCGGAGCCGGACTGAGCGGCCAGGACGGTGTCATTGCGCAGGCGAATATCACGTTGACGCAGCTTGACCAGGCAATCGCCTCGACCAGCAGCGCTTTAGCTGACACCGACGCCGGACTGGGCAGGATTTCGACCCGACTTGGCGCGCTCATCGTCGATCTTGGCACGCTCAACAGTTCGAATCTGCTCAGCAATCTGCTCGGGGGTAGCGGCAAGCTCGATGTCGGCTCCATCGCATCCTTCATGCTCTCCCCGACCGTGTTGAACACGCAGATCCTCTATCCAGTTAATTCGTATGGCTCGGGCATGGCGCCGCTGTTCACCAGCCTGTCGCTGTGGGTCGGCGCGTTCATGCTGATCGTGTTGCTCAAACTCGAAGTCGACGATGACGGCCTTGACACCGATACGCTGACCTTGGGCCAGCGGTATTGGGGCCGTTGGATGCTGCTGGCAGCCATCGCCGCTCTGCAGGGCATAACGACCGCCGTCGGCGACCTCGTCATCGGCGTGCAAAGCGTGAACCGGTTCGGATTCGTCGCCACCGCGGCAATCGCTTCGTTGGTGTACATCAGCATCGCTTATGCGCTGGCGACAACCTTCATGCATATCGGCAAAGTGTTGTGCATTGTGTTGGTGATGGTGCAGATCCCCGGTTCCTCGGGCCTGTACCCGACCGAGCTCCTGCCGCATTTCTTCCGGGCAATAAGCCCGTTCCTACCATTCACACCCGCCGTCAAGGCACTGCGCGAGACGATCGGCGGCTTCTACGACGGTCATTGGATCAGTTATATGACGCGACTGCTAATTTTCGCCGCCATCGCGTTCCTGCTCGGGCTGGTGGCGCGACCGCACCTGATCACACTTAACCGACTGGCAGCACGGCAAATCGCACAAAGCGACATGATCGTAGGCGAGCCGATCCGGACACAGGGCCATGAATACCGGCTTTCACAGGCCATTGGCCTGCTAGCCAACAAAGATGAATACCGAGAAGAGATCGAGCGCCGAGCGGTGCACTTCGCCAAACTTTACCCTAGGCTGCGCCGTGGCGCGCTGGTCGCCGGGCTGGTGGTGCCGGTCCTACTGGCCCTCACATTCTCGTTGACCACGGGCACAAAACTCGTTGCGCTGACAGCTTGGATCATCTACCTGTTGCTCATCGTAATCTTCCTGATGGCGATCGAGATGATACGCGACAGCCTCGAGCGCCAGATGCAGCTGGGCACGCTGAGCGACGAGAGCGTGCGGTCCATTGTGCGAGAGCACGCCGCCGCACGTTGGCGGGGTCGGCACAAGTCGCATCATCATGACGCCACTGGGCAACGATTCAACAGCCGCTCGTCAGCTGACACTCAGCAGCTACCCGCTGTCAATGAACCAAATTCACGCACGGCAACACGCAATAGCCAGCATGATACGACAGAAAGACGCTCGGCATGAAAATGATACGGACGATATTCGCCGATGACGTGCGCCGGCTGCTCAGCACCGTCGTCACCATTGTGATCACAGTCGGCCTGATCATGATCCCCGGCCTGTTCGCCTGGTTCAATATCGCGGCAAGCTGGGATCCTTTCGGCAACAGCCGAAACATCAAAGTAGCCATCGCCAACAACGACGCAGGCTATTCCAGCGACAATCTGCCAATCACCGTCAACATCGGTGACCAGATTGTAGGCAAGCTGCGCGCGAACGAGGAATTACACTGGGTGTTCACCCGCGCAGATGAGGCGATCGACGGCACAAAGTCAGGTGAATACTATGCTGCGGTCATCATCCCGAAGAATTTCAGCGCCACCATGCTCACCTTCTTCTCGCCTGGCGCCAAGCACCCCAAGCTCACCTACGTGACCAATCAGAAACTCAACGCCGTCGCCCCGAAACTCACTGGGAAAGGCGCCGACCAGATCGCTGCCACAGTGAACACAACCTTCTCTGAAACACTCACCAGCACCGCGCTGCGTCTCGCGGGCACCATATCCCGGCAGCTCGACGAGCCGCAATCCAAGCAACGCCTGAACTCGTTCAACGCCAACATAGCCAGTCTCGCCAACCAGCTTGACGACACAGCGTCAACCCTGCATGCCTACGATTCGATGCTCGATGCCGCCGGATCGCTACTGAAGAGCTCCAATCAGCTGCTCGATGCCACTTCGCATAGCGCTGAGAAGGCCAAGCGCCAGCTCAAATCGGCACGCAGCTCATTGGGAGGCATCGGCGGCGCACTGAACGCCACAACCTCGACGCTTTCCGACGCACTATCGGCCAGCAGCTCCGGTTTCTCGGCCGTCGGGACGACAATTGACACGACATTCGACGATGCCGGAACGGGCGCCGACGACGTTTCCGCAGGATTACGTCGGCAGGCTGGCACTGTTCAGCAGCAGATCACCCAGTACGAGGCGATACGCGATGCAGTGCAGTCGCTCGCCTCGCAGGTTCCGCAGGATTCGATCGCGCATGCCCAGCTTGAGAAGGTCGCAGACAGCGTCCAGTCCGCCATCGACCAGTTGACCAAACTGCGCGACGCACTCAATGGAGCCGCCAGCGATGTCGACGTCAAGAAAAATGACACTGCCAGACAGCATGAGCACATCAAGCAGCTGGCTGCGCAAGCTTCATCGACAATCGGTAAACTCAACGCCAATGTGAACGCTACGCTCAAACCGCAGACCTCGAAGATCGTCGCAAATCTCAATGATGCTGCCTCCACGCTGGACGCGAACTCCACGGCTCTTCAGGGCGCTGTCAACTCTCTGCAGAACACCACCACATCAGCCAACGACGATATGGCCAGCGTCAAGGAAACACTCGCTTCGATGCAGACGCTGCTCACCGATGCGAGCAAAACCTTGTCTTCATTCAGTGACAAACTCGCCGACGCACTGTCGAGCGGCGATATGAAAGCCTTAAAACAGCTGCTGGGGCAGAACCCCGAAACATTGGCTGCAGCACTGGCAGCTCCGGTGCAATTGGAGCGCAAAGCAGTATTCCCGATCGAGAATTTCGGTGCCGCAATGACGCCGTTCTATACGATCATCCCACTGTGGGTGGGCTCTCTGCTCGCCGCAATGATGCTGAAAACCGGGATTTCGCAGCGCAGGCGTCAGGCATTGCGAGAGGCGACAAATCGAGAGATCAAACCGCATCAATTATTCTTGGGGCATTTCGGCATATTCGCACTGATCTCGCTGGCGCAAAGCACCTTCTCGTGCGGCGGAACTCTGCTGTTCCTGCGTGTGCACGCCGCGCACCCATGGCTATTCATGCTGTGCGGCTGGGTGAGCGGACTCGTGTTCATGTTCATCGTATACACGATAATCGTCAGCTTCGGCACCATCGGCAAGGCGATCATCGTCATTGTGCTCGTCATGCAGGTATCCGGCACCGGTGGCGCCTACCCGCTGCAAGTCGTGCCCGGATTCATCCAGGACCTGAGCCCCTTCCTCCCGGCATTCCACGCGATCGAAGCAATACGCGCCGCCATCGCCGGCATCTACGACAACGACCTGTTCAAGCAGCTCGGCCTGCTGCTGATTTTCGCCGCCGCGATGCTGCCAGTGGGCTTGCTGCTGCGCAAGCCGCTGGTGCGGTTTAACCGATGGACCGAACGGCGGCTCGAAACCACGAAGTTGATATGAGGAGCACGGAAGTACCGCGAACGACGAAACGGCAATGGCTATGGCTACGGAAGGCAGGGAGGAAATGACAGGGGCGAATGCAACGATGACAGCTACGCTGACACAGCCAGACGGCACTGCGAGCAACGCGACGGCCCACGAAGCAGCTCATCATATGGCGAATGATATGTCATCATCTTCTACGGCACAGCCTTCCGGAGCTGAGCGCGGTGCCAGGCCCGCGCCAGTGTCTGGGTTCAAAGCAGGAGCCGAATCTAGCTCCAGAGTCGCAGACGTTGAAACCACGGGCAAACGCGGCAGGAAGATGCGCGCAGAAACCGACCGCAAAATCCTGCAGACCTGCATGCAGATCGCCATCATGCAAGGTATCGGCGCAGTCAGTATCGAGGAGGTGGCGAAGCGTAGCGGCGTGGCCAAAACCACGATTTACCGGCGCTACCGCAACACCGAGGATATGCTGCGTCAAGTGCAAACACTCGAATTCGCGCGCACCCCAGAACTGGCCGAGCTCAGCGCCACGCGGCCCAATCTGCAGTTGGTCTTGAAACGCATCATCCAACATTTCAGTTCGCAGATCGGCGTCGCCGTCGTCGGCATGGTACTTTCCACCCGCAATGAATACTTCGGCCGCATCGTCGAGCAGGCGATTGTGCCCGAACGCCGCCGTTTCGCCGATTTTTTGCGGCGCGGCGAACACACCGGCACCCTGCGCCGCGGTCTCGACGATGCATTCCTCTTCAACACCATCATCGGTTCGATGGTTGCCAATCAGGCCTTGGCGGATGAGAAGCGCGGAATCGGCGCAGGACAATCAGATACCGGCGTTCCCAGGGACAGCGACGACGGCGAAGAAGCCAGCGCCACGTCCACCCCCGACGCCGCATCCGGCCTCAACGACGACCGCTGGGCTCAGCACATGACCGATCTCCTATGGCCAGCGATCGCCGCGTAAGTCGAATGACGATTGGCGCATCGCACACTCCTATCACCGCGCCGCCTTCACGAGGCACACGAACAACCGGATAGTTCAGCATCTGGCTATCTGGAACGAACTTCCGTCAAGAACCGAATTACGATGCCTGTGCCATAACTCAAGCAAAAAGCACAAGCCTTGAATCGCCAAGTCGTTGGCAGAAGAGGGATCGGCATGAGGCAGCATGCGCGAAATCCTTTCCGATACTTGCCCTACATCCTTAAGCGTTACGACCGGTTCATCGTGTGTGAAGCCGCATCATTCAATGGCCAATACTGCATACGCCATATGCGAACATAGTGTAATTCCAGCCCATAGCTATGATCTCCAACCCGTATCCTACAGCCGCGCGTAGGTAAAATCGTGGATCATGCCGAGCACGGCGGCGCTCTCCGCGAGCCAGGTCATGCAGATCGGGAAGACATGGCCTAGGGACTCGCCTTTGGCGACTTTCCAGTCGTGCAGCTCGAAATCGATGCCGTGCGCGGCCAGTAAAGCCGCGAGGCTGAGGGTTTCGGCCTGAATGAAATCGTCGCTACTCGTGTTGAGGAATATCGGTGGCAATGCTACGTTGCCGGCAATCGCGGCGACTTCGCACACTGCGGCAGGAACATCGGCCAGCGCCCCGAAGAAGGGCTGCGAAAGCGCGTGCAGAATCGACGTCGGATCCTCCACCTGCCTGACGGCAACTCCGGGAGCCGGAATATACGGAGACATATCGTATACGCCCGATATCAATGCCGCGCCAAGCACGCCAACGCCACTCGCCTCGACGCCAAACCCCTGTGCCACAAACGATGCATGTTCGATAGCCGTTGCGAAGAACGCGAGGCAGGCGCCCGCCGAATCGCCAGTGAGCCATACGCCGTGCTGCGCGATCGGATACTCGTGGCGGTGATCGCGAATCCACGACAATCCCTGTTCCACATCGCGCAACTGGCCGATGAAATCCGTTTGCGGCGCCGGGCGATAGCTCAGCGAGAAAACCGCAAAACCACGTTCGGCAAGATGCGTGCAGAAATTGCGGTTGAGCTCTTTATACCCATAGACGAAGCCGCCGCCGTGAACGTCGACATACACGGGCAACGTCCGACCGCCACGCACTACGGCATCGTGCGGCAGATACAGGTCAAGCCGATGTCCGCGCACGCTTTCGGAGTCATCAGCGTAGGGAAGATCCTCAATGACATCCACATCATCCGGGACTTTCCAGAATGGCACGCGCGGCGCATCAAACCGGGCGGTCATAACCCGCGAACTGCGCACGATATTCGCCAGCGGCTGTGGACAGTCGTGCAGATCAGCGTCGATCTCCGTCCACGATTCATATGGCACGCCTTCGGGCGTAGCCAATTGCTCGGTTGATGCCGATGCCGGGTTGGTCATAATGCCAGCGCTCCTTTGCTGCGACTCCACGCGCCCGCGATCTCGCGACGCTGCTGTGCACCATCATAGAACTTGGTATCCTACGAAAATCAGATGCTGCTCCTATTCAAAAGAGCTACACACCACATATATCTTCAACTCGCCCGCAAGGCACTGTATGCGTGTGCTGAAAATTTGACCGACAAGCCGCGATATCAACTACTGTGAAAGATGTTAAAAGCCACCACTGCCTCTCTACGATGCACACTAGGGTGGCATTTCTCTACCGCACGAGGGGGTGCTTCCATGAGTAATATGACGGCTGTAGCGCTCATCCATACCCGAAACATCCTGCAAAAACAGCAGATGAGCTAGCGGCAAAACTCATATCAAACGGTCTCTTAGAAGTATCGCAGAAAACCCTCAGTAGACATATTCGGCAAGTTGGTTATTTCCGATTAAAGGGGTACTGGTATCCTTTTTTCACGCCTGATTCCGGTAATCCCCAGAAACCTATTTGAAAAATTATCTAGCAACGGAACTCTCGTCCTTTGGCGGCGAATTTGGATATAAGGACAATACAGGACTGCTGCATTTAACTTTCGATCAACACATTAAATGTATTCAAGAAATACGCAGAAGTTCCACAAGATCTACGCTCCCCTACCTCAAACATTTCTTTACGACTTATCAAGAATCAACACCCCCCATACTGGATGGCGGTCGGATGCCTCACCTACGGATGTTTCAAGACATATTTCCACGAAGGCGCACCAGAAGAAATAAAGCGATCTCTAGCAAAAAGTCTCAGCCTAATTACACCCAATCCAAATCCAGAGCATAATGACATCGTCACAGAGATGGGGTTTCCGGACGGCTGGGAATCAATGCCACTGTGGCAATGACTAGGCAGACTAGCCAATATGGTTCTCGCAGCATCACGGCAATCGATACATCAACCGATACCCTCCCCCGTCCGTCCACAATGTTAGAGTAAGCCGCGTGCCCACAAGGCCATTGCCGTTGTCCCGCAATTCTTACCGGATTCGGGCCTGATAAGGAATTCTCCTCGGATTCGCAGCGCGTATTCCGGTTGAAACCGGTCAGATGCTGCAAAACCCATTATTTTCATATGGCGGGCGCGTCGACAAGAAGTGCCCACGCCCGCCCACGACATTGGAGCACATCATGAAATATACGGTCATCGGCGCAGGAGCTATGGGATACCGCTACGGAGTTTTGCTGCAGGAGGTGGCCGGGCTCGACGTCGACTTCATCGACGGCTGGCAGCCCAATATCGACGCGGTGCATGAGCAGGGCGGCGTCTATGTCTCCCGCGACCACGAGAACCGCCACCTCGTGCCCATCAACCTGTCTACGCCCGAGGACTACCACGGCGATCCCGACGTGTGGATCGTGTTCATGAAGCAGATGCAGCTGGCCGACATGCTGCAGCGCTGCGCCCACCTGTTCCGCCCGAACCAGTATGTCTTCAGCGCTATGAACGGCATGGGCCACATCGAGAAGCTGCAGCAGTATTTCCCCGACGATCACATCGTGGGCGGCACCGCCATGATCGCCACCGTGCTCAACGGCCCCGGCGACGTTGATTTCATGGGCAAGCCCGGAACCGGCGAAATGCACATGTGCAACCGCACCGAACAGTCCGACGACACCACCCGGCAGATGGAATCCGACTTCCGCGCCGCCAACTTGAACCCCGTGCTCACCGACAACTTCATGGGCACGCTTATGGCCAAGGTGGTGTTCAACGCGGTCGTCAACACACTGTGCACGATGTTCCGCGTGCAAATGGGTCAATTCGCCGTCTATGAAGGCGTGCCCGAACTCTCTCGGATGATGCTGGACGAAGCCTACGACGCCTGCGAGCGCGCCGGCATCCAGCTCATAGCGACCCGGCAGGAGGAGATCGACTCGGTCGATTACGTCAGCCGCGTCGCCAATCCCTTCCACTACCCGTCAATGTATCAGGACTTTTCGAAGGGCCGCGACACCGAAGTCGACTATATCAACGGCTACATCGCCAAGCTCGGCCGCGAACATGATTACATCTGCCACGTGCACGAATTCGTGACCAAGCAGATGCATTTGGCCGAGACGATGCGCCAGTTCACCGACAAGTCGACTGCCCGAGCCGCACAATCGACCGCACAATCGGCCACCGTCGCGCCTGTTCCCGCGCTCGCGCTCGCCTGAGAATTTGTAGGCAGCTTCGGGCGAGTTCGTCCGCAGCGAGGGCCCGTGTGGTGACGCTACTTCATTGTCACCACACGGGCCTTATTGCACCGAAGCTTGATCCCGGGCATTGTCGAGAGCGTCATTGAAGGCTTGCGTGGTCCAGCTGGCGCCAGCGACCTTATCGACCTTAAGTCCCTTGAGCGGCTTGCCAACCACCACGCCCGGGATGGCTTCGATAAAGGCAGCCTGATGTCTCTTGGAGATGTCGTTCGAGGTGTGCCCAACAACAGAGACATCGGTAATGTCGCCTTTGGCGACCGTGATTGACACATCGATGGTGTCCTTGCCGACCGGGTCGAGCTGACCATCGACATGGTATGTCCCATCACGGTATTTGCCGGTATCGCGGGTTAGGGAGCTGCTGTCCGCATTGTCTGTCGGTGCCGAAGAGCTCGGCGCCGCCATCGATTCGCCGGAATTTCCCTGATACTCGTCGTCGGCCGGCACCGTATCTTTGCCTGCGCACCCAGCGAGTAACGTCGTGGCTACAACCAGCCCGACAGCAGCAACGGCGACCGATGGGCTTCCGGCAACCACCGGCCTATGAGCCTTATTCGCCACATTCCGCCGCACGCCCTCGTCACCCGCCATGCCTTACTCCTTATCTACCTTTGCCGCGTTCATGCTATAGCAGTCTCGTCACGAGGGGAAGATCCAAGACCCATCTCGCGTTGTCCCAGTGGTTTTAGACTTTTTTGTGGGGTCAGCGAAATCGAGGGCTGCTCCTTCACGCTGCGCGTCCTGCGCGCTGGAACCAGTGAAAGCCGGGCGACCACCTGATTGCTCGTACGCCTCCTTCGCCCGCTCGTCGTTCCATCGCTCGCCAGTCAACACGCCGTGGTTGAGCATGATCTCACGTTCAGCACAGGAGGCCACCAAGGCGTCGTGCGTGACGACGATGATCGTCGTACCTTGGCTATGCAGCTCGCGGAAGAGATCGAGCACGATGCGTTCGTTGGTCTCGTCAAGGTTGCCAGTAGGCTCGTCGGCCAGAATCAGCTTGGGGTGATTGATGAGCGCCCGCGCGATGCACACACGCTGCTGCTCGCCGCCCGATAGCTCGCCTGGCAAATGATGTGCACGATCGTTGAGTCCGACATGCTCGAGAGCCTCCAAGGCCTGCCTCTCATCGACAACGGAGTGATAATACTGCGCCATCATCACGTTCTCGACAGCCGTGAGATGAGGCACCAGATAGAATTTCTGAAACACCAGCCCGACGACGTTCTTGCGCACATCGGCCAGCTGCGCAGCGTTGAGGTCTTCAAGCCGACGACCTTCGAGCGCGACCGAGCCGTGTGATGGCGTATCCATGCAGCCGATGATGTTCATCAGCGTGGTTTTACCTGAGCCCGAAGAGCCCACGATGGCCAGCCACTCGCCTTCGGGCACCGTCAAGCTCAGATCGTCGACCGCATGCAGGTCGCCATAGATCTTGGAGATATGGTCGAGTTCAAGCAGCATATCGCTTCCTTTCGCGACGCTCGCAGTTGTGGTGCTCGCAGTTGCATATACTTTTGTGGCGTTCGATGCATTGTGCAAAGTCATGCTTATTCCTCCCTCAGCACTACTGCCGGGTCGATTCGAGTGGCCCGACGGACGGGTGGAATGGAGGCGGCGACGGCCACCAGCATGCTCAGCGCCACGGAGACCGTGCCAAGCGCCCAGTCGAAACCAATCACCCGATGGAATACTGTCAAACCGAGAACCCTCGCGAATCCGTATCCGATTCCAGTGCCGATTAGTCCGCCAAGCAGCCCATACAAGGCCGATTCAGCATGGAATTCAGCTCCGACGCCGCGCGAAGACGCACCGAGAGCCTTACGCAGACCAATTTCGTTGCGCCGCTGGGAGATAATCGAGGAAATCGTAGTGCCCACGCCGACCAAGGTCAGCACGAGCACCACAATCGAAACAATCCAGAACAGTGTCTGCAGCATGGCGATAATCCGCCGGTTCGATGAGGTGATCCTGGTGACCTGCTGCGCTGTGACGCCCAGCGCCGTGTCGCGATTGATGCTCTTGACGATGCTTGCAAGCTCATTGCCCGATGCATTCGAAGAGTATTCAATGACATCCGTGCCACGCGAAACCTTGGTCAGCGCAGTCAAGTCGGTGGCCTTCGCATAGACGATGTCATCCTCGCTACCGCCGGTCGATACGATGCCGGAGACTCGGAACTGCGTGCCCTTGATGTTCAAAATATCCGTGGAGACACGGCCATTGACGCCATTATTGGCAGTTCCTGTATTGGCATCGGAGCTGCCATGGTTATGGACGCTGTGATCCATGCCTGACATATCGTCTGTGCTCGATGAGCTGCTGGAACCTTGCTGACCGGATTGAGGCTGCTGAGGCGACGATGCCGAAGTAGACGATTGCGAGTCGGGCGACGCGGTGGGCTGCGCACTGGCAGACGACGAACTGGCCGACGACGATTCCGACGGCTGCGTGGAGGCGCCATCAGTAGCGTCATTGCCTGAACTGTTCGAAGACCCGCCGCCGGGTGCCCCGCTCGCCCCATTGTCCCCGGCACGATAGCCGATAGTGACATATGAGCCGACGCTGACACCTAGCGCGTCGGCCGCGTCGCGACCGAGCATCACATTGCCGGCGGAAGGCCAGCGGCCCTCAACGTCCCAATGCCGATTGAGCGCCTTCGTCGCGGCGGGATCGATACCGGCCATGACATAGGGCGCAGCGTTAATGCGCACGTTCTCGTAGCGGTATGAAGCTGAGCGCGCAGCGGCGGCGGCCGTTGCTTTCGCGCTGACTTTGTCGGCCACCGCCGCGTTAATGCCTGTATTGCTAGGCTGCAGGGTTTGCGCTGCACCAGAACCGTGATCCGCGGCCGAATCCCCCACGGCAGCCGCAGGCGTCACAATGAGATTCGCGCCGTAGGAGCGCATGTCCTCGTTCATCTGCTGTGGCACAGCGATGCAGACCGCCGCCAGGCAGAACAGTGTCGCAGCGCCCACAATCGAAGCGATGACAGCCATTGCGGCCCGCGAACGCCTGCGGAAAACCGCGCTGAACAGCATTACCAAGAACATACGTCGATTTGTCATCGCATGGCGGCGCTGACTGCGCTCCGAACGCCGCTTCTGCCGCGTCGTGCCTGGAATCTGCCCAGTCTGCGAATTATGTGCATTGCCAATATTATGCATGTGAAGATCAGCGGCCATGAAGCACCTCCGCAGGACGCAAGTTCAGAATCGAGCGGATCGACGAGAACGAAGCAATCATTATCGTAACCGCCAGCAACACGAACACCAGCACAAACACCATAGGCCGCATGGTGATGCCCGAGCCGAAGACCACGTGGCCGACCAGCTGCGCCAACGCCGACCCCAGTCCAGCCCCGGCAAGTGCTCCTACCATTGAAATCGCCGCAGTTTCGGCAAGTATCAGCCGCGATACCGCACCATCGGTGGCCCCGACGGCTTTGAGCAGCGCAAGTTCGGCGCTGCGTTCGCTTATCGACGCTGCCATAAGGTTCGCCACGGCGACAGCTGCCGCAATCAGGCTCAGCGCAGTCATGAGCATCATCACCGCCTGCGTTTTGAGCATCACATCGCCTTGCAGCGCCGAAACCTGCCGCACCTGCTTAGCCACCGCTCCGGGCAGCACCTCCTCGATCTGATAGGCGATGGACGACGGATACGCGGTGCAATACCAAGTCTCCCATTCTTCTTGGCTGAGCGCGGCCGGATTCTTCGCTGCCTTTCGCGCTAGATCGTTCTCCGGCGTGGTCAGCGCCTTGACTTCGATACGGTCGATCGAATCCGGCAGATCAGCCAGCTTCTGTGCCAGCACGGACGGCATATACACCGAGCCGTTGTCTGCGTCACCGGAGTCGTACACTCCTGTAATGACAAGCTTTTGCATGGTATGCGCGCCAGTGGCAGTCGTCTTGTGCAGCATCAGCTCATCACCGACGCCCAGGTGCAGCCGTGCAGCCAGATCCTTGCCGATCATGGCTTGGGCCTTGCCATCGTTGGGCCAGTCGCCCTCGACCTTCCACCAGGAACGCAGGCCTTGCACGCCCGCAGCAGTCGATTCTCCGGTGGGCAAGTGCAGTGTCTTGTTGAACCAGGTACCGACGACTGGCACCGAAGCCGTGGTAGAGGCTGACTTGGAATCACCACCCGCTCCCATAGAACCGCCCATCGCCTGCGCGTGAATATTGAGCTGCGGCGCAAAATCGGTGATGTTGAAGGCCCAGAAGGTCGTTTTGATCTTCGGCACGTCCGATTCTTTCAAAAACGACGTCGGGTCGGGCTGCACGCCTTCCGTGTTATACAGGTCAGAGACGACCGCATCGGATTTTGGCTGAACGGTGATATTCGAGCCGTAGGCCGACAGCTCGGCGTTGAGCTTGTCGCCGACATCGAAAACGACGCCGAGCATCGCCACGGCGATAGTGGCCGACAGGCACACCGTCACCGCGATGAGCAGGCGCCGGCGCAACTGCCTGCTAAAGGAGCGCAGAATCATTCGCAGAAAGAACATGGCTGATCATCACTCCTTTCAATGCTGGAAATGCGAGGACAAGGCGTCAAGATCTGCCGTGTGGATCGTGATCGCACCATGCCCCGCCTGGTACGGGAATGGAATGGGGTTGCACCCGCCTTTGAAGCCGATCGTGGCAATATTCATGGCTACATCGCAGCGTTTGCAGATGATCTTGCCATCCTTTTCGTAGTAGCCGGCATCGCCGCAGGTTTCGCATGCGTCAAGGCCAACGCCGTAAGCACCGCCGTTCTTCTTGATGATGATGAAGCGCATCACCGTGCCGTCCTTCGCCTTGTACTGGAAACGGTGCAAGTGGCCGTCGGAGACCTGGTCGAAGCGAATCGTCGCGATGTCGCCTTTAAGCGAATAAGATTCCGGGGGTGAGAGCGTGGGTACTTTGTTGACTTCGGCAACGCCAGCCGTCAGTGCAACGGTAATGCCGATCATGGCGACCAGGCTCCAGATGCCCGCTGCCTTGGCACGGCGGCGCAGCGCCTTGTGCGTGCGCTCGACAGCCTCGTTCGGACCGGAAAGCGGGAGCCGGAAGCCTGCAGCAATAGCGGCAACCGCCGGAATCGCAAAGACAAGGCACTGCATGATTACCATCGTCATATCGTGGTTTGCTGCAAGAATCAGCACGCGGAAAGCCGCGCCGTGCAACACCACTATCATGAGCGACATCAGCAGCGAGAGCAACTGCGCAAGATGGCGCAGCAGCAGAATCACCAGCATAAGCACGGCGGCGAGCAGGAAAGCGCTGCGCACCGCTGTGGTGCGCAGCGTGCGGAATATAGCTGCTGCCACGACGGCAGTAGCTATGCCGAGCGCGAAGCCGAGCGCACGCAGCAGCATAGCTGACGAGAATGGTGAATCCCCAGTCTCCACGAAACTCGTAAGCTGCATAAGCACGTCCTGCAACGCGAAGAACGTTGTGCACGCGATGGCGAGCGCCGCGATGGCGAGCGCCGCATGTAGCCGCCGCGGATGCTGATGCCAACCTGAGACCAGCCGTTTCGAGTGCAACGCAACCATAATCAGCAACGCATCACAGATAACGCAGGCAATGAGCACCACGAGGTTCACTCCCGAACGCCGTGTAATAATGACCATCGTGCGCAGCGCCGTAAACACCACGGCTGCAGCCAAACCGGTCAGCAGCCCGGTAAGCCTCCAATGCCGGCTGACTGGCATATCGCGTCCTTCGCCAACGCCGAGCAGCACGCTCGCTGCCATCGTCAGCAACGCAGGAGCGAGCATCCCCGGAAGCGCCTGCACATATTGCTCAAGCATCCGTCAGCCTTTCCCTTAAGTTCCATGGTTTACGTGGTTTTCGATGCAAATCTGCTGTGACAGAGTAGCGCCCCGGCAGCCCGCAGCCGTAATGCATACCGGTTCCGGGCGCGTCTGCAGGCAGGCCAAGAGGCCAGGCAAGGCCGTTTTGCTCAGCCTTCACCCGCTTCCTGCACCACGACCCACTCACCACTGGTGCACGGTGTAATCCCAGTCGAAGTTCGCCACGATCGGCTCAGTCCAGAAGCGGCCCTTCACACCGGTATCCGGATCGACGTGCAGTGTCCAACCGTTGGTCTGCGGGCTGAAAATCGTGAAGGTCAGCTTGTATTCCCCGGCCTTGTCGAGCTTGATGTTGGCACCGTAGTGAGGGCCATCGTCGGCATTCATTTCCATGAATGTGCCATCCTGCTCGTTGCTCGCGTCATTCTTGTCTTGGATCTTGTATTTCACCGTAAGTTTGGGGATGAATTCGCCGGTGCCATAGCCAAGTTTGTTGTCTTTGAGCGCATGGATATCGGCCTCGAGGTGCAAATTCGCCTCTGCCGCAGACAAACCCATGCCTTCGGGATACATGTCAACCGGTTGGAAATAGACCGCGCCGATGTTCAGCGGGAAGATCTGCTGGTCGTCGCCGATCTTGATCTCCTCGAACTTAGGCGCATCCTGTGAGCTGCTGTCAGATGCGCTAGCTTTCGAGCTCGAGCCATTCGCGGATCCAGCGACCGATGCATTGTTCGAGTTGCCGCATGCGGCGAGGGATACGGCCATGGCACCGGCGACGACCAGGCCCAGAAGGGTGGAGAGGGCCTTGTTCTTCATTGTCTTCTTCTCTTTCTTGTTGTGCGGATTCATAATGAACCACAACATTGATACTGGTTGGTTTAGTAAAATAACAGTTCGAAAACTATAGGCTCGATAAAGCGGGCAGTCTTAGCGCCCAGGCTGGCAGAACGTTCGATCGCCGTGTCATGCCGACGATCCAGACTGAGCGGGCTTTGCGGGTGCATGGATCGCGCGCCTACGCCGCTCCTTGAGCGCATACGCAACGAAGAGTGAGGCAACCACCGTCGCAGCGATGACCTGTGCGATGATCGTCTCCCGGTAGGGATACAAGCCAAGCCAGTCGTTAGTAGGCACGCCGCTCAGATAGGTTCCGTTGACGAGATTGCCTTCGATGAGCGAGTGCACGCCGCCGCCCGCGAACGTGATCACCAGCAGTGCCAGCAGAATCGAAGTCACCGTGAAGAACGGCCGCAGCGGGATCTTGACCGAGGTGAATCGCAGCAGCAGGAAGATGGCGACCAGTGCGAGCGCCGCTGACAGCCCGCCTGCCCACATGCTCGTCGAATCACGGCTCATCGAATAAATGCTCTGGTAGAACATCACGGTTTCCGCCCCCTCGCGGAATACGGCGAGGAAGCTAAGCATTGCGAGCGAAATCATGCCACCGAACGTCACCTTCTGCGTGGCAGTCACATTGTCGACTGCGGCGTGTGCTTTAGCTGTTATATAGCTGTTCCACGCCTCGACACTCGATTTCGACAGCATCCAATTGCTCGTGTAGACGAGCATAATCATCGCGACGAGCGCAACCACGCCCTCCATGATCTCCTGCTGCGGGCCGGTGCCGCTGAACAGCAGACCGAAGAGCACGGCCACGAAACCGGAGCCGATCAGACCGGCGACCACACCGACGTATATCCAGGCAACTAGGCGTCGATTGCCAGATTTAAGTAAGTACGCGATGATCGCAGTCACGACCAGCAGCGCCTCGAGCCCTTCGCGAATCAGAATCACGAAAGCCTGGCCGAAGGAGCTGGTAACGAAGTGTGTGAAGACGTTCACGTCACTGTCTGTTTTGCCGTCCAGTTTCGTAGCATCCTCGACGAGCATGGATTTAAGCTGGTTGACCAGGCCAGTTGTATGGCTCATCTGGTCACCGTCAAGTATAGATTTGCGCGTTTGCGCGAACTGGTTTTCGATCAGGGAGACGCGGCTGCCACTGATCGCGTTCATCACGTTCTTCTCAAAGCCGAGCTTCTCGTAATACTGGTAATAGGCTTCGTTGACCTTGTCGACGCCGGCACGCCTCTCTCCTGCGCGCGCATGCGCCACAGCGTGGTCGAGCACAGCGCCCATCTCTGTGGCAACTTGCGTCCATGTTCGGTCACCTTTGCCGTTGAACACGCCCTTCTTTTCGGATTGCAACTTTTTGCGCTGCTGCTCAATCGTCTTGGTACGGGCATCGGCATAATCACGCGGGTTCGCAAGTCCTGTTGTGGTATCGAGGGTTTTCGCACTGCTCGTGAGTTCGCTCTGCAACGCGCCAATCTGGGTTCGCAGGTCAGCATCACGGCCAGTAGCATACATAAGCTGCTGAATCGATTGGAACTGCGAAGCCTGCGCCTGTTGCCGACCTGCTCCCAAGGCGTCACGCACCACCACCACGAAATTACTGGCGATATACCCGGTGTTATAGGCCGCGCTGACATCCGATCCTGCAGAACTTGAATCCCCCGCAGCGTATGACTTCAGCGCGGTATCCAGCTGGGCGTTGATCTGCTCGGCGACCGCGTTCCAGCTCTCGTAATCAGTCGGCTTGCCGTCGGCAGTTGCGCTGGCAATCGTTACGACCATGCCGGCCGGGGAAGCGACCGACGTGGTCGCTGGACTTTGCGCGTAGGCCTTATCCGCCGCGATTCCTACAGCAAATGCCGAGGAAAAGACAAGGGTGAGTGCAAAAACCAGCACCGCATACGAAGCGCGAAGCTTGCCACGACGAGACTGCGGCATCCGGAGCCCTCTTTCACACGTTGATTCAATCGAAACATTCTCTGTGAACAAGGTAGGGGAAAACACAGCGAATGAACAGTCTTGACAATCATGTTTTTTTGTCGTATTAGGGCACGTTTTAGCCCTGTTTCGCGACACGATTGTTAATACTTTGTCTCAAGATTCGGGATTTGAGCACACCTGCCTCGGACATGATGAAGCCGGCAAGATCCACAGGTATTTGCACCATGCACTGACCGCTTACGGTCGCAAGAATCTTCGCCTACCATGGAGCCATGGCCGAGCTCAATGAACGAATGCCACATGTCGCTGCGTTTCCCCATGCATTAGGCACCGGATTGCTGATTCACACAGCGCAACCGATACCCGACGATTTGCGCCTGCGTTTGGCCGATTCCATCGATGAATATGAATCCGTGCTCTCTCGATTCCGTGGCGATTCAATGGTGGCAGCGATGGCGAAGGCCAAGCATGGCGGCAGCTTCGACTTCCCAGATTGGGCATTGCCGCTGTTCGAATTGGTCGATGCTTTGGCAGCGGCGAGCGCAGGTGCATTCGACCCGTGCATTGGCGAAGACCTGATTCGGCTAGGTTACGGCTCCAATTTCACCTTTACCATGCAGCCCGGCGCCTTCGGTCATCTCGGCGCCATACATGGCCGCCCGACGTGGGCGCATGACATAGCACGCGAGGGCACGACGCTGCATACCTCGCGACCGGTGCATCTGGATTTCGGCGCATGCGGCAAGGGATACTTGGTAGATCTGCTGGGTCTGCTGCTGCGCAAGTCTTTTTCGCAGGATTCCAGTGCCATGACAACGCCGGCAGGCACAACGTCTGCAGGCACCGAATGGTCAACGGCTGCTGCGTCCCCAATCTCGTCATTCGAGCATACGGATGACATGCATGACCTGATTGTCTCAAAACAGCACGTGAATCCGGCCGATCACGAATTCCTCATCGATGCGGGCGGCGACATGCTCATCAATTCGAGCACACCCATCGATATTGCGCTTGAAGACCCCGCCGATACCGACAAGGCAGTCGGCATGGCGCATGTCAGCTCCGGGGCATTCTGCGCCAGTGCACCCAGCCGAAGGCACTGGGGCGAGGCGAATGGGATGCAGCTGCATCATTTGCTTAACGCCATCGACGGACGGCCAGTGAATGATGTCGCCGCGACTTGGGTCTACGTTGGTGCCGATCGTTCCTTTGACGCCAACTCCCCCAGTATCTCGTACCCCACCGCCTTCGCCGACGGCCTGGCAACCGCGCTCTTTGTAACCGAGCCACAATGGTTGGCCTCTATTGCCGGTTTCTCATGCGCCCAGCTCCTCGCCGACCGCCGCATGGTCGCCAGCCACGACTTCCCAGGAACGTTCTTCACTGCGCAATAGCTACTTCGCCTACGGAAAGCTCACCAGGCGCTCCACCTACGCCTCAGTCTGTCAGCGCGAACTGGCTATTGTAAAGGCCGGCGTAGAAGCCATTGGCCTTGAGCAGCTCGTCGTGGGTACCACGCTCGACGATGTCGCCGTGATCCATCACAAGGATCATATCGGCGTTCTTGATAGTCGAGAGGCGATGCGCGATCACGAAGCTCGTACGGCCGACAGTCAGAGCGTCCATGGCCTTCTGAATGAGCTCTTCAGTGCGAGTATCGACTGAGGATGTCGCCTCGTCCAGAATCAGGATCGGTGCGTTCTGCACCATGGCTCGCGCGATGGTGAGCAGCTGCTTCTGGCCTTGCGAAAGCGAGGCCTTGTCATCGAGCACCGTGTCGTAGCCCTTGGGCAGCGAACGTATGTAATGGTCCAGCCCGACCGCCTTGCACGCGTCGATGACCTGCTTATCGCCGACGTCTGTGCGCGCGTAGGCAATGTTTTCACGCACGGTGCCTTGGAACACCCAGGTGTCTTGCAGCACCATCGAGAACTGGTCGTGCACGTTGGCGCGCGGCACGGATTTCGTGTCGATGCCGTCGATGGAGATTACACCGCCAGTGATCTCGTAGAAGCGCATGAGCAGATTGACCATGGTGGTCTTGCCGGCGCCGGTAGGCCCGACGATAGCGACTTTTTGCCCGGCCCGGACAGCGGCGGAGAAGTCATGGATGATGGTTTTCTCCGGAGAATAGCCGAAGCTCACATGAGCGAAGTCCACATCGCCGCGCACACGCACGGGGTTACCTGCGGCATCGCGGCCGAGCAACGGCTGCTTGACGCTTTCATCGGCCATCTCGGGCTCTTCGAGGAAGCCGAACACGCGCTCGGAAGCAGCGGCGCAGCGCTGCAGATTCTGGAAGGCGGTGGCGAACTGGGCGAGCGGCTGAGTGAACAGGCGAATGTACATCATGAAGGCCACGATCACGCCGAATTCGATCTTGCCGTTCAGCGCGAGCGCACCGCCGACCGCGCACACCACAACGAAGCCGAGGTTGCCCACGAACATCATGAGCGGCATCATCAGCCCCGAGAAGAACTGGCTCTTCCAGCCGGAAGAGTACAGGTCGGAGTTGTAACGTTCGAAAGTGCGGATGGAGTCCGCCTCGCCGCCGTAGGCTTTGACCACGGTATGGCCAGCGTACATCTCCTCGACGTGGCCGTTGACATCGCCCAGCGCCTTCTGCTGCTGCACGAAATACTTCTGCGAGAACTTCATGATGATCATCATGAGCGCGAAGCCGATCAGGCTCGCGACGATGCCGCAGATAGTGAGCAGCACGTTATTGGCGAACATCATAACAAGCGAGCCAAAGAACAACGTAATGGAGGTAATCAGCGCGCCGATGGACTGGCCCAGGGTCTGGCCTATGGCGTCCACGTCATTGGTGATGCGCGAGAGGATGTCGCCGTAGCTGGTCTTATCGAAGTATTTGAGCGGCAGCTTGTTGATCTTCACGCTGATCGCGCCGCGCAGCTCTTGCGCGGTACGCTGTGTAACGGTCGCCATCATCCATGACTGCACGTAGTTGAGCAGCGCGCTGCCGGCGTAAAGCGCCACGAGAATCCAGGCGATGCGATTGACGGCGCCGAAATCAATGGCGTTCAGCATCGGCTTGCCATTCACGATGGCTGGCATGCCTTTGACAATCTCGTTGGTCATATCCCGCAGTCGATTCGGCCCGATGATCTGGAAGACTGTGCCGATTGCGCCGAGCACCAGCGCGACGATCATGGCCGGAATGTATGTGCGGCAGAATCGGATGAGCTTGCCCATCGTCTGCCCGAAGTCTTCAGGATGTTCGACGGCTGCGCCGTTTCCTGGTCCATGTGGTCCTGGCATTATTTCTCCTTACAGCTTGCAACCCTGTGCTTACCCATATGCGTGTTTATTCGCGCGTCTGCGAATCGTGCCGATAACGTACGCGGCATCATGCGGCCAACTCGTCGGCACTGAGCTGGGATTCGGCGATTTCGCGGTACACGCTGCAGCTCTCCAAGAGCTCACGATGAGTGCCTTGCCCGACCACTTTGCCATCATCGAGCACGACGATGCGGTCGGCATCCATGATCGTGCCGATGCGCTGGGCGACGATCAATTTCGTAGAATTCTTGGCTTGCCGTTTCAGAGCTTCGCGCACAGCGCGATCGGTTTTGAAATCCAGCGCACTGAAAGAATCATCGAAGATCAGGATTTCCGGATGGCGATACACCGCACGGGCGATGGAAAGCCGCTGCTTTTGACCGCCCGAAACGTTCGAGCCGCCCTGCGCAATCGCGGCGTCATAGGCGCCATCCATGGTTTCGATGAATTCACTGGCCTGCGCAACTTCGGCAGCGGCGTGAACCTGCTGTTCGTCGCCAAGGTCTTGCACGTCATCCACATGCTTCATCAGCTCGGCCTCACGCCTGCGCCCCTTGATACTCGACGTATCGACCATCTCGACGTCGGCGGAATCCTGCGGGCGGTCGCCGTAGCGGATATTCGAAGCTACTGTGCCTTTGAAGAGCACCGACTGCTGGGGCACGTAGCCGATTTTATCGCGAAGATCTTTGAGCGGGTAGTCACGCACGTCCACGCCGTCGACCAGTACCTGGCCTCTGGTCGCGTCGTAGAAGCGCGGCACGAGATTGACCAGCGAGGACTTGCCCGAGCCAGTCGAGCCGATGAAGGCAACCGTCTGACCCGGCTGCGCGCTGAACGTGATGCCTTCGAGCATCGCCTCACGCGAGTCCGGGTAGGCGAAGCTCACGTCCTTGAACTCGACCGTGCCTTTGGGTGCAGTTAGCGCGAAGGCGGTGGAAACAGCGCCGGCTGCAACAGCGGCCGCACCCGCAGCTTTCTTCGCACCGTCCGTCACCAACGGATTAGTGTTAAGCACCTCGAGCACGCGGTTCGCGGACACGTCGGCGCGCGGTAGCAGCACGAACACCATGCTCATCAGCAGGAAGCTCATGATGACCTGCACCGAATAGCTGGAGAAAACGACCATGTTCGAAAACAGCGTGAGCTTGTCTTGGATGCCTGCCGCATCGATAAGATAGGCGCCAATCCAGTAGATCGCGAGCATCAGGCCGTTCATAACCGTGTTGATCAGCGGCATCATCACCGACATCGCGCGGTTGGTGAATAGGTAGGTGTCGCTGAGTTCTGCGTTGGCCTTGTCGTATTTCGCTTCCTGATAGCTCTCCGCGTTGTAGGCGCGCACGACGCGCAGGCCAGTCAGGTTCTCTCGAGCGACGAGGTTGATATTGTCGGTTAACCGTTGCATGCTGCGGAATTTGGGGATGACCATGGTCATGAGCACACCGATGACCACGAGCAGCACGCCGACGGCGACGGCGGTTGCCACCGTCCAATCCACGCCTTTGCCTGCGATTTTGCATACGGCCCACACCGCCATGATTGGCGATTTGACGAGCAGCAGCAAACCCATGGTGACGAACATCTGAATCTGTGTGATGTCGTTGGTCGAACGGGTGATGAGGCTAGCCGTGGAGAAGCGGTTCATCTCCGCCGGGCCGAAGGACTCGACCTTGCGGAATTCGAGCGAGCGCAGACGCTGGCTAAACGAGGCGCCGACTCGCGCCGCGACATAGCCGGTTGCGATGGCGCATAGCACGGAGCCCAGCGATATGAGCAACATCTTGCCACCCGCAACCCAGATGTCGTGCATGTTGCTGCCCGGGGTTTCCACGAGCCGTGTGATATCGGACATGTAGTCCGGCAGTTTGAGATCGAACCAGATCTGACCCACGATAAATATGAGCCCGATCAGCAGCTGCCCGATCTCCGATTTGGAGAGATATTTGCAGATGCGCAGCATGCGCTATCCTTCCTTGATGGCTATGAAGATTAAAGTATCGTAAGTCTTATGTTCTTACGGCTATGCGTTCTTGATTCGCTTCGAATATAAATTTCTTACGGTGTTAGATAATATACGTAGCAATTGAGAAGACACCCCGTTTTCTGTACAATCATGCGAAATCCGCCCAGCGCGTATTTTGCGGCACTACGTCCACTCGGGCGCACTTATTCGTGCTCATCCCCGTTTACCCGATCGGCCTCCGTCTGTCTCTCCTCATCAATCCCGGCGAAGGCTTTCCCGATATCCTCCGGTGTCGGCCGCGGCTCTCCTGGCTTGCAAATGGACATGTAGACATGGAATTCGGTGACCAGGTCGACGAAGTCCCGCGTCCGCCGCTCCCCCATCTGCGTGAAAATCCAACAGATCGCCGATCGGGCTTCGTCGCGATCTTTGAGCGACTGCTCAAGCCCGGCTTCAGTGATCGAAACGAGGATATTCCGCCGATCCTTGGCATCGACCTCGCGCGTGACGAAGCCTTTTTTCTCCAAGGATGCGAGCACCGCGGAGATGCGCCCCGAGCTGGATCGCAGCGCCGAAGCGAGCTGTGACGGAGTCGCCGTGCCATGCTTGCGCAGATAGCGCAGTACAAAAGGCTCGCCGCTGCCATACCGCGAGTAATACTTGGCCGCAAGCGAGCGCTTGTTCATGACGTTGACAAGCAACCGCTCAAAGGCCTCCTGCTCGTATCCCATATCGCTTCTTTCCCTCTCCACCCCTACGACTGCAACACAACAGATTTCCACATATCCCGCAGGGCTCCAAAACGTTCCTGTCAAGCGCGCGTCAACTTCCGGTCAGCGCATGCCTACTGTCTTTACATTACCTCACACTATAAATTTTTTACTGTGTATACTATAGACCTTTTGGGCGATACGAACTTCAGGATATGCGATTGCGGATGCTTGCGACACGTATGAACGAATGCTCCAGGCCGAGAGATAACCGGAAAGATCTTCAATCCGTCTGCTGTGTTTTGCACCAGTATGGGTTGTCGCCGTCATTCGCAACTATCCGACTCGAGCAGCACTTCCTACCCGGAATAACGCCATCGGAAGGACATGCTTTTCAGCGCTAGAACCATCACGTTTCAGAAATAAAAACAAAATTTATAAGTAACATGAATGAAACAAATAACGCTTATTACGTGTGTAACCAGACAACGACGGTCTGGAGATGCTAGATGAAAAAAGGGGGGGTGACGAACATGACAGTGCTGACCAAAGGGCTTATCGAGCTGATCAGGGAGAACCACATCAGTTTTACTGTTTCGATCGACGGTCCCCAGAAAATACATGATATGTATCGGAAATTCGCGAACGGCAAAGGTTCTTTTGACCGTATCGTAGCGAATATCGATACACTTGCGAAAAATGGAATCACTCCAGACGGTTTTGAGAGCATATACACGCCTTATGAGATGGAACAGGGATACACAATAGAAAACATTGTGAACTTCCTCATCCATGACTTCGATGCTTCATGGGTAGATGTTGTACCTGTCTGCGGATGGTTCGCCCAAGATGAAATAAAAAATGAATGGACTTTTGCAAAGCAACTACGAACTGATACATGCGATTTATTTGCCGACTGTGTGGATTCTCAAGAACCAGCCAAACAATTCTTAGCACAGACTGCACTGCGCAATCTATTTGCGCCAAGCAACAATACGGTGTGGTGCAAGCTCGGTCAAAACACAATCACTGCAGCGGCGGATGGATCAATCTATCCCTGCTATATGCTGCTCAACCAACGCGAACGCTGGCAATACAGCAAGACAAGGGGGTGCGGATGTTTTCTTGGTGGTGTTTTGTTGTTGTGGTGGTGATTATGCCATGAGGCCGAGAGTCCTGGGGTGTTGGTCGGGGCTTTGGTAGTCCAGGGACTGTTTGATGCGGGTCGTGTTGTACCAGGTAATATATTCATGGGTTTTGCTAATTACCTGGCGGCAGGTGAGCTTGTGCCAGTGTTCGGGATAGACGGCCTCGGTCTTCATGCGGCCGAAGAAGCCCTCCATGGCGCTGTTGTCCGGACTGCAGCCCTTGGCGCTCATCGAACGCCTGAGACCGGCCTTCTGCATCAGGCCGATCCATCCGGGCCACCGGTAGTGGCCCCCGCGGTCCGAGTGCACGATGGGCCGGAAGCCATATGAAGGCAGGGTCGCTATGGCCTTCTCGAGCGACGAGTTCGCCAGACCGGCGTCCGCATGCCGGCCGATCGAATAGGCGATGATGCGCCCGTCATAACAGTCGAGGATGGGGCTCACATAGACCTTGCCGTCACTGGCTTTGATTTCGGTGATGTCGGTGAGCCACTTCCGGTTGGGCGTCTCAGCGCGGAAGCCACGGTCCAGAAGGTTGTCGGGGTCTGGCGAGCATTCGCCGATGTACGAACTGTAATGACGGCTCTTCCTGGAGGAGCGGGCCTGCGATCCCTCCTCGCGCATGACGCGGCGCACCACCTTCTCCGAGACCACCGTCCCATCCCGTTTCAGCACGGCGTGGATACGACGGGAGCCGTAGCGGGCGTGGGCCTTTTCGAACGCCGCGCGCACCAGTGGCCGCAGCCAATCGTATTTGTCAAGCTCCAGCCGCGCATGATGGTAATGATACGAGCTCAGGGCCAGTGAGAGTCTAGAGGCCAAACAGGTCAGCGAATACGTCGGGCGCAACCGATCCGTTATCGCCGTCTTCTCCCGGTCGCCCAGCCGCCCCGGATCGGCGGCCGGGTCTTTTTTACCAACGCCACCACCTCCCTAAGCAGGTCGTTCTCCAACCGCTGGTCACGGACCATGCGCTTGAGCTCCTCCGGATCATCCGGCAGGCCGTCGTCATGGGACGTCATGGGACCTCCTTGCGAACGCCCGCCGCAGGCAAACGGCGAGTCGTATTCCCCGGCCCAGCGTCTCACCGACATGGCGCTCACGCCGTACTCGCGCGCCGTGGCGCGCAAGGCTCTTGCCCCCACGATACGCCATCACCGCGCCGGCCCTGAGTCCGGCGGGCACACGCGGCCTGCCGCAACGCGAACGGAAACGCGGGTCGAGCCGCACCCAGACCGCCAGCGTATTCGTGCCCGGCCAGCCACCCAACCGCTCCACCGCCGCCCTCAGACCAACACCCCACTCGAAATACGCGTCCACCGCACGCCGCCGCTCACAATCGCTATACAAGACCAGACTCCTCACCATCCCAGTCCCCAACATTCCGTCCGCACCCCCTCCCTATGCTGTTACTTTCCATACTCGTTCTGGTTATTCTTAGCAACAGTGAGGCATCCCGTCGCAGGCCAATTGCGGAAACGACAGCGGCTAACGTCCTAGATCCCTGAACCCGCATCCAGGAACGCCTCACAGGATTTGCAGGAAGGCGGCTTTACGTAAAGCTTGATGCACAAGCCCGGAATACAAGCCCGACGCCGCCTTCCTGACCATTGCGCTATACCCCAGCTACTTCTCACCCGACTTCGGGCATCGGCATCACCGCGGGGGCTTGCTCAGCAGCCTGCGGCAGGAAGGCGTTGGTGACGCAATGGCCTTCGAGGCTCTGCTCGGCCTGCTCCAGCGGAACGCTCAGGTGGCCGCGTTCGGCCATCCAGCGCGTGTACGAGCGCACGGTGTCGAGGTTGGCGGTGCCCCAGCGGCCCTGCGGGTCGTACCAGGACGGGGTCACGGCGGCGAGCGAGGCGGCAAGCACGTCCGGGTCGATGTGGCACAGCGCCGGCTGCAGGGCGTCAACGCCGGCCTGCGGGTCTTTGCCAGCCAGATTGTAGCCGCGCACGGTCGCATCGAGGAAGTTCCTCACCAGGTTCGGGTTGCGGTCGAGGAACTCCCGGCGCACGCACACGTAATACGAGTGGTGCGGCGCCACGCCGATCGAATCGAAGGGCAGCGTCACGACCTGGTCGAAGCCCTGCGAGCCTTGGAACGGCTCCCACCATGCGACGTTGATGAAGGCGTCGCATTTGCCGCGTTCGACCGCGCGGATGTCCGGCTCCCACTCGCCCGGATCGATGGTGACGACCTTGGAGAAATCGCCGCCGTCCTTGCTTACCGCCTCCTCAAGCTCGGTGTACAGCCGCTTCACGCCCATCGGAATGCATACGCGCTTGCCTTCCAAATCGCGGAACCGCGCGATTCCGGTGCCCTTATTGGTGATGATGCCGCCGATCTGGCACTGGTTCATCACCGCGACGGAGATCAGCGACGCCTCGCCCTGCTGGTGGAACAGCAGCTGGTTGAGCCTGACCAGCGCGATATCGTACTCGCCGCGCGCCAGCAGGTAGGCGGGGTCGCCGCGGAAGGTATCACCGCTCGTGAACTCCACGTCAAGGCCGTATTCCTGATAAAATCCGCGCTGCCGCGCCAAGTACATGCCGGCGTGGTTCGTCCACGGATGAACATATTCGAGTCGTACTGAAAGCATAATTGCTCCTTAATTATCTCATTGCCTTTTATTGCTATCGTTTATCGGTTATTATCTGATTGCCGAATATCCGCGTCCGAAACCGCCGCCGATTCACGACCCGATTCGAAACGCGACAAGGCTCCTGTGCGCGCGATGCCCCGGTACAGCAGCCACATCAGGGCGCCTGAAACAACAGCTCCAGACACGACATTGCTCAAGATATTCGTGATGGCGAAAGCCCCGGTGACATTGATGCCTGCATACGCAGTGACGAAAGAATATCCCAATCCTCCGAGCGCGGCGAATATGCCTGCCAGCACCGCAGCCCAGGCATTCCAATGCCGGTACGCCAGAACAAGAAACGCGATTTCAGTGAGCAGGCCCTGCGCGATGCCGGCGACTAAACTGCCGCCCGCTCCCCACTGGTTGCCGAGAATAAGCTCCAAACATGCCGCGACCGTTTCGGCATACAGTGCAGCACCCGGCTTACGTACGATGAGCATCGCCAGCACGCCGGCAAAATACCAGAAGCCACTGAGCAGCCCGGCCAACCCCGGCAGCAGGCCTTGAAGCGCAGCATAAGGCACGGTGGCAATGAGATCGACAAGCCGGAACACGATGCCCGACGCCACGGCGATGACCGACGCCACGGTGATATCGATGGCGCGCCAACGGCGCAGCTGATGCCATATGTGCGCGGTCGCCCGCGGCTTGCCAGGCAGACGCCACGAAGACGCTCCTGCGGTTGATGGACTCGGCGATTGCGCGTGCGCGACGGCATCGGTGACGCGAACGCCGTGACGAACGTTCTCGTGGTCGTTGTTGATGGATGATGCAGACATTGCTCTCCTCTGAAATATCTGCCAACCGGCTCTACAAAGAGAAAGCAGGCATGGGTATCACGAGAAGGAACACCAAGATAGGCATTGACTTCGTTCGACGGTATTAGCCGTGTCACGTTCAACGGTCGGAGATTCGCATCTCCCTCTCAGCTTTCCAGCTCCCGTGTCTTGCAAAATCACACTGTAGCAAGCAACGCAGACGCACCCCCACGCGCGCAGCCGCGCGTTACCGCGCGCAGGTGCTCACATCCACGTCACATCATCTGCAACCCGGGCAGCGACCCGGGATGCGCTTGGCGAATCAGAAATAAAACCGCCGTCTCCTGACCGATACGGCCAAGAGACGGCGGTTTTAGCTGCCAGTTATAACTTATAACGCTCAATCACTTTTGCACTTGCGCACGGGCGATTTTGCCGGTAAAGGACTGGTTCTCGTCGGCATCATCGGCCTCGCCCTTGTTCCAAGAGAACATGGCGCGGAGTTTGGGACCGACTTCTTCGATCTGCACATGGGAGTACTTCTCCTGCAGCTCGCGGAACTTCGGCGCGCCGGCATCCTGATCGTCGATGAACTCCTTGGCGAAGGAGCCGTCCTGAATGCGCCCCAGCTGATATTCCATGCGCTTCTTGGTGGAGTCGTCGACGACCTGTGAGATGAAATCACCGTACTGCGCGGTGTCGGAGCAGCTCCAGCGGGCTTTGTTCAGGCCGCCTTCGTTCATAAGATCGACAAGCATCTTGAGCTCATGGCACACTTCAAAGTAGGCGATCTCCGGCTGGTAGCCAGCCTCGACGAGCACTTCGAAACCGGTTTCGACCAAGTGGTTGATACCGCCCATGAGCACATCCTGCTCGCCGAAGAGATCGGTTTCGGTCTCTTCCTTGAACGTAGTCTTGATGGCGCCGGCGCGCAACGCCCCCAAAGCCTTGGCATAGGCCAGCGTGATTCCCCACCCGTCGCCGCGCGGATCCTGCTCGACAGCCACCACGACCGGAACGCCGCGGCCTGCGGCATACTCGCGGCGCACGATATGGCCCGGGCCTTTCGGCGCGACCATGAAGACCGGATGATCGGCGGACGGCTTGATATAGCCGTAATGGATGTTGAAGCCGTGGGCGAAGGCGAGAGCAGCGCCCGGTTTGATGTTGGGCTCGATATCGTCCGCCCAGATAGTGCGCTGGAATTGGTCAGGTGCCAGAATCATGATGATGTCCGCTTCGGCTGCGGCTTCCGGCACGCTCATGACCTCGAGGCCCTGCTCCTTGGCGAATTCGACCGATTTGGAATTCGGGCGCAGACCGACGACGACATCGATGCCGGAATCGCGCAGGTTGAGCGCGTGGGCATGGCCTTGCGAGCCGTAGCCGATGATCGCGACCTTCTTGCCCTCGAGGAGGGAGAGATCGCCGTCGTCTTCGTACCAGATTTGTGCTGCCATAGTATATGCACTCCTTATGCGCTTACATGCTTATGCGCTGTTGCGGGTTCTGCTATTGGCACGATTTGGTTGCCGTGCCATTGAAAATACTGTGTGTCCCAACCGATGCGCATATCGCGTCCATGCTGCCGCAAATACGCAGGGCCGGGTCTTCGTGTGGTTCATACGGGCGGATTTTGTCCTTGATGATCCCCATCATACCGGCAAAAGCCGCCGGCAAAACGCCGCGTATCACAGATTGGGCACAACACCACAGCGTTCAACGCAGTCCACAGACATCATTCAGCAGGGAAGTACTACGACATAACAATGCGTCCGCCGGCGACAAGCCCAGCGGACGCACATATAACAACCGTTCATCCCGTGCAGCAACACTGCCAGTCAACACCGTGTTGCCGAACCACCACTATGCTGCCAAACCGCAGCGTGCTGCGGATCCGGAATGAACATCCTGGGGTCAGGACTTCGGGACCTCGCCTTCCTGCGAGTGATCGTAGACCGGCTTGTTGGATCCATCGAACTTGTAGACGCCGATGGCTGCGGCGCTCGGGTCGCCAGCCTCGTTGATCGGGCCGATGCCGGACTGGCCTTTGTAGGTGATCTCCTTCTTGTCCTTGAGCAGGGCGAGGCAGGCCTTGTATGTGGTGCACTCAGTGCCGTTGGTGGATCCGGAGACGGCCCGCATGTTCTTCTGCACGGTCGCACCGTCGGTGGCGCCCCCCTTCTGCGCAGCCAACGCCGCGAGAATGGCGCCATCGTAAGTTTCCGCAGAATAGGTGAAATCAGCCAAGTCGGACTTGACGGTCTTCAGACGAGCCTGGAATGCATCGCTTGGATGGGCGCCTGGGATGGTTCCGGTAGTGCCTTTAAGCAGGCCGGCGTCAAGCTTGCCCGAATAATCGGCAGTGTTGCCATCAGTCATGTACAGCTTGTGAGTGTCGACTCCCTGGCCTGCGAATTCCTTGATGATCTGCTGCGACTGATCAAAAGCGATGAGCAGCACCGCGTCAGGATTCGTGGCCTTGATGCTCGTCACCAGCGAGGAGAAGTTCGTCTCTGTGGGGTCGAAGGTATCCTTCGCTCCATAGACGACATCAACACCGGCGGCACTAGCGGTTTTTACGACCACATCACGCAGATTGGTGCCGTACTCGTCATTGAACACTGCGATGGCGAGCTTCTGGACACCATCCTGCGCGATCACGTTTCCCAGCACTGCGCCCTGCACCGAATCCGGCGGCACCGTGCGGAAGAAGTACGGACTCACGCCGGAAAGCGTAGGCGAGGTCGCACCCATAGAGATAAGCGGAACCTTGGCTTCGGCAATGGACTTGTAGACGTTCTTGACCACTGAGCTCGACGCCGGCCCTAGAATCACCGACGGGTTCTTGGAGAGCACCGACTGCGCGCCAGCCGTGTTCTGGTCGGCGTGGTCGGCATCGGACACATCAGCGCTTACGGTTTGGATCTTCTTGCCAAGCACGCCGCCGGCGGCATTGATGTCTTGCGCCGCGAGCTTCCAAGCCGTCACCTCAGCTGGACCGAGGAACGCCAACGAGCCGGTCTCTGGGAACAGGCCGCCTAGCACGAACGCTCCCGAAGCGTTGGAGCTGCTGCCCGAGCTGCCGGATCCGCAGCCAGCCAAGGCCATCACTGCCGCTGCGACCATGGCGGTCGCAGCGAGCGAGGCCTTTTTGATATTGCCAGTCATGTTGATAGTCATATGGATCACCACTCTTTCTCTCTTGCCCGCGGTCGGCGAGCGACAGCCAAAAAGCGATACGGTGAACAACACGCCGCCGCCCCTTGGATACAGAATGTAAGCTGGATTTGCAACAAATACGTGTGCCTTATGTTTCCCCGAGATTAAAGATCGCTCAATGCCTGAAACACATTGGAATCAGATGCACGTCGTCAGCGGCCCTCCTGCTCGACCTCTTCCTCCAGATTTCCAAGGTATAGGCTAATGACCTTAGAGTCGTTCAACAGATCCCTTCCCGAACCCGAATAGGCATTGCGGCCCTGATCGAGCACGTAGCCCCGGTCGCAGATCTGCAGGCAGCGCCGCGCGTTCTGCTCCACGATGACCACAGACACTCCGGCCCGGTTCACCTCGCGCACACGGATGAAAGTCTCGTCTTGCAGCATGGGTGACAGGCCTGCGGATGGCTCATCCAACAGCAATACAGAGGGTTTCATCATCAGCGCCCGACCCATAGCCACCATCTGGCGCTCACCGCCGGAAAGCGACCCCGCCTGCTGATTCTTACGCTTGCGCAGCGTCGGGAAGATCGAACACACGTAGTCGAATCGCTCAGCGAACAGCTTGGGAGATTGGAACGCGCCCATATGCATGTTCTCCTCGATGGTGAGCGAGGGAAACACGTTCTCAGTCTGTGGCACGAACCCCACGCCCCTGGAGACCAGCTTGTCGGCGCGCAGGTTGGTGATTTCCTCGTCATGCAGCAACAGCTTGCCCGAGGAAATGTGCACCAGCCCGAACAGGGCCTTGAGCAGTGTGGACTTGCCAGCACCATTCGGCCCGATGATACCGACGATCTCACCTTCATATAAAGCGAGCGAGGCGCCGTCGAGAATGTTGACGTCCGGGATATATCCG
Source organism: Bifidobacterium sp. (assembly GCA_022640915.1). GTDB lineage: Bacteria > Actinomycetota > Actinomycetes > Actinomycetales > Bifidobacteriaceae > Bifidobacterium. The sequence goes on along the minus strand of JALCCT010000007.1, from coordinate 74,177 downwards.
GCCACCAAGTCGACGGCATCAAGCAGCGGCCTGCCATCGTAAATCCCTACTCCCGCATCAGGTTGTGCAGCGTATGGTTGCGTTTGCGATAGTTGCTCGCTCATTGCCCGGCCTCCTCTCTCTGCAGTGCTTCGCCCGGTGCCCCCGGTGCCCTGCCGGCTTCGCCTTGCAACGCACTCAGCGCGGCGTCGTCTCCTAGGTCGATATTGGCCCGGGCCCCCAAATAGGCGTCCACTACGGCCGGGTTGCTCATCACAGCCTTCGGGCGGCCTTCGGCGACGATTCTTCCTTCGGCCATCACCGTGACCCAATCGGCAACATGACGAACCATGTTCATATCATGCTCGACGAACAGCACGGTTGTGCCATCTTCCCGAAGCGAAAGGATGCAGTCGAGCAGCGATTGCTTCAGCGCCGGATTCACGCCTGCCATCGGCTCGTCGAGCATTACCAGCTGCGGGTCGCTCATCAGCGCTCGGGCCATTTCAAGCAGCTTGCGCTGGCCGCCCGAGAGGGAGCCGGCAAAATCATTTCGCTTGTCAAACAACAGGAAGCGTTTGAGCAGCGCCTCAGCCTTTTCGATATTCTCTTTTTCCTTCTTTCTCCAGCGCGAGGGAAACAGCGATACAACCATTCCCTCACCGGGCTGGTCGGGCGCGCCGAGCAGCATGTTGTCCAGCACTGTCAGGCGGCCCATAACTTTGGTCAGTTGGAAGGTGCGCACCATACCCATGCGCGCCACCCGTTCCGGAGAGACAGAGGATAGCGGGCGGCCGTCGAATTCCCAGCTTCCCGAGCCGGGAGTGTCGAAGCCTGTCATGAGGTTGAAGAACGTGGTTTTGCCAGCGCCATTCGGGCCGATGAGCGCGGTGATGCCATGGCGCTCAATCTCGAAATGCTGCACATCGACCGCGGTGACACCGCCGAAACGGCGAGTCACGTTGTCGGCCACGAGAATCGCATCAGGCTTGTGCACGCCAGGAGTGCTCTCTACGAATTCCAGATCCTCATTCACTTTGTCGCGATATGCGGTGGATATGAGCTTCTCGCCTTCAGGGGCTTTGGTCGCCCACTGCGCAAGATCATGAAACGGCAGGTTTTTCTCAGGCATGGAACGCCAGCTCCCTTCGGTCTCCCAGCAGTCCCTGCGGTCTAAAGATGACTAAACACATCAGGGCAACGCCCATGATCACCCAACCGAGGGATTCTATCTGGCTTGAGGAAATAAGGGTATCGGGTATCACGGTGCGCATCAGCTCCTTGATCAAGGTCAGCGAGACCCACAACAGGCAGGAGCCCAAAATCGGCCCGAGAATGGTCGCGGCGCCGCCCATGAGCAGTATCGTCCAAACATAGAAAGTAACTTGCCGCCCGAGAGAATCGGGCTGCACCGAGCGCGGGAGCACGAAGAGGATGCCCGAAAGCGCACCGCACGCGCCGCCGAGGAACAACGACTGCAACTTGAAGCGGGTAACCGACTTGCCCAGCGACCGCACGGCGTTCTCATCCTCACGGATTCCCTTGAGCACGCGGCCCCACGGTGATTTGAACCAGCGCCACGCCAGCAGTGCGACAATGGCCACGAGAGTCCAACCCACGATGCGGATCCACCATGAATCAGCGACATTGTTGGAATACGCCCACCAGAGGATCCGAGTCCGGCCTTCAGGCAGCGGCGAGGAGTTTTCGAACTGCTCGGTGAAATACTGGGGGGAGATGCCGCCGGAGCCTCCGGTCAGCCATGTCAGCGACGTCGAACGCGCCACGATCCTGACGATTTCAGCCGCCGCCAGCGTCACCATAGCAAGGTAATCCGGGCCGAGCTTCAGCGTCGGGATGCCTAGTAACAGCGCGTAAATGAGGGCGAGCAGCATGGACATGCACAGCGAGGCGAACATGTTCCATCCCATTGATTGGGTGATGCCGAAGCCATAGGCGCCAAGCAGCATAAATCCCGCCTGGCCCATATTGAACAACCCTGTCATGCCGAAATGGATGTTCAGGCCGATAGCAGCCAACGCGTACGCGGCTGTGGTCGGGGCGATAAGCTGCCCCAGGGAATCGCTTATTAATGTCAGAAAATCCATCTCAGCCTACTCTCTGAACTTTGCCGAATATGCCCTGCGGGCGGATCAGCAGGACGATGATGAGAATCGCGAGCGCGCTGGCGTAGCGCATATCATTGGGGATGATCAACGAGCTCATGTCAGCGACAACTCCGATTACCAGCGAACCAACCAGCGCGCCATTGGCCGTGCCAAGGCCGCCGAGCGTCACTGCCGAGAACATGAGCAGCAGCAGCACCGCGCCGGTGTTCCACGACACGCCGTTGAGATAAATACCCAGCAAGACGCCGGAGAGGGCCGCCAAAGCGCAGGAGATAATCCATACGATGCGCACGACTTGCTCGACGTTGATGCCTGAGGCCGCGGCGAGTGCGGCATTATCGGAAACCGCCCGCGTCGCGCGACCCAGGCGAGTGCGGTACAGGAAGAACGTCATTGCGATGATAACCAGAATGCAGATGCCCGCCGAGATCAGCGTGGATACATCCGTGATGATCGGGCCCAGCTTGAAGCCTTGCTCCACCGAGATCGTAATGCCTTTGACGTTGCCACCGAAGAAGAACTGGTAGATGTATTGCAGCACCATCGATAGTCCTATGGTCACAATCAACTGCTGCGTCGTGCCGATATGGCGTCGTCGCAATGGAGCCCAGACGAGCTCATTCTGGACGAGGCCGGTGATCGCACCGATGGCGATAGCGAAGATCGCGGAGGCCCACACGGGCATATGCAGCATTTGCGTGCCGACGTATGCCATCAGGCCACCAAGCGACACCTGCTCGCCATGTGAGAAGGAGCTCAGGCCAGTAGTGCCGTAGACCAGGTTCATGCCTACGCTCATCAGAGCGAGCATCAGGCCGAAGATGATGCCTGAATACAGCTGCTGCCATACTCTGGCACCAAAGTTCGAGCCTAACGATGAACCGGCATTGCTAGCCGGGTTAGATTCCCCTGAGCCTGAAGGACTCGACGAGCCCGACGACGCTGACGAACCCGGTGAATGCGAAGGAGAGCTGCCACCCGAAGGGCTAGCTACCTGGTCGAAGCGAACCACACCGCGCTGCTTGGAGAAGCTGTCTTTCTGTATCTCCACCTGCGCATGGGAGGCCTTGAGCCCGTGCTGCGCAGCGACAGATTTATCGATGGCTACGTCGTAAGTGCCGTCAGCTTGCACCGAGAATGCCCATTTCCCGGTCTCGTCGGTGGTCGTCGTCGCAGCTTCAGCGCCGGACAGCGTTACCGTCACGCCGCTGATCGGCTTTTTACTCGCATCCTGAAGGATACCGTTGACGCACCCATTCGAGGCAGTCGGATTGCACACAGGAACAGCTTCAGCGGCCAGCGCCGCGGCAGGTCGCATCATGGAGAGCATCATCAACAGGGAAAAAAGCACGCAACCGAGCGATATCCCCATAAGACGACGCCGTGATCGTTTCGTTACGGCTGTCATGTAACCATCCTCTCTCGATTAGCTACCAATCTAGGAGGATGATGGCCGCGCTTGGTTGCGCTTACGTTTCGACAACGTAACCATGCGTGATCTTTTGTTAGTCGCAGATGCGCTCAATTACCTTCGCTGCCGCCATGGGCCGCGAGATACCGCTCCAGCAAGGCACTGTAAATCGGCTTGATGCCAAGCAGATCAGCAACGAACAACGCTATGAAGGCACATGCGGCGACGGGGAGCGTATGCACAAGCGAACCGGACATTTCGACGGCCAGCAGAATCGAAGTCATAGGCGCCTTGGCCGAGGCCGACAACGTTCCCGCCATCGCGCAGACGGCGAACACTGCGACTGCGCTTGGGGGCACGATGCCCGCAAGCAGCTGCGTGGCCAACAAGCCGAATACGCTTCCCGACAGCGTGCCAATCGCCAGAATCGGCATGAAGATGCCTCCAGGTGCGCCGGAGCCGAAGCTGAAACCCGTGAACAGCATTTTGATAGCCAGCAGCGCAAGCAGCCCTAGTACGCCAGACGAGGCATGCTCGGCGAAATCAATGAGCTCTTCGCCTCCGCCGAGGACTTTTGGCGCGAACAGACCGCAGGGCAACGCGATCAACAGCGCGATAACCGGGCCAGCGGCGGCTGGAAGCTTGCTATACAAGGTCTGGAAGCCGAGTAACATGCGGTTCGTGAGCGAGCCAACAAGTCCCGCCACGATGCCGAGCGGAATCATCCACCAATAGAGCGGCAACGACAGCTGCCCAAACTTGGTGAAATCGAGCACCGGCCGCAGACCGAACCATGTTTTCGAGACGAAATCGGCGCTGAGCGATGCGCTTGCAGCAGACAATAATATGACTGGTGAAAAATTGCGGTGCACCTCTTCCAGCGCGAACATCATGCCGGAGAGCGGCGCGTTGAATGCCGCGGACAGCCCTGCCGCCGCACCGGCGGTGATCAGCGTGTTCTCCTCGAGCGCATCGCTTTTCATCGCGCCGGACACGCCTTGGCTCGCAGCCGCGCCAATCTGAATCGACGGTCCTTCGCGCCCCAGCGACAGACCGAACATGCCGCAGAGCAATCCGCCGGCAAAACGCACCACGAGAACCAGCAGCCAACGCATTCGCAAACCCAGCAGCACCACGCCCTCGACCTGCGGGATGCCGCTGCCGCTCGCCATCGGCTCAAGGCGCACCAGCCATGCGATCATCAGGCCGATGACCGAGGCAGCACATACAAACGGCGCCATCAGCCACGGCTGGGCCGTAATCTGTGGGTACATCCAGTGCGCAAAGCGTGTGCCGCAGCCGATGCCATAGCGATACAGCGCCACAAGCAGGCCCGCGATGCATCCACATACGATTGCGCGGACGGCGATCGCCCACCGTTTGCTGCCAGGCCGTCCAGGCACCTTCGCGGTGCCCCCCTCGGACGGATGGCCGTTCAAGCGTAAGTCGCCGCCCGGTACATCATCGGTATGAGTCATTGCAATGCCCGCATGCTTCAGGTGAACCCGAGCCGACGTCTAGTCGATCAACGAATGCACGGAGATGATGTGGTCGCGCTGCGGGCCGGTGCCGATCGCCGAGATGCGGCAGCCGGAGAGCTCTTCGAGGCGCCGCACATACGCCTGTGTGGTGGCGGGAAGCTCGGCGAAAACATGCACTCTGGAGATGTCCTCGTCCCAGCCGGGCATGGTTTCGTAAATGGGCCTAGCAGCGATGAAGGCGGCCTGGTCAACCGGCATGTCGTCGTAGCGGGTGTGCGTACCATCGGATTCTTCCACGTCGTAGCCCACACAGATAGGTATTTCTTTCAGGCCCGTAAGTACATCGAGCTTGGTGAGCACAATATCGGTCAGACCATTGACCCGCACGGCGTAGCGGTTCACGACTGCATCGAACCAGCCGCAGCGACGCGGACGCCCTGTGGTCACGCCAAATTCGTGGCCCTGGGTGCGCAGCCATTCACCTGATTCGTTGTTAAGCTCCGTAGGGAACGGCCCTTCGCCCACGCGGGTGACATAAGCCTTCGAAACACCGATCACGCGGGTGATCTTGGTCGGTCCGACGCCGGTCCCCGTGCAAGCGCCGCCTGCGGTCGGGTTCGACGACGTGACGAACGGGTAAGTACCGTGATCTACGTCGAGCATCGTGGCCTGGCCGCCCTCGAAGAGCACGGTTTTGCCCTCGTCGAGTGCCCTGTTGAGGATCAGCGAAGTGTTGGCAACATAAGGCCGAAGCTTTTCGCCCAACGCCAACAGGTGTTCGGTGGTTTCGTCCACGTCGACCGGGCGACGGTTGTACAGCTTCACCAGCATCTGGTTCTTCTGGTGCAGACTCGCCTCGACTTTGTCGTGCAGATGCTGCGCGTTGAACAGGTCATGCACGCGGATGCCGACGCGGTTGATCTTGTCTGCATATGCGGGGCCGATACCACGGCCGGTCGTGCCGATCTTGTGCTTGCCAAGAAAGCGCTCGGTGACCTTGTCGAGCACCCGGTGGTACGGCGCGATGACTTGCGCCCCCTCGCTCACCAACAGCCGCGAGCAGTCCACGCCACGCGATTCCAAGCCGTCGATCTCTTCGAACAGCACCTCGGGGTCGACTACAACGCCGTTGCCGATGACCGGGGTGACATTAGGGCTGATGATGCCGCTGGGCAGCAGGTGCAGCGCGTACGATTCATCGCCAACCACCACCGTGTGGCCCGCGTTATTGCCGCCGTTGAAGCGCGCGACATAGTCGACATGCGTGCCGATCAAATCGGTCGCCTTGCCCTTGCCTTCGTCGCCCCACTGCGCGCCGATAAGAATGATTCCGGGCATACCGCACCTCCGCATCCGCGTGATTCCGCCAGAAACACCCTACCGTGACGTCTATACCAGTTAGTTGGGGATGATCGCGCCACGGTGACCTTCACAACGTCACCGTGCACACGTTTGTACATCACACCACTCGCACATCACACACTCGCACATGACAAATTCGCACATGACAAATTCCCGCGCTACGCCAACTGCGATGCAGGTATTGCGATATTTACCGGGGGGCTATTGCCTTACTTCAGCGCCTTGCCTGCGGAACCGAGCCGCTGGCAGGCTTCGACCACACGAGCGGCCATAGCGGATTCGGCTTCACGACCCCACGAGCGCGGATCATAGAAGCGCTTCTCGCCGATTTCGCCGTCGATTTTGAGTACGCCAGCGTAATGCTCGAACATATGGCCGGCGACCGCACGAGTGAACGCGTACTGCGTGTCGGTGTCGACGTTCATCTTGACGACGCCGTGGCTCACCGCTTGCGCAATCTCCTCAGGGCGCGAGCCCGAGCCGCCGTGGAATACAAGCGCGAATGGTTTCTCGTCGGCCGCACCGCCGCCTTTGATGTCACCGCCTCCCTCGCGCCATGAATCTGCGAAAGCCCGCGGTGCACAAGCCACTCGCCCATCGCGCACCGCCGCAGCTACTTCGTGCTGGATATCGCCAAGCAATTCAGGCCGAAGCTTGACGATGCCGGGCTTGTATGAGCCGTGCACATTGCCGAAAGTGAAGGCCGCCATATATAGGCCGCGCTCACCCAGCCCCAGGCGCTGCGCGACCTTCACGCCGTCAGCGGGAGTCGAATAGAGCTTCTCGTCGATCTGCGCTGAATGCCCGTCTTCCTCACCACCGACCGCCCCGATTTCAATCTCGAGAATCGTGTGCGCCTTCACAGACTGCTCAAGCAATTCTTCGGCAATGTTGAGATTCTCATCTAGCGGCACCGTCGAGCCGTCCCACATATGCGATTGAAACGCCGGTTCGTGGCCACAAGCCACCTGATCGATCTCATGGCGAAGCAACGGCCGTACCCATTCGTCCAGGTATTGTCTGGCACAATGGTCGGTGTGCAGCGCCGTGGTGATGCGAGGGTAACGCGCCGCTACCTCGTGCGCGAAAGCCGCGAACGCAAGCGAGCCAATAACCCGGTCCCGCACTGATTGCCCGGAAAAGTAATCCGCCCCGCCGACGGAGACCTGGATGATGCCGTCCGACTCGGCCTCGGCGAAGCCCTGCAACGCAGCGTTGAGCGTCTGCGTGCTGGTGACATTGATCGCGGGGTAGGCGTATCCGCCGCGCCGGGCGGCGTCCAGCATCTGCGCATAACGCTCATAGGTTGCAATAGTCATGACTCCATTATCGCCCAGCCGGCCCGACGCTGACGGCGAACGCCCTGCCCGATGTGTGAGCTTGCGCACATCGGGCAGGCTGGTCGTTGTTCGTGAGTTATTGCGCCGCAGCGTCGGGTTCGTCCGCCGGATTGGCGCAGCGCGGCGGATCCCGATCGAGGGCCTGCGCCTGACAGTAGTATGGAGATAAGCGAACACTGCAAGTACGTAGAGAAGGGGTAGTGGACGATGGTTAGCAACGCAGGAGACAATATTGAAGAACTGTCATTCGACGGCATTGCACACGGGAAAGGCAAAGCCTACGATCGCGACCGTTACGAGGACAATGCGCACAACGACAACGCGTCCGGCGAAGACGACGTTTACTTCGGCGCGAATCCAGAAGAGGCGGGTGTGTTGGCCGATTACGATGACGCAGACGGCATAGCTAACGCAGGAGATCACGGCGACCCGAACCCCCGTAGGCGACGGTTCACCCGGCTGCTGGCATTGCTCGCGCTGTTGGCTGCGGCAGGTGCGGTTGCTGGCGGCTTATGGAGCTATGGCATGTGGGAGAACCATTGGCGCAGAATTCCCATCAGTGTCGACGGCAATGCACGGCAGGTGCGGGTCGATACCACGTTGGGCAGGCTGATGGCCGATAATCATGACTTCGGGCGCAAACCGGGCCGGCTTATGGCAATCACCGGCGAAGTGGAGAGCAAGCATGGCGGCGAACCGATCAGATACTCCATCAATGGCCGCAACGTGCCCGCGAGCGCGATCGAGCGCACTGCGCTCCCGCAAGATGCCGATATTCGCCTGCAATCCGGCAAAGACAAGATGGAGCCATATGACAAGCAGGACGCCGCGATACCATACCAGGTCAAATTCACCGGGCGCGGCGCGATCCAAGAGCTTCAACAATCCGGACAGAATGGCGTGCGCGAGGTGTGGACGGGTCGGGTTTCAGGCAAGAAACTCAACAAGGGCGTTATCAAACAGCCGCGCGATCTCATCGTGCAAGCCATCTCACCCAAGCCTGCAGGCCGCAAAGTCATCGCACTGACCTTCGATGACGGGCCAAGCGCCTACAGTGCCCCGATTTTAGACATTCTGCGCAGCAAAGGCGTCAAAGCCACGTTCTTCGACATCGGTCAGAGTGCATTACAGTATCCTCAGGTCGAGCAGCGCATGGCCGCCGAAGGCCATCAGGTCGCGAGCCACAGCAACACCCACCCGGATATGACCAAGCTGAGCCGCGACGCCGAGCGAGCGGACATCGCAGCCGGCCTCGCGAATCTGCAAAAAGCTTCAGGCACGCAAACGAAAGTATTCCGCCCCCCGTATGGGGCATTCGGACCACAGCAGTGGCGCAACGCCGCCGATCTGATCGACTGCACCGTGCTGTGGTCCATCGACACCGAGGATTGGAGGCGCCCCGGCGCGCAGGCCATCCACGACGCGGTGATCAAGAATGCCTACAACGGCGCCATCGTGCTCATGCATGACGGCGGAGGCAACCGTTCACAAGACATCGCAGCCCTGCCCGGAATCATCGACGATCTTAAAACCGACGGTTTTGAATTCGTTACGATTGACCAGCTGCGTGCGATGAAATAAGTCCTCAGAGCCCAAGCGCCTCAACGGTTTCATCGTGCTCGCGCGCGGTGAGGATAATGGGCTCGCCGTCGGTGATGGCGAGCGTATGCTCGGTGTGGGCGCCGCGCGAACCATCCGCGGAGCGGATCGTCCAGCCGTCGCGCTGATCTTGCACGATCTCGTCTGTGGTACGCAGGAGCCAAGGCTCGATGGCTATAACCAGGCCGGGGCGCAGGCGATAGCCGTGGTGGGCTTTGCCGTCGTTAGCAATGAATGGGTCACCGTGCATGATGTGGCCGAGACCGTGGCCGCCGAATTCGAGGTTAACCGTATAGCCTTGGTCGTGTGCCACAGCGCCGACTGCAGCCGAGATATCGCCTAGTCGATTGCCTGATCGTGCCATGCGAATACCGGCTGCCAACGCATCACGCGTGGTCTGGATGAGCCGCAGATCTTCGGGGTCGGCATCATTACCAACAACAAAGCTGATCGCGGAATCGCCGACCCACCCGTCGACTGTGATCGCGAGGTCGAGCGAAAGCAGGTCGCCGTCGCGCAGCGCATAATCATATGGAATGCCGTGCAGCACCGCGTCATTGACCGACGTGCAGATGTAGTGGCGGAATGGTCCGGTGCCGAAGTCGGGCGCATAATCCACATAGCAGGACACCGCGCCTGGACGGGCTTCGATCCGCTGGCGCACATAGTCGTCGATCTCGAGCAGGTTCGTCCCGGGATGCGTCATGTCACGCAGCTTGGAGAGGATATCCCCCACGAATTTGCCTGCAGGCCGCATCTCATTGACTTCCCTAGGCGTCTTCAATTCGATCATGCCGTCATGTCCTTCCTAGACATATCCACTGTATTCGCTGCATCAAATAATTGATAACTGTTATCAATTATTTGCTACCTCCGGAATACTGTACCTCTGACAGGACAACCAGGGGACACTACGCTGTTTCCTGCCCGAGAGATATCCAGTTCGTCGCAGTGATCCATGTGGCAATACCAGCGGTCACAATCGCCGCTGCTGGAACGATGGCCGACCAAACTTCTTTCGGCCGCACACGCCTGTCATTGTTGCCGAAGCTGCCTCGAAGCCCTGACAGACAGCGTCTGCTATCCACCGACTTAGCGTGGCATACACGAGCGCGCGGCGTCGGCCATCGTGCGCACCAACGTTTCGCGCCAACGCGACCAGCCATATTTTTTGGTGATAGCCTCATTGGCCGTAGCCCCTAACGATGAACCGTCGGCGCGCGTAAGGTCGAAGAGCATGGCGAGCGTGACACGATCGTAATCCAGCCGCGCAGCCAGCTCTTCAGCCACAGCCGGATCCTCGGGATCTTTGCCCGTAGCATACTCAGACAGCGTCAAATGCTCACGTACCAGTAGCGTCGCGATGTGCACGACGTCTTCGCCGAAACCCAGCCGACGCACAATGACGGGCACATGACGCGCCCCTTCGGCGGCATGATCCGCAACTCCGGGCCGTTTGCCAATATCATGAAGCAGCCCAGCCAACAGCAGCGCGGCGTAGCGCGTTGCGTCGTAATGAGTCCCATCGTAGTGTGACATCGCATCGCTATCATTTGCGTCATCGCCTCGTGCATCACGAGGCATCGGAGTTAGCGACGCAGCGCCAGGCTGCGCAAGCACATTGTCAGATCGCGCGGCGCCAAGTCGTCCTGCATCCGCCTCATCTCCCACATCGTCAACCTCATCAGACCGGTCGTCGCGCCAATCTCGTCCCAGCCAAGACACTGTTTCGATCATATGCTGGTCGATGGTGTAGCGATGTGCCGCGGAAGTTGAAGGGCGGTTGCGTACGCCGAGCCATTCAGGTATCCATCTGCCCGGAACATCGACGAAATCAAGTTCCTCCCACACCCGAGAAAGCGCCTTGCCTGAGCCGAGCAGCGTAATGAACAGGCTTCGTTCGCTCTCGTTCCAATCATGGTCGGTCACTGGGCAGCGCCCAAGGTTCTGTAGCGTCACCGGGTTGATCGGCAGCCCGGCCTGCGCCGCAGCCACAGCGACTCGCAAAGGCAGATTAGCGTCTCTAGCGGGCTTCGTATCGACAGCAAGCGCCACTTCGTTCTCATGCTCCACCACTCCGGGCGCGAGCGGACGGAACGTAGGCGTTTCGCGTCTGCCACCCGATTGGGGATTCAGCAGCTGGAAGAAGGAGAATCGCGGCCGTTCATGAGTGAGCGAATGCCGGGCGTGGGACGAGGTGAATTCCCATGAGAATGCGATCCGCCGGCCTATGCGGGCCAGCAGCATCTGTAGATCGTCGGCCGATCGGGCATCACGTTCCTCGACGGGCAGCGTCGGATCAGCCAAACCCATCGCGTGGGCGACCTGCGGCTGATATTGTCCAAGCAGCAGATTCGTGTCTTTGCCCGCGACGAGATGGATGCAGTCTCGGATATCGAGAAGCCGAGCAAGCGCATCGTCATACGGGCCATGCGGCCGATCCGCAAGCCAAGAAGCTGCCAACGCGGAGATGATCACGGCGTCTCTGAGGCCACCACGGGCTTCCTTGATGTCGGGCTGATTGAGATAGGCCATGCGCCCGAAGTGATCGAGACGCGACTGCGCGGATTCAAGCAGCTCAGGCAACCGTTTGCGGGCGGCTTTGCGCCACCGTTCCAGGATCGATTCGGCGGTAGCTGTGATCAGCGCACTATCCCCGGCGATCGGCTTGACATCGAGCCAGCCTACGGCGGCAGGCAGGTCGCGATCGGTCACACTTTCGCACTGCTGCCGTGTTCGCACCGAATAATCTAAGTCCAAGCCGCTGTCCCATAGCGGATACCACAGCGCATCAGCAAGCGCACCAAGTTGCGCGTCATTCAACGCATGAGGCTCATAGATCAGCACCAAGTCCAGATCCGAGCTCGGCCCGACCTGCCCGCGGGCTAGCGATCCTACGGACGCTAGCCCTACGCCACGCTCAGGAAGCGCGAAGGGCAGCGCTCCCGTAGCGTCAGTCCACAGCTGCCCGATAGCGCTTATTGCCAACGTGGTTCGCGCAGCGCGTTTGCGTGCACCATCGCGATATACGCCGTCGATGTCTGGACGGCTCAGCTCCCTGAACCGTGTACCCAGACCATCGACCGCTGAAACCAAGGGGGATCCTTCCACATTGCGCTATGTTGCCGCAGCCCGAGAGCCAGCCACGTATCAGATCGCGCCGGAGCCAGTCTCTCCAGTACGCACGCGCGAGACCGAATCAAGCGGGGCGACCCACACTTTGCCGTCGCCGATGGTGCCTGAAGCAGCTGCCTTGATAATGACCGAAACCAAGGTATCAGCATCGGCATCGTCGGAAAGCACCTCGACGCGGATTTTGGGGATCAGGTCGACCGTGTATTCGGCGCCGCGATAGATCTCGGTGTGGCCGCGCTGGCGACCGTAGCCGTTGGCCTCCGAAACCGTCAGCCCGTGCACGCCGGCTGCTGCCAGTGCCTCTTTAACATCGTCGAGCTTATGGGGCTGGATAATAGCGGTGATCAGCTTCATTTCACTTCAACTCCTTGAGAACCGAGCTGGCGGTGCCAGCGAAATCGTATGCTCGTTCGCCCTGGTCGGCCAAATCGATGCCGCTGACCTCCTGGGCTTCGGTAACGCGCCAGCCAACCGTCTTTTCAAGCGCGAAGGCGATGATGGTGGTGATGACGCCAGAGTAAAGAATGGCGACTACTGCGATGCACAGCTGAACGACGAGCTGCCTCCAGTCTCCGCCTGCGAACAAGCCCGTACCTTCACCGAAGAAACCGATGAGTACGGTGCCAGTGACGCCACCGACACCATGCACGCCGACGACATCAAGCGAATCGTCATATCCGAGCTTGAACTTCCAGCTGCAGGCGAAACATGTGAGCACACCGGCGATTGCGCCAAGAACCATGGCCCACAACGGGGAGACTACATCTGCAGCAGGAGTGATAGCAACCAAGCCGGCGACCATGCCAGAGGCGGCGCCCATGGCCGTATAGTGACCGGTCCGGATCTTCTCGGTGAAGCCCCATGCGAGCATAGCAGCGGCAGTGGCGCCGGTGGTGCTCACCCACGTATAGCCTGCGGTGCCATTGGCTCCGAAGGCAGAGCCGGCATTGAAGCCGAACCAGCCAAACCACAGCAGGAAGGCGCCGAGCATCACGAAGGGTACGTTGTGCGGGCGAATTGGTTGCACATTGAAGCCTTTGCGCTTGCCGATGATCAAGACGATCACGAGCGCTGCCACAGCGGCGTTGATATGCACGACCGTACCGCCAGCGAAATCATGAGCCGTCGCGCCGATCGCCTGGGAGATCGCGCCACTGCCCGACAGCAGGCCGCCGTTCCACACCATATGCGCCATCGGCGCATAGTCGAACGTGATCCACAACGCCACAAAGATCATCCATGTGCTGTATTTGATGCGTTCTGCCAATGCGCCGCTGATCAGCGCCACGGTAATCATCGCGAATGTCGTCTGGAAAGCGACATCAATGCTGCCGGGGTAGCCCGATGCGGATGTGGCCGCATTGGTGAAGACTCCCTTGTCAGCCACCATCGAGTCCCTGAGCAGGAATCCCGTGGCCGGATCCCCGAAGATGCCGCCGATATCAGTACCTGCATAGGCGATCGACCATCCCCAGAATATCCACACAACCGATGTGACCGCCAACGCTCCTGCGGACAGCATCAACATATTCAAAATGGCCTTGGCTCGAACCATGCCGCCATAGAAAAACGCCACACCGGGCGTCATGAGGAAAACCAAGGACGCGGATGTCAACATCCATGCTGCATTACCTGAGTCCATGCCTACCTCCTTCTCTCTCGTAGGGGTTGTAGCGTCTCGCCCGGCAGGACGAATCCGCTGATTCTCGTTTCTCGTTATGCGACCTCCTGGACGGAAGTCACCACTGTCATCGAACGCCAATCTGGTTTTCGACAAGTTACGGGACGTTACGGCTATGTAAAGCATTGCCGCAGCGTTTGCAATTCTGCACACGATTCTAGTGGCAAAAGCCGCGTGACACCCGAAGCCAGTTGGCGTTTCACCGAAACGGCACCGTCAAAGCGCCGCCTGCGCCGCGTCTGCCTGCGGCTACGCAACAGCAGGCATGGACGCAGTTCGACTAACCCACCCGGTTCGATTTGATCGCACAATGCCTAGTTAGCCCAGAATGCCATCGACGAAAGCCGGCGCATCGAAAGGCGCAAGATCGTCCGGTCCCTCACCCAGCCCCACGAGCTTGACCGGCACACCAAGCGCATCCTGCACGGCGATAACAATGCCGCCTTTCGCTGAGCCGTCGAGTTTGGAGAGCACTATGCCGGTGATGCCGATCGCCTCGGCGAAGACTTTGGCCTGAGCCATACCGTTCTGGCCGGTGGTGGCATCGAGCACAAGCAACACCTCGTCGACCGGCAGTATCTTTTCGGTAACGCGCCGGATCTTGCCCAGTTCATTCATGAGATTGGCCTTGTTCTGCAAGCGCCCTGCCGTATCGATGATGAGGACATCAGTCCCGGCGTCTTTGGCCTGTTGAGCTGCTTCGAAGGCGACCGAAGCAGGGTCGGCCCCGTCGTTTTGAGAGCGCACGACGCTCACGCCGACCTTCGCGCCCCATGTTTCGAGCTGATCTGCGGCGGCTGCGCGAAAGGTGTCGGCCGCGCCCATGATCACTTTCTTGTCTTCCGCGACGAATAGCCGCGCGAGCTTGCCTGCGGTAGTGGTCTTGCCTGTGCCGTTCACACCGACCATGATGATAACGCTGGGATGAGTGCCATCGCCCGGTTTATCAGCATTCAGCCGCCTGTCCGTGTCGGTGCCCACGAGACCGAGCAACTTGGCGCGCAGCGCGTTCCTCACTTGCACCGGATCGCTGGTGCCGATGATCCGGGAGTCATTGCGTAGTTCCCCAACCAGCTGCGCGCTGGCGTCCGCACCCATGTCGGCGAGCAGCAGCGTGTCCTCGACATCTTCCCAATCAGCCTCGGACAAGTGATCCTTGGCGAGGATGTTGAACAGCGCGCGGCCAAAGGGATTCGAACTCTTCGCAAGCCTCGCCTTCAGCCGCGTGATGCGCGAGCCGGCGGATTCCGGCGTTTCCACAGCGTTTTGGGCAGCCGCTGTACGTTGAGCAGACGTAGGCGCAGCCGATCCAGGCGCTGCACTAGCTTCATGCTGGTGCGCGCCAGCAGCAACGGCATCGGACGCATTGACCTTATCCGTCTGTTCTGGCGCGTCTGCCTCAGCTAGCATCGTCGGAGAATCCACCGACTTCGACGTGCCGCCCCTGCGTAGCCTAACAACAAGCGCAGCTGCTATCACCGCCGCAATCACCACAACCGCCGCCACAATGATGCCGATAATCAACGTGCCATCCATATTCATATCCTCAAGCCTAATCCATCACGCCATGCCGCGCCCACGCCGCACGCCGAAGCCAGCCAATCTTCGCCGGTCGTGGGAGACTGGAGACATGGCTAATGCTTCCAGAATGACGTCGTACCAGCGGCGCGAGCAGCTTCTCGCTATCGGACGCTCGCTGTTCGCCGCCAAAGGCTTCGAGGCGGTGAGCGTCGAGGAGATCGCAGCGAGCGCAAAGGTGAGCAAACCGATCGTCTACGAGCACTTCGGCGGCAAGGAAGGACTGTACGCGGTTGTGGTGGATCGTGAGATGCGGGCGCTCAACGACGCCCTCACGCGCGCGCTTGCCAACCCCGAGTCTCATCCGCGCCAACTCGTGGAGCGCACGGCGCTTGCGCTGCTGACCTATATCGAGCAGAATACCGAAGGCTTTCAGGTCTTGGTGCGCGACTCCCCCACGACAGATCCGGCGGGATCATTCAATTCTTTGCTTGGTGACGTAAGCCTGCGCGTGGTGGAGATCCTCACCGAATCATTCAAGAAGCAGCATCTGCCGTCTAAGGGTGTGCCGTATTACGCGCAAATGCTCGTGGGCATGACCGTGTTCACCGGGCAGTACTGGGCCGACCAGCGCAAAATCGGCAAGGAACAGCTCGCCGCGCATATCGTGAATCTAGCCTGGTATGGACTCTCCCGGCTCGAAGCTAAGCCCGAGCTGCGTTTCGAAGGCGACAAGGCCAGGAAGGCGACGCAACGACGCAACGACAAGGCGGCAAAAGAAGCTCAGCGCGCATCGGCAGCGCAGACCAAAGCCAAAGACAAAAACAAGGCCAGTGCCGAGAATGATTCTGAACGCGAGCGAGATGCTCAGACTGACGACGGCACCGATTACGCACTAAATCGCGGCGTTTCAGTTGCTGCCGAATCGGTTGTAGCCGAATCGACCTCGCCCGAAGCCATCTGTGTGCCTGAAGCGGATGAGCCGCCGAAATCCAATCGATGACATCCGAATCGAGTGTGCATATGCCTGTTTCTCGCCAAGCCCGCTTCAAACGGCTCGGCATTTGGTTCGCCAGCGGCTTCGTTGACGATGGCGAACCAGCCTTTACGGCAGATGCCACCGACTGAGACGACGCTTCTGGGCAAAACAGCAGCGCCGAGGAGAAGTGCGGCATCTTGTCATATTGATAATACGACAAGAGGGGCGTAGCCTTTTATACGAAGCCGAAGCTAGCACCGCGCTTAAGCATTAATGGCCATTGACGCGCGGCCGATGGAATGATCCATAACCAGAGGGGGATTCGACTTCTGGGCCAATGCACGAGATCGTTGCGTCGTAATCTCTTTCGACGTTTCGATCACCACCTTATAGGGAGGATTATCATGACGAACTCTAATTTCAGCGCCCTCCAGCACATCGGCGGCCAATTCGGGCTCGCCTTCGATAAGCAGGTGCCCTGCCTATTCGGGGCGATCGGTGGCTACACGATGACCGTGCAACGGGACGACGAGAAGCAGCCGGCAATAATCAGCGTCAGTGTAAGCTACCAGGCGATGATGCCCGATTCGCGGGCACTGAAGGAACTGACCAAAAGCTGCAAGGTCATCAAGTCATGCGCAGTGAAAGGCTATCGCGTCGATTACACCGTGCCCAACGGCATAACGAAGAAGAAATCAAACGAGAATCTGCGCGAAGCCATCGGCGCCGTCGCCGCGTTTTTGGAAGGCAACGGTTTCGTCAACTGCTGCGAGCATAGCGGGGAAATAACCAACACTCGAGCCTGCGTCATCGCAGGCAAGCCGCAGCTGCTGTCGTTGGCCAGTTTCCAACAGCTTCAGCAGGAGGCGCACGACAAGAACCTGACGACACCCGAACGTTCGGAGAATATCGTCGGGGGCATCATCGGCGCCTTGTTCGGCTCGATCATCGGCGCCGCCATGATCGTGCTGATCGGCCAGCTGGGCTATGTCGCCGTGATCTCCGGTCTGGTCATGGGCTTCTGCACGGTGAAAGGCTACGAGCTACTCAGCCACAGGCTGGACCTCAAAGGGATCGTCATCAGCGCTGCGATCATGCTGGTGATGGTGTACGTTGCCAACAGAGTCGACTGGTCCCTCACCATCATGCGCGAAGTGCCAGGGGCTGGCTTCTTCGATGCCTTCAAGGCCGTTCCCGATCTGCTTTCACACGGCAACATCAGTATGAGCAGCTACGCGACGAATCTCGGTCTGGAGTATTTGTTCACCATAGTCGGCGCCGTTCCCACAGTCATCTCCCTGCTGAAGAACAAGGAGCTCTCCACGCAGTATTACGTGATGGTTCCCGAAGGGCAGCAACCCGAGGCAGGAGTCTTTGGCTACACCGAATTCGCCGGCGCGCAGGACGTCGCACAGATTGCAGTTCAGGCGCCTGCCGACACAGATCCATTTGACAACGTGAATGACGACTCACGAAATCCGGCCCAGCTTCCTGGTTCAGCTAACCCGCCGTTCAGCAACTTGCCGTATGGCGGCACAGCAGGGCAGAATGCATTGTCGCCGGATACGCCCGGGCCAGGTACTGGTCTTAGCACCGATTCGGCCAATGTTCAGGCCTAAGCTTGAAGACCTTTAACAGGTGCTGCGTAGTGTCCAGGCGGCCGCCCTTGGGCGATTGCTTGGACACTACGCTCCGTGCCGATGAACGCAGCCTTCCTTCGCTCGAATTTGGCATCAGGCCTGCACCAGTAAATAGCGTCGGGACGGTCTTGGCTAGCGCCTGACCGGCTAGCAAGGACCGAACGATGCCGTGTGCTGTAATAGAAACTATGACCTTATCGCAACAGCCCGGGGCGCAACCCGGTGCAAATACACAATCATTTGCCAACCCATCATCATTTTCCCGCGTGCAAGACGACAGCCATGGTCAAAAGCGCAGTAGCGCGACCGCAGCCTCAGGAACCGTGGTCTTCGATTTTGACGGAACGCTGTGTCTAGGCGACGGACCGGTCTGGTCGTATGCCGAGCATGCGTATTCCTATCTTGAATCGGCAGTACGCCATAAGGCCGAAACAGCGCTCGATGAGTACCTAGCTGGCACCACGCCGATGCAAACACGAGAGGCGCACCACTGGCAGGACGGCTACGACGTCGTGGCGTCGTTCTGCCGCGACCGTGTAGATCCCAGGCGGCTGCAGGAGGCCTACCTGGCAAGCCGGGCCGATCTCGCCTCAGGCTCGGCGACGGTTAGCATGCCTGCCGGAATGAAGGATTTCCTGCGTGAGCTTGGCGCACTAGGGTGCCGGAGAATCCTGTTATCGAATTCTCCGATCATCGGGCTGCGCGAAACGTTGGCACGCTTCGCAGTCACCAACGACTTCGACGCAGTGGTGCCCGACGGCGGCAAGCCGAGCCAATGGCCGCGGCATCTGTCGGACTTTACTGCGCAAGCCGAGAGCAGACACCTGCTGAGCATTGGCGACTACTGGACCAATGATATCGAGCCAGTGCTCACCGCGGGCTACGAAGTCGCCTATATCCACGATAGCGAGCCATCTGGCACACATGCCCAGCCCACATATCAGGCGCGTGAGTTGCCGCAGATGTACAATGCCATCCTTCATGGCTGCGCTGAGTGGAAGCACTGATCAGCAGCTTCCTGACCACGGCACCTGATTCTGGCGCGAACTCGCGCGTATAGCGCATCGGAGCGAACACACAAGCCACGACCCGCTAGCGCTCTTTCAGACGCATGCCGAAACGCTGTGCGAGCGCCGGGATGTCCGGCGTGCCGTACTTGGCCACAAGTTCGAGCCATTGGCGCCTGTTGGCTTCGCCGTAGCGGGCCGCCTTGGCCGCATACGCCTCGGCGGAGAGGAACTTCGGCGGGATCGACTTGCTGTGGTATTTATCCGCCACCATGACGACCTCCTGCTCGAGTGTCAGTGGCACATAATCGCCCTCTGGAAGCGGTAGCTGCTGCGCCTTCACCTGCTCATGTGTCAGCCCCACTCCAGTATGGTTCCGGGCGAATTGCGCCACCGACTCATCCACTCCTTGTGCAAGCAGATACTTGTAGCCCAGCAGGCCGTGCAGAATATAGCGTGGTCCATCGAAGCACAGCGGCTGGCCGTCTGCGCCGTCGCTTTTCAGTACTTGGTAAGTGCCGATATCATGCAGCATGGCGCCGAGAACCGCAAGTTTCTCATCAAGCAGATATGGTGGCACAGTCCCGCCAACCACTGCGTCGCTCGGGAGGACGGCCGGCGTTCTCCCGCCCAGCTCAGCCGCTCCTGCGGGTAGAGTGCAGCGCCGTATGAACAGAGCATTTTGCCGATGCACCAGCTGGCGGGTGATGGTCGCGATGATGACACAATGCGTATGGATAAGGTCGTATGCTGCCGGCGAGGGCGCGATTGCCCGGTGCAGCTCGTCGGCCTGTTCGAGCGTAGGTATGATTCCAGTCATATAACCATTGTAGGAAGTCAGCTCAAATCGTCAGCCGAGGCGAATCTTATACGCAGTGTCACAGTCCGCCACAGGATTCAAATAGAGCGCAAACGGAATCGGCCAGTACGATTCGAAGCGATGAGCATCTCGTCGTTCTTCAACGGCGTCCATCCTTCGTTGCGATCCTGCGGAAAACCGGAGCTGGCGGCGACAACGCCCGCGGGATCACCGTTCTCGTCGCTCAGAGCGCGGTAGCTGATGACGCGGTAATCACGCACTTTGCCGCCGCGGCCGTACCGATTGTAGATTTCGACGACGCGAGAGGCAGCCTCGTTATGCCCGGCGGCGCACAATACGATCAGCTGATCCTGGCTTTGCACCATGCAGTTGTAACTTGACTTGGGGCAGATCCGGCGTAGCTCATGCACCGCCTGGGCCACGGATTCATCCAAGGGAATTCCCGAACCGATGCATTCCAGAATCATCGCGAAGAACATCGCCGAATCGCTGCGGCCGCCGGTCGAGAGAAATGTCTTCTCATTGACCGGCGAATCGGGCAGCGTCACAATATTTCGGCCCTGCTCGTCCGATATATCGCCGTTGTGAATGAAACTCAGACCATCGGCAAAGAAGGGCTGCTGGTTCTCGAGAATTAGCGGCAGATTCGAACTTGCCAGCCGTAGATGGAACAGCGCACCGCGCACCGGTTCTTCGGCGATCTGGTCGAACACCGGGTCAAGCTCGGCGGCAAGCGTAGAGCGGTACATTCTCGTCCCGGTTTCGGGGCTGGGAGCTCCGCCGTCAGACAGCTGCGCAGGTTCCACTGGGTTGGACAGCAGAGAAGCCCCCCAGCCGTCGTTGTGGATCCGGCTCAGTGCCCGATACTCGCCCACCGCCTGCGATCCCAGGATGGCATGAAGGCTCAGATCGAATCCAGCGGTTGCATATCCCAGTAATCTGCACATATTCGACCACTGTAACGTACGTTTGCACCGCAGCCAATGGTGTGGCTATAAACGATTGTTATAGCCTTCGGCAAATACCGTCACTCATGGCTGCAAGCGTGACCGAGCAAATCTGGGAAAAGGCACTCGGCTATTGGCTTCAGGCCGGTATATCCGCCTCGCCGCTCACCGAGGGTCGGGGTTCATCGCTCTGATCGGCGCCGGATTCGCTCGATGCCTGAGTATCAGGTAAAGACCTGTCGGGCGAGGCTTCGCCCGATGCCGACTTGCCGGCAGTGGATTTCACGGCAGCTGCACCAGCGCCATGGCCGGCAGCCGATGCACCAGACAACTCGCCGTCATGTGATGCGCCACTACGCTCGTTGCCCGCAGTGCCGCTTCCTCTGCCACCGAACTTCGTGATAACGCTGGTCTTTTCAACCCGTTGTTCAGCACCGGGCGCAACGCGGCCCGCCGCGCCCACCGATTTCGCCAGCAACGCCAAATTGTCGGCGATACCATCGGAGGCCTTGTCAGTAATGCCCTCGATACCGCCACCAACGCCGATGCCAGTGACCCGGCCTACGCTGTTCTTCTCCCCCACAATGCGACGGGCATCGCGCAAAGGCTCGCGGCGCAGCCTCGGCGGCCTGCGCGTGGTGACGAAGAGAGGCTGAACTTCGATTTGCGGGTTGTAAGGCGCCAGGCCAAACCATTTGATCGGGGAACCGACCAGATGGCGAATCGCGTACTTCATGCGCAGGGAAAGCGCATCACGGGTTGAAATATTCGATTCGGGCATCAGTGCCTTGTGCAGCAGCACATAGCGGATCGTGCCGATATCCGGGTCGGCGTCGATCTTGGGGTAGATCGACTTCTGACGCGGCAGCTCGCCAGTTCGCGAGAGGTCGTGCATCACTTGGTGGATGTACGCCGGGATCGACTGGGAGACCTTGAAGCCGATGCGGATGCGCACCCGGAATATATAGTTCGTTTTGAAATTCTCGATCGAATATTCTCGTGTGAACGGCTCGTCCGTGGTTTCCACCGAGATGGCCCACCAAGCGCGCGCACGCTTGGGGTGATCAGCGAAAATGGAGAAGAATATATCGGTATCCAGCCGCGACATCTCAGTATCAGACGTCAAATACACGATATTGTCGGCGTAATACGGCATGCGGAAGTCGCCATGCAGCTTGTCCAGCGCAGGCAGAAAATCCGATGGCCGCATATGGCGGCGCTGCGATCGCTCGATCTTGGTGCCATCGTTCCATGTGACCATAATGAGTAGAATCACCATGGTAAGCAGCATGGTGAACCAGCCACCGTGCATGAATTTCGCCATCGAAGCGACGAAGAACATCGTCTGGATCGTCAAAAACACGATGCAGAACAGCACCGCGAAGGCGCGGTGATGCTGATACCACATGTAGACCGCCAACAGAATCGTCGTGGTGATCATCGTGATCGTAAGTGCCAAGCCGTATGCAGCGGAGATATGCTCGGAATCGCGGAACAGCGCCAGCACGCTCAGCGTAGCCACGCACAGCACTGCGTTGACGACTGGAATATACAGCTGCCCACGCGTGCGCGCCGGGTAACGCACCTGCAGATGCGGCATCCAGTTGATGCCGGTGGCCTCCGAAACCATGGTGAACGCGCCGGTGATCAAGGCCTGCGAGGCGATGATGCCTGCGGTAACAGAGAGCACGACGGCCACATAGCGCACGTTCATGTTCATCATCTCGAAGAAGGGATTCAGCGCGCTCACATCGTTATATGCCTTATTGCCCTGGTTGCGCAGCATCCAGGCGCCTTGGCCGAAGTAATTCACCACCAGCGCGATATTGATGAACGGCCAGGTGAAGTAGATGTTGCCGCGGCCGACATGGCCCATGTCCGAGTACAGTGCCTCGGCGCCGGTGGTTGACAAAAATACGGTGCCCATCAAGGCGATGCCGGCGAGATTGTGCGGGCTGAAAAGGAATTTGACGCCGTAGACCGGGTTCAGCGCTTCGAACACGCTCCAGTCGTTGCCCAAGCTTGCGATGCCAACGATGGCCAGGAAGCTGAACCAGACGAACACGACGACGCCAAAGACTTTGCCAATACGCTCCGTTCCGCGCGACTGCACGGAAAACAGTAGGGCTATGATCACAGCGGTGATGGCCAGCGACAGATTGGTATTCGCCTTGAACATCGGCGCGAAGAACGGAATCGTCTGGAGGCCCTCGACCGCTGAGGAAATAGAGACGGCCGGGGTGAGTACCGAGTCAGCAAGGAATGCCGCGCCGCCGAGCATGGCCGGGATCGCCAGCCAAGCACCGTATTTACGGATCAGCGAGTAGAGGGCGAAGATGCCACCTTCGCCGTTGTTGTCGATGCGCATGGCGATGAGCACGTATTTGACGGTCGTGATCAGCGTGATCGACCAAAACACCAGCGAAAGCATGCCGAGCACGCCATTGCGGTCGATGTTGCCCAAGCCGCCCTGGCCAGCCAGGAAGGTCTGTGCAGTATATAGGGGCGAGGTGCCGATGTCGCCATAGACCACGCCGAGCGCAACGATGGCCATGCCGAGCGAGACCTTGTCTCGGCCTCGCTGCAACCGAATCCACCAGCGCGCCAGCGGACCTTTGTCTGCCATCTCAGCGAGCCGATGCTCCTCTTCGCGCTCGTTCTTCTCCTGCTTGGCGAGCTCCTCGCGCTCCTCCTTAGTCAGCGTCCTGCGCGAGACCTTCGGCGCATTCGTGAAGGTGTCGGCCCGCAGCAACGTGCCCTCATCCTCCGCTGCTCCATTCGCCGCGTCTTGGGCCGCCTTACCTGTTCGTCTGCCGACCTGGCCGTTATTCTCTATCGGTTCACGCCGTTGCTTACGCCCACTGGTCGCCTGCCTGTCATCTGAACGTCTATGGCGGCGACTGTTGCCATGGCGTTGGTCGTCGCCCTCCGACCGTTGTGACGCCTTGTTGCGACGCGACTGCACCATGATGCATCCTCCATTGAACAGAGTATATTTCGCAGACTTTCTGCATATCCGACGACTGGTCGCCGGACGCCGACCGGTTTTGCCGGTTGCCTGCCAGTCACTCACCGGCAGTTTGCCGGCTGCGGCGCCTTATTGCAAGGATCGCTCATCAACTGGCGGTTACAGTTATTAAACCAAGCGGCCAGTCTATACTCCCTGTCTGCAGATGCCAACTTCTCTTCACAAGCGAGGTATAAAACGTTTAATAATACATGGACTGGCCGGGCTACACTGGCATCAGTCGATATCCCCTCAGAACCCATACACCTCTCGGACGGTACGCCGCGTGGCCCGGGCTGTTTCGCTGAGCGTCATGCCCGTGGCTTCGGCGAGCGCAGCGAGCGTGTAGGGGATCATATAGGGCGCATTGGTACGGCCGCGGTAGGGCACGGGCGTCAGGTACGGCGCGTCGGTCTCGACCATGATGTGCTTCGGGCCAACAATGCGGGCGGACTCGCGGATGCCGTCGCTGCCCTTGTAGCCGACCGTGCCAGAGAAGCTTAAATACCAACCGTGCTCCTTGGCAATGTGTGCCATGTCGGCGTCCCCCGAATAGCTGTGAAACACCGTGCGCTCGGGGCTACCGTCGGCCAATAGCGTTTCAATGACGTCCTTGTGCGAGTCTCGATCGTGGATCTGCATGGGCAGATTCAGCTCTTTCGCCAATGCGATATGCGCACGGAACGCCTCGCGCTGAACGCCTTTGGCTGCGTCGCCCGTACGAAACAGATCCATGCCGGTCTCGCCGATCGCGACGACTTGGTCTGAATAGGTTTTGGCCAAGCGCGCGACCTCGGCAAGCGCGTCCTCGAAACTCGTATCATGATACGGCTTATACGCAATCGGCAGCCCATCCGGCCCAGGCGCGCCACGGTGGCCGTGCAGTACCGCCTCATTCGGATGAATCGCGAGCGCAGCGTGCACCACGCCTGAGTGATCAAGCGCCATCTGCACTGCGGTCATAAGATTCGGCAATTCGCAGCCGACATCGATGATGCCTTCCACTCCGACCGCGTCGGCTTGGCGCAGCAGCTCGTCCACGCCATATACCGGCACCTCTGGCTGATCCCGCTCCTCAGCCTGCCGCCGCATCTCGCGGGCGAATGGCACGACCGAGGCCACATGCGTGTGATCGTCGATAACGCGCACGCCTTCGGGAAGCGGTTCAGGCGCCGGCGCCCAGCTACGGTTTCGATGATGGTGGCTCATAAGCCCCAGTGTATGCGCACCGGGCATATATGCAGAGGCGCGCTGTAGCATTAACCAGCTTCGGTCTCATGGCCGCGCGAGCACCAACGTAGTAAATGACCATGCTGGGGCGGTGTAAACGCCACTACGAAGATCAACGGTGCGGGCCACTATATGCGTCGGCGATTCGGCACCTTGGGTGCCGGCATACGGATCCGGTCCGCTGAGCACATTGGCGACGGCAGTCTTTTTCGCGTCCTCGGATACGCTGAGTTCGTCAAGTATTTGCACCAGGTCGAATCGTGCCTCGTCGGGCAACGCATTGACGATACGGATGTAATTCGTCCCGGCGGCGCAATCGCGTGACACCGACACGGTGCGACGCTGCTCGTCCACATCCTCATGCCCGTCGAGAACTAATTGGTCGTCGATATATAGGGCCATTGACTCTCCGCGTCGCCTGACCTCGATACGCACATGCCACACCGTCCCGGGGCGCACGGCATCCATCGCCGTTTCCGTGCTGGCTATTGGATAGCCGCTTTTCTCGCGTATGAGCTGCAGCGCGAAGCCGCGGCCGAGCGACGTCTCATTATGATTGATGCCGTCAATGTCACCGCTGACGATATTCACTCCCCACATGCCTTCGTGATATGTCACAGTGGCGCGGATCGTATACGAGTCGGCATGCAAGCTAACCGGCAGGTCGACCCTTGCGCCGCTATAACTCACATCCGGCAGGTCGAGGCGCTCGCCGCCCTCGGTTTCGATTGAAACGTCCGTGAAATCTGCGTGCGCACCGCCCTCGAGGCGCAATCTGACGGTATTCGGCAACCTGCGACGCAACGTGGTCGCACCGCTGAGCGTGACCGGCCAAGCGGTATCTGCGGCAGTGGTAGCATACATCTGCTGGATCCAATAGCTGTAGGGGTGGTAAACGCGCTCATTGTCAAAGTAGATGAGGTTGGGATTCCAGCTTTCATGGCCGTTTTTGCACAGGAGTGGGGCGTATGAGGCCATGTGCACAACATCGCCGTTGAGTTCCATGCGACCCATGAATGCGGCTTCCGACAGGGCGTTAATCAAGCCAGTGCCCCATGATCCGTATTCGCCGAGATATACTTTCGGCCCCTGACGGTCAGCGCCATCGTAGTGATGGAGGTTATGGAACCACCAGCTTGGTGACTGATAGGAGTGCTCGTCAACAATCTGTAAGCCGGCTTGACGCGCATACGCCCAGCCGGCATCATAATCGGCGCCACTGGGAGAGGGACCTACGGTACCGATGACTGTGATTTCAGGATGCGTCTTCTTGACCGCGTCAACGATCTGTTGAAAACGATCCATGAACACGTCGTCGATGAGATCTTCGTTGCCAATGCCGAGATACTCAAGGCCGAATGGGTCAGGGTGACCCATTTCAGCGCGTTTGACAGCCCACGGGCTGCGCGCAGGATCGGCATTGCAAAAATCGATGAGACCAAGCACCTCGTCGATATATGCAGGCATATCTTCCTGCGCGATCGGCACTGGGCCCTGGCTCGTGTTCTGGCAGCTCACTGCGGCGGGCAAGACGGGAACCGGTTTTGCGCCGATGGTCTCGCATAGGCGGAAGTATTCATAAAATCCTATGCGCAGCGACTGGTGGTACCCCCACACATTGAAATTGTGCGGGCGTCGCTCAACATCGCCGATACTCTGATCCCAGCGATACAAATTGCCCAGGCCTAGGCCATGCGTGATGCAGCCGCCGGGGAAGCGCATAAAGCGCGGATGGAGCTCGGCGAGCGTCTGCACAAGGTCAGGGCGGAAATGTTCCAGGCCTCGATATGTGGTTTGCGGCTCAAGGCTGGCGAAGTCAAGATCCATGGTGCCGCACGCAGCAAATGTGATGCGCAGTGCGCCCTGTTGAGCGATGATCGGCATGGGGCCAACAGTACGGCCAACATCATCGCCTCGCTCGCCATAAACGTCACTGGCAATGGTAAGGACACCGTGCAACTGCGACCAGGCACCATCCGCACTGGATCGGGGCACGGTGAACTCTATTTCGGCGAGCGCTTCGCCTTGATCTCCCAGCAACGCGACATTCAGCGGCAGCTCCTCGCCATGCGCGCGCGCCCAAAGAGAGAAGCGGTAGGTCTCACCAGCGCGGAACACCATGCCATCAAAGCCGAGATTTTCTAGACTCGCCGGCGCCACGTCGACTTCGACCACTGCATAGTGCGGGTTCTGCACGGCGACCGGGTTGCGATCGCCCAGCGAGAACGCCGCAAATGACCCCGCAGGTACATTCCTGCGCCATGCGGTGTAGTTGCTCCATTCAGGGCGATCCGTGCGGTTGTATTCGAATGCACCGTTTTGCACAAGCTCGCTGTTGATTCCTCCATCGCCCGAGTAGCTGATGTCTTCGAAGAACACACCCCACAGATCGGTGCTGATCTTACGCATATCGGTCTTGTCAAGCATGGCAATAAGTGTGTCGGTCATCTGATGTTCCTTTGATATTCTTGTGCGCTCTTTTGCATCGCGGCACCGTTACGCCCGGTCCAAAGCGACCCACAGCACGCCGTGCGGTGCGATGACACCGGTAATGATGCGATCGCCGCCGTCGCCTTCGATGCGCATATCAGAGGCCTCGCCAGGGGCGCCGGCGAACAGATCACTGAGTTTCCAGCCGTCGCTGCGGGAGTCGAGTCCCACAATGGCCTGCAGCTGGATGTTGCCGCAAATGTCGTACTCGTCGTCGCCGGTCCAGAAGAACGCGGCATAATGGCCGCCCTCATGCGCCGACTTCGTACCATCCGCCCAATCAACTGCGTCAGCCACCCAGACAATGAATTCGCCACGGTACTCGCTATCTTCCTGCCATCCAGCAAATTGGCGCTCGCGCACGATTTCGCGGTTATTGGTTGATACGGCAAGCACTTCACGCAGAACAGGACTGGCAAGCAGCAAGATCGTGTCAGGATCGCTGGTCGGCAGGTTGCCGCCGATCATAAGTGGCGAACGACCCATGCACCACAGCGCAAGCAAAGTCTTGCACTCATTGAGCGTCAGCCGAGATTGCCGGTCGTCTGCGCGCTCGGCTCGCAGACCGATATGGCCAAGCAGCAGCATATCGGCATCCGCCCAATGGCCGGTCCGCTGATACGGTGCCCAACGCGCGAGTCGAGCGAATTGCTGGTATACATCTTCCCAGCGGTCCCACAGATCATCGCAGATACGCCACATTTGTGCGTTTTCGCGCAAGAAGTCCACATAGCTGGTCGATACCCAGCCGCCAGGCGACAATGACAGGTCGATCGAGCGACCATACGTTGCCTGCGCCTTGGCGATCGCACGGTGATAAGCGGCGATCTCATCGCTGTGGAACGGCGTTTGCATGTCATCGACTTTAAGAAAGTCAAGGCCCCATGAGGCGAACAGGTCGAGCTGCGCGTCGTACCAAGCCTGTGCTCCCGGGTGCGCCTGGTCCAACCCATAGTTATCCGGATTCCATGCACAGATATGCTCAAGGTCAGCTACATCGCTGGCGCAGTATGCAGTGCCTTTGACCGGCAAATCGCGATCGACGGCAATGCGGGGAATGCCTCGCATGACGTGCACACCAAGTTTTAGGCCGAGTTCGTGAATCCGCCTGGAGAGAGGTTCGAATCCTCGACCTCCCGCTGCCGATGGAAAGCGGACGGGATCGGGCAGCTGGCGGCCGTATTCGTCCAAGATGAGCGGCGCCTTGGCATTGTAGCCGTGCGCACGCGCCGTGGGGTCATGCCAATCGATATCGATGACGATCGTGTCCCAACCAGCAGATCTGAGATGGCGCGCCATGAATTCAGCGTTGCTGAGCAATTCGCCCTCGGTAACTGTGGTGCCATAGCAATCCCAGCTGTTCCAGCCCATCGGTGGATGCCATGCCTGAGGAAGCTGCGCCATTGTGCCCTGCCTTCGAAAATGCAACGATTGTATTGTGAAGCGCCGCGACTGCTGTTCGACATGACATACCGAGGACGCCATATATACCGTTACATATTATATGATGTTGCTAGCATACAACAAGATAAGAACCATATGTCAATTCGCCTGTCATCGCAACAATACTAGTCAAAACACCGATTTTACAAACCACATTTTTTTGAATATCGTTACATATACTTGATGGTAAAACGCGTTACGCATATATCGGCTGCCGGGCTGCATAGCGCCAGGTATCAGCTACGAGGATGGCCGGCATACATAAGCTAAGGAAGATCATGGGCAATGTCAGGACGTCGCTACGCGACGTAGCGGCCGAGGCAGGAGTCTCCCCCATGACCGCGT
The DNA here is from genome assembly GCA_022640915.1 of Bifidobacterium sp. Classification (GTDB taxonomy): domain Bacteria; phylum Actinomycetota; class Actinomycetes; order Actinomycetales; family Bifidobacteriaceae; genus Bifidobacterium. The sequence goes on along the minus strand of JALCCT010000007.1, from coordinate 44,634 downwards.
CGAATGCATTGCGCGGCAAGCCCGGAGTCAGGCGATCTACTCGTCAAAAGGTCTTGGAGACCGCTGAACGACTCAACTACCGCATCAACCTGACGGCGAGCATGCTCAAATCAGGGCGCAGCAACATCATTCATATTATTGTCAATGAATTTGACTCCCCTTTTTATTCGAAGCTCGTACAGGCGCTGGCTGACGAAACCACGAAACGTGGATTTACACCGTTTGTCGAACAAACCAGGTACTCGCCTGATGCCGGTAAGCAAGCTCTTGCGTCCAGTCCATTTTCAGGGCAGCTTTTTGACGGGGAAATCATTCACGCATCCGGCCTCGGCACCAATCTTCCGCTGGCGAAGCTGAACGCAGGGCGGCCTTTGGTGCTTATTGATGGTTGCGAGGAGACCCCCAGCGTCGACACTGTAAACTTCCCCAACGAGGAAGGCGCACGGGCAGCGGTCCAGCATCTCATCGAACGCGGCTGCAAACACATCGCAATCGTGGCAGGCGGCTACGCCCCGCGCTCGGAACTCGCCCGCACCGAGACCGCATATGGACTTCGGCTGCGCGGAGCGAGCAGCGCGCTGATCGACGCAGGACTCGCATACGATGAATCAGTGGTGTTGCGTGCATTCGACAGCGAAAACGGCATTGTCTGCGGGCGCGAATTGGCCGAGAAAACGCAGGGAGGCATACCATTCGACGGCGTGTTCTGCGCAAACGACTACAGCGCATTCGGCGTGATACGCGGACTTGCCGATTGTGGGCTGCGCGTGCCGGACGATATGAAGGTGATCGGCATCGATGGCACCAGTTTCGGCTCATACGCCACACCTACATTGAGTACGATTCAGGTCGATCTCAATCAGCTCGCGCAGTTCTCGCTTGACATGATCGCACGGCGCATCGATGAGCGCGACCGCGGAACAGAGCAACAAGCCCCCGCCTGCGCAACAATCGGTTATCGACTCACGGAACGCGAATCCACGAGGCCATAGCCGCACCGCAACGTTTCCCGCCAATGCTCTATCGATATCCATACCATCACATAGGAGTGCACACATGACCACACCGAACACCGAAGCCTATCTCTTCGTCCACTTCATTGGCGATGAGCAGACGCCTATGGACGAGCAGCTGTACTTCGCTCTGAGCCGTGACGGCGCCCATTGGCACGATTTGCGTCCAGCCGGGAAGCCAGCGCTGCTATGGATGGGCGGGGAACAAGGCACGCGTGACCCACATATTGTGCGTGATCCCAAAGGCGGCTTCCATATCGTAGCCACAGATCTGAGCATTTATTACCGCGGTGGCTGGAGCCAGCACAATGGTGCCACCACCCAAGGGTCCACAGGGCTGGTGATCTGGGATTCGCCCGATCTGACGCACTGGGGAGAACCGCGCCTTGTGAATGTAGCATCGGCCATTCCCGGCGCCGGCATGGCTTGGGCGCCAGAGGCCAACTGGGATCCAGACAAGCAGCAGTGGATCGTGTTCTGGGCAACGAGCACCAACAGGGACGAGAAAGGGAACCCATTATGCAATGAACTGGGAGACCGGACGAATATGTATTACGCAACCACCACGGACTTCCACACGTTCACCGACCCCATCAAGTGGATTGATCGCAGAAACAGCGTGATTGATTCGACCATGCTGCGCGACGATGACGGCTGGTGGTATCGAGCGTCCAAAGATTGCGAGATCACCATCGAACGTACGCGCAATCCCTATGCAAGCACATACGAAACGGTGCGCACCGACGATCCGCAGCAATGGTCGTATGTGGGATCGCTGACGAGCATTCTTGGCAACGGACGCTATTCATCTGCTTATTTAGAAGGCCCCGAACTTTTCAGATACAACGCTGCCGACGTCGACATCGTCAACGGGCGCGCAATGTGCTTTGGGCTCATGTGCGACCAGCATGGCGAGGCAAAGGGCTATCTGCCGTTCCACTGTGCGGACCTTTCAAGCAATGACCCCGAAGACTGGGCCCAGGCCGATGACATCGACTTCGGCACACTCAAAAAGCGTCATGGTGCAATCCTGCCGATCACTGCGGCAGAATACGACGCAATCGAAGCCGCCTTCGCGTTGTGATATCCAAGGCAAGAAGGCCTTCCCCGATGGCTTCGCAACGATCGCAATGGCACAGCGCCTGACTTGGCACTCACTATTGCATTATCGGCGTACGCCAAACCCGTCAGCGCTATTGGCGATTCGCGCGATCGTCGGATTTCCCGCCGCGCAGCTTGCCAAATCTGCGCTCCCTGTTTTCCTTACGTTCTTCAAGCGGCTCGAGCACATGCACATCCATGCCGGGCAGCCGGCCGAAGGAATAGATCGCCATCATCACGGCATAGACAGGCACAGTTAGGCCGAGCGCCGCGGCAAGGCCAGGCCATGTGTAATAGGCCCATGACGTCACAAGGAGCAGCGCCGCAATCATGAAGGAGCACAACGGGCGAGCGATCACCATCTGCAGCGACGTGCGCACAACCCACGTCGGCTTCTCGTCGAAGTTCGCGCGCACCGCCCATGAGATCAGCACAAATAGGCCATATACCACGTTAAGCACCAGCAGCACGCCTGAAATCGCAGTGCCGATCGTGCCCATATCATTCCAATTGGCTAGATAATAGTCCCACGCCAGCAAGGCCCATACGGCCAGCTGCGGCCAGCCGAAGAGGTTCGCCGAAGCGATCTCTTCACGCCAGGCATGGTGGAACGTCGACCAAGTGCGGCGGATCGACCAAGAACGATCCTCCACATCCAGCAACCAAGTGCGAAATGTTGCATACAGCGCGGCCACGGAAGGGAAGAACCCGCCGAGTACCAAGCCCATGACCGTATGGACAAGGAACGCGATCTGGCCCACCATTAACATCAACACGATACGGCACAGATACTCGTAACCAACAGCAAAACGGCGCACAACCGACTCCTTCATCAGCGGATGATAGTGACAATGCTATAGCAGCCCCTATTCGAAGCGCAGATAGTTCACGAATCGGCGCGGATAGTTCTTGCCGGAGGTCACATTGCTGAACCCCAGGATCGCATCACTCGGCAACCCGCATGCAGCCCAAATACGCGATTGAGACAAGTTCAAGCCGACCGCCTTAGCCGGGTCTGCAACCGGTCTGCCATGCGCATCAACCAATGCTCCTGAAAGCGCGGCTAATTGCTGCGCGGAAAGAACGGCGGCAGGCTTGGCGACATACCCTCTGCCGACCAGCTCAGCAAAATTCTTGGTCGAGGAGAACAGCATGTTGATCTGCCCTGCCGAGACCATGGCCATGATCTTCGCCGAATCATCAGCATACCCGTTGCTGATGCTCAGCGAATCGTCGATCTGCACAAGTCGCTTGTCGGCGATGCCCGCCTGCCGCCTGAACCCCGCGTTAAGCTCATCAAGCTTCGCGGAATTGCCTGGCATATCTACGCCCTGGACGCTGATCAGCGGGTCGGGCGGCTTGGTGAAGAATGTCACAGCCACAGCCACGACAACGGCGAGCGCCACGGCCGCAGCAACCGTACCGAGCAGAAAATGCTGGACGAAAAACGGCCACTTGTCGTGCCGGTCAAGCTCGCGGAAGGTTTTCCACTTTGACTGCTTGGCATACACATTCGCGCAAGCCAGCGTGGCGATAGCCTCGCGCTGCTCATCGGTGAGGCGATATTCCTGCGCATCTTCGGGACCTTTGCCGTCCTGCACCATTCCACGCCTCACATCTCTGAGCTCGCCGAGCTCTGACCAACGACACAGCTTCTAGTTCATCGTAAACACGAATATCGTCATGCGCATGATACTGCGCAAATGTCTACGAGTCTATATCCAGGCCTGTCTGCCATCGTACGCAGGAGTGCCCTAAACTCTGTCTACGGGTCCTCCCAACGTGATGCCGCGCAATGCGCCAAGGCCTTCCCCTGTGGATTCAATATACAGGAGCAAATCGCCTTGCGTTTGGGGCACAACGAGCACATCCCCCCGGCCACCGGCGAAAGTCGTGCCCGGCAAGCCGCCCAGCACCACGCGCCCAAGGCAGTATTCGTGAGTAAAAGCGGTGATCTGCACTCCTTCGCCATCGAACCGCGCGATAGTGTTCGCCAAACAACGGGACTTCTGCAAGGCAGACCCCGCGATTCGCAGCCACACACCACACCCGGCCGGTATCTCAAGCGGCAACGACCCTGCGTTGAACGACGCCTGCGAAGCAGCCTCACGCAATTGTGCAATACCATAGGATTCCACACTCCAGCCATACAACTCATGGCCGGTCAATAACATCGCATGTCCTGCTTCTTCGCCCCATGTCCGGTGAACTATAAGTTCCAGCGGCTCCCCTTCGTGGATTTCACCAAGCCACAACGTCGGCTGCAAGGGAGTGAGCGTGCCAACCGGCCGGCCGTCCAGCACTACATCGCAACGTGCCTGACCTCCCTCGATATGCAGCGCGGCCGCAGTGTCACCGACATGAAGCTGGCGCGTGTATGCCAGCGTGTGCGGCCATACTGTAGTACTACGCGACCCAAGACTGCCGCGTGCGCGAGGCTGTTCGTCTAGCACTAAGCCTTCGCGGCGCAAGCGTTCACGCAATTGTGGTTTGCGCTCGTCGTAACCGACAAGCCATCCGGAGTCGCAGTCATGCATTGCCGTAACGGCGATTGCCCCGGCAATGCCACGTGTCGAGTCGAGACGCAACGCCGGCAGCCTGCTGTCGTCAAAATTCGAATGACCCCAGATTCGTGTGTATACCGTCAGCTCTCTGTCGCACGTCGACACGCCCTCTTCTGCATTCGAGACGTCGCAGCTGCCGATCTCCATGGGGACGAAGCAGTCGCTTCCCCCGTTCGCTAGCCATCTCGTGCGAGTATCTGCGCATTGCATGGCGACAATATCGGCCGCACCGCGCAGCACGATTCCCTTCACGGGCGCAGCTCCCATACGAGCATGATAGCGAGCCGTGCCCGAATATACGCCCAAGCGCTCCAACGGCTCTGGCCGATGAGTAGCGGCTGGCGTGCGCCGCAGCCAACGTGGTTCGCAAGAGGCGACTTCGATACCAGATACCACGGTTTCAGGTGCGCTCTCACGCTCGCGTATACGCTCTGGCTGAGTGAACACGATACGCCAACGATGCCCTTGTTCCGATTCTTCCATACAGACAGCACCCTGCGTGCCTTCAAGCAGCGTCAACGATCCTTGCGCCCGCACCGTTATCTCACCGTCGATATCCACAATTCGGATGGAGCGTGCACCGGGACGATTCGCATCCGCCGCAGCGCGCAATGCGATCCAGAAGGATCCTGCAGCCATGGTCGGAGCAGAAAACGTCAATACTTCCTCATTCTCGGATCCGCTTGGGGAATCGCTATCGACCATTGCGCCACCTGAAGCATCAATCGAACGGGCAGAACGATCCCCATTCTTCCAACCGATCAGCTCCCCGCTCGTCGCAGCCAAGGTGAGGTCGCAGCCCATCGGCAGCTCGCGAACCACCATCGCTCCCGCACGCGCAGGGAGGTTCACATGAGGCAAGTCGCCAGACCCAACACACACAGCAAGCGGATCGGCGGACACATTGGTAAGCGTCAGCATGCGTCCGCCGCCGCAGAGCGCCAGCGAGCCAACCGCGAGCTTGGCATTGGCGGTCTGAACAGCGCTGTCAGACCGTGCCGCGTCAACGAGTTGGGCGCCAACGACATCGCCGAGCTCCTCCACAACACTGACATCAGCTGGCTCTTCTTCGAGTTCTGCCGCTGCCAACCGTTCGCCCAGCGCGCCGATAATAGCCGCGAGACGCCGGGCGTCGTTCGCGTCCGCACGTTCTTGACCGGTAGGATCGATGACGCCGCCGAAATCGTAATCATGGGTCATGCAGGCGTGCAGCGATCCCCAATTGTTCACGGATGTCCCATAGCCGAAATCCCATCCAGACACTTGCAGATACGGCCCCACGAAACGGGCTCCGCTACCTACAAGCCGCCGGAGCGTACGATGCCACCGATTCGTTTCAGTCACGATCATCGGCACGTCACGGCTGTCCAATGCGCGCCGATAGTATCGAACCTGCTCATCCACATCAATGTCATCATCATTGGGATACAAATTCACAGCTGGCAGCGCGCCTGATGCTTCTGCGCCCGCCCCGGCGAGATCGCCCTGCCCGGCGCACGCGATGATCGGCACAGTGATGCCTCGCTCGCGCATCATAGCGACAAGCGCGCCAATATACCCTTGTGGGTCTTCGCAGGAGAAGAAATCCAGCTCGTTATCCGCTTGAACCGTGATGACCGCACCGCCCTTACCGTATTGCTGCCGTGCAATAATCGGGATGATCTGGTCGTACCAGTTTGCCACCGCAGCAAGGAAGGCACGGTCGTTCTGCCTGATTCGCAAGCTACGATCAGTGCTCACCCATGCAGGAATCGCGCCGCCGTCCCATTCCGAGCAGATGTATGGCCCCGGCCTCACCAACGCGTACAGTCCGGCCTCATGCGCCATACGCAGGAATTCCTCGACATCTCGCTGCCCGGTGAAATCCCAATCCCCCGGTGATATCTCGTGGAAATTCCATGGAATATACACATCAACGGCGTGATAGCCCAGCCGCTTGACCGCGTCAAGCCGCTGCGCCCACTGCTCACGGGGAACACGGAAGGGGAACAGCGAGGCACACAACACAATGCGCGGTACACCGTCGATGAGCAATCGGTTATGATCGAAGAAAATAGCAGGAGTCATTATTGCCTTTCTGCAATTACGTTGCTGCTGCGCCGCATTGCCGTACCGGTTTGCCCACCAGGTATCCGTACAAACTGCGGATACCTGGTGGGCGATGCAGCGGGGGCCGGGCATTGCCGCCAGCCCAGCACATGCCGGGCCGTTTTCGCCAGTATGTTATTTGATGCTGGACGAACCGGTCATCATGCCGCTTTCGTACAGGTAACGCTGCGAGAAGTAATACACGATGAGCACTGGAATGATCAGAATCAGCGAACCGACCATGATCATGTTCCACGGCGGGGTCTGCGCTCCGGAAGTCTGGGCCGAAAGCACCTGCAGGCCAAGCGCCAGCGGCATCTTCTCTTCGTCGTTGAGGTACAGCAATGGGCCGAAGAAATTGCCCCAATTAGCCGAGAAGGTGAATACCGCCACCGCCGCGAGCACCGGCGTCATCATCGGCAGAATGATTCTTCTCGCTGAGCTCTTCATCGTTGAAACCTCCTATATTGTTCTGCTTGCGCAGGCTTGCTTCTCTTCGCACACGCATCCGACGGCATCGTCGGCAACGCCGCATCGCATTCATTCGCCGCGTGCTAAGGCCGCCATACACTGCCCCGGTGTCACTGAAACGAATAAGTGAGATACGCTATACAATATAAATGATATTATTGATACGTGTCAACTTGAGCTTGTCCGCGCCTGACATCATGGCCGCAATTAAACTCAAGACGCGGCAAGCCCTGCCTATGGCCCGCCGCACGAAGCGGCTCGCGCTTTGAGCACGAAGCCGCAAACCGTATGCGAGGAGAATCTATGGTCACCATGCGCGATGTGGCTTTCGCAGCCGGCGTGTCGCAGGCAACGGTGTCATATGCGCTGCGCGGCGACGCAAGCATATCGCCCTCCACCAGGCGTCGGGTTGTCCAAGCCGCCAAGAAGCTCAACTACACAGTCAATCTTTCCGCGCGCAACCTCAAATCCGGTCGCAGCAACGCCATCGGCGTGGTGATGCAGGACCTGCGCAACCCTTACGCCTGCCAGCTTGCTGATGCAATCTCCCAGTATGCATTGAGTCGCGGAATGCAGACTGTAATCCAGCAGACCCTGTACGATCGCAGAAACGAGGCATCGATTCTGGAGCACGTCACCAGCGCGTTCTGCGATGCAGTAATTTTCAGCCCCAGCAAGCTCAACGCAGAGCAAATACGCTCGCAACTCAACGGCAAGCCCGCATTGCTATTGTCGCCGTACGACGACAATAGGATCTACGATGTGCTGTACACCCCTGCACGGCAGGCGGCATTCGTAGCCACATCGTACATTCTTGCCTCGGGATGCAAAGCTCCCACATTCTTCGGGCTGGGTTACCGACCCCTCAAGAGAATCGACGCATCTCGCGATTCCGGCTGGCTGCGTGTCGCCGGATTCGAACAGGCGCTCGCACGCAACAATCTTGTCCCCGACCCCGCTCGTTTCATCGCTTCAGAGGACTGGGGCTATGCCGTGAGCGAGCGCACAATGCTCAAAGCGATCGACGCGGGCCTACGCTTCGACTCTGTAGTCTGCGTAAACGATTCGACGGCGATCGGCGTAATCCGCGCCCTGCAGCGACGCGGACTGCACGTACCTCGCGACGTCGCCGTCATCGGTTTCGACGGTATCGCCGAAGGCGAATACATAACCCCCTCCCTCACCACGATCGCGCTAGATTTCCACGATATGGCACGTAAGGCCGTCGATACACTCCTTCGCCGGCTAGGCGGCGAAGATTACGCCAGTCACCCGCCTTGCCAACTCAACGCGCAATACCGGCTCATCTGCCGAGAATCGACACACTGATATGGGTATCATCAACAATTCGCCACGCGATCAAGCTCGTTGCGTAGTTGTATTCGCAGACTCATGGAGCGTATTCGAACACGCCGAGCTCACCAAGCATCTGCAACGCATCTTGGATTGCGAGATGCACACCTATGGCGTTGGCGGGGCGATCATCGGCGATGAGGGAGGACCGAAAGGCAATAACTGGCTCTCGCAAATTCTGCGCTGCCGCGACGACGCAAACTGCGATCCCCATGCTGTCAGCGATGTGGTCGTCGAGCTAGGCAACAACAACGTCTTCTACGGCATCAGCAGTCACGGCACCCGCCGATGCGCAGCTATGGTCGCGGCGATGTTCCCCAAGGCGCGGCTGTGGTATTTCCCCACTATGGCGCGCACTTCGAACCACGGCCGCACCCCGCTATTTCGCGGCTTCGGCGACATACTGCAAAGCGAAGGCTTCGACGTGCATCTGGAACTCCTCCACAAAATTTGGGGACCTGATTTCGCTCACTATGGCGGCTGCGACACACTTATGCATCTGCAGCATCTGCACGCCGGATCCTACACGGTCCTTGCGCAACTGATGGCGGATGTCATGACAGGACGAACCAGTCAGGCAGGCGCGGCAAGCGATTCGCGGATCAGTGCTGCGACATGGCTGGCAGGCGACGCCGCACAGTTTGCTAAGCTCAACAATCCCATGGCGCGCATGGCTGTGACCGAGCCCGAGGGCTCGGTCACAGCCTCAGATGATGGCTGGTTTAACCTCGAGTGGAAGTTCCGGCTACTGCCGAACACTGTGCAGACTGCATCTGCTGCCCCGTTCGCCGAATTGGCGTTGCCTGAGATAGCAGTCGGCGCCTGCCCGGTCGAAGCGCGGCTGGATTGCCAAGTTGAGACGAAGGCGCAGGTTTCAGCCGCAACATCGTCTAACCCGCCACGCGCTGTGCCGCAGATCACTGCACAGATTGAAAACGGCAGCTTAAGGCTGTCGACTGAAGAGACGGGACGCGAAGAGCAGCCGCCCGCGCCCTTCGACGTGCGCATACAAGGCGCTGTGCGGCTGTGGTGACACAGCGAAACCACGCACATTCCCATGATAGCTTGCAGCTGTTATGCTTTGTTGAAAGATCAAGGCGAAAATAGCGGCAATACGGCAAATAAAGCCTGCCGTCGTTACGCCGCATGTACCGACGGCGGCGCAAGAAAGGAAGAGATGAGCGGGTATCCTCGTATTGAATCGCTCGGCGAGCAGATAGCGGCGGATCTGCGTTCGACGATTATCCACGGGGAGCTCATAAAAGGCCAGCGCATCATCGAAACCGAACTCGCCGGGCATTATGGCGTAAGCCGGGGGCCAGTGCGCGACGCACTGCAGCTGCTGGCCAGCGAGGGACTCGTGACGCGCGGGCGGCAGGGATGCATCGTCTCGGGACTGACGCAGAAAGACGTGCGCGATATGCATGAGGTGCGGGCATCGTTCGAGGAATTGGCAGTAGCACATATAGTCGAGAACCCGCAATTGGCGCCATTGACGCACATGCGCGATGCGTTGCAGGCAATGGAGCGCGCATTGCAGGCAGGCAGCAGCAACGAATACGCTCAGGCCGACCTCGACTTCCATCATGCGATCATCCTCGGCTCGCGCAACTCCCGGGTGATCGCCTTCTGGTCAGTGATCAAGCCCCTGTTCTCCGTCATGCTGCAAGTCACCAACACCTAGGACGCGGATCTCACGCCGTCCTACGAAGACCACGCCGCCATACTGAACTCGCTTGAACAAGGCGCGCACGCAGACGTCGCGCCGCTGATCGCGAGCCATCTCCAGGGTTCGCTGAACCGGATGATACGGGCCATGCCCGCTTTGCAATAGGCCTCGGCGGCGCGCAATGCTGCTATGTGTTGCGTGGTTAGAGTAGGGTTCTGAAGTTTTTGACTCGGTGGAAGGTGATGGCGTTGCTGTTGTGGTACGAGTCCGCGCCATTCAACGCAGTCCGGCTGACCACCAACAGATCATCACCATCCACGATAAAACTCGGATACTGCGCCGCAACCCATCCTGGATCACCGTCACTGAGATCCACCACCCTGGCAGCCACCCGGAACGTGCGTAAATCCTTAGACACCATCAACGAAAGGACATTACGCGCCGCCGGCAAACCCGGATCCACAATCTCATTGGCAAGAGCCAGATACGTTTGACTCGGCTCATCATACACAACCTCGAACTTCGAATTACTGCCCCCATTAAAATCGCTCACCCCCTCAAAACACAACTCCGAAAGATCCGGCCCAGAGGCCTTGAGCATCAGCGCCTTGCCAAAACGAGGACTCGAGCCATCCATCTGCAAACGCAGCATATCCCGCACCACGCCATCCGGACCCACCACCGCATTGCCCTCAATCGCGACCACATGACGCAACGCCTGCGGCCGGCAATCAGCCGAGCACAGGCCCGAAAGATGCCACGAAGACGGATCAAGCAGATCACCCGACGCATCAGCCACCAACAGCGCGCTGGCGAACCCGGTCTCCCACGACCCGTAATCCACAGCCGTCACCAACTGGCCATCCACCTCGATAACCGGCATCGGCGCCTTATGGAAACCGCCCACATCCGCATTGCCCGACCCCCGGAACAACACCGTCGGCACACCCCACGAACGCCCCTCATCCGTCGAACGACCAATAAGCACATCACCATACTCACAATTCATCGCCAACATATACAACACACCGTCATGCAAAAACAACCTGCCCCACAAGCACGGCATCAGCTCGGTAACATAATCCCACGAACATCCCTCATCACGCGACTCGAACAACAACGTCAGATTCTGCGCCCCACGCCACACAAACACATCCATAGAAACCAGCAACACGCCAGAAGGCAGCCGCACAATCGAGGGACTGGCCAAATACCGACCCGAAAAACGGAAGGCGTCATCCCTGGGGTGCAGATAGTTCACCACACTGCCCACCATCGGCCCGCAGCGCACCAACCGCGGATCACTCACCACCACACCAGCCGGCGCATCCCCAGCCCCCTGTGCTGCGCCGCCCGACCCGGCGCCCGAAGAGTCGTCCGAAACCACACGACCCACCGTAACCGAATAATCCACGCCATTACGCAAACCGCTCACACAACAACGATCCCCTACTACGAGCAGCTCCCCGGCATCCCCACCACCCTCAACTGGGCGCCAACGAACACAATACCGTTGCGGCAACCCGCCGCAACCCGCCGTCCCAACACCACTACCACTACAACCGGCCTGCACACCGCTTTTACCACGCTCGTCTGCAGCATCCGCCCACTGCACACAAAACCCCGCGTTCTCGGGCACAATACGCGTAACATGCACACCACACGCATCCAACACCCTCAGCGGACGAAACCACACATGCTCCCAACATCCACTCGCTTGCAACACCATCGTCACAACCCTCCACATCCCTGTATCAACACACCAACAACTACACAACAATCTTGTATAGTTTCTTGTATCCTATTATTTTTCACCATATGGCTCTCCGCGCTTCGCCTGCGTTCCGCACGTTTTGCACTGGTAGCGTGAGGCGCGCCTATGCGATCAGCCCTTTACCGCACCGATCATCACCCCCTTGTTGAAGTACTTCTGCAGGAATGGGTAAATGATCAACAACGGCAACGTGGAGACAATGATGACGCCATATTTGATCTGGTCGGCAAGCTGCTGCTGTTGCTGAGCGCTAATACCGCTTGAAATCTGGCCGGTTGTCTGCGTTTGACTGCCCAGCAGAATGCTCTGCAAAATGTTTTGCAGCGGCTGCTTGGCATCATCGCGAATGAACACAAGACCGGTGAAGTAATCATTCCAGTGCCCGACGAAATAATACAACCCGATTACTGCGATGATCGCTGAGCTCAGCGGTATTACGACCTTGAGGAAGTAGGAGAAATCGCCAAGCCCGTCGAGCTGCGCAGCATCATGCAGATCCTCAGGTATCGAAGTCTCGAAAAACGACCGGGCTATGATCAGGTTCCACACGCTCAGCGCCCCAGGAAGAATGAACACCCACATGCTGTTAAGCAGATTAAGCTGCTTGAACAGGATGTAGTTGGGGATGAGCCCACCAGCGAAATACATCGTGAAGGTGAACAGGAACATGGCGATGCGTCGCATTGGGAACTCACGCCTAGACAGGGCGAAAGCAGCGGGCATGGTCACGATCAAGTTGAGCGCCGTGCCCACAACGCTGTAGATCAAGGTGTTCTTGTAGCCTGCCCAAACACGGGCGTTGCCAAAGACATGGCTGTAGCCCGACAAGGTGACGTCGATCGGCCACAGAGTAACTTTCCCGGCGGCCACATACGTCTGATTGGAGAATGATGCGATAACAACGAACCATAACGGATAAAGCACAATAAGCACGATGATGACGACCAGACACCACATCGCTATGTCGACGACCCAATCGGACGTTGTGCGCCGCTGCCCGACATGCTTGTTGAACGGAATGTCGCCCGCTGGCTGCACTCGTGCGGCGACCTGCTGACGGGGCACCATATGCTGTTCTTTCACGGCTTTCCTTCCTTCTCTCATGATTTCCTAGAAGATGCTCGTGTCTGAGACTCGTTTAGAGATGACGTTCGCCACAATGAGAAAGACGAAGTTGATCGCCGTGTTGAACAAGCCGATGGCCGTGCCGTATGAGAACTGGTACCCTTGGATGCCGATTCGGTAGGTGAACGTCGAGATGACTTCCGAAGCGGGCAGGTTCATCGCGTTCTGCATAAGCCAAACCTTTTCGAAGCCAACAGAAAGCACACTGCCCATATTCATGATGAGCAAGATTACGCAAGTGGGCATGATCGTAGGCAGATCCACGTAACGAATCAGCTGGAGGCGTCCAGCCCCATCCATTTTGGCTGCCTCATACAGCGACATGTCAACGGCCGAAAGTGCGGCCAGATAGATGATGGCGTTCCAGCCGGCATGCTGCCATATCTCGCTGAGCCAGTAAACCGGAGCGAACGCGTCAGGATTGGCAAGTATGTTCGAGCTGCCCATGAATCGGCCGATCATACCAGTTTGCGGATCCAAGAAGATGTTGAGCATGGAAACGATGACCACTGTCGCGATGAAATGCGGCATGTACGTGATCGTTTGCACGAAGCTTTTGACTTTCATGCTGCCGATCTGGTTGATCAGCAGCGCGAGGATGATCGGCGCGAAAAAGCCCAGCACCAACGTTCCCAGGCTGATACGGAACGTGTTGGCGATCACATTGAGGAATATCGGGGACTCGAAGAATTGCTTGAAATACTTCATCCGGACGAATGTGCCGCCGGTGAGCCCTTTGGTCGGGCTGAATTCACGGAACGCCAGCTGTATGCCATACATTGGCACATAAGAGAACAAAGCCACGAACCCCATCGCCGGAAGAGCCATCGCCACGAGCTGCCAGCGACGCAGCTTGCGCAGCAACTCCGAAGTCTTCGAATGCTGGCTCGAAGCCGCAACTGTCGTTTTCATAATCCACCTCACACTGTGTTTTCTCTGATTGCGCTTGGCTTCGGCAGCGCCAGTTCCAAACGCCGCCATCGCCTGTTCACGCACCGATTTCGGCGGGATGTCTGCCCGTTCCCTTCAGCAGGACCATGCGCACTTGACGCAGTGTGGTCTTCGTCGAGGAACGGGCAGACAGCTGTTTCCGGTCGCGTGGAGTCGCGGCAATCGTGCGTCAGAACTTCTGCTCGGAGTACTTGTCGTACCACTTCTGCCACAGCTGGACGTTCTGCTCAAGACCAAGCTTGTTTACCTGGCTGACGTAGGTGTCCCATTTCTGCGCATAGTCACTCTCCGTCCCATTCATCCACTTCGCAATCAGCGGGATGGCGTAGTTGAGGATCTGGGTGTTGTTATTGGAGAAGGTTGTTTGATCGGCGTTGTCGAGCTTGACCCAGATCGGCATCGAGTCCTCGTTGACCTTGTAATTGGAATATGCCTTCTGATATGCAGATTCGGCTTCTTTCCTCGCGGTCAGATTCGGGTCGCCAGCGATCTTCACATTATCGGGGAACCAGCCGGCGAAGCACCCACCCAGCGAGTAGGAGACGTTGGGATCGGCGAAAACCTTGTCCGAGACCTTGTAGGAGGAGTTTCCTTCATCGGTCACCAGCTCCGGAATATCACCGTAGAACTGCTGAACCGACATCTTCTCGCTGTACAGCGAATTGATCAGCTTGACGATATTGTCCATATGAGGATCATCTTTCTTCACGGCCAAGTGATAGTTCTCGTACTTGCCGTAATCACCGGAGGCATCCCACACGACATCGGAGTCAGACATCGAGGCGTTTGCCTTCGGCGTTGGGAGCGCAGCATATTCCTTGGCGTGCGAACCGAAAGCCGCCGGCTGATAGGCGAAGGCGAGGCCGACTGTGGCAGCCGTTTCGGTGCCAGTCAACGCGCTGCCGTACTTCGACCCATCCTGTGTCAGCGCATCAGTTGGAATCAGCTTCTGCTTGAACAGAGAGGCGTACCACTGCAGCGTCTCTTTAAGCTCATCGGAAGTCAGCCATTCCTTGACTTTTCCACCCTTGACATAAATCCCGTTCTGGAAGGGGCCGCCCTGAGCCTGAGTCACAATTCCGGTCGAGCCGAGCGCCAGCATAGGCGTATACCATCGGAAACCATCCGTGCCCAGCGCAGCGACATCGAAGGGTATTTCATCAGCCTTGCCATTGCCGTTAGGATCCTGCTCCTTGAAGGCCTTGAGCACTTGTGTGAGCTCATCCCACGTCGTCGGCATCTTCAGGCCGAGCTTGTCAAGCCACGCCTTGTTGATCATCCAATGCTGGTTAGAACCGCCCTCAGGGAACTGCGCAGGCAGGATCTCGAGGTTGCCATCCAAATCGGAGACCATACGTTTCGCCGAAGGGTTCTGATCGAAGAATTCCTTGACGTTGGGCATCTTGTCGATATAGGGCGACAGGTTCTCAAAGTAAGGGAACTTCGCCGCATCATCGGGATTAAACGCCCTGATCGACACATCAGGAACATCGCCAGAGGTGAGGATCGCCGATTTCTGCTGTGCCCAGGCATTCTGCTGGACAATCTGCCACGAGATTGAACAATCGCAGGCAGCTTCGAGGGTCTTGACCCATTTGTTCTTTTCGATCGGCAGCCGGTTCGTGCTGTCATATTGGACCAGCACATCAATGACCGGCTTACCGTTCACGGTTTTGCCGGAATCGCTGCCACCGCAAGCGCTCACCGCTGCAAGCGAAGCAGCTGCGGCCACCGCTGCCACCGCTCTCTTGATCACCACCGAGGCACCATGTTGCACCATAGCTCATCCTTTCAGAGGGAACCTTCTCGGCTGGGGTTGTGCAGTGACGTCGCACCATCGCAATCGCACAGTCTTGCACCCGCACCCAGCTGGTCGTGCTCCTTGCCTTTCCTCTTGATTCTTGTTGATTCGTTCGCCGAATCGAGTATTGGATCGCTCACGAGACTTTGTGACCAATCATTATGAATCGCCAGCAAGCTCCAATTGCTAACTGTTGACGGTTGACAGTATAGCATGATATCGCAACCATGACAACATAACGGCTTGCGTCACATGCTGAACCATACTATTTACCGTAGGCGCAGCACCGGCAGCTAATGTCTTGAAACCAATGTTCGCAACGAAAACTATAGAACCTGGCGTACTACGCACCCAGTCGCTGCCGAGACAGACGCTGCGCGCGTTCATGATGCCGAGACACGCGCAATGATAACGATCCCTAAAACTGTAGTAACGTTAACCGCATATCGTGCAGTTACCTGTTACCAGATAACTCAATTGCCAAATCATCGCGCCGGTTCTACTGTCTTCGCCCTTCCTCATCAGGACGCGGGGCCGTGGGTGCGCCGCGATGGGCATCCAGAGCACATCTAACGAGGGATGGCTTTACACACTCCGCCTCGACATATCCCAAGGAAACGATCTCCATGACACCCATCCTGCCAGACGCCACAACAGATTCTGCGATCGAACCCGCCGTCGAGCCCAAGGCCGAGCGCGCGACAGATTGCGGATCTGATCCCCATGAAACCTCCGCACCAGCCCACACGGCAGGCTCTGCACCGACGACGCCCATACCTCTACCCAGGCGAGGCTGCAGGCCGTTGGCTCTTGGGCGCGTGCAGCTGTCCGACCCATTCTGGCTGGGCAAGCAGGAGCTGATCCGCACTGAAGTGCTACCTTACGAGTGGCAAGCGCTCAACGACGCCATACCAGGAGCCGAACCGAGTTTTTGCCTGCATAATTTCCGCGCAGCCGCGAACGTCGCGCAATCCGCGCAGGGGCGGCCCCGACCTCAGACTCAAACGCAGCCTCAAGTGAACATGGGCACAGCGTGGGACGGATCTGGCCGCAGGCTGCCCGACGACCCGCGCAACCCTGATCCCGGCACATTCTACGGCAATATAGCCACAGATTCAGATGGCGCGAAGTGGATCGAAGCGGTCGCTTACTCGCTTGCCAACACGCCAGACTCTCAACTCGAAGCACATGCGGACAGTTTCATCGATACTATTTGTGCGGCTCAACTTCCCAACGGCTATCTTGACACCTTCTTCATTCTTGGCGATCAAAACTTGGCGTTCACTGATCTGCAATACGATCATGAGCTTTACTGCTTCGGACACCTTGTTGAAGCTGCAGTAGCCTATTGCCAATCTACCGGCAAACGAAAGCTGCTGGATGCCGCCTGTCGCTTCGCCGACTATATCGACAGCCGAATCGGCCGAGAAGCCGGAAAAATCCACGGATACCCAGGGCATGAGCTCGCCGAGATGGCGCTGGTCAGGTTGTACGAGCAAACCGGCCGGGAGCGCTACTTGCAGCTTGCCGAATATTTCGTGAACGAGCGCGGACGCGAGCCCCATTATTTCTGCGCAGAGCGCGAAGAGGCGAAGCGCAGAAATCTGCCGTACGTCGATTACGGCTTCGATCTGTCATACTTTCAAGCACATCGTCCAATACGCGAACAGCATGAGGCAGTCGGGCACGCCGTGCGAGCCGTCTACTTGTATTCAGGCGCAGCGGATATTGCAAGAACGACAGGTGACGAAACGTTGGCTCGCACCTGCACGAAGCTATGGCGCAACATCGTCGACCGCAAGCTCTACATCACTGGTGGCATTGGAGGAACGCAGATCGGCGAATCCTTCTCTTACGATTATGATCTGCCCAACGACCTCGCCTACTCAGAGACTTGCGCCGCAGTTGGACTGGTCTTCTTCGCCAGCCGAATGCTTCGCCTGGAGCCGAAGGCCGAATACGCCGACGTCATGGAGCGCACGCTTTACAACACGGTGCTGGACGGCATGGCGCTGGACGGCAAGAGCTTCTTTTATGTTAATCCTCTCGAAGTCGTGCCCGAAGCGAGTCATAAAGACCAGCGCAAGCAACATGTCAATACTGTTCGCCAGCGCTGGTTCAGCTGCGCCTGCTGCCCGCCGAACCTTGCACGGCTCGTCACTTCACTCCAGCAATATGCGTACAGCGAGAACGACACCACATTATGGACTCACCTGTATGTCGCGGGCAGCGTCGAGAAACGCTTTGCCGCCGGAACAATGCGGCTAGAGATGCAATCCGATCTTCCTTGGTCGGGAGCCGGGCAAGCCCGCATCAGCACGAATGAGGAGCGAGTCACGGCAACGCTGGCATTCCGAGTTCCCGGCTGGTCTACGCCGCAGGCGCAGGCCATAGCGTCGCTCTGCGTCACTGCCGACGCTGGAATCACCCGCGAAATCCACGACGGCTATGTCTATTTGACCGGTACTTGGAACGACGGAGACACGGTGTCATGGGACTTCCCCATGCCTGTGCGCACGATACAGGCCAATGCGAGAGTGCGCGAAAATGCGAACACCGTAGCATTCATCCGCGGACCGCTCACCTTCTGCATGGAGCAAGTCGACAACGGTCCGGATCTGCACCTCGTTCACGCCGATCTCGCAGCCATCGGAGAGCACTGCCAAGGCATTGCCGTCGAAGAATGCGTGATCGAAGGAAACCGCATGATCCGGCTGTTGGTTCCCGCTTCACGCGAAGTCACGGACACGACTTTCCAGAATGCCTCCACAGGCACGACCGGCACAACAGATGAGGTTAGAGTCCCGCTATACACCGATTATCATCCTTCGCTGCGCACCCCCTTCACCGCGAAGCTCATTCCATACTTTGCCTGGGCCAATCGAGGAGAGAACGAGATGCGCGTGTGGATGGCGCACTGAGGTTCGGGCGGTAAAATGATGCACCCTGTGAACCGTGGCACGGTTCACAGGGTGCATCATTTTACCGCACTCCGGCACACTCGCACGCCGTCGCGCTACGCCGGAAGCTACGCCTGCGCGCCGACGCTCACACGAATCATCGCGTACTGCGACTCGTAGAGGCGGTAGTAGGCACCCTTCTTCTCGAGGAGTTCGGCGTGCGAGCCATGCTCGACGATCTGGCCGTGGTCGATGTAGTAGATCTCGTCCGCGTTCTCGATGGTCGAGAGCCGATGCGCAATGATGAAACTCGTGCGGCCAGTGAGCAAGTGGTTCAAACCTGCCTGCAGCGCCTCTTCGGTGCGGGTGTCGATGTTGCTCGTCGCCTCGTCCAGAATCAATATGCGCGGGTCGGCGAGCAGCACGCGGGCGAAGGAAATGAGCTGGCGTTGGCCTGCGGAGAGCGTGGAGCCGCGCTCTTCGACGACGGTATCGTAGCCGTTGGGCAGCTCCATGATGAACTCGTGGGCGTGCACGGCCTTGGCGGCGGCCTCGATCTGCTCGTTGGTGGCGTCGAGTTTGCCGTAGCGGATGTTCTCGCGCACGTTGCCGGAGAAGATGAAGGTGTCTTGCAGCATGACACCCATCTGCTGGCGCAGCGATGGCAGGGTCACATCGCGCACATCGTAGCCGTCGATGGTCACCGAGCCTTCCGACACGTCATAGAACCTCGACAGCAGGTTGATGATGGTCGTTTTGCCAGCGCCCGTCGGCCCGACGAGCGCGATTGTCTCGCCCGGCTCGACATGCATATCGACCAGGTTGAGGATATTGCGGCCGTCCGGCTCATAGCGGAACACGACGTCGTTGAAGTCGACTTTGCCGCGGATCAGCGGCAAGTCGGCGGCATCCGGCCTGCTGACGATCTCGGGCCTGACGTCCAGCGTTTCGAAGATGCGTTCGAGATAGGCCGAGCAGGTGATGAGCTGGTTGTAGAAGTTGCCGATGTTGATGACCGGGTTCCAGAAGTTGTTCGCGTAGCCGATGAAGGCGATGAGCACGCCGGTCGTGACGCTCACGCCGCCAAAGCCCATGATGCCCGTGTAATAGATGAAGGCGATGGTGCTCGAGGAGATGATCTGCACGCCCGGCCACATGAGGAACTGGATGTGCACGGCCTTCATCCACGCGCTGCGCACATCGCTCTCCTGCTCCTGGAACGTCGAGAATTGCGTGCGCTCCTGCGCGAAGGTCTGTGTGGTCTTCACGCCGGCGATCGACTCGTGAATGTAGGCGTTCAGATTGCTCTGCTTGTTGGAGAGCTTCTGGTAGGCGCGGCGCTGGAATATCTGCAGCACGCGCACCCACACGATGAGCAGCGGGAAAAGCACGAGACTCCACAGCGCAAGCCGCCAGTCGATCGCAAACATGACGATCAATGTGATGATAAACGTGAATACGTCGGAGATCACGTTGATCAAGCCTGAGGACAACGTGTCAGAGAGCGTGTTCACGTAGTTGACGACACGGATGAGGATCTTGCCGTGCGGCCGCGAATCAAAGTAGCTGAACGGGAGCGTCTGAATATGCGTGAAGATGTCGCGGCGCATGTCCTTGAGCATGAGCTGGCCCACACGCGTGATCGCCAGCGTGCGGTAGCGCAGTCCTAGCTCGAAGAACACGATAAGCACGGCGAATATGCCCACCAATATGCCCAACTGGCCGTAATCCTTGTGCGGCAAGGCCGAGTCGATGGCAACTTTGGTCAGGTACGGCAGCGAGACCTCGATGCAGCTCATGAGCACGACCACTGCCAGAATGCGGGCGACTGCTCCTGCGTACGGTTTCAGATACCGGCCAACACGCAGGATGTCGTGCATGTTGATCTGTTCTTCAAGCTCTTCATCTTCGCGATACGTATTACGTTGCGCCATAGTTACATCCCCTCCTTACTCGCTGAATCCCTGCGACTGGCCTGATTCTAGGCCTAGCTGCTTGCGATAGATCTCCCAGTAACGCCCATGCGCTGCAACGAGCTCCTCGTGCGTGCCACGCTCGATGATGCGCCCGTGCTCGAGGACAAGGATCAGATCCGCGTCCTTGACCGAAGAGATACGATGCGCGATGGTCACGATGGTCTTGGCGACGTCCATTTCGCCCAGATGCCGCTGGATCTCCGCCTCGGTCTCCATATCGACGGCCGAAGTAGTGTCGTCCATGATCAGGATCGCCGGATCGTCGGCCAACGCTCGAGCCAGGCTCAGCCGCTGCTTCTGCCCGCCGGAGAGGCCGACGCCGCGCTCGCCCACGATGGTCTCGTAGCCGCGTGGCATCGTGCGGATGAAGTCGTCGGCGCCAGCGATGCTCGCCATCTGGTGGATGAAATGCTCGTCGCGGTCGGTGCGCACGCCGAAGCCGATGTTACTGCCGATCGTGTCGGAGAACAGGAAGGTATCCTGCGCCACGATGTTCACCTGGCTGCGCAGCATCGCCAACGGCCAGTCGCGCGCGTCGATGCCATCGATGAGCACGCGGCCAAAGGTGGGGTCGTAGAAGCGCGAAATTAAACTCACCAACGTCGACTTGCCCGCGCCCGTCTCGCCCAAGATGCCCAGCTTCGAGCCTGCAGGCACGAAGAAGTCCAGATCCTTGAGCACTGGCGTGTCCGGATCGTCGGGGAAGGCGAAGCTGACGTGTTCGAAGTGGATCTCGCCACTGATGCGATCCGGCGTGGCCACCGTGCGCCCGCCGTCGACGCGCGAGCGGATGGAGACGGCCTGCTCGACGGACTCTTTGGCCTCGGGCCGTTCGACGATACGGGATTTCGAGGTCAAGAGTCGGCGGATCTTGATGCAGCTCGCGTTGAAGCGCTGCCAGTCGTTGATCAGCCAGCCGGACTGGCGCACCGGGGCCTCGATCATCCACAGGAAGCTGTTGAAGCTCACCAGATTGCCCAAGGTCATGTACCCTTGCATGACCAGCACACCACCCAAGCCGAGCGTGATGATCTCCAGCGAGAATCCGAAGCCGTCGAGCCAAGGCATGTACTTGCGGCTGTTCTTCGCCAGATCCATGTTGCGTCGCATATAGTCGTCGTTGTGCTCGTCGAATTTCCGGGTCTCGAACGGCTCGCGCACGAAAGCCTTGACCACGCGGTTGCCTTCGATGTTCTCTTCGACCATGGAATTCATATCGGCCAGTGAATTGCGGATGGCGAAGAAGAGCGGCCGCGCGTGGCTGGCGAGCTCACGCGTGAGTATGAACATGATCGGAGCCACACAGGCGAGGGCCAACGCCAGCCGCCAATCGATGGCGAACATGACGCATAGCGCACCGACGAACATGACCACGCAGTCCGCTACCTGGTAAGTGACCCAGCTGAGCATATGGCGAATGGCATCGGTGTCCGAAGTCATGCGGCTCATGATGTCGCCGGTGCGTGTGTGATTGAAATACGTGAAGTCGAGCTCGTGCAGCTTCTCGTACTCGTCGCATACGAGGCGGTAGATCGAGTTCTGTCCGAAGCGCTCCATCCACATCTGGTAGCCATACCGGCAGCCGACTCGTACCACCGTAAACACCACCATGAGCACGCACAGGCGCGTGAGCCTATCGAAATGGCGCTGCGTGATGACCTGGTCGACAATCATGCCAGCAAGCAACGGCATAATCATCGCCATAGTATTGTTGACAAGGAACAGCACCAGTGCGCCAGCCACCCGAGGCAGGTCTGGCTTGCAATAGGGCAGTATCCATCTGAGATTGCCCGCCTTCTGGTTGCGGGTCGTGTCGACATACATGTGAGAAACTCTCGCATTCCTTATATTGATGGTGCTGATGAACTTGTGATGATGAACCTATTCGCGCGGCCCCTTATGGGTGTGCTGCCGGGTAGTTCCGCGCACGTAGCCAAGCGTCCGCCCGTATTACGCCGCCACGCCAGACGAGCTGCAGAGCCCTACGACATCGTGCGCCATACTCACCCAATGGATCGGCCTCTCTTCCATCGCCGATTCATCCAAGCCCAAGTCCGCGTTGATTCGACTCAATGCTGTCTTATTGTATGCGACCCCTATCGATTCGCAAGTTCACCAGTCGCGCGTGTTTCGCTCTGCACCGCAATCTGCGGATAACACTGAGTAACTGATGCGCAAAGCAACGCCAAGGGCCGCCCGCGCATTCCGCGCGGGCGGCCCTTGGCTGGTGTTCACCAGCCGAATGTCGCCGCCATTACAGCGGCAAGACTCGGCACAATAGAACGCTTATCAGCAGGATGAGCGAGTCAGATGACTCACTTCTGCCAACCGATCTTGGTCCAGTCGTTATTTTGGAAGCCTGCAGGACCAAAGTTGGCCAAGCCCTTCTTGACGGCCGTGTAGGTCGGAGGGGTATCGGTCGGGATGGTGCCGTACAGCTCGAACGCCGCAGCTTCGCCCTCGTTGGTCGCGGCGATGGCTTCGTCGTTGTCTTCGATGGTGGTGGGCTTACGCAGCTTCTCATCGACAGCCTTGGAGCCGACGAAAGTGAAGTTGGAGGAGGAGTCAGAGCCATAGAGCTGGTACAACGAGGTCTGGCCGAACGGGTTCGTGGCAGACCAACCAAGCGGCATAATCTCATAGTTGTGCTTAGCTACCGTGTCGGACCACTTCGACGTATCGAGGTTGTTCAGCGTGATCTTGATGCCAGCAGCCTTCATCATCTGCTGGTAAGCAAGAGCCTTGGCCTTGGTGGTGGCGCTGTCGCCGAAGTAGGTATAGGAGATGTTGATCTCCTTGCCGTCCTTGCCGTAGTAGCCTGAAGAGTCCTTGGTGTATTTAGCGTCTTCGAGAGTCTTCTTGGCATTCGCGACGCTGAACTTGGCGTCAGCGGGCAGGTTGCTCTTGTAGCCCTTCTGGAACGGCAGCACGACTTCAGAGCCGGGCTGCGGCGGGTTCCAGTCGAGGCCCTGGTACGCGATCTTGTTCCAAGTGCTGGCGTCAAAAGCCTGGGTGATGGCCTTGCGCACGGCGATGTCCTTGAGCGAAGCAGCCTGGCCATTGTAGACGAGCACAAACGTCGACTTGCTGTAGCCCAAGCGGAGCTGAACATTCTTCATGCCCATGACGGTTTTGAGGTTGTCGGTGCTGGCAGCGCCCACGGCGTCGATTTCGCCGTTCTTGAACGCGTTGATCGTCGCAGTGTCTTCGAGGAACTTATAGGTCACCTTGGTGAGCTTGGGCTTGGGGCCCCACCACTTCGGGTTCGCCACGAACACGACCTGATCCTTGCTGGAGCTCTGCACGATGAACGGGCCGGCAGCCCATTCGTTGTGCGGCTTGTCGATCCAGCCGGAGTTGAAGGTCTTGGCGTCAACAGCGCCCTTGGGGTTGAGCAGATACGGGAAGAGCGACTGCCATGGGTAGTAGGGCTTCGTAAAGGTCACGATGGCCTGCTTGGCACTGGTGCCCGCCTTGACGCTCGCGATGTCCTGATAGCCATCGGTAACAGTCGGGGTGTAGGTTGCGTCCTTGCCGCTATTGGCCTTCCATGTGGATTCGAAGGCCGTGTAGTCGATGTCTGTGCCATCGTTCCACTTGGCCTCAGGGTTGATATCGTATTCGATAGTCAACGGATCCTTGCTCGTCACCTTGGCGTCGGTGATGAAGTTCTTGTTCGGGCTGACCTCGCCACCATTGGTGTAATTCCACAGCGTCGGCTGGTACATGTCCCAGAAGCCGCCCATATACAGGGTGTTGCCATCAACCTGGAAATTGTTCCAGTTCGCCGTGTAGATGGAGGCAAGCGTAAGGTCGCCACCGTCCTTGACATTGTCATAGCTTTGCGGATTGTTGTAGACCTTCGAAGGATCAGGCGAGGGCAGGGTGCCCTTCCAATCCGAGGTCAGAATGCCCGCTGGCGACTGCTCCTTGCTTGCGCCGGTAGACTTCGTGCCCGAGCCATTGCCTGCGCCGCAGCCACTGAGCAGCATGGCCAGTGCGGACAGTGCAGCACCAGCTACAAGCAACTGCTTGCCAAGTGTTTTCTGCATATTGTTCTCTCCTTTAATGCGGATCTGCTATCAGATTCGCGCTCCTCCGGACAACAGCGGATCGCTCCGTCTCATGCATGTCTCAAAGTCACCCGCTCCCGGAATGGTGGGCGACTATTGTATCGAGATATGCATGAAGCTTATGTTATGCAGGTTAAAAGTATGTTTCATGGCCGTGCCCTGCGCGCCATCTAGGGTCATATAATGCCCCCATGATAGCCGCGATATGGCATTGCCACCACCTTGACGGCTATACATATTATGTATAGCGCGCCATAGAACGAGTATATCGATGGTATATCGATGGCTGAAAACAGTTGCCCTCCTAGGGAGAGATACGACGCCTGTGCTGCTATTTCACAGCAACGAAATGGCAAGCCGCCTGCTGGCCGCCAAGCCCCGGCCAGCTTTTGAGCTGCGGTACCTGAGTATCGCACATGTGCTGCTGTTCGGGGCTCAATGTCGCGCGCAGCGGGCAACGAGTGGCGAAAGGACAGCCCTGGATGTGCTCGGTGGCGCTGGGCAGTTCGCCCTGCAGCACAATGCGCTGGCGATGACGCTCGATCTTCGGGTCGGGCACTGGAACCGCGCTCAGCAGCGCCTTGGTATAGGGGTGCAGGGGGTTGTCGAACACTTCGTTCGTCTCGCCGTTCTCCATGATGCTGCCCAGGTACATGACCAGCACACGGCTGGAAATATGGCGGATCACGGACAGGTTATGCGCTACAAACAGGTAGGCTACGCCGAGCTTGTTCTGCAGATCCTCGAGCAGATTGATGACGCCAGCCTGAATCGAGACGTCAAGCGCCGAAACTGGCTCATCGAGCAAAACCAGCTTGGGGTTGACCGCCAAGGCGCGCGCGATGGCGATGCGCTGGCGCTGGCCTCCGGAGAACTGCGTGGGGAAGCGGTCGACCTGATCGGGGTTGAGCTCGACTAGGCGCATGAGTTCGGCGATGCGGTCGTTGATCTCGTGCTTGGAAAGACCAACGACCTTCAACGGCTCGGAGAGAATGTCGTAGACCGGCAAGCGGGGATCGAGCGAGCTCATCGGATCCTGGAACACGTACTGGATGCGGCTGTGCAGCTGTTTGCGCGCCTCACGGTTCATCTTGGTGGCCACGTCCTGGCCGAACAGCTCGATCGAGCCGGACTGCGGCTTCTTGAGATCCATGATCTCCAGCAGCGTCGTGGACTTGCCCGAGCCGGACTCGCCCACAAGCGCCACCGTCTCGCCCTCGTGGATGTCGAAGCTCACATCATTGACCGCATGGACTTCACCGATCTTGCGCCGCATCAGCCCGCCGCTGGTCAGCGGGAAGGTCTTGCGCAAGTCCTTGACGTCAAGCACCATGGCGCGCTGCTCGCGCGGCACGCCGTCGAACTTCGAGGGCACGCTTGTGCCCACATGGTATACGTCGCGATAGGTCAAATGCTCAGCCAGAATCTTATCGCTGCGATGGCAGGCCACGAACTGGCCGTTTCTGCCAGGCACCGGCAGCAGATCCGGCTCGCTCCGGAGGCACACGTCCGTAGCCAAGGGGCAGCGCGGCGCGAAGGGGCAGCCCTTGGGCAGATTCACCAAATTGGTCGGAGCGCCCGGAATAGGCACCAAACGTGAGGTCTTCTGCTTGTCAGGGCGGGGAACCGCGCCGAGCAGGCCCATGGTATAGGGCATGACCGGTTGGGCGAAGATGTCCTCGACCGGCGCCTGCTCCACTGGGCGGCCGGCGTACATGACGATGATCTGGTCGGCGATGCCGGCGATGACGCCCAAATCATGGGTGATGAAGATAAGCGCGGCGCCGGTCTCCCGCTGCGCCTTTTTCAAGACTTCGAGCACCTGCGCCTGAATGGTCACGTCAAGCGCGGTCGTCGGCTCGTCGGCGATGATGATATCAGGGTCGTTGGCGATGGCCATAGCGATGACCACGCGCTGCCTCATGCCGCCGGAAAACTGATGAGGATAGGATTTCAGCCGCTCTTCGGCGTTAGGGATGCCGACGAGCTGGAGCAGTTCGATCGACCGCGAGCGGATCTGCGCAGAGTTCATATGCGGATTATGCGTGACCAGCGCCTCTTTGATCTGGTCGCCGATGCTGTAGACCGGCGTAAGCGCGGAAAGCGGATCCTGGAAGACCATGGCGATGCCCTTGCCGCGGATCTTGCTCATCTCGGCATCGGATTTGGTCAGCAGCTCGTCGCCGCGGTATTTGATGGAGCCGTTGACGTCGGCATTGGAATCAAGCAGACCCATGATGGACATTGACGTGACCGACTTGCCCGAGCCGGACTCGCCCACGATGCCCAGCGTCTCGCCCCGGCGCAGTTCGAAGTTCATACCGCGCACCGCGCGCACGGTGCCTGCCTCTGAGGCGAAGTTGACCTGCAAATCGGTGACTGTGAGCACCGGCGTATCGTCGGCATTCGCTGCCGAAAGCGGCGGCGTCGCCACTGCCGGAATCGACTCTACTGCCGGCACTGCTGGCGTTGTCATTGTGCTCTGTGCTCCGTTGCCAACGGCGCTCTGCTCGCCCGGCTGCTGCTCTGCATCGACTGAATTCATGGGTTTACCTTACTCAGCCTTTCCGACTGAACGCGAATATGGGTCAATGGCATCTCTGAGACCATCGCCGATCAGCTGCACCGAGAAGGTGAGCAGAATCAATATCGCCGAAGGAACAAGCAGCACCCAAGGCGAAGTGAGAATCACACTTTGGCCATCGTTCAGCAGCGTGCCTAAGGAGGTATCGGGAGCCTTGATGCCCAGTCCCAGGAAGCTCAGCGAAGTCTCAGAACCGACTGCGCCGACGACACCAAGCACAGTGTTGATAATGAGGACGGAACCGAGATTGGGAATCAGATGGCGAAGGATGATGCGGAAGGAATTGACACCCATGAACCTGGCCGCACGCACGTAATCGAGCTCGCGCAAGCTCATTGTCAGCGTACGCAGCACACGGGCGTAGCCGACCCAGCCGAAAGCCGTCAAGCCGATGGTGAGCATCAGCCAGCCTGAACCGCCTGTCGCGGAACGCACGATCATGGCGATCAGCAGGAAGGAGGGGACAACGAGGAGCATATCAAGCACCCACATGCCGACCTTCTCGAACCAACCCTCGAAGAAGGCGATGCTGGTACCGATGATGGCAGCCACAATGGTGGTGGCCACCGAACTTAGGATGCCGATGGACAGAGAGCGGCCAAGGCCTCGGATCACCATCGCATACATGTCCGAGCCACCCGGCGTCGTACCCAGCCAATGATCGCCGTTGGGCGCCACCGCCAGCGAAAGGAAGTCCAGATCCTCATATTGCCACTTCGCGAACTTCGAGCCGAACAACGCGAAGAACACAAGAACCAGCAGCAACACCAGGCCGAATACAGCCGATGGCCTGCGGAAGAACCTGCGAACATACAGGGTGACGCGTCCAGTGCGCTTGAACGGGCTGTCGGACTCTTTATGCTCTGCAGCCACTGCGCCCGAGGCGACGTACTCGCTCTCATTCGATGTCATTCGATCTCTCCCTTAGTCTTAACTCAAGTCTTAACTCAGCCGGATGCGTGGATCGAGCCATGCAGAGAAGATATCCGCCAATAACGCGCCGGCGAGCGTGCACACGCCTCCGAATGCCGCGATACACACCGAACCGTTGATGTCGTTGGTGGTAAGCGTCGTCACGAAATAGCGGCCGAGGCCGTTGATCGCGAACACCGTTTCCGTGATGACCGCGCCGGTGAACACACTGGCGATCGAGAATGCCACATTCACTGTGGTCGGGATGAGCGAAGTGCGCAGCGCGTGCCTGCGAATTGCCTGATTCAGCGTCAGGCCTTTGGCCCGGGCAGTGCGCACATAATCGGCGTTCATCGTGTCAAGCAGATACGTGCGCTGCGTGAGGTGGTAGCCAACTGCGCCCGGAATCGTGATCACAATGGTCGGCAGCACAATATGCTGCAGGAAATCAAGCAACCACAGCGCCGGATTTGAGCCCTGATACGATTGCAGGCCCGTAACATAGAAAACACGGCTGCCGACAAGCCCGTTGAAACTGATAGCAATGAGCACTACGAACAAGCCCAAGACGGCTGGCGGGATGACGAGGAAGAACGTAGCGACCATATTGAGCGCGCGATCCTGCCATTTGTACTGGCGGATAGCAGTGTAGACGCCGATTCCCACGCCGATAACAATGCCCAAGATCGTCGCTAACGTCACCAGCTCGACCGAAGCCATGATGCGCTGCGACACTGCGGCACCCACCGGCGATTGGTCAGGGGCCAGCCCCCAATTCCAATGGAAGAGCACATTCTTCAACCAACGGCCATACCGCAAGATGATGGGCGTCTGATCATTGATGTTGGCATTGTCCAATGCCGCATTGATAGAAGCGACCGGAGGAGCTGGATGGCGCTCCATGTAATTCGATCTCGGATCCATGAACGCACTGGCGAGGAAATACGTCATGGAAATGGCCACGAACAGCATGATGATATAGTTCGCGACGCGTTTGGCGATGTATTTGATCATCGGCCAGTCTCCCTTAAGTTGCCTTCTACCTGCACTGCATTCACTACCTTCGGTCAGTCCACTGCGTTAGCCCGCTGCGTCAACCCACTGTGTTCGGCATTCGCCGGCCCCAGTCAATTCGCCGTCTCCAGTAAATCATTGTGCAACAGCATACCTACGGCATTGACTTTTTAGTTATACACGCTAACCGGACATTACCTGCAACCGGGCGCACCACATACGAGAAACACACATGGCACGAACGCGACTTGCACGCAGCGAAACACCGTTTCAGCACAACACCGGCGTAACGATAGCACAGCGTAGGCTCGCCGTGTTTCCGGCCGGTGTCTCCGCACGATATTCGTGCCCGTACCGCGGCAACACGCAGAGGCCAACCAACCCTCGAGGCAGGCGACGGTCTTGACAGACTCAACAATCTACGCGTAGCCGCCGAAGCGTATAGTGTCGGCTGACAATACTTCCGATTTGTTTGCGCGGCGCCACCAACGGAGGTTCTGTGCTCCGATTTGGCCGTATGTTGCGCCGCATGAGGAGAGATTATGACCGCATCATCATTGCCATCAAACCGTGCCATAACAGCCGAAGAGGTGCACCGTTACAGCGCGGCGTTCACTTCGGATCGCGCCAACCGCGTGGCAGCAAACGCCGCCGTGGCAGGCGGCGTGCTCAACGCTGCTACAAGTTATCAGGGGTTGCGCGAACTGCCGCATGAATTTTCGGTAGAGCTCAAGCAGGGCTCGATCACCAATCAGGAGCGTTCTGGACGTTGCTGGATGTTCGCGGCTCTCAATACGCTGCGCTTTGAGGTGATGCACCGCTGGAATCTCGAGGATTTCGAATTCTCCGAGAATTACCTGTTCTTCTGGGACAAGATCGAGAAGTCGAACGCCTACCTCGAGAACGTGCTCGACACGCTTGCGGAAAGCACCGAAAGCCGCCTGTTCCAGTCGATCAACGAATACCCGGCCGACGATGGCGGCTGGTGGCAGATGTTCGTCAACCTGGTGAACAAATACGGACTCGTGCCTAAATCCGCTTACCCCGAGTCGGAGAATTCGCGTAAATCCGATGCCTTCACCCAATATCTAACCGCCAAGCTGCGCGAATTCGCTTCCGCCCTGCGCGACCGGCACGCAGCTGGAGCAGGTACCGACGAACTGCGCGACCAGAAGACGCGAGATATGGAAGTCATATACCGCATCTGCGCGATTTCGCTCGGCGAGCCGCCTGAGCATTTCGATTTTCTTGCACGCGTGAAAGATAGCGATGATAAGAATGACGCAGGCAACGCTGCCAAGGCTGAAGCTGCCGGATCGGCTGAACCCAAAGATTGCGCGAGTACAGATGACGACACCAAGTACTCCGGCACCGACACCCGCCCGCAGATCTGCGCCTACGGCATCACGCCGCTCGACTTCTACCATCGCTACGTACCAGTCGACGTCAACGACTACGTCACGCTGGCGAATGTGCCAATGGCGAACCGCCCATACAACACTCGCTATCAGCTCAAGTATTCGACCAATGTGGCCGAAACCGAACAGCTCGAATTCGTCAATGTCGCGCTTGAGGTGTTCCACAAAGCTGCCGTTGACCAACTCATCGCCGGCCACCCCATCTGGTTCGCGTGCGACTGCATGCAATATTCCCTACGCAAGGACGGCATTTTCGACCGTAATGTCGTGCGTGTGGACGAGTTATTCGGCACCGAATTCACCTTCGACAAGGCACGAGGTCTCGAATATGGCGAGCGCCCGAGCAACCACGCGATGACTCTCACCGGCGTGAATCTGGACAAGGACGGCAAGCCCAACCGCTGGAAAGTTGAGAACAGCTGGGGCAAGGACACCGGCAAGGATGGCTACTACGTGGCCTCCGACGACTGGTTCGACAACTACGTCACCGAACTGGTTATACGCAGGGAATACCTCGACGCCGCCACCCTTGCCGTGCTCAACACTGCCCCGGTCAAACTCGATCCGTGGCAGCCACTGACAAGGCCATGCAAGTGAGGACGACACCCTGAATCAGCGATTGAGGATGCTTTTTACGCCTCGGCGGGCTTTGCGGCCGGTGGCGCGCAGGCCGCTGCGCACACCGTAGCCGCGTCTGAAGAGCTGGGCGCGGATGAACTTGTCGCCTTCGCAGAAGATCAGCACACTCATCGACAGGCCGAGACAGATGAGCCACTGTATGCCAGTGAGTGGAACCACGCCCAATACAGCGGCTGAGACCGGGATATACATGACCACGGCATGCACCGCGATCGCCACGACGGCGGCGATGAGCAGGAATGGGTTGCGCATGGGGTTCAGCCGTGCGATTGTGATGTTCTCCGAGCGTGCCGACGCCGACATGAAGAAGTTGAACAGCACCAGCAAGGTCAGCGCCATAGTTCTGGATGCAATGAGATCGTAGCCGGCGTCGATCATCACACGGAACATGACCAGGATGCACGTGGCCATCCATAAGCCGCACACTGCTGTCCTAGCCCACAGCGCCATCGATAGCAGACCCTCGCTCGACTTGCGCGGCGGCCGTGAAAGTTCGTCGCCTTGCCCAGGCTCGAAGGCGAGCGCAATGTCCTGCACGCCATTGGTGACGAAATTAATCCACAGCATCTGCAGCGGCATGAACAGCAGGGGCATGTCGGCAATGACATTGACACCTACTGCGATCATGGCCGCGACTGCTGTGGACAACAGGAAGTACGCTGAGCCGCGCAGTGCCTTGAAGGTTACGCGGCCTTCGCGCACCGCTTTGATGATTGTGACGAAATTGTCGTCTGTGAGCACCACATCGCTGGCCTCGCGCGCCACATCGGTGCCGGATTTGCCCATCGCGATGCCCACGGAAGCCGCCTTGAGCGCCGGCGCGTCGTTCACACCGTCACCGGTCACAGCCACCGTATGACCTTCATCCTGCAGCGTTTCGACGATGCGTAGCTTGTCCTGCGGCGAGACCCTAGCGGCAATCGAGGTCTCGCGCAGCCGGCCTTTGAGTACTTCGTCGCTCATGTCGAGCATTTCGCCGCCGGTAATCGCGTTGCCAGTGTGCTGCAGCCCGAGACGCTCCCCAATCGCCTGTGCGGTGAGCGGGTGGTCGCCTGTGATCATCTTGACCTCGATGCCGGCCTGCACACACTGCGCGATCGCCTCACGCACGCCCTCCCGCGGCGGATCCATCATGCCTTCTAAACCTAGAAAACGCATGCCGTGCGGGCTGCGGTAATCGCCGGGATGGATTTCAGCACTGAAGTCGCGCATGGCCACGCCGATGACGCGCAGGCCCATGCCACCCATGGTCTCGTACGTGGCGTTGAGGCGGTCGTAGTCCATAGGCGCCTCGTCTGCGCTCTCTTCACCTGCACCAGCGTCGAGGGCCATCGTCACGCACATGCCGGCGACCGTATCAGGCGCGCCTTTGACATATTGCGTGAAGCTGCCATCCTCGTTGCGCCGCATGGTCATCGAATAGCGCAGCTCGGGCTCATACGGGGTTTCAAGCACAATCTTGAGCGCGCGATCCTCATCGGTGACGGCACCTGTCTCGTCTGCTATTCGAGCCATCGCCATATCCACGGCGTCTCCGCTGTATCGAACGTTACCGTCGTCGTCCGTACCGCGCCGCGCTTCGTTGGTCAACGCGCCAGCACGCAGAAGGCTCAGTACATCTCGGGAAAGCGGCTTGCCCGATACCGCCGAGGCTATGCCGTCGTCTTCATTGTTTAGGTCACGCGTATCCACCTCGCTGTTATCGGCAGCGCCTGCCGAACCGCTCTGACCGCCCCGGCCATCGCGCACAGCCGCATTCGCCAGATCAGTTTGGCATTGCTGCGGCTCACCGCCGCCGATCGAGCACATCTCAACCATCATGCGGTTCTGGGTAAGCGTGCCGGTCTTATCCGAGCCGATGACTGTGGCCGATCCCAAGGTCTCCACAGCTGGCAGCCGGCGCACGATTGCATTGTGTCTCGCCATGCGCGAGACCGCCAACGCCATCGCCACCGTGAGCACGATCGGCAGAGATTCGGGCATGGCTGCCACCGCCAGCGCAACTGAGGAGAGGAAGGCGTCTGTAGGGTTGCCATTGATGATCCAGCCAGCCGCGAAGACGAACAGCGCCACGAGGATGACCGCGATCGCAATGCCTCGCTCGGTGCGGTTCATGATCTGTTCAAGCGGCGTAGTGGTGTGGGTCGTGTTGACCATGTCATTGATCTCGCCCAGCTCTGTATTCGCGCCGGTGCCGACGACCACACCCCGGCCGCGGCCGCCGGTCACCATCGTGCCGGAGAATGCGATTGATTTACGGTCGCCCAACGGCGCGTCCTTGTCGCTCACCTTAGTGTTCTTGCTGGCATCGTCGCTTTCGCCAGTCAGCATCGACTCGTCGATGCGCAGATTATTGGTTTCGATCAACCGCAGATCGGCGGGAACGCGGTCGCCGCTCTCCAGCAGCACCACGTCACCCGGCACAATGGACGGCGTCGACAGCGTAGCCACGCGTTTGTCACGCACCACCCGGCTCATAGGCGTCGACAGCGAAGCCAGCGCCTTCACCGCCTCGCCCGCTTTGAGCTCCTGGTAGAAGCCGAGAGCGGCATTGAGCAACAGCACGATGAAGATTGCCAACGCGTCTACATGATGGTTCAACGCCATCGTGATAATGCCGCAAACGATGAGCACTGCAATGAGCGGGCTTTTGAACTGCAACAGGAACATCTTCCACTTAGGGATAGTTGCCTCTTGCTCCAGCGAATTCTCGCCGAAGAGCTCAAGCCTGCGCCCGGCTTCATCCTGAGTCAGCCCACGCGCCGAGGTCTTGAGCGACTCGATGGTCTGCTCAGGCGTCAGGCTATGCCAAGCCTCTTCGCTGTCTTGCGAATATGTCGTTGTATTCGTCGTCGTTGCACTGGTCATAGTCGCACGGCCTTTCGATCGCCATGGTCGGTTTCGGTCAGCAATCGCACACATATGCCAAAACCACGCGAATCCCCATTCGCGTGACCGGCAATGCACGATCTCTGTTATGAACCTAACAAATTCACGTAACGTCGCTCCTCTCTGGGTGAACAAATTCACCGCGCGGAGAGCCCACACCGAATGCCGGCTGCTTTGAGCGAAGCCAATCACACACAGCGAGATATCACGAACTCGCACGTCTGACAAAGAGAAACCCGGCGGGGAAACCGCCGGGTTAAGAGAAGAGAGAAGAAGGGTTCAATTATGGGGTTTGTTTCCAAGCCTCGCCGGCACCTGTTCCTGTCGACAGCTCTTATATAACCCGCAGTTCCTTGGAGGAACGATGGGCGCGTCTCAAAGAACCCTGTGAAATGTGTAACGGTCGTGTGACATGCAGGGATTCGCCGTCCATGCCTGTCCCACCAACTCTTAGCATCGGCTAAACGGCTTACCTACCTGCTCACGCCGCATTTTCAGCACTATTCTCAAGCCTAGCCTTGGCGGCCTCGAAGCGAGCCTTCTTGGCGGCCTCGCGCCCGGCGAGTTCGGCAGCGAAGCGCGCGAGCTCCTCGTCGACAGCCTCTTTGGGGATCTTAGCGAAGATCGGATCCGGTCTGGGCACCGGAGCGCCCGGCACCAGCGGCTCGCTCACCCACGGATGCACCGTTTCGCCCATCACATAGTCGCCGGTGATGATTGGATAATGGAAACCAGGCCTGTCGAGATCTTCGACCTCCTCAATGCGTGGCAGCGGCGAAAAGATACCCGTGCCGCCCAACGCCTCCCAGACCTTCTGGGCGGAATGCGGCAGGAAGGGCGCAAGCAGATGGTTCGCATCCGACACGGCCTGCGCAGCCACATGCAGCACAGTCGCCAGCCGCCTCTCGTCATCCTTGATCTTCCATGGCTCGGCGGCAGAAATGTACTTGTTGGTGTCGCCGACCACGCGCATCGCCTCGGACAGCGCGTTCTTCTGACGATGGCGTTCAATCAGTCCGCCGACGATATCAAAGGCGCCGGCCGTCTCCTGCAGCAGTGCGCGATCCTCCTCGGTCATCGAGTCCTCGTCCAGTTCAGGGATTGCACCAAAGTTCTTGCTGATCAGGTTGGCGACACGGTTGACCAGATTGCCCCAGCTGGCGGCCAATTCCTCGTTATTGTGCCGGACAAATTCAGCCCAGGTGAAGTCGGAGTCAGAGCTTTCCGGGCCAGCTACCGAAATGTAATAGCGCACGGCGTCAACCGGGTAGCGCGCGAGGATGTCTTTGACATAGATCACGATGCCGCGCGAGGAACTGAACTTCTTGCCCTCCATCGTCATGAACTCAGAGGCCACGACCTGCTCAGGCAGATTGAGCGGGCCGAGCTCGCCCACCTCGCCACCCTTGGAGCCCTGCCCGTTGTAGGCGAGCATTTCAGAGGGCCAGATCTGCGAATGGAAGGTGATGTTGTCCTTGCCCATGAAGTAGTAAGCCGGGGTCGACGGGTCGTTCCACCAGGCGCGCCACGCCTGGGGGTCTCCCTGCCGACGTGCCCACTCGATGGATGCCGATACGTAGCCAATCACCGCATCGAACCACACATAGAGCTTCTTGTTCGGGTTATCAATCCAGCCGTCAACCGGGATAGGAATGCCCCAGTCGATGTCACGCGTGATAGCGCGAGGACGCACTTCTTTGAACAGGCCAAGTGAGAAATTGATGACGTTGGTGCGCCAGCCTTCGCGCGTCTTGAGCCATGCGAGATTCGCCTCGGCGAGCGCTGGCAGATCGAGGAAGAAATGCTCGGTCTCCTCGAAACGCGGCGTTTCGCCGTTGATTTTCGAAACCGGGTTGATCAGCTCGTCTGGGTCAAGCTCGTTGCCGCAGTTGTCGCACTGGTCGCCGCGCGCTCCATCCGCGCCGCAGATCGGGCAGATGCCCTCAATGTAGCGGTCGGGCAGCGTGCGTCCGGTCGAGGGCGAAATCGCGACCTTTTGCGTGCCTTTGTAAATGTAGCCATTCTTCAGGCACTGCTTGAACATCTCCTGCACGACATGTTCGTGGTTGCCGGTCGTAGTGCGGGTGAACAGATCATAGCTCAGCCCAAGATCACACAGATCTTTGGCGATGACGCGGTTGTAGCGGTTGGCGAGCTCCTGTGCGCTCATGCCCTCGTTCTCAGCCTCAACCAAAATCGGAGTGCCATGCTCGTCGGTGCCTGAGACCATAAGCACGTCGTTGCCCTTCATGCGCTCATAGCGCGCGAAAACGTCCGAAGGCACGCCAAAGCCCGCGACGTGGCCGATATGACGTGGTCCATTGGCATACGGCCATGCAACATTCACCATAATATGAGTCATAATTCACGATTATCTGGCTCAGCGGGGACAGGGCCGCCGTCTTCCGCCAATCCCCACGCTCGTTCGCCTGCACGCCCACGACATCCAGCTGCCGGCAGGTGTGTGATATACGAAAACCATCTGGCATAGCTAGCGACATACTCATACCGCATCTGCCGATATGACTGCAGCATATGTCATCTTGCCGGTGGCTGCATCGACAATATCCTCTGCCCCACTAACGCATGGTCAATTCCTACAATTTCTGCTGGCTTATCCCGTGACTTGTCCACATTACGGCCTCGTTCGATGCTGGTTTTCCACTTATCCACAATTTCGGCATCTTCAC
This sequence comes from Bifidobacterium sp., assembly GCA_022640915.1. Lineage (GTDB taxonomy): Bacteria > Actinomycetota > Actinomycetes > Actinomycetales > Bifidobacteriaceae > Bifidobacterium. The sequence goes on along the minus strand of JALCCT010000007.1, from coordinate 7,629 downwards.
AAGCATGAAATACATTCTTCATTTACAGTCGGCGCATGGTCACAGCAACAGCCTCGATGCGGGGAACGGCGCCCCCCAGCATCGCAAAGGCGATCCACGCGCCATCCACCGTTCTGCGCGCCCACGATCTGCCGGGCCCGATGATTTTGCACCGCCTCACGCTCGTAGGCGCTGTGCATAAGCTAGACAGCGCGAACGCCTACCTCGCCGAGCACGCTGACACGCTCTACGGTCGAGGCGCCATCGTCAAATCGGTGGCACCTGGCGGCACGGTGTCGTGCGCGGTAAGCGCGGCATGGGTGTGGCTGGGCGGTGACTTCCCGAAAACTATCGATGTCGTTTCCTCCTCGCATTTTCGATCACTGACCTACGGACGCAAGATACGTGTCTTCAACCGCAACACGCCGCCCGAACATCTGACGACGATTGGGCAGCTGAGGCTCACGACGCCGCAGCGTACAGCATGCGACATCGCGCTCCTGTGCGACGAGGAGTCAATCGATATCCGAGCCAACGAAATGGTCTGTGCACTGATGGAAAGCTATGCCTTTCGCCCCACGGATTGCCTGCATATCCTAGCCGCCAACCGATTCTGGCAGAATGCCCCACGGGCGAGGCAGTTCTTCAGCATCATCGAGCACTGCTTCTGATCGCAGATACTGCTACAGACCCGGCAGAGCCGCACTACCGATAGCGCAGGCCCCAGTTTTGCGGACAGTCGCCTCGTGAGTGGACACTGCAGCGGTCAAACCATGCTCCTGCCCATTGGATCCAGTGCAGCATGGCGAATCAGCGACGACTGTTCTCAGCTCAGGAATCGCAAAGGAGGCCTACAATATGGTTCGCTCCCACGCCCGACGACGGCTGGCGCTGCTCTTCAACGGCGCCAGCTCGCATGTGACAGCGGCCCGTCGGCTTGATCAGCTGCGTCACGATGCAACGCAGAGCGCGGCGCAGGCGCGGCCGCAGCGGAACAACGAGCCGCCGCCACCTCCGCTGGCGCTCACACCGCTGGTGGCGTGTAGCAGCGAGGACGGCGACGTGCTATGGCATATCGCCCGCGAGGCACCTGAGCTTCGGCGCTGGCTGATCGCGAATCCGCACGCCGACGCTGATCTGCTCGAATATGTCGCCCAAGCAGGCGGCCCTGGAGTGAAAGAAGGCTTCGTGGTGTTATTTGAATCACTCGGGCAGTCCTCAGCCTCGGCCAGCTCATCGCCGCAAATGCCACATGCCGGGACGCCCCACGGCATCTAGCGCGTGCCGTCCCGCAACGCCAGCACGGCCGCGTAGATCTCCTTGCGATTGGCGAAGGAGCCGTCTGGCAACGGATGCTCAGCTACGATCTGAGCGATGGAATCCTTGATGCGCGCACCCTGCGACTGCGATCGTTTCATCGATAGCACGGCCAATTCATCGACCCCGAGAACATTGGGGTCTTCCCGTGCGGCCGTTTCGTTGTCCGCACCGCCGATGACGAGCACGAGCTCCCCCCGCGGCGGATCATCGATGACGGATTGGCGAATCTTTCCGATGCCCCCGCGACGAATCTCCTCATAGTCCTTGGTCAGCTCGCGGCACAGCGCCATCGGCCGGCCGGGGCCGAAAACCGCCAGCAGATCATCCATCGAGTCAGCGATGCGGTGCAATGTCTCATAGAACACCATAGTTCGCTGTTCGGCGCGAAGCGCGCGTAGCCGCTGCATGCGCTCAGCATGCTTGCGCGGCAGGAAACCCTCATAGCAGAAGCGATCCGTAGGCAGGCCCGACAAGGCGAGTGCATCGAGCACGGCACTGGGCCCGGGCGCGCAGGTCACCGGGATGCCACGCTCGATGGCGCGGCGAACGATGGCCAGGCCTGGGTCGTTGATCGTCGGCATGCCGGCGTCGGACACCACAAGCACGCTGGCGCCCTGCGCCACCTCGTCGAGCAGCCCGTCGGCCTTGTTTCGTTCGTTGTGATCGTGATAGGCAATAACCTTACCGGATACATGCGCGCCTAAGCGGTTTGCCAAGTCATACAACCGCCTCGTATCCTCCGCCGCGACGATATCGGCGCGCTCCAGCAGCGCGAACAGCCGCGCGGAAGCATCAGCTGTATTACCGATCGGCGTCGCAGCGAGGATCACTGTGCCAGGAGGCACGAGCGTCGTTCCCCGCGAATGGTCAAGCTGTTGCAACAACTCGTCCACATGCGCCGGCACACCCTCCTGCGCAGATTGCATATCTTCCGTTTCCATACCCCCAGTATTGCGCACCACATCCACAACGTGCATCTGCACCATATATCTGCGTCATGCAGTCCGCCTGCGCTGCACCGCTACAACCACCATGCGTCTCTATGCGCCACGCCGCAAACGCGATACCGGGATACTGTAGTACCAGAGAACAATGTCGGGGCGAGTCGGAAGGGTAAGGCATGCCGCCATTCATGAAGATCAGAACAGCCAACGGCGCACTGCCATCGCCCGTGCATACCTCTGTGGTATACGATCGCGCTGCTCGAACGCCATCCAGCCGAAACCATAGTGATGGTGCCGAGATCAGCGATACTAGGTTCGAAAGGGCAACATCCAGAAAGGCAGCGCCTGACAACACAGCGCCCGCGCCCGGCCGGCCGGCCATGTGGCTGTTCACGCTGCTCGTCGCCCTATTCGGTGGGTTGCTGCGCTTCCTGCGCCTTGGCAGTCCGCGTGCGATCGTATTCGACGAGACCTATTACGTCAAAGACGCGTGGACGACGCTGCTGACCGGCGAGCCGCGCAACTGGCCGAAAACCGTCACCATCGGCGGCGTGCAGCAACCAATTGACACCGCATTCGCCGCAGGCCATGTGGATGGCTGGTATGACACAGCCGAGTACATCGTGCACCCGCCAGTAGGCAAATGGCTGATCGCCGCAGGCCTCAAGCTCTTTGGCGGCGCCACGAACCCATTCAGCTGGCGCATCAGCGTTGCAATTGCGGGCACGATTGCAATCGTTCTCATGATTCGCGTCACGCTGCGGCTGTTCCATACCGCGTCGATAGCGCTGATCGCCGGCCTGCTGATGTCGCTCGACGGCGTCGGCATCGTGATGAGCCGCACCGGGCTGCTCGACAACTTCATCATGGTGTTTGCGCTCGGCGCTTTCAGTCTGCTGCTCATCCACCGCGACTGGGCTCGCAGGCGACTGCAGGAACACTATGCCATCGACTCGCATTCCCGTTCTGCCACATGGCTCCCAGGCATTTCACGGCGTGGCGCTCCAGTTGTGCTCAACATGCGCGGGCCCTTCATCGCGCTGTCGTGGTGGCGAGCGGGAGCCGCTATCCTGCTCGGCCTCGCGACCGGCGTGAAATGGTCAGGCATATACTTGTTCGCCGTATTCGCCACTCTCAGCGTGGCATGGGACGCCTGGGAGCGTCATCAAGTCGGCTATCGCGCATGGCTTGGCACCGGGCTGGTCAAGGACGCCTTGCCAAGCGTCGCTTATATGGTGCCGCTATGGGCGGGAACATATCTGGCTAGCTGGTCAGGCTGGTTTATTCACAGGGATTCGTACATGCGGGACTGGGCCAGCATGAACCCCGGCGAAGGCGTCGCCTGGTTGCCCGAAGCGCTCCGATCCTTCGTACAATATCATGCGCAAATGTGGCAGTTCCATACGACACTGGATTCGCCGCACGCATACAAAGCCAACCCACTTACCTGGCCACTGCAAATACGCCCGACCAGTTTCTATTGGGAAAAGCTGCGCGGCCACCCAGGTCTGTGCTCGCTGTCTGCGAATTCACAATGTGTTTCAGCCGTCACCTCGCTAGGCAATCCGCTGATTTGGTGGCTCGGGTCGCTCTGCGTGATCCTTGGCATTATCGCGGCTATCAGACAGCGCGGCGACTGGAAGATTTGGGCCGTGCTTGCCGGCTTCCTCGGCGGCTGGCTGCCGTGGGCGCAATATATGCACCGCACCACTTTCACGTTCTACTCTATCGTCATCCTGCCTTGGATCGTGCTTGCTATCTGCTACATGGCCGACCGGCTACGCCGAAGCGCGTCGAAACGTGTTTGGCAGCTCAGCGTCGGGGCTGTTTTAGGGCTGATCACGCTGACGACGCTGTTCTTCTACCCGATCTGGACTGCGATACCCGTGCCATACGAGTTCTGGCTGAGCCATATGTGGTTCAGATCCTGGATCTGAGCCCCTGATTGATCGCTTCGGCCCTTTAGCAGTCGTTTATTTCGCTGCGGACAGTGCACTGACTGCTCCCAGCGATCGGGCACTTGTATTATATTCTGTGAATAGCGGCCACAACGATCCATGACGATACGGGTGCCTGCCGCTCGCGAAAACAAAGGAGTTTCATGCAGTACATTCAACGGACGATCACGGGTCTTGATGGCAGCGAGGCGCAATTCGTCGGTTACGTGATCGACAATAGCCCGGAAATCGATATGCAACGCACGCGTCCGGCGGTGTTGATCCTTCCAGGCGGCGGTTACGAGATGACCTCGGACCGCGAGGCCGAGCCCATTGCCCTGAAGATGATCGGCGCAGGATATCAGGCTTTCATACTGCGCTATTCGGTATGGCCTTCTCTTTACCCGACCGCACTGGTGCAGGCCGCCAAGGCGATGACGATCATCCGCGCGCACGCCGAAGAATGGCATGTGAATCCCCAGGCCATTACCGTCGCCGGATTCTCGGCCGGAGGCCAGCTCGCAGGTAATCTCGCCACAACCGCTGGCGACGACGACTTGCGCAAGCACGGTTACGATCCCGATGAAGTACGCCCCAACGGTCTGATGCTTGCCTACGCCGTAGTCGACTCTGGCCAGTTCGCGCATCGCGGCAGCTTCGATCATCTGCTCGGAGATCGAAAAAACGACCCGGCCATGCTGGAGGAACTGTCGATCGACAGGCACGTCAACGATAAGACGCCGCCGACATTCCTATGGCACACAGTCACCGACGATGTCGTACCGGTCGAAAACGCGCTGCTTATGATCGCCGCCTGCCGCAAGGCCGCCGTGCCAGTCGAAGCCCACATCTACCCCTCCGGCGGACATGGCGTTGCGCTGGGCACTGTCGAAAGCATATGGCGCGGCGAAGGATGCGTCGATCCATGCGTGCAATCATGGCCTAAGCTGTTCATCGACTGGGTCGAACGCACATTCGCGGCATGACCCATAGCCATCCGATTGGCAATCCATAGCCCGGTACGCTTCGTGACTGGTGCAGGTTCTCGGCCTCATCCGGGAAAAGGCCCACAGGGTTTTTGACTTAACGGCTCAGCGCCGTGGTGTATGGTAGAGTGCGCATTGCGATCACGTACGACAGGACTTCCATGGGCTTCATTCGTTTTCTCGTCGAGCTGCTGAAAGACCCGCGCACTATCATCGCGCAATGGATCGCCATGGGAGTGGCACCGACGCTGGGCTTCATCTTCCTCATCGTGTTCGTCGAGACCGGCGTAGTGTTCTTCCCGTTCCTGCCCGGCGACTCGCTGCTCTTCGCCGCCGGATTCTTTGCAGCTCCCGACGCGACCACCGGCGCACCCGGCGCGCTGCCGATCATGGCGCTGTTGCCAGTCGTATGGCTCGCGCCGATCATCGGTGACCAATGCAACTATTTCATCGGTCATTTCTTTGGCAGGCGCATCATTGCATCGGGCAAAGTCAAGGCGATGACGCCCGAACGGCTGGCTAAAACCGAATCCATGGTCGAAAAATGGGGGCCATTGGCGGTTTTCATTGGTCGCTTCTTCCCCTTCATCAGAACATTCATGCCCTTTGTTTCAGGCATCTCCGGCATGCGCTGGGCGCGATTCACCCCGTTCTCGATGCTCGGTGGGCTGGCCTGGTCCACCCTGTTCACGCTGCTCGGCTACTTCTTCGGCGGCGTCAAAGCCGTACAGGATCACTTCGAGCTGGTCATCATCGTTATCCTGCTCATCTCTATCCTCCCCACCGCTATTGGTCTGCTCAAGGCCAAGTTCAGCACGAAGAGGCGCAATTAACTCCGCTCGCAAACGGTAGCGGCAAACCCTAAGGGAATCAAACACGTCCTCACCGGCGATCTCCTGTGCGAGCAATGCTGGAATGCACCCTCGTTCGCGCCTCTGCGTTATTGTCTCGCGTACAGCGCCAGTATCGCAGCTGTGATCAGCACCATAGGCACGGCGATCGAAAGCGATCCAGCGACGTATCGAGCAAGCGCAACCAGCATGACACCGGAGGCAAAGCAGACGAGCACCACAATAGGGTCACGCGACCGCCGCAGGCTAGCACGGTCGTGATAATGCACGCCGTCATACAGCCCTTCGGTCAGCGCGCGCAGGGTGCCTGTCATCATCAACGGCGTGAACGGGCGGCCTTTCAGCCGCCTGAACTCCTGCAGCTCGGCAGCGGCGGCAGCAGACAGCACAGCTGTGGATACGAAATCGGGAACCAGCCGATCGGTAAGGGCAACGATCAGCAGCAGCGCAAACTCATAGGCGAGAATAAGCTGGGGAACAGGCACGCGAATAACGCGAATGGGCTTGCGCCCGAAATGCTTTTGCGCACCGTGCGCAATGACAGTGCCAAGCATGAACGCAACGAGCGAAATAAGGTAGCGTCCGCTTTCAGCGAGGTTGCCATGCCCGAGATTGATGCCCAGCAGAATGATATTGCCGGTCTGCAAGCCAGAGAAAACCCCACCGTGAAACAGATAGGAGTAGGCGTCGATACTGCCAGCGATCATAGTGAGCAGGCCGTCGAAGGCGAGGCTCTCATACACAGGGATGTCCGGTTCGCTCACGCTCTGCCCTCCTCACGGTGTTATGGTGGGCAACGATACCATGTGTGTTTCACGGGACATGTTTCACACTGTAAGGAATAGGCTGCCGCACCTTTCAGGACAATTCTTTTGACCGCATTGGCGCTTGGGGGTACAGGATTCTTCGTGTCCGAACAGCAAACGCTATAGGTATCGGGCGGCATCATTAATGCAATAGTGTCGAATTGTTATCACGGCATTGTTCTTCATCCGGTTGCAGCTACTGGTGCCATTGACACTGCGCCATTCTCGGCGTCATATGAAGAGAGCGGATGACGGGAGTCGAACCCGCCTCTGAAGCTTGGGAAGCTTCCATTCTACCGATGAACTACATCCGCATGCGCCTCACGCACAAGCGACCAGTGTAACACATGCCCTGTCGTCCTTCCGCGGCGTCGCGCTTCATGCACAAGTCGGCCGATAGCATTTCGTAGCCGCGGAATTCCGCCACTCGAAATCGCTATCGGCCGACTTGTGCATCTTAACCCGGGTGTGTCGCGCCCGTTGCGTTGCAACGCTCACCGTCGCCCAGCCGCAACTCACCGTGCCTATGGTACCGCTTAGCACTCTCAGCTTTCGGCGGCGGCCGACGCATCGCACAATGAAACCGTCAAAGAAAACGTCACACGGATACGCGATACGCAAATGTTCGCGCAACTACGCAACAATATGAGGGAGAAAGCGATGAGCACGGTGATGAGAACACGAAATCTGTCCAAATGGTACGGAAGGCACGAGGCCGTCCGCGATGTTTCGCTGGATATCGAGCCGGGCGCGCTGACAGCGGTAATTGGGCCAAATGGGGCCGGCAAGTCCACGACGATCAGCAT
>JALCCT010000006.1 GCA_022640915.1 Bifidobacterium sp. | reverse complement strand
GATCGTCATCGACGCCGCAACACCGGTAGTCACGTCGAGCTCGGGCTATCACCTCAAGGCCACCGTAAAAAACCGTACGCAGGAACCCTTGCCGGCCGGTACGCTTACGCTCTCGACCAATGTTTTCTATGGTTTTGTCTCTCGCACCGACATCCAGCAGTGGGCGCAGGACGAGGTGCGCATCCCCACGCCTGATCAACTCGGCCAGGCCGATGTCTCCGAGCTGGCACCCGATGCAAGCGCAACGGTCAGCATCGACGTACCTGCCGACTTCAACCGACTCACAGCGATGGCCAATTGGGGGCCCAAGCCAGTGCGTATCGAATATCGCATCGCACAAGATACGCAAGACACAAAACAAAGCATCATCGCCCAGACCACCACGTTTCTGACCCGTTCCAGTGATGGCTTGAAAACCGCTGATACCCCACCCATGAATCTCACGGTGGCAATGCCCCTAGTTGAGCACTCCTGGCGACTCAACGAGCAGACCGTGTCCTCCCTGATGACGGGCGACGACGCTGCACACACGGATGCCAGTGCAATCCTGGCACCGGGAAATAACGCCAAGATTGCGCAAGACACCAGCCAGCTACTTGCCCAGCACGAGCAGCTGCAGGTCGTCGCCGATCCTGCCTATCTGCAGGCCCTGCAGCTGCCGACGCAAAGCAGTGGCATCATGCAGCCCGGCTACTTCGACATCAGCGGGTATGCGGATAACAATGACGCTGGTGCCTATACGAGGGCCGGCGTAAGACCTGCGGATTGGAATGCGGCCAATGCGCTTTCCCGCCTGCGCAAGGCGCTAGGAGACCCTGGGGCAACCAGGACGGCATATGCCTGGCAAGGATCGGGCCGTTGGACCATGCAAGCTCTCACACAGGCTAAGCGTCAAGGCTATGCGACAGTGATAGCCAGCAGCGGATTCGACGACCGGGACTCAGCCACAGTCCACACCGGTAAATACGTCGTGCCGACTCCAGCCGGCGATGTCACTGTGCTCGCCGCGCAAAAGGAGCTCAGCGACCTGGCGCGCGGCAAGGCCACAGCGGGCGCAGCGCACAGCGAGCACAGCGCCGCGGGGCGCCTGGCCCGTTTCATGGCGCAGAGTGCGTTCTACCAGATGGAGCAGCCTTACACCGTGCGCAACCTGCTCATATGCTTCGACGCCGGCACGGATGCAAGCAGCGAAAACGAGCTCATGAACGCGATCGAACAGGCCCCTTGGCTCGCGCTCAGTGATCTGAATGCGCTATCCTCGGCTCAGCCGTATGCTTCAGGCAGCACTGCAGCGGCGCTCACCTCCAGCGATTCCGGCATAAGCGCGAAGCAGACGCAGGCACGCGATGACACGTTGCGGACGCTGCAGGAAAGCCGCAGAGACATCAGCCGTTTTGGCACTTCGATCTTGGCCGATGAATCACAACACAAGGATGCAAGCAGCCCTTCCAACAGCAGCCCGAGCAGCGGGAGCCCGCAGGCTTTGGCGCAGCAAAACGCCAGCTCGAAGCAGGCACGGGCAGGCGGCGCTTGGATAATCAAGATCCTCTCCTGTCACGACTCACTGGCTTTGCACGCACTGAGCGGCAGCACATCACTTCGCGCAGGTCTGGCATCCGGGGCGAAAAAGTTGGCCTCCGAACTGCTGGGAGGAGTCAGAATAACCCCCACTGAACGTGTAACCGTCGTCAGCGAAACAGCCAGCATGCCGGTCACCGTGAGCAACGATCATCCCTATCCTGTGCGAGTAAAGATCTCCTCGCTCACCGACTCCATGGAAATCGTCACCGAGCGCTTCTCCACCGTCGAAGTGCCAGCGCACGGCAGCACACAGACGACCTTCGCCATACGTGTGTCTACCTCGGGCAGTACCACCGCCCATCTGACCCTTCTGGACAGACAGGGAACACAATTCTCCATCCCCCGCGCCACGCCGATCATCAGCACGCTGCAGATCAGCGACATGAGCGGGTTCGCCTTCATCGCCGCAGCCGTGGCGTTTGGCGTACTCGGTCTATGGCGACAATTCCACCGCAAGAAAGATCCTGACGAATGAGCTCAACCGTAGGGCGCAACTCCCTGATCATGGCCGCTGGCACCGCAGCCTCTCGCGTCACCGGGCAGATCCGCACGATACTGCTCGCCTCTGCGGTCGGTACGACCGGCATCGCAGCAAACGCCTACCAGGCTGGCTCGATGATCCCGCAGGAGGTGTTCACGCTGGTCTCCGGCGGCATCTTCAACGCGGTGCTCGTGCCGCAGATCGTGCGCACGTTGCAGCACAAGGACGCCGAAGACCGGCTCAACAAGCTCATCACTTTTGTCATCACATTACTGCTGGGAGTCACGCTGCTCATGACGCTCGGCACGCCGCTGCTAACGCGGCTCTATGTGGGCGGGGACGGCGATATGCTGGCGCTTACTAACGCCTTCACGCTATGGTGCATGCCGCAGATCTTCTTCTATGGCCTGTACACGGTGGTCGGGCAGATCCTCGCAGCCAAAAACCGTTTCGGCACCTACGCATGGAGCTCGGTGGGCGCGAATATCATCAGCAGTGCTGGTTTCATCGCTTTCATAGCCCTGTTCGGGCGCGCCAACCGGCGCCCACTCGGCTTCTGGACCTCGGACAAGATCATGCTCACGGCGGGCGCGTGGACTCTGGGCGTGGCCTTCCAAGCCCTCGTGCTGTTCTTTCCGCTGCACAAGACCGGCCTTAGATACCGTCCCAGCTGGGGAGTCAAAGGTATCGGTCTGCGCTCCATGGGGCCTGTCGCCGCGTGGAGTATCGGCATCGTGGTTATCGGCCAGCTTGCCACTATCATCGACACGAATGTGACCACCAGCGCGCCGGATCGGGCGATGCGGCTACTCGGTCTGAGCCAGTATCAGGTAGCTGGTAATGCAAGCTATCAGAATGCCGCCACGATTTATCTGCTGCCGTATGCACTGATCGCCGTCTCAGTGGCGACGGCGGTGTTCCCCAGAATCGCGCAGGCCATCGCCTCTCATGATCTTGATGGGGCGCGCAAGGATCTGAGCCAGGCACTTCGCAACGTCGGACTACTTATGTGCTTCTTCACCGTGGCATTCATCGTGATGCCCACTCCGATCACACTGGCGCTACTGCCTTCCGTGAGCGTACACGAGGCGCTGCTGATTGCGGGCCCCATGACGGCGCTTGCGGTCAGTCTGCCGCTGGGGAGTGCGTATTTGATTATCCAACGCACCTTCTATGCCTTCGCGGACGGACGTCGTCCTTTCCTGTTCACGCTGCTGCAAACTGGCCTTCAGCTGATCGTACTGATGGCCGGTGTGCTCCTGCTCTCGCCTGTGCACTGGGCGACACTGCTGGGAGCGTCGGTCACGAGCGGCTATTTGCTGGCCTTCCCAATCCTCGCCAAAATGATCCACAAGCGCTTCGAAGGCCGCGTAGACGGCAGGCGCATCATTGCCACGTATACGAAGGCGCTAATCGCCATGGGCGCCGCAATCGTGGGTGGATTGTGGATGCGCGGGCCAGCATATGCGCTGGTCGGGGCGCATATAACCTCCGGCGGCGGCACAATGAACTGGTTCCAAGCCCTCGCCGTATGCCTCATTCTCGGCGTGATCGTGGCTGTACTGTACACCGGGGTGCTCTGGCTGCTGCGCACACAGGAATTCATCTCAATCGTGGGCACGTTATCGAGTCGATTCCTGCACCGGCCGATCAGCAGGCCGGCGGACACCGCAGTGCCTGCCATGGCTACGCGCGCTACGGCAGCTGATACGGCGCCAGATAGCGCTGCATCCAGCACCCCGGATCGCAACGACGTTACCGGCGATATCGCAACCCGGCCGCCGATGTTCGATCCCCGGACGCATGCACAGGTCTCGCCTGGAGGCCATGCGTTGCAACTGAAGAATTCGACCAGTCCCACCGGTAGAATGTCCACAGCGTCGCAGAGCCTTGCGCCGCCATCGCGCCAGGGAATCCACCGGGGAGCCAAGGGAATCATGAAGCCTGAACTGGGAGACGTTGTCATCAACCGCTATACGTTGGTGTCGTTGCTGCGCAGCCAGCCTGGCCTGCAGGCGTGGAAGGCCAACGACCGCGTGCTGGCACGCGATTGCCAGCTCTTCCTGATCAGCGACGCCGATGCGGTGCCACAAGTCAGTGCGATAGCTTCGTCGATGGCGCTCTCGCACAATGCGCATGTCACTCCCGTCCTTCAACTGCAGCATCGCGACGGCGTCGCCATCGTCGTAACACAGCTTGATGCCGGTTCGACGCTGGGTGAGTACTGCCAAGGCAGGGCGGATCGCATGATGAGCTTCGGCGCGATGCGTTCGGTTCTGGCCCAATCGGCGCAGCTCGCACAGCAATTGCTGGACGACGGCCTCGAGCAGTTCACGCTCAACACCGATACCATCAGAGTCACCGCGCACGGCGTGCAATTCGCTGATGTGCCGCTGTGCCCGCTGCTGGACGATGTCTCACGGCCTCCACAGTCCCTTCATAACGAGCAGCTGGCGATTTGGCAGCTTGCGGCGGTGCTGTATGCACTGCTGACCGACACGCCGTCGGCCGACGTAGGCGGCAGATACGACCTGAGCACATTGCCAAGCGATACGCCTGAAGAATTCCAGCTGATCTGCAGACGTGGCCTGAGCCTTCGAGACAAGTCCGGAAACGCCAGCGTTCCTATGCTGACATTGGCCGAGCTGACTGCGCTGCTGGGTGAATGGAAGCCATTCTCGCAGCTGACTTCGCTAGATATGACCAAGCCCGGAATGAACGGCCCGGCATCCATTAGCACCGCAGCGCTGCGTAACACAGCGGAGGACCGGCTAATCAACGTCACCGACACATTGTTCACCAGTGAAAAGCCGGCTGTTGAAATCTCGCCCGCCAGCGCAGGCATGGCTGTCGGCGCATTCGCTGACTATGGCGACGCCAATGACGATGCTGATGCCGGCTACGGCACAGACGGCCACGGTAGTTACCCCGACACCACAAACGACGATAGCCACGAGCGTGTGGACGCCGCAGCTGCCCGCAAGGACACAGACAACGCCGAACTTGATGCGGTCGCCGGCACGGCGGACGCATCAAACCAGGCCTTGGACGCTAGCGACAGGGAACTCGGGCCGGACAAAGGATCAAGCCCGTTCAAAGAGCTCAAATCGCTGTGGGATCGCGGCAAAGCGGCCCTCACAGGTTCCGGTCGCGATGACGATGCGGCCCAGGACATGCAGGACTTGCACAATTCACAAGGCGACGATATCCCCGTTTTCCGCGATATCGCAGCTGCGGAAATGGCACAGATCATGGCCCCCGATGCACCGGGTGACGACGAGGAGCTTTTCCCGAACTTCGACTTCACAATGGGGGGCGAATCCGGCGGCACCGCAAATCCGACCATGCAGTTCGATCTCTCCTCGCCGCAATTCATGAATGCATCGGCAGGGCTGAACGACGCAGCAGCTCAGCCTTTTGCGGCGACCGGCCGCATTCCGATCATCGATGAGAACGGCAATCCAGTGGAGCCTGGGGCCGAATCCCGGCGTGCGCTCGCACAGGAGCAGGCGCAGCGTGAGGCAGCGCAAGATGCCGAGCGCGGGATCAGATCCGATCAAAACAGCGTACAAGGTGATGCGCCGACCAACGCACAGGACGTAGCACAGGCGCCTACGAACGACGAGCATCATGACTCGCAGCATTCTGCGCAGGAACCCCCTGCACGGCAACCTGCACCGTCCCAATCCGCTGTACTCCAGGGCACCGCACGCGATGATACTGCCGTTGCAGCCACCGCAGGTCGTGCCGCAACAGTCGGCATATACGCGCCAGACCTGCCAGGCGCAGTCAGTACAGCAGGCACCAGTGCAGCAGGGATCACTGATGCGCCAGCCAATATCATCCGCACAGCCAACGCCGAGAAGGCGGCCGCTGCGATGCCGCCAAGCTTCGCTCCAGCAACCCGTCCTTCGAAGCCTACTGCTGCGCCTCACGCGGTTCCTCACGGTGAATTCAGTGACGCCGCCACTGACGATTCCGTCGACGATATCGCCGATGATGACATCGCCGATACGCCGCTTTTCGGTGGTTTCACGACCAAAATCGTTTCGCTAGTCGTGGTGGTCATCGTCGTAATCGCAGCGCTCTTCTTCGCTCTGCAGGGGCTGGCAGGCCGCAATTCCAACGGCACCAGCCAAAATGGTTCAAATCCGTGGCCAAGCGCCAATCTCAATGATGTGCCGTTCGGGCCGAGCCAACGCGCATCCGGCAATGACAAAGCATCGAGCACGAGCGCCAGTGCTACCACGTCACCATCACAGAGCGCTTCGGAAAGCATCACAAAGCAACCTATCAAGGCGCCCAGCATCATCACAGCAGACAAAAATGCGGCACAGGTGCCAGAGCCTCAGGTTCCTCTGAATACGACTCCGTATAATATCCAACGAAGGCAATTCCTCGTCAATCCTGGTGGGCAGCGTGGGTTCGGATATTACATCCAGCTGAGTCAACCGGAGAAGGCATACCGCTTTGTCATCAAGATCCGCTCTTCCGGCGGCCATGCCTATCTATTCGCCAACAGCACGAACGATCCGGCACAGGGCGAACAAGTCGCTGACTTCGCTTTCGATCCCAGCCTCACCACTGATGTGAAGTTCACTAAGCCAGTCACTTCGCAGGACTTCCTGCTGTGGGTTCCTATGAACAGCCTGCCAAATCACAAACTGTACGTCGATATGGTACAGATTTACTGACGCTAGGCACCAGCCTCATCGCACGCTGCCACGCAGCTTTCCGGTCGCTATCTCCAGCTGCAGAGTGTGCGTGTCAAAGTCGTGACCTTTTGAACGTCGCTGATCGTTCTTCCGCTCGTCCGACTAGAATTTCCCTATACGTCTACGCTTCAACGCCGAGCCTGCGCGCATGCCGTTCGCGGCCCAGCGCGGGGGAATGGATGCAAACGGGACGCGTCATGCCGTGCATCGTCGGATGCATTGTGAAGAAAGGCTGTAGCATGTCCGAAACCGACACTCCATCTTCGAAGGTCATCAAAAACGATCCTTGGTACGGCTCATATGCCGCCCGCGCGGAGGCTATGCGAGCCTCCGAGATCCGAGCGTTGTTCGCAGTGGCCTCCAGACCTGAAGTGGTTTCGCTCGCCGGCGGCATGCCCTATCTCGAATATATGCCGTTCAAGGAGCTCTCCGAACTCATCGCCAAGATGATGGTCGAGCGGGGCGATGTGGCGTGGCAGTATGGCTCCGCGCAAGGAGACCCGCATTTGCGCGAGGATGTGCTGCAGATCATGGAGCTTGAGGGCATCACTGATGCCCATCCCGACGATGTGGTCATTACCAACGGCTCGCAGAACGCCCTCGACCTCATCACGCGCATTATGTGCGACCCAGGCGATGTCGTGCTCTCCGAGGCGCCGAATTACGTCGGCGCGCTCGGCGTGTTCCAGTCCTTCCAGGTTACGGTCGTCAACGTCATGCTCGACGAGAACGGATTGATCCCCGAATCCTTCGAGGAAGCTATCGTCGAGCAGCGTAAGCTGGGCAAAAAGGTCAAGTTTCTCTACACCGTGCCGAATTTCCATAACCCAGCCGGCGTGACGCTGAGCATCGAGCGCCGACCTCGCATTCTTGAGATCGCGCGTAAATACCATGTCCTCATCGTCGAAGACAATCCTTACGGCCTGCTCGGTTTCAACGGGCAAACTTACCCGGCGCTGCGTTCGATGGACAATCAAAATGTCGTGTATCTTTCGAGTTTCTCCAAGATCATCGCCCCGGGCATGCGTATCGCGTGGATGCTCGCGCCACTGGGTATCCGGCAGAAACTCGTGCTGGCCAACGAGGCCTCGATTCTATGCCCGCCGAATATGAGTCAGCTCACGATCACCACGTATCTGGACAATTTTGACTGGAAGAAGCAGATCAACGACTATCGCGGTATGTACAAAAAGCGCTGCGACACAATGGATGCCGCACTGCGAGAGTACTTGCCGTACTGCTCGTGGCACAAGCCCAAAGGAGGCTTCTACATCTGGCTCAAGATCCCCGAGGGACTCGATTCGCGCGCGATGCTACCGCGTGCAGTCACTGCCAAAGTCGCCTACGTGGCCGGAACAGGATTCTACATGAACGGCGAAGGCCGCCATCATATGCGCCTGTCGTTCTGCTATCCCACGCCTGAGCGCATTCACGAAGGCATCCGGCGTCTGGCCGGCGTAATCGATGCCGAGCGCGCGACCACCGAGCTCTTCGGAACCAGCGGAGTGCCCGATCCCGATCCGCACGACTCTGAGCATCCCGGCCCGCATATTCCGTAAGTCGGATGGCTGCGGTCAGTATCGTGGCATTTCGCAGCGCGATCAACACGCGATATCTTCGCCGGCATAACGCAAAACATATAACGAATGACACATAATGCAGTGATATGGAACACAGCACATACAACACAGTGACAAGGTTTCCAAGAAAGGCGAACGCCATGGCAACGATTCAGGACGATCCTTCCGCCGACGCGGCAACGCAATCGGACCAGAACAATCCAGCGGCGGCACATGCCGGCGAGTCAGACAATTCAGAACATACCAGCTACAAGGCGACCATGCGGCGCCAATCACCTGCTCATAGGAAAGCCGCACAGAGAGCTACGCAGGCGGCCACTGCTGCCCCCAAACTGCGGTCACGGGGGGAAACCAAGGTGCTCATCATCTGCGGCGGCCTGAGCCACGAGCGCGATGTATCCCTCAGTTCAGGTCATCGCGTCGGTGGCTTTCTCGATGACGCCGGCTGGAAGGTCGGCTTCCACGATATGGACAGTGAGTTGTTGCAGTATCTGTCGGATCCTGATACCCGGCCCGACATTGTCTGGCCACTGCTGCATGGAGCAAACGGCGAAGACGGCTCCATCCGCGACATCCTCGAGATGGAGGCGCTGCCATATATCGGTTCGCGCGCCAAGGCCTCGCGCACAGCATGGAGCAAACCCATCGCGAAGAATGTCGTGCGCAAGCTCGCAGGGTTGCATACTTCGCATTCAGTCACCCTGCCCGAATCGATGTTCCGCGAGCTCGGCGCAAACAAAGTCATGGAGCTGCTTGTCGATTCACTGGGTTTACCGCTGTTCGTTAAACCCACGATGGGCGGTTCGGCGCTCGGCTGTACATTCGTGACCGATGCGAGGCAACTGCCGCAGGCCATGGTAAGCTGCTTCGCTTATGGCGAGGTTGCACTGGTCGAGCGAGCGGTCAGCGGCACAGAGGTCTCGGTTTCAGTGTTGGAGATCGATGGTGAGCCGCTGGTGCTGCCGCCGCTGGAGATAGTGACACCGAACGGCACGTATGATTACGACGCCCGCTACACTCCTGGGCCTACTGATTTTTATGTTCCTGCCCGCCTTCCCGCCACAGTGCTCCAGGCCACGCAAGATGCGGCGCTGGCAGCACACAGGACCCTGAGCCTGCGCGACATTTCACGCACGGACTTTATCGTTGATGCTGACGGCGTGCCGAGATTCCTCGAATCGAATGTCGCCCCCGGCATGACCGACACCTCGTTACTGCCGCAAGCTGCCATCGCCGCCGGATACGATCTGGCTGATCTTTACTCGCAGCTTGTGGAGTCAGTGCTGCGCCAGGATCGTGTCCAACCGCATAGCTGAGAATTGCATTGCGCTCAAGGCACACCTTCCAGCACCGGTAATGGTAGCGTGGTGCCTATGACTGAAAACATACGTGATGCAGTGATTATTGGCTCCGGCCCTGCCGGCTATACAGCGGCAATCTATCTCGCCCGCGCTGGCTACAAGCCGCTGGTGATCGCCGGAGCTGTCACTCCCGGCGGCCAACTGGTGAATACTACCGAAGTAGAGAATTATCCAGGCTTCCCCGACGGCATTCTGGGGCCAGACCTCATGGATGCGATGCAGCACCAAGCCGAGAAATTCGGCGCAGAAATTATCTGGGATGATGTCGTATCGGTCGATCTCAACAGCGATGTAAAAAGTATCACCTGCGACGGCGGCGACAGCTATCAGGCCCGCGCAGTAGTCATTACGACCGGCTCTGATTATAGGAAGCTGGGTGTTCCTGGCGAGGCGGAATATTCAGGCCGTGGCGTTTCCTATTGCGCAACCTGCGATGGCTTCTTCTTCCGCGATAAGCCCATCGTCGTGGTCGGTGGCGGTGACAGCGCCTTCCAGGACGCCGACTTCCTCACGCGCTTCGGCTCCTCAGTCACGCTGATTCACCGCCGCGACGAGTTCCGCGCCTCCAAGATCATGGTCGATCGCGGCAAAGCCAACGATAAGCTCTCCTTCGTGCTTGATTCCGTTGTCGAGCAGGTCAACGGCAACGATAAGGAGGCTGAATCGGTCACGGTGAAGAACATCAAAACCGGTGAGGTCACAACGATTCCGGCCAGCGGTGTCTTTGTCGCCATCGGACACAACCCTTCCACTAGATTCCTCGACGGCGCATTGGCGCTCGACAAGCAGGGCTACATCACGACTGAAGGCGCCTCTACGCGAACCTCTCTTGCCGGAGTATTCGCTGCTGGTGACTGCGTCGACAGCGTATACCGACAGGCTATCTCCGCTGCAGGCACCGGTTGCCGCGCCGCCCTCGATGCACAGGAATATTTGGGATGAGCTCGGTGAGTGAAGCTGGATTTAGCGTTGCTTGCCGTGCAGTGGGCTAGTGCCATATCGTAAATGGATCATCAGCCTGTTGTCTCGTATTGACACTCATGCCGAGCAACTCATGACAACTGCCTATAGCGTTGATTATGGGTAACTTTAGCTGCCCATAATCAACAGCTACGCTGTGCTGTATAATCTGCATCTTTCTAGCATGGCATATTAGCCATACGGCTTTTACACGCCATACAATAGTTTGCCCGCGCAACATGCACTAAACCGTGAAACAACGAATTTGAGATGCTTCATTCACCAAGATTGCGAGCAGCTGTATCAACCCCTGAGCCTGTCAGTGCTGCACTCATGTTGCCTCAGTGTTGGTTAGACCCACTCAGTATGTGCTGTCACGGAATTAGCTGCTGCACCAGTATTTGGCATCAGTAGATCAACGATGCGATCCATGTCCTCAGGGGATGAGAAAACGATTTCAATTCTGCCGTGTTTGTGGTTTCCCTTGATAGACACTTTAGTATCAAGATGATTCTCCAGATTACGCTGAATCGGCGAATCCAGCCACGGATTCTTCTTCGGTGCCTTCGCCTTCGCTGGCTGATCAGCTGACGCAGACGATATCGCTACGATTTCCTCGGTACTGCGGACGGAAAGCCCTTCAGCTATGATCCTTGTTGCAAGCTTGTCCATTTCTGCCTGGGTAGGAAGCGACAGCAGTGCACGGGCGTGACCAGCGGAAAGTACTCCGGCCGCGACTTTCTTCTGTACTGAGCCAGGAAGATTCAACAGCCGTAAGGTATTGGCGATCTGTGGACGGGACTTTGAAATCGCACGAGACAGCTCAGCTTGAGTCAAGCCGAATTCCTTGATCATTTGCTGAAATGCTGCGGCTTCTTCCAAGGGATTCAGATTCACGCGATGAAGATTCTCCAAGAGGGCATCCCGGAGCATATCGTCATCAGCAGTAGTTTTGACTATAGCCGGGATCGTTTCAAGACCGGCGAGCTGAGAAGCCCTCCAGCGACGCTCCCCCATAATTAGCTCATAGACGCTGTCCATAGCCGGAGATGCCGAAACGTCAGAAGCCGAGCTCGGTACATTGTGCGTCTCATCATGAGTTGCAATCCCTGCTTTTACGTGTTCGATTCTGTTTGTACGCGCTAGCGAAGCCCCAGGGCCGGAACTCTTTGTGTTGTTTTCAGGTTGCTGGTTCTGTGGACGTTTTCGCACAACAATTGGCTGCAGTACACCAACCTCTTGTATCGAGTCGGCGAGTTCTTTTAATTCGTCTTCATCAAACACAGTTCGGGGTTGATGAAGATTAGGGCCAACATCAGAAACTTTGATCTCAGCAAGGTATCCACCCTGCACCGGAGCAAGTTCAGTTTCAGACGAAGCAATTTCATCATCGTGAGAGATGAACTCTGCACCGACATTCGCGGTCTCTCTGCTGTTCGGAGAAACCTGTCTCGCGTCCATAGCATCGTCCTGAACGCTTTCATTACGCCTTCGAGCAGTTGTTATATCGCCTGTCGCACCGAAGAACACGTCGCTTGGATGCACTATTTCACTCAGCGTGGGAACGCTCACACGTTTCTTTCCCGTGCTTTTGGATGTTTCACGTGAAACATCGTGCTTTGCTGGGTGCTTGTGCCTGGTGGATAATTTCCCCTTCGGATCTGCTTGATGCGTTCGATCTGCCGCCGCAGGATCTGTTGAGACCTCAGGCTGCTCCGCACTCTCATACGAATTTGAATTCGCCACTGCATGATCAGCAGCAGAGTCATCAACAACGGCTTGTGCAACGCTCTGTTCATCTTCATTCGCGCTCAGCGACAACGGCTCCCCGGGAAGGTCTGGGAATAATGCTCCAAGGCCCTTGCCTAACCGTGATTTCGTAGCCATGTCAGTCCTCTCGTTGTTTTGATTCAATCGCGGCTAAGACTACAGGCGACCGTTGTGCAATCTCTAAAGCAGCCTCCACGTATGCCACCGCTCCCATTCCTCGGGGATCATAACTGATCACGCTTTGTCCGAAGCTGGGTGCTTCCGAAATCTTGACAGTCCTAGGAATAGTCGTATTCAGCACAATACTGGGATAATGCTTTTTCACTTCCTCATATACTTCTCGGCTAAGCAATGTACGCTTATCAAACATTGTGACCAGCATCGTCGAAACCAGCAACGAAGAATTATAATGCTCTTGCACAAGTCCGATGGTGTGAATGAGTTGACCAAGACCTTCGAGGGCATAATACTCAGCCTGAATAGGAATAAGCATCTCAGTAACAGCGCACATAGCGTTGATGACCAACAACCCGAGGCTTGGGGGACAGTCGATGAAGATATAGTCATAGTGATCGCTAGATTGCGCTATGAACGACTCCAAAGCTTGTTTGAGCAGATACGTTCTTCCATTTAAATTAGCTACTTCGAGTTCGGCGCCGCTGAGATCAATCGAGGAGGGGACAACGTCAAGCGAAGGGAACTCAGCGCATTGCTGCTTGACCTTCTCTATTCCCATTCGTTCTTCGAGAACGTCGTACACCGATGCATCGCCTGAATTATGCCGTGCACCAAGTGCTGTAGAAGCATTCCCCTGCGGATCCATATCAATCAGCAAGACATGGGCACCTGCCTGTGCAAGTGCCGCAGCGATATTCACCGTCGTCGATGTTTTGCCAACCCCGCCCTTTTGATTTGCGACTGCTATATATCTCGTCGAAGATGGCTTGGGAAAAACGGTCTCATGGAGACGCTTATACAGCGTAGTTGTCTCTGCCATTTCGGCGCCAACTGAACTCTGGGCATCGCCAAAAATACGTTGAATGGTTTCCGCAGCAGATTCCATAACGAATGCCCTTTCCCTTCTGTTTCCTAACGAGTAGCAGCCGTCGACGGCTTCAAGTCGCGAATGACAGTTGTTCCAGTTTCGTCACTCGGGTGGACAGATCAGATCTTCGGCATTTTGTTCAATACTGTGTATAAGTGTGGATAACTATGAACAACTATGTGGATAACTTCTCTTTCGATTACCACAAGCATAAATACGAGAATGGTTTTGCTGCACTCAGACTTATGCACATTTTCTGTGTATAAGTCTGAGTGCAGCAAAATGCTGTGGATAACTTGGTAATTAGAATTTCGCATGGGAGATGTTTCACGTGAAACATCTCCCATGCGAAATTCGAATGCACCATTAAAATAATCCTCGTATCTGCGACTTGCAACAGTCTGACCATATCCATTTGTAATTGAATGAGGTCAGATTCATAACCTGGAATGAAGGCTTCGATCACTTGAGTCAGAAAATGTCACGAATAAATCAAATCGTTATGTCTCAACGACGATAGCATAAAGAGCATGCTCAAGTGCTGAGCCTGTTCGATAGGTTGCATTGCCTAAATAGATTGCTACACGCCTCGGACCTGCTAACATTTTCAACTGCTTGACGCTCGGATGCCTTAATGCATCTTTGCGGCACCCGAGGCGTGAACCCAGTTTGTACACTCGCCATCACGTTCGTGCCTTGAAAGAACTAACCAGCAGACATCATCGCGCGGCACAGCACGGTTTCAACTCAGACCACAACCCATCAATGCTGGTAACCAAAACTCCAACACAGCAACCCATGCGGAACGTACTCAAAACATATGTTCGCTCTGCCCTTCCTTATAGGCAACGCAAGTAACCTCATGTATTCCAACTAGTGTTTATCGATGATCACTACGTGAGTAGGGTCCATATCAGGTCCGACTGTCGCCTCTACGACCCGAGGCCTGAATCCGCCTGACTTCGCTATTGCTGCAGAGCTTTTCTCGATCTCTGCCTGGGCCGACCGTCCTTTTAACGCAATTAGTTGCCCTTGGGAAGCGACAAGTGGCAGCGTCCATGCGCTGAGTCTTTTCATAGGTGCAACCGCTCGGCATGTAACAACGGTAAACGAATGAAATGAATGGTCGGTGTGCATACGGGCAATAGCTTCTTCAGCACGATTACGCAGTATCCGAACATTGTGTAGCTGCATGAGACCAATACACTCTTGCAACCATGAACACCGTCTCTCCATAGGCTCAATAAGCGTGAATTCATAATCGGGAAGACAAGCCGCTGCGACAAGCCCTGGGAACCCACCACCGCTTCCTACATCGGCCACAGTCTTCCGCTTTCGACCAGCAGCAGCCTGCCGAATGAACGGCACAATAGCCGCAGAATTCAGGATATGCCGTTCCCAAAGGATCTCACTATCACGAGGCCCAATGATCCCGCGTAACACTCCTTCCTTGGAAAGTTTCACGTGAAACAATTGGCAGACAGTAAAAGCGGTATCGCCTAATATCTGCTCAGCGACTCCCGATTCTTCTATTTCTACATCTGTATGAACTACGTACTCCACCATATACGAACTCTTTCCTTTGCCTTTCGCCTCTCAAGCAAGTCACATTTTCAGCATCCTGTTCTATGCTACTGCCTCAGATCCGCATCAAGCATCCGTTGAATAGAACTATTGTTCCGTTTTCTTTCAGCACTGTTCTCTATCACGCAATTCGCATACCGTAAAGTACAAAACAAATAGTAGACAGATAATAAAAATTACTATCCGATTTCACAAGGAAAATCAATTTCATACCGGAAAACTGCTAAATACAATTCCTCACGTCATACTTCCCTACCACGGTTGGATATCGCAGTGTGTAGGCTCTCGTCACAACGTCAAACAACACGGCAAGAAATCACAGGCCATGGTTCCAATGCTGCGCATAAGACATTAACCAGACTATGCCTGCCTTCTACAAATACCTTCTCGATCTATACACTGGCGCTAAAGGAACTGACAGGAACTGACAGGGACTGAACACAACGGGGCCGTGTGCACACGGTACCAACGTCAATATATCTTCACCAAACCAAGAAACCTACGTCGACGTTGCTCGATGAAGCGTTGTGGAAACAGCATCTGCAACCGTCTACTGCAGCGCCAAAACACCCATCAACCTCAGTATCACCAAAACAGCTCAGGGATCAAGATCCATACCTGCCTAAATGCATCAATCAGCCCTATGCGGCCGCACTATCATCCTATTCGACATCATTAGCGGCGTGTTCCATGTCGGAATCTAAACCATCGCCAATCTCGCCTTCATCGGAAACTACAGGATCATCATCAATCTCACTGTCATCATCGACATCATCATTAACGAGTACGTCATCAACGACGTCGTTGCGACCAGCTGCAGAATTATTGGTCTGAATCTCAGCAATTTCTCCGCCGGAAATATCGTCATTACTTTCATCGACGCCAACACTATCATCATCTGTGAGCGCATCCTGCGCCCCGGCTTTAACAAAAATACTGACATATCGATGCGGTTCTTCGCCATGAGAACGTGATTTCAAACCCTCGTCACGAACAAGATCGTGAACCACTTTACGCTCGAAGGAATTCATCGGCTTCAAATCGACCGGCTCACCGGTTTCCCGTGCTTCGTCAATAGCGTCAAACGCTATATCCTGCAAATGCTTCCGCTTGCGTTTCAAATACCCATCGACATCGAGAATGAGATGCGAACGATCTCCTGTCTTTTGCTGCACAGCAAGTCGCGTCAACTGCTGCAGGGCATCCACGACTTCACCGTTACGACCAATCAGATGCTTAATATCAGTGTCATCATCCGCAACGATCTGAAGAGTCGCCCGATTATTGCGCACCCCCAACTCGATGTCGCCGTCATAATCAGCGATATCTAGCAGTCCCTCCAAATAATCGGCTGCGATATCAGCTTCTTCATTGAGCTGTTCGATCGTCTTAGGTTCTTCCTGAGCCATCATGAACTCCTTTACGCCGTTCCTTGGTTTACAAAGTCTAACAGTCTTATTCATACACGCGGCCGGATCTTTGCAATTTCGTCCGGTTATCTCGTTCGATGCCATGTGAGGAATACAGCATGAATTCGCCTGCGTATTTCACGTGAAACATTGCAATCATAACTACAGTAGCGACACGAAACTCAATCGCAAACTACGCGATCGTGGACGTGTAGCTGATAAGACAAGCAGCCGTCCGTCACCCATGAAGCAACACCTCATGGCGTCTACTTACTTCTTGCGTCCCTTTCGTTTTGGCTGCTGCCTTTGGAATCCTTGACCTTCGCGTTGTTCTGCAACCTCTTTCGCCCGTTCCAGCTCCTCCTCTTCAAGAGAGATCTGTCCGACGCGCTTTCGGCGGACATTCTCATGCTCATGATCGCGCACCTCCTTCTCCTCGGCCGCAGGAGATCCCGGAGTCGGGAAGGTGTAGACCTGCCACATTGAGCGAACCATGTTAGCGATATTGTTGGTCAGCCAATAAATCAGGACGGCGAAAGGCATGGTCACGCCGGAGAAAATATACATGATCGGGAAGATCCAGGTCATACCCTGCTGCATCTTGTACTGCGAACCCTCCATCTGGGCGCGGGGCAGATTCTTTCGCATATTGTTGAACTGCATGAACCACATCGCCGCGCACATCAGCGCAACGAAAATACCGATAACGATTTTCCCTGAGGTATCAGCTAATCCGAAGGTCGTTGTGATTTTGACGCCAAGAAAACTTGTGTTGGAGAAATTGCCCGCAATTTCTTTGGTAAAAGCTCCAAGCGGTTTCCGTATACCGCTAGCGATGTAAGGGATCGCCGAGAGAGTGTAAAACATGCACATGAAGACCGGGCCCTGGATGAGCATTGGCAGGCAGGATCCAGCCGGATTAGCGCCGTTGTCCTGGTAAAGTTTAGTCATCTCGCGGCTCATGGCCTCGCGGCTCGCCGCGTCTTTCTTGCCCTTGTATTTGTTTTGGATATGCTGCATCTTAGGTTGCAGTGCCTGCATCTTACGCATCGATTGCATCTGCCGCACGAAAATCGGCAGAATACAGGCATGCACTACCAATACCAGAAAAACAATGGCCAGAATCCATGAGACACCCTCAGCCGGCATACCAATCAGCACAAGCAGCTTATGGAACAACACCATGATCTGCGTCATGAGCCATTCAACAGGGGTCAGGATCTTGTACAGCCAGCCAAAAAAACCGCTGTCTAAAAGAAATTTATCTGAATTCATGGGACTAAACATGATATGGCCGTCTCCTTTATTCGTTAGCCAGTGGCGTCAGACGCGGCTCTTCATGAGCTTTGGACCACGAAAATCGATAAAACACCGAGTAATGCTGCGGAACATCATCAATTCCGCCACGGCTCCATGGGCGGCAACGCAGCAATCGTAGTGTCGCAAGCAGCCCGCCACGCAATGCGCCATACCGGTCAATAGCCTGATATGCGTATGTAGAACAGGTCGGGTAATACCGGCAGTGCGGCGGTGTGTTCGGAGAAATCTGTCGCTGATACCACCGAATAACACTCAAGAAGGCCTGCGCCGAACAACTGGTCATGATCGATTCCCTGCGTTCGCAACCGGCGCCTTCGCGCGGACATCACGAAACAGCTCCGACACCTGCATATCCAAGGATTGGAATGATGCTGAAGCCGCACCTGGTTTCGCCCGCATGACAATATCGCAATCAGCGGGCAACACTGCCTCATGCGCCCGCGCCAAAACACGGAACCGTCGCTTCACGCCATTACGCGCGACCGCATTACCTACCGCTTTCGAGACTGCCAGCCCCAATCGTCGGCTCGGTAATCCGACAATATTCGTTGGAAATACTGTATCGCCGCGCATTAGGTAATGCACGACGATATCCTTCGCGACAACTTTTCGACGACTCTTCAGCACGGCGACGAAATCACGGTGACTCTGCAGCCGTTCCACGTCCACTACGCCGTTAAACCTCAAGCGGACAGGGACTTGCGGCCCTTGCCACGGCGACGGTTGATCAGCGCGCGGCCTGAACGGGTCCGCATGCGCACACGGAATCCGTGCTTCATGTGGCGACGACGGTTATTCGGTTGGAATGTCCTCTTCATAGGTAAGCTCCCGGTTTTCAGCCATGCAAAAGTATGGCTCCTCATGAGTCAAGCTCTACTAACGTACTCTCACACTAGCCTAGAGTCAAAAAACACAGCGGTTTTTTCACATCGCGAATGCTGAACGTCGCCACTCCGGAAGTCGCAAACCGTTGAAATTCAGGCCAATACGCGGTGCATAATATATGAGACTTATCCACAAATAACAGCGATGTTATTCACAATTGAGCGATTGCAACACGCAAGGCTGTGGATAACTTCCACGATTTGGAGTAAACATGTCGTCTGTATTGACTTTGTACATGACCACGCATGAGATGGCGTTCGCCACACGCATGGTAGGAATTACTAGGTTCGACAGGGAAGAGGGGGGCTATGACAGACGAGCATATCGATCCGTCCGAACAGGCCACCCGGCTGTGGTCTGCCACATTAGCCGTTCTCCAGCACAGCCCCTCGCTCACTCCGCGCGCCAAAGGCTGGCTGGAGGGCGTAACCCCTGAGGCCGTATACGGCCCGACGATTGTGTTGTGTGTCGTCAGCTCCTCCACCCAACAGGCTTTGCAAAATGAACTGAACGAACCACTACTTGCGGCCTTGCGCATGGCGTCCGGGCAGGATATGTTTCCGGCGTTCAAGATCGTGCCTGCTACCATGCCGATGCGTGAACCGACGACGCCCACGAATTCATACGAGCAGCAATCGGATCATTCTCAACCGCAACACCTGCAATCCTCACAATTTATCGCTGAGGAAACCGCAGTCAATGTGGTTTCGAAACCACAACTACAGGCATCCCAGCCCGAGTTCGCCTCTCCTCGTGCACAAAACACCGCCTCATCTAACGCACTCCCGCAGCCTGTGCAGCCGATGCCCGAAATGGCGGAAGAGCGCGCTTACCCAGTCGAACAGAACAAGGCACTGCTGGATCCGTTGACCCATCTCAACAAGAACGCCACGTTCGACACTTTCGTGCCAGGGGATTCGAACCGCTTCGCGCGTACAGTCGCGCTGGCTGTTGCCGAAGGCTCAGGCCGCGACTTCAATCCGTTGTGTATATACGGCGGTTCAGGGCTAGGCAAAACCCATTTACTCAACGCGATCGGGAATTACGCGCTCGTTAAGGACGATTCGGTGAAAGTCCGCTATGTCACCAGCGAGGAATTCACCAATGAATTTATCGAGGCGCTACAGACTCCCAACCAAGCCCAAGGTCAGATAGCCGATTTCAACAAACGTTACCGGGAGGTCGATGTACTGCTCATCGACGATATCCAGTTCCTCGGCGGCAAAGAAGCCACGCTCGAGCAGTTTTTCCATACCTTCAATGCGCTGTACCAGGCGAACAAGCGTATTGTCATCGCCTCCGACGTGGCGCCAAAGAATCTCAAGGGATTCGAGGCACGGCTTATCTCCCGCTTCGAATCAGGCCTCACCGTCGATGTGAAGCCGCCGGATCTAGAAACCCGCATTGCTATCTTACGGATGATGGCCACGATGAGCCGTTCTAACATCCCCAACGACGTTCTCGACCTCATTGCAGAACGTTTTACCGAAAACATCCGCGAGCTCGAAGGCGCGCTCACCCGCGTCACTGCAGTCGCCTCGTTGAGCAATCAGCCGGTATCGCGCGCGCTTGCCGAACAGACGCTGCAGGATTTCTTCACCTCCGATGTGGAGATCAAACCCACTGACATCATCGGGCAAGTGGCCAAGTATTTCCATTTGACTTTCGACGACTTAGTTGGCCGCGCGCGCACCAAGAACGTTGCTTTGGCCCGGCAGGTCGCCATGTACCTGACGCGGGAAATGACCAGCATGAGTCTAGTCGACATCGGTGAGGTCTTCGGCGGACGCGACCACACCACCGTCATGCACGCCTACACCCGTATCTCCGACGAAATGCAGGAAAAGCAAGAAATATATAACTACGTAATGGAACTCACCGTACGCCTCAAACAACGCCCCAGCGACTGAGACGCACTCAGGCGCAGCTTCTCCGGATTATTAATGCTTGTTGCAGCTGTGGTTGGCGTTATCTGCGACACCACGGTACCGCACCCGTTTCTCTACGGCTTTTCCAGTTACCTGAGGTGCCAAATTCAGCAGAACGGCACCCACAGCACGTTGTCAGCAATCCAATATTCGACTTCCCGACACACCGGCTCTACGATTTTCTACAAACAAAGTTATCCACATCGTTATGCACAAATGTGCGTAAAACCTGCGACTAAGTCGTGGATAGAGGGGTTCTTCATGGTGGAGAACTCGTGGATAGCCTGAACGAAAATGTGGATAACATAAATTCGAAGCCCCTGCTGTGGATAAGTCGGCAAGTTATCCACAGGTAATCCAAAAGTTATCCACAACAAGACAAAACCTTCCCCGCCAGCTCGCAGTGGGGCTAAACGCACTTATCCACACTATCCACAGGCCTTATTATGACGACTACTTGATATCTCTTACGTTCATCATCAGAACAATAACGTCCGACCACAGCTAAGCATCGCACCGTGGCATAAGAGCCGCTAGAATAACCACAGAACCTGTTATGAGCCTGTACTTACGAACCGAGGAACACACACCATGAAGGTTGAGATAGATTCCGCAGCCCTTGCGGACGCCGTAGCTTGGACAACACGCGTCATTGACGCCCGACCAGCCCAGCCTATCCTTTCAGGCGTTCGCCTTGAAGCCATCGATGGAACCTTGCAGCTGTGCGCATTCAACTACGAGATATCCGCACGTCATCATATCGAAGCTGGTATCGAGGAACCCGGAAGCGTACTTGTCGTGGGCAAACTGCTTGCCGACATCACTAAATCGTTGCCTGCGGAAAAAACACAGCTAGTATCCTCTGATTCCTCGTTGACTATCACCTCCGGCAAATCGACATTCACGTTGCAGCTCATGCCGTTGAGCGAATACCCCGACTTGCCTTCTGTCCCTCCCGCTCTCGGGCAAGTAGATGCGCCGACCTTCGTACAAGCTGTGACTCAGGCTGGCGTGGCCGTTTCCCGCGAGGAAAATCGCCCGGTACTCACTGGCGTGCGAGTCCAGTTCGAAGGCAGCAAAGTCGTGATGACATCAACCGATCGCTTCCGTCTGTCACGCTCCACATTCTCATGGACACCGCAGAACGTCGATACGCAAACCGTCACGTTGGTGCGTGGTTCGTTGCTGCGTGATGTGGCGCGTGCGCTGGACGAGCATCAAAACGTTGTCATCGATTTTGACGCGGACAATCCGTCGCTGCTCGGCTTCGAGAACGCCGGACGGGTCTCGACTTCACAGCTGATCGACGGCGAATTCCCGGCGATCGATCGACTGTTCGCCGACGAATACCCCACGCAAGTTGTCATCGATAAGCAGGTGTTAATCGGTGCAATCAAGCGTGTTTCGCTGGTGGCCGAGCGCAACGCCCCGATTCGCATGGAATTCAACGGCCAAGAATTGCTGCTCAGCGCCGGATCCGTCGACGAATCACAGGCACGGGAAATTCTCGATGTCGATTTAGATGGCGAAGACATCACCGTAGCCTTCAATCCGGCCTACCTTATCGAAGGACTGAGCGCAATCACCGAACCTTTTGTACGCATGAAAATGACGACAGCGGTCAAGCCGGTCGAATTCAACGGTCAACAGGAAGCGGATGGTGACGAATCGATGGATTACCGTTACCTGCTGGTACCGATGCGGTACAACAACTAAACAACCCGCTGCTGCATCGAATAATCAATGCACTGACCTACTGCGGTTTCATCCGTAATTGAGTCCACCGTCCCTGCCCAGTCAAGAAAGAGTGCCGTGTACATCAGCCGACTTGCGTTGGATCATTTCCGATCGTGGGAGCATTGTGTCGTCGATTTCACGCCGGGTATCAACATCCTGCGCGGCGCAAATGGGCTAGGCAAGACGAATATCGTTGAAGCCATCGAAGTGCTCTCGACCGGTTCGAGCCATCGGACGGCAAGCTCACTGCCGTTGGTTGAGCGCGGGGCCACGGCGGCGACGATCAGGGCGAATGTCAGTGCGATGGCTATCGGAGAGAGCCTGGACAACTCCCTAGAGTCGGTCGGGGGCGAACGTTCTCGAGCGCAGCGTGTCGAGACCTATGAGGCGACCATTGCGGCGCGCGGAGCGAACCGAGCCAGAATCAACGGCGGGCCAGCGTTGTATCTGCGTGATATCGTCGGCCGGATTCCCAGTGTTTCCTTCACTCCAGAAGATCAACGGCTGGTTACTGCTGACCCGGCCCTGCGGCGGCATTTCCTAGACCAGGCCGGAGCGTTACTCATACCAGGCTACATAGCCCGCCTGCAAACCTGTACCCGGATAGCCAAACAACGTGCTGCCCTGCTCAAGCAGCTTGAACGATCTGAAGGCGACGCAAGCGCAACCTTAAGCGGTCTGGAAATCTGGACTGGGCAGTTCATTGAGGCGGGCATTGCCCTGACCATGGATCGCCAGCGTATCGTCAATGCGTTGCGCGAGCCGTTATCCGTGATTTACGATGCGCTTGCCGGTGCTGAGCCTACCGACGTTGCGCTTAGCAACACTGCAATTACTGATCCAACCGTGCAGGCGGCCCAATCCGGCCGGGTTTCGCATGCCGTTCAGCTCGCTTACGAGCCGTCATTCGGCGAGGTGTTCGCCGGTGTCAACGATGCTTCCAAAGCGGCAATTAGCAGACATTTTCAGCGTATTTATCCGGGTGAAATTGCGCGCGGGCAAAATCTCATCGGGCCACATCGTGACGACATGAGCCTTGAACTGGAGGGCATGCCTGCGCGTGAGTTCGCTTCGAACGGTGAGATGTGGACAATAGCTCTGGCGCTTAAAATGGCCTTATTCGAGGTCGTGAAAAAAAAGAGTGACATGGCGCCTATCGTGATTCTTGACGATGTCTTCGCCCAGCTTGACGAGACGAGACGACAACAGATCCTTGCTTTTGCGGCCGCACAGCAGCAGGTGTTCATCACCGTTGCCGCGCGCGGCGATATCCCAGTCTTCGCTGATGCTGACAAAGCCGTCATCCCGAATACCATCGATGTGTCTCAACTTAAAGCATCAGTGCGCGGCGGCGACGCGCAGATTATTGCGCAGCTGCAGGCTATGCGTGGCGAGGCTGGGGCATGACGCCGCCAATAGTCCTGACCTTGCATCTCGACCAGCGCAAACTCCCCGCCGAAACGTTCAATCGCTTTGCCGCAAAGTCCGGGGTGTATCGCGATAGAAAGAAACGCGAGCAAGACGCTTGGGAAAGCTTCGGTAAGCCTGGTCGTGATCCGGACAGGCTTGCCGGAGTGCTGAGTGTGCTGGCTGATCGTGGCGGCTGGGTGCCAAACCTCAAGATCGCGCAGCTGCGCAACCACTGGGACCAGGTGGTGGGTCAAGCGGTAGCTCAGCATTCGCAGGTCGTCGGTTTCGAAGATGGCGTATTAACCATCCGCACCGAATCAACGGTGTGGGCTACGCAGCTGACATATCTCATGCCGCAATTGAGCGCAACTATTCGTAAGCGCCTACAAGGCTTGGATATCCGCGAAATCCGCGTCACTGGGCCGCGTGCAGACTCGTTTGGCCGAGGTCGGATGGGAGCAGGAAGGCATTATTCGCGCTAGCGCTGGCATAGGCCGCAAAGTCCCTATTCGCTAGTAGAATATCGTACAGTATGTGTAAACGCCTAGAAGGCCCCATTATTTGCGTTCTAGAGCGTATCGTCCGCACCTGAACCCCTCGTGCGGATGAAAATGCAGGAAGGAACCGTTGTGGCAGACAATACCACCGAGCAAGGTGATATCGACGATAACGACATCGAACACAATGACATCGAATCGGCTGCGGAGTTAGGTAGCTTAGAATCGGGCGATGAGGCCGGGGCTGCCGGTGAGCAAGACGAGCTTGACAACCGTCAGCTTGACGATTCGCTCGCTCCTGCGCATTACGATGCCAGCGACTTGCGCGTGCTGGAAGGTTTGGAGGCCGTGCGTATTCGGCCAGGCATGTACATCGGCTCGACTGGACCGCGCGGTCTGCATCATTTGGTCTATGAGATTGTCGACAATTCGGTTGACGAGGCTCTGGCTGGGTATGCCTCGCATATCGAAGTAACGATCCTGCCGGATAACGGCGTGAGCGTCACCGACGACGGCCGTGGTATTCCCGTGGATGAAGTACCCGGCGAAGGCGTCTCTGGTGTGGAGACTGTATTGACCAAACTGCATGCCGGCGGCAAGTTCGGCGGCGGCGGATACGCGGTTTCCGGAGGCTTGCACGGCGTGGGCATCTCCGTGGTCAATGCGCTTTCTACCCGCATCAATGTCGAAGTACGCCAGCAGGGTTTCCATTGGTATCAGAATTTCAAGGATCAACACGCTATCGCGCCACTGGCCAAGGGCAAGCCGATGGCCGAAGGCGAAAGCACCGGAACGACAGTCACTTTCTGGGCGGATCCGGCGATTTTCGAAACCACGGTCTACGACTTCGAAACTCTGCGTTCGCGCTTCCAGCAGATGGCGTTCCTCAATAAGGGTCTGAAAATCACGCTGACTGACCTGCGTCATGCCGATACGGATGAGGTCGCCGGAGACGGTGACAATGCCCTCGAAGAACTGAAGCAGACCATCAGCTACCAATATAAGAACGGCATCAGAGATTATGTCGACTATTTGGTCAAATCGCGCAAGGCCATGCCGATCGAAGAAGACGTGATCGACCTGGAAGCCGAGGATCTGAAGCTCGGCATCTCCGCCGAAATCGCCTTGCAGTGGACCACCGCCTACTCCGAGGCTGTACACACCTTCGCCAACACCATCTCCACCACCGAAGGCGGCACGCATGAGGAAGGCTTCCGTGCGGCGCTGACATCGTTGGTGAACCGCTATGCGCGTGACAAGGGCATTCTTAAGGAAAAGGACGAGAACCTCTCCGGCGACGATGTGCGCGAAGGCCTGACCGCCGTCGTCTCCGTCAAGCTCACGAACCCGCAGTTCGAAGGCCAAACCAAGACCAAACTGGGCAATTCCGAAGCGAAGACCTTCGTGCAGCGTGTGATGACCGAACGGCTTGGCGACTGGTTCGACGCTCATCCGGGAGACGCCAAGAACATCATCCAGAAGTCAATGGAAGCCTCTCGGGCCCGACTTGCGGCCAAAAAGGCACGCGAGAATACTCGACGCAAGTCTATCTTCGAGACGGCCGGCATGCCGGACAAGCTCAAAGACTGCCAGTCGAGCAACCCTGAGGAATGCGAGCTGTTCATCGTCGAGGGTGATTCCGCAGGTGGCTCCGCAATCCAGGGCCGCAATCCGATAACGCAGGCGATTTTGCCGTTGCGCGGAAAGATCCTGAACACCGAGCGTGCATCGTTCGACCGCATGCTGAAGTCGGAAACCATCGAATCACTCATCACCGCTGTCGGAGGAGGCTACGGAGAGGAATTCGATTTGAACAAAGTGCGCTACCACAAGGTCATCATCATGGCCGACGCTGATGTGGACGGCGCCCATATCGCCACGCTGAACCTGACGCTGTTCTTCCGTTACATGCGCCCGATGATTACCGCCGGCTACGTGTATGTCGCCATGCCGCCGCTCTACCGACTCAAATGGACCAAAGGCGCGCACGATTTCGTCTATACGGACAAGGAACGCGACCGTGTGCTCGAGGAAGGCAAGGCCGCCGGCCGCCAGTTGCCCAAGGGCGAAGGAATCCAGCGTTACAAGGGCTTGGGCGAGATGAGCTACCAAGAGCTGTGGGAAACCACCATGGATCCTGAGCACCGGGTCCTCAAGCAAATCCATATTGAGGATGCGGCGCAGGCCGACGAAACCTTCTCGATGCTGATGGGAGACGAAGTCGAACCGAGACGGTTGTTCATACAGAGGAACGCGCATGACGCACGCTTCATCGACGCCTAAACGTCAATAAGGCGTGCGCGGGCGTCAGCTACAAGCGGACTGCTGTGTACTTCAGCCTAGCCGTCTGATCGGCTCTTAAGAGTCGGTCAGATGATACCTGTTGAGAACGGATCCTCAATGAACTTCTCACAACCGCGACTGTCAAGACCCAACTACATGACCATGTAGCCCAGCAGACACCGACACACGTCGCAACATCGTAAACACGTAACGTAATACTCAGCCAAGCAGTAGGCAATACAACAAAGGGAAGCATCGTGGCAGACGAAACTGATAACACGAATGACATGACCGGGCAGCCGGGCGCCGAGGGCTCACTCGAGCCGCCCAGCCCGCAAGAGAGCGACAACACCGATTATGGCCTGCTTGCAGGCGAACGAATCAAGCATATGGATCTGCAGCAAGAAATGCGCGAATCCTACTTGGCGTATGCGTTGTCTGTCATCGTCGAACGCGCGCTGCCGGATGTGCGTGACGGCATGAAGCCAGTGCATCGGCGCGTGATCTACGCGATGTACGACGGCGGATACCGCCCTGATCGTGGCTACAACAAGTGTTCGCGTGTTGTAGGCGACGTCATGGGCAAATACCATCCGCACGGTGATTCTGCGATTTATGACACCCTCGTGCGCATGGCGCAGTCGTGGTCGATGCGCTACATGCTGGTCGACGGGCAGGGCAATTTCGGCTCTCCGGGCGACGACCCGGCTGCCGCCATGAGGTACACCGAATGCCGTATGGCCCCGCTTGCCATGGAGATGGTGCGCGACATCGACAAAGACACCGTTGATTTCGTACCGAATTACGACGGCAAAACACAGGAGCCGACCGTGCTGCCGGCTCGCTTCCCGAATCTTTTGGTCAACGGATCCGCCGGCATCGCCGTGGGTATGGCCACCAACATTCCGCCGCATAATATGCATGAGGTCGCCGATGGCGTGCATTGGGCGCTCGACCACCCTGACGCCAGTCGCGAGGAGTTGCTCGAAGCGCTGATTCAGCGCATCAAGGGCCCTGACTTTCCTACTGGCGCCACAATTCTGGGACACAAGGGCATCGAGCAGGCCTATCGCACCGGACGCGGGCTCATCACCATGCGTGCAGTCGTCAACACCGAGGAGATCAAGGGTCGTATGTGCCTGGTCGTCACGGAGCTGCCCTACCAGGTCAACCCCGATCGGCTGGTTGTTTCCATACGCGAGGCTGTGCGCGACGGCAAGATCCAAGGCATCGCCGACATGCGCGACGAAACCTCGGGTCGTACCGGCCAGCGGCTTGTACTCGTGCTCAAACGCGACGCCGTGCCCAAGGTTGTGCTCAACAACCTGTACAAGCACTCCCAGCTGCAGCAAACCTTTGGCGCGAATATGCTCGCGTTGGTCGACAACGTGCCGCGTACGTTGAGCCTTGACGCGTTCATCCGCCATTGGGTGAATCACCAGATGGATGTCATCGAGCGGCGGACCAGATATCTCAAGCGCGAGGCTGAGGAACGCGACCACATTTTGCAGGGCTATTTGAAGGCCCTCGATATGATCGAGCAGGTCATCGCCCTGATTCGCGCCTCGGCTGACGTGGACACTGCGCGTACCGGGCTGATGGAACTGCTCGATGTGGATCAGGTGCAGGCTGACGCCATTTTGGCCATGCAGCTGCGCCGTTTGGCGGCGTTGGAACGCCAGAAAATCCTTGATGAGCACGAGGATCTCATGCGCAAGATCGCTGATTACGACGATATTCTTGCGCACCCGGAACGCCAACGCCAGATAGTGGGCGATGAGTTGGACGGCATCGTGGAGCGCTACGGCGATGAACGGCGCACGAAGATTCTGCCATACTCCGGCGAAATGAACGTCGAAGACTTGATCGCCGAGGAGAACGTGGTCGTCACGGTCACGCATTCTGGCTTCGTCAAGCGCACTAAGGCCGACGAATATCGGGCTCAGCACCGCGGCGGCAAGGGCATCAAAGGTGCTAAGCTGCGCGAGGATGATGTGGTCGACCACTTCTTCCTCACATCGACGCACAACTGGCTGCTGTTCTTCACCAACCGTGGCCGCGTCTACCGTATCAAGGCGTACGAGCTGCCCGAAGGATCGCGCGATTCGAAGGGGCAGCATGTGGCGAATCTGCTGCAGCTTGGCCCCGGAGAGAACATCCAGACCGTGCTCTCGATACCGAACTACGAGGTGGCGAAATATCTTGTGCTTGCCACCCGTTCGGGCAGAATCAAAAAGACTGCATTGTCCGAATACGATTCTGCGCGCCAGGGCGGCTTGATCGCGGTACGGTTGATGTCGGACGAGGAGAGCGCAGAGCCTGTTGATGAACTGGTTGGCGCCGCGCTGTGCAACGCCGAAGACGATATCATCCTGGTGTCCAAGCTGGGCATGAGTCTCAAATTCCAGGCCGATGACCAGCAACTGCGCCCGATGGGTCGGCAGACCGCAGGCGTGCAGGGCATGCGCTTCCGCGAAGGAGACGAGCTGCTCGCCATGGATGTGGTGCCGGAGGCAAGTGAGCAGGACTTGCTCGTAGTTACTAACGAGGGCTTCGCCAAACGTACCGCGATTGGCGAATATCGTCTGCAGGGACGCAACGGCTATGGTGTCAAGGCGCTCAATATGGCCGAAGGCCGTGGCTCACTCGTCGGCGCGCTGATTGTTTCAGACACCGATCAGGTCATGGCCATTATGAAGTCCGGCAAAGTCATCCGCTCGGGCGTCGCCGAGGTCAATCGCACTGGGCGCAATACCCAAGGCGTGACGCTTGCCAAGCCCGACAGGGGTGACGAGATTCTATCCATCGCACGCAACGAGGAGCAGGACGAGGACCAGGCCGCTGAGGCTAAGGATGGCGAACACACATCAGATCCTTTGATTCCGGCAGATGTCTCGACTTCGGCAAAGCTTTCGGATGGGCATGATCTGTGATAACAGTTGCGATATGGGAATCATGATGTCGAAGCTGTGATGTTGAAACAGTGCAGACTGCGTAGGATGGTCGGCAATCGTCCCAGAACGCTGGTAGCCTCAGCCTAGGATTGAGCAATATCTTGGCAGAGGCCAAGCGGGTCGAGGTCGCCAGTGACAAGGAGCAGCGATGAGCGAAAATCTTGAGGGCAATGAGCCGAACGCCATCGAGCCGAACGGCTTTGCGCCTGAAGCTGATGGCGTTGCTAGCGAACGTTTCGGCGAGGAGCAAACTGAAGGCGCTCAGCTTCAGGCTGGTCCGTATGAGCACGCGCCACGAATGGCCCGTTCGGCGTCAAACCAGTACGTAGGTCAACCAGCAAACCGACCGCAGAATGCTTCGGCTCCCACAGCGGCGCCGTACGCAGCCGGCTCCAATCGCCGCCGCGCGCCGCGCGCTCGTCGCATGAGCCTCTCGCTCGTCCACTTCGACGCCTGGTCGGTAGCCAAGGTCACCTTTCTCCTCGGCGTCGCCGGGGCCATCATTCAGATAGTGGCTGCGGCGTTGATCTGGATCCTGCTCAATATCGTCGGCGTTTTCGATCAGGTGACGCAGATTGTCTCCTCGACCGGACTAGATGCCGGCGGATTCAACCTCGCCGACGTGTTTTCACTGAGCACAGTCCTGAGCGTCGTCACGATCTTCTCGATCATCGAGGTCGTGCTGGTCACGCTACTCGCCACCATCATTGCTTGGCTTTACAACGTGGTCAGCGCCTTGGTCGGCGGCATCCACGTGACGCTCGGCGACGACTGAGCCAGTTGTGCTGAGTCGGTACGATATCGGCGGTACTGGTCACTTCAGCCGCAGAGTCGCAGTCGTAGCGCAGCTTGCCGATGATGCCATCGTGAGTGGCCGCAAGTCGTAAGAAATAACACTATGCTTGCCTATCTGGGACATTTTAGCGCTTCGTTCATTGTTACGATGATCGCGTGGCCTTTCGTTTCGGCGGTGCTGACTTTGCCGATTCTTGCCGGTATGTACCACCGCCATCATCAGTTGCGATTTAGTGCAGTGGTGGCCGCCTATCTCGCCGTGCTCTATCTGCTCGGGCTGGTGGCCTTCACCTTGTATCCGATGCCGGACAACCCGCAGGTGTATTGCGAAACGAACCAGTTCGCCCCCCAACTCAGCGTAATGCGTTTCGTTAGGGATATACGCACTGGTGGATTGGACGGGCTGCTTCAACTTGTGCTGAATGTCGTATTGTTTGTGCCGCTTGGCTTTGTGATGGCCCGCTGGTTGCGCTGGGAGGGCTGGGTGGTGATTCCAGCCGGATTCCTGGTGTCGCTAACCATCGAATGCTCGCAGCTGACGGGGTTCTGGGGCCTGTACCCGTGCGCCTACCGGCATTTTGATGTGGACGACCTCATGACGAATACACTTGGCGCGATCCTTGGATGGGCTTTGGCATGGCTGCTTGATCGCATCTCGCCTCCTGAGCAGATCGACAGGGATGAGATCAACGTTGCGCCCAAGCTGCTGCACCGTGCAGTGACTTTGGTCATTGATATGTGCCTCGTCTCAGTTGTCTACTTCTGCCTTGCTGCAGCGGGGATATTCCTTTTGCACCATGCCGCCACGCCATTGCCCGACGGTGATTACAGGCTCGGGGGGCTGACCTTTGGCATCGCGGTGTTTACCGTTCTCGCCCGCGTCGTCGCCGTCCTCGCATTCCTCGTGTTCGAGCTGTGGATTCCGGTCACCCATTATGGACAGACCTTGGGCGGCATGTTCACGCATATGACCGTTGAAACCAAGTGGCGACACGGCAAGGTCAGGGCTGCGTTCTACGCCCTGAGGAGCATCCTGCTCTACGCGTTGTTGCAACCCGGTCGCAACGACGATGTCCTTGGCACGCGTTCCATCAAATCTGCGTTCGACGCGGGATCGACCCGGGTATCCTTTGCGGTGGCTTTGGCGATGCTGCTCATTTGGATCGTCGCGCGCCAACTGCCCTACGACTTTATTCCCGGCAGACCAAAGCTGCACGAACAGACACAATCCTTGAGATGACGCGGCGTGCACTGATTCGGTCCGCATGGTATGGCCGCAAAGAACCCGCTAGCGCCCTAGTAGCTTCGAAACCATGCAGGTAGCCTTGGAATCGTATGAGTTATCACCCATGGTTATCACCCATGTCGGATGCAGGTTAGTTCGCAGCGGCATATGTATATGTCTGTCACGTTTCCGTGTGACTGTCAACGTTGGCGAGCCCCAAGGGGTAATATCGCGGTTACAAAGCATTGTGCGATGCGTGGCGATTCGGCGGCGTATCGCAGGCTGGCGCGCACCCGGTCCGGCGATGCATGCCAGGCCAATAATGTCGGGCACAGTCGGCGGCCAGGCGCGCGCCGTACAAGGAGGGGATTCATATGGGCTATCGTCCAGTATCCATCGGCATTATCGGTATCGGCCACGTCGGTCCGCACACGGCGAACAGCCTGATTCTGCAAGGTATTGCGGATGAGCTGCTGCTGTGCGACATCGATGAAGGCAAGCTTGCCGCTGAGGTGCAGGACCTCAACGATTCCGTCGTCTTCGCGCCGCATCGGGTCGTGGTAAGGAATTGCCATGCCGATTATGAACAGCTGGCAGGCTGCGATGTCATCATCAACGCGGCTGGCCATGTCAAGCTCGCCGCAGTGAGTCGCGATGGCGAGCTGTTCGCTACTATTGATTCGGTTCGTACTTTCGCCGGCCGGCTCGCCGCGGCCGGGTTCGAAGGATTCTGGGTGAATGTGGCCAATCCCTGTGATGTGGTGTCCGCCGAATTGCACCGGTTGTCGGGTCTGCCCGCAAGCCATATCATCGGCACTGGCACCTGTCTTGACTCCGCACGGCTGCGCGAGGTGATCTCACTGGCCACGAAGCTCGCGCCTGAATCGATTCAGGCTTACATGATCGGCGAACACGGCAATACGCAGATCGCCGCATGGTCGGCCATCAGCTTCGCCGGGGTACCGATGAAGAACGTCAT
This sequence comes from Bifidobacterium sp., assembly GCA_022640915.1. Taxonomy (GTDB): domain Bacteria; phylum Actinomycetota; class Actinomycetes; order Actinomycetales; family Bifidobacteriaceae; genus Bifidobacterium. Next base: position 87,089 of record JALCCT010000006.1, on the reverse strand, counting down.
CAGCAAGCCAGGATTCAGCGATCTCAAGCCCGAGGATGTGCAGGCTAAGGCGCGTGACGGCGGGTATGTAGCCTACCGCGGCAAGCAGTGCACAGAGTATGCGATCGCCAACGCGGCGACCCGCATCACTCGCGCGATCCTGCATGACGAGCATGCGGTGATGCCCGGGTCGGTGCAGCTTGAGGGTCAGTATGGCCAGAATGGCTTGTTCATTTCGGTTCCGTGCATCATCGGCGCGAACGGGGTCGAAGATATCGTCGAACTGGATCTGAATGACAAGGAGAGGGCCGGCTTTGCCGCTTCATGCGACGCCGTACGTGCCAACACCGCGCGGCTTGCCCCCTTCAGTATCGAGGAGTCGCGCAGGAACCCGGTCGTACTTCCTAGGCACGAGTAGACCGAGCTGCTACGCCGAACTCCCTCAGCGTCTGTTGTGCCAGCAGCTACACGATGGCGCTACAATTGCAGTCGAATTGATGGAACCGTTTACATACGGATCGCCAGTGTGGAGGCAGCTATGGCACAGCAGACGGTCACGATACGCGATGTAGCGCGCAGGGCAGGCGTAGCTGTGTCGACCGCCTCGCGCGCGCTGGGCGAGGGTTCCGCGTCGCCGACGACACGCAGCAAGGTGCGTCAGGCGGCCCAAGATCTGCATTTTGTGCCGAATATGGCCGCGAAACAGCTGACTTCCGGCAGATCGAACATTGTGGCGATTGTTATTACCGAATCCCCGGACTTCGCCTTCCGCGACGCCTTCATCTCTGATATCGTCAGCCGGCTCATGGGCTCATTCTCCAAGGCGAATCTGCTACCGTTCCTAGTGCTGATCGCGCCGACGGACGCCGACGGCTTCATGCGCTTATTGCGCAACTCGGGCGCCGATGGCATGGTGGTCGTCAGTTTCCACTATTCCAAGCGTTTCGCGACAATTATCAAGGCATCGGGCAAACCCACGGTATTCGTCGGCAAGCCGCCCGTCGGCATGAATTACCCGTATGTCGACCCTGACCAGATTCAAGGCGGTTATCTCGCCGGACAGCTGCTGACGAACCATGGCAGGAGGCATGTCGTTCTTATCGAAGGGCCGGTCGATATGCAGTCTCCGGCAGGCAAGAATCTGCGTACCGAGGGCTGTGTAATGGCGCTAGGCGAGGCGAGCCTTACTCCCGTTGATATTCTTTCCGGTCCCTATGATTTTGAGCACGGTATCGAGGCTATGAATACGATCCTTGATACGCACCCGGAGGTTGACGGCGTGTTCGCGCAATCCGACCAGATTGCGGCTGGAGCCTTGCATGCGTTGCATCAACGCGGCAAGCGGGTGCCGAGGGACGTAGCGGTTGTTGGATTTGATGATTTTCATGTTGCCAGCGCCACCTCGCCTCGCTTGACTACGATAGCGCAGCCGCTCACCGAGTTGGCGCAGGCGGCCACCGATATGCTGATTCATCGGCTCAAGGCGGGCGAGTGGAAGACCACGGCCCAAATCTTTCCGGTCAAATTGGTGATGAGGGAAAGCGCGTGAGTTGTCATGACCGCTTCGGTGGGTGTCGCTGTTCGCTTCTACAAAATTGTTCACAAGCTTACAGAAGGTACCGCAAAATGATCACAGGCCGAGAGTGTTATCGGAGCGAACGCACAGAGTCACACAGTTGCATACAGAAGCGCACAACTAAGGGCAATGCGATAGAAGATCATCAGAGGATGTGATAAAATATCTGTGTTTTTGGAAACGGTTCCAAAAACATCGGTGGTATGTAAAGTAGCATGCACCGGTGGAGAAATCGCACGTTGATGTGCGATGAGGAAAGGAACACCATGAAGCGAAGCACTCGAATACTCGCCTCCGTTACTGCTATTGCCTCGTTGGCCAGCATGGCCGCCTGTGGATCCAGCAACTCGCAAAATGGGGCTAAATCAGGTGGTAAAACCGTCATCAAAATTCAGACTTTCAACAACTTCGGCTACGGTAAGCCCAGCAATGAGCGTCCGGGTGCCGATCTGTGGACCGCATACGAGAAGGAGCATCCGAACGTCAAAATTGAAGAGACTGTCGCCTCCGGCTCAGACGATGCCCGCTCCGCCTTCAACACCGCCATCTCGTCCGGCTCGAACGCCTACGATATCTACGCGGCCGATATTGCGTGGATGCCTTCGATCACGGCGATGCCGGACAAATTCATGGATTTGAAGGACTATATCAAGAACAATGACTGGCTCGATTGGAAGACACAGGGTGCCACCACAGCCAATGGTGAGGTTATCGGCGCCGGCAACGACATCGGCCCCACCGCTGTGTGCTACCGCTCGGATCTGTTCGCCAAGGCTGGCCTGCCGACTGACCGCGACGAAGTAGCTAAGCTGCTCGGCGGGGACAGCGCTACCTGGGACACTTATTTCAAGGTCGGCAAGCAGTACACCGAGAAGACCGGGCTGCCATGGTACGACGCAATGGGCGGCATCTGGGGCGCGATGAAAACCCAGATCGAAGAAGCTTATGTAAAGAAGGACGGCACCGTCATCGCCACGGACAGCAAGATCAAAAGCCTGTATGATCAACTGACCGCGACCAGCGATGAATCGGCTCATCTCAACCAATGGTCCGACGACTGGAACGCCAGCTTCAAGTCCGACAAGGGCTTTGCTACGATCATGTGCCCGGCCTGGCTGGTCAACAACATCAAAGGAAATTCCGGCTCCGACTTCAAGGGCTGGGATATCGCCGACGTGACGCCTGGCGGCGGCTCCAACCAGGGCGGCTCCTGGCTCGTTGTGCCCAAGACCTCCAAGGTGCAAGACGAGGCCGCCAAACTGGTGGCGTGGCTGACCGCCCCTGAGCAGCAGGTCGCGACCTTCAAGGCCGCCTCGAACTACCCCAGCTCCCCCAAGGCGATGGCCGACCCGGCCGTGGCTGACAAGACGGACACCTTCCTGAATAACGCGCCAACCGGCAAGATCTTTGCCGACCGCGCCAAGGCTGTGACGGTCGTGCCTTTCACCGGCGCACAGTACTACGACATCGACTCCAAGTTGGGTGATGCCCTCGGTCGCGTCGATGTGACCAAGGAGCAGACGCCTGCGCAGAGCTGGACGCAGTACGTGAACGACGTCAAGGCGCTGTCCTAACCATCTGCAAATCCTGCAATCCACCAAGTTGCAGGCGTCCCGTGCACCTGAGAAGTCGCTAAGGCTTCAAGCACCCAGAACGCCTGCACTGTGGCAATTTGGTAGCTGGCGGCTGGCCGCTGCCGCTAACAATCAGCTAGCAACCAGAGCAATCAGCAGGCAACAATCGGCGACGAGGCAGACGGTGAGCCAAGAAGGAGAGACTATGTCACACTTACATCAAGCCGCCGGCGTGAGCGGCGACCAACAGAGCCGTCAGCCGGGCAAGTGGCGCACGCGGCTCGGGCGATTCGAGTGGAAAGCGTCGCCGTATATCTATGTGGCGCCGTTCTTCATCCTGTTCGCCATCGTCGGGCTCTTCCCGTTGCTGTACACGATGGTCGTGGCCACGCGCAGCTGGAACACACTCACCGGCAACGGCGGGCTTGCGGTGTGCGGCGCCACCTGCGGAAGCACCACGCCCTCATGGTTCGGCAATTTCGCATGGGTCCTGCATCAGCAGGCCTTCTATGTTGCGCTGCGCAACTCAGTGTCGATCTTCCTCTTGAGCTCCGTGCCGCAGATCATGCTAGCGTTGCTGCTGGCGTGGATCCTAGACGCGAACCTGAAAGCCAAGACCTTCTGGCGCATGGGCGTATTGCTGCCGTACGTCGTGGCCCCTTCAGCAGCCGGCATCATCTTCTCGCAGATCTTTTCCGACAAAATGGGCGCCATCAACGTGCTGCTCCAGCAGATCGGACTGAATCCGATCATGTGGCACGGCAGCACGATATGGTCGCATATCGCTATCGCCACGATTGTGAATTTTCGCTGGACCGGCTACAACACGCTCATCTTGCTCGCAGCCATGCAGGCCGTGCCGCGCGATGTGGTTGAGGCGGCGGTCGTGGATGGTGCCGGCAAATGGCGCACCTTCCGTTCGGTGACGCTGCCGATGCTTCGCCCGACCCTGATATTCGTCATCATCACCTCGACGATCGGCGGCCTGCAGATCTTCGATGAGCCGCAGCTTTTCCACAACGCGGCCAGTGCGGGCGGCGGTGTCAACAACCAATATCTGACCGTGAGCCTGTACCTGTACAAGCTCGGATTCGTCAGCGTGACGCCTGGCCAGCCGAATATGGGTCGTGCCGCAGCCGTCGCATGGTTGCTGTTCCTCATCATTGTGCTTATCGCTGTACTTAACTACCTGATCACGCAGCGACTCGCCTCCGGCGGGCAAGCCCGGCGAAGCAAGCAGACGATACACCGCATGGAGGAGCGCAACGAAGCGGAGCGCCAGCGCGCTATCCGCTCCGGATACAACGCACGCATGGCTGCCGCGGGAACATTGAGCACAGCCACGTCAGATGCAGCCGCAAATGCAGTCGCAATGCGGCAGGAAGCGTAGGGGTAACGATGAGCAAGTCAAGCACAGCATCAACCGGCAATGCTCGCAATGCTAATGCTGGTAATGGCAATAACGGCACCGATTACGGCGTTCCCGCGCTCGAGCAGGCATACGGCAAGGGCGTGGCCAGAGCTGCGGCAAGAGGCCGGGCCAAGAAGCTGGGTCTGACCTCTGGGGGCCGCCAACCGGGATGGCCAAGCTATCTGATTCTGGTAGTGGCCATCCTGGTTTTCGTCTTCCCGTTGTATTACGCGGTCTCCATCGCCTCGCAGAACAGCCCCAGCAATCAGTACGGCGTGCGGGCGCTGATCCCGGGCAGTGCATTGCTGGCCAACATCGGCCGTGCTTTCGATGCAATCGACTTCTGGCAGGCGCTCAGCGGCACCTTCTTCGTCGCCACGCTGGTCTCCATCTCCACTGTGTTGTTCAGCACACTGGCCGGCTACTCCTTCGCCAAACTGCATTTCCGCGGGCGCAACTTCCTGCTCACCTTCGTGGTGGCGACGATGACCATCCCACAGCAGCTGAGCGTTGTGCCGCTGTACATCATGGCGAACAAGGCTGGCCTGTACGGCAGCCTGTGGGCCGTTATTATCCCCGGCTTGGTGAGTGCCTTCGGCGTGTTCTGGATGACGCAGTATATCAGCGACGCGCTGCCCTACGAGCTGATCGAGGCGGCGCGCGTCGACGGCTGCTCGATGATCCGCACTTTCTGGTCGGTTGCTATGCCGGCGGCCCGGCCTGCGGCCTCGATGCTGTTCCTGTTCACCTTCATCGGCCAGTGGACGAATTATTTCTGGCCCATGCTTGTGCTCGGCTCGAACAAGAACAGCATGCTCACTGTGGCAGCCGCAGCGCTCAAGGGCGCCTACTTCACTGATTACACGATGGTGATGTCCGGCGTTATCCTGACTACCTTCCCGCTCATCGTGCTGTTCTTCTTCGCAGGTCGCCAGCTTGTCTCTGGCATTATGGCCGGGGCCGTCAAGGGCTGAGAAGACGACGCTCAAGGCATCGTGCATGGCAACAGGTGCAACCATGCAACGGACATTGCATAATCGCCTTTGCGCTGTGAGCTTTGCCCAACGAAATTTGTGCAGTGTTGTTATATCTAGTGAGCTTTACGCAAATGAACGTTATCGAATGAAAGCGAATACCACCATGACTACTACGTTCCCGGAAGGTTTTATCTGGGGCACCGCCACGGCTTCGTACCAAGTCGAAGGCGCAATTCGAGAGGACGGCCGAACCCCCAGCATCTGGGATATCTTCTGTGCGCAGCCCGGCACAGTGGCCGACGGCTCGTCCGGCGAAGTCGCCTGCGACCAGTACCACCGCTACCCCGAAGACATCGCGCTGATGCGCGATCTGGGCGTCAAGGCCTACCGGCTCTCCATCGCCTGGCCGCGTATTGTGCCGAGCGTCGACGGTGCTGTCAATCAGCTAGGCATTGACCATTACCGGCGTGAACTGGACTTGCTGCGTGAGTCGGGCATTCTGCCCGTGGTGACGCTGTATCATTGGGATCTGCCGCAATATCTCGAGGATCGTGGTGGCTGGACGAATCGAGACACGGCGCTGCGCTTCGGTGATTACGCGGATGCACTGGCCCGCGGATTGGGCGATCGGGTTGGCATCTGGACGACACTTAACGAACCGTGGTGCTCCGCCTATCTGGGCTACGGCAGCGGCGTGCACGCGCCGGGCGTGCGTGATTATGGCAAGGCGCTCGCGGCCGTGCATCATTTGAACCTTGCGCATGGGCTGGGCGTGCAGGCGATCCGCGCTCGTCTAGGAGAGACGGCGAATATTTCCACTGTGCTCAATCTGGCGGCCAATATCGCGCAGACCGAGAGCGAGGCGGATCTGGCAGCCAAGCATCGCGCCGATCTGATCGCTAACGAGGTTTTCCTAAGCCCCATGTTCGAGGGCCATTACAACCCCGAGATCTTCGAGGTGACCAAGCCCTACACCGACTGGTCCTTCGTCCATGACGGAGACGAGGAGTTCATCCACCAGCCGGTGCAGTCGCTTGGCGTGAACTACTACTCAACCACTCATGTACGCTATCGGGACGCGACGGCCGCAGCTGCCAGCGCGGTTGCCGGTGTGGCCGCCTCGGTTGCGCGCCCGGTCTCACCAGCCGAGCGCAATCCCATGCCTGCACAAGATATCGTCGAAGGCCTGCCTCCGGCCGGCGAGCTGACGGCTATGGGTTGGAATCAGGAACCACAAGGGCTTACGACCCTACTCACTGAACTGAGTGCTCGCTTCCCCGGTCTCGATCTGTTCGTTTCGGAGAACGGATCGGCGTGGAACGACGAAGTAAGCGCCGACCCGGCAGCTCCTAACGGCATAATCGTGCATGATCCTAGGCGTGTGGCGTACTTGGAGGCTCATGTGCGTGCCGTGGCCGATGCGATAGCGGCAGGCGCCGCCGTGAAAGGATACTTCGCGTGGTCGCTGCTCGACAACTTCGAGTGGGCGCTGGGTTACTCCAAGCGCTTCGGCATCATTCGCGTCGACTATGACACCCAGAAGCGCATCTGGAAGGATTCGGCGCTGCGATTGCGTGAGATCGTGGTGCGCAACGCGATATAAAACGCTGTGGCGAGCAGTTGATGCCGTGTCGAGCTAAACTTCTTTGAGGGGTATATCTGATATACAAAGCCCGGCAAATACAACAAGGAGAGATAATGCTCGACGGATTCAAGAAGTTCATCGCCCGAGGCAACATGATCGATATGGCCGTTGGTGTGGTCATGGGCGCAGCGGTAACCGCCGTGGTCACCGCAATCGTCAAGAATGTCATCAACCCGCTGATCGCCATGATTTTTGGTTCCGAGAATATGGACGGGCTGCTGGCATTCACCGTCAACAAATCAACGGTCTCCTTCGGCGCGGTTCTCGGCGCGCTGATCAACTTCCTCGTGGTCGCCGCAGCCGTGTACTTCTGCATCGTGCTGCCGATCAACAAGTTCCGCGATATGGCCGCCGCACGGCATGGCGTGCAGGAAGAGGAGGCCGCGACGCTCAGCCCCGAAGAGCAAACCGTGGCATTACTCCAGGAGATCCGCGACGAGCTGGCCAAGGGCGGTGACGGCAAAACCGTCATCATGAAGTAATGAGGCAGCGATACAGCATGCTGTGTATCCGGAGCCAGTATTCCAGATAGGTTGCGGCACAAGGGCTCAGGCGTTATTACGCTTAGGCCCTTGTGCGTGTGCGGCAGCGTCTGTGCAGGTGCAGTGTCGCCAAAGAAAACTGCACACGACGCAGGGAACGTCACGGAACAATATAAATCACGGATGACGAACCGAGGCGACGCTATATGGCAATAGAATCTCCTCAAATCCTAGGCACAGACACTCTGTCGCACTTGTATTGCGATCTCAGTGGTGAATTGACGAAACGTTTCCAGGGTGTATAGTGGGCATTGGCTCAACGAAGAGAAATCTTTCAATGGCCGGAAAAGTTAACGCAGAAGTTTATCGTTTCCGAAGTTGGCTACGATGAGTGGATGCATAACCCTTCACAACGGATCGTTCGGCACGTACCTGCCGATGAAAGGATGACCATCATGGCAGAAGTAGTATTCGAGCATGTCACTCGTGTCTACCCGGGCAACGATAAGCCCTCTGTAGACGATTTGAATCTCAATATCAAGGATGGCGAGTTCCTCGTGCTCGTCGGCCCTTCCGGCTGCGGAAAGTCAACGACTCTGCGCATGCTGGCAGGCCTGGAAGAGGTGAACAAGGGCCGTATCCTCATCGGCGGCAAAGACGTTACCACGATGCAGCCGAAAGATCGTGACATCGCCATGGTCTTCCAGAACTACGCACTGTATCCGCATATGACTGTAGCCGACAACATGGGCTTCGCTCTGAAGATCGCAGGTACTCCCAAGGACGAGATCCGCAAGCGTGTCGAAAAGGCCGCTGAGATCCTTGACCTCACCGAGTTCCTCGACCGCAAGCCGAAGGCCCTGTCCGGCGGCCAGCGTCAGCGCGTCGCAATGGGTCGCGCCATCGTTCGCGAGCCAAAGGTCTTCCTTATGGATGAGCCGCTCTCGAACCTTGATGCGAAGCTGCGCGTGCAGACCCGTACTCAGATCGCCGCTCTGCAGCGTCAGCTGGGTGTCACCACTCTGTACGTGACCCACGACCAGACCGAGGCGCTGACGATGGGCGATCGCATCGCCGTCATCAAGCTCGGCCTCCTGCAGCAGGTCGGCGCGCCGACTGAGCTGTATGATACCCCGGCGAACGTCTTCGTTGCGGGCTTCATCGGCTCCCCGTCGATGAATCTCAACACCCACCCGGTGGTCGACGGCAAGGCGAAGATCGGCAGCGACACCGTTGATCTGCCGGCTGATGTCGTTGCTAAGCTGGCTCCCGAAGACAATGGTCAGATCGTGATCGGCTTCCGCCCGGAGGACGCCGGACTGGCGACTTCCGATGACCCGAACGCCTTCTCACTCAAGGTTGTGAACGTTGAGGATCTGGGTTCTGACGGGTACATCTACGGCAACATCATCACCGACGACTCGGTTCTCGAGGCTTCGGCGACAATGTCTGATCAGAACAAGCTCACCACGATTCGTGTGAATCCGCGTGCGCTGCCGAAGGTCGGCGAGGTTGTCAAGATCAAGATCGATCCGGTCAAGATGCACCTGTTCGCGCCGTCGTCCGAGCTGCGCCTCAACTAATCTTGGTTTGGTCGAAAGACCGAGCCAACCAGTAAACGAGACTACCTCTTCCTCTCTTCAGGTCTCGTTGGGAAAGCCCCGCATAGCTGCGGGGCTTTTCTTATTATTCTTGCGGTTTTTCTTATCCGAACAGTAGATTGGGCGGTATGGAATTTCTCACTACGGCAGAAACGAATACGCTTGCCGGCCTGCCAGCGTCGCAGGCTTTGCGAGATGCGGCGCCACAAGGCGGCACAGCTGGCGGACATGGGGTGCGCTCCCGGGAGCCGCGAACCTTGACAATCACGGCGGCGAGCTCGAACCCGAAGATGTTCACCCTGCCATGGGAACATCCGCTGTCGACCTGGCCGCAAGATCTGCTGGCCAATCTGCCGCGCGGTATTTCAAGGCATGTCGTTCGGTTCGTGCACGTCGGCGATGATGTCTACGCGATGAAAGAGATCACGCGCAATGTAGCCGAGCGGGAATATGAGCTGCTGCGCCATCTGCAGAAACTCGACCTGCCTACCGTGACGCCGATAGGCGTGGTCACCGGTCGCCATGACAAGTCTGGCGAGCCGCTCGAATCGATTCTCGTGACGAGGCACCTGAAGTTCTCTCTTCCGTATCGTGCGCTATTCGCTCGCAATCTGCGTCCCGACACTGCGCAGCGATTGATTGACGCGCTTGCTGTGCTCATGGTGCGGCTTCACTTGGTAGGCTTTTATTGGGGCGACGTATCACTGTCGAATGTACTGTTTCTGCGTGATGCGGACGAGTTCACCGCCTTTCTGGTTGATGCTGAGACTGGCGATCTGCATGAAACGTTGACGGACGGCCAGCGCGAATACGATATGGACTTAGCGCGCACTAACATTATCGGCGAGCTGATGGATTTGAGTTCCGGCAAGCTGCTGCCCGGTGACGTGGATGAGGTCGAGGTGGGGAATCGACTGGTCGAGCGCTATCATTCGCTCTGGAGCACGCTGACCAACACCGAAAACTACGGGCCAGACGAGATGTGGAAAATCGAGCGCCGCGTCAATAAATTGAACGAGCTCGGCTTCGACGTGGACGAGCTGGAGATGAAAACAACCGAGGATGGCAACCGTATTCTGGTGCGGCCGCGCGTGGTTGATGCCGGATATGCTTCACGCAAGCTGCTGCGGCTCACCGGTCTCGATGTGCAGGAAAACCAGGCTCGGCGTCTGCTCAACGACCTCGACGCCTACCGTGCTTCGACTTGGCAGGATGACGAGGATCTCGAAATCGTTGCCACCGATTGGATGCGCGTCGTCTTCGAACCGACCGTTCGTATGATTCCGCCCGAATACCGTTCGCAGATTGAGCCGGCGCAGTTCTTCCACGAGATTTTGGAGCACCGTTGGTTCTTGGCCGAAAAAGCCGGTCATGACATCCCGATGCGTGAGGCCGTCAAAAGCTACATCGACACGGTGCTGCCGAAATACAAACTCGACACTGCAGACGTCGAGCAGCTCAATGCAGAGGCCGATTCCGGAGTGGTCGATGATGAGTCGGCCTACAACAGCAATGAGGATGGCTACGGTTCAGACGAAGTCGATAACGATCCTGATGCTGCTGTCTGGGCGAGCCGCTGAATCCCTGAATGCGCGGATGCGGATGGATGTATCTGGCATCCGCGCCAATTGCGTCGATGACTCTGTTACCGCAGTTGTTGCTGTAGTTAGCGAGCGGGCACTGTCCCTGCTGCGGCGGCTTCGCGGCGTGCGCGGGCAGCCGCATACAGGCTTATGCCCGCTGCGACTGATGCGTTAAGCGATTCAACCGCATTCGTGATTGGAATGCTGGCGATGGCGTCGCAGGCCTCTTTCACCAAACGGCTCAGGCCCTTGCCTTCGGAGCCTAGGACAATGACGAGCGGATCGGATTCGAAGCCGGTCTCGCCGACGAGCGTATCGCCACCGCCATCGAGACCGACGGTATAGTAACCGCGTTCTTTGAGGGCCTCCAGCGCCTTGGTGAGATTGACGACACGGGCCACCGGAATATGCGCGGCAGCGCCAGCGGACACCTTCCACGAGGCCGCTGTCACCGAAGCCGAACGGCGCTCGGGCAGAATGACGCCGTTGGCACCGAATGCGGCGGCTGAGCGGATTACAGCTCCGAGATTTTGTGGGTCGGTGACGCCGTCGAGCGCGATGAATAGCGGTCGTGCAGTGGTCCGTGTCTCCTCGCGATCTGCGGACTGCATCGCCTTGGCCCTCCTCTCAGCCCGTTCAGCCAGTTCCTGCAGCGAGGAATACTGGTACGGCTGGGCTTTGAGAATCACCCCTTGATGATTGCCGGAGCGCGCTATGCGATCCATCTCAAGCCGGTCAGCCTCAAGCAGATTGAGGCCTTGTTCGCCCGCAAGTCGTACGATGTCGCGCGTGCGGTCGTCATGCTCGATGCGTGAAGCGATATACAACTGCGAACTGGGAACCCCCGCGCGCAGCGCCTCGAGCACCGCGTTGCGGCCGATGACCAGATCGTCGGAGTCTGAAGTGAACTTTGCGACGCGACGACGTGCGGCGATTCGGGGGTCGGCGACTTTGCGGCGATCCGCGGCTGTTTTTGCGCGATACGCCTTGTGATAGACGCGATCCTCCGCCTTCGGAGTGGGGCCTCTGCCCTTCAATGCGTTACGGTGTTTCCCGCCCGACCCCTTGGTCGGGCCCTTCTTCATAGCCATAACCGTCATTGTCCCAGAACCCCGGGGCAAATGGCGTTTCGCCATATGCAAAGACGTGCCAACGTTTGCAGACGATGTTGCACAGTTGTGTACTATGGAATCTGTATTCGCCGGCGGCACGGGCCGCGGCGACCACTAACCGCGCAGTTCCGTTGTGCACATTCTCGTTGCGAACGGAATTGACTACTTCGCGGCCAATCTACAGGAGAACACTATGGTTGGTCGATCCGATGATCAATCCGCTGTGCATGTGAGTAGCAAGACGCCATCTCAAGACGCAGCGCCATCAGCAGACGGCACAACATCCTCAGGCGCGGTATCCATGGATATGGCGGCGGTGGATATGGCGCCAATCGATGCGGCATCGTCTACAGATTCGCATATCCATAAAGTCACGCCCGACAAGGCTGATCCCAGCCTTACTGATGCCGAAGCCGTTGCCAAGGCGTTGAATGTCGATCCAGCCACTGGCTTGAGCGATGACGAGGCGCGGCGGCGCTTGGAGCAATTCGGCCGCAACGAGCTGGCCAGCGGACCTAAAACGCCCAAATGGAAGAAATTCCTGCAGCAGTTCCAAGATCCGCTGGTGTATTTACTGCTTGCCGCGACGCTGATCTCGCTGGTCGCATGGTTCATCGAGCGTGCGAATGCGCAGCCGGGAGCCGAAGGCGGCGAGGCGCTGCCTTTCGACGCCATCGTGATCGTGCTGATATTGATCGTGAACGCAGTGCTGGGATACTTGCAGGAGGCGAAGGCTGAGCAAGCCGTTGACGCGCTGGCGAAAATGACTGCCCCGCAGACCTCGGTGCTGCGCGACGGCAAGGTCATTCGTATCGATACCTCCCAAGTTGTTCCCGGCGATATCCTCGTGCTGGGCGAAGGAGACTCGGTATCTGCCGACGGCCGCCTATTCGCGGCTGCATCGCTACGCATCGCGGAGGCCAGCCTAACTGGCGAGTCCGTGCCGGTGGGCAAGAAGCCCGCTACGCTTGAACAAGCCAAGGCACTGGGCGACCGTATGAACATGGTTTTCAACGGCACTGCCGTTACGCAGGGCACGGGCCGCGCCATCGTCACCGGCACCGGTATGGACACACAGGTCGGCAAAATCGCTGAGATGCTTTCGCATACCAGCGACGAGGCGACGCCGCTCCAAAAAGAGATGAGTCGTGTCTCCAAGATCCTCGGTGTCGCTGTGGTCATTATCGCCGTAGTTGTGTTGGTTGCGCTCGCGACTGTGGAGGGTTTCCACGATATCCATGACGTCATTGACTCGCTGCTGCTTGCGGTGTCGCTGGCCGTCGCAGCCGTGCCCGAAGGTCTGGCCACGATTCTCACCGTGGTACTTGCGCTTGGCGTGCAGCGCATGGCTCAGCACCACGCCATCGTCAAAAAGCTTTCGTCCGTGGAGACGCTTGGATCTGCTTCGGTGATTTGTTCCGATAAGACCGGCACGCTCACACGCAATGAGATGACTGTCGAGCGCGTGGTGACGCCGAGCGGTGAAGTGCAGATTACCGGCACCGGCTACGCGCCGCAGGGCCGCATGGTAGGGCCCAGCGGTGACGATATTGACGCAGACCTCGTGCATGAGGTGCTCACCACGCTGGCTGCTGGTTCCATCGCGAACGATGGTGACCTGCGGCAGAGCGGTTCAGGTGATGCGAAGGGCGTGTGGGAGGCCGTGGGCGACCCCACTGAGGTGTCACTCATCGTTGCCGCGCGCAAAGTTAAGGCCATGTCGCGCTTCTCGAATTTCGAGCGTATTGCTGAGATTCCCTTCACTTCCGAACGCAAGCGTATGGCGGTCATCGCTAGGGACAATGCCGATTCCGGCAAACTTACGGTCTTCGCCAAAGGCGCGCCCGACGTACTGCTGGGTTACTGCACTCATATCGCGGTGGGCGGTGCGGTGCGGCGACTGACTGATGGCGACCGTGAGGCTATCCTCGATACGGTCGAACAACTCTCCTCGCAGGCCTACCGCACGTTGGGGCAGGCCTATCGGCCGCTGGAAACGCAGTCGTTGGCTGATGTGCCGGGCGTTCGTTCGAACGCTGCAGGGCAGGTGACCGACATTTCGGAACAAAGTGAGGCCATCGAGACCGGGCTGGTCTGGGCCGGCATGGTCGGTATCATCGACCCGCCGCGCACCGAAGTTCGTGCCAGTGTGGCCGAGGCGCATCGCGCTGGTATTCGCACGGTGATGATCACCGGTGACCATCCGCTGACCGCCTCGCGCATCGCCTCCGATCTGGGCATCATCGAGTCCGGGAGCACTGAGAATGTTGGCGGCAAGACGCTCGGCGAGAAAACGCTGACCGGTGAGCAGCTTGACGAGCTCGTCGACGATGCGGCACTGGATAAGGCCACTTCGGAGGTCTCGGTTTACGCTCGCGTGGCGCCTGAACACAAGCTGAAGATCGTCGAATCGCTGCAGCGCCAGCACAATATCGTGGCGATGACCGGCGACGGCGTCAACGACGCTCCTGCGGTCAAGTCCGCGGATATCGGCGTGGCCATGGGCATCACCGGCACCGAGGTGACGAAGGAATCCGCGAATATGATCCTCGCGGACGACAACTTCTCTACTATTGTCTCGGCAGTGCGCGAAGGCCGAGGCATTTTCGACAACATCAAGAAATTCCTGCGCTATTTGCTCAGCTCTAATGTAGGCGAAGTCTTTACAGTGTTCGGTGGAGTGATGTTCGCCGGATTCCTCGGCATCACCCAGCCGGGAACGGCCGGCGTCACCGTCCCGCTACTCGCTACCCAGCTGCTGTGGATTAATCTGCTCACCGATGCCGCACCTGCGCTCGCGATGGGCGTCGACAGGTCGTCGGAGGATATGATGGGCAGGGCTCCGCGCAAGGTCACCGATCGCGTGATCAACACGGAAATGTGGGGTGACATTGTTTTCATTGGCATCATCATGGCCGTCGTCACGCTGATCGGCATGGACATGCACTTGTCCGGTGGATTGTTCACCGATCGTAGCGTGTCGACGATGGGTCACGAGGCGCAAATGGTTGAGGCGCGCACCATGGGCTTCACGATCCTCGTGTTTGCCCAGATGTTCAACGCTCTCGCCTCGCGCTCCCACTTGCAGAGTGTGTTCAAAGGCTTGTTCGCCAACAAGTGGCTGTGGGGTGCGATCGTCGTCTCCACACTGCTGCAGCTGGTGGTCATTTACGTACCGTTCCTCAATGCCGCTTTCGGCACGACGCCGTTGAAACCTTTGGCCTGGCTCGAATGCATTGCCTTGGCCCTGTTCGTGCTCGTTGCCTCCGAACTGCGCAAGGTTATATTGAGGGCTCTTCCAGGCAATAGAGGTCTTGCTCGGTAACCAGCACTGAACTTCAGTAAGTGTCATATTCAAATCGGCTGATAGCGGTATGCATGCAGTGCGTGCGGGTGCTATCAGCCGATTTGCATAGGTATCTCGGGAGCGTTGTGCTGAGCCGTTGAGCACACAGCCGAGCTGTACAGCGTACAGTCCGCGACTGTGCGCAGGCGAAGTGAGGCCCCGCTAGGGGATAGGAGGCTCCGGTTTACGTCAGATGGCCTCAATCATTGATCGCGGCCCTGTAGAAGTGCTCGTACGAGCGCGAGGGGGTCGGGCCGCGTTGGCCCTGGTAATGCGAACCGGTGCCAGCAGAGCCATACGGGTGCGCGGCGGGAGAGCTGAGTTCGAAGAAGCACATCTGGCCGATTTTCATGCCTGGCCACAGTTTGACCGGCAGCGTGCTCACATTCGACAGTTCCAACGTGATATGCCCCTCGAAGCCCGGATCGATGAAACCGGCGGTCGAGTGGGTGAGGATGCCCAAGCGCCCGAGCGAGCTTTTGCCCTCGAGCCGCGCGGCGACGGTCGCATCCAGTTTCACGTATTCCCATGTGGAGGCAAGCGCGAACTCGCCCGGATGCAGGATCCACGGCTCTCCGGAGGCCACTTCGAATTGCTCGGTGAGCGCGCCTTGGTTTTCCGCTGGGTCCACATAGGTATATGCGTGGTTATTGAACAGGCGGAAGAAGCGATCAAGACGCACATCGATCGATGCGGGCTGCACCATTTCGGCAGTCCACGGATCCAGCGAGATATGGCCGGCGGCTTGGAACGCGAGGATGTCGCGATCGGACAGAAGCATGGTTCCCCCTCACGGGACGCTCGCCCGGCTGCGGCGCGCGCTGCATGGCGAGATATGATTGACGACGATTGCTCAGACCAGTCTAGTTCGTTAACGCCACAATCGTGCTCATATGCGATGAAACGGGTCATACGGCAAAATTTACACAGACTCACAGGAAGTTGTCAGAGAACGCCAGAGGTATTTCAAGGAACGAGTGGTTAAGTAATAACTGTCAGCAAGAGCTGGCCAGGAGCACTGCTTCGGACAATTGAAACCTTTCTTCTTCTCTCCTTTCTCTCCCCGGCGCCAATCCCGCCGGGGTTTCTTTTTCCAAGGCCTATACTTGGGTGGTGATGGTGTAAGGAAAATACATATGGGCGACGATTTCGATATCTTCGGAGAACTTGATTCCCAGCAGCACCGTCTTGCAGCATCGGCAGCGGATCTGGCCTCGCCATATGATGCCGACAGTAGGGCCGCCGGTGAAAACGCAGGCGGAGGTTACAATCATGCTCAGCGTTCTTCGACTGTCAGCTGGCTGCGATGGCTGGCCGGTTTCTCCGGTCTCACGGCTTTGCTGGCGAGTCTGGGAGCAGTTACTCGTGCAGTAGCTCCGGCTGCGTTCCCGTTTGCTGCGAAACCGATGCTGGTGGCTGTGGCCGCAGTAGCAGCCGCGCTGGCCATAGCGTTGGTCATAATCGTGAGAACCCGGACGCCGAGAACCATGCGCAGCCGTATAGGCTCGCTTTCCATCGTCAGCGCTATATGCGCGCTCATGCTCGCGGGCGCAGGTATGCTCATTTCGAGTATGGCGCCGCAAGGCATCATTAAGCCTGCGGTCCAGGACGTCGCGCCGGTCGAAAACAGCGCGCAAATGAAGCGAGGACTTGAGCAGGTGGCCGGAGTGTGCCACGGCGGCTGGCGCGAATTTCCGACCAGTGGCTACCCGGGGGTCGCTCAAATTATGGCATGTACACATATGCGCGTGGCATATGTGACTTTCGACAGCAAAGCCGCCGCCGCAATGGATCGCGCCCCGGCGCAGGCTCTTATGGAGCAGCTGCTGCAGGAACATGCGGATGATGCGCGGGCCAAGGGCGACTGGAGCACGCTCAACGGGCCGCTATGGATCGCGGTCGGCCAACGCAGAGACATGGTGGCCTTGCAGAAGATATGGGGCGGCACACTGGAGACACTTGAGAATACGACGGAGTAGACGCAGAATTGGCTGTGCGGCGCATCGCCGGTCGTAGCCGGCGGGCCGCTTGGACGGCGAGGCTGGATCTGCGCGATATAGGACGCTCTTGCCGTCGCGCTGACGTATATTGTGACTATGACTGCGCAAGAATCCCATTTTGCTGAATACGAGCCTGCCGGGCGTGAACCGGTTGGAAGTCAATCCACGCCTAATCAGACCGTCGGCCGCAAATCCACTGTGGTGCCGGGGCACTATGGTGATCCGTTGCATGTGACGCACACTGCGTTTTCACGCGGTGGTGGCAAGGCCTCCCCCAATCGACCGATGTTCCTGTGCCTGCACGGGTGGGGATCCAATGAAGAGGATCTTGCAGACATGATGCGCTATGTGGCACCGTATAACGACTACGTCTCGCTCCGCGCGCCGCTGGAGCTAGAAGCTCCGGGGAAACTGGGCGGATTTGGCGGCTATTCGCCCGGAGCCTACAGCTGGTTCCATGAATCCGTGCCGGTGGGCGAGGATCTTGATCATGATGCACTGGCGGCGGCGCAGGCAATCGATGCCTGGGTTGCGTCCAACATTCCTGCCGAACGCGCTGTGGTGCCCATCGGGTTTTCGCAAGGCGGCGTGTTGGCGGTGCATGTGCTGCGAGTCCGCCCTGAACGCTATCGCGCGGCGATTACGCTGTCCGGATTTCTGGCACCCGGGGCGCTCCCGGGCGACGGGCGTCTTCCCGAGCTCGAAATCCCGGTGTTCTACGGTTTCGGCGCCAACGATACGTTGATTCCCAAATACGAATCGTATGCTTTCTCTGCCTGGCTAGAGGAACATACCTGGCTGACTTCCAAAAGCTATCGTGGGCTTGACCATGCTGTAGGCCTCGAGGAGTTCAGCGATATTCGTCAATGGCTCCTGCTCAACGACATCGCCTCCGGCATGTTGTGATGAGGCTGCGAGGGATGCAGGTTGTTGTGGGTTATAACTCGCTATCGGCGTCAACCTGCTGAGCCGTTAAGCAGACAGCCCTGTGGGCTGTCTGTAGGCGAGGTGAGCAGCCGCTGAGGCTGCGAGGGATGCAGGTTGTTGTGGGTTATAACTCGCTATCGGCGTCAACCTGCATCACATACACGTTTCTTCTCATTTGTCGTGCCTGGCCGCGGGTGATGTCGCCGGCCTCGACCATATCCTGGATGATACCGAGCTCGATGGCGTAGCTTTCGCGTCTGACCTCATCGACTTGGGCCAGCAGCTGGGCTCCGCGGCCGATGCTGGGGCGGGAGCGCAGTGCGGCTTCGGCGCGACGATAATCCAATATCAGCGCCGAACAGTATTCGGTGTTGTCGGAATCCTGCCCCATCTCGTCGTAGAGATGGTCGATCACGTATTCGAGGGCTTCGAGCTGCAAATTGCGCATATGCGTGTGGACTTCGTTCTCGCTCACAAGCGGCGTTGTCCGCCGGATCCTGGAGTTGGCGCGACGCGCCAGAATAAGCGTTCGGCGCTGCAGCGCGCGGATCCTGCCACGTATCTGCGAGACGGTTCTGCCTGAGGGATGATTCCTGGAAACGTGACGCAGCGAATTCATGATCTGGTCGAGCATGCGCTCGCAGGCTTCGACCGTCAGGCCTCGGGCGTGAGGATCGGCCTGCTCATCCGCTTTTGCCTGGTTGAGCTGTTCGCGGATGTAATCTTTTTCCCAATGCAGCGCGGTGACCTGCAACTGTTCGAGCTTGCGCGGATCGACGCGGTCGATGTGCTGGCGCAAGCGGCTGATCCGCTTGGTATAGGAGTCGATGACCTGCAACACAGCCCGCCGGTTCTCCGGGGTAACGCGCTTGGTGAGCTCCTCGATAGTTCGGTGAACCGCCTCGATGGTGATGTCCGTCATCTCGTTGGCCTTGTTGTCGCCGCGGTTCGGCGCGAGCAGAGGCAGCATGAAATTCGCCAGAATGAGAGTGATGACGATGGCTCCGGAAGAGACAAAGATGAGTTCGTCGCGCAGCGGGAAGGGCGCGCCGGATCTGATGGCATAGGGAATGGTGAACATCAACGATAGCGTGATGGTGCCTTTGGCTCCCCCAAAGGTCATCACTGCCGCGGAGCGCCAGCGGTTCGGCGTCATGGTGCGCCGCCTGCCGCTCTCTTGGTCCTTAGTGAGCCAGAGCACGAAACTCATCCACGCGAATCGCAGCCCGATGACGATCAGGCACACCAGCGCGATGATCTCGATGAGTATGGCATGGCTGACGGCGGGGTGAGACCAGCTGGTGCTCAGCGCCATGGGCAGCTGTAGTCCGAGCAGAATGAACACCGCGCCATTGAGGCTGAAGGAGAGCACGGACCACACGCTGCCGGAGACGATGTTTGTTCTGGCCACGTTTGGACCTACCCCGGTGCGGTCGAAGTGAATGACCAGCCCAGCTGCGACGACGGCGAGCACGCCTGAGACATGCGCGATCATGTCAGCGCTCAGATAGATGAGGAATGGCAGGAAAATTTCCATGAGAATTCTGGTGGTTGTGCTCTCCCAACCGAATGAACGCAAAGTTTCGAACAGCAGATTGGCAAGGAGGCCAAGCAACAGGCCGAATATCGTGCCTCCTATGAACGAGACCAGGAATTCGCCGGTGGCATGGGCCAGCGAGAAGGTTCCGGTGACTGCGGCGAGGATCGAGAATTGGAAGCCGACGACGCCTGATGCGTCGTTGAACAGCGACTCGCCCTCCAGCACGCTGCGCTGGCGACTGGTGAGCGAGGCGACGTTGCCGATCGAGGAGACGGCGACCGCATCGGTCGGCCCAAGCGCCGCGCCGAGAGCGAATGCGGCCGCCAAAGGGATGATCGGCCATGCGCCGTGCAGTGCGAATCCGATGGTCACCATGGTCATCAATGCCAGCCCTATGGCCAGTGACAGTGAAAGATTCAGACTTTTGATCAATGCGGATTTGTCGATCTCGTGGGCTTCCAGATACAGCAGCGGCGCAATGAACAGCACCATGAACAGTGCCGGATCCAGCTCGACATTTGGGAAGAAGGGCAGCTGCGCCATGGCTGCGCCGAGCGCAATCTGCACCAGTGGCATGGAAATCCGGGGGATGAAACGACCAATGAAAGATGAGAGCACAACGGCGCCGATCACATACAATATCAATATGAACACGTCCATGGTTCATCTCCCCTTTGGGCCTGGCTCTGTGGTATTCGATTATAAGGGGGTAGTATGTCGGCGTTGCGCCGCAGGGCGTAACACGGCCGCCGCATGCCTTTGAATATCCCGCTGCCTGGCCCTGTGGCGATGGTGAGGGCGGTGGAGGTCATAGCTGGCCGGACGAACCCTTGCGGCAATCCGTCGACTTGTGTCTTGGATTAGGTAGGCCAGATAGCTGAGGAGGCTGGTTTAGACTGGCCGTATGCGGTATGAAGACGCGATGAACGAGGCGCTTGCGCTTGCGCGCCGGGCGTTCGCTGATGGTGACGTCCCGGTTGGTGCGCTTGTGCTTGATGCGGATGGGCGTGTGCTTGGGCGTGGGCGCAATCGCCGCGAGGCAGATGGCGACCCGTTGGCGCATGCCGAGATCGAGGCGATGCGCCAGGCAGCTAATACGGCCGGGCCGGCGACGTCAATGTCAGGAAGGCCAATGCCAGGGGAGGCGCTATCTGAGGGGACTGCGCGCAAATCAGCACAGTGGAACCTCGCAGACTGCACTCTGGTGGTCACACTCGAACCGTGTCCGATGTGCGTTGGGGCGGCGTTGCAAACGCATATTGGTCGCATTGTTTTCGGAGCGTGGGACGCCAAGCTCGGCGCCTGTGGATCGGTATGGGATATAGCGCGCGATCCTCATATCGGTTCGCACCCGGAGGTCGTTGGCGGCATAAGGGAAGAAGCTTGCGCGGCGCTGCTGCATGATTTCTTCTGCCTGCGTAGGGAGGCGTCGCGGATCTGAGGCTTGATGGCACGAAACCGTTTACGATATGCTCTGGCTGTGAATTCTCCACGTTGAACAGGTGTGGATTCGGCTCTATTTTCTTGTTGGCGGTAAGAAACACGCGGAGACGCGGAAAGAAAGCCGTGAACGTTTAGCATTGAGAGCGTGAGAACCGCCCAGTTTCAGCGGATTCAAAGATGAATTGAACGGTAGTTGCAACGAGCGAAGTGAAACGTGAAGGAATTGAAGGATATGACGACGAAAACCCTTGCTGTGACAGCTGCTCCTACGATGCGATCGTTCACCGGCACCTCGCCGGATGGCGGCCCGATCCAAATGATATATGCCGAAGCTGCACATCCGGGCGTTGCCTTCGCGGTCGTGATTGTCGAGCGTGAATTGCCCCGGATCGTGCATTGGGGCCGGCCGCTCGAATACCCGGAAACTCTGCTGAATTCGGTTGCTGCGCTCAAGCCTCAACGCGTTTCGGGAGTGTTGGACGAGACGCCATGGCCAGGCGTGCTACCAACGCAGGCCGAGGGGTGGACCGGATCCACGCGCTTCGTTGCGCGCCGTGCAGGCGTGGAGTTGTTCTGTAAATTCGTGGTCAGCGAGGTCCGTATCGATGCCGCAAAAGCAGCGCTCACTGTAGCGGCCGAGGACAGCGAACAAGGTGTCGCGCTGACATGGATATGCGAACTGACTGCAAGCGGACTCGTACGCCAGCGGGCAGTGGTGCGCAATACCGGCCAGGGTGAGCTTGCCATCGATAAAGTGGAGCTTGGCTTTACACTGCCAGCCGGCGCCACTGAGGTACTGACGACCACTGGCCACCATCTGCGTGAACGTCATCCGCAGCGCCAGCTGCTGCAGCAGGAACGCATCGAGCGGGTATCCATGGTGGGCCGGCCTGATTTCGATGCGTCTTTACTGCTGACAGTCGGCGTGCCGGGCTTCGGGTTCGAGCGTGGCGAGGCGTATGCCGTGCACACGGCGTGGAGCGGCAACAGCGTACTGGCGGCCGAGCGTAATGCCTACACGCAGACGCAAATCAGCGGCGGCGAAGTACTGCTCGGCGGCGAGATAATGTTGAAAGGCCGCGGCGAGGAAAATCTGTGCGAAAACGTGGCTGGGGCGGCTGGTGCCGTCAGTTCAGCTGGTGCCGGCAATGACCTTGAACCGAATGACACCGCATCACAGGCTGGTGCGCCGAACGAGGCTGGCGCACCAGCCGAGCCAGATTCATACGCAACCCCTTGGATTTATGGCGCCTATGGCGATGGTCTGAATGAAATCGCCCAGCGCTTTCACTCCTTTGTGCGCGCGCAGCATCCCGAATTGTCCGCCAAGCCGCGCCCCGTGATATTGAACACTTGGGAGGCTGTGTACTTCGAACACGACTTCGACACGTTGAAGGCGCTTGCCGACAAAGCCAAGGCATCCGGCGTAGAGCGTTTCGTCGTGGACGACGGTTGGTTCGGGGCGCGGCGCGACGATACGAGGGCGTTGGGTGACTGGCAGATTTCGCAGCAGGTGTGGCCGGAGGGCGAGAAAAGCCTTAAGGCGCTTGCCGATTATGTGCATGGGCTGGGCTTGGAGTTCGGTCTGTGGTTCGAGCCGGAGATGATCAGCCCTGATTCCGACACAGCTCGTGCACATCCCGATTGGATCCTTAGGCCCACCGTGAATCGGCTGCCGATGCAGGGACGTTCGCAGCAGGTCATTGATCTGACGAACCCAGCTGCGCGAGACTACACGTTCGGCTGCATGGACGCATTGGTCGGTGAGTTAGGCATTGATTACATCAAATGGGATCATAACAAACTGGTGACCGAGGCTGTGTCGCCACGCACCGGCAGGCCGGCAGTGCATGCGCAGACCTTGGCGGTATATGGCATTTTCCGTGAGCTTCGGCGGCATTACATGGGTTTGGAGATCGAAAGCTGCTCGTCCGGTGGCGGGCGCATCGACTTGGGAATCCTCGAATTTGCGAGTCGTGTGTGGGTCTCCGACTGCGTAGATCCAGTGGAGCGTGCAACGATCCAGCGCTATACATCGCTGCTGGTGCCGCCTGAGATGATGGGCGAGCATGTAGGTGCGAGCCCGGCGCACTCCACGCTGCGCGCCACGAGCCAGCAGCTGCGTGCGGCGATGACATTCTTCGGGCATATGGGCATCGAATGGAATCTGCTCAAACAGTCTCCCGAATCGCTTGCCGCGCTAAAATCTTGGGTGGAGGCGTTCAAGGCGCACCGCTCCGATTTTGCCTCCGGGTTGGTCGTGCACAACGATTCTCCGGATCCAGCGGTACAGCTGGATGGCATCGTAAGTGCCGACGGTTCGCGGGCAGTCTATCGGTTCACCCAACGCACTACGTCGGCCACGTATCCCGCCGCGCCTGTGCATTTGCCTGGCTTGGACGCTGATGCGCTTTATCGCGTACTCCCGTTGGCAGTGAACCGTGAGCTCGGCTGCGACGTCACCAACGCGCAGAGCGTGAGTGGCTGGTGGAATGCGGATGGTGTCACGCTCGATGGCCGCGCCCTGCAGACCTACGGCTTGCGCGTGCCCTCCCTGCACCCCGCGCAGGCCGTGTTATTCGAGACTGTACGGCAATAGGCCGAGGCGCTGGTTGCGCGCCGCGCCTGGAATGCTATGCACGACAATGCCTTGGGCGTGCGCCGGGCCTATTCTAATGGGCTGATGTGGCGAATAAGCACGCGCGTCCCAGCGGCCTTCGCCCAGAGCTGCCAGTCGTGTTTCGCAATTTCAAAATGCACTGGGGCGCTTTGGCTATGCCGGTATCGGTTGATGCCGTCACGCACCGAATCAGTGGCCAGAGTGGCGATGAAAGCCGTTTCGCCGGCGATCATAATCGTTTCGGGCATGGCCAGATTCGCAACGATGGCGATCATGGTGCCTAGGCGGAAACAGGTACGGCTTACTAGGCGCGTGGCAAGGGACGTGCCGGCACGTGCGTCGCGTTCGAAATCGCTGAAACTAGCCTCATGGCCGATCATCTGCGAATACTCCTGGGCGATTGAATCGGTGGTCAGGCATTGCGCGCAGCCGATGTGTCCCGAACCACAGCGTGGGCCATCGGGATCAAGCGGGATATGCCCGGCCAGACCGTAGCTTTTGTCCGGACAATCCACCGGCTTGCCGTGCATAGCTAGCGAGTAGCCAACGCCTACACCCATGGTGATGATGGCGAAGGCATTGAGCCCGACACCCGAGCCGAACCAGCAGGCATCCATCAGTAGCGAATCGATATCATTGAATATTCCGGTCGGCAATCCAGCAGCTTCTGTGATTAGCTCCGCCAGATCCACGGGGTGTTCCCAGTGCAGGAAGGGCGAAAATGTCACAATCGCGTCACGCTCGATGTGCCCAGCAAGCGAGACGCCTATGGCAGTGGGCGAGGGCAACCCGGCATCAATTGTGTCTTGCGCGCAATCAGCGGCAAGTGCGGCCAAGCACGAAACCACTGCCGCAGGCGACTGATCGTTGAAGCGGCGTTCATGCCGGCCTGAGACGATCTCGCCATGCGCATTTACGGCCGTGCCAATCGCAGATTTGGCCTGCACCTTGATGCCGATGAAAGTTTTGGCGTCTCCTCGTATTGCTAGCGCGGTTTGCGGACGGCCTCGATGCCTCGCGCCGGGTTTGGGGGCAAACGCATGTGGTAGCCTCCCCGCTGATGCTTCCGGCGGAGCAAGCTCTTCGATGACGCCCTCATAAAGCAGGTCGCTTGTGATGCGTGAGAGAGCGCCCTGCGAAAGCCGGAGCAGACTGGCCAGTGTGGTGCGTGCCACCGGGCCGTATTGTGCGATGGCTGCAGCTACCCGATAGGTGTAGTCCGAGCCGGTGAACCATTGCGGTATCGGATGAAGTGCGGCCATGGCCACCTCTTTCACAGGACTGCGACGCAATACAGACATTTTCTTTACGTAAATAACAAAATAGTCGAAACTTCGTTTTTCCGCCACTGACGTAAGTGTGTCGCCTTCGTGTCTCAGCAGAAAGAAGATTCGTTGGATGATACAGGTGGCGCGCGCGGATTTTGCGAGGCGGCTGGAACGATGCGTGGTCGTGGGCGATGCGGCCGGTGGCGCACACGGATGACGCGGGAGAGCGCCATTATTTGCCGGAGGTTCGGGGCGCGCGCGGATTTGGAATGAAAATGCATGATGGCTAGCGTGAAGATACATTGAAGCCATGGCGAGGAAGCTGTGGATTCACGAGCAAAGGAGTCGCTGTATGGACATGGATTCTCATCGGACTCGAGGATTGCTGTGCCGCGGACTGGGCAAAGTGGCAGCGGCATTGTGCGCGTTCGCTGCCGGTATTAGCCTCGCAGGCTGCGGCGTTTCGAGCAGCCAGAAAGTCTATCTGGATTTCTTCCAATTCAAATTCGAGGCGAGCAGTTGGTTTACCCAGGCCGCACGTGATTTCGAGAAAACGCATCCTGACATCCGCGTCAACGTGAACAACTCGCCCAACGCCGTGACCGATCTGCGCACGCGATTGGTGAAGAACCGCACTCCCGACGTCATCACCGTTAACGGCGATATCAATTACGGAATGCTCGCAGAAGCGGGCGTATTCCACGATTTCACCGACGATCCGGTCGTGAGCAAGCTCAACCCGGGTATGGTGAAAATCGCTAAGGACTTGGTCCAGAGTGCAGACCCCTCACATAAGCGCCTCTATGGGCTGCCCTTCTCGGGCAATGCCAGTGGCTATATAATCAACGTGGATCTATGGCGTAAAGCCGGTCTCGATCCTAATCACCCGCCAACTACCTGGAACGGGTTCATCAGCGCCCTGAAGACCTTCAAGCAGCAAGGTATCACGCCGCTCGAGGCCAGCTATGGCGATCCGTGGACACTGCAGGCGCCGTTGTCGTCACTCAACTCGACGCTGGTGCCGGAAAGTGAATATACGAAGCTCAAGGCAGGCACCACGACCTTCGCCGACCTGTGGAAGCCGGTGTCGGGCAAACTGGTCGAACTCTACCAGAATTACACTCAGGCGAATCCGGGCGCGACATATCAGCAGGCCACGCAAGACTTCGCCAACGGCAAGGCGGCGGTGCTTCCGCTCGGCACGTATGCCATTCCGCAGGTGCGCCTGATCAACAAGGACATGAACATCCGTTTCGCACAGATGCCAGCCACCAACAATCCTGAGGAGCAGATGCTCACGGCGGGCGACGACGTGATCCTGACTATGGGCGCGAACACCAAGCATCCCAAGGAGGCGCGTGAATTCATTGACTTCCTCATGCAGCGCGAACGCCTGGAAGATTATTCGAAAATCCAGTCGGCCTTCACTCCACTTAAAGAGACCTACGTGGGCGACAAGGCGCTCGAGGGTGTCGTGCCATTCTTCAAGGAGGCGCGTCTAACCGATTTCTGCGATCATTACGTGCCGCCGAGCATCAATATCGCGGGCTTCCTCACCACGCTGGTGCAGAACGGCAACGTCGATCAGTTCACCGCAAACATGCAGACCGAATACGATAAAGCGCAAGCGCGTAACTTCCGCTGAGAAGGGGAGATGGACATCATGCAGCAAACAGCACAAACAGTCGCATCGAACGCAGCGCCGCAGGTTAAACGCGGCAAGCCGAGGAAGACCAGCGCGTACTCCAAACGTAAAGTCGACAAAGCCTATTATTGGATGACTATTCCGGCGGCACTATTAGTTGTGGTCTTTCTCTACTGGCCTTTCATCCAAGGCGCCGCCTACTCCTTCACCAATTCGCAAGGATACGGCGTTTTCAAGTGGATCGGCTTCAAGAACTATGGCGCCATGATTTCGGACAGCCGTGTGCGCAACGCCTACTTGTTCACGATCGTCGTCGCCATTCTCATCACTGTTGGCACGAATATGCTCGCGTTACTGATTTCGGTGATGCTCAATGGAAAGATCGCCTTCAGAAACGGCTTCCGCGCCATCTTCTTCATTCCGTTCACCTTGGCAATGCTGGTCATCGGCTATGTATTCAAGTATTTGTTTATGGTGCCGATTCCTGCGCTCGGGCAGGCTTTGCACATTCCCTGGCTGTCCACCTCGATGCTGACGAATCCGCAGCTGGCCTGGTTTCCAATCGTGTTTCTGTCGATCTGGCAAGGCGTAGCCTATACCACGCTGATCTATTTGGCAGGTTTGCAGACGATCGATGCCGAACTGTATGAGGCGGCGGCCATCGACGGCGTGAACACGTGGCAGCGATTCTGGAGAATTACGTTCCCGTTGATCGGCCCGTTCGTGACGATCAACATGGTGCTGAGCCTGAAGAATTCGCTCGGCATCTTTGATCAGATCGTCGCGTTGACGAACGGCGGCCCGGACTCCAAGACCGAGTCCGTCTCTTACCTCATCTTCACCAACGGATTGGGCAATGGCGAATATTCATATCAGATGGCCAATGCGGTCATCTTCTTCATCGTGCTTGCTGTGTTCGCGTTCATCCAGCTGAATTTCTTCGGCAGCAAGGAAAAGGTCTGACCGGCCTTTGGGTCGATATGACGATACGCAACAGGCCGTCATGAGCAGCCGTTACGCCATAAGGAGCATGAATAATGAGCAATGCAGCGAGTATTTCACATCTTTCCCAACCGAAGCCGACCGCGAAGGGCGGGTATCGGCAGCAGGGGTATCACAAGGATCATAAGGTCAACTGGTGGCTTACCGCCGTGATCGCTGTCATGTCGCTGACGATTCTGGTGCCGCTGTACTTTACGGTTGTCACCGCGCTGAAGACGCCGGCCGAGGCGGGAACATTCAGCCTTCCGTCGAGCTGGCAGTGGCATAATTTCGCCGATGCGTGGACACAGGTCAACTATCCAAAAGCTGCGCTGAATTCCGCGATTGTCACCGTGGCGGCGGTGCTGCTGACCCTGCTGACGAATACCTTCGTGGCATACGCGGTCGCCCGCAACATGGACAAGCGCTTCTTCCGCTTCCTGTACTACTTCTTCCTAGCCATGATGTTCGTGCCTTTTACCGTGATCATGCTGCCGATCGCCAAAGAGATGGGCGCGTTGCACTTGGATAATATCGTTGGGCTGTTCCTGCTGTACATGATTCTGGGCATCGGCTCGAACCTGTTCATCGCGATCGGTTTCATCCGTTCGATCCCGATTTCGCTTGAGGAATCCGCGCGCATTGACGGTGCCACCACATGGACTATTTTCTGGAGAATCGTGTTCCCGCTAATGGGCCCGATTAACGCGACCATCGCGATCCTGACGACGCTCTGGGCCTGGAATGACTTCTTGCTGCCGTTGATCATCCTCACCGACCGCAGCGCACAGACGCTGCCGCTGGCCCAATACGGCTTCCAGAACCAATTCACTTCGAACTACCCCATGGCCTTCGCCAGTTACCTCATGGCCATGGCGCCGGTCTTGATCGTCTACGTCTTCGCTCAGAAGTGGGTCATTAGTGGGGTGATGAGCGGTGCGGTAAAATAACGGAGCGCAATGCGCTGTCCGTTTAGCGCGCCTAGCGGCCCGCCAAGGGCCGCTAGGGAACATTGAGGGCTAATAGTTGCCGGGCGCGGCGAAATAGTGAACAACCCGGGTACGTTCACCCCTGCGCTGCGTCCGGTTTGGTGTATGCAAGTCGGGCGATAGTGTTTTCGACTAGCCGAATTCCGCCATCGGAAATCGCTATTGGCCGACTTGTGCCGCGTGCGTTGTGTGGTTCCTTGCGACGAGCGTTCACCGTGTCATTATGTCTTGCCGGTATTTTACATTCGATGAAGTAAAACCGGTTCGATGCAGACGGTGGCGTCGAGGCAGATTACCTACCATGGCGCATCAGATTGGAAATTCAATGAAGAATGCAGTTCAGCTCATCACGTACGCCAACCGCTTCGGCAGCGGAACGATCGCTTCAATGACAGACATGCTGCGCACACGTTTCGAAGGAGTGTATGAGGGCGTGCATATCCTGCCGTTCTTCACGCCCTTCGACGGAGCGGATGCAGGATTTGACCCGATCGACCACACGCAGGTCGATCCGCGGCTCGGCTCGTGGGGTGATGTGGCTGATCTGGGTCGCAGCCACGAGATCATGGTGGACACCATCGTCAACCATATGTCATGGCAGTCGCGCCAGTTCCAAGATGTAATGGCTAAAGGTGAAGACAGCCCCTACGCGAAAATGTTTCTGACCATGTCGAGCGTTTTCCCCGACGGCGCCAACGAGGAGGAGCTCGCCGGTATTTACCGCCCGCGCCCGGGCCTGCCGTTTACGCATTACAACTGGGGAGGCGTCACGCGTCTGGTGTGGACGACGTTCACGCCGCAGCAAGTCGACATCGACACTGACTCGGTGGAAGGCTGGGGATATCTGATCTCGATCCTCGATCGTCTGGCGGCAAGCCGCGTGCACGATATTCGCCTCGATGCCGTGGGGTATGGCGCCAAGGAGATCGGCACAAGCTGCTTCATGACGCCGAAGACCTTCGATTTGATCGGCAGAATCAAGGCCGAGGCGGACCGGCGTGGTCTGGAGACCCTCATCGAAGTCCATTCGTATTACAAGAAGCAGATTGACATCGCCTCGAAGGTCGATCGGGTCTATGATTTCGCGCTGCCGCCACTTCTGCTGCATACACTGTTCACCGGGGAAACGGCAGCTTTGGCGCACTGGATCAAGGTCCGCCCGAACAACGCGGTCAATGTGCTCGACACACACGACGGCATCGGCGTGATCGACATCGGCTCGGACCAGCTTGACCGCAGCCTCAAAGGACTGATCCCGGACGAGGCTGTGGACAGCCTGGTCAACACGATCCATGCGAACACCCATGGCGAGTCGGCAGCCGCCACGGGCGCTGCGGCAAGCAACCTCGACCTCTACCAGATCAACTCCACGTATTATTCAGCACTCGGGTGTAATGACCAGCACTACATCGCGGCGCGGGCCGTACAGTTCTTCCTGCCTGGCGTTCCGCAGGTGTATTACGTCGGGGCTTTGGCGGGCGCGAATGACATGGAACTGCTGGCTACGACTAACAGCGGCCGTGATATCAACCGGCATTACTATCCGGTCGCCGAAATCGACAGCAATCTCAAACGCCCTGTAGTGCGTGCATTGAATGCTCTGTGCCGACTGCGCAATACGCTTGCCGCCTTCAACGGCGATTTCAGCTACAGCGTCGATGGCAATCGTTCGCTCACCCTCGACTGGGTTGCCGCAGACGGGGTGAGCAAGGCTTCGCTCAGCTTCGAGCCCGGCCGTGGTCCGGGGGTTGACAACAAGGCCTCGGTTGTCTCGTTGGCCTGGAGGGATGCCGATGGTGACCATCGCAGCGACGATCTGATCGCCGATCCGCCGGCTCTGGGTCAATGAAACCGCCGCACACCCTGCGACAACTCAACAGTGCTGGCGGGGCCACAGCAATATCCGGCCCACTCGTTTTTCCATAGGCGTGTTCCTGCCCACCGCTCCATCCGCAACTGCCCAAAACGGAGGGGTGGTGTGCTCAAGGGCTGAGTAAGGCCATGGGAAGTTGTGAATGTCCTGTTCGACGCTGCGTCACCATCGCTTAAAATGATAATGAGTCTCGCTATTCTTCTATACTGACGGAGTATTCGAATTCAGGACGTCGCACCTGCCCTCAGGCGATCCGTAAGGTTCCTGCGGCGACCGATGAATGCGGCGCAGCAACCCGGTAGGGGTAGCTAAGGCGAACAGAGAAGAACAAGAGAAACGAAGGTGGCTCGATGATACGCAATACGATGAAGAAGTCCTCCAAACTCGCCCGCATTATGGCGGCTGCCGTGGCCGGGGCGATGACCCTGGTAGTGGCCGCATGTGGCGGCTCGGGCAGTGGCGGTGAGAATGCGTCCGGCAGTGGCGCGCCGAAGGGCTCCGGCACGATCAGCGTGGTCGCGAGCATTAACCAGTGGGCTTCAGTGGCCAAGGAGTTAGGCGGCTCGCACGTTGACGTGAGCAGCATCATGAGCAACACGAATGTGGAGGCGCACGATTACGAGCCTTCTACGAGCGATGTTGCGAAGATCTCCAAGGCGGAGGTCGTTGTAGTGAACGGCGCTGATTACGATCCATGGGCTCTGAAAGCTGCTGAGTCCGCTGGCGCCACAGTCGTGAACGCGGCTGAGGCCGGCGGCATCAAGGAAGGCGACAATCCGCATGTGTGGTTTTCCGCCGCTGTGCGCAAAGCGACCGCAGACGCGATTACCAAGGCTTATCAGGCTGCTGATGCCAAGAACAAAGACGCATACGCGACGCTGAATTCTACATGGCAGCAGAGCGAGCGGCAGCTCGAAAACAAGATCGCGACCACGGCAAAGACGACTAGGAATTTGCCTTATGCAGCGACTGAGTCGGTGGCTTGGTATCTTGCCGGCGATCTGCAGATGACAGACAACACTCCGAAAGGTTATGCGCAGGCTTCGGCCAATGAAAGCGAGCCGACTCCGGCTGACATCAAAGACTTCCAGAGTGCGTTGGGTGACGGCAGCATCAAGCTGCTCGTCTTCAACACGCAGGAAGCCGATGCGACCACCGATCAGCTTGTGTCTGCGGCGAAGTCGGGCAACGTGCCGATCATCGAGTTGACCGAACAGATGCCGAAGGAATACGGCAATCTGCTCGACTGGATGAGCGCGCTGGTAGACAAGTTCGGTGCGGCGGTCTGACACAGCAGATTGCCGTGCAACCAGCCGTCGTCAGCATGGCCCCGGCCGCGCGCCCGCCACGCAAACATGCTCGAGACCGGCCCCGGGCGTTTTGCGGCTCCGATAGGCGTGACCTTTCGATAGCATGAGGCGAGCACAGCCACGAGGTGCCGGGAGGGCAGCATGACACGTAATAACGAGCGCGACGACTGGTGGAAGCAGGCGGTCGTTTATCAGATATATCCGCGCAGTTTCAAGGACGGCGATGGCGACGGCTTGGGTGACATTCCTGGCGTTACCTCGAAAATCGACTACCTCGAAGGCCTCGGAGTCGACGCTCTGTGGCTTTCGCCGTTCTACCCCTCCGATTTGGCCGACGGTGGCTACGACGTTATCGACTACCGCAATGTCGATCCGCGCCTGGGCACCATGGATGATTTCGATGCCATGGCCGCCGCCGCGCACGAAGCCGGTCTGAAGATCATGGTCGATATCGTCCCGAACCACACCTCCGATAAGCATGTGCTCTTCCAAGAGGCACTCAAAGCCGGTCGGGGGTCTGCAGCGCGTGATCGATACATCTTCCGCGAAGGCCGCGGCGAGCACGGCGAGCTGCCACCGAACGATTGGGTGTCGCTATTCGGCGGCTCGGCATGGGAACAGGTCGAGGACGGGCAATGGTATCTGCATATCTTCGCCAAAGAACAGCCGGATCTCAATTGGCAAAACCCTGATGTGCACGAGGAGTTCAAGAAGACTCTGCGTTTCTGGAGCGAGCATGGCACCGACGGCTTCCGCATCGATGTGGCGCATGGTCTGGTCAAGGACTTGGCAAGTGCCCCGCTGGAAGAGCTCGGCACACGCTACCCGGTGCACAGCGTGCTCAACCATGACGGTAGACATCCGCTGTGGGATCGCGCGGACGTGCACGAGATCTACCACGAATGGCGAAAAGTATTCAACGAGTACGATCCGCCGCGTTTTGCAGTAGGCGAGGCTTGGGTCGTGCCCGAACACCAGCATCTGTATGCGTCTCCCGACGAATTGGGCCAAGTATTCAACTTCGAATTCGCCAAAGCGAACTGGGCGGCCGACGATTTGCGCGAAGCCATTG
Organism: Bifidobacterium sp.; assembly: GCA_022640915.1. Lineage (GTDB taxonomy): Bacteria > Actinomycetota > Actinomycetes > Actinomycetales > Bifidobacteriaceae > Bifidobacterium. The sequence goes on along the minus strand of JALCCT010000006.1, from coordinate 54,135 downwards.
TCGATGGGCTGAATTGCGCCGAGCAAACAGACGGCTCGACCACAACGTGGGTGATGAACAACCATGATGTGCCACGCAGCGCTTCACGTTATGGTCTGCCGCAAGTCAAGGGCACTACGCATCACCAGCTTGCTAAGGACTGGATCCTGCGCGACGGTGGAAGCTATATTGAAGACCGCGAACTGGGTACGCGCCGGGCCCGTGCGGCCATGCTCATGGAGGCGGGCCTGCCCGGATCGCTCTACGTGTATCAGGGCGAAGAGCTGGGACTGTTCGAAGTGCCGGACATTCCCTGGGACAGGCTTGAAGACCCCACTGCATTCTTTACGCGCCGAAACTTCACCGAAAAGGGCCGCGACGGCTGCCGGGTGCCGCTGCCTTGGGATTGTGCCGATATGCCCGAGCCAGCCTCATGGAATGCGAAATTTGGTGCGAAGCGCTCGTTCGGCTTCTCTCCGGCGACATTGGACAACGGCGAGGCCCCGGCGCAGCCGCATTTGCCGCAGCCATTGTGGTTCAAGGACTACGCGGTCGATGTCGAAGCCCGCAATCCCGATTCAATGCTCAGCCTGTACACCGAGGTGCTCGCAATCCGTGCGTCACTGCTGACTGCGACCGGCGACACCTCGTGCCAGATGCTGAATTCTGCCCGCGATGTGATCGCCTACTCGCGGCCGAGCGCCGACGGACGCCGTTTCGTGAGCATGACGAATTTCGGTGCCGAAGACGTTGACCTCCCACGAGGCGAAATCGTGTTGGCCTCGGTTCCGCTTCCCACCGGTAAACTGCCGCAGGATGCAAGTGCATGGGTGTTGCTCGAGGTATGACGCGCTAACCGTGAAATGCGGTAGCCCAATAACAACAGAAACTCCGGAGCGTGCCTTCACATAAAACACACCATAGACCTTATGGGTTTGCAGGTTGTAATTAACAAGGTGTAGATTGACCTTAACCCCAGGTTTGAGCTTCTCGTCCTTGTCTTTTCAGCTCTCAAGGTTGCTGTGGGGTTGAAGAGAGAAACGGGCGCGTGGAGCCGCATAAATTACTACTATACCGGGTTGTACCGGTGGCGTTGTGGCAGGGATGTCAGATCGCGAACTGAAGGAGTAGTCAATGGTTGCTCTCATAATCGCTGCGCATGGTGAGTTGGCACCGGCTTTACTGGCCTCGACCCAGACGATCATGGGGCCTTTGGACAATGTGGAGGCTGTTGATTTCACCAAGTCCGAAGGGCCTGACGATCTGCTGGCCAAATATGAGAGCGCGTACAAGCGGCTCGGCCCGGATGTGCTGTTCTTGGTTGATCTATTCGGGGGGAGCCCTTTCAACGCGGCGGCTCGGTTTGCAGCCGTACATCCGGGAGTCGATGTGGTGACCGGAGTAAGCCTGCCGATGCTCATCGAGGTGAGCGCTGGGCTCAAAGGTGCTGACGTTGCAACATTGGTCAAGACCGCGATCGCGGCTGGTGGTTCGGGCATTCGCACGTACAGCCAGATGCAGACCAAAGTTGAAACGGCAGACGAAGAAGGAGATGAACTGTAAAGGAAGATCAAACTACTGCGTATCGATTCGCGAGATACGAAAGTGCCATCCACATGAGTGCGATGGCACTTTCGCGTCTCTGTTTCGTTATTAACCGTTGCATTTCGAATCTTGCAATCGCAACACGCGACAAGAAAGAGTCAAGGTCCATTCATGTTCAAGTTCGGCAAACACCCCCGACTGCAGCTAAACGGCACGAAGGAGGAGCGTCGCGCCAACGCCATGGCTTGGCTGCGTGGCGACTACGGGCGCGCCGGCTATACATATGGCGTGAGCAAGCTGGTCACCGGTCTTATGGTGCTGGGCGGAGTGCTGTACCCGCTTACTCCGTGGGGCTTGGTGATATGCCTGTGCGTCGCGCTCATTGCTATGGTCGGGCGTTTGCTGATCGAACGGCAGGCCACTGGCGATTTCTCCGATATGCATGAGGCGAAGCGGCAGTACGAGAGCACGCACAGGCGCGATTATCTGGATTTCATCGAGGCGCGCGGCCGGCAGATGCTTGACGACAACAAGGCGTTGCGTCCTGCCAGCAAAGCGGAGATCAACGAATTGCTTGAATGGGCGGGCAAACATGCTCGCAGGGCCTCTGCCGCAGCTTCGGCCGCTTCCTCTGGAGCCCCTTCGTCCCCTGCCTCTTCTGCATCTCCTGAACGTTCTCCTCGCACGAATCGTTCCAATCGTCCGAATCGTTCCAAGAAGAGGCGCGGCGCATCGCCTCGGCAGAAATGATTCTGGCGCAAAGAGGAAGGGACAACATGATGCAGCGACTCGTATTCATCGATGCGGATGGCACATTAATCGATGACAATCAACAGGTACCGGACTCGGCGCGAACAGCGCTTGCTGACGCTGCGGATGCAGGTCACCGGCTTGTGCTTTGTACCGGGCGCAGCAAGCCTGAGGTGTATCCGTGGATTTGGGATCTTGGTTTCCGTGGCCTTGTCAGTAGCAATGGCGCATATGGCGAGATGGATGGGAAGCCGATCTTCGACGAGCGCATTGCACAGGCCGATGTGGCCGAGCTCGGCGCGTGGTTTGATTCCAATGGAATCCCCTGCTTCTGGACGACACCCGACGCCGTCTATTCGGTGCGTGGCTTTATCGATCTGTTCCAGACTTCCGACACCGATGGTAAGCCGATCACGGGCGATTGGAGCGCGTATCTACGGCAGATCGGCCCTTATGTGCGAACCGATGCGCCTACGACATCGAATAAGGCGACCTTCTTCATTCCTGCAGATTCGGGCGTGCGGCTGGTCGATATGCAGGAACGCTTTGGCAGTCGGTTCTGCATTGTTCCTGGCTCGTTGCCCCAGAAGGTCGCAGAGACAGGCGAACTAACTGCTTTGGGCATGGACAAGTCCGTCGGTGCACGGAAAATGACGGCTCGCCTTGGCTTCGCGCCGGATACCACGATAGCCTTGGGCGATTCCGCCAATGATATCGCGATGCTGCGCTCGGCCGGCACTGGGGTGGCGATGGGCAACGGTACGGCACAGGCCAAGGAAGCCGCCGATTGGGTCACTGCCCCGATTGACGAGAACGGCCTCGCGCTGGCGTTCGAGAAGCTCGGGCTGGCGTCCGTATAAGGTCACGTCGATATAGGCATTGGGTAAGACCGTCTTCATGACCGTGTTCATGCCAGGCGGTTTTCAGATAAAACAGTAGGCGAGGGCAAATGATGAGCAAGTTGCTGCTTTCGGGCTTTGAGGCGTTTCTCGGCAATGCCATCAATCCGACCGAAGCCATCGTCTCCACGCTGGATGGGCGCGAAATCGGTGGGGCGGGCGCGCTCACGGTAACCGGTACGATTCTGCCGGTCGACTTTCAGCATGGATTCGAGCGACTGCTTGCGGCGTACCGGCGGGTGCAACCGGACATTGTGCTCATGCTGGGGCTGGCCGCTGGCCGGCCAAGCATCTCGGTCGAACGCGTCGCCATCAACTGCGATGATTCCGCCCCTGACAACGCCGGGCGCGCGGCGCATGGCTCACTGATCGATCCTGATGGTGCTGATGGCTATTTTTCGACCCTGCCTATTGAACGTATAGTGCGAGCTCTCAAAGACCACGGCTATCCGGCGGTTATCTCCAATTCTGCCGGCACATACCTGTGCAACCATGTCATGTATGCCATGCTCAACCATATCCGCGCAACCCATGCACAGGTTCGCGCGGGCTTTGTGCATGTCCCCGCATCCCACGAGCTCGCGGTTTCGGCCGCTTCCGCCTCATCATCGGCGACGCCGATGCCCAGCTGGTCGCAGCGCGACCTGAACGCGGCGATTGAGATTGCCCTCGAGGTGTTGGCCGAAGAGCTGGTATAGGAATTGGGCATTATCGGCCTGTGGCGGTCTTAAGATTTGGCGCCGGGAACGGCGGCAGAACCGCGACTGTACAAACTTGATAGCATAAAACTCAAGTTTTTTGCAGAAACTTGGAATATAAGTTGACTTCATAAAGTTGAGTGATGTAGGCTCAAGTTTGTAAGCCAGTGAGGGAGACCTCATGACGTGGGTTCTACGGCCATCGGACGGAATATACCGAGACCACAAGGACTTGGCGGGCTTGAGCAGGCAACGTCAGCTGGCAATGAACAGCTGATAACGAACGAATAAGGAGACAACCGTTATGGGACGTGCAGTAGGCATCGATCTGGGTACCACCAATTCCTGCATCGCGACGCTGGAAGGCGGCGAACCCACCGTCATTGTGAACGCGGAGGGCGCGCGCACCACGCCATCCGTTGTGGCATTCAGCAAGTCCGGCGAGATCCTCGTCGGCGAAGTGGCCAAGCGCCAGGCAGTCACCAACGTCGATCGCACGATCAGCTCGGTGAAGCGCCACATGGGCACTGACTGGACCGTCGACATCGACGGCAAGAAGTGGACCCCGCAGGAGATCTCCGCGCAGGTGCTCATGAAGCTCAAGCGCGACGCTGAGGCATACTTGGGTGAGTCGGTGACCGACGCGGTCATCACCTGCCCCGCATACTTCAACGATGCACAACGCCAGGCGACCAAGGACGCTGGCAAGATCGCAGGCCTGAACGTGCTGCGCATCATCAACGAGCCGACTGCGGCAGCGCTCGCATACGGCTTGGAAAAAGGCAAGGAGGACGAGCGCATCCTCGTCTTCGATCTTGGCGGCGGCACCTTCGATGTGTCCCTGCTGGAGATTGGCAAGGACGAGGATGGCTTCTCCACCATTCAGGTGCAGGCCACTAATGGCGACAACCGCTTGGGAGGCGATGATTGGGATCAGAAGATCATCGACTGGCTCGTGGGTGAGGTAAAGAACAAGTACGGCGTCGACTTGGCCAAGGACAAGATCGCGCTGCAGCGGCTCAAGGAAGCTGCGGAGCAGGCCAAGAAAGAGCTGTCGAGCTCGACTTCGACCTCTATCTCCATGCAGTACCTGGCCATGACCCCTGACGGCACGCCGGTGCATCTCGACGAGACGCTCACCCGCGCCCACTTCGAGGAGTTGACCTCCGATCTGCTCGGCCGCTGCCGCACGCCGTTCAACAACGTGCTGCAAGATGCGAACATTTCGGTGAGCGACATTGACCATGTGGTGCTCGTCGGCGGCTCGACCCGTATGCCAGCTGTCAAGGAGCTAGTCAAGGAGCTTACCGGTGGCAAGGAAGCGAACCAGTCCGTGAACCCGGATGAGGTCGTGGCTGTCGGCGCTGCCGTGCAGTCAGGCGTCATCAAGGGCGACCGCAAGGACGTGCTGCTCATCGACGTGACTCCGCTTTCGCTGGGCATCGAGACTAAGGGCGGGATCATGACCAAGCTCATCGACCGCAACACTGCCATCCCGACCAAGCACTCCGAGGTCTTCTCGACCGCTGAAGACAACCAGCCTTCCGTGCTCATTCAGGTCTACCAGGGCGAGCGTGAATTCGCGCGTGACAACAAGCCGCTGGGCACCTTCGAGCTGACCGGCATCGCGCCGGCGCCGCGCGGCGTCCCGCAGGTCGAAGTCACCTTCGACATTGACGCCAACGGCATTGTGCACGTCGGTGCCAAGGACAAGGGCACAGGCAAGGAGCAGTCGATGACCATCACCGGCGGCTCGGGCCTGGGCAAGGACGAGATCGACAAGATGGTCAAGGAGGCCGAGGCCCACGAGGCCGAGGACAAGCAGCGCAAGGAGGATGCCGAGACTCGCAATCAGGCCGAATCTTTCGCCTACCAGACCGAGAAGCTCGTCAACGACAATAAGGACAAGCTCTCTGATGACGTGTCCAAGGAGGTCACTGACAAGGTCAACGAGCTGAAGGAAGCACTCAAGGGCGACGACATCGAGAAGATCAAGTCCGCGCAGAGCGAGCTGATGACCTCGGCGCAGAAGATCGGCCAGGCGCTTTATGCGCAGCAGGGTGCTGCTGGCGCTGAGGGAGCCGCTGCTGGTGCTGCTGGTGCTGCTGGCGCAGGTTCCGCTGCTTCGTCTGACGACGACGTGGTGGACGCCGAAGTAGTGGACGATGACGACAAGGATAACAAGTAATCATGTCCGCATTCAGCAAGGACGATTACCTTAACGATCTGCCGGATGCCGATCAGGCTGCGGACAACGCGGCTGGGTCGGCTGGCAAGGCGGCTCAGCCTGCTTCGAATCCCGCAGCGAAGGGCAACGGGCAGGCACCGAGTACCGAATCAGGCGAACAGAGCAGTCGAGGAACTCAGGGAGATCAGAACAGCCATTGCGCTGCGAGCAGTGCCGAAGGCCGGCAAACCGGGAGCAGCGATGCCGGCAGTGACGATAACGCCGATGCACGGCCCGATAATACCGACAGTGCGCAAAGCGCTGAAGGCGATCAGCCGGGTAATGCCGACGATAGTGCTGGCGGCACGGATGCTGGCGACGACGGTTCGCAAGATTCGCTGACTCCGCTCGGAAAGGCGAAGCAGGAGGCGGCAGAATATCTCGACGCCTTGCAGCGCGAGCGAGCCGAGTTCGTCAACTTCCGCAATCGCTCGAAGAAGGAGCAGGATCGTTTCCGTGAGCATGGCATCATCGACGTGCTCACGGCGTTGCTCCCCGCGCTCGACGACATCGACCGCATCAAGGCGCACAGCGATATCGACGAGTCCTTCAACGCGGTTGCCACGAAGGTCGATAAGGCTTTCGAACGCTTTGGCGTAGAGAAGTTCGGCGAGGTTGGAGAAGCTTTCGACCCGACCAAGCATGAAGCCATCCTGCACAAGCCCGACGAAAACGCCACCACTGAAACAGTCGATACCGTGGTAGAGGCCGGATACCGCATCGGCGATCGGGTAATCCGAGCCGCCCGAGTAGTAGTCGCTTCTCCCAAGAACTGACGCTGTGCGGCGGCAGGTTTTGAAAAGGGGGGTGTACCGAGCAATGTATATCCCCCTCACTTGCGGCACTCCTCATGGGTGCCGGATCGATCAACAAGAAGTTTGCCCAGGAAAGGAGGCACATCTTGGCTGAGAACGAATGGCTGAACAAGGACTTCTACAAGGTCCTCGGTGTCTCCAAAGACGCCAGCGCAGCCGATGTTAACAAAGCGTACCGCAAGCTGGCACGCCAGTATCATCCCGATTTGAACAAGTCCAAAGAGGCGGAGGAGAAGTTCAAGGACATCTCCGAGGCATATGACGTGCTGAACAATAAGGAACAGCGCCAGAAGTACGACGCAATTCGGCAGTTCGGCATGGGCGGTGCGCGCTTTGCGGGCGGCTCTGGCCAGGGCGGCTTCAGCAGCACGGGCTTCTCCGATATCTTCGGCTCGATGTTCGGCGATGGCACGGGCGATGGCTCGCGCGTCCGCTTCTCGACGTCCGGCGGCGGTCAGCCCGGCATGGATGATATTTTCTCCATGTTCGGCGGTGGCATGCCGGGAGGGGCCCGCGGCCGCACTGCGTATCGCGAGCCGCAGCGGCCTGAGCGAGGCGAGGATCGCAATTCGAAAATCACCTTGACCTTCCGTCAGGCGGTCAAGGGCGCGACGGTGTCGCTGAGCGTTGATGGGCGCAAGTTCAAGACGCATGTGCCCGCTGGCGTCAGAGACGGGCAGAAGATACGCCTTGCGGGCAAAGGCAAGCCCGGCGCCAACGGCGGCAAGGCCGGCGACATGTTTTTGGAGCTCGCCGTTCGTGAGGATCCGAAGTTCTCGTTGCGCGGGCACGATATCGTCATGGCGTTGCCGGTCAGCGTCGGGCAGGCAGTGGCTGGGGCGAAGGTCGAAGCCAAGGATATTGACGGGGAGCTGGTGACATTCAAGGTTCCCGCAGGCTCTTCGAGCGGTAGCGAGGTGCGGATCTCCGGCAAGGGCGTACCCGGTCGCGGCGGCGACTTGGTGGGTCGTATTGAGATTCGTGTGCCGTCCAAGCCCAGTGTGGCGCTCAAGCACAAGGCCAAGGAGTTCGACGCGGAGTCGGGTGATTTCCTTGATGAACTAGGTCGGGAGCGCTGATCGCCATGGCACGGCTGGAACGCGAGGCGCGTGCACTCTACGAGATGTGCGCGCTCGCCTTGGTCGAGTCCCGCGCGAACCTCGACGGGGCCGATGAAGTCGGCTTCGACATCGATCTGCCGATTTTCGGCGTCGGCCGCACTGCGGAGCTGGCGAACATCCATCCGCAGACCTTGCGGCAGTACGACCGATTGGGGCTTATCGAGCCGCAGCGGACAGGAGGCGGTGCACGCCGCTATTCGCTGCGCGACATCGATCGGCTGGTGCAGGCGCAGCACCTCAGTCAGGATGAAAGCATCAATCTGGCTGGTATTGCACGCATTCTCGATCTGCAGGAAGAGAACCGGCAGCTGCGCCGCGAGCTCAAGCGGCTGAGCCGGCCGAACGGTTCGAGTATTTTCGCAGCTGATACTGACGGCGGTATCGTCGAGGTGCAGCGTTCGAACCAAGCGCGGCTATGGCGGCACGAGATCCAGGTGCATCGCCGTGAGCTGACATCAGGCCGCTCCGGCGACGATATGCCGCAATACCCGCAGGACGAGAAGTCTGTGGTGTTGTGGGGCCAATACCTCGACTGAAGGGTGTGCGAGGTGTGAGAATCGCGCTGTCTTAGCGTTTCGCAGCGGGTATGCATCGCATCGTTAGGCTATCGGAGCCCTATCATGTGAAGCGCAATGTTCCAGAGCCATTTTCCGCATCAGTATGCGCGCCAAGAAGGGGCAAAAACGGGCTAACGGCTCTGAGGCACGGTCAGACATCGAATCGGGCCCCATTGCATACAACTATGCATGTATATGCAATCTATAACCTGGGCAATTGGCATGCCTCCCAGCAGCCGCTGGGCTGCCCGGATGCGTTGTTGCTTCTTTTGCCGGTTGGGCGATGACGCCAGTCTTTATAGTTAACCCTTGTTGAAGTTTGTGTCGAGCTAAAACAGTCGGCAATGGCTTAACAACAAGGATTCTTGCCTCATATAAAATGTGACTCGTATCACGTAATCGTTTGTTTAACTATTAAGCCATAAATCTATCCCGGCGAATCGATGTATGATTGTATGTTAGTAGCTGATAATTGTCGGTGAAGATGCCTTATGTGTTCAGTCATGTCTTGCAAGGGATATTCAGGAGATATCCATGTGAGTGGGATAGGACAACCCGGCGAGAACGAGAGATTTGAAGAAAGGGTTGATATGAAAATATCAACGAATGGCGGCGGAGTAGGTCCGGGCAATGCCGTCAAAGTGAACAGAAGCATCGCAATGGCGCGAAATATGGAGAGATATACCATGGGAACGGGGACGCCTGAGATGCCATATTTGGAAGCTGCCACGGAAACTTTATTCTCAGCAAACACAAAGAATCACATCGCATTTGAAACTCTGATTTCGAGCGAAGCAAATACAGGGAGAAGATCATGATCGGGAAGAATCCTCAACATCGCACGCCTGCGTCGGGCCTGTTCCGTCAGCCTGTATGGCGTTGGGTCGTTTGCATTATTGCGGCGGTCGCCACATTGTTTGGTGGAGTATCCGTTGCTACAGCAGCATCACAACCTCAATATCTTCAGGTGCAAAAATCGGTCGACGGACTTTCATCTAAGAAATTAAGGCCGGGAGAGCCATTCACTTATCAGATCAATGTGAAGTGCTCGGAAAATGATTGCCTGAATGCCACATTGGTCGATCCGCTGCCCGCACAGTTGCAAGGATTTGCGGTTACAGGAGTCGAATTATCTGGGGTGTCGGGCAATAATGCCATGGTGGCAACGTGGACGGAGGATGGCAAACCCATTGAACAGCCTACGAAAATGGGCTCTAAGACGCAGGTAAAAGTGGAGTTTCACCAGCCGCTCACTTTGTTGCCTGGCTCAGGTTTGGCAAACGGCACTACTGCTTTGTTGAACATTACCCTGCAGGTTCCTGATAACTTCTCTCCAGACGATCCCCGCAATGGCGAAACCATCACCAATAAGGCAACGGCTGCGGCAGATAATTCCGCTGATGCGTCGGACCAGGCAGACGTAGAAGTCAGTGTAGAGCAGAAAGTAAATGCTGGCATCGATAAATCATGGAACCCTAGCACTGCCGTCTATGGTGATCGCGCCGCCTCCACAATCACCTTGAAAACCACCAACGAGTCGAATGTTTCCGCGACCACAATGATCACTCAAGATCCGCAAGACTCGAAGGCTGCCAACGGCGCATCGCAGCTTGATGACAATAACCCATTCAGAGTCAACGATTTCGGCGGGTTCGGCACTGCGTCGCTTCCACAGGGCGCAACCGCTGTGCAAGTGGACGCGTATGTGTTCAAAAACGGCCAATGGGCGTGGACGACAGGTGTTCCCGGGACAGAATTTCAACTTCCTTCCGGAGTGTCCGACGACCAGGTCGGTGGCCTGCGCTTCACCTATACAGGTACCATCCCCTCCAAACAGGGCAATTCGGTCGACATTAAAATGGTTCAGCGGGCCACGGATCGCAATAACGGAGCAGACCTTTCGACGGAAAGCGTTACCGTTGATAACGTGGCGCAGGCAATGGTCAAGAAGGATTCGATTTCCAGTGACATCGTCACTGACCATGCTTCGCGCACGGTGACGCCAGCTACAATCAGCACAACAATCGACAAGTCAATGACCCCCAGTGAAGTTGTTGGCGGTGACACGGCTAAGGCATCTATTACAGCAACGAATACCGGCTCTGCAGTCCATACTTGGAAGATTTCCGACCCGGCTGCTGGTAAGGACACCTTCTTTACAAACGGTTTCAGCTTCAATGGGTTCAATGCAGGGATCAAGTACCCTGCGAACGCCACAACCGGAAAAGTCGTATATCATTTGGTTTCCGGCGATACGAGGGAGGTTCCCTTTACTAGTGGGGATAAACCAAACAAACCTGCTGACTCGATTTCAGGCTTTGATTTGATCTTCTCCGCAGCTGATGGCATCAACGGCATCCAACAGAACGCCAGTGTCACAGCCACCTATGATATCGGCACGCTTGAGAGTCAGGGGCAACCGAGCGTAACAGGCACTAATTCTGCGGATTCTACCGTCACAGCCGTCAACGGCCAGAAGGGGACAAAGGATGATGATGCCTATCTCAAGGTGATTTACCCGGCGATTACAGCGACTCTTGATAAGACAGTTCGGCCTGGTACGCCGGTCCAGCCAGGACAGAGCGTGATTACGTCGCTTCAATCAAATATGAACGCGAATAGCGAATCCGTTAAGGTCAATAATATCGTTGTACAAGATTCATGGAACAAGGATGATCCCAAGACTAATTTCTGGGATGCTTTCAACCTCGCTTCCATCGCGCCGACGCAGGTACCGGCTAAGTCGAAGTTGACAGTCGAAATACAGAAATCCGATGGATCATGGATCACGCTGGATGATTCCTTCACTACCGGCACTGATGCTGCGAACTATTCGTTGTCTGCGGGTGAGCTTGCTGCCAAACTTCCCAATGGGGTGGACGCTAGTTCTGTGCAAGGCGTGAGGTTCACTTTCGCGTCGAACGATCCGAGCGGCTACGGACAGCAGAGGACGGTAACGCCTAATTTGGTATTCACGGCACGTGCCACGTTGCGTAGCAATCCGGAAACTTCGGTCGATGATAATTCCGACGGGAACGCTACTTCTTATACGAACACGGCTATAACCACAGGTACTGGCAAAACCCAGAATAACACCACTATCACGGGTAAAGATTCTGATACTGGAACCGGTAAAATTATCACTTATAAGGGTGAGAGTGGTAAGCCAAGAATTGCGAAGGCTTGGGATAAAAATACCGTCAAAGCTCTAACAGGAGATAGTGCCAAAACTACGTTTACATGGGATGTAGCTCCTGGATTCAAGTCTGCGACGATTACAGATCCCGTGGATTCCAATGGCAACCTGCCAACAGACGTTTCTCAGACGGTTTTCAATGCCTTCAACCTTGTCAGCATTGATGGTGTTAATGCGAGCGATGATCCGTTCTCCAATGGCTGGGCGATGAAGTACGATACTGTGCAGTCTGTTGAACTCTTCAACGGCACTGACTGGGTCGATGTTCCGGCACCTGCAGGTGCATGGCAGGAAGAAGACGGGAGCTTCAAGGGCTACACACTTGGTGAAGCTCAGCAGTTGAGCACTACTGCAGTGCGTGTGACTCTCATTCCGAACGATGCCCGCCGCACCGCTGATCATCAAGCTGGTAAAATCGTGCCGGAACCTGGTTCAGGTATCACTGCAATGAATGGCCGTATGTTTGCTATGACATGGCAGTTGCGCGATCAGACCAGGTCGGATGAATCATGGATCACTGAGAAAACTCCACTCAATATGCCGGATTCGCCCGGATTTGTTAACAATATCGTCGGTCTCACTGCAACTAAGGCAGATGGTACTGTACAGAAAAATACAGGTTCAGACAGTATCGCGATCACTGGCGGTGAGCCGGCTGTTGCAGTAGATAAGGCCGCGGACAAAGACAGTGTCTTGGTTCCGGCACCGGGCGTTGTCGATGAGGATCAGTACCCGACCAACGGCTATACATTGACTGCGAAGAACAGCTCCACGGACAAGGCCAATTATGTGCGGGTCACAGACCCTGCCCCGTGCAGTGAACAGAAGTCATGTCAGTCCGAGGTCAGCAGTGCTGGAGCCAACACGGATCCATTCACCGGAACGCCTGCTGCTACGGGAACATTGGACAACAATACAATCGCGAATCCTTTCAACCGTCAGAATATTACGGATATCGACATCAAGGCTTCGATTCCAGCCGAAGTTGATCTGAGCAAGTCGACCGTTTGGCTGCTGAAATACACCAAGGCAAACGGATTCTCCACCCAGAAATCCACGGCCTCTCTCGTAAATGATATGGAATCGGCAGCGTTGGTTGATGTCGTGGGTGTTTCTGTGACGTTCGTCAGCACTTCTCCGGATGCAGAGCGAGGAACCATCACGCAGGCGAACAATCTCACAGTGCGCATGGACACTCAAGTGCGCTCGACTCTGAGGACGACAGGTGAAGCATTCATTCCAACGACTGCAGTGTTGAAAATGTCTTCGAATCAAGCGTTTGCGCAATCGTATGATTTGGTTGTATCTCCTCAGGGCAAGACGGGCGCATTGGATTCAGCAAATGTCGCCTATGGCCTTGGCTCATTGAATGTCACTGCCAGAAAGACAATCGCCGATGGAACAATTGAACGGCCCCAGCCGGGTGAAATCCAGACTGTTACGCTTTCCGGTGATCAGGGTACATCAACCGTTGCACCAGACTCGGTGACTGTCACCGATGGTCAGGATGGCGAAAACGGTTCCCCGTCATTCTGGGATAATTTCAACTTTACGGGCCTCGACAGTATTGATTTTCCTGAGGGTTCCAATCAGGTGAAAATCGGTGTTTACGGTCCGTTCGGCACAGATGGTGCCATGGATTGGAAAGATGGCGTAGCTCAGGCGCACTCCAACAATAACGGCTACACCCTTCCGGTCACCTCTGAACAGTACAAGGACATCGCAGGAGTGCGATTCGTTTTCACGAAGGCTGACAACACAATCTTCTCGACAAGCGACCCGCGTTGGTCGGCTAAGATAGTCTACAAAGTAGTTCTGCGCGATAAGCAACGAACTTCAGGTAATGATGTGGTTTGGCCTGGAAAGGCTACCAATAAAGTGGTTATTAAGGCAACCAGCCCAGAGCTTACGCCAGTAGAGAGCACTGCGACAGCCGACGTCAACTGGGTTGAAGGCACACATAAGTTGGCCATTGACAAATGGGCCAACGAAGGTACGAGAAGTGTCCCCGTTGGTTCACTAGTTCCTTGGGATATCACTATTCATAACGCTGGAACAGGTTATCTTGACCTCACAACGTTGACGGATTCGATGTCGCAGTATCTTTTGTATACCGGCGAGGCCCCTGTAAAACGCGGATCTGTCGAATTCACGCCGGGAACGCTTCCTGATAACTCAGCGGGGACGCTTACCACTAAACCGGAAATCGATACGTCGCATACGTCTCAGTCCGAGCCCCAGCTTATCTTGACCTGGCCTGAAGGCAAGGGACGTATGCAGCCTGGCGAAACTGCCAAGATCCGTATCTACTTGGAGCTTCAGCCCGGTTTATCCAGTGGGGATAAGGCGTGGAACACCGCCACCGTCACAACCGTGCAGAAATTAGATAGCGTCACAGACGCCGTTCCGGGGAATGCCAACGACGAAAACACGAAGAAGACCAGTGACAATTCGGGCGAAACGAAGGATTACGTTAGCACGACCCCAGGTAAGAACCTATATGTTGTCAAGGGTGTACGGGGTTCCTTGGACGGGGCAGTCAACACCGTCAACGCTCAAACCCAGTGCACACCCACGCTTCTAGGGCCTGATAAATCGATGTATTATCGTTCTCCTTGCGCCGCCAATAGCACGTTGGGTGGTGTCGACCACTGGCTGCTTCACACCGTCAATGCGGGCACTACGGGCATCAAGACGATGACGATCTTCGACTCGTTGCCTGCGGATGGCGACCTGATGCTGATCGCGGGCGAGTCCCGGGGCTCAACGTATCGGCCAGAATTGCTGCAGAATATCGAGCTTGTCGGGGAACCAGAGGGTACCGTAATAAGGAAACAGGTAACTGAGTCTCCGAGCCCTTGCAAGAGCACGTGGAATACTCTCGATGGCGGCGGTGCGGCATGCGAGCAGAATGGAGAAACGTGGACTGACGTTTCCGATTCCACTGACTGGTCGAAAATCACCGGCGTACGTGTTGTACTTGATTTCACAAAATCGACTACAGGGCTGTTACAACCGGGCAAGGCCATAGACATTACATATGCGAGCCGTAACAACCCTCGGACTGACGCCGACAAAACGCTTGCGACTAACGATATACCGGCCGCGGACCAATATGCATGGAATCAGTACGGTCTGCAATACACCGGAGATGACAATAAGATTTCCAAGATCACTCCGAGCAAGGTCGGCGTGCATCTGCGTACTGGCTCGATCAAGGTGGTCAAGAAAGTCACGTTTGCTGGTATTTCGAAACATGCGCCGGACAAATTCACGGCAAGTATGTCCTGCAAGTTCGGCGACACCACGCTGACTTTCGACGGCGGTAAACCGACCAAGACCATTGAGCTGGTTAAGGCTGAAGACGGCACATATACGCCTGTCGTCGTCAACGGCATTCCTGTCGGAGCCACCTGCACCATTGCCGAAGACGGCGAGACCGGGCACTTCGGCGAGACAACACGCTCGCTCGAGAATGGGACGGTCACGGTGGAAACACCAGACCCAACCGACCAAATTCCTGCCTCGCAGGTCACCACGCTCACTAACGAATACTACGATGCCGCGGGTGAGTTTACTCCACGGGGCGTGAAGAAACTTGTGAACCGTGCTCCGGTGTCGTCTGATACGTTCTCTTTTACAGTGAAGGAGGGCGATAAGCAGGTCTCCACTGGTTCTGTGGCTGATTTGAGCAAGTCCGATAAGATCGTATTCGCTCCGATCAAGTACGCGATGTCAGATATAGGCACGCATACGTATACGGTCACAGAGGATACGGATCATCTGCCTAATGGCGTTTCGGCGGCTCCTGCGCAAACCTTTACTGTGAAGGTGACGGACAATGGCGATGGCACGCTCAAGTCGACGCCTACTTATCCGGAGGAAGGTGACGGTCTGGAGTTTGTGAATACGTACGATGCATCTGGTTCCTTCGCTCCACAGGGTGTGAAGAGCCTTGAGGGTCGTAATCCGGTTTCCTCTGACTCGTATAAGTTCACGGTGAAGGATAAAGACGGTGCCACGGTCTCGACCGGTTCTGTTGCTGATTTGAGCAAGTCGGATAAGATCGTGTTCGCTCCGATCAAGTACACGCTGGCGGATGCGGGTAAGACGTTCCAGTATACGGTTGCTGAGGATGCGACTGGGTTGCCGGCTGGTGTTTCGGCTACAACCGGTTCCCAAGTGTTCACGGTGAAAGTGACGGATAACGGCGATGGCACGCTCAAGGCGACGCCTACTTATCCGAAGGATGGAGACGGTCTGCAATTCGTCAACACCTACTCGACCAGTCAGGAAGTTCCGCTGAATATCAACGGTACGAAGCTGCTACTCGCCAACGGCACAAACACTACGATCGGCGACTTCGCTTCGAAGTTCAGCTTCTCGATCAGCGGTGTGGACGATGCTGGTAAGGCGGCTCCGCTCCCGGCCGATGCGGATGGAAAGACTGTTGATTCCGCGGTCAACGACAAGCTTGGCAACATCGACTTCGGGCGGATTGTTTACACGCAGGCCGACCTTGCCGACGCTAAGCAGAACACCGACGGTTCGCGCACCAAGACATTCCACTATACGGTTCAAGAGTCAGAGAAGCAGCCTGCAGGTGTGACTGCCGACCCATCCTTGACCAAGAAGTTCGATGTTGTGGTTACGGATGATGGTGTGGGCCGCATGACTGCCGTTGCCGCTTCGGTGGTTCCCAATAGCGCTGACACGAAGGCTCCTGAAGGAGGCGCGCTGTTCGAGTTCAGCAACACCTACACGCTCAAGCCCCAGAAGGCTGCGGTCACCGATCAGCTTACGATCATGAAGAAGCTCATCAACGCCACGCTCAAGGACGGCCAGTTCCGCTTTACCCTGACTGACGCAGCAACTGGCAAGGTACTACAGACAGTGAGCAACAAGGCAGATGGCGCCGTAAAGTTCGATGCCGTGGAATACGCCAAGCCTGGCGTCTATGAGTACAAGGTTGCCGAATTGGTGCCCGACGGAGCCAAGGCGAATGCCCAGGGCCGTCCGGTTAAGGACGGTGTCACTTACGATCCCAAGATCTACGGAGTCAAGGTGACAGTGACGGACAATCACGACGGTACGCTTAGCGTGAAGACCGAGCGTACTGACGCAAAGTCCCAGACCATCGAATTCGTCAACACCGCGTCGAAGCAAGGACTGCCGAAGCCGGGGCTTTCGAAGACCGGTTCTGACACGGCCATGGTGGCCATGCTGCTCGTGCTGGCTGGTGCTGCAGGTCTCGCGCTCATAGCTGCCAAGCATCGCCGCAGCGCTCTCATAGAGGCCCATGCGGCTGATCGCGGCAGTCACGTACGCAGGCGGTGATCTGGTTGGCGTGATTCTTGCTCGGCGCGCCTGAATTGGCAGGTCAGCTGAGTGACTGGCAGTGGTAACGCCCATGAGGGGTGAAGTGCTTGAATGAAAGGCACTTCACCCCTCATTCGTATTCGTGCCGATGTCGGCCTATTCTGTTGTCATGGAAGGTGAAGAAGTTCGGCGCGGGTTGGCGCGGCGCAAGCGAATGAAGACAAGGGAAGGCGGCGCTGACGGATATGACGAGGATGCTTAAGGCAGTTCTGTGGGATCTTGACGGTACGCTGATCGACTCGGAGCCGGTCTGGCATGAGGCTGAGATAGAGTTTGCGCGTGCGCATGGCGGGCAGTGGAACAAGGATCTCGCCTGGGCGGACGCGGGCAAGCCAATTCAGGTGGCGGCGCAGCACATGATCGAGCGTGGCACACAGCTCACCGTAGACGAAATCTCGCAGGCCTTGGTCGAAAAGGTGTATCAACTCGAAGTGGAGCACATGCCGTGGATTGATGGCCTTGAGAACGTGCTCAAACGACTCGTGGAGGCGGGGATTCCATCGGTGCTGGTAACTGCGTCGCCACGCAAGATGGCTCAGAATCTGGTAGATCAGGCGCCGAAGGGTGCATTTGTTGGATTCGTGTGCGGATCGGACGACCTGCCCAAAAAGCCCGATCCGGCCCCGTATCTGGCTGCTGGGCGGCTGGTCGGCGTGACCTCGCAGGATATGCCGTATTGCATCGCGATCGAGGATTCCAAGCCCGGGCTCGCATCCGCTGCGGCTTCCGGCGCGACGACGCTGGCGCATATCGGATCCAGTGGCGCCGATGTGTCCGACGGTCCGCAATTCGCCTCGATCCGTGGATATGCAGGGCTTGGTGTGGATGAGTTGGAGCATTACGTGCAGCTTCGGCTGCGCGGTCTGAAAGATTGAGGAACGGAACGCTGATTATTACCGCTGCAAGGACGCAGCAACTATACTGTGAGGCAGTTATAGCTATAGCGGCAAGGCCATAACGCAGCGTTGCTTGGCCTAGGTTTATCCGGTAAACGTGACATGGGTTTATCCGGTAGGCCCGCTTGCTGGGATGTGTTGAGACGAGCCCGGATAGGCCATGGTTCGCAAGCTGGCACAGGCCTGTGGCGACAGCCATAACTGGAAGGAGTCAACGGCGATGATAATAGGAATACCTAAGGAAACGCTCGCAGGTGAGCGGCTGGTGGCAGCTACGCCCAAAACTGTCACACAGCTTCGTACGCTGGGATATGAGGTCGCGGTGGAACAAGGCGCGGGAGTTGAGGCGTCATACAGCGACACGGCGTACAGCGACGCCGGGGCGTCCATCGTCGATGCCGCCACGGCATGGGGCTGCGATATCGTGGCCACGGTGAACACGCCGGGCGAACAGCAGGTTGCGCAGCTTCGCGACAAAGCCATGTTGGTTTCACGTTTGGCTCCGCACACCAATAAAGGGCTGTTGGATGCGCTCGCCAAACGCGGCGTGACCGCACTCGCGCTGGACGCGGTTCCACGCATTTCCCGCGCGCAATCGATCGATGTGCTCTCGACCTTGTCAAATGTCTCCGGCTACCGGGCAGTGATCGAGGCGGCCGAGGAATTCGGCGGCATGTTCACCGGGCAGGTCACCGCAGCAGGTAAAACCCAGCCGGCCAAGGTCTTCGTAATCGGCGGCGGCGTGGCTGGCTTGGCCGCAATTGGCGCAGCCGTGTCGCTGGGAGCCGAAGTGCGCGCTTTCGATGTGCGCCCGGAGGCCGGCGAACAGATCGAATCGCTCGGCGCAACCTTCGTACAGGCGAAAGCTGCCCAACAGGAGCGGTCGAGCACCGGGTACGCCAACGCTCTGAGCGAAGAGCAGGAGCGAGCGACGCTGGCGCTCTACGCTGAGGAAGCCGCAAAGGCCGATATCATCATCACAACGGCCCTCGTGCGGGGTTCGGCCGTGCGCACGATCACTAAGGAGGCCGTAGCTGGGATGCGCTCTGGCTCGGTGATCGTCGATGTAGCGGCCACCGGCGGCGGCAATTGCGAGCTGACCGTACCGGGCAGCAAAACTGTCAGTGATAACGGCGTGACTATCATCGGCTACACGGATCTTGCCAGTCGCATGCCGCGGCACACCTCGCAGCTCTTCGGCACCAATGTCGTCAATCTGATGAAACTGCTCACCCCGGCCAAGGATGGCAAGCCGGCGCTTGATCTTGATGACCCGGTGCAGCGCGGCATGACGGTGACCAACGAGCACCAGATTCTCTGGCCGCCGCCGGCCGTGGCGGTATCCGCAGCTCCGGCTCATGCCGTAGCGGGCAGCGCAGCGGCAGGAGCTACAGCCACCGTCCTCAGCCCGGAAGAGCTCAAAGAGGAGGCGCGCCGCAAGGCTGCCGCACAAGAAGCCGAACAGGCTGCCAAACGTAAGCGCAATACGGTGGTTATGGTGCTCTCCGGCATCATCCTCGCTGTGGCGCTCGCGTTCACTGACGCCGCATTCCTTGCAACCTTCTCGATCTTCGTGCTGGCCATATTCGTGGGTTACTATGTGGTCTCCAACGTCAGCCACTCGCTGCACACGCCGTTGATGTCGCAGACAAACGCGATTTCCGGCATCATCCTCGTCGGCTCTCTGCTGCAGATCGGCTCCGAGAATCCGGTCGTGACTACGCTGGCCGTGTTGTCCGCCGCCATCGCGTCGATTAACGTCTTCGGCGGGTTCCTCGTCACCTATCGCATGCTCAGCATGTTCAGGAAGGATGCGTGAGCACCATGAGCATCACTATCGCCTCGCAGGCTGCATATCTTGTCGCAGCTGTGCTGTTTATTCTTTCGCTGGCCGGACTTTCCAAGCAGGAGAACGCCCGACGGGGTAATATCCTCGGCATGATCGGCATGGCCGTGGCGATCATCGCGACCATCATCCTGGCGCTCGTCGATTCGGCGCGGCCCGTATGGGTGACCGCGCTGCTCATCGCGCTTGTGTTCATCGTCGGCGCTGCTGTCGGCATCTGGCGCGCCCGCACTGTCGAAATGACACAGATGCCGGAGCTGATTGCCATGCTGCACAGCTTCGTCGGCGCTGCAGCCGTGCTCATCGGCTACAACTCCTTCCTCACCGAGCATGACGTCGCGCATTTGGCTGAAGTCTACGTCGGCGTACTCATCGGCGCGGTGACCTTCACTGGTTCGGTCATCGCCTATCTCAAGCTCGCCGGGCGTATCAAATCCAAGCCGCTCGCACTGCCCGGACGCAACGCCATCAACGTCGGGCTGCTGGTCGTCATGGCTGCCATGCTCGTATGGTTCCTGATGACCGACTCGCTGTGGGCTTTGGCGCTGATGACGGTGCTGGCGCTTGGGCTCGGTCTGCACTTGGTCGCTTCGATCGGCGGCGGCGATATGCCGGTCGTCATTTCGATGCTCAACTCCTACTCCGGCTGGGCGGCTGCGGCTGCCGGCTTCATGCTCGACAACAATCTGCTCATCATCACTGGCTCGCTCGTCGGGTCCTCCGGCGCGATCCTGTCGTACCTGATGTGCAGGGCAATGAACCGTAAGTTCATGGCCGTCATCTTCGGCGGATTCGGCGACGCTCCCAAGGCTGCTGCGGCGAAAGTCGAGGGCGAATACCACGAAGTGCAGGCCTCCGATGTGGCCGAAGAGCTTAAGGAAGCCCATTCTGTCATCATTGCGCCAGGTTATGGCATGGCCGTGGCCAAGGCGCAGACCGCAGTGGCGACGCTCGTAGAGCGCTTGCGCGCACAGGGAGTTGAAGTGCGATTCGCTGTCCATCCGGTGGCGGGCCGCCTGCCGGGGCACATGAACGTGCTGCTTGCCGAAGCGAAGGTGCCCTACGACATCGTTCTGGAAATGGACGAGATCAACGGCGACTTCCCCGATACCGATGTGGTGCTGGTCATCGGTGCCAACGACACCGTCAACCCCTCGGCCGCCGAAGACCCCAATTCCCCGATCGCCGGCATGCCGGTGCTCGAAGTGTGGAAGGCGAGACACGTCGTCGTGCTCAAGCGTTCGATGGCGACTGGCTACGCCGGTGTGCAGAACCCGCTGTTCTTCCGCGACAACACCTCGATGCTCTTCGGCGATGCCAAGGCCAGCGTGGAGGAGGTGCTGGCAGCTCTGTAGGCGAATGCGGCGGGGCTCTGTGCCGTCGAAGTCAGAATTCGGCAGGCTCCGGCGGCCTGTCGGCAGAGAGCCTGCCTCGCCTTGCATTTAGGCTCGTGCCGTTCCCGCGGGTAAGGATTTTGCACCGCGCTTGTCAAATTTACTTGACAGTAAAGTTTATTTTACTTATCATAATGCTGTCATCAGATCATACAGTGCGAAAGGAATGGCCGTGACTGAAGAACCCAGCGAGAAACAATACAAGTACGGTCGCACAGAGCCCGGCGGCATTCCCGCCATGCGCATAGCGGTCCTGATCGGATTGCCGGTTGCAGTTCTCGTCGGCATCGGCGTGCGGATGTTTTCCGGCAATGCGTATGGTCATATCGACAATGTGCTTGTGGGTGTCATCATCGGAGCGTGCCTAGCGCCGTTCACCATTCTGCTTGCGTGGGTCTTGTGCGTGGACAGAACGACCATACCAGGCGCGATCTCGAATGCGGAAAACAGCATCGAGGGCGCTTGGTACTCACACGCGGCGACCGACGCTTTTCATGTGGTCATCGCCGGGGCTGGTCTCGGCGCGGCCGTCGCAAGCTTGTGGCTGCCGTCAGCGGTCTCATGGACGTTGATTGCGGTGTTCGCGGTCGCTACTGCTGCCTTCGCTGCCAGCTATTACATCCGCAAATATCGGGAGGGTCGATGAGAAACCGGCTGCCCGAGCTGCGGCGCGAGCAAGGCCTGTCGCAGGAGCGTCTTGCTGAAATGCTGGGAGTGAGCCGTCAGACGATCATCTCCATTGAAAAGGAGCGGTTCGACCCTTCGCTGCCTCTTGCTTTCCAGATCGCTGCCGCCTTCGGGATGCGCATCGAAGATATTTTCTTTCCCGAAGTGGCATAAAAAGATGATTCGATGGCATCCTACAAGTGGGGGCTATAGTCCAGAATGGCGCTGATCGTGACCATGGTGACGGCTGCCCTAGTCTCACTAGGTGCACCGGCTACGGCCATGGCAGGCGAATCCGTGGTGATTTCGAAGGCACAGGAAACCAAGGTGGAATATAGCGCCAAGGAGTTGGTCATCGGATTGAAGGCCGCCTACACTGCCGCATATCTTGGGGAAACAATACCATCGTCGACGTTGTTAGAAAGGAAGGTCTTCGATGGCGTCGTGGTTACGCCAAAGGGCGCTGCCATGATTTCGGCCATCGCCGGATCAGTCGCCAGCGAGGCGAGGACAGTGACCGGCGGAAGCGGTGACGCCAGTAATGCGTTGCGAATAGAAAAGGTCAACGTGGAGCAGTCCGGAAGGCCTATGACGGCGACGGACGAACCCATAACCAGCCCGAATGGCCCGACTCCGACGGCTGGCAGTGCACCCCGCGTCAGCGCATAGGAGCCAGACGCCAACACTCCGTGCCGGTTTGCGTATCCTGTCGGTCTGCGCGCCTTAGGGCGTGTTGTTCCAGTGGTGGAACGCCGCTTCGACCGCCGTTGACCTGTTGACTGAACCGGCTCGGTAATTGGACACTTACTTCGGCCATCATGTCTAACCTTGACTCAAGGTCGAAAAAAGAAAACAAAACCCTCGGAACCTCAATGATTCCAAGGGCTAAGGAGTGGAGCTAGCCGGGTTCGAACCGGCGACCCTCTGCTTGCAAAGCAGATGCGCTACCAGCTGCGCCATAGCCCCATGACAGAGAAAAAATAAGCGGCCAGAAAGCCGCTGTCATATCTCTGCGTGGGCTCGGGAGGACTTGAACCTCCGACCTCATCCTTATCAGGGATGCGCTCTAACCACCTGAGCTACGAGCCCAAAACCATACGCCATGAAAGCGCACAAATAGATAGGATACCCTTTCCCGTGGATTAGTCAAACCCCGGCTGCGCGTGTCGTAGCGACTCATGCGCCCGCTTTTTGCATTCGATGGCCCACGGACGTCAGGCAGGCGCGGGACAATGGCGCGTATGCCGTATAGCCATCGAACCAAGCCGCGTGTGCTTGATGAGAAGAGTCTTGCCGTGGAGGGACTCAGCATTCATGTGACGAGGAAGACTATCAGAAATCTGTACTTGCGGGTGCGGCCGGCAGACGGATCGATCGAAATCTCAGCGCCTACGCGCATGAGCGATGCGCGGATCGCCGATTTTGTGCGTGAGCGGCGCGAGTGGATTGAGCGTCAGGAGCGTAGGCTTGCCGAAGCGAAACGCAGCAGCATTGCCCAGATCGGCATGGTCGTTGACGGCGCGTCGGGCGATGGTTTGGGTTGTGGCATCGGCGCTGCAACCGGCAATGACCGCAGTCGCAACACGAGCGGCGCAGGTACTGACGGTGTGGACGGCGGCATATTCGTGTGGACCGACGAGCGCAAACGTCGCGCGGCCGATACCATCACCAGCCGTTTGCCCGGTTTGCTCGCCCGGTGGGAGCCAGTCATCGGGCGCTCTCCCTCGCACATCACCTTGCGTATCATGAGTTCGCGATGGGGCTCGTGCACGCCGCGAACCGGCCGCATCCGCCTCAATCTGCAGCTCGGAGTGATGGATGAGCGCTTCCTGGACTATGTGCTCGTGCACGAGATGACGCATCTGTGGGCCGGCGGCCACGGTCCTGCATTCCAGCGGCATATGGACCGCTACTTGCCGAATTGGCGGCAATTGCGGCGTGAATTGAACCGTCAAGTGGTGCTGTAGACCGCATGAGGAGGAACCCGGAGGCCTGTTCGATTGATTTGCGGTCAACTACGCCGAAGGGGAATTCCGCGATAGTACTGTGGATGATGAAGGAATACAGAATTCGGATGATGCTCTGTGGTTCAGCCCGGTGCGCTTGATTCGAGTGACCATATGCCGGTGAATATCTAAAAACGAATACGCGATGCGGCTGGGCATGTACACCGACGCATGGTTTGGCGACACTTACGGGAGTAGCTGGTATCTGGTAACGCAATACGCAACAAGGAGGCTTACCATGAAGGAAACAACAAAGCGCGCGGTGGTGACCGGTGCATCTAGCGGCATCGGGGCAGCGAGCGCGCGGGCGCTGGTGGCGGCAGGATGGAGTGTGGTGGCATTGGCACGCCGCGAAGAGAAGCTCAAGGCGTTGGCTGAGGAAGTCGGCTCAGCGCTAACCTACGTTGTGTGCGATATCACTGACGAAGACTCGACCCAGCATGCTGTGGACGCGATTTTGCAAGACGGCGGCGTCAAGGCGCTGGCCAATTGCGCCGGTGCTGCGCTCGGCAAGGATTCGGTCGCCAGCGCCAGTCTCGACGATTGGCGTGGCATGTATGAGCTCAACGTGCTCGGCACGTTGAGCATCACGCAGAAACTGCTGCCGGCGCTCAAAGAGGCGCCAGGCGGCGGCACGGTGCTCGTTATTTCTTCGACTGCAGGCATCGAGCCGTACGAGGGTGGCGCAGGGTATTGCGCGTCGAAGTCAGCCGAACGCATCATGGCGCGCGTGCTGCGGCTTGAGCAGATCGGCCAGCCGTTGCGCGTGATCGACATTGCGCCGGGGCTGGTCAAAACCGATGAATTCTCCGTCAAGCGCTTTGGTGGGGATGCAGCCAAGGCTGCGGCCGTGTACCGGGGTGTACCGAACCCACTCACCGCCGAAGACGTCGCCGAATCGGTTCGCTGGGCACTCGAGCAGCCCGACACGGTCGACATCGACTCGATCGTGCTGCGCCCCCGCGCCGAAGGCTCATACACCAAGCTCTATCGCGAGAGCTGACGGGAGCTGGCGCCGGGCGGTCGATGTGTGCCGGTAACAGTTAAAGACTGCTGGATGAATTAGACGCCAGCCAATGGCCCTTCGCAGCTTTCACGCAGGAGCACGGTGACGGGCAACTCGGTTGAAATCGGCGGGTCTCCAGGCGCACTCATGCGCTTGACGAGCGTGCTCACGGCCGCGCGGCCAAGATCGACGATCGGCTGGCGGACAGTGGTGAGGCGAGGCTCGGTCGCCTCGGTCTCGCTGATGCCGTCGAAACCAGTGATGATGACGCGCCCGGGCACTGGCACTCCGGCGCGGGAAAGCGCGGTCATTGCGCCGAGTGCCATCTGATCATTGGCGCAGACGAGTGCCTCGGGCAGCGAATCTTGTGCGATGAGGCTTTTAGTGATGGTGCAGGCGATGACTTGCGAGAATTGCCCGCGATAGATCGGCGCCGCCTCGGGGTTGAGCCCGCAGTCACGCAGACCCTCGCAAAACCCCTCGTAACGCTTGTGATTATCGGGCGAATCGTCAGGCCCGGCCATATAGGCAATCTGCGAGACATGATGCGCCTTGACCAGATGCCTGACGAGCGCGCTCATACCCTTGCGGTTGCTCACGCGCACCAGATCGAACTCCTCTTCATGGTCGGAAGGTGCGTTCGCCACCATCACCAACGGAAGATGCCGCCGCAGCGGCTCCAGCACGCGCTCGGGAACGCTGCGAGCCATCACGATCAAGCCGTCCACCTTGCCGGACATGTCGTTGACGAGCCGAGAAACGTCGGTATCGGTGCGACCCAAGCCGATATTGACCATCAATGACAGCCCTTGGCGCCAGGCCTCCAGCTCGCAGCCGCGCAGCAAACTATCGAAGTAGAAAGAATCAGGGCGCATACTTGGCGTGCGCGGCGGGTCGACCACGACCTCGGCCTGATCGATGGTGGTGAGTTGAAAATCCGAAAGCGAATCCAGCTCGTCGATATTTGGCAGAAACAAGCCGATACTGTTCGTGCGTCTGGCCGCCAGACTCTGTGCGCTGCCGCTGGGCACGTAGCCGAGTCGTTTAATCGCCAGTTCGATGGCCTTGCGCGTGTTCGGCCGAACGCTGTGCGGGGTACGCAACGCTCTGGAGACCGTGGCGATCGACACGCCCGCCTCGTGCGCGACGTCATACACAGTGGGTTTCTTCTCCACGTCGAGCTCCTTGGTTGTTTGATTTTCCGCACCTGCTCCGGTGCTCTGCCGATTTCCTGCGCAGGCGACCGCCCTGTCCGCCGCATTCGGCGGGAGGTAGCAACAACCGGCAAAGACGTTTGGACGCTAATAGCGTCGTTGGGCTGCCTGTCCGTGCCCGCTCGCCTCGTCGACAGCTCCATCGTAGCAGCAGAAATCGCGCAAAAGCGAATATTGCAATAGCGCTATCATTTCAGCGTGTCGCGTCATGAAAACAATGAAAATCATTGGAATAACTAGTATTATGAAGATGTAAACGGATGAAAATAATTTGTGCTTGCATAAGAAAATGTAAGCGCATACAATGAATGGATGTCAAGCGAGACGGTCAACGTTTACGACCGTATCGACTCGACTGAGCCGCCGCAGGAAATCGCAACAGCCAGTTGCGCCACACGGGCAGCGACACCATCGTCAGTGCAGACAGACGTGCAGACAGACAGCCAGTGCGGACTGACACAGTACAGACAACTAGTGCGACTAGTACAGACGAAAAGGAAGATCAATGAAGAAATCAAGAATCGCCGCGGCGCTGCTGGCGATTGCCACGATGCTCAGCGTCGGCGCCTGCGGCACGAATACTAATGCATCACAAGGCTCGGGCGGCGACCAACTCTTGTTCGCCGGAGATAACGGCAGTCCAACATTCACTCGGAATTTCAATCCGTTCTCGCCTTCCAAGCGCGTCGGCATCAACTTCATCTACGAGCCGCTGCAAGTGGTCAACGCCATCGACGGCAAGGCGACGCCGTTCCTCGCGACCGGGAACAAAGTGGCCGACCCCAAAACGCTCGTCTACACGATTCGCGATGGCGTGAAATGGTCGGACGGACAGGCCTTCAGCGCCGACGATGTCGTCTTTACCTTCGACATGCTCAAGAAGAACACATCCCTCGACACACTCGGCGTGTGGCAGCACATTGCTTCGCTTGAGGCGAACGGCAGCGAGGTCACTTTCCATCTCAAAGATGCCGACGTGCCGGCAGCCACCATCATCAACCAGCAGGTGATCGTTCCCAAGCACATCTGGCAGAAGCAGAGCGATCCGGTCAAGTGGACCAACGAAAACCCTGTGGGAACCGGCCCATACAAGCTCGGTGCCTACACGCCCAACCAGTACACGCTCGTAAAGAACGAGAGTTACTGGCAGGCCGATAAGGTAGCAGCCAAGACCATCGTGCTGCCGGCGTCCAACAAGCAGCTCGACTTGGTCAACAAGGGTTATGACTGGGGCTACTCCTTCATGACGAATGTCGACAAGACCTGGGTGGGCGCCAACAAGCAGCACAACCACTATTGGTTCCCTCCGGGAGGCACCGTCTCGCTCTTCCCGAATCTGACCAAGGCACCGTACAACAACGTGAACTTCCGTCAAGGGCTGAGTTACGCGATTGATCGTGAGAAAATCGCCAAGGACGCCGAGGAGGGCTACGTCGAAGGCGCTCCGCAAACCGGACTGCTGCTGCCGAATCAGAAGCAGTGGGTGAACGCAGACATCCCAGACAATGGCAAGATTGCGCAGAACGAATCCAAGGCGCTCGACTACTTCGCCAAGGCCGGTTACACCAAGTCCGGCGACAAGCTCGTCGACGCCAGCGGCAAGCAGCTCGAACTCAATATCACCGTACCCAATGGCTACACCGACTGGCTGCGAGGCGTGCAAACGCTCCAATCGCAGCTGGGCAAGATCGGCATCACGGTCAAGCTCCAGCAACCGCAGCCTGCCGCTTATGTGCAGCAGCAGAACAACGGCGACTTCGATCTGATCGTCTCTGCATTCGGCGGCACCGGCAGCCCCTTCCAGGACTACAACAACCTGCTCAACAGCGAGTTCGCCCTGCCAGTGGGCCAGTCGACCTCAGCCAATTTCGAGCGGTACAAGAACAGCAAGGCCGATGACCTGCTCGCCCAGCTCAAGCGGACCGCTGACGAGAAGGAACAGAAAGCCATCATCGACCAGCTCCAGCAGATCGTCTACGACGATGCGCCCGTGGTCACTATGTTCTACGGCGGCCTGTGGGGCCTGTTCAGCGACAAGAACTTCACGAACTGGCCTAGCGAGGACAATCCTTACGCCACTCCGGCCACGTGGACGCAGAACAGCCTGCTGATTGTAACCAACATCAAGAAGGCGAAGTAGCGCAGTATTTGCGCTGGGCTGGCTGGCTTTTCCTGCCTCGCCTGCCGCAAGGCCGCACGGATCGGCGCGTTGGTAAGCAACGCTCGGTCCGTGCGCTCTGAGAGATCGCTTTGCGGCATCCCGCCGGTACTGCGCATATGCTGGGGCTGCACAGCGCTGACTCTGCGCTGAATCTACGCAGAGTCAGCAGTTTAGTTTTATTCCATCCGCCTCATCTCGTCAGTCCTCCGCCGCCGCACACATGCGTGGCGAGTCCGGGGAAAATCCACATGAAAGGTCGTCCAGTGCGCTACTTTCTAGGGAAAATCGGCCTGTTCCTGCTCACCTTGTGGGCAGCGATCACGGTCAACTTCATCCTGCCTCGGCTCATGCCCGGCTCACCTGCCGATGCGGCAATCGCGAGGCTGTCGCAGAACGGCCCGGTCACTCCGGAGATGCGAGCCGCCATCGAGGCGCAGCTTGGCATGCTTAAAGGCAATGTTTTCAGCCAATACCTCCAATATCTGGGCAATGTCGTTCACTTCAACTTCGGCGTTTCCTACAGCAATTTCCCAGAGAACGTCTCCACGCTGGTGGGCAATGCCCTGCCATGGACGCTGACGCTCGTTGGCATGGTCACCATACTGTCGTTCGTCATCGGCACTGTACTCGGTGCGGCCATGGCATGGAAGCGCGGCCAGGGACTCGATGCGGTCGGCAGTGTGACCGGTTCCTTCCTCTCTGCGTTCCCGGCTTTCTGGCTAGCGCTTATGCTGCTGTATTTCCTGGGGTATCTCGCTGGGGCTTTCCCGACGTCCGGCGCATATTCCGCAGTCATGATGCCGGAATTCTCCGGGGCGTTCATATCGGACGCGCTCGTGCATGCTGTGCTGCCTGGACTTACGATTCTGCTGACCTCGCTGGGCGGCTCCATCATGGGCATGCGCAACACAATGATCAGCACGCTGGGCGATGATTATGTCACTTTTGCGCAGGCTAATGGCTTACATCAACGCACGGTGGTGCTCAAATACGCCGCGCGCAATGCCCTGCTGCCCAATCTCACCGCTTTCGGCTTGCAGATCGGCGGTGTGGTGGGTGGCTCGCTGCTCGTCGAGCAGGTGTTCAACTATCCCGGCATTGGCCAACTGCTCTACCAGGCTGTTTCCAACCAGGACTACCCGCTGATGCAGGCCATCTTCCTGATGATCACCGTCAGCGTGTTGGTCGCCAATTTCGTCGTCGATATGCTCTACGGCGTGCTTGACCCGAGAACAAGAAGGTGAAGACGATGACTGAAGCAATGCATACTGAAGCAGCACATGCTGCAGCACATGATCCAGCGGGCACCGCTGTGAACGGAAACACGAATAGCGCTCGGCGCAATGGCGCCAAAGGCGGCTCGCATGGCATCAACGATCACGACTCCAGCGACGACAATGCCATCGTGCGGGGCCTGCGCGTGCTTGGCCGCGCGATCGCCACGGTTTGGACTGTGCCGAAGGCTCGGTTCGGTCTCATTCTGTTCTCGCTGATCGTGCTGTCCTCGATTTTCGCGCCTTTGCTCATCCCGTACGATCCCAAAGCCAGTGACTTCGAATCCAGCCTCGGGCCTACTGCCGGGCATTGGCTCGGTACGACGTCGAATGGCCAGGACGTGCTCTCCCAGCTCATCTGGGGCGGCCGCATTTCGGTGACGGTCGCGATGAGCGCAGGCCTGCTCTCAACCTGCGTCGCTGTGCTCGTCGGCCTGGGTTGGGGCTATATGCGCAGCTTCGCCGGCGAATTCGTCGGCTTCCTCGTGAATCTCTTCTTGGTTATCCCCTCGCTGCCGCTTATGATCATCATCGCCGCTTATCTGCAGAACGGCGGCATGAGCGTGATCATTCTCGTGATTGTGCTCACCGGTTGGGCGTGGGGCGCGCGTGTGCTGCGCAGCCAGACCCAGTCGCTGCGCTCGCGCGATTTCGTGACTGCAGCGGCCTTTAGCGGCGACAGCTCATGGCGGATCATCTTCCATGAGATATTCCCGAATATGCTTTCGCTGATCATCAACAACTTCTTTGGAGCCGCCACGGCCGCCGCGCTCGCGGAGGCCGGGCTTGAGTTCCTGGGCCTGGGTGACTCGACCACGATTAGCTGGGGCACCATGCTTTACTGGGCGCAGAACAACAACGTGCTACTCACGGGCCAATGGGCTCTGCTGCTGGCGCCCGGCCTAATGATCGCTTTGCTGGCGGTCTCCATGACATTCATCAACTTCGGCGTGGATCGCCTGAGCAATCCGCGTCTGCGGGAAGGGAACTGAGCGATGAGCCTGCTGAACGTCAACAATCTCTCCATCGAATATGACACGCCTGGAATCGAACCGGTCAAGGCCGTCAACGATGTGAGCTTCTCGCTCGAACAAGGCGAGTTCGTTGGTCTTGTCGGCGAATCCGGCTCCGGCAAGTCCACGCTGGGCTTCGCGCTCACCCGACTTTCTAAGCCGCCGGCACGCATAAGCCATGGCACGGTGCTGTTCGATGGCAAGGACATCACCGCGCTGAGCGACGAGGAATTGCGCAGGCAGCGCCAAGGCGGCTTCGCAATGGTGCTGCAATCAGGCATGAACGCGCTTAACCCAGTGCGCACCATCCGCAAGCATTTCACCGATATCTTTAAGGCGCACAGGCACGTGCCCAAGAGCCGCTTCGAGGCGCGCTCGCGCGAACTTGTCGCCAAGGTCGGGCTGCCCGAGCGCACACTCGACCGCTACCCTGGCGAGCTGTCGGGTGGCATGCGTCAGCGGGTGTCGATTGCATTGGCATTGTCGCTGGATCCCAAGCTCATGGTCTTTGACGAGCCGACGACCGCACTGGACGTGCTGGTGCAGCACGAGGTCATGGATACGATCCGTGAATTGCAGGCGCAAGAGGGCTTCACGGCGATGCTTATCAGCCATGATCTGGGCATTGTGCTCGAATCGACCTCGCGTGTGCTCGTCATGCATAACGGCAGCATCGTGGAGGATGCGTCGAGCGATCAGATCCTGCGTGCGCCGCAGGACGAGTACACGAAAATGCTGCTGAGCCACTATGGCGACCCTCGTGCCGAAGAGGTCTCGGTTCCTGGCCTCGAGCGTAAGGACATACGCAAGGCTGGCGATGCCGGCAGACCACAGGATGAAAAACTGACCGTCACGCTCTCTGGCGTGAACAAAGTATATTCGGGCCGCAAACGCGGTGAAGAGTCCGTGCGCGCGGTGAACGACGTGTCGTTCACCCTTCGGCCCGGTGAGTCGCTGGCGCTGGTCGGTGCCTCAGGGTCGGGCAAATCGACGATCGCGAAGATGCTCACCGGTGTGGAGCAGCCGACTTCAGGCACCATCACGCTGGGAAGCACACGCATCGACCGAATGCGCGGGCGCAAGGCATTGCGCGATTTGCATGCCGACATCCAGATGGTGTTCCAAGATCCGTACGCCGCACTCAACCCGTTGCACACAGTCGAGTACATCCTCATGCGACCAATCCTGAACTACACCGATCTGCGTGGTTCTGCAGCGCGGCGTCGCATGCTGGAGATTCTTGAGACTGTAGGGCTGACGCCGGTCGAGCAGTATGCGGCGAAACTGCCGCACCAGCTTTCTGGCGGGCAGCGCCAGCGTGTTGTGATCGCCCGTGCGTTGGCCAGCGATCCCAAGGTTCTCGTGGCTGACGAACCGGTGTCGATGCTCGATATGACGTTGAGAGCCGGGGTGTTGGCGCTGCTTGACGACCTGCGTGTGCGCTTGAACGTGAGCATGCTCTACATCACTCATGACTTGCTCTCTGCGCGCTTGATCACCGACAACATCATGGTGCTCAACCACGGCACGGTTGTGGAACGAGGCGAGACTGCGAGTGTGCTGCGTCATCCGCACGACGAGTACACGATCCGTCTGCTCAACTCGATTCCGAAGCTGCGCACGGGCGCGTGAACGAAGCGCGGTGAAACGACAATGGCAGCGATGGCAACGCGAGAATGGCAGTGGTCGGAGTCGACGCTGCATGCCATGGAGCTATTTGCACCGTCGGAAACAGTAAAGACAAGCAGGGAATAACAATATGACTGAGTTACATGGAGCTGTTGGCGCAGCCCAGGCGGGCATTCACCGCATCGAGCCGTTTGGCGCGCTGAACAAGCCGGAATCGCTGCAGGCGCTCGGCCTCGATCTCGCCGTGGGAACGATTACTGCGCTGCGTGGGGAACCGCGTCGCGTACCGGCGCGTGGCGTGATCCTGCTTGTACCCGGGTACACGGGATCCAAAGAGGATTTCTACGACCTCATGCCGCTGCTGGCCGCCAAAGGCTGGGACGTCTGGGCGATATCGCAGCGCGGGCAGGCCGATTCGGCTGGTCCGCGGGGCGTGGAGTCATACGGTAGGTCACAGACCGCCGGCGACGTGGTCGAAGCCGCGCACCTTATTGCGCTGACTTGCGGCGTGCCGCGTGTGCACTTGCTTGGCCACAGTTTCGGAGGCACGGTCTCTCAGGCTGCCGCGATTGCAGATCCGAGCATATTTGCCAGCCTGGCCTTGATGTGCTCTGGCCCGCACGGGTGGCCTGGGAGGCATGCGGAAGATCGCCGCGCGCTGCTCGACCACCCGAATGAAGACGGCTGGCGCATCAGCAACCCCGATCGGGCCGGGCTGCCCGACAGCGCGCTAAGCGTTGAGGACCGGTTCTTCCGTGAGCGCGCCGAACGCACCAGCCACGATCAACTGCTTGGCGCCTTGGAGCAGCTCGCGGACGTGCATGACACGACATTTGAGCTCGACGATACCGGTTTGCCGATATTGGTTTTCCATGGCGTCGATGACCCTGCTTGGCCGCAGGATTGGCAGCATCGGATGGCCAGAATGCTCGGGTGCCGCTACGAGGTCATCCCGCATGCCGCACACTGTCCGAATGTCGAGAACCCCGAGGCCACGGCCGCGCTGCTTGATGATTTCTGGGGCGGGCTGAGTCGCGGCGATGCCGGCGGCCAATAACCTCATAGACATTTCCATACTTTCATACTCGTGACGAGGCGAAAGCCGCACTGCTCGCCGAAGTCATCCGAATCCCACAGTGCAAGGAGAGCGATGCACATGACAACGACGACACCTCTGACTCAGGCCTGGAACGGCAGCCGCGAACGCGCAGCACGCCAGCTGACCTCCGGCGACCTTACGATACGGCTCGCTGGTACTGGCGATATCGCCTCGATATCGTTGGGTGGCTTGCAGATTTCGCAGTATGTGCCGGGCCCCCATGATGCGGGTGTCTCCGGGCTGTGGCTGCGCCACCATACAGATGCCGGTATCGAGTTCGCACCACTGCTGGGCGTGCACTCCGACTCGCGCCTCATGCCGACGGATATGACGCCCGGCATGGCTGCGTGGACCGGCTCAGCGCTTGGTGTGGTCTGGAACGTGAAACTACGGCTACTTGAAGGTGGGGATAACGCCGGCTGGGTGTGGACGGTGTGTATTCGGCCTGCTGATATGAACTCGTCCCAATCGTGCCAGGGCGCTTGGGATGTAATAAGTGCGCAGGACTTGGCGCTTGCGCCGACCGCGCAGGCGCTGAGCAGCGAGCCGTACATCTCCCAGTACATCGCGTATCACGCCGAAACAGGCACATCGGCCGGTGCTGTACTCGCCGCACGCCAGACCATGGGCTGCGCACCGAAGCTGCCGTTGCTCGTCACGACTATCTCGGAAGGCGCTGCCGCCTATTTGACCGACGGTTTCGACTTCTACGGCCGGGCTGCTCGCCTTGGGCAGCCCCCGCAGGCACTGAGTGACGCCGATTGGAATGGTGGCCGCATCAACCAGTACGAATTTGGCATGGCATGCCTGCTTTCGACGCCACGCTCGATTGATGATAGCGGCTTGACGTGGCACGTAGTGAGCACAGTCGACCCGGATTATCGCGGCGATCTCGCACAGGCATGCTTCGACATGGGTCACAAAGCCCAGGGAATCGTTGACGGCGTTGACGCAGGCAAGAGCTATGCCGCTGGCGATGATAGCGAACACCATATGCCAGTCTCCCTGCTGGCTGCTGCTCCTGCGCTCAATGGCGAAGAACTGGGCGAGGATGAATTCCTTGCGCTAGCCGCAGTTAAAGGCGAAGATGCGAGTGGAGCCAGCGTCCAAGCTGAAAGCCACTCCGACAGCGTTCCTCTTAGCCTCGAACGAGACGGGTCAGGGCGGCTCCTGTCATATTTCTCATCGCATAACGCCTCCCATGTGGTCTCGTGCGCCAAAGAGCTACTCGTCGACCGCTCGCATGGGCAGATTCTGCTGTCTGCCAGCGAGATAGATCCTGATACTCCAGTATTCGCAGCTACTACGTACATGCCGGGCGTCTTCGCCTCCCACTTGGTGCTGGGCAACACGAACCTCAATCGCATTGTCTCCGTGCATCGCACCAGCCTGAATCTCTTGCGCTCGCAAGGTGTGCGTATCCTTGTGCGGCTGCCGCACAAGCGCGGCGCCGACGAGAATTCCTCGCGCGGGTGGCGTCTGCTGGGCGTTCCGTCCGCCTATATCATGGACATCGGCGGCTCGCGCTGGGTGTACCGCGTTGGCGGCGAGACCATAACTGTCAGCACCACGGCGATGATCGAGAGTACGGGCATCGATATCGCTCTCGAAAGCACTGTCGCTGTGGAAGCTGTGCTGAGCATCGACGTCGAAGATCCCTCGGCATGGCGCATCGACAGCGAGTTTGGCGTGGATTCGGGCATAGCCTTGGACAATGCGGCAACCGACACGGGCAATGGCATAGTTCTCGTTCCCGCGGCCGGCACACCTGCGGCGCAGGCCTGCCCGGGCTTGCGTTATGTGTTTGCGTCCCGCGAGGCACGGCTTGCCGGCGATGACGTATTGTTCAATGAAGCTGCCGCTACTGTTTCGCCCAACGGCGCTGCGATCCGCCAAATCGGCGGTATCTTCACCTTCCGCAGCGGCCCGACCACCTCGATGCGGGTGCTTGCTGCCGCCGATATGAATGCAGATACGGGTGCGACGGCACAGCATGCTCGCCGATTGGTTGCTGCCAGCGCAGATCGCAGCATGAACCGAAACGCGATCCTTGATCGTCACTATCGCACTATCGCCGGTTTTTCCGGCCAGCTGCATATCGACGGTGGGGAACGATTGCGCGAATTCAACCTGATCGTGCCATGGTTCGTGCAGAACGCGCTCGTGCATTTTCTCTCACCGCACGGCCTGGAACAGTACTCGGGTGCAGCATGGGGCACGCGAGACGTGTGCCAGGGGCCGTTCGAGCTGGCGCTGGCATTCGGCCACGCCGATATCGCCCGCACCATCATACTCAAGGTCTTCGCCCATCAGAACACCGACGGCTCGCTGCCGCAATGGTTCATGTTCGACCAGTATGCCAACCTCTACCAGCGCGATTCGCACGGTGACATCCCTGTCTGGCCGCTGATCATCGTCGGCGAGTACCTCGATGCGACTGGCGATGCGTCGCTGCTCGACGAAACAGTCGGATTCTGGGATCGGCAGACCGACACACCTTGCGAAACTCAGGCGAGCGTTGCCGACCACCTGCTGCGCACCTTAACGTATATCCGTACGCATCGCGTGCCCGGCACTGATCTTTACAGCTACGGCGAAGGCGATTGGGATGATACCCTCCAGCCCGCGCGTGCTTCGATGAAGAAGGAAATGGCCTCAACATGGACCATTGCGCTGCTGTACCAGGCCGCCGACGGGCTTGATCGCGTCTTGCGCGCAGCCGGCCGAGATGCCCTCGCCAAGGAATTCAGCACCGAGGCCGCGATCATCGCATCACACTTCGACAGCGACTTCATCTTCAACGATGTGCTGGCCGGCTATGTGATGTTCGAGCACGGGAAACCGAGACCGGTCATCCACCCCAGCGACCGGCGCACCGGTATCCAATATCGTCTGATTCCTATGAGCCAAGCCATGGCCGCTGGATTGCTCAGCGACAGTCAAATGCGCAAGCACGAGCAGCTGATCGAGGATCAGCTGCATTATCCTGACGGTGTGCGGCTGATGAACCGACCCGCGGCTTTCCACGACGGCATCACCGAGGTGTTCAAGCGCGGCGAGCAATCAGCCAATGTCGGGCGCGAAATCGGCCTGATGTATACGCACGCGCATATCCGTTATGCAGAGACGCTCGGGCTGCTGGGCAGGGGTATGCTCGGAGATGAGCTGCTGCGCATCAGCCCGGTCGGCCAAGGTTTTCGGCTCGCGACCAGCGAGCTTCGGCAGCGCAACTGCTACTTTGCCTCCTCCGACGCCGATTTTCCCGATCGCTATACCGCTGCCAAACAGTGGGACAGGCTCAAGGCTGGCGCGAGCGATCCTGTCGGGGTGCGCGGCGGCTGGCGCGTGTATTCCTCCGGACCGGGCATCTACATCCGCCAGCTCGTGCAGCATCTGCTCGGCATTCAGCTGCACGCTGATCATGTGGTTTTCGATCCTGTGCTTGCGCCCGAAGACGACGGCACCGTCGTCGAAATCAGCTTGTTCGGCGTACTGCGCACAGTCCGCTATCACGTGCTGCACGGTTCCCAGCCAGTGTCGGTGAGTATTGACAGCCGGAAGATCAGCGGCGAATATGCGCAACTGCCGTATCGACAGGGCGGGCTGAACATTAGCCGTGAGGCGCTGAGCGATGCCGCTGTGATCGACGTTGTCGTGGGCAGTGAACGCAATGGCGGCGAACGCGGCTAGTGCGCCGGATGACGATAACGGCGAACTGTGAATGTTCGTCAAGGCAGTAAACGCAATACCTGTAAAAACCGCGAAGGGAACCACTTATGCGCCACCAGCAACTCGCCGACCTGCTCGCGCAAATGACTCTGGACGAGAAGATCGGTCAGCTGACCCAGGTTAGCGGCGACTTCTTCTCCGACGATGCCGAGGAACGCACCGGCCCGATGACCCAGCTGGGTATCGCCGACGAGGAGCTGGCGAACGTGGGCACGGTGCTTAATATCGCCGGAGCCGCGCAATGCCGACGAATCCAGATTGCCGCGATGCAGCGCCACCGGCTGCACATCCCCACCATGTTCATGTCGGACGTGATCCACGGCTACGAAACGATTTTCCCTATACCGCTTGCGCTGGGAAGCTCGTGGAGTCCTGCTGCGGCGCAGCGCATGGCGAAGGTCGCCGCCTGCGAATCCTCCGTGGCTGGCCTCTCGTTGACGTTCTCGCCGATGGTCGATCTCGTGCGCGATCCGCGCTGGGGTCGCGTGATGGAATCGACCGGCGAAGATCCGTATCTGAACGCCCGCATGGCCGAGGCGCTGGTGCATGGCTATCAGGGCGATGATCTGCTGCATGACATCGATCGCGTGGCCGCATGCGTCAAGCATTTCGCCGCTTATGGAGCGGTAGCGGGAGGCCGTGAATATAATACAGTCGACATGTCCGAGCGTTTGCTGCGCGATATGTACCTGCCAGGGTACCGTGCCGCCGTGGCCGCCGGCGCAAAAACCGTCATGACCTCCTTCAATACGGTTGATGGCGTGCCTGCCACTGGCAACAGGCATCTGTTCCGCGATATTCTGCGTGGTGAATGGGGTTTCGATGGCGTGGTCATTTCCGATTTCAACGCTGTTCGAGAGCTCATCGCCCACGGAGTCGCCGAGGACGATCGCGCGGCGGCCCGACTGGCCATCGAAGCCAGCGTCGACATCGAAATGATGAGCGTGTGCTATCTGCATTCGCTTGCCGAGCTCGTCGCGTCTGGAGAAGTCGACGTATCGCTGATCGACGAAGCTGTTATGCGCGTACTGATGCTGAAGAACGATCTGGGGCTGTTTGAGCACCCATTCCGCGGTATGGATGAAGCGCGGGAACGGCAGCTCATCGGTTGCGTCGAACATCGTGCCGAGGCGCGGCGGATCGCTGACTGTTCAATCGTGCTGCTGAAGAACGAACGCGGTATGCTTCCGCTCGGTTGTGAACGCGGTGTCGAGTCTGTCGCTGGCTCTGCAATCACGGTGGCGTTGGTCGGCCCGCTTGCCCGCTCGCATGATGTGCTGGGGGCGTGGTCGTTCAAGGGTCGGCCGCAAGATGCAGTCAGCATGGCGGATGGCATGCAGCGCATGGCTGCCGAGCATGGGGTGAATCTGCTGGTCGCGCAGCAGGAATGCGACTATTTCGAGACGTCCCAAGCGGCTATTGACGAAGCCGTGGAGCTCTCACACCGAGCCGGAACGGTCGTGCTCGCGC
Source organism: Bifidobacterium sp. (assembly GCA_022640915.1). GTDB lineage: Bacteria > Actinomycetota > Actinomycetes > Actinomycetales > Bifidobacteriaceae > Bifidobacterium. The sequence goes on along the minus strand of JALCCT010000006.1, from coordinate 15,566 downwards.
TGGGCGAAACTTCGGCGATGACCGGCGAAGCGTCGAGCCGCACCAATATCGCGCTGCCGCAGGCGCAGATCGAACTGTTCAATGCGGTGAAGGCGGCGAATGCGCATGTGGTCGTCGTGGTATTCAATGGCAGGCCTCTCGATCTGGGCGCGATTGGCGATGCTGAGGCGATTGTGGAGGCGTGGTTCCCGGGCAGCGAAGCCGGCTCAGCTGTAGCCGATGTGCTCTATGGCGCGGTCAACCCCTCCGGCAGGCTATCCATGTCCTTCCCGCAGAACGTCGGCCAGGTGCCGGTCTACTACAACGCGGAATCCACTGGGCGGCCATACGAGGGGGCTCCGGGCGAAAAATACGTCTCTAAATATCTCGACGCGAGCAATTACGCCAGATACCCCTTCGGCTTCGGCCTGAGCTACAGCTCGTTTGTCTATGGTGCGCCGTCGGTTTCCTCGGCGACTTTCGATGCCGAGCATGCGCTTGATATCACGGTCGCTGTTACCAATGACAGCGATATCGCCGGCACCGAGACCGTGCAATGCTATGTGCGCGACAGAGTCGGACAGGTCGTACGCCCAGTGAAGCAGCTCAAGGGCTTCGAGCAGATTGAGCTCGCTGCACACGAAACTCGAACTGTCCATTTCTCGCTGCGGGAATCCGACGTGCGTTACGTGCATGCGGACTTGGGTGAGCGCAGCGATCCGGGCGCCTTCGACATCATGGTCGGTCCCAATAGCCGCGACCTCAGCACCCCGCTGTGCGTGACTCTGGTCTAGGTACAGGGCAACCAGCGAAATCCGTTACATTGTAAAGCATAAGAATGGTCAATCGTGAAGTATGGGGTTCTCTGTCCTCACACTCCAACGTAAGAGACGCACGGAAACAAAGACAGGAATAGTCACAATGGCGGGGGCCAACGAATCGATTCGTTGGCCCCCGCCATTGGTACTCTGCAATGCATACCTCACAACGCACGTTTGCTCTCGCGCGTATGCGCGTCCACTGCGCGGCTCATACCAGATGGCTGCGCATGAACCACTGGAACTTTTCGAGATCCTGCACATGATCCTGCATGATGTTCGAGCTGATCACATCGAGCTCGTCGAGCTCTTTGATGGCCTCGCGATCGTCGGCGATGAGCTGATCGTAGAAATCACACAGGGCCTTCAAATAATCTGTTGTAGAGTGTCGTCCGGTCAGATCCACGCCCTTCCAGGTGCGGTTGCGCAGAATCGCGTCGGGCCGGCCATCGGGGCTGCCGCCGAGGGTGGCGATGCGCTCAGCGGTTTCATCGGCCTGGTTGCGCACGATCTCGATCTGGGGATCGAGCATTTCGTGCACGCCGATGAAGCTCGGCCCGGTCACATTCCAATGTGCGTGCTTGAGCACTAGAGAAGCTTCCTGCTCTTGGCTCAAACGATTTTGCAAGATGGAAATGATCTTCTCGGAGGATGCCTCATCCAGTCCGGGAACCACGAATTCAAGTGCCATAATTTATTCCTTCCTGTCTGTTGACCACAGATACTTCCATCTTAGCGGCACCAGCTACGGCTGCGTGCAGCTACGTCCGCTATCGTGAGAACTTCACATTCGGCGAAATCTTACGTGTATCGGCTGCAATTATGTTAAATGTGGCCAGAAAATATGTGCTGGCCCGATGGCTTGGAAAGAGAACTCGTGGTGTTGCGGGCGACAACGATGTCTGAGCGGTATATATCGTTGCAAGGTCGGGGTTTGCGCCTACCGATTCCTACTGGCCGACTGACACCTGTCGAATAGATGCAGTTCAATAGGCGCGCACACTACTGGTCCATGTCACACCTCGGGCTGCGTCGACTGCGCCTTGGAATCAGCGGAAACAGCCACGATCGGACCTTTCGTACTTCTTGCGTCACCGGCATGCTTGCGCACTTCGAGAGTCTCGATGCGGCGGTGATCGACCTCGGTGACGACCATATCGTAGCCGTCATCGGAGTGAAGCACTTCGCCCACGGCGCCCATGCGGCCGGTGTGAGCGAGGAAATAGCCGGCGACGGTCTCGTACGGGCCGTCATCCAGCTCGATGCCGGTCAAGTCGGCGAAGTCTTCAATGGTCATGCCGCCGTCGACGGTCGCCACTCCGTTGACGAACACGCCAGGGTCGCTGGCGTTGCGATGCGGTTCCTCGGGCAAATCGTATTCGTCGCGGATGTCTCCCACGAGCTCTTCGGTCATATCCTCCAAGGTGACGATGCCGTCGGTGCCACCGTATTCGTCGATGACGACGGCCAGGTGGATGCCGCGTTTGCGCAGCAGGCTCAAGCTCGGCAGGATCTTAGAAGTGCCCGGCAACGCAATGCCTTCGCGTGTCACATCGGCGACGGTGCGGGCGTTGGGGTCGCGCACGTCGAGCAAATCGCGCACATGCACGAAACCGAGCACGTCGTCGAAATCCTTGCCAGTGACCGGGTAGCGCGAATACGGCATCTCGCGCACATAGTTCGCGGCTTGCGCCAAAGGCTGGGCGCCATCGAGGAAGATCACATCGGCGCGCGGCCGCATGACCTCGGCGACGATAGTTTCAGATGCGTCGAATACATCGTCCAGAATCGTGCGCTCGTCGTTGCTCAGTCGCGAATTCGAGTTGACCAGCACGCGCAGCTCTTCGTCGGAAACTTCGCTTTCGGTCTCGTTGGGGTCGAAGCCTAGCAGCCGTACAATGCCATTCGTGTTCCGGCCGATCATCCAGATAATCGGCCGAGTGATCTTGGCGAAGGCGTCGATGGCAGGAACCACAGCGCGCGCGATTTGTTCGGTGCGCTGCATGGCGATGCGTTTGGGCACCATTTCGGAAATAACGATTGAGCAGTATGAAATGATGAGCGTGAGCGCGATCGTGGTCAGCGGTGTCGCAACGCTGTGGGGAACGCCCCACTGCACGATGACCGGGACGATGAACGGCGAAATTGAAGACTCGCCGAATGATGCCGATAGGAATCCGCACAGCGTCACTCCGATCTGCACGGTCGAAAGGAAGGTATTTGGGTCGCGCGCGATCTTGGCCACACGGGCCCCGCGCGCATCCTCCAGCTCCATCTGGTCGAGCTGCGAACCGCGCAGGCTGACTAGCGCCAGCTCGGTGCCGGAAAATATGGAGCCGAGCACAAGGAAGACGAAAATCAGGAGGATGTTCAAACCAAGAGGCATAGCCACTACTCTAGGGGGGCGTCCGGTCTTTAGGCTGTGTTTCTGGGTCGGTTTGCTTGGCCCTTTCCCCTCAGCCAAAGAGTGTTGCGGGTGTTAAAGAGCGTTCCGGGGCTTACTGTGCTCCTTGGCATCACCCATCGGCGAAAGACGTCATCAGTGCGGCAAGCCGAGCGATCCGGGATATCGCCATTCCTAAGCGTTAGCGAACGGCTATCCGGTTGCACGAATAGCTCAGAACGACAGCACTTCGACCTTGCCGGTAGACACCTGGTAGCGGGCGCCGACCAGCATCAGCCGCTGACTGGTGAGCGCCTGGCGGATGGGTTCGGAGCGGGCGACCAACGCCTCTATAGTGCGGGCCACATGCACACGTTCGAAGTCGTCCGTGCTGTCCAGATCGGCGTCGCGCGCGGTTTGTATTGACGCGCCAACCGAACGGACGATGATCGACTCCGAATCGGCGACAATGTGCCCAAGATCCGATTCACCGTCGGGCGCCGTCGCATTGATGATGGTATTGAGCTGGGCGATCGTCGAAGCGACCGCACCGCAATGCTCGTGGCCGAGTACAACGAGCAGGCTGACGTTGAGCGTCTCCACGGCGAATTCGAGCGAAGCGAGAACTGCTGCATCGAGCACCTCTCCGGCTGTGCGGATCGTGAACATATCGCCCAGACCCTGATCAAAGATGATCTCGGGCGGCACGCGTGAATCCGAGCAGGAGAGTACGGCCGCATCGGGATGCTGCGCGTCGATGAGCGATTCGCGGGTTTCCGCATCCTGCCACGGGTGCTCGGCCGTGCCCTGCGAGAATCGGCGATTGCCCGCCAGCATGCGGCTCCACGCTGCCGTGGCCGTCGCTTCGATCGATTCAGCGCGTTGATCGGACTTGTCGGTCATGGCTTTCCCCCATATGGTCTCTCGGTGTTGCAGTCGGCTTCATGCGGCATGTCTTATGCGCGACATGGAGTCGGCCGGCTGTGCATGCGCTTCGCCTGTGCATGCACAGGCGAAGCGGCGTTCTTCCCACCATGGTAGTCGCACGCGGCCAGAACAAGGTAACGGTCGGCCACGGCGAGGTGTCACTGTTGAAGGGCAGTGCGCGACAATTCTGCCAGGTGTTCTCGGGAGTCCGCGCGTGAATGCAGTTGTTTATGAGAGTTCGGCATACGACAGAGCCGCGAAAGCGGGCTGAAGACCTTTCACGGTTTTTCAAGCCCGCCTTCGCGGCTCTGTCGTATGCCTGTGCCTGGATCAGCCGGTGTTTTGCAGGCCAGCAGCGACTCCCGAAACGGTGCATAGGATCAGGTAGATGAACCCGGCCTGTTGGCTTTCACTCAGCTCTTCCTTGTCCACTTTCTTGCGCAGCGACCTGAGCGCGAGCACTTGCTCGACCGATAGTGCGTCGACGTACGGCGAACGAATACGTACGGCGCGACCGAGCACATGACGGTGCTGCAACGGCCATTCGTCGCCAACGATGAGCAGAATCCATTTGTGGGTCAGCTCCATCTCGGTGAGCACTTTGTCGCGTAGATCATCGCGATCACCCAACGCCAAGTACATTTTGGCGATGCGCTCGTCGGTCTTCGCGATCGACATTTCGATGTTGTCGATGAACGTGCTGAACAGCGGCCATTCCTTGTATGCTGCACGTAGCGCGTCGAGGTCGCCAAACTGCTCACAGGCTGTTCCCAGGCCGTACCATGCGGCGAGGTTGATGCGAGCTTGCGCCCAGGAGAACACCCAGGGTATCGTGCGCAGATCGTCGAGCGACTTCGCGCCAAGGCCGCGCTTGGCCGGGCGTGAGCCGATCGGCAGCAGACCGACTTCGGTCAACGGCGTCACCGTGGAGAACCACGGGGTGAAGTCGTCGGCCTGGATGAGATCGAGAAAGCGCCTGTGTGAGATATCGCTCAGCGTGTTCGCCATATCCGTGTACTTCTCGGTCATCTCGGTGTTGGTCTTCTCCACACTTGGTGCGGATTGCAGCATCGTGGCGGCCGCCACGGACTCGACATGGCGCACGGCGAGCACGGGATTGCCGTAGCGGGCGAAGATAATCTCGCCCTGCTCGGTGAGCTTGAAGCGGCAATTGACCGAGCCGACAGGCTGGGCTAGCACTGCGCGGTTCGCAGGGCCGCCACCTCGGCCGACAGCGCCGCCGCGGCCGTGGAATAGGGTCAGATCGATGTCGTGGCCCACCGCCCACTTGGAGATGCGGTCCTGCGCGGCATGAAGCGCCAGTGTGGCAGTGGTCGGGCCGGCATCCTTGGAGGAATCCGAGTAGCCGAGCATGACTTCCAGCTTGTTGCCGGTGGTCTTAAGCCGGGCCTGCACCTCGGGGATCTTGATCATTTCTTCGAGTACGTCGACTGAGTTCTCAAGATCTTGCAGCTGCTCGAACAGCGGGATGACGTCAATGGTTGGTACGTCTTCGGGATGAGCGAACGCCATGCGGTTGAGCTCGTACACGTCGCGGATGTTCTGCGCCGATTTGGTGAAGGAAATGATGTAGCGCCGGGCTGCCTTCATTCCGTTGCGCTTCTGGATTGAACCGAGCGCACGGAACGTGTCGAGCACTTCGTGTGTCATCGGTTGCAATTCGCCGCGCTCGCCGTGCAGGCCGTGCTCGCGAATATCCTCCAACGCGCGCGAATGAACGAGCGAGTGCTGGCGGAATTCCATTTCGACCAGATGGAAGCCAAAGGTCTCGGCCTTCCAAATCAAGTCCTGAACCGGGCCGTAGGCGGCGCGTGGATCGCCTGCCGCCGCCAGCGAACGTTGCACGATCTTGAGGTCAGCGATGAAATCATCACAGCTGTGATACATGAGATCGGCATCGCGCTCGATCGTGTAATGCAGCTTGTCGGCCATCACGAGCATGGCGGCGCGGTGCGGCTCCTGCGTGGAGATCAGGGAGGCCTTGTCGGTCAGCCGTTCGCTCATCTCCTTGAGATGGCTCCACAGCTGCAGCATTTCGGCGCTCGGTGGCGTTGTGCCTGATTCCATCGTCAGATTGCGCCCGACGGTGCGTGTCGCCTCCTCGAGCGCGGCCACGGCGTGGTCGGTGAACTTGCGAGCCACTTTGCGGCTGACCTTGGCGGTGACGTTCGGGTTGCCGTCGCGGTCGGAGCCAATCCAGCTGCCAGGGTGGAAGAAGGCAGGGCACACCGGCTCGACGAGACCGGCCTTGTCTCCCAGCACCCAGTCGTCGAAACGGCGGTAAACCTTGGGGATCGTGTCGAATAGCGTGTCATCGAAGATATCGAGGATGGTGTTTGATTCCTCGACCGGCGTGGGCTTCTTCAGTGCGATTGGGGAGGTGCGGAACAGCGCATCGATCTCGTTGTAGAGCCGGCGGCGGTTTTCTTTTTTGTTGGAGCCGCCCAACATCGAATCGTTGCTCAGCAAGATCGCTATGCGCCGGATTTTGCCGGCCACGGCCTTGCGGCGGGCCTCGGTGGGGTGCGCGGTGAACACCGGGTGGAACTCGAGCTTGTCGAGCAGCGCCTTAGCCTTTGCGGGGCCCATCTCGACGATGAGCTGGTGGTAGGTGCTGGTCAGCTCGTTCACCGGATCGACCGCCTGATCGTCGCTCACCTTCGCTTCGCGCTGATACAGAGAGCTGACGCGGTAATTCTCCTCGCACAGGTTTGCCAAGTGGAAATAGGTAGTGAATGTGCGAGCCAGGAGTTGCGCGTCGTGCAGATTCATCCCGTCGATGATCTCGCGGGCCTTATTTAGCCCGTCTTCGCCGGTTTTCGAATACTGCGCCCTGTGCCCGCTGTATTGTTCGTCGCTGGCCTCGACTACATAATCGCGGACAGTATCGAATACGCTGAGCAACTCGGGATCGAATTCACCGACCACATCGCGCAGAATCTTCAAACACAGATCCATATCGTGCTGCAGCGACGCGGGAAGCTCGTGCTCCTCGGGCGGTCGGGCGGCCGAGGAAGCGGGTGCTTGCCCGCTGCCCACAGCCGTGGTTTGTGTATTGTCTTGTGTCATTGGTGACCTCCTTTGCCGAATTCCGGTTGCTCGATCTGCCGGTCTTTCGCGGCTCCTCCGCGATTGTGTTGACCAGCCGTTGCGAACCCAAAGCCATTATTCGGTGGTGTGTGCGACTTCATTGTAGAACTACCAAACCGACATTCGTGTTACCTGAGCATGCTTCTGTTTATATGTGGCTCTTTTCGTTGCGGTTGCACGCCACGCGTTGTTCGAGGCAGAGCTGCGGGATAGAGCTGGTGAGGGGGCAGGACTCGGATTCAGCGACTTCGCAGGCAGAGAGTCGGGTGGCTGCCGGATGTGGCAAGGCACTCATACGTGGCGTGCGCTAAAACTTGTAGTGTGACTTCCAACGAACAACGCGAACAGACGCCAATGGGCAGCGCCAGCGTGACTGGCAGTGGCGAGGGGGACGAAAGCGCGGCCGGTACACGCGCGGCCGGCGCTGCACAAGGCACGGCTGCAGCGGTACAGCATTTTCACACTCATTCCATTCCGCTTGACATGGAGGACATTGAGCGCGACTGGAACACGCCCGTTGCCAAGGCCGGCATTGCCGCCAAATCAAGCGTGATCGTGCGCGTCGGGATGCTGGATCTGGGCGCGGGAACGGGAAGTTTCCGGGTGCGCGAAATGATGCATCGCATCGCCTACCCGCTTAACGTGCATGTACGGTCCGACGTGAATCTCACCGACATCGAAGCTTCCTGCACTGACGGCAGGAACCGCATCACCGAGGTTGTGGATTTGCCCACGACGGGCGTGAATACCGAACGCATTTGGCTGCTCGAGCATTTCGCCGACTGGTTCAACGTGCATCTGGGCGAGGAATCCATGTATCACGCCAAGCCCACGGTGTCCGAGGAGCTCGTCGACCAGCTCGGCAGCCCGGCCTCGCGCAAATCTGCCATGCATGCGGTCAAAGAAGCGCGCCTTGAGCGCAAGGCTCAACAGGCACAGGAATCGCTGGATGAGGCTGTGCCAGGAACTCGGTCGACTGCGGCTGTGGCATCGTCCCGGCGCCGTGTCCACAAACCGCCGAAAGGCCAATACGCCCAGCATTTTGACCATGTCGGCGGGGCTCTGCTCCCTGTGGGCGGCTCTGGTATCACTGTCGGCCAAGTGCACGAACGACTCGACCTGATCGAGCGCCGTCGGCCGCTTTACTCCCCGCTGTTTTCGGGATTCGGGGCAGCGGTAGCCTGCGCGGGATTCGTGTTCCTGCTCGGTGGCGGCCCCTATGACATGGTCGGCGCATTCATTGGCGCCGGGCTTGGTCAATTCCTGCGACGGCTGCTGTTCGCGCGCCGGCTAAACCAGTTCTTCGTCACCTTCGTGTGCGTGGCCCTCGCCGCTCTCGCCTGCACCGGCACGCTGCGCCTGATCGGCCTGTTCGACCCGGTCGCGCTGCAACACGATACGGCGTATATCGGTGCAATGCTGTTCGTGATCCCGGGGTTCCCGCTGATAACCGGCGGCTTGGATATCGCCAAGATCGATTTCCCCTCAGGCATTCAGCGCATCACATACACCTTCGCGATCATTCTGATGGCCACGTTGGCCGGGTGGATGGTGGCTACGATCGTGCATCTCAACCCGCAGGGCTTCGAGCCGTTGGGGCTCAGACCCTTAGCCAATGGGGCATTCCGCCTTATCGCTGCATTCGTCGGCGTGTGGGGATTCTCCGTATTGTTCAACTCGCCCCAGCGTATGTGCCTCACCGCTGCGTCTATTGGTGCGATCACTGACACGCTGCGCCTGACGATCATCGATTTCGGCATGCCCCCTGAGGCGGCCGCGTTCATCGGCGCGTTGCTTTCGGGCCTGCTCGCCTCTGCGTGGCGCTCTTCAGTGCGCCGTGGTCTGCTGCCCCCGCATCTGGGCTACCCGCGCATCTGCCTGACCGTGCCTTCGATTGTGATCATGGTGCCGGGGCTTTACATGTACCAAGCCATGTTCCACCTTGGCCAGTTCGACACTCAATCAGCGCTCGACTGGGCGTTCCGCGCGTTCATGGTAATCCTGTGCCTGCCGGTTGGCCTAGCAATGGCCCGGGTTCTTACCGACAAAAGTTGGCGCTACGACATTTGATGACACGGCGTGTGGGCCGCATCCCTGCCGGCGCGAGTGCTCAGTACCTCATGCCCATGGCGGCACGCACCTCGTCGAGAGTCTGCTCGGCGATGGCGTTGGCGCGCTGGTTGCCATCGTGCAGGATGTCACGAATCGAGTCCATATCTTTGGCGAGTTCGGCGCGGCGCTCGCGGTGGGGGGCAAGGAACTCGTTCACCGAGTCGATGACATACTGCTTGAGCGCGCCGGCCCCGGCGTCGCCGATCTCCTCAGCGATCTCCTTCGGATCGCGCTTGGTCACCAGACCGGCGGTAGTCAGCAGGGCTGAGACCTGCGGTCGGGCGATAGGATCGAAGGTGATGCGGCGTTGGGAATCAGTCGGGCTTTTCTTGATGAGTTTCGCGGTTTCCTCGGCGGTGGCACCCAGCATAATCGAGTTGCCGTAGGATTTGCTCATCTTGCGTCCGTCCAATCCCGGGATTTCGGGCGCCTCGGACAAAATAGCGGAGGGTTCGGGGAATACGGGGTTTTTGGCCGCGTAACGCTCGTTGAAGCGCCGTGCGATGGTGCGGGTAATCTCCACATGCGGCAGGTTGTCTTTGCCGATCGGCACGACGTTGGCTTTGCAGAAGAGGATATCGCACGCCTGATGCACTGGGTAGGTCAGCAGCAGCCCGGTCAACGCATGACCGGAGGCCTCCATCTCGGATTTCACGGTGGGGTTGCGATGCAGCTCGGCTTCGGTCACTAGCGACAGGAAGGGCAGCATCAGTTGGTTTTCGGCTGGCACCGCTGAATGCGTGTAGATCATGGTCTTAGCTGGGTCGATGCCTGCGGCGAGATAGTCGAGCACAAGGTTGATGACATTATCTTCGATGTGCTCGGTGGTGTCCCGATCGGTGATCACCTGGTAGTCGGCGATGATGATGTTGGAGTGCACACCTTTGTTCTGCATGGCGACGCGTTCTTTGATCGAGCCGAAATAATGGCCCAGATGCAGTCGACCTGTCGGACGGTCGCCGGTGAGCATGGTGAAACGGCCGGGTTTCGTGTCAAGTTCAGCCAAGGTCTGGTCAGAAAGCCGTTTCGCCGCTAGGAAGCTCGCGCTCACCTCATTGCCCGCTGCAGTGATCTGCTCGTCGTCGCTCATGCTTCATCCTTTGTCATGCTCTTTTGCAGAGTGTGTGAAAACCGTTCGGAAATATCGCTTTTATCGTAAAAGTTCGAGCCGACAACCACGAGCGGGATAACAGGTGGTACTCTCTTATGTGATGAATCGAACGCAAGAGTAATTTCAGGGGGTCAGATGGGCCGCGGACGTCAGAAAGCCAAGCAACAGAAGATAGCCCGTAAGCTCAAGTACTTGACAACTGATACTGATTACGATGAGCTCGCCAAGGAGCTGCGTGTACAGGATCCTGAGCCGGGTTCGGCGGAGCCTTTGGCCGGTAAGGATCCGACGTATTCCGCTGAGGAGAAGCAGCCCCAACGCGATGAGGGCAAGACAACTGCTGTGCCGTCGGCTTCTGTCGATGACGATCTCGACGAGTATGCCAAGTGGGCTGCCGAGGCTGCCGCAAAGGCCACAAGCGGCGAAATGCCGGTGACAAGGGCCAAGTCGCCAATCGCGCCGCGGGTTCCCAAGCCGCATCGCATTCCCATGCCAGTGCCGAAGATCCTGAGCAAGGGCGGCGCTGCGCCGAAAAATGCTGCGGAAGGTACAAAATAAGTCACACAGCTGGGTGCGCGTGGGCTAGTTGAGGCTTCGCCAACGAGTACCAGCCGCGACTTGCCGCGCTGTAGGGCGATCTCGTGATGCGGTGGCGGCTGTGCGCTGCACGTGTGGCGATTTGTGTAGTAGGCACCGAACGTGCGCGCGTAGTGAATGTTGCGAGCCGTGCCGATGCTCGTCGAAACGGTGTGAACTCAGGGCTGAGGAGAGTTCAGCGTTGGAAGAATGGTCGTTTCAAAAGCACTGTAGCATGGGAAAACAGGGTAGTGCGCCATTGTAGCCACGCGTTGATAATCGGCCATAAGGAATGCCGATAGCGCAATGTGCGCTTGGGACTGTCATCTGCGTCCCACTGACTTTATACTTGCTTGAACCGGTTGCCTCACGTGGGGCAGCGCCGGACTCGCCGAAAGTGGCCATCCTCCGGACGGCAGCAGAACGATTGGCCGCGTCAGCCGGCACGGTAGCGCCGGCCAGTGCGGTATATCCGCATGCAGCAGGTTGGCACAGGAAGATAGATAACAGGTAGGGAAGAGAATAATGAACGTTCTTAGCAAACGCCGCGCGCTGCACAGCCGCAAACTGGCAGTGCCTGCAACTGCGGCAATCCTAGCGCTTGGACTCGCGCTTGCCGGATGCGGTTCGCAGCGTTCCGGATCGCCGTCGAATGGCGCGGCCGGCTCGAACAGCGCCGTTGGCAAGCCTTTGGATACTGCGGCTTATGATGCGCTCATCAGCGCGGGATCCGTAGCTGACAGCGCCACGGTTGAGGCCAGCACTTGGGCCTCGGCGGTCAAGAAGTCTGGCGTGCTCAAGGTCGGTGGCACCAAGACCTCGGCGCTGTTCTCGTTGCAGAGCACGGATGACAACAAACTGCGAGGCTTCGACGCCGGCCTTTCGCAGCTGCTGGCCCGCTATATTATCGGCGACGCGAAAACCGATGTGAGCGTGGTCGATTCTTCCACGCGCGAGGCTGTGCTGCAGAACGGCACGGTGAACGCCGTGTTCGCCACGTATTCGATCACCAATGAGCGTAAGCAGAAGATCGATTTCGCTGGTCCGTATTACGTTTCGCGTCAGGGCATTCTGGTCAAGTCCACGAACACCAGCATCAAGTCCGTCAAGGATCTTGACGGCAAGAAGGTCGGTGTACAGGCTGGTTCGACCGGCCCACAGATTGTCAAGGACGCTGCTCCAAGTGCCACGGTACAGGAGTTCCAAGATGATTCGCAGCTGGTGCAGGCTATCAAGCAGGGCCGCATCGACGCTTATGTGGTCGACCAGTCGCTCGTGCTCGGCGATGTGGCCAAAGAGCCCAATGCCCTTAAGGTCGTCGGCGATGGTTTCGGCAGCGAGGATCCGTATGGCATTGGTCTGCCGAAGGGCTCCGACGCTACGAAGTTCGTGAACGCATGGCTGAAGAAGATCGAGGCCGACGGCACGTGGGCCAAGCTGTGGAAGCTCACTATCGGCGATCGCACGGGCGTGACCGAGGTCCCGAATCCGCCGGCTATGGACGAGTAAGACCGAATGAACGCTTGCTGCCAGGCGTGTTGTGCGTCTGGCAGCCATGCGGTGAAGGTCCGGATCCTGATATTGCAGGACATTGCTTAGGAAACAATCGCTTAAGAATGTCTGTCTAAACTTGATTCAGCGGCACATGCTTCGCCGGTCAGGCGTGCAGGCGGGCAAATATCAATCTATGTGAAACCCAAGGTGGTGGCGTATGGCACCAGCAGATTCGGTATGGGGCAGCCTGACCTACTTGGCCGGGCGGTTCGGCCATGACTATCTGACAAGCTACGGGGTGACGCTGCGCATCGGCGTCATTTCGTTCCTCGGTGGGCTGCTGCTTGCCATTGTGCTGACGATGGCGCGGATCAGCCCGATTCCGCCGTTGCGGACAGCGGTCTCCGGTTATGTCGAGATATTCCGCAATATTCCGGTACTGTGCCTGCTGCTGTTCATCGTGTACGGCCTGCCGGAGGTCGGTTTCACGCTGGACTACGAGCCCTGTGTCATCGCCACACTGATTCTGGTGTCTTCGGCGTTCGGCTGCGACAATCTGCGTTCGGGCATCAACGCCGTCGACGCAGGCCAGATCGAGGCTGCACGTTCCTTGGGGCTATCATTCGTCGGCATTACGCGCTTCATCGTGCTGCCACAGGCGCTGAGCACTGTCGTGCAACCGATGGTCACGCTGTTCATCTCAGTGGTCATCAGCTCATCGACCGGCGCGCTTGTACCTATCGCCCACGACGAGCTGACCGGGCTGGTTTCCAGAATCAACACCAAGGAGGCGCTGGGCATCCCGACCTTCTTGGTCGCCGCGTTGTTCTACGTGGCCACAGGGCTGGTCATCGGCGCGATCGGCCGTATCATCGAGAAGAGGGCTGTGATATGGCGATGACACCCACCGAAGCGGCGTTGTTCGAGGCTGCGGGTCCCCGGGCCCGCCGACGCATCGTCATCGGCACTATCATCACCTCGATGCTGTTTGCGGCGTTTGTCGTATGGCTCATCATGCGGCTTGACGCCAATGGCCAGTTCGACCCGATGTATTGGGATCTGTTCGCCAACATCAACATCTGGAAGTTTCTCGGGGCCGGTTTCATCGGCACTGTCCGGGCCTCCTTAAGCTCCGGGGCCATCGCGCTCGTGGGCGGGCTGGTGCTCATGTTCGGGCGCATCTCGACTTTTGCACCCGTTCGCTGGCTTGCTACGGCAGTGATCGAGTTCGTGCGCGGCACACCGACGCTGCTGTTCATCTACTTCTTCTTCCTCGTGCCTTCGCAGTTCGGCATTCATATCAGTACCTATTGGATGGTGGTCATTCCGGTGGCTTTTTACGCCTCCGCCGTACTGGCCGAAGTGTATCGCGCCGGCGTGCAGGCTGTGCCAGCCGGGCAGAAGGAAGCCGCTATATCGTTGGGGTTGAGCCGCTGGCAGACATACTATTCGGTGATTTTGCCGCAGATGTTCCGTATCATCGTGCCGACGATGGTCACGCAGCTGGTCGTCGTGGTCAAGGACACTACCTTCGGCTACGTCGTCACCTATCCCGAGATGATGCAGAACGCAAAAGTTATCGTAGCCAACTCCACGAGTATGCTCCCGGTCTACCTCGTCGTCGCCATTATCTATATCCTCGTCAACTACGCCATCTCTCGCTTCGCACGCTGGCTCTCGAACCGCTCTGACGCCAAGATCCTTGCAGAGTGAGGAGTTGGGGGCATTTTTGCCTGTACTCGTAAGGAGCTGCTAAGGGGGGTCAATGATGAACGACGAAATCCTGCATATCGGCATTGTCGATAATGATCCGCTGATTCCGGAGGCACTTGCCGATATTTTGGCTAGGAGCGGCGCACCGGTTCAGGTGGTTTGGACGGCGACGACGGGGGAGCGCGCGCTTTCGATGTGTGAGTCATCGAAACAGCTGCCGGAAGTTGTGCTGACCGACCTAGCCATGCCACAAATGTCCGGCCTGCAGTTGGCAGCGCTTGTTCAAGAACGTTTTCCGGGCATAACGGTAGTCGGCATGAGCGCTTTCGACACGAGTTCGTTGGACAGCAATGAAGCTGATGCCGGCTTCCGGGGCAACGATATGCCGGCGGTGGTTCCAGCAGCAGTTCCTAAGGACGCGCCGACCGTTGAATTGGTTCATGCCTTGGGTAGGGCGGCCAGAATTCGCTCGGCTATGGAATGGGACGGCGGCGAATCAGCGCGCAGCCCGCTTTCTGATATGGAAATCAGGGTCATGCGCTTATACGCCAAGGGGCGTACTACCGATGCCATTGCGCATCAATTGGAGATCAGCCCTGAAAGCGTTAAGACCTACATGAAGCGGGTATACGCAAAATTTGGTGTGCATAGCCGCGCCGAGGCGGTTTCCATATGCGTGCGTGAGGGAATTGTCCGATGATTTGTGCCATGCAGGCAGTGATGATGCATATCAGGAACGCGGCTGGAGAGCACCGTGTTCGTCTTTTTCTTGTCGCGGTTTGCTTGGTGCTGGCCGTTGCTGAGTGGCTGTTGGCTGATCGACCATCGACTGCACTCGATCTGCTGCTATCTGTTTTTATATTGTTATGCTTCTTGCATTGGTGCCATTCCCAACCTGTGCCGCCATTGCATTGTGCGGGACTGTTCTGAAATGTGTGTAACTGGTTTTGGTCGCTGATCCTTTGGATTGGCGGGGAAGGTCGGTGATTATGCCGACTTAAGACAATGGCTGGTATGACAGCTAAGAACAAGGAACCTGAGAGCGGCCCGCGGAGATCGCGCGCGACGAGATGCTCGAACACTGGGAGGGCGAATATCCCGCCGTTGGCGGTTTGTGGCTCGTCGCGTGGGAGCGCTTCATCGCGTTCCTGGACTACGGCGTGGATCCGCAAGGCCGTCTGCTCCACGAACGCGATTCGCGTGTCTGAACGCCCGGTTCCGCCGCTCCATCCGGGCGCGCGGGCATTTCCGTGGGCGAGCAGGCAGCACGCAAATGCCTCTACCCGGCCGTGCGCCCGCTCTACCCCACAGGCAAAGGCCAGGTACGATGGGCCGCACGATG
>JALCCT010000005.1 GCA_022640915.1 Bifidobacterium sp. | reverse complement strand
GTTCATGAACAGTCTGATGTCTTCGATGAGCTGACGCATATTGCTGATGCCCCAGGTGTACGGGCGCTGATAGTCCGGTATGGTCAAGGGGTGCGACAACAAATCGACGATGGGGAGTATCTCGACAGTGTTTTTGTCTGGTGCGTCGGAGCTGTCATTTACCGTGTTTGCCGGAGCTGACGTATTGGCCGGTTCATGTCCGTGCTGTTGCCCCATATATATTCGGCTTCCGTCAAAATGTGCAATTTTGGTCATTCACTCTATGCATACAAGCAGAACTCAGTATATGCCGTTCAGGCCTTGCTGGGTGCTGCGTGTGATCCGTTAGTCATCCGAAGGGCGTGAGAATGAGCTCAATGTTGGATCGTTTCCGTGTCCTGAGAATCTACAAATGCAGCATTATGCTTCGGGTCTTCCAAACAGGTATGTAGATAAATTGGAGGTTTTGACGATACTGGAGGTACTGTTATTCCCTCACTAAGAATTTATCGGTGTAGGCCGTTGATTTGAAGACGTTTTTGGTTGTTTTGTCGGTGATCCGTGGGGACGGCTTGATCGTTGGGGACGACGGTATGAAGTCACTCACAATGCTGTTGGTTTGCGCTAGGATATCCAACAGGGTGGATGAGTGTGAGTGGCTCCGTTTCTTCTGGGCTGCAGTCCTTTTCATATGATTCTGGAATTGATAAGATTCGCAACCTTGGTGAGTATCTAGTAAAGGACACGCCTAAGGGGAAGGCCATCTCATTGATGATCGGTCGGACTATGGAATCTTTGTCACACCTGGAAAGCGGAGTCAAACAGCTCGGTGATGAGTATAAGAAACATGAGCCGAGCCTAGTCGTAAAGGGCATTGGCCGCCAGGGTGAATTACGGTCTTCGAATTTGTGTTTACGCCTAGGTGAAATCGTTGGATTAGCCGGTTTGTTTGGGGCCGGCAGAACTGAGTTCGCGCGTCTGCTGTTCGGGGCAGATCGCGCTGATACCGGTTCTTACCTAGAGAGATCGCAACATTCGGCTGCAGGAGGTGATCAGGACCAGCAAGCGGAGCATGGCACAAGCGATGAGCATGAGACATCCCGTCGTCGTGCCCATACGGCGCCGCGGCAGTCGCCGGATGCCACGCAAACAGGGACGGACGACCAACAGCGCGCTACGCAGACCGAGGAGTCCGACGAGGCTGACCACACGGACGACGCCAACTATTTCGCCGGTGCCAATCACTCCGAGGGCAGCAGCTATGCGGATGCCGGAGCGTTCGAGCAGCAGACCACCGGCCATGTACGCGGGGTAATAATGACCTTGGCGACTAATGGTGATGTGTTGGGTGCGATGAAAGACCTCATTGCCGAGGCGGGCGAGGTCAGGAAATTCGAAGAAGTCCAACAGACGCAGCGTGCCGACATCGCCGCGCGCCGCGACATCGTCATCGCCAACATCGAAGCGCAGCGCGCCGCGATCCAGACGTATCTGGACAAATCCTTTGACGAGCGCAAAGAGAACTTCAGCAAGTTGTTCGCCGTCATCGATCATGCGCTCGCCACCAACAACATGCAGGAATTGGCGATAAGCCTGCAGGGGGTGCTCACGCTGGCGCAGTCCTCGCCCTTTAAGGACCTGGAAACCGTTGAAGCCACGGCCGCAGCGCTCGCCGACCCCGATCACGAGTGGGACTTTTAGCTGGCGAACAGCTCAGTCCGGTAGCTAGGCGAACTGAAAGGAAATTTTCGCGTCCGGATCGACGCCGGTGATGATGGAGCTGTAGAAGACTTTGGTCTGGTCTCGCAACGCTGCGTCGTTTGATCTGAGATACTGTTCTTTGACTTTGTCGTTCAGTAGTTTGTTGATCAGTTCTGTCGAGTCGATGCCCGGGGTCGTCCAGCTGAGGGCTCCGTTGTTCTCGGCGACGACTTGGTATTTCGCATTGTTGTAGCCGATGAAGATAAATTTGGGTATGGACACGGTGAAGTGGTGCGTCTGGGTTGACTGAATGACTACATCCTTTCCTTCGATGCCGAGCTTCGCATCGAAGTTGTATTGGATGTATTTGGCGCGCTGGCTGCCGGGGACGTCCATGCCGAGCATCTTGCTGCTTTCCGTTTTGGAGGTGATGCCTTGAATCCCCAATTGCAGCAGCGACACCTGTTCGGTGCGTTTGATGGCCGTGATGACTTGACTATCGGTCGTTTTGGAGGTGATGGAGAATGTTGGGAAGCCCGGGATGAATCTGCCACCGAAGAATACGACGAGACCGATGACCGCTACGGTCAGGATCGGCGAAACAATAAATCTCAGGATCTTACGCATAATTCCCCTTACACGACAGGTTGTCAGTCGCTGGACCGGCCGCAATGTTTTTGATAGCTCATAGTTAACCAGAAGCTGATGCGCGGCATGCCGCACAACTGGAATCATCACAACGACTGAATTTGGGTACATCGCGTACGAAGTCGTTTCCCACTCTTATGGAGTTCTCACAGATCTGACAATCTGATTAGTTCCTTGGATCAAAGCGACTGTCTTGAAATAGATGTAATTGATTTTGACTACTGATCTTGTGGATTGGTGGGGAAGTTCGGTGACCAAGCCGACTTACGACAATGACGGGTATGGCAGCCAAGAACAAGGAACACAAGAAGGGCGTCCCGCTGGGATAGATGCGGCCGTTGAACCGGTAGCGGCTAGTAATGAGCGGATGGCTGTCTCTGAATGCTAACAAGAATCGGCGAGTACCGAACCTCAAGCAGCGATTGACAATAATTTATCATCAGTGATAATATATTCTCAATGTGCAATTGATCATAACAAAGGAGTTGTCATGGGCACAGGCCCGTTAATGATAGTATTGCTAATCGCGATTGCTATTGTGATTGTCCTAATCGTCAAAGTAAAAATGCACGCGTCGATGGCATTGCTCATTGCCGCATTCTTTGTCGCCTTTGTTACCCGTGTTCCTTTAGGAAAGGTAACAGACACCATTCAAAACGGTGTGGGCAGTACCTTGGGCTTTCTTACGCTTATCATCGGTTTTGGTGCTGTTCTTGGGAAACTACTGGAGATATCTGGTGGTGCGCAACGACTCGCATCTACAATGCTTCACACATTTGGTAAACAGCACGCAACAGTTATTATGGCTATTCTCGGCCTCATCTGCGGCATCCCTGTTTTTGTCGAGGTTGGTTTTGTGCTCCTTGTCCCTCTTGTTTTCGTGGTAGCAAAAGAGGCAGGAATATCGCGGGTAAAAGTTGGCATTCCCTTGGCCACCGCTCTTATGGTGGTGCATTGCATATTGCCACCGCATCCTGCTGCCACCGCCATCGCGGGAACACTACATGCGGATATTGGTTTGGTCATTGTGCTTGGATTATGCGTTGCTATCCCCTCATTGTTGATAGGAGGTTCGTTATACGCGCACTTTGCCATTCCTTCGCTGCCAAAAAACACGGCTCTGGACGGTGCCGAGCCGCAGAAAGAGTATGTCGAGAAATCAGATCATGAACTTCCCGGATTCGGCATAACACTCTTCACCATCCTTCTTCCACTGCTTATCATGGTGATCCGCACTATCTGTGAGCGGACTCTTCCAGCAAACCTCACCGTCATGAGGTGGATAAACGTCATCGGGAATCCAATCACCGCCTTACTCATCTCAGTGTTATTTGCCTATTTCTCGTTGGGATTGAGCAGGGGAATGGACCTTTCCAGCTTGCAACAGTTAACTGACGGATCATTTGGGCCGATCGGAGGAATCTTACTCATCATTGGTGCGGGCGGTGCGTTCAACGCGGTCTTGACTGCTTCCGGAGTTGCACCTGGACTGGCCAAGGCGCTATCTGGACTGCCGGTCAGCCCAATTATCTTGGCGTGGTTCATCGCGCTGGTATTGCATTTTGCTGTTGGTTCTGCGACTGTGGCAATGATAAGCGCTGCAGGTATTGTGTTACCGATGCTTTCGGCGAATCCAAGTCTTTCGCCTGAGATCATGGCACTTGCAATAGGGGCAGGCGCTATTGGACTTACTCACGTCACTGATTCATTGTTCTGGATGGTCAAAGAGTATCTTCACATCACCGTTCCCGAGGCACTTCGAACGCTGACGGTAAGTACGACCATAACATCCGTCATTGCTCTCGGAATGACAATGTTGCTAAGTGTCGTTGTTTAAAATCTTTGTATTGTGTAGAGATACCGCAATTGTAGCAATTCAACAACTGCTATTTACAAAGGAGTATTGATGAGCGAACAGATAATGGGGAAATCCCTCGATCGATGGGTTCACGAATTCCCGCTATTGAATGACATCATGGATTATAAGGAGGTCACATGGTTCAATACGAACCATGTCGACTTCCACCAAGCTGTAGCTGATGTGGGATTGTCGACTGATGATATCGATGATGCTGCGGATCGGCTCAAACGATTTGCTCCACTGATCAAAGAGTTATTCCCTGAAACCAAACAGACCGAGGGAATTATTGAATCGCCGCTGGTGGCGGTGCCGGATCAGCAGGAGAAGCTCGCAGCGAGATATGGAATGAATCTTCCGGGACAACTCTGGGCAAAACTTGATAGTGAACTGCCCATCAGCGGTTCCATCAAGGCGCGTGGTGGGATTTACGAGGTGCTGAAACATGCAGAGGACCTTGCAATTCATGCCGGGTTCCTGACCTATGAAGACGACTACCGGAAACTGGCAAGCAAGGAAGTGCGAGCGTTCTTCAACGATCATAAAATCGCTGTTGGGTCCACGGGTAATCTTGGTCTTTCAATAGGTATCATGAGCGCAGCTCTGGGCTTCAGCGTCGGCGTCCACATGTCTGCGGATGCGAGGCAGTGGAAGAAGGACAAGCTGCGGGCACATGGGGTTCATGTCTATGAATATCAGGATGCTTATTCTGTAGCGGTCGCCGCAGGCAGAAAAGAGTCGGCATCAGACCCCAAGGCCTATTTCGTCGATGACGAAAATTCGCCCACCCTATTTCTTGGCTATGCTGTTGCCGCTCGACGCCTCGCCGGGCAGCTTCGGGCATACGACGTAAGAGTGGATGAGTCGAACCCGCTGTTCGTCTATCTACCATGTGGCGTCGGCGGAAGCCCGGGAGGTGTCGCATTCGGTCTTAAAACCGTATTTGGCGACAACGTACGATGCATCTTTGTGGAACCAACCCATTGCCCGTCTATGCTGCTAGGCGTTTACACAGGTCTGAACAATGACGTGAGCGTCCACGACTTCGGCATTGATAACGTCACCGCAGCTGATGGTCTTGCATGCGGCAGACCGTCGAAATTCGCAGGCAAGGCGATGCAGCGGTCTATCGACGGATTCTGCACCGTTGATGACGACGAGCTGTTCAGGATAGCGGCCAACCTTCATGATTCCACTGATATTGACATTGAACCGTCTTCTGCGGCCGGATTCGTCTGCCCCTGGAGAGTGCTTAAGGACGAGCAGTACCGGGAGGCGACTGGCCTTAGCGACGCTGCCATGGCGCACGGCACCCATCTAGTGTGGATCACGGGCGGGTCGATGGTTCCACGTGATGAAATGGCTGCTTACATTGCTCAAGGTGAGCGGTTGCTTAATTGACATGTTGTGCGCGTTCGTCCGGTCGAGTTTCCGTTACGGCCGGGCAACGCGCACATACCGTCATGGGATCGTGGAGAATCATGATGTTTATGCGACATGCGACATCACTAGTGCAGGACGTAAAGACCGAGTCGGATGCAGTCAGCTTCACAGAGGCGAACAACGATTATGATGATGCTATGGCATTGAAGGGGACAAGTTCGGTATCCAAGCGGCAGATCGAGAAGGACCGGGACTACGTTCAGACATTCTTCAGCCTTGTAGGGTTTCTTGGCGAGACGCTCGGCCCTCGGACGGAGGTAGTGCTGTATGATACCTCGAACGCGGATAATTCTGTCATAGCCATAGCAAATGGGGAGATTTCCGGTAGACATCCTGGTTCGCCAGCCACTGATCTGATGATGAGGATCATGCAGGACGGGGCTAGTCAGCATGCTAACTACATTGTCGGCTATGAAAGTAAAACGGCAACGGGCGAACGTACATTGTTCTCGTCGACGTATTTCATTCGGCATGAGGGCCGCATAGTAGGAATGCTGTGCATTAACACTGACCGTTCCCCTGCCTTGTCCCTGCAGCGCGCAATGGAGCAGATGTTCGAGGCGTATTTCCCCCAGAGGAAGGACCCCGGATCTGAATCGCTCCAGGAAGAGAATCTCATCACGTCTGTTGAGGATATACCGGATGAGGTTATTGCTCAGATATCTGGCGGATCGAATATCCAGGTTGGCCGTTTCTCGAAACAACAGCGTCTCGATGTCATGAGAGAACTACGGCACAGGGGCTTCTTCAACTTCAAAGGTGCAATTCCGAAAATAGCTCAAAGGCTTTCCATATCCGAATCCACAGCATACCGATATCTGCAAATGGTTTCGGATAACGATAATTAGGAGTTCGTCATCTGCGACATCGATGATGGAGCATATTCTCTCCATCGGTTAGGGTTCTTTCCTCATGTGCAGATCGACCCGGAAAACGATGCGAAGGAATCCGGCAATCAACGTTTCTGCTACTCCAATCCGAAGTTTTGCATGTCGTGCGCGATAGGCGTGTCAAGTACGAGGGTGCCGGTCTCCGGAGGTGAACTTCGTCACGTGCCGCCGCTTTCCGTGGTGCAGCTGCGAAACGCAACATGGTCTGCGGATTTCATGTACAGTTGTAGCCAACTGACGCTGCTTGGTTGTTGTAGAAAGGATGAGTGTGCTCATGTCTCGTACACGTGCTCATCTTGATAACGCTCCGTTAATACGGACCGAGCTGAATATGTATTGGGGTGATGAGGGCAGCAGTGTCCTCGTCAGACCGTCTGAACTGAAGAGTTTGCTATCAGATAGTGGACAGGCAGCTGAGTATGAATGGCTTATTCCCATGGAACTCCTTGATGGCATAGGCGATGGTCAGGATATTTACCGGTCCTCGTATTCGGTCGGCCAATCGAGGTACTCGTGGACGTTGGGACGTGGAAATCTGCGGTTGAAATGCGACGAAACATACCAGACCTGGGACGCTTTTCGTGTGGAGGCGATTCGAATATGCGAAGGTTTGACAGCTCTTCTTGAAGCGCAGAACACCGATGTCGCATCGATGACTTTGCAATATGTTGATGTGTTTCGTAGTGTGCATTTCGGAGGCAAGACTGCACACGACTTCTTGCAGCGTGATTTGGGGTTTGCCCTGCAAATTCCGGCGGGACTCTCGTATCTACGAGAAGTGGAGTCGGCCAACAACTGCACGTACACCATAAGCCGGGAGATCCAGGACAACTTCGCGGTGCATCTGAACATCGGGGAGTCTCCAGCTTTCGTCGACGCTGATTCAGTCGTGAGCGAGATCTCCGCGTTGCGGCGAGGCATACAGGGCGGCGAGTCCAAGACTGCCATCCTTGAAGATCTGCATCAAGTCACGGATAATTTGTTCTTCAGCCTGGTCGATCCGGTTTCCAGCCGTTTCGAAAGCTCACGAGGAGGCAATGATGATTTATCCTAGCGGCTATATAACGGCACCGAGATTCCACAACCGTTATATCGGAGCGGTTCAAGGTCATGTCGTCGGATATGAGATTGGAAGAAGCACTTCCGTTGATTACCGTGATACGGAGATCGACGATACCGTTGGGCAGCGGACACACGGACTGATTGAATCGCGTCTGCTTGATATTGCAAGACCCCCTGAGGCGGGAGAATACGAGGATACGCGTCCGACGAAGAAGGCCTTGGCGTACGGTTTCGAGTTGGTGAGATATTTGGAAGAGGCTGGGTTGGACCTCACGGATCTGCAAATATGGCCTACGGATAATCGCACCATCGAGTTTTCACTTCGGCGGGATTCAGATAACGAGATTTCCTTCGAAACCGGCACCAATGGTATATCGGGCAATGTCTATATCAGGGGAGAACGATACGGCTCGCGCGCCGCTTGCCCTGATGATCAGAAAAAGAGCATCGTTGCCCTTGCCCGGCGGTATGGTGGGCGTTCCTAGAACTTGGTGACTGACGTGCGGGGGGAATGATGTTGCCGATTGAGATCGGGGCCGATGAGCAGATCGCACGTGTGTTGCGTGATCCGCAAGGATTCACTTCGCGGCGCAGGAGACATGTCGGCGAGCCGTTCACGAGAGCTGATGTTAATCCGTGGCAATTGTTCCGTCCGCACCACAGGGAACGAGACTCTTCTGTCATTCGCACCAGAATCGGCGAAGAAGAAACTCTGCGGCATGCGAGAAATATTCCAGATGCCGTGGCAATGGTGACTTTTACGGCCGGAATCGCCCGGTCGGTTCGGTGTGGAATCGCTCAGGCGTTTGAAGTGGTCGATGACAGAGAAGTTTTCTTGGGTCATGCCAATTTGACCCTTCCGTGCGTCAGCGCGGATGAGTTCCCTGGGGAAGGCGAGACCATGAATGATGATCTACGCGATAAACTACGCGGAATATATTCTGAGCTATTCGATTACTGTGATGCCCCGGCATTGATACCGGCTTAGTCTGTGACGCTGGATTGATTTGGCGCCGCCGCGGCACCGGCGCTGCCGCCGGTGACTAAGTATGTGGGAAGCTCGATATGGACGGGCTGTTGTTCGCCGGCCTTGATCTGTTTCATAAGCGATTCCACGGCGATCTTGCCTTTGAGATCGAGGTCTTGGGAAACCGTGGTGAGGCGGGGGAGCGAGAGATAAGCGAGGTAGTTGCCATCGAATCCCGTGATGGAGATATCCTCCGGAATCCTCACCCCCTCCGGAGTGAGGCACCCGATGGCATCGATCGCATAGAGGTCGGAGGGGAAGCAGAGCGCCGTGTATCCGTTGAATCCGGCACGGTAGAGGTCGTGGAGCTCGCGGCGGCGCACCGAGTCCTGGTAGCTGATGGTGATGACGTCGTCGGGCGAAACAGCGATGCCATATCGCTCAAGCGCATCCGCGTACCCCTGGTATCGAGCCCGGTCTATGCCTTCGGACACCGTGGAGTCGGTGAGGAACGCGATACGGCGGTGTCCGAGGGCGATGAGATGCTCCACCAGCGTGCGCATCGCGTTCCTGTCATCCACCCCCACGTTGGGGATGCCGGAGCCGTATGTGTCGATGAACATGACGGGGACCTTCACCTCCTGGAAGAAGGTCTCCGCGTCGTGCTCGGAGCTGCCCAACACGACCAGTCCCTCAACATCCCAGGTCTGCGCAAGGCCCATGCTCTCATCGATGTCCGCGGAGGTATAGAGCATCATGTAGTAGCCGCTCATTCTGATCTCGTTTTCGAGCGAGCCAATGATCTCGCTGTAATAGGGGCTGCTGGTCGCGATGAGCTCCGTTCTGCGCGCGTAGGTCGTGATGACGCCGATGATGCGCGAACCATGCTTCGCCAGCAGACGGCCGCCCATGTTGGGTACGTAGTGGGTCTGCTCGATGGCCCGGCGCACACGTTTCAAGGTTTCCGGCGACACCTTGTTCGTATGGCCGTGCAGCACATTCGACACCGTTGTCGGGCTGACCTTCGCGAGTTGCGACAGATCCTTGATGGTTACCATTGAGCGCTCTTCTCCGGGATTGGTGATACCCCCCTCATCTTAAGCGAACCGCCGTCACCGCGCAGTGCCGCCGCGGTGTCGTCGAGATTGGACAACAGGTCGTGTTGTGCTATATTATTCAATAGGTGTTACGTAACACCTAAATAAACAAAGGAGTTGTCATGAAGACAGGATTTGCGAAGTGCATTGCCGCGCTCGCGGGCATGTCGACAGTGCTTTCGCTCGGAGCCTGCTCGGGCCTTGGAGGGGCGAAGACCGCGGAGGTCAAGTTCTTCAATGGGAAGACGGAATCCGTGAAGCTGATGAACACGCTCATCGAAGAATTCAATGCAAAGAATCCGCAGTATAAGGTGGTCCAGGAGTTTCAGAAGGACGCGAGCACTGCGTTGCAGCAGAAATTCGCTTCGGGTGACGTCCCCGACGTGGTCAGTGCGGACGTGACCCAGGATTATGTCGACAACGGTCTATTCCAGGACCTCAGCGGTGAGGACTACTGGTCGCACCTTGATCCGGCCGTCAAGCAGATGATTACCGACGTGAAAACCGGCAAGCAGTTCAAGGTCGCTCTGACGAAGAGCATCGGTGGTGTTTTCTACAACAAGGCGCTGGTTCCGAAGGTGTCCACCGATTCGTGGGACGACTTCATCGCCTCGATTACCCCATCCGACAAATCGATCACGCCGTTGTTCCTTGGAGGCAAGGACTCCTGGACCTTGGGCCAGCTCATGGATTTCTGGGGACATGGCTCGATCAAGCAGCGCTATTCGTTGACGCAGGCCAAACGGCTCTTCGTGAACAACGACCAGTCGAAGCTCCAATTCGCACGTGCCGACGGGCCGGTGGCGCTCTTCGCATCCCGACTCAGTGAACTGAAGGACGCCGGTGTGATCAACACCAACGCCGCCACGGCATCATACGACGACCAGGTGAACGCATTCGCCCAAGGCAAAGCGGTGGCGATTCCGCAGGGCATCTGGGCAGTCAGTGCCATCAAGGCGAAAAACCCGAAGTTGGATATCGGGTTCGCTGCCTTTGCGCCGATGCGTGATGGCGAGAAACCGGTCGTGCTGTCTTCCGAGGATTCGACGCTTGGCATTCCGGCGAAGGCGAAGAACGCCGAGGGTGCGAAGGCGTTTATCGCATTCCTCCTCAAAACAGGAAATCTCAAGCGATACAGTGAGACGCTGAATTTGCCCTCGGCCTATACGAATGTCGATTCGAAGTGGATTGACAATCCCGAAGAGTACGCCAGTGTCCTTGCAGCAAGCACGCCAATCGGTTTCTCCTCCTATCCCTCCGGATTCTCCAGTGATGACAGCGGGCGTTACGTGCAGGCGCTGCTTTCTGGCCAGTACAAGACCACACAGGACTTCACCAAGGCCTATGCCGCCGCATGGGACAAGGCCTGGAAGAACGCGAACTGATCGGGCAAGCGATGCGTAGACTTAAAAGCGAATATTTTTTCGCCCTGCCGGCATTGGTGATATTCGCCATTTTCTTCATTTACCCATTTATCAATGGCTTCTGGCTAAGCCTGACCAAATGGAACGGCTACACCGACCCGACTTTTATCGGGCTAGGAAACTTCAGTGCGATTTTCCACGATGAACGTGCGCTCAACGCGATTCGCAACACCGTGATATTCGCATTGATCAGCACGCCCCTGCTCAATCTCCTTGGGCTGGCCTACGCGCTCCTGCTGGAGAACACGCATTCTCGTGCGGTGAAGGTCGCACGAACGCTGGTCTACGTGCCTGCCATTATTTCGCCGTTGATCATGGGGTATGTATGGTTTTTCATCATGAAATCCGGCGGCACCGCCCAGCAGCTGTTGCAGAATATCGGGCTCGGCGGCTTGGTCTCCGACTGGCTCGCCCAGCCCGCGGTCGCTCTCGGGCTGATCATCGCGGTCAACACCTGGCAGTTCTCCGGCATGACCATGGTCATCTACCTCTCAGCGTTGGAAGCCGTGCCGCACGAGCTATATGAGGCCGCCGACGTCGACGGTGCCAACTACTGGCAAAAGCTCATCCACGTCAAGCTTCCAGGCATCACCTCGGCCATTACCATCAACATTCTGACGAATATCATCGGCTCGTTGGCGATCTTCGACGTCATTGTCGCGTTGACCGACGGCGGGCCTGGATATGCGACGGAGTCGCTGAGCATCTACATCATGCGCATGTCGTATGGAGGCTCCACGGGGTATGCGGTGGCCGTGGCGATGGTAATGTTCCTCATCACCGTGGTGCCCGTCATGGCTTATATTCTGCTGACGAACAAGAAAGGTCTGGCGGTATAGATGAAAGGTAATGTCGTCGCATCAAGTTTCCAGCGCGTGCTCCTCGTACTGGTGTGCGTGATCGCCATACTGCCGTTCGCCGTGGTGATAGGGCTGGCGCTGACACGGGATGACGGGGGAGTGACCTTGGCCAATTTCCCAGGCGTCGCACGCGAATTCGACATCGGCCGGGCGTTCCTCAATTCGGCGCTGATCACGGTGGGAGCTGTGGTGATTCTGCTGCTGTGCTCGAGCCTCGCCGGGTATTCGATAGCGCGCAACCATATTGTCACCAACAAGGTCATTTACTACACGTTCCTCGTATGTATGATGATCCCGGCCATTATCAACAGCGTGCCGCTCTATAAGGTCATGAAGGCGATTGGAGGCATCAATTCGCCCGTGGCGATGATGCTGCTGCTCGCCACCAATGCCATGCCGTTCGCCACGTTCCTCATTGCCGGGTATATGTCGAACATTCCCATCGAGCTTGAGGAATCGGCGGCGGTGGATGGGGCCTCGGCTATGCAGCGTTTCGTGCGCATTGTGCTGCCAATGCTGAAGCCGGTGTTCATGAGTATCGTCATCATTCAGGGCATCGGCATATGGAACAACTACTCCCAAGTTGTGTTCTATTTGCAGGATGCCTCGGTGCAGACGATTCCATTGGCGATGCAGCTCTTCTTCCAGCAGTACGGCGCCCAGTGGCATCTCATGTCAGCGGCGACGATATTGGCTATGCTCCCGGCGCTGTTCACCTTCGTTTTCGGCCAGCGATACTTCATGAGCGGTCTGAGTGCGGGAGCTCTCAAGGGATAGCGAAGATACCGGGCTAAAAGAAACGCTGCGATCGCCCCCCCACATTGCAGACGGCGATACTCGGCATACGGGCGTCGCGAGCGGGAAAAGGAATCGAACAGGTGCCGGGCATTACGCCGAAGGCATCCGAATCACAGAACTGGATATGAGAGAACATGGTTGTAAATGCAATAGACAATGAGGAACTTGGCGCGCCGCACGATATGGTCGGCATCGTTCCGTCCAAAGCGCAGTACTCGCTGGGGGAGCCTATCGAACTTGCGGCGCGTGGAATCGATGGGCACGATGCGACCATCCGCGTCCTCCACGATCACCGAGAGGTCATGCAGGCCGAAGTCCCGGTCGTGAATGGCCGCATCGTTCTTCCGCAAGCCGCCAAGCTGCCTGCAGGCGGATATCTTGTGCGGCTCGTGTCGGATAACGGGATTTGCTCACAGACTGCTTTCGATATCGACTCCGGTATGATCCGCTACGGATTCCTCAGCGACTTCACACCCGCCGACGGTGGTAATGATGCGCCGGTATCGTGGCTGAACACCTTGCATATCAACTACGTGCAGTACTACGACTGGATGTATCGCCATGACGACTATATAGCCCCCAGCGATCCGTTCACCGATCTGCTGGGGCGTGAGATGTCCATGGAAACGATTCGCGAACGGTTGCGGCAGGCATCCGCGCATGGGATGACGAATGTCGCCTATGGGGCGATCTACGGCGCCACAAATGCGTTCGCGGCCCAGCACCCGGAATCCAGACTGTACGACATCGACGGCAACCCCATCTTGTTCTTCGATTTTCTGTCGATTATGAACGTGAACCAAGCATGTGGATGGCATGACCATATCATCGGTGAATATCGCAAAGCGCTCGACTTCGGGTTCGACGGCATCCATATGGACACCTACGGTTTCCCTAAGGATGCTTACGATTACGAGGGCAGGCGGCTGGATCTGCCGTCCGATTTCGCTCGGCTCATCGACGATACGAAGCAGGAATTGACGCGGACTCACCCGGGTGCCGCGCTTATTTTCAATAACGTCGGCAACTGGCCGGTCGACGCTGTGGCGCATACCGATCAGGAGGCCATCTATATCGAGGTCTGGGACCCGTATACCTCCTACCGTTCCATCCGGGACATCATCGTGCATGCGCAGTCATGCGATTCCAGCAAACAAGTTATTCTGGCCGCCTACCTGGCGCCGTTCAACGAGGGATCTTCGCAAGGTGCGTTCAACGCTCTCTACATATTGACGGCCATCATCACCGTGCTGGGCGCCACGCATCTGATTCATGGCGAGGACCACGGCATCATCACCGAAGGGTATTACGCGCGCTATTATCGCAACGACAACGCCCATGCCATAGCGACGATCCGCCGCTACTACGACTACATCACGTATCTTGCGGGCCTCTGGACGGACCGTTCGATGCAGGACGTCTCCCATACCCATTTCAGAGGCGACAACCGCGAATACGCTGCTGATCTTGGTTCGGTGTCTCCCGATCCCGAGGCGGGATCCATCTGGATCAATATCCGCGAAGGTCGCGACCGAACCTTCGTGAACTTCGTGAATCTCACCGGAGCCGGTGACGACGCATGGAATGCGCCGAAGTCCATGACGGATACTGAGCCCTTTACATTTCGGATGCTCATGACGAGCCCGATAGCGAGCATCACCTTCAGCACTCCTGACGCCGATGCCATCCGCATTGAGCCGCTGGAATACGTGGTCGAGGATTCGCAATTCGGTCCCTATGCGGTGGTTACCGTGCCGTCCCTGCATGTCTGGGGGTCATTGCTTATCTGCAACGCATGACGGTGGGCCTTAGACCCATTCGTCTGGTTTCGTGTGGAATTCCTCGGTGTCCGTGTCGCATTCAGGTTCATCATGGCGCCCACGATGTTTTACGGGTTCCGTGCAATCGGAAACATGGCTGACATTGATTCGAAACCTCAATGATATTGCTCGGCTCTAGCGTTGCCCTGAGTTGGCTTACTTATGGAGGATATATGAAAGACATCATCAAGATTTCCACGATCGCGTTTAATGCAAAGTGGGGAGATAAGCAGTCGAATCTCAATCGGATGCTGGGGTATATCGAGGCAGCCGCTTCCGAGGGCTCGAATCTCGTCGTCTTCCCCGAGATGGGACTCACCGGATATGACGATGAACCCGATAAGCCAAAATCAGAGAAAATGCAATCCAAACTTGCCGAACTGGTTCCGGGGCCAAGCGCACAAGCGATCGCACAAAAATCCAGTGAGCTTGGGATCTATGTCGCGTTCGGTTTGCCTGAACGTGACCCGGACGATCCTTCGGTGATTTATAACGCCGCATGTGTGTGCGGCCCAGAGGGAATCATCGGCTCATATCGGAAAATCCATCTGCCTTTCCCTGAGCCTCACTGGGCCACTCGTGGTGACAAGCCATTCATCTTTGAAACCCCGTGGGGGCCCATTGGCCTTGCCATTTGCTACGACACGTATTGTTTCCAAGAGCTGATGCGCTACTATGCGGCAAAGGGATGCCGGCTATATGTGAATTGCACGGCGCTTGCCAAATGCCACGGCGTGGCGCTCGGTTCTACTACGCTCGAGGCGGGAAGCATCGTCAACCAGATATACATCGTTTCCTCAAACCTAGCGGGCAAGGATCTGTACAACGATTTTTGGGGAGGCTCAAGCATCATTGGGCCCAGCACCAAATTCTGGGAAGCCGAGTATTTCGCGGGATATCCGTTCACGGATCCCAAGGCTGCCGAGAATAAAATGTACACGGCGAGCGTGGACCTTACGCTCGCGACTAGAGAGAAGTTCGAGCCGAATGCTTTGATTGGCGGAGCTACAGATTTCCGCCCGGCGCTCTACCAGTCGTTGTACGAGGATTTGCTCCAGGATCCGAAATTCCAAGAGTAAACCGCACGATCGGTGCTGGCCATGAATCTGGCAACGTCGGCTTCGCAATCCGTTGAGACTTAGGCAGCCGCTGATAGCCTCGTTGCTGATCCCGGCTGCCGCTACCAATGAGACCAGGTGTAACGGTTCTGTCATAGAAGACGAGGTCGTGTGCCGTGCCGACGAAATTCAGGTCGGCCAGTTGATTTCTGCAGTATCCATTGGGCAGCCGTTCGGCGAGGCGCGTGATGTTCCATGCGCTCGGCCTGTCATGAACAGTTTTCTTATCGCGGCCCCAATGCGTGCTTCGACGCATGCCGCTGCTTACGCCAGCTTCGAGAAACCCAACACCTGTCCAGCCAACGCCATCGGAATCTGCGAATGCCTGGGGTCGGGCATCATCGCTGAACGATTTCGGTCTGAACTTGCGCCGGTCGACCTGCTCGTTCAGATCATGCAGTCTCGGCCCGGCGGGTATGCGCCACTCACTGGAGAGATCCGTACCGGTCGTGGCTGTGGTCTTGCCGGAGATCCGGCTGTGATTTTGCTTTGACGTCTTGTGGTATGTGGTTCTTAGTTTGTTAGTGATATGAGGTGTTGCGGGCTTCCGAACTTTGGCTTCTATCAGGCAAGTTTCGCGCTCCCACAAACTGAGGTATGTCGTCGAGTTGACATCAGTTGATACACCGGAGTACCATTGCAGCTGTACACCGAGGTACGGATGGCGGCAGCCAAGGAAGGATCACTCAACCGAGGTCGGGGCACGCGTGAGAATCGTCACACTGGCCAGAACTTTGAATGAGAAGGAGATACTATGCATAATACTAAAAGGGCGCTGGCAGCGGTCATCGCTTCAGCTTCGCTCGTGGGCTTTGCGGCGTGCGGGAATTCGTCAAACAGCACTCAGGCGACTGACGTGAGTAATGCCAAAGGGACAATTGTTGTGTGGGGCTGGGATTCTGGCAATTCAATGAGCCGGATCGTCAAGGCCTTCGAAAAGGCGAATCCCGACATTACGGTCAAGTTCACCAATACTGGCACGGCGAATGACACATCCACTGCGTTGTCGAATGCCATCGCCGCAGGCAATGGTGCGCCAGATGCAGTGATGCTTGAGGGGCCTACGGTCACACAGTTCGCTGTTACGGATGGACTGATCGATTTGGGTAAATACGATGCTGCCAGCTTTAAGGACGATTTTGCTGCCGGCCCATGGAACAAACTCCAATACAATGGCAAACCGTATGCGTTACCCATCGATTCCGGTCCGGAGATGTTTTTCTACAACAAGTCGATCTTCGACAAGGCTGGTGTTGATGCCACGAAGATCGCGACATGGGACGACTATCTTGCGGCAGCGAAAAAGATCCGCACGGTCGGCTCATATATGACCAACGGTTCAGGCGGCACCAATGATTATCAGCCGTTTACTGCCCAGGCGTGGCAGGCCGGTGCTCAGCCTTGGAAAGTTGATGGCGACAAGATCACCATCAATATGACCAAAGGTGAGGGAATGAAGAAATACATCGATTTCCAGCAGCAGCTCATTGATCAAGATCTCATTGACACCAAGGTCGCGAACTGGTCCGACGATTGGAATCGAGGACTCAACGACGGCACGATCGCCTCACTGACCATTGGGGCATGGATGCCAATTAACCTGATGAGTGGAGCACCTGACCAGGCGGGCAATTGGCGTGTGCAACAGCTTCCCCAATGGAAGAAGGGTGACAAGGTTTCCGCCGAGGACGGCGGGTCGGCCTGGTCCATTACCAAACAGAGCAAGAACCCGGATGCTGCATGGAAGTGGATAGAATACCTTTCCCACGGCAGCGGCGCCCAAATCATGGCTGACACCGGTACGTTCCCGGCTCTCAAGAAAATTCAGAATTCTGCCGCATTCACGGATCCGACGACTGAGGCAAACAAGAAGACCAATGCCTATTTCGGTGGCCAAGAGGTCAACAAGATTTTGGTTGAGGCCGCGCAACGTCCTGTGACCAAGTTTGCCTATCTGCCGTATAACCCATATGCGCAGAATGCGTATGGGGACGAGATCTCGAAGGCATACACCAAGCAGGTCACGCTTGAGAAGGCCATGGAGAATTATGCCCAGAATCTCGCCAAGCACGGTGAGGATCAAGGCTACTCCGTCGATGTCAAATAACCCTATTAGCCGATAGATGGGCTGTTGCGGGAAGTGTCTTATGGTATGCAACAGCCCTCACAACCCCGGCGGGGATGCTACGTGCAATCAGCAGTTGTCTCCGCCGTGTTGTGCCCAGTGGACACCAGTTGCCGTGCGTCGAATCGTCGGCGTGTAGCTCATAAGGAAAGATTATGTCTGAACAAGTAGTTGGTCGGGCCACGGTACCGGTAGGTTCCGTGACGGCCTCACATGTGCGCAAGCCAGCAGCTCCGGTGTCAGAGAACCGGCACCGGAGCGATTGGCGCGGCTGGAAGTTCATGTGGCCGTTCGCCGCGGTGTTCGTGTTCGTGTTCGTGTTCGTGATTCCCATCATCTACGCGATTTATATTTCGTTCTTCCAGAATCGTATGATCGGTGGAACGGTATTCGTGGGACTAAAAAACTACTCCCGTCTGATGGTTGACGGTCAGTTTTGGAACGCTGTCGGGCGCGTGGCTTTATTCACCGTCGTGCAGGTCCCTGTAATGTTGTTCCTGTCCGCTTTGATGGCGTTGGCGTTGGATTCCATGAAGCTGCATGGCACCAAGTTCTTCCGTATCTCGACGTTTCTTCCATACGCAGTGCCAGCAGTGGTTTCGACGATGATTTGGGGATTTGTATACAGTGCAAAATACGGCCTCGTCGGTTCTCTCAATGACATTTTGGGGACGAATATCGATGTGCTCAATCCCAAGGTGCTGCTGGCGGCGATCGGCAATATCAACACATGGGAGTTCACCGGCTATAACATGCTGATTTTCTATAGCTCGCTTTCCACGATTCCGCACAGCCTCTATGAGGCCGCATCGATCGATGGGGCCTCTGAACTGCAGATTGTGCGTCAGATCAAGTTGCCTGAGCTTAAAGGATCCTTGGCGATTACCGTGATCTTCAGCATCATCGGCTCATTTCAGCTTTTCAACGAACCAAGTGTCTTGCAGAACATGGTTCCCGGCAACGCCATCACATCGTATTACACGCCGAATATGTATGCCTACAACCTGAGTTTTGCAGGTAACCAGTCGAGTTATGCGGCGGCCCTGGCCATCGTGATGGCGGTCATTACCATGGTGATCGCTTATGCAGTGCAGTTGAGAAGCCTGAAGGAGCAGATGAAATGAGTGCGGTGACTACTGATTCTAATGCTGGTGACAAGCTTAAGACATTTGAGCGCAAGACTAAGCGTGCTGAACGCGCACGGCAGAAGCTCATATCGCGTGATGAGAAGGCTGAGCGTAAACGTGCTGCTAGGAATGGGTTCTCCAATCCAGCCAATCCCACGCGCTCACTGTTGCTGACAGTGCTGTGTGCGATTTTTGCTGTCTACTCGCTGCTTCCTTTTCTCTATCTGATTATCAATGCGACCAAAACCCAGTCCGATTTCACATCGACGTTTGGGTTGTCTTTCGGCAACACGTTCGCGCTGTGGGAGAATATCGCAACCGTCTTCACCTATCAGAACGGGATTTTCGGGCGCTGGTTTATCAACACTGTGTTCTACGTGGTGGTGGGTGCCGGGGGAGCCACCTTGCTGTCCATCATGGGAGGCTATGCGTTGGCGAAATTCCGTTTCCCGGGACGCAATCTGTGTTTCGCGGTCGTGATCGGAGCTATCAGCGTGCCTGGCATCGCGCTGGCGGTGCCCCAGTTCCTGCTTTTTGCGAAAGTGGGCTTGACCAATACTCCATGGTCGATGATCATCCCCAGCCTTGTGAGTACCTTCGGCCTCTACCTGATGTGGATATTTTCTGATCAGGCGGTGCCTGACGAGCTGTTGGAAGCTGCTCGTGTGGATGGTGCGGGCGAGATGCGTACCTTTTTCCAAATCAGTCTGCCGCTGTTGGCTCCAGGCATCGTGACGACAGCGTTGTTTACGATTGTGGCGACATGGAACAACTATTTCCTACCGTTGATCATGCTGAAGGATTCCGACTGGTATCCGTTGACCATCGGGCTGAATCAGTGGAAAGACCAAGCTTCCACGGCGGGGGGACAGGCCATTCAGAATTTGGTGATCACCGGATCGCTGATCACTATCATTCCCTTGGTGATCTCGTTCCTGCTGTTGCAACGCTACTGGCAGTCGGGATTGGCTGCAGGTGCCGTTAAGGAATGACGGTGTGATCGCAAACAGCGAAATATAGGGGTGCCCGGTGCCATTGATGGCAGGTGTCCGTATCAAATCGTCATCTCGCCGGTGTGTATGTCGACTCGTTTGAGCCGACATACCAAGTCGGACAAATGTTCAAGGAGTAATTCGCATGTCATTGTCTCAAACTCGTGTGCTGGGCCGCGCGAGCTCAGCGATCCGCCGTGCTTTCCGTTGGCCTGAGCTCCTCACGAACGATGGTGGGGGAATTGCATATGGCTGAGATTACAATCCGGACCAATGGCCGCAGGAGGTGTGGGATGAGGATGTCCGCCTCATGCGGCAAGCGGGGGTTAATACGGTCTCTCTGGCGATCTTCAGCTGGGGTCGAATCCAGCCGTCTGAGCATGAGTGGGATTTCGATTGGTTGGACTGTGTCATCGACAAGCTTGGTCGGGGCGGCATTGCGGTCGATCTTGCCTCGGCAACGGCGACCGCTCCGATGTGGTTGTATGAGAGCCATCCGGAAGTGCTGCCCGTGGAGAGCAACGGCGACATCGTCAATCCAGGCTCGCGACAGTCGTGGAGGCCGACAAGCCCGGTCTTCAAACGCTATGCGCTGCAATTGTGTTCACGGCTTGCCGAGCGATACCGCGACAATCCTTATGTCACTGCATGGCACATCAACAACGAATACGGCTGGAACAATCGTTACGACTATTCCGACGATGCTTTAAAGGCGTTCCGGATATGGTGCCGTCAACGCTATGGCAGCATTGATGCGCTCAATGAGGCGTGGGGCACGGCATTCTGGGCGCAGCAGGTGCACAGCTTCGAAGAGGTGATCCTCCCCAAGCATATGGGCAGTGACGCCATGGTGAATCCTTCCCAGCAATTGGATTTCGAGCGATTCGGATCCGACGCGCTCAAGGATTTTTACAAGTCTGAACGCGACACCATCGAGCGGATATGCCCAGATAAGCCCTGCACCACGAATTTCATGGTCTCCACTGAGCAGTGTTCCATGGACTACGCGGATTGGAGCGATGAAGTGGATTTTGTGTCGAACGACCATTATTTCACCGCCGGGCGCTCCCATCTCGACGAGTTGCTGTGCTCCGATGCTCTCGTGGACTCGTTGGCTTTAGGCAAGCCCTGGTATGTTATGGAGCATTCGACATCGGCCGTGCAATGGAAGCCTTTGAACAGTCGGAAGCGAGCGGGTGAGTTGATTCGCGATGCCGTGGCACATGTGGCCATGGGAGCTGATGCCATCAACTATTTCCAGTGGAGGCAGTCGAGTGCTGGCGCCGAGGCGTTCCATTCCTCGATGCTTCCTCATGCTGGCGCGGACTCGAAGATATTCCGTGAGGTATGCGAGCTCGGTGAGGCACTCAAGACTTTGGCAGACGCCGGATTGCAAGGCAGCGTCCTCGAGGAGTCGCATGCCGCTATCTTGTTCGATGCCGATTGCGAATGGGCGACCCGTTGCCAGACACTTCCGAGCACCAGTCTGAGCCACTGGCATGATGTGCGCACGTGGTACCAGGCGTTCCTCGATTCATCCAGCAGGGCTGATGTTGTGCCGTTGCGCGCGGATTGGACGGGGTATGACACGATTGTGATGCCGACTATGCTGCTGCTCTCGCGGCAGGAGGCTGACAGAATTGCTTCGTTCGTGCATGGTGGTGGACGTCTGGTGGCCTCCTATGCCACCGGCCTCGCGGACGATCGTTTTCACGTCGCACTGGGCGGGTATCCGGGCCTGCTGAGGGAGACGCTTGGTGTGCGGGGTGAGGAATTCAATATCTTGGGCAAGCTCGAGGGGGATCCCGATGATGTGGGGCTTTCCAACGGGTTCACGTCACGGCTATGGGAGAACGTAGTCACTTCGGTGGCGCAGACGGCCCGTGTGCTTGCCACCTATTCTGGTGACGCCGCCGTCGACTGGGAGCTGGACGAGGTACCGGCCATTGTACGTAATCGCTACGGAGCCGGCTCGGCGTACTACATCGGATGTGATCTCGGCCGGAGTGATATCGCCGGATTCGTCGATACTGAACTCCATGATCTGGTCACTGCTGCGGACAATCGTGTGGTACATACGCGCCGCAGGGGTGCGCAAGCGGACTTCGACTTCTATTTCAATCGATCCAAAGATAAGGCCACTATTCATGATGTTCCAGGCGAAGCGGTGTTTCTGTATCGTGCAGACGCTGTGGATTCATCTGCGGTATATGCACTGGACCGCAGCGGTGTTGTCGTAACGGCATCATCTCGCTGAGCGCGCACAACAGGGCTTGAATATGTAGCGGCGTCGAACACCAGATTCTTCATCAGCAACTGCGGGAGTCGGCCACCCGGGAACCGGATGATGCAGCCAGTGTGTAGCATCGTCTTGAATCAACGCTTGACTCTTGAACGGCCACGGGCAAGATCAATGGATCGGTGTCTGGCGTCAGGAATGATCCGCTGCGCCGGCGGGCAACGATTCTCTTTGCGTACCTCTCATCGCGCCTATAGCGTCATCTGATTCCCTGAATATTTCGTTATACTGAAGGCCTTGAAGAACAGTGTAAGAATAAGGCGGTCGAGTTATGGGGCAACATGAGTCTGGCGGGGGTTCTGCATCGGATTCCACGATTTCGACGCTTGCTCGCGAATCGAGTGCAACATCGGTCTCCCGACGACGATCCACGCTACGCGATGTGGCCAGATTGGCTGGTGTCTCGTTAAAGACCGCATCGAATGTCATCAATGGCACTGGCCGTATGACCCAAAGCACGCGAAACAAGGTCGAGGCGGTCATCAAACAGACAGGATATCGGGTCAATATCTCGGCGCGCAATCTCAACCGAGACAGAACCGGGGTGCTGATGCTGGCAGTACCGTCATTGACGCCACCGTATTTGGCGGAACTTGCCAATCGGACTATAGATGCTGCTAGGGAACGCGGTTATTCGGTCTATGTCACGACCTATGCAGAGGGGTCGGCGAAAGGCGCTAAGGATATCCTGCACTCGTATAATTCTACGGTGGCCGACGGCATGATTCTCTCAATGAGCGAAGTCGTGAATATCACTGCAGATGATCTTGAAGTCGATTTTCCATTGGTGGTAGTGGGAGCCCGATCCACGTGGGGCAAGGCGGACCATGTCACCCCCAATGACGTGCAGGCCGGCGCTGCGGCCACCGGATATTTGTTCGATCGTGGATCGTGTAGCCTTGCCGTGGTGGGTGCGCGAGAAGATCTGGATGAGAACAAGCTGTTGCAGGCGACCGAGGGCAATGCGGAACTCAGACTGCGTGGCATCATCGAAGAATGCCTGCGACGAAGAAAGCGCCTTGACCCGCGGCTTGTGGGAAATACCGGCAAGGACTGGACGATTGGGGCCGGAGCGCGCGCGGCACAGAGAATTCTTGATTCGGGAATCGGGCTCGACGGTGTTGTGGCGCTGAACGATCAGCTGGCGATAGGCGTGCTGTCGGTGCTCAGCGCCAATGGTGTGAATGCTCCTGGTCAGGTGCAGGTCATTGGGTTTGACAATATTGAGGAATCGGCGTATTTGCAGATTCCGCTGACTTCCATGGATTCCCGACTCGATTGGACGGCGCCGACCGCCGTTGACCGGATTCTCGGACGCATTCGCGGAGACATTGTCAACCCTGAGCTACTGATGACCGATTCGTTCGTCGTCCCGCGGGGCAGTACACGGGCATAAATGTTTTTGGCGCCGCACACGGGAGCCAAATATCGACTGAGATTTTGTTTTGCTGTCTTGCCGCGTGTGGCTCTTAGTTTATTGGTGATGTGAGGTGTTGCGGCATTCTGGATTGCGCCTTCTCTTAGGCAAGTTTTTGCTTACCCAAGTTGAAGCATGTCGTTCGGTTGAGGAATGCCGAGTATCGCGGTACTATTGTCAGGTGATACTCCGGTGTATCACGTATATATCCGTGCTCGCAGCGGTGCGAGCGGCATATCGCCACATTCACAGTCAAAGGAGAGCCAAGAATGGAAGTTGATGGGATTTCGTCACGATGGGTTAGATGGGTGAGCCTTGTGATCGCTGTCATCGTTACCTGCGCTACAATGCTTTCGCTGGTTTCGAACGTATACGCCCAAGAGACGGCGCAGACGTTAACGAACACGTCGACACTGCTCAATGCATCGAATACCACGATCACCAA
The DNA here is from genome assembly GCA_022640915.1 of Bifidobacterium sp. GTDB lineage: Bacteria > Actinomycetota > Actinomycetes > Actinomycetales > Bifidobacteriaceae > Bifidobacterium. The sequence goes on along the minus strand of JALCCT010000005.1, from coordinate 115,036 downwards.
CAACCAGTTCACCAGAGATGTCAACGGTGATTATATCTACTCGCAAGGCGGCGGGATCTATGATTTCAAGGATACTGTGACTGGGCAGACGAAACACTACTGGTATGGTGTGCACTTCAAGGCCGCTGAACAGTATGCGTCAAATCCGACCGACGTTATCAAAACCACGGATGGGCGCGATGCCAGTCTTTCATTTGAATCCGTCGATGCCTATAGCTCCTCAGACTTGGTCAACTGGAAAAAGGAGGGTGCGGTGTTCACCAAGGATGCCGCCAACGCCTTTCCCGACAAGCTGGGTGACTGGCAGCAGGCAGGGTGGGTGTCTCGGCTGGGTGTGGCGCATCTGACCAATAAGGATGGCAAGGACGTATACGCCATGTTCATCCAGCATGAAGTGCCCACCACAAAGAATCCCGGGAAAGCTGATTGGGACAAGAAAGTCGCCATTGCCACATCGGACTCACCTGCTGGGCCGTTCGCCATCGAACGCCGAGTGAGCTCGAAGAACTGGGGAAACCCGCAGGACAACACCGGTGACCAAACCGTGTTCACTGACCAGGACACCGGCAAATCCTATCTCATCTACTCGAATGGTAGCGGCCGCGCATATCTATACGTGGGGGAGATCGGTTTCAATAATCAAGGCCAGGTCGACGTCGTCACATACAAGCAGATCTACAAAGGCGCAGGTATGGAAGGCGATGCTATGTTCAAATACAATGGCAAGTACTACTACACCGGGTCCGCCCTGCATGGCTGGAACGCGTCGTCGGTTCAGTACCTCGTCGCCGATGACATTTGGGGACCATATAAGAACGCGGATGGCCAAGAGAACAAGTTCTCTTACATGGACGGTTCCACGGCCGACTACAGTCACGTTACACAGACTGGCTTCTATTACACCGTTAAGAATGCGGATAAAAAAGACAGCTATGTGCTCTACTGCGGTGATCGTTGGTCCAACTTTGCGGGCAACGGAGCGGGTTACAACCAGTGGACGCCGATCAGTTTTGGCGAGAACGGACGACCGTACTTCAACTCGCTGAGCAGATGGAATCTTGACGAGAAGAATGCCACTTGGTCCGTGGCTGATGACAACAATTTCGTGCTCAATGGTTCCTTCGAGGCCGACCGGGTCAAGGTCGGATCCAACGTAGTGGGGTGGACCGCCTCTGGCACGGATGCCGATAGCTTCTCCAACGCCTCAGACAACGCCGGACGAGTGGGCAACTATTTCCTCAACGTCTACAAGGGTACCGACTACACCGGCAGCTTCTCGCAGAACATCGAGGCTGGGAAGAATGGCAGCGCTACGCTACCAGACGGCACCTACGCGTTGACTGCGGACCTGCGGGGCAACGTCGAACCCGGCAAGGCAGACCTCACCGTTGTATCTGGCGCGGCCAAGTCTGCGGTCGATGTGACCAAGACGGAAGGTTATAACGGGACGACATTCGGCACCCTCAAGCTCGAAGGCATTCAGATTACCGGCGGCAGGGCAACAGTCTCTTTGAATGCCAACGGCGTACCTGGCAAGCAGTGGCTTAACGTTGATGACATCACGCTTGTTCGTACCGGTGATGTAACACCCACTGACCCGAACACACCTGTTAAGGGAGGCGTAAACGTCAAGAAAATCGACGGCATCTCCGACAATTTTATTCGTGGCGCCGATATGTCGAGCGCACTGGCGCTGGAAAAGGCTGGGGTCAAGTTTAAGGACGCGGACGGCAACGTGGGCGATGTGTTTAAGATTGCCCATGATGCCGGCACCAACTGGGTGCGGGTGCGGGTATGGAACAAGCCCTATACCGAATCCGGTCAGCCGTATGGTGCCGGCAACACGGACGCCGCCACTGCTGTCGAGATCGGCAAACGTGCTACTGCTGTAGGCATGAAGGTGCTTGTCGACTTCCACTACTCTGACTTCTGGGCCGATCCTGGCAAGTACAAGGTGCCGAAGGATTGGGCGAGGATGACCGTCGATGAGAAGGCCACCGCCTTGTCCGACTATACTAAGGACGCGCTGACCTCATTCAAGAACGCTGGTGTGAACGTCGGCATGGTCCAAGTCGGCAACGAGATCAACGGTGGCACTGCCGGCGAGAAGGCGGGATCCGCGAACTACTTCACGCTGCTCAAAGCCGGATCTGCAGCGGTGCGCGACGTCTTGCCCAATGCGTTGGTGGCCATGCATTACGCGAATCCTGAGAAGGGAAACTTCACCGGGTTCGCTGACAGACTCGCTAAGAACAACGTAGATTACGACGTGTTCGCTTCCTCGTACTATCCATTCTGGCATGGCACCACTGATAATCTCATCGAGAAGCTCAACTACGTAGCCAACACCTACCATAAGAAAGTCATGGTGGCGGAGACTTCGTGGGCCTACACCTTCGATGACCCGGACGGTGCGAACATGGTTACCAGCTGCAACGGTGTGACCTGCAAGTACGACGTGAGTGTGCAGGGCCAGGCCGATGCTATTCGCGACGTCGCCAACGCCGTCAACACCGTCGACGGCAATGCCGGCCTTGGCATGTTCTGGTGGGAGAACTCGTGGCTTCCCGTCACCCCTGACGGTCGGCACGAGAGCGGCAACGATTACGTGTGGAATACCACTGGCGCCGGCTGGGCCACCAAGTACGCCGAGGAATACGACTCGGGCGCGGCCAACAACGGTTGGGGCGGCTCCGGCGTGGACAACCAAGCCTTGTTCGACAAGGACGGCTATGCGCTTGCCTCACTCGACACCTACAAGTATTTGAAGACAGGTGCCACCGCTGCCGACGAAGCCGTCACCAATGCGCTCGCAGACGGCGATTTCGAGGGTGATCACACCGCATGGAAGGTCGAGACCTCCGTAACGAAGGGCGACGACGGCAAAATCGCCGGGGTGTGGGTCGACAAGACCAATAACGCGCTGCCCGCCGATACGAAGTCCATCAACTTCTGGAACAAAGGAGCGTTCGCCGGTTCCGCCAAACAAACCGTCACTGGGCTTAAAGCGAACACCGGGTACACGCTGACTGTCGACTCCTACGCGCAGACCGCAGCCGGCACTATCTACCAGCTGACTGCTAAAGTCGGCGAGAACACGGCCTCGGCCGCGATTCCCGCCAGCGGTTGGCAGAAGCTCGCTAGGACCGCATTGGAGTTCACTACTGACGACTCCGGCTCCGCCGTCATCGGATTCGAGATCAACTCGACCAAGGGCGGCGACTGGGGGTCACTCGACAACTTCACACTACTGCCATCCGGTGCTCCCAGTGAATCCGCTCAATATGTACGCCATTCGGTCAGCAAGACAGAGCTCAATGCGGCTATCGCTGAGGGCGAGGCATTGGACTACTCCCAGTACACTGCCGAAACCTTTGCGAACGTGACAACTGCGCTGAATCATGCCAAGCGTGTGTGTAAGTACAAGGACGCCACTGGTGATGCTTCCCAGGCGTCTATCGACGTGGCCTCTGCTCAGCTCGATAACGCCATCTCAAGGCTCAAAGAGCGCCCGGTGGTGCCGCCCGCCGAGGATAAGACCGCACCGGTGTTCTCCGGCGTGGACGACATGGCGATTGGGCAGAACACCACGTTCGCTCTGCTTGCCGGCGTGAGTGCCATAGACGATGTGGACGGCGATGTAACCAGCTCCATCAAGGCCTCCGGCACGGTTGACACTTCGACTCCCGGTGACTACACCTTGACCTACACGGTTGCCGACAAAGCCGGCAACATAGCCAAGGCCACGCGCAAGATTACGGTGACGGCCAAGGAGAAACCGAAGCCGACCGTGAAGAAGAACGGGCTGAAACAGGCGATCAACATGGCCAAAGACAGGCTCAATGAGGCGTCGAAGTACACCGAGGAATCCGTGACCAGGCTGCAGTCCGTGCTCGCCGAGGCACAGGGTGTTTGCAACGACGCCGGCGTCACACAAGACCAGGTCGATGCCGCCGCCGCAAAGCTCAACGAGGCCGTCAGCAATCTTGAAGAGCGGCAGATTGAGCAGCCTGAGCAGTCTGAGCAGGCCGAGCAGACGCATGTCGATCAAAATAAGCCTGGTTCTGGCGACACAGCCGGCACGGTTCTGTCGAACACTGGCGCCGCTGTGCTCAGCCTCGGCACTGTTGCGGTCGCGCTCGCCGCCACCGGCATTGGCATAGAGGTCTGGCGCAAGCGCAAGGTCTGACCCCATGATCGGGGCGGTTCCGCAAGCGGATGCCGCCCCGGTTTCCATTCTTTTCACCTCATAACCGGACACAATCACGAATCGAATCCTCCAGTGAAGGAGCGATCTGAAACCGATTGGATTGTGCTTCCTATGTCCCCCAGATGTAAAGAAGGCGGGATCATGGCTAAGGAGATATAGCGAGCAGGTGAATCGGATGGTCAAGATATTCGCTGGCTCGAGCGCCCATTACACGTCGGGAGCCAAGGACTTTGAGGGCATGGTGGGGGATCTTGGGATCGCCACGGAGCCGTAGTTTTCTATCGTCTCCTGCCTCTGAAAGTAGCTGGATAGAGCTAGGTCCAGGTTGCCGGATTGCGATAAAGAGGCGCGCATTCCTTTCAAGTCCCGCAAATGGAGTAGATTACATCCCGGTGATCGTACCGTATCTGTCAAAGCATGTGGGCCGATGGTGCGCTGCATGCTCCAGAGAGTTTTTCCTGAATTAAGGTAGCCGCGTATTGGGCATCACCATGTGTTCGGATGTAAAACTCCATGCGCGAAAGGAAATGTTGTTGGGCAACCGCCACGTCATTATTTCGGGTCTCTTGACTCTGCTTGGCACGTTTTTAGCCATCGCAATCGTCGGGTATTGCATTAATATGTATGCGCCAGGAATCTCGAACCCGGCAATAGTTCTGCTTTTCATCGGTTTGGCTCTGGCCGCCATGCTTCCCAGCGTGCTCACCTCGTGGATTCTCATCCTGCTTACAGCGTTAGGCGCCGCCATACTGGTGTTGGGTGATGTCCCGATGCCGTTTTCGTCGAAGCTCATTCTGCTCGCCGTTGCCCCTGCAAGCGCCGGTCTGATGTCGATTGATCGCTATGTGCTGATCAGATTCGGCTGGGCCAGATTCAATAGACGCGATATCGAACGCTATAGCCGTCACTACGATCCGGTGACGAAGTTCCAGAAGCTCTACAATGCGGAGAAGATGTATGAAAAGGTCATCAGATTCATCCGCAATGATCTGGATGGTGCGCTGTGGTGCAATGTAGCCGCCATTCACTGGGCTAACAGCGCGCAGTTCAGGCAATTCCATGAAAATGAGTACAGTCAGGAGCTGCATGACATCGCTCAGGTGCTCAAGGATGACCGTCTGCCTTCCGAATCCTTGTATTACCTTGATGACGGCACGTTCCTCATTATCTCGCATCTGGTGCCAGAGGAAACGTACGAGGCGCGCAACGTCATGACGAGGAAGCATCTGAATGGGAGCGTTCTGTTGGGGACGACCCCTCAATTCAAATGGGGGAGCCTGAGGATTGATCACTCCAATGTCAACGATTTCCCGACTTTGAAGGACGCTACCCGTCGTCTGCAGCGTGAGATGGAGACCGATCTCGTGGTGGAATACCTGAAGGGGTGACAGATTCCGTGATTACTGTGTTTTGGTGGGTGTCGGTCGTTATCACGGTGTTTTTTGCCGTTGCCGTCGTCGTGGTCTTCGTATGCCTGTGGATAACGTACTTTCGCGTGGAACGGACAACCTTAGAGCAGAAGAGAATCGATGAGGGCTACGCGGCCGATGACGAGGAGGCATGGGAATAGTGGCTGCAGAGATTACGATGATCGTCACGTTGGTCCTAATTTGGCTATCGCTGCTGGTGTCGTTGACGACGCTTGGCGGTGCTATCCATTTCTGGCTGCGACGCAGCCAGAAACTCGTGCATATCACGCCGTTGCCCTCATATCCGACGGTAACCATTGTCGTGCCAGCGCACAATGAGGAAATTGTGATCGCCCAGACGGTGCGGGCTATTATGAATCTTCATTACCCTGCGGATCGGGTCGAGATATTGCTGTTCGCCGACAACTGCAATGACCATACGGCTCGGGAGATGCGCAGCGTCGCCGAGCTGCCACAATACCGCGACCGGAATGTGCGCCTCATCGAAAGAACTGGAAGCGGCGGCAAGGCGGGGGTGCTGAACGATGCGCTCGCCATCGCCCACGGCGATTACTTAGGTGTGTACGACGCGGACGCGATGCCGGAAAGAAACGCGTTGTATTTCTTGGTCAGAGAGGCGATTGCGAATCCTTTCAAGTATATGGCGGTATTCGGCAGGAACAAGACCCGAAACGCCAGGCAGAATTTCCTCACCCGGTGCATCAACCAGGAGATCGTCGTCACCCAGCGGATTCAGCATTGCGCCATCTGGCATATGTTCAAGATCGGACGTATACCTGGCACGAATTTCATCATCAATACAGACTTCGCGAAATCGATAGGCGGCTGGAGCAACGGCGCACTTACGGAGGACACCGACATCTCCTTTAAGATCATGCAAAGCGGGAAACTCATCGCCCTGGCCTATAATTCCGAGGCCTTCCAACAGGAGCCCGAGCGCCTCCGCGATTACTACTTTCAGCGGCTGCGGTGGGCCAAGGGAAACTATCAGGTGGTCATCCACAATGCCAGGCTGCTATTTAGGCCCAGCAATTGGCGGGTCAAACTTGAAGTGCTGTACTACTCAGCCACGTTTTTCTGGTTCGATGCGGCCATCATCCTATCAAACATCATCTTTCTTACAAATATCTGCGTGCTGATTGCGAGGCTGTTCGACCACAATCTGTCCATCCCCTTCACCTTTGGCGATGGTAATAGTTCGATCATGCAGATTCTGCTATTGAACTGGATGCTAATGATCATCCTATATGTGTTGCAGATTTTCTTTGCGATGTCCACGCAGTTCGGGCAGGCCACCACTGAACAGATCTGGATAGGTTTGGCCTCATATTTCACCTATTCGCAGCTTTTCATTCTTGTCTCCATTCATGCGGTAGCTTCCGTATTCCTCGACGCGGTGCTGCATCGAAACGGGAGCGTCTGGGTGAAGACCAAACGGTTCGATAACTGAAGGGGGATCGAGTGGTGAAACGCGTCAAATTCCGCTGGGCAATTGCGGTGCTGGTGGTGGTCGTTTATGTCGTCGTGATGTGGTTCGTGCGTGCCAGTAGTCTTCCCAGTGCCCAGCGCACACAGTATAGGCAATGGCGGGAGAACTATGTGGTGTGGGAGAATAAGCAGCGCGCCTTCGTCAATACAAGTGTGGATAAAACCAATCCGGTGGCGCTTTCGGAAGGTCAAGGATATGGGCTCTATATCACCGCGCTGGCGGGGTCTCATGATTGGGCGCAGCAGAAGGACTTCGATGGTCTGCTGAACTATTATCTCGCGCATCGCGACGCTGTTGGAGATCGGCGTGATGTTCCGACATATCTGATGCGATGGCGCCAATACAGGAGTGGGCAGCGATGGGTCAGCGAAGACAATAGCGCGACCGACGGTGACCTCTATATCGCGTTCGGACTTCATCAGGCCGCCAAGGTCTGGCCGCAACGCTCGTCGTACTACGGCACGATTGAACGGCGCTTGACAGCCGACATCCTGAGATATGAATACAACGATGCGACCCAGGCGCTGACCGTCGGCGATTGGGCCAACGAGGGCTCGCCATTCCATACTCTGATGCGTACCTCTGACGTCATCCCGGCGTTCTTCGATGCGTTTTATGACTTTACTCGTGATGGGCGTTGGTTGACCGTAAAGAACGTGATGCTGAACCGTATGGTAGAGCTGAGCAATGAGCACGACACGGGGCTGGTTCCTGATTTCGCCTGGCTGGCTGAGGGGCATGCGCGTGCGGTGCAGGGCAAGACGGTGGCATCGCAATACGACGGCGATTATTCGTCCAATGCTTGTCGGGTGCCTATGGTGCTGGCGTCGAGTGGCGATCCACGAGCGGAACGGGTGTCACGCAGACTCTTGCGTTTCTTCGAGCGTCAGGACGTCATCACCGCCGGCTACTCACTTGCCGGTCGGCGCCTCAACTCCTATCAGTCGAACAGTTTCCTAGCCCCGTTGGTATATGCGGCGAGTAGAGGCCAGCGAGGGAGTTATGGCCGCATTCTGGCGAACAAACAGCGAATTCTTATGCAATCACCGCGTGCGACCGGTTATTACGATGCCACATTAACCACCATGGCGGCGATGGAGGGAATACATTAAATGTTGAGAATAATGACCATCTTTGGCACCAGACCAGAAGCAATCAAAATGGCTCCGGTCATCAAGCAGATCGCGGCTGATCCAAGTATGGTTCCCGTTATTGTGGTGACCGGGCAACATCGTACAATGCTGCAGCAGGTGTTGGATATCTTCGACATTCATCCTGATTATGACCTCAAGATCATGGGAAAGCAACAGACTCTTTCCGAAATCACGAGCAGAGTCATCCTCGGTCTCGATGAGATTCTGACTGAGGAACGCCCCGATCTGGTATTGGTCCATGGCGATACCACCACCACAATGGCGGCGGCTCTCAGCGCCTTCTACCATCGCATACCCGTGGGCCACGTCGAAGCGGGACTTCGAACCTGGGACACGCATTCACCGTATCCCGAGGAAATGAACCGCATGATGACGGATGACATAGCAGACTTGTATTTCGCGCCAACCCAACTCAGCAAGAACAATCTGCTCAAGGAGCATCATCCTGAATCCCGGGTCTTCATCACGGGGAACACGGCGATCGACGCGTTGCGCACCACCGTTCGAGCCGATTACCATCATGATGTTCTGGCAACGATTGCGCAGGGCCACCGGTTCATTCTGCTCACCATGCATCGCCGGGAGAACCAGGGACAGCCGATGCGTGACGTATTTGCCGCGATCAAAGAGGTCGTTCTCAATACGCCCGGACTCGACGTCATCTATCCCGTGCATCTCAGCCCGCGCGTGCAGGCGATTGCCCATGAGATCTTCGATGGCGTCGAGGGCATCCATCTCATTGATCCCCTGGACGCCGTTGATTTCCAAGGGCTTGCAGCGCGTAGCTTCTTCATCATGACGGATTCCGGCGGCGTGCAGGAGGAGGCTCCTTCGCTGAATAAGCCGGTGCTGGTGCTGCGTGATTCGACCGAACGGCCCGAAGGCGTTGCCGCAGGTACCTTGAAACTGGTGGGGACCAAGACCTCGGCCGTGAAAGCGGCCATGGTAGAGCTGCTGAATGACCCCCAAAAATACCGTGCTATGGCGACGGCGAACAACCCCTATGGCGACGGTCATGCCGCCGAGCGCATTGTCAGGATATGCCGCGATTATCTGATCCACGGAGTTGCTGCTAACGCATGAGTTCGCACGGGACTTTTTCCGCTTTGAAGATACGGCCGGCGAGATTGGGCAGGTTCAGGAATCATTGCGACACTGTAGTTGACTCGGTGCCGGGGTCGCGGTATCGGATGGTTCTGCGCTAACCGTCGTGGTCGAAGGCCGATCGCTGAACGCACGTGACGGATGAGCGTATTGCTGGTCGAAAATAAGCTACGGTTGTCGTGTATGTGAGCATGCAGTCCAGAGTTGTTACGGGATTTAGCTTAAGATGAAGGACATGTCTGATGAGGGAATGAAGTTTCACTGTGTGTTGGTGTCGGGTGGGTGTGGGTTTATTGGTTCGAATTTTGTGCGTTGGGTGGTGGAGCATCAGCCTGATACGCGGGTGGTGGTGTTGGATGCGTTGACGTATGCGGGTCGGTTGGATAATATCCGGGATGTGTTGGGCGATCGGGTCTCGTTCGTGCATGGGGATATACGGGATGCGGAGCTGTTGGACAACGTGGTGCCGGGGTGTGATGCGATCGTGCATTTCGCGGCGGAGTCGCATAACGACAATTCGATCGCGGACCCGGGGCCGTTCGTGTCCACGAACGTGACGGGCACGTATCGTCTGTTGGAGGCGGCGCGCAAGTATGATGTCCGGTTTCATCAGATCAGCACGGATGAGGTGTATGGGGATCTGGCGTTGGATGATCCGGCTCGGTTTGTGGAGGGGCGGGCGTATAACCCGAGTTCGCCGTATTCGTCTTCCAAGGCGGCGGCGGATTTGTTGGTGCGGGCGTGGCATCGTACGTATGGCGTGAGGGCGACGATCAGCAATTGCAGCAATAATTATGGGCCGTATCAGCATGTGGAGAAGTTCATTCCCCGCCAGGTCACGAACATCCTTATGGGGGTGCGGCCCAAGTTGTATGGGGATGGGTTGAATGTGCGCGACTGGATCCACGCGCAGGATCATAGTTCGGCGGTGTGGGCGGTGTTGACGCGGGGCCGGTTGGGCCAGACGTATCTGATCGGCGCGGATGGGGAGCGGGACAATCTCACGGTGTTGCGTGCGATCTTGCGGGTGATGGGCAGGCCGGAGGATGGTTTTGATTGGGTGCGGGATCGGCCGGGCCATGATCGTCGGTATGCGATTGATCCCTCGAAGCTCAGGACTGAGTTGGGGTGGGCCCCGGTGCATACGGATTTCGAGTCGGGCCTGAAGGCCACGGTGGCGTGGTATGAGTCCCATCGCGGCTGGTGGATGCCGGTGAAGGCCGCGACCGAGGCCAAGTACAAGGCGCAAGGCCAGTAATGGGTCCGGATGTTCAGGGCGCGCGGGCTGTGGCGCTCGGCCGTGGGTGGTGTGCTCGCCATGAACCAATAGCATCTGCTCCCCGTTCTCAATTAACTTTTAAAACAGTTGCATAATGACGAATAATCAAAATGGATTTATGCGTGCCAATGAATGATTACTATAGTATAGTGATTGATGTTATATAAATGAATAAATCAGTCACGAGTAATCGTATGCTAAATATCGGCATAATGATTCAATGTGTATAGCGACAAAGAAAGAGTAAGGAAAATTTGAACATGACTCTTCAAGGATTTGAGGAAGTGGCTATTACGAAGCCTACAGGCAATCTCACTATGACGGTGATGGCTTCCAGGATCAGGTTCAACAAGGCGACTGCGAGTGCGCTCGGCTACCCAGCGTATGTCAAAGTGCTGATCAACGAGAAAAACAAGCAGGTCGCACTCCAGGCGTGCACGGGCCGCGAAGCCAACGCTGTGAAGTTCAGCAAGCCTGAGGGCAAGCAGGCCTCGTCGGTGACGGTGAACAACGAGACGCTTGTCGACACAATCGGCAAGTTCTTCACGCTCAAGCAGGCCGCGGAAGGAGAGGTCTTTTACCAGACGGCGGCGGGCGAGCTCGATGAGAGTGGCAAAGTCGTCGTCTTTAATGCGGCGAATGCCGTATCTGGCACCATGAAGCAGCGCGGCCGCAAGAAGGCAATCAAGGGCTGAGGCGTACAGCGGGAAGGTTTGTTCAGCTCGCAGACATGCGAGAAATGGTGATGCAGACCGTTACAACAATACGATTATTTGATCCTTGGGCGGTTGTGGTGCCGGCAGCAGACCAACGAAGAGCCTGGGCTCGCTGCGGCGAAACCCAGGCTCTTCGGGTGAAGCGGTAACGCCAGTCGGGGCAGGCTGGGGAAATCAGGCGAAAAACAGCTTGAACAGCCACGCTCCGACGATCGCGCCTGCAATGGGGGCCACGACTGGGATCCACGCCTCGCCCCAGCGCGAGGACCCTTTGTGCTCGATGGGCAGCAGGTCATGCAGAACCCGAGGCATCAGATCACGTGCGGGGTTCAGACCCGGGCCGGTCGGTCCTCCCATGGAAGTCACCAAGCCCCAAACAATAAAGCCGACGACAATGGATGCAGCGCCAAGGTTCTTTGCACCCCATGGATTGCACAGCGCGCACAGGGCACCGAGCACAAGAATAAGGGTGCCGAAGAACTCGTTGATGAAGTAGTTGAAGCGATTATCTTCTGCATCGGTGGTGCAGAAGGTGGCGAGGATTGCCTCGGGCTCGACGGTCGATCGGTAATGTGGCAGGTACGTCACATAGACGATGAGTTGGCCGGCCAAGGCACCGAGCAGCTGGGCTGCGAGATAAGGGAGCACTTCGTGCCAAGGGAACATGCCGTTGACGGCCTGTGCAAGCGTCATCGCAGGATTGATATGTGCTCCAGAGATGCCGCCGAACATGAGCACCGGAAACATGACGCCGAAGCCGTAGCCCATCGCGATGTTGATCCAGCCGGCATGGTGGCCCTTGGTCTTGCTCAGTTCCACATTGGCGACAGAGCCGTTGCCGAAGACCATCAGGAGCATTGTCCCGATGAATTCTGCGGCCAGTTTGGTCGATAGCGCGTATTCCACGCTTGTCCTTCTTCGTTCGCTGCGCATGCGCAATGGCGAGGCCGGCGGTCGCAAATCGGTTGGGCCGTCCGGCTCGATAATGGTTGGTGGTATGCGTCGCCATGCAGCGAACGAAACCGTATGAGAGTTTACGCTGAGGGCTGACTTTCTTTACTGATAACGCGTGTTCTGATACTGAAGCAATTTTCATCGACGTCCGTTTGTTGGCATATTCAAAAATGTGATTGCGGTGGTAAGCGGATGAGATGCGTGCCGCCGATTGACAATATGGTGATCCGGGACGTTCCTTGCGCTCCGCTAAGGTGGAGCCATGCGAAGAGCGACGGTCTACGACGTGGCGGAACGGGCCGGGGTGTCCACTGCCACGGTTTCGTTTACCTTCCACCATTCCGATAAGGTCAAATCGGTAACGCGTGAAAAGGTGCTACGGGCGGCAAAGGAACTCGATTATGTTCCCAGCGCCAATGCGCGTGGTTTGGCTCGTGGGCGTACTGGCGTTTTCGGTCTGTATTCATTTGACATGCTTATTGAGCTGCCGCTAGGCGATGAAGACGAGACAGTCGTTTCGGACTCGGATCCAGCCGATGAGGAGAATCTTGAGGGGCCGGATATTTTGGCTTATCCGTTATATGTGGACGAGGTACAACGCGGTTTCGAACTTGAATGCTGGCATCGTGGGCGCAATGTGCTGCTAGGTTCGGCTTCTGTCGCAAATGACGGAGTCGGCATCGCGGATATCGCGGGCAGGGTGGATGGCCTTGCAGTGTTTCCGGGCCAGTTCGCCGACGATCCTTCACTGTCGTCGTTATGCCGCAGCATTCCGATTGTGCGGCTGAGCGAAGGCCTGTCTGCCGACCCAGCGGCCTATGTTGCATGTGACAATGTCGCTGGCATGAATCAGCTGATCGATCATCTCGTTGATGTGCATGGGCTGCGGAACATCGCATTTATAGGGAAAAACGACAATTATGACATGAGATCCCGGTTCGCTGCAATGCGCAATCGGCTGAAGGCCCGAGGTCTGCCTGCGCCGGATAGGCCTTTGGACGAGAGTGACGCGATCTCAGAAGAGCATTTTGTGGCATTATGCAGAGCGATTGACGAGGAGCAGCTACCTCAGGCATTGGTGTGCACGAACGATCAGACGGCGCTCGATGTCATTCAGGTGCTTCATGACGCTGGCCTGAATGTACCGCAAGACATTGTCGTGACAGGATTTGACGGTGTTCTTGCCGGAGGCATGTTGTCTCCCGGGTTGACGACGGTTCGCCAACCGATGGAATCTATGGGGCGACTGGCGGCTCGACTGCTTGATGAACGGTCCGGTCGTCCGTGGGAGAATCCGGTGGATTTCGTGTTTCCAGTGCGGATGATCGTGCGGGGAAGTTGCGGATGCTGACAGTGTTGTGCAAGAGCTGAAAAACTGTGGTTCGTACTTTGCGGGCCAAGATGGTGCCACGTGGGGAAGAGATACATGCTTTTTGGGCAAGAATAGTTGCTTTAGCAGGTTTTCACAGGAGCTGCTCTGCAAAGCAGAAGAATGATTGCATCGGCGTGTCGCGAGAATGTCTGATTTGACAATCAGAAATCTAAGCGCTTAAATAAAATCACAATCTAAGCGGTTAGGTTGTATGAAAGTTCGAGGAGGAACTACATATGAGGCATTCAATGTTGAAGGCGACGGTGGCTTTTGCAGCCAGTGCTGCAATGCTTGCTGGATTTGCTGGTTGTGGTCGTACTGATAGCGGTGCCAGCTCTGGAGCAGACGGGTCGACGACTATCAATTCAGGTAAGGCGACCGGGGATCTCACTGTGTGGGCGATGGGCAACGAAGGTGACCAGCTCGGCGATTTTGTCAAAGGATTCGAACAGGAGAATCCGGACGTCAAACTTAAAGTCACGGCTATCCCTTGGGCATCCGCGCACGATAAAATTCAGACTGCCATTGCTGCGGGTAATGGGCCCGATGTCATTCAAATGGGCACGACATGGATGGCTGATTTCGCGAATGCTTTTTCGAAAGTGCCCGAGAACTTCGATTTGACTGATTTTTCGCAAGGACCGCTTGCTGCTGGAAAGGTTAGCGGTGTCCAGCTCGGCGTGCCATGGTATGTGGATAGTCATGTGCTGTATTACCGGACAGATATTGCCGCAAAGGCGGGGTGGAAGACAGCTCCCAAGACGTTGGGTGAACTCAAACGAATGGCTACTGATGTGAAAAAGGTTGAAGGCGTCAAAAACGGATTGTTCATTGCCTCATCCGGCGCGGATACATGGCAGGGAACATTGTGGGCGTATTACTCGCAAGGAGTCAAATTAATGGACGCATCGGGCGATAAATGGACGCTGGACACTCCGGAAATGAAAAAAGCAACAGCATACATTGATGCGTTCTTCAAGAATGATATTACCAGTACGACGCTTGATGCCACTCCAGGCCTTCCGATTACTCAGTTCATATCTGGGGAAACGCCGATCATGACAGGTGGCCCCACCGCAATCAGTCAGATTGCCGAACAAGGCACCAATGTGCCCTATGCAACAGCGATGATTCCCAAGGGAACAAGTTCGACATCGTTTGTGGGCGGCGCTGACTTCGTTGTTCTCAAAGACTCCAAGAACAAGCAGGCAGCTTGGAAATTTATTCGCTGGATGATCGAGCCGAATACGCAGGTCAATTGGTTTAAGCAGGCATCGGTCCTTCCCTCGTCCCAGAAAGCATGGTCATCGAAGGTGCTCAGTGGCGATGAGAAACTCAAGGCGTATGGCGAGCAGTTGAAAAGCACGATGTCTCCGCCCTCGGTCTCCACTTGGGCGCAAGTATCTGCAGCCGGAGACCAGATCATGGAGCAAATACACAAAGGCCAGCTCAGTGTCAACGACGGTCTGAAGAAACTCCAAACTGAAGCTGATTCGATCGGCACCGGGAAGTAAGCATGGCGTTCAAACGTGCTTCAGGCAAGGCGAAGAGCGCAGGCAGCAGTGCTCTTCGCCGTCGCCAGACTCTTTTGGCATGGGGATTCGCACTGCCTTTCGCCATTATCTTCTGCGTGTTCATGCTGATTCCTCTCATCTCATCTACAGCGATGTCGTTCACCGATATCACATCTCGTGATCTGCGCACACCATTCAATGTAAATTTTGTCGCGCTGAAGCAATATGCAGCATTGTTCAGCGATCCGCGTTTCGTGCATTCGTTAGGCGTCACAGGCATTTTCGTGCTCATCGGCCTGCCGATTACCATGGTGATTGCCTTGGCGTTCGCAGTGGCGCTCAACAGGGGATCGCAGCATCTCAATGCGTTCTTCCGCGCGTTGTTCTACGCTCCGGTTGTTGCTAGCGTGGTCGCTGTTTCAGTGGTGTGGCGATACATTTTGCAAAGCGACGGATTGCTGAATTCGTTGCTGGCGTTCGTGGGCATCACCGGACCTGATTGGTTGCATGACACAAGGTATGCGTTGCCAGCGCTGATGGGCATGACCATCTGGCGCAATATGGGCACATTGATGATTATTTTCCTTGCAGGCTTGCAGGCTGTCCCCGAAGAGCTTACGGAAGCTGCTGCAATCGATGGTGCAAGCCGGTGGCGCATATTCCGGTCCATCACCTTGCCGCTGCTTAAACCAACGCTGTTGCTGGGAGCGGTGCTGCTGTCTGTTGCCTACCTCCAATTCTTCGAGGAATCCTTCGTGATGACCCAAGGTGGGCCGTTGGACTCTACGCTGTCTGCTGCATATTACGTGTACCAGAAATTCGGGTTCGGCCAGTACGGCATCGCATCCGCCGCCAGCTGGGTGCTCTTCATCATCATCGCGCTGGTGAGCTTGCTACAGTTCCGCATCCTTCGGTCTGACAGCTGAAAGGGGAAACGCTATGAACGCAACAATGCAACCCATTCCTGCCCAGGTGCCGGAGAACAGGTTGCCACTATGGCACCGGTTCATGAAAAACCGTGGATTGTCATACAGTGCATTGACGCTGATCGCAGTCGTATGGATATTCCCGTTCCTATGGATGGCTTTGGGATCGTTGAAAACACAACGTGAGATTCTCGCAAAGCCGCCGAAACTTTTGCCTGAGCATGCGACGCTCGTCAATTTTGCGCGATGGTTCAGCGAGCTGCATTTCGGATCGTATTTCACCAATAGCTTGATCGTAGCCGTGATCACCGTGCTCGGGAATATGGTGTTCTGCTCGATGGTCGGCTACGCGTTGGCCAAAATGAATTTCGCAGGCAAGAACATCCTGTTCGGCGCAGTCATGGTCACATTGATGGTGCCCAGCGTCGCCACCTTTGTACCGCTGTTCGTCATCATCTCGAATATGCGTCTGGCCAACACCTATGCGGCGCTGATCTTGCCGTTCCTGTGCCAGCCTATAGGCGTATTCCTGATGCGGCAGTTCATCGCAGGCATTCCTGATGCGTTGATGGAGGCGGCACGAGTAGATGGAGCAGGAGAGCTGCGCATCTTCTTCCAAATCGTGATGCCGCAATGTGGTCCGCCTTTGGCAACATTATCGATTCTGACATTCCTGTCCAGCTGGAACAACTTCCTCTGGCCGTTGGTCTCGGCCCAGACCGAGGAGATGTATACGCTCCCCGTGGCTCTCTCGCTGTATTCCACCGGTCAAAATGCGACGAACTACAGCGTGCTGCTTGCCGGAGCCGTCCTCGTGATCACGCCTATTTTGTTGTTATTCATCTTCCTGCAGCGATACTTCATTCAGGGAGTCGCAATGACGGGCATCAAATAAACGAAAGGAAGCATAGTGACTTCTCCTGCTTTTGGATTTCCTAAGAACTTCATCTGGGGTGCCGCCACGGCTCCGCATCAGGTCGAAGGCAACAATATCGCCAGCGACTGGTGGGCGCGCGAGCATTCGCCTCGCACTGACGTCAGCGAACCTTCCGGGGACGCCTGCGACAGTTACAACCGGTATGGTGAAGACATCAAACTGCTTGCCGAAAGTGGATTGACGATGTATCGGTTCGGCATTGAATGGGCGCGTATTGAGCCAGCGGAAGGGTGTTTCTCCAAGGCGCAGCTGTTGCATTACCGACGGATGATCGACACTTGCCGCGAACGCGGAGTCGAGCCCATGGTGACTTTGTACCATTTCAGCATGCCGCTCTGGTTCGCTGCAAAAGGCGGCTGGAGCAGGCCGGACGCACTGGAGAAATTCGAACGCTATGTTCGTTATGTGCTACAGATTCTGGATGATGTGACATGGATATGCACTATCAACGAGCCTAATATGGTCGCACTCACACAAGGTGGAACGCAAGGCACGGATTTCATTGCGGCTTCTCTGCCGGCACCTGATCCGGTAATCTCCAAGGCACTGGTATCGGCTCATCACATGGCCCGTGGCGTTATCAAGGAGCAGCTGCCCGAATCCAAGGTCGGCTGGACCATCGCCTGCCAGGCTTTTCACGCTGTGCCGGGCTGCGAAAAGGAGATGGAAGAATATCAGTATCCGCGCGAGGACTATTTCACCAAGGAAGGTGCGGGCGACGATTTCATCGGCGTCCAAGCGTATCTGCGCACTTTTATCGGAAAGAACGGTCCAGTGCCGATATCCGACGCAGCGGAGCGTACACTGACCGGTTGGGAGTATTTCCCGCCTGCGCTTGGCATCGCCATACGGCATACGTGGGAGGTGGCCGGACATACGCCGATCTTCATCACCGAGAATGGTCTCGCCACGAATGATGATCGACGCCGCATCGACTATACCTTCGATGCGCTCGCCGACGTGCACGAAGCTATGGACGATGGCATCGCCGTGCTCGGCTACTTGCATTGGTCTCTGCTCGACAACTACGAGTGGGGATCGTTCAGACCCACATTCGGCTTGGTCGGCTGGGACAAGAAAACATTCGAACGTCAGCCCAAGCCTTCACTGGGCTGGTTGGGAGATATTTCGCGTACCCATATGGTTGCGCATCCATATCGATGAACTGATCATTGTTCCTGCGCCATCAGCACGGCTGCGGCGGCAAGGCTGCTGCGAGGCGCATGGATTCGTCAGACTCAATTACTGGTGGTGATGTACGCCGCTGTGCAGCGAACGAAACCGTATGAGAGTTTACGCTGAGGGCTGACTTTCTTGAAATTGTGTGATGATCGCATAACGGTGTCACGCACAACGGCATACGGAACGCCTTCGTTCGGCTCATGTATAGTCAATCAGGATTTGTCAAATCGTGTGATTATGTCAATGCCGATTTACTGCGAAAACCGGCGCATTACCTCGGGTTGCGATCGATGCGGATGTCGGAGACGGTGAGATTGAGATCGTTGACCAGATTGGCCAGAATGATGGTGGCGAGTTCGTCGGCGCGCATGAAGGAATGCTGCTTGTCGAGCGGCACATAATCGTGGCTGTCCCGGTAGAAATCGGTGTCGATGCCGCCCGGGTAGACGCCGACCACGCTGACGCTGCTGCCTTTGTACGCCGCCTTGAGGCTTTCGGTGTAGCCGCGCTCGCCCCATTTGGCAGCGCAATAGACAGATTCGTTCGCTTTGCCGCGCGTGGCGGCGGTGCTCATCACGTTCGCGATCTTGAGATTCGATTCCTTGCAGGACTTGAGCGTCTGCACGCACCACAGAACCATGCCGGTGAGGCCTTTGAGGCAGCGGGCCACATCGGACGCCGTGTAATCGGTCGGCTTCTTGAACGATGGCTGGCCGGCGTTGTTGACCAGCAGATTCACATGGCCGAGCACGCTGATCTGTGCCAACGACTGCTGTGCAAAAGCTTCATCGGTGATGTCTCCGACGAAGCCGTGAAAATGCGTGGCGTCGAATTCTTCCTCGAGTTTGCCCATGGCGGCCTCGTTGAAATCGACGCCGCACACCACCCAGCTTTTGCCGATCAGCTGGCGGGTGAGCTCGTAGCCCAGCCCAGCCGCGCATCCGGTCACAATCGCGATTTCGCTGGTCGTATTTGCGCTGGTCATACTGCCCTCCGTACGTCATTGTCTTGCTGAAACCGGTTTCAGTCTACCTGCCACAGCGACAATTCCCGGATTCCGATGCAGCGCATCCGACTATCTCGGCTATCTGTAGTGCCCAAATCGGAGCAACTGGCGGATGGATGTTCCAAAACGTTGGGTTGAGGCCCCGAATATTCGTTGTGCCATACACAAGGCACTACAGATAGCCGAGATATACCTCTGCAACTGGCGATTTGCACTACAGATAGGCGAGATAGGACATTTGGACAAGCACGAAGGCTCTTTACGAGATGCCTGGCGTAATCAGCGAATCCTGGAATCGGGCATGCCGCGAGCGTATATGAAAATAACCATGTCAGCTGCGAGCGGGACGCGATGCATAGCCAGCGGCCAAAGGATCCCCCACCGCTCGGTCATGGCTAGACGAATCAGTGGGGATCAGTAGTTGTGGTGTGAAAGCCAGTAGCTGTAGGCACCTTGAACCGAGCCGTAGCGGCCGGCGCAATATCCCCAGAACCAACGCAGCTGCGTTTGGTAATTAGTCGCCCAGTCCGCACCCATGCTGCTCATTTTGCTGCCCGGCAACGCTTGGGGCAAGCCGTATGCGCCGGACGGGTTCATGGCGTTGACACGCCAGCCAGATTCATGCGAGATGATGAACACAGTGGCACTGAAATCAGCCTCTGAGTAACCATTGGACAGCATGTAATCGTGTGCCCACTGCTGCATCGCGCCTGCCGGAACGGTAGTGCCAATGCCTGCAGGTGCAGGAGTGGACTTCGTCGCTCCTCCTGCAGGGGCGGACGAGGAACGTGTGCCGGTGCCGACGAGAATGACCTTGTCGATTGGTGCGGATTTCACGAAGGATGCGAAGATATTCGAATCGACGATTTTGCCGCCGGCCCTCGTGACGAGGCTGGTGGTCTCCATCACGCCGGCTTTGCCTTCGGTCTCGACTTTCTGCTGGCCCTGAAGCAATGCTGAAGTCTCTTTCTTCACCACATTGAACGCGATGGGGGACTGCGATGTCTCCAGCTTCGCGCCTGCGCGATTGATGCTGATCACGGTGGATTCGGCGATCTTCGCGTCTAGCGCAGGCGAGACGGTATCGTTGGGCTCCAAAGTGATATCACCTGCGTCAAGCACGGATTTTACGTCGGTGAAATCGTCGCCGAGCACGACGCGGGACTCGCCGTTGATCTTCACCGTGACGTAGACCGTGTTGGCACTGGCACCGCGAAGCGGCTCGCGGAACGAGCCTCGGGAGACTTCCTGTGCATTGGAGTCAGTGGCGGAGTATGCGGTGACGTGCGTGGCATGATGCTCTGCCGCGTAGAAGCTGCGCGAGGCGAGGCCGGCACCCGAAAGTAGACCCAATGCAACGAAGAACGCTGCGATCCTCGTCCACTGACGTTTGCTCAGTGATCTCAGAGTGGACATCTGCCTGCGGTGGTTGGCCATTATGCTCCTTGTTCAGCCAATAATTCAGCGGCACACCCGAACCGTGCAGCTCGTGTTTCCGGAAACACTGTTTCGACTTCAAAACGCCAATCCCGGATACCGGTGGGTATACGCACCACCAACACTATATAAAGTGGTGTGGAAGTCTTCACGATTCGCCATGTTTGCCTTCGCTGCAACTCAGGCTGTGAGCCACACAACGCGAACTGCAGCTGTGCATTCGAATGACGGATAATGGGAACACTATGAAAAAGCGGTGCTGCGCAAATTCACAGCACCGCTTGAGAAGGTCAGCTAATCAGGCCTTCAGGCTTTCAGATGTGTCCTGCCCCTTCGCATTGGCCGCATCCAGATCGAGGTTTTTTGCCTGCGAAATGAGATCATCGAGATCGGAGGAGCGCAGCGCGCCCGCCTGCTTGAAAATGATCTGGCCTTTCTTGGCGATCATCAGCGTTGGAACCGCCTTGATGTCCGCGGCGGAGGCGAGCTCCTGGTTCTGGTCGATGTCAACCTTAGCGAAGACTATGTCGGGATTGGCCTCGCTGGCTTTCTCGTATACTGGCCCGAAGGCCTTGCACGGGCCGCACCAAGTGGCCCAGAAATCGACGAGAACCAGTTCGTTGCCGGTGAGCGTCTGTTCGAAGTTCTGTGCGGTTAAGGCTGTAGTTGCCATAAGTGACTCCTTCCATGTATGTCATCATGCGCCATTCATGCCACTACCCAGCATTCCAGTACCACTCAACAAAGCGGCCGCAGATAAGCTGTTAGGCGAAGCCTGACGTTGCACAATAGCCGGGAATGGCTGGATACGCCGACTTGGCCCAATTGACACATCGCCGTGGCTTGATTGGGGTGAAACGCAGACAATGTCCCTACGATATCCACAATTCCCACAGAATTCGCTGATGCGGCGATGACAAACTCGGACGATAATGGGAGCTATGGAAGTCCTGAATGATGAAGTGCCCGATGACGATGATTTCGATGCGGACCGGAGCCGGGGAGCGTTCGACGGTATCACGCCCGAGGATTTCGTTCGTGGCTCGTCCCATGCGAATCCCCCGGGATGGTTGTCACGCAGGGATATTGATGGCATCCGCCGACAAATCCCCATCGTCTACGTGCAGATCGTCCCAGTGCGCACTGACGATCTGGGCCGTGTGACGCGGGTCGGCTCGCTGCTGCATGTGGGGGAGGACGGCTCCGTCGAGCGCACGCTGATTGCCGGGCGCGTGCTGTTTCATGAGACGCTGCGCGAGGCGATCGCACGTAATATTGCCAAGGACCTCGGCGATATCGCCATCCCCGATCTTCCCGCGAGCCTGCAGCCGTTCACCGTGGCCGAATTCTTCCCCACTCCTGGGGTATCGCCGTATTACGATCCGCGCCAGCACGCGATTGCCCTGTGCTACGTAGTGCCAATTCCGGGCGACTGCAAGCCGCAGGACGAGACGCTCGACGTGGAATGGTGCGATCCGGAGGAGACTCAGATGGCGGCGTGCATCGAGCAGATGCCGAACGGGCAGGGCGACATCGTGCGCAGAGCCCTGGCCTGGGCCGGAGTCTGAACCGCACCTTACACAAGACACTGACACTGACACTGTGTATTTGAGACACTGTGATATTGCAAAACTTGTGATATTGAGACACTGCAATAGGAGGTTTTGAGCTAATTGGCTATCGAACTGAAGAACACCGTCTACCGTGCCGGGTCACGGGACGCCACGCCGCTCGTGCTGGTGCACGCTTTTCCCGTTGATCATCGCATGTGGGATGATTGCGCGCTTTGGATCGCCAGGCTCGCTGATGAACGTGGCCTGCCGAATTTCGCGATCTGGGCGCCTGAAATGCCCGGAGCTGGCGATTGCGCTATACCCAGCGCCGAAGAGACCGGAACCGTCAATGCCGACGGATCATATGCCGATGCATTGTCGCGCCTGACTGATTCCTACGTCGAATTGGTGCGGCGGGCAGGGTTCTCGAAAGCCGTATTCGTAGGATTGTCGATGGGCGGCTATGTGGCGATGGACGTCGTCAGGCGCCATCCCGATATCTTGGCCGGCCTTGCGCTGTGCGACACCCAGCCGGGCCCGGATGCGCCGCAGGCTAGGGCGAACCGGCTGAAGATCGCGACGCTGTGCGAGCAAGGGAACACACTCGAACCGGTGATGCATTTCGCGCTGCCACAACCAGGGGATTCCGCGTTCAAGCGCTCGCCGGCATGTGTGGCACTCTTCACTCGGTGGATCCACGAGCAGAGCCCAGCAGGTATTGCATGGCGACAGCGCATGGCGGCGGGCAGGCCTGATCTCACTGGACAGCTCCCGGGAATCACGGTTCCGGCGGCCGTGGTGTGCGGTGCTCTGGATCCTTCGCTTGCGACGATGCGCGGGTTTGTACCGCTGATGACCGGCACTCGGGTGGCAACTACGCAAATCGAGGATTGCGGCCACTTCAGTGCCGTCGAGCAGCCCGCCGCAGTGGCGCGGGCATTGGTCGATCTCATGCAGCGCGTGGCACAAAGCCCTGCGGCACACGACACAGCGATAGCGCATTGATGGCGGCGTTCTCTTCGTTGGCGTTGACGCAAACGCTGCCGTTCCTGCCGCTGGCTCAAGGCGATATCGATTACGACACCGAACGCAGGAGCGAACCCGGCCTCATAGAGACTCTGCTGCATGGGCCGCAGTCTCAGGCGACCTCGGTCATGCTGGTGCGCGACGGCACCGTTGCAGTGCCGAAAGGTCAGGCAAGATTGGGCGGCTACAACAGCGCGCGCATGCGCCTGGCCGAGCTGCCCGCGCGCTACGTGTTTGACGAGCTTGCGCAGCATCCGGAGGCCATCGCACTCTACCTTGGGTCATATCATAGCGATCACGTGTGGCATGGCGAATGCGCGCATGACGCGTGTTCTTACGGCCATTGTCGACATGTTGTCGCTGTGGACTTGACGCGGGTGTCCCGCAGCTTGCAGCACACGGCAGGCGGTCTCGCGCCGGACTCAGCACATGAAGGCGCCGATGATGCTTTCGACCTGGGCAACGGCTTGCAAGGACGCGGCGCAAGACATTGTGCATCGTTGCTTGAGCAGGCCGCGGTCCGCTTCGATTGGGTTGATATCCGGGCTTTCGTGCCGCATGCCTCCGCACGCGAATCTGGCCAGGCAACCACTGCCATTGCGCTGAGCTTGTGGCACGCCCGCCAGCGGTTCTGTCCCAGCTGCGGGTCGGCCGTGCGGCCCGCGCTGAGCGGGTGGGCACAGCGTTGCGAGAATGCTGCGGACGGCAATCGCACGTTGTTCCCGCGCATCGAGCCAGCGGTAATCACGGCGATCGTGGATACAAGCGACCGGCTGCTTCTGCAGCACAACAAGGCGTGGGTGAATCCGCGGCTCTTCTCTGTTTGCGCAGGATTCGTCGAAGCTGGCGAAAACCTCGAACACGCCTGCCGGCGTGAGGCCAAAGAGGAGGTCGGGGTAGATGTGGGCGAGGTACGCTATCTCGGTTCGCAGCCCTGGCCCTTCCCTGCCTCCCTCATGACAGCATTCAAAGGCCGTGCAAGGAGCACGGGCGTTCTTGCCGATGGCATCGAAACCGATGAGGCGCGCTGGGTGACGCGCGAAGAATACGCCGCCGAACTGGCGAGCGGATGCATGCAAGTTCCAGGCAAGGCCGCCATAGCCCGGTACATGATCGAGCAGTGGTATGGCGGCGAGTTGTGAATCCGCGTTTCGAGAATCCACACTTCCCCCCTTTTCCGCCTCGTCATATAATGGGCATAGAGTGTGGCCCAGAGGAACGGGGAAAGGATACCAACGTGACGAGCGCTTACCAACGCGAGGGATACCTGTCTGATCAGACAGGAAAGATTCCTGCGCGCCGTGCCGCCGACAGGATGCAGGATACGGCGGACAATACGCCGGTGTTCGCACCGCTCAGCACGGCTTTTGCTCCGATGGGCGAGGGTTACGCATCGGATGGTTTCGGTGATATCGTCGCGTCCCATACCCCGCGGGCGGCCAAGGCTAAGGCTACGGGCCGCGGCAAGGCTGTCCTTGCAGTGACGCTCGGCATCATTGGCGCGTTGCTGTTGCTCGCAGCCGGCTCGTTCTTCGGCGCACGCTGGTATTTCCAGGACAAAGTCGCCCCCGGAGTGAGCTTCGCCGGCGCAGCTGTGGCGGGCAAGTCTGCAGGCGAACTCACGGGCATCGTGAATGACGCCGTCTCCCGATCCGTGCTTACCGTGAGCGATGACAGTGGCAAGAAGATCACGGCGACGCTCAAGGATCTCGGCGTGTCAGTCGATGTGAACGCGACGGTGAAGGATCTCCTTTCGGCGAAGTCAGGCAACGATCTTAACCGGCTCAACCCCTTTTCTAAACAATCCGTGGGGCTGGCGGCGAAAAGAGACAGCCTCGCCGCTTCCACGTATCTGACCGACAGTTTTATCTCCCAGGAGCAGCGCGCTGTTCCCTCGACCATCAGCTTCGATGCACAGTCGAAGGCCTTCACCGTGAAACCGGGCAAGGACGGGAAGGCTCTCGTCAGCGCTCCGGTCGACAGGGCTGTTGACACGCTCGTCGCCCAGCCTGGCCATGGCGCGGCGGTGAGCGTTAGCTACAACGATGTGTCGATGCCGATCTCGGAGCAAAGTGCTACGGCAGCCGCAAACCAGGCCAATCAGCGGCTCTCCAGCGCGATTACCGTCAGCAATGGCGACGCCAAGACCTTCACGGTGCCGGCGGGCACAGTGGCGACGTGGATCAGCTCGCAAGGCGACGCCGACAAGGGCACGCTCACGCTGAGCTACGACAGACACGCGATTGACGCCTATATGAGCAGGGAATTGCCTGCGCAACTCAATCAGAAGATGGTCACACAGGAGGATGTCGTCAACACTGCGGGCGTGGTGCTTGTTACCAAAACCCAAGGCGTGGACGGCGTCGTGGTGAAGAATACCGGAGCGGTGGCGCAGCAGGTCATGCAAGCGCTCAGCCAGGGGGAAGCGGCCGATATTAAAGCCGAGGCTGACGTAACGAAGCATGATGTTAAGCAGGTGACATCTCAATACCGCGTTGTTGTCGACAAAAGCAAGCAGATTGCCGAGGTCTATCAGAACGACCAGCTTATCAAGACTTTCTTGGTGTGCACCGGCCGCGGAGGTGGGCGCGAAACCGACAGCGGCACGTTCTTTATCTATCTGAACTATCAGATCCAAGACATGCGCGGCCCCAACGGCGACGGCACGTTCTATCTGACCAAGGGCGTGAAGTGGGTGAGCTACTTCAACCGCGGAGAGGGCTTCCACACGGCTTATTGGAACTATCCGGCCATCGCAGCGGGCGATCCTACGAACAAGGGTTCCCACGGTTGCGTCAACATGTACGAGCAGGACGCGAAGTGGATCTTCGACAACTGCCCGAAGGGAACCATCGTTCAGGTGGTCGGCACGCAGCCGTCCGGCCCGGTGCGCTGAGGCCTCAAGCCGCGCACAACACGCTGCGCTCATAATTGCAGTAAAGCCTGCTGGCCTGTCTGTAAAAGAATGGTGTGGCGCGCAGAACTTCGTAGGGCGGCGCGTTGTAACACGCAGACACTACGCTGGTACTCCATGAGTGAAAACAATGTGCGCGAAACCAACGTGGGTGAAACCGGCGATGAGAAACCCGCGAATCTTGATGTCCCCGATCATCTGCAGTACTCGTCCGAGCATGTGTGGGTAGATGATTCGGCAAGCCCGGCGCTGATCGGCGTGACCGAGTACGCGGCAAGCCAGATGGGGGAGTTGGTCTTCCTCGATCTGCCGGAGGTCGGCACGCGTGTCGAGGCGGGCGACGAAATCGTAGAACTGGAATCAGCCAAGGCCGTTGAGCCGCTGGTATGCCCGGTGGCAGGCATCGTACGCTATGTGAACCGTGATGCGGCTGACGATCCCAAAGTGGTTACCGAGGATCCGTATGGGGAGGGTTGGATTCTCAAAATGGACTTGGATGACGACCAACCGGTCTTGCTCAGCGCCGCCGAGTACAGCGCAATGACCAAGTAGCTCCTGTTCGGGCCGCCGCTGTGGCTTCGACCGTGAGGCTGGGCAGGCGTCCGCTGGTATGATACTGTCGCTGATGCATTGCGTACTGCAAGATCCGATAGCCATGGCCGTGAGCGCGCATATGAGGAGAATATGGCACCACAAGACGAATTCGAACCTGACGACATGCCCACCGTCCCTATTCCGGCGCGGCGGGTGGTTACGACTTTCGACGCTGCCTCGCGGCATGAGCGGATCGAGGACAAGCCGCTGCTGATACGTTCCACGCGTCGATTGGCCATCGCCTCCTTCGGGATATGGACGAAGATCTCGAGTGCTATCGGCCAGCGGCTTAGCTGGCGTCCCCAAGTCGAGCCTTATGTCGGATACGGCACGGATGATTACTCGCGGCTGATCTGTCGGACTGTATATGCTCCCTCACGCAGTGAACCAGGCCGGTTGGTGCGTGGGGCGAGAGCGATGCTCATGGTGCCGGCTCCGGCCACGCACGTCAGAATCGCTATCGACGGGGTTCCTCTCACCACCGTGCAGATCGGCAGCTCCGAAGTCTACGATAAAGTCAATCGGATTCGCGATCTCAGCGGCGAGACTATCGTCTCCGACGTCCAGGGCTATCTTGATCTCGTGGCCGAGCGGCGACTCGAACCGGGCATTCACATCGTTTCCTACCAAGTGGCGCATCGTCGGCCGGTGAACTCGCAGCTGTTCACTATCCCACCGCGCACGCCAATCGGCGTGATCTCCGACGTGGATGACACGATTATGGTGACTCAGGCCCCTTCACCACTGCGCGCCGCTTACAATCTGCTGCTGCTCAACCCGAAAAAGCGCGGCTCGGTGCCAGGTATGGGCGTGCTGTTCAACAAGATCGCCGATCTGTTTCCGCAGGCGCCGTTCTTCTACCTGTCAACCTCGCCGTGGAACGTCGAAAGCTCCATCCGCAATTTCATCGCCGACCAAGGCTTTCCGCAGGGCCCACTGCTGCTGCGTGACCTTGACCCGCGCCCCAAGACCTTCATTCCCTCCGGCGTGCAGCACAAGCTCGAGTTTGCCGAACAGCTCATGGGCGATTTCCCTGACATGCGCTTCATTCTCATCGGAGACGACGGACAGAAGGATCCGACCACGTATGCCACCATTGCGCGGCGCTACCCCGGCCGTGTGCTCGCCATCGGCATTCGTCAGCTCAGCCCGCGCGAATATTCGCCACTGGGCCCGATGGCAGGCATGACCACGACCCAGCCGATACCGGTCACCGATGCGCCTGTATTCACCGGCACGACTGGTTCGAATCTCATGAAGACGATGCTGCCGTATTTGGCGAAATTTCGATAGCGGCACGCGGGTCGTATAATCAGGCAGCATGACTATCGCCTCAACCACTGCCTCGGACGCTGATCTATATGCTCATGATTCACGGTCCGTCAAGGCCGGAACCTTCGATACTCAACGGGTGCAATGTATGCAGCCGCCCAAGGCGAGGCGCATCAAGCATATCCGTAGCGTGCACGGCGACCTGTTCAATGACCCGTATGACTGGATGCGGAATAGGGAATCCGCTGAGGTGCGCGACTATGTCAAGGCGCAGAATGATTACTGCAAGGCACGTACGGCGGGTTTGAAGGACTTGAGCGCTACGCTGTTCGATGAGCTCAAAGGACGTGTGCAGGAAACAGACATGTCGGTGCCGACGCGCATCGACGGCTATTGGTACTTTGTGCGCACGCAGGAGGGGCGGCAGTACGCCACGCAGTGCCGCATCCCGATTGCGGGGCCGGATGACTGGACGCCGCCGCAGATCGATCCCAAGGGCGCGCCTGGCTCGATGAGCGGCGAAGAGATCATCTTCGACGCGAATTACGAAGCACAAGGCCATGATTTCTTCCGTCTTGGAGGGCTTGACTTGAGCCGCGATGGGCGCTGGATGCTGTACGGTGTCGACACTGCCGGCGATGAGCGCTACGACTTCCGTATCCGTGACCTCGCTTCCGGCACCGAATCGCCGGAAGTGCTCGCAGGCATCGGCGGGGCATGCCTCACTCCGGACGCACAGTGGGTGTTCTACGTAGTGCTTGATGAGGCATGGCGGCCTTACGCGATTCGCCGGCATCATGTCGGTATGTCGGTCGACGCGGACGTAGAGGTGTTTCGTGAAAATGACGAACGCTTCTGGGTGGGCGTAGGGTTGAGCTTCGACGAGCGGCGCATTGTCATCAGCACCAGCTCCAAAACCAGCGGCGAGGTGTGGACGCTGCCCGTGGCAACGCCCGAGGGGGAGTTCCGCGTGTTCATTGCACGCCAGGACGACGTGGAATACGACGTGAGCTTCGCGTGCTTCGAAGGCGCGGGGGAGCATGGCGAGGATATTCCGCTCGCTGTCGTGTACCATAATGCGCTCGACCCGAACTTTGAGATCGATGTAATCGACATGCGCACGCACGAGCCGCCGTACCGCCTCGGCGAAGGCGTCGCGGTCGCGCTCGGCTCACCCTATGGCTGCGAGCAGGGCGATCGATTCGAGGCCGGCGCATCGGCCAAATCGATCAGCCAGCCCTATAACGACCCGCGTAATCCAGCGATCCTGCAAGGAGCACGGGGACTAGGCATCGAAGGCATCGCGCTGTACCGGAATTTTGTGTCGCTGAGCTACCGCGCGAACAGCCTGCCGCATATCGCAGTGATGACCAAGGACGATGCGGCACAGGACTTTCTTGGCCACCGGCCGTGGCGCTTGCGCAGAATCGAGCCGCCGGATGATGGCGACGAGGCGCATAAGGCGGCATCTGGGGAGTCAAATCGGCTGTATTCCTTCGGCGCCGGTGGCAATCCGTCGTATGACGCGCCACGCATGCGGTATTCCTTCGGCAGCTATACGCGGCCGGGAGAGCTGCGCGAGCTGGATCCGGCCACTGGCGAAGACGTTCTGCTCAAACGCGCACAGGTGCTTGGCGGCTTCGATGCGAATGATTATTCGGAGCGCCGCGTCTGGGTGAGCGTGCGCGATGGGGAGGAAGTGCCAGTTTCGCTTGTTTGGCGCACTGACATGCTGCCCCAGCTGGCTGCGTTGCCTAGCCGGCTGACGGCTCCGGATCCGGCATTGGCGGCTGGTGGGCTGTCAGCCTCGGGGCAAACAACTGGTTCGATCCCGATGTTCATCACCGGGTACGGAGCTTACGAGATCAGCTCGGATCCAGGTTTTTCCGCCGCGCGTATCAGCCTGCTTGACCGGGGCGTGCTCTATGCGGTGCCACATATTCGAGGCGGCGGCGAGATGGGCCGCGCGTGGTACGAGCAAGGCCGGCGGCTGGAGAAGAAGCATACCTTCGAGGATTTCGTCGATGCAACTGCTGCGTTGCAGGATGCCGGCTTCGCCGATCCTGCCCGGACGGTGGCTAACGGCGGTTCTGCGGGCGGCCTCCTCATGGGGGCTGTTGCCAACATGGCACCAGACCGGTACACCGCCATCGAAGCTGACGTGCCCTTTGTCGACGCGCTGACGTCGATTCTCGATCCCTCGCTGCCGCTGACCGTCACCGAATGGGATGAGTGGGGCGACCCGCTGCACGACGAGCGAGTGTACCGGTACATGAAGTCGTACACGCCTTACGAGAACGCGCCAAGCGTCGAAAACCCAGCCGCGAGTTTCCCTAAGATCCTCGTGACCACGTCGATGAACGATACGCGCGTGCTGGTCGTTGAGCCGCTCAAATGGATCGCTCGGCTGCAATCCGCCGGGATTGATGTAATCGCCAAAATCGAGATCGAAGCTGGCCACGGCGGCACGACCGGACGCTACAAGCAGTGGGAGGAAGTCTGCTACGAGAACGCCTGGTGTCTTGCCATGATGGGCGCTGGCGCGATCGAGCCAGCTGCGGTGTGAACCACGGCCCTCGCAACTGTCACAAGACAAGGTATCGGTATCGTTGTGGGCACTGGATCGCATCTGCTGTCATGCTGACCGTTGTGTCCATATTCGTGTCCATAACGCGGGACGGGAGGCCGGGTCGGCGCCATGGCGCGACTAGTCTCGCGGCTATGGGCAATCAGGAAACGCAATCATCACATATGCCGTCGCATACGTCGACGCAGCCATATCGCATCGCCGTCATTCCCGGCGATGGTATTGGCAAGGAGATCACTCCGGTCGCTCAGAGGGTTCTCGATATGGCGGTCGAGGGCAGTGCGCGCTTCGAGTACGAGTTATTTGATCTCGGCGCCGAACGCTACCTGCGCGACGGCGCGATCTTGCCGGATGAGGATCTCGAACGTATCAGGCGCACCGATGCCATTTTACTTGGCGCGATCGGTGACCCGCGCATCAAGGCGGGCATTTTAGAACGCGGTCTGCTGCTTAAACTGCGGTTCGCTCTCGACCAATACGTGAATCTGCGTCCATCGAAACTATACAAGGGCGTCACCTCGCCGCTGGCCAATCCTGGCGACATCGATTTCGTCGTCGTGCGCGAGGGAACGGAAGGGCTGTACTGCGGTGCGGGCGGCGCAATCCGTCGTGGAACGCCGGCAGAAGTCGCCACGGAAGTGTCGATTAACACCGCGTATGGCGTCGAGCGGGTTGTACGCTACGCATTCGAGCTGGCGATGAGGCGGCGCAAGCATGTCACCCTCGTGCACAAGAAAAACGTCCTGGTCAACGCCGGCGACATGTGGCAGCGCATCGTGGATCGCGTAGGCGAGCAATACCCGGCGGTGAGCCACGATTACCAACACATCGACGCGGCGACAATCTTCTTGGTCTGCGATCCCGCGCGTTTCGACGTGATCCTGACCGACAATCTCTTCGGCGACATTCTTACCGACGAGGCAGGAGCGGTCGTCGGTGGAGTCGGCTATTCGGCTTCCGGCTGCATCGACGCGTCAAATACGCACCCTTCGATGTTCGAGCCGATCCATGGATCCGCGCCGGATATCGCAGGCAAAGGCATTGCCAACCCGACCGCAGCGATCCTGTCCGCCGCCATGCTGTTGCGACATCTCGGATTTGATGCAGCGGCCGACCGCATTGACAAGGCTGTCGAGGCCGATATCGAGGAGCTCGGATCAACACAGCGCAGCACTGAACAGGTCGGACACGATATCTGCATGCGTTTGCAGTGATGTTTGTAATGATGACTCGGCTGTTGCCACCGTTCGAATCGACATGGCCGAGCGCTGCAGCCGATCATCGCCACGAGCTGCTATCCGCTTGCCGACCCGCGCGTAATCTGCAGTGGGCTGCCGCTTGCATTAGGCTTGGAGCATGAGCGATTTCAATACTGATGGCGGCTCACAGCAGCCGCAAGATCCGGGCTCCAGCGACTCGGATTACGAGCAGGCGCCTCTCGACCCGCAGGGCAACGCGCCGCAGGCTGCCGCTGAATCAAATGACGGTCCATACAACGCCTCAAACAACGGTTCATACGACTCATATGGACAACCGCAGCCGCCATATGCGGCGTCGGCGAACACTCAAGACCAGCAGTATGCGCAACAGCAGTCATACGGCCAGCAGCCATATAATCCACAGCAGGCTACGCAGGGCGGCTATTACGATCAGACATACGGTCAACACAATCAGCAAAGCCAGCAGGGACCGCAGCAGTATGGCCAGCCGGGTTACGGTCAATCCGGCTATGGGCAGCCTCCTTACGGTATGCCGCAGAATATGCCTTACGGCTACTCGCCGCGCAATAAAATCGTTGCTGGGCTGCTTGCCATTTTCCTCGGTTCGTTAGGTGTGCACAATTTCTACTTGGGCTACACCACGAAGGCAGTGATACAGCTACTGCTGACGCTAGTGGGCTGGATAGTTGTGATCGGTCCGGTCGTGGCTGCTGTATGGGCGCTGATCGAAGGCATCCTCATCCTGTGCTCGAGTTACGGCTCACCGTGGCATCGCGATGCCAAAGGCGTGGAGCTGCGGGACTGAACGGCTCCGACCGGCTATGACTGGGGGCGAGATCACGCAGGGCCTGCAGCTCGGGCACGGGCGAGGGGAGTACAAGACTGCCGGCGGCAAACTTGTCGGCGTCAATGTGCGCCGCGACGATTCCGGCCGCATCGTCCAATGCTTCCTTGATGGTGATTTTTTCCTCGATGGGCTTGATGCCAATGCTGGCGCTGAAGCTGAGGCGGAACAGCTGCTGCGCGATGTGGAACAGGCGTTGGTCGATGGCAGGTCGGTGCAGGAAGCCATGGCGAGGCATCCGCAGATTTCCTTTGCAGGTGTCGATGCGGCGGCTATCGAATGTGCCTTCGCCCGGGCGGCGGGCCGTTCGAAGGCCATCGTGGGTGCGCGAACTCTCAGCGAGAGCGTTGCGAACGCTGGCGTTTCCTGCAACGATCTGAGCGACATATGGCGGGAGCGATGGCGTGAGCTGCATCCAGTGGTGATTCATGACACCGCCCGCATGCCGCAGGAGCAAATGGATCTCGACGAGCGTTGGGCGCGCGAAGTGGCCGCAGGAACGCGACCTGCCACGTTGCGGATCTGGGAATGGGCCGCATCGGCGGTGATCATCGGCCGTTTCCAATCGTTGGATGACGAAGTAGACCGCGAAGCCTGCGACTCCGCGCATATCAGCGTGGTACGCCGATGCACCGGAGGCGGAGCGATGTTCATCCAGCCTGGCAACACCATCACCTACTCGCTGTATGCGCCCAGGGATTTCGTCCACGGCATCGATGTCGCGCTGTCCTATCAGTTATGCGACCAATGGCTTGTTGATGCGCTCAATGAGCTCGGTCTAGACGCGTGCTTCTCGGGTCTGAACGATATCGCTTCCCGCCATGGCAAGATCGGCGGTGCGGCACAGCGCCGTTTCGCACCGGTTGACGGGGGTCCGGGCAGCGTGCTGCACCATGTCACCATGGCCTATGACATCGATGCAGCGGCAATGGGCCGTGTACTGCGCGTTTCGAAGGAGAAATTGCGTGACAAGGCCGTGCGCTCTGCCGCGAAACGGGTGGACCCGTTGCGCTCGCAAACCGGGATGAGCCGCCAGGAAGTGATCGGCCATCTGCTCGCTGCAGCAAGAAGCGGGGACTACAATTGGCACGAGTCGATGACGATGCACAGCGTGCCTACATGCATGGAGGTATGACAAGCGTGACGAAGCCCAACGAGATGTCCAATCCGGATATCACTCTGCTGCAAACAGCCCTGTTCAAGCCGGTCTCCCCAGAGCAGGCTAAGGAGCTGCTGCCTCATCTGCAGCGCGGCGTATTCAGCAAGAACGAGTTCATCTTCCGCGAGGGCGACATCGACCAGCGTATGTATCTCTTGGAAGGCGGCCGGGTCAAGTTGATCCGGGAATCGCATGACAATCGCGTGCAGCTGCTCAGCATCCATGCCTATGGCGAGGTGCTCGGTGAAATCCCGGTGTTCGACCCGAGTGGCGGGCCTCGTACCGCTTCGGCTGTCGCCATGACGAACGATACACGGGTCTCCTGGCTGGAACGTGACGCGCTGTTTACTTGGCTCGACCGGTATCCGCGCGTGGCGGTGGACATGCTGCAGGTGCTGGCCAACCGGATGCGGGCGAATAACGAGCGCATCTCCGATCTTGTGTTCATGGATGTGCCTGCGCGCCTGGCCAAGACACTGCTGAGTTTGGCAACCAGATTCGGTGAGCCGGTGGAGGCCGGTCTCAAAGTGCCGCACGACCTGACGCAGGAGGAGCTTGCGCAGCTGGTGGGCTCGTCGCGCGAGACGGTGAACAAGGCGCTGATGGACTTCTCCAACCGTGGCTGGATCGCACGTGAAGGCCGCTCGATCATCATTTACAAACCAGGCATGCTCATCCGACGATCGCGTCGGTAAGCCAGCATTCGTTGATTTTCCAGTATTCTCACAGTCTGTTGTCATCTTTGTGGCGCTGATGCGCGCTATTGTGACGCCACTGTGTGGGCTTGGCGAGAAGTGCGTCGCAATCGGGTCGCGGTAGAGGCGCCCCCATAGAATAGTCAGCATGCCGAAGAAGAAAACCCCGCTCAGCGTGCGCCGTGTCTTTGCGCTGATACTCGCTTACGTGCTGCTATGTCTTGGAGGAGGCGTCGTAGCGGGCGCATTACTCGCGCCTGCGGTGCTCGGGGTGAACAACGTCGCCAAAGCTGTGGTTCCCACGCTCAAAGTGGAGGGCATCGATTTCGACGTGACCTCGCTGCCGCAGAAATCACGCATCTATGCTTCCGATGGCAAAACCGTGATTGCCTCGTTTTATGCGCAGAACCGCACCGTCGTGCCACTTAAGGACATTTCCAAGACCATGCAGATGGCTGTGGTTGCCCGTGAAGATCGGCGTTTCTTCGAGCACAAGGGCGTCGATGTGCAGGGTGTCCTGCGTGCTTTCGTACAGACATTCGTCAAGAAGGGCGATACCCAGGGCGGTTCGTCGCTAACACAGCAATATGTCAAGAACGTGCTGCTCGTCAAGGCGCGCGAGAACAACGATCCGATCGGCGAGTACCATGCCTCGGAGGAGACGATAGCCCGCAAGCTGCGTGAAATGCTCATTGCTGTGCAGATGGAGAAGAAATACTCCAAGATGGAGATTTTGCAGGGCTATCTTAATATTGCGCAGTTCGGTACCAATAATCTCTACGGCGTAGAGACTGCGGCCAAACGGTATTTCAATACCTCCGCTAACGATCTCAACCTGGTGCAGTCCGCGACCATCGCCGCCATCACCAAGAACCCTGGCGCATTCGATCCTTCGATCCCTGCCAACCAGGCCGAGGCGCAGAATCAGCGCAACACCGTACTTGATCTGATGTACCAGCAAGGCTATATCGCCTCTAAGAGCGAGTACGAAAAGGCGCGGAGTACGCCGATCAAGGAAACGCTCAATATCCAGAGGACAACGACTGCGGCGGGCTGCCAGGTCGCAGGCGACGCGGCTTTCTTCTGCGATTACGTGACTAAGCAAATCCTCAACTCTAAAGAGTTCGGCAAGACCGCAGCCGCCCGGCAGAAGCTGCTGAACGAAGGCGGCCTTGACATCTACACGACGATGGATGTGAGGGCCAATGCGGCCGCAATGAAGGCGGCGCGCGACACCATACCGGTGGATGACCCCAGCGGCTTCGAGGTTTCGCTCGCTGCGATTAGGCCAGGCACGGGCGAGGTGCTCGCTTTCGGCAGCAATCGCATCTATGACGCCACTGAAGAGGCGAACCGTGATCACACGCATACCGCTATCAACTACTCTGTCGATCAGAAGGATGGTGG
The DNA here is from genome assembly GCA_022640915.1 of Bifidobacterium sp. Lineage (GTDB taxonomy): Bacteria > Actinomycetota > Actinomycetes > Actinomycetales > Bifidobacteriaceae > Bifidobacterium. The sequence goes on along the minus strand of JALCCT010000005.1, from coordinate 79,055 downwards.
CGGAGTGGGAACCGGCGTCGGGTCCACATGGAAACCGATCAATCTTGCGGCTTGGATGCTGGCTGGCAAGTCGATCAACACACCGCTAGTCACCTCGGGGATATACCCGGGCAGCGCGTTCAACTGTGCCCGCTATCGTGGAGTGGAGCCGTACTCTGTGCACAATAGCGGTGGCGTGAATGCAGGCACGGAAACCCCGCTGGAAGGCCTTATCAAATCTCATAACACGACGCAGGCTGCCATGGCCTCGCAGATAGGACTGTGCGCCATCGCGGATACGGCGAAAAGCATGGGTTACCACAATGCAAGGCTCGGCCATGAAGATGTGTACGATCCCCAATCCCTGCAAGCTCCGATGGTGATCGGAACAGCCGAGGCTTCTCCGCTCACCATGGCCAATGTATACGCGACTATAGGAGCTAACGGCGTGGAATGCACGCCTATCGCGCTCACGAAAGTCACCGACAAGACCGGGAAGGCCTTCGCCGTTCCCAAGGCCAACTGCCACCAAGCGATTCCCTCGGGGGTTGCCCAGACTGTGGCGTACGCCCTGAATCAGGGCGTGGTGACGCCTGGCGGCGAAGCCGCGGCGACACAGCTGGACAATGGGCGTAAAACCTTCGCAAAAACCGGTACGCATGATACGTGGTATATGCTGACAGGCGGATTTGTGCCGAACCAGGTCGCAGCCTTTGTCACTGTCGGCAACGCCGAGTATCGGCAGAGCTTCACGAACATGACGATCAATGGTCGCCAAAGGCCGACTTGGTTCGGCATGTACATCGCAACGCCGGCATGGAAGGAATTCCTGAACACCTATCTTGACGAAGCCAAGATCCCGATCGACAACAATTACGGCAATCCGGATCCGCAGTATATGACGGCTCCCACTCCCACCCCGAAAGTCTCGCCTCGTGTCGACTCGACAGACGGGACCAATTCGGGTAACAATGCCGACGGCGGCCAGAACCAGAACGGCGGCGACAACCAGAATCAGACGCAGGGAAACAACTGATTCGGTGGCAGCACAATGAGAGGCGGTGTGGCAGCGCGCAGCTATGCTGAAGATGCTGTGTGAAAGCATTGTGTGAAAACACAGTTGTGTGAAAACACAGATATGGCTGCATGACGCATGGGCCAGCAACCAGATGGAACTATATGGAAGACGTGGAAGACGGAGGTTGAAGGCCGATGAGCAACGTGGGCAACAACAAAGATAATGGCGGCGACAATACCATCGAGCATGACAAGAAGGTTGGCTTTAGCGGGCGCAGCGGGGTTCGGCTCTTCGAAGCGATGACGTTGCGAGGGCTGCATGTGCGCAACCGCGTGTGGATGCCGCCGATGTGCATGTATTCCGCATCCGCCCGCGACGGCAAGCCCACACCATTTCATTATCAGCATTACGTCTCGCGCGCGATGGGCGGCTTCGGCATGGTCATTGCCGAGGCGACCGCAGTGAGCCCCACGGGGCGGATATCGCCATGCGATGTAGGGCTGTGGAACGATGATCAGGTCGCTGCCTGGCGCTGGATTGTTGACGATGTGAAAGCTGCTGGCGCGGCATTTGGCGTACAGCTCAGCCATGCCGGACGCAAGGCTTCAACTGGCTGCTTTGCAATCGGGCATGAGAATGCCACAGTGCCGCGGGATCAGGGCGGCTGGCCGACCGTCGCACCGAGTGCAATCCCCTTTGGCGAGTATGCCGAGCCGCGCGAGCTCACCATTGATGAGATTCATGGTATCGAGGATGAGTTTCGCCACGCTGCCGAACGTGCTGTGTCTGCAGGCTTCCAGATGATTCAGCTTCACGCGGCGCATGGCTACCTGATTTCGCAATTTTTGGATCCGCTGTCGAACCAGCGTCGGGACGAGTACGGTGGTGCGCTTGCCAATCGCATGCGCTTTCTTGTCGAAATCGTCGACGCAGTGCGCGCTGTCATCCCTGATGGCATGCCGCTGACGGTGCGCGTCTCCGCTACCGACTGGGCCACGAACGGCTGGAACCTGGAAGAAACGATCGAGACTGCACGCGTGCTGAAAGATCATGGCGTCGATTTGATTGACGTGTCTACCGGTGGCATTGTCTCGGGCGTTTCCATTCCTGTCAGGCCGAACTACCAAGTGCCATTTGCCGCGGCAATACGGCACGACGTTGATATCCCAGTGACGGCCGTAGGGCTCATCACCAAGCCGAAGCAGGCGGAGAAGATTTTGCGCGCAGGCAAGGCCGATGCTATCGAAATCGGCCGTGCCGCGTTGCGAGACCCATACTGGCCGTTGCGCGCAGCGCATCGTTTGGGTCTGGGCACTGATCTGATCGCATACCCCCAACAGTATGTGCGCGGGGCGTTCCGCGATTAGGCAATTTCATGGTGGTGTAGTGCGCACAGGCTTGGCGCAGCAGCGGCCTCAGACAAAGGCTGCTGATGCGCCAAGAGATTTCAGACGAGAATCTCAGGCATCGATGCCGACTGCATCTGACACATGCTCGAAGCCGTCAGCTCGCAACAGCTGGGCCAGACCGCGCTTGAGCACGGTGATCTGCTGAGGGCCGCGGTACATCAGCGAAGTGATGAACATGACCAGGCTCGAACCGGCGCGAATCTTGGCGTAGGCCTGCTTCGGGGTGAATACGCCGCCGACGCCTGCGATGGCGAAGCGGCTGCCGAACTCGCGATAGGTGTTGCGAATGAGCTCGTTGCTGGACTGATAGGTCGGGCCACCCGACAGGCCGCCCTGCCAATCGCGCGGAATGCTTAAGTTCGTGCGGTCCTTGCGAAGATTGGCGATGGTGACGCCCTGCACATTATGTTCGGCGAGCACCTCCAGCAGATCGCTGAAGTGCGGCCAGCCGGTGTCCTGCGGCATTTTGACCAGCAGCGGCTGCGAATGGGGAACCTTGTCAAGCTCGGTGAACAGCTTGTCAAGACTGTCCGGCTCTTCGGCAAATGGTTCGCCCACGCGGGTATTGGGGCAGGAAATGTTGATCTCGATCATCGAGCTGCGGTCCGAGGCCCGTTCAAGCGAAAGGCGGTAGTCTTCGATGCCTTCGCTGATATCGCCGACATGATCGTCATTGGTGCGGGCGATGGATATGGACATGCGCATCGTTTTCGCTGCGTGCTCCGCCTGCTCGACGCGCCTGATGACTTGTGTGCTGCCCTCGTTGGCCAAGCCGACATGGACGATCATCGAATCGTATTCGGGGAGCCGATGGAACCAGGGCTTTGCGTTGCCCTCACAGGGTCGGGAGGTGATGGAACCGACCGTTTCGAAACCGAAACCGGCGCTATCCATAAGCACGGGCATATCGCAGTTCTTGTCGAGCCCGGCGGAAAGTCCGAATGGATTAGCAAAGTCCAGGCCCATGACCTGAGTGTGCAGAATCGGATCGGTGTAGTCGATGGTCTCGCGCAGCAGCCACATGAGCGGTGCGATGCCTTTGGTGAGGCGGCAGAAGGCAATCATGTTGTCGTGCGCCTCGTCAGGAGCATGGTTAAACACGAAATGAGGCTTGATGACATGCTTATAACCGAAGGTGAGCAGATCTGTCGTAGCTTTGTTCAGCGCGTCGTGCCAGTAATTCGTCGAAACATAGTTCATGACCATATTGTGCCACTCGCGTGAGAGAACGGTCCTAGCCGGGTGTCTGGCGATATGTTGGACGACAATGCGATCGGATGATGTTCATGAATCACTGACAGGACGATGCCGGCGCGCGGTTCTGGCAGGCAACACTGATGGACAACGAGGCGACGAGGCCTGTACAGTGAAGTCGTGAAGACCATACAGACAGCGGTTTTGGCGGACGGGCCTTGCGGCGGGAGCGGCGCGCACGAGCCCGCACGGGGCGACAACGAAGCTGCCGGCGACGTCGGTGCTGCGGGCTTTGGCGAGTTGGGCGCCGATGAGGCGGGCGCGGGCATGGAGGGCGGCGGCGAGATATGTGTTGTCATGCCGACTTATAACGAGCGCGACAACCTGGAACCCACCCTCACTGCGCTCTTCGCATGGAACCATGAAGTGCATGCGCTCATCGTCGACGATGCCTCGCCAGATGGAACCGGCGAGGCTGCGGAGATTTTGGCAGCGGGAGACCCACGTATTTATGTGTTGCATCGGATGGGCAAGAACGGCTTGGGCCCGGCGTATTTGGCTGGGTTCGATTGGGCGTTGAAACGAGGCTATGCCACACTGTGTTCGATGGACATGGACGGCTCGCATCGGGCGCAGGATCTGCATGCGATGTTGGATGTGATGCGTGCCAGGCCTGAAATCGATCTGACAATCGGGTCTCGCCGCGTGCCCGGTGGACGCACTGAAGGCTGGTCACGGCATCGCAACTGGATCTCGCGCGCAGGCTCATGGTATGCGCGCGAAATGCTTGGCTTGGGCGTGCGTGATATGACATCAGGATTGCGTGCCTACCGCGCTCGGATTCTGCGGGCGTCTGGTCTTCGCTCGGTCGAGGCGAACGGCTACGTCTTCCAGATCGATATGGCCCGCCGGGTGGCGGCGGCTGGCGGCATCATCGTGGAGGTGCCGATTGTCTTTCCCGAGCGGATCCATGGCCGCTCGAAAATGGGCGCAGACATCGTATTCGAGGCGATGTGGCGAGTGACTGGGTGGGGGCTGCGTCGGCTTTTTGGCCGGCGTTGACTGCGGCCGAGCTGGGCATCGGCGTGGCCGGCCGGATCAGGGCAGTGCCAGAAAATGCCAAGCAATGTGAGAACTTGTTCGGAAAGAATCGATTTTGTTTATAACTCTCAACACTTTGTTTGGCTTATAACAGACTGTGTGCGATAATGTTCATATGATTTCTTCGCAGCGTCAGCATCTCATTCTCAGTCGTCTGCGCACCCGGGGTGCCGTGCGCATCACCGCGCTGTCTAAGGAGCTTGGCGTGTCGGCGATGACCATTCGTCGCGATATCGCCGATCTCGCAGACAAAGGTCTACTCAAACGTGTCCACGGCGGAGCGGTGACCACTAGCACGCTGCTGAGCGAGCCGCTCTTCTCCGTAAAATCGCAGATGGACATCGGGCTCAAGGACGCCATCGCACAGGAGGCAGTCACCTACGTGGCGCCGGGCGATGTGATCGCTATCGGCGGTGGCACCACGGCCTACGTCTTCGCGCAGCATCTGCTCGAATCGCAGCAGTCGACGGGCATTACGATCCTGACCAACTCTATTCCGGTCGCCGAACTGGTGCAGGCCTTGGAGTCCAAGGACATTGAGGTCATCGTCACCGGGGGGGTCATCACCCGGTCGAATTCGCTGGTAGGCCCCATCGCCGACAAGGTCATCGAATCGCTGCGCGTTAACACGGTGTTCCTTGGCACGCATTCCGTCTCAATGCCGCGCGGCTTCCTCATGCCGAATTCACTTGAAGCCGCCACTGACATGGCGATGATGGAAATCGCCGACCGTACGATCATCCTGACCGATCACACCAAATGGAGTTCCACGTCGCTCTCGTTGTTCGCCCGCTTCGAGCAGGTAGACACGGTGATTACCGACGACGGCCTGGATCCCGACTCGACCGCGCGCACCCGTGAACTGGTCAAAGAGCTTGTTTTGGTTCATCACAACATACAGGAAGGCGAGTGGCAATGAACGACAGGGCGTGCCCCGAAGGCGAGACGATGCCGCAATTCAGCTTCTATACACCAGGCGCATATGCGTCGCAGCATATTCGCATCACACCCACCACGCTCGCGGATGGGCGTGAATTCTACTATCTGGATGACGATCCGAACTATGTCTCCGGACGCAAGACGCGCGAGCTGCATGACCCGCGGCTGCTGGCCCACCGGTTTGCGCCGCACATTGACACAGACGGCAACGAGGTGCCGTACACCGCCCCACAGATGCGCCGCGACCCGCTGACCGGCGACTGGATCCCGATGGCGACCGCTCGCATGAACCGCCCGATCAACACCGGTCCGGGGGCTACGGCAAAGGGTAATCCGCTCGCTGCGCGCAAGCCTGGCGACCCTTACCAGGACGGCGAGGTTCCGGACAGCGACTACAATGTGGTGATCTTCGAAAACCGCTTCCCCTCGATGGTGCGGGTGCCGGGCGCTTCCAGCGAAGTTGGCTATGTTGACGGCAATGCGCTGTGGGAACAAAAGCCGGCCGCAGGACGGTGCGAGGTTATCTGCTTCGACCCCAATGAGAACGGCCTTCCGGCTGATCTACCGGTGTCCAGGCTGCGCACGGTGGTCGAAGCCTGGGCGTTTCGGACCGCGGAGATCTCGCATATGGAGGGTATCGAGCAGATATTCCCCTTCGAGAACCATGGCCAGGAGATCGGCGTTTCGCTGGCGCACCCGCACGGGCAGGTGTACTGCTACCCATTCATAGCGCCGAAGCTGGAGCAGGAGCTGGTGCACACTCAGGCGTATTACGAGCGTACCGGTGGCAATTTGCTCAAAGACATCCTGCACAGTGAGATCGAGGCGGAGAGGCGCATCGTGATGCGCAACCACAGCTGGGTGGCCTATGTGCCGGCGGCTGCACGCTGGCCTCTCGAAGTGCATGTCGCTCCGCTGCGCGATGTGCTGACTTTGGACGAATTGGACGATCAGGAGCGCTGGGACTTGGCGCAGATGTATTCCACGCTGCTCAAACGCGGCAATGCATTTTTCGACACAGGAGACGGCAAGGGCATGGACTTGCCGTACATCGCCGCCTGGCATCAGGCACCGATCCGCGACGAGCGCCGGGCGCATTATCGGCTCAATCTCCAGTTCTTCTCCTTCCGGCGTGCGACGAACAAGATCAAATACTTGGCCGGATCGGAATCGGGCATGGCTGCCTGGGTGTCCGACACCACGCCGGAGCTGATCGCACAGCGTTTCCACGAGATCGGCGGTCTCGATATCGACGATTGATCAAGGCGCCGCGGAGGCGAGCTATTGTCCAGCTGAATAAACCGGAAGATGTTACGGCCCACACTTGGATGCGTGCCGTAGCTCGCCAAAGACAGATGCACAGCTGTGCTTGCTGGACGATGCGCAAACGAATATAACGATATATTTACCGATATAAAGGAGTACCGAGTACCTATGGATACCGTTGCATTCATTGATGCGCTGACGCATGACGAGGGCGTCGCGCGGGCCGTGCGACTGTTCACAGACACGTTTGGCGAGCAGCCTGACGGTGTGTGGTCTGCGCCGGGGCGGGTCAATCTCATCGGCGAGCACACCGATTACAATGCTGGGTTATGCTTGCCCATCGCCCTGCCGCACCGCACGTTTGTCGCGCTCAAGGCTCGCAAAGACACCACCGCGAGGGTTGTCTCGGATATATCGCCGAATTCGGTTGCGCAGGCTGATCTCAAAGGCTTGCAGGCGGGCGGCGTGGAAGGCTGGTCCGCCTATCCGATCGGCGTGGCCTGGGCGCTGCGTGAAACCGGGTTCACACAAGTTCAGGGCTTCGATGCTGCCTTCGCGTCCTGCGTGCCGCTGGGCTCGGGCCTGAGTTCATCGGCGGCGATGACCTGCTCTGTTGCGCTGGCTCTGGATGACGTGTACGGGCTGGGCTTTGGCGCATCTGATGCCGGGCGCGTGACACTGATTACGGCGGCGATGGCCTCCGAAAATGATATGGCGGGGGCATCCACCGGCGGGCTTGATCAGAACGCCTCGATGCGTTGCATTGCCGGGCATGCTCTACTACTCGACTGCCGGCCGGAGCTTACACCGCTTGAAAACGTCTCCCAGCAGCCCTTCGATCTTGAGGGACTTGGCCTTGAGCTGCTCGTCGTCGATACCCAGGCGCCGCACCAGCTCAATGACGGGCAGTATGCGCAACGCCGCGCCATGTGCGACGATGCCGCGCGTATTCTCGGCGTTGCCAGTCTGCGGGTCAGTGCCGACAGCATTGCGCGAGCCGCTGATCCTTTCCAGGCGCTCAATGAGACGTTGGATGCGCTGCCGGACGCGACGATGAAGAGACGTGTGCGCCATGTCATCACCGAAATCGAACGTGTACGCTCCTTCGTGCACGCCTTCGCTCAGCACGATATCGTGGCTGCTGGGCAATTGTTCAACGCTTCACATGATTCCCTGGCGGCTGACTACGAGGTCACGGTGCCGGAGCTGGATGCGGCGGTGGATGTGGCGCGGAGCAATGGGGCTTATGGCGCACGCATGACCGGAGGCGGTTTCGGCGGCTCTATCATCGCCCTGGTGGATCGGGGCCGCAGCCAGGAGATCGCGCAGCGGATTGCTGACGAATTCGCCGCGCGCGGGTTCCATGCCCCCCGCGCCCTCGCCGCCGTGGCCTCGGATAGCGCTCGTCGCGAAGCGTGAGTCGGGTGCTATGTCCCTTGTGTGGGCGTGCGCATGGTGCAGCAGTGATGAGCCCTGATGTCTGGGCTAAGGGTGAAGAAATCGTCGTGGAGCAGCTGTTTTCATAGGACATTTACTTCGTTGCCGGTAGTGTGCGTACCGTTGAAGAAGATGACGGCGCGTTCAGCGCGACTATGGAGGGTGTATGGCTCAGGCTCGATCGGCGTCACAGGCGGCTGATGGCGGCGACGTCGTCATAGCCGCTGCGTATCGCACGCCTACGGGCAGATTCCGGGGCGCTCTGAGCAGCCTCAATGCCGTTGAATTGGCGTCGAGGCTGGTTGCCAGGGCTCTTGAGCACGCCCATATTGACCCCGGGCGCGTGGATCAGGTGATTTTGGGTAATGTCCTATCCGCTGGCCTGGGGCAGAACATCGCGCGCCAGGTCCAGGTCAATGCAGGACTGGGCATCGACGGCTCGGCGATGACAGTGAACCAGGTCTGCGGCTCTGGCCTCAAAGCGATTCGGCTCGCTCAGTCAGCTGTGCTACTCAACGATGCGCGAGTGGCGATCGCAGGCGGTGTCGAAAGCATGTCCGGAGCTCCGGCATTTGCGCGCAGAACAGGCAAAACGACCTTTGACGTCAACAACTGGGGCGATACGCTGTTCAACGACGGGCTTACCGACGCGTTCGAGGATTATGCGATGGGAGTCACGGCCGAGAATCTTAACCGTATGTTCCACTTGCAGCGCTGCCAGCTGGACGAATATGCTCTCGATTCGCAGCGCAAAGCGGCGTGGGCATGGCAGGCAGGCTGGTTCGACGACGAGGTGGTGCCGGTCAACGCGCTGACGCGCGACGAGACCATGCGACCCGAGTCGACGCTGGAGATTCTTTCCGGGCTGCCGCCGGTCTATCAGCACGGTGGCATGGTAACGGCGGGCAATGCGTCACCGGTGAGCGACGGGGCGAGCATGGTGGTCGTGACCACGGCACGCATGGCGAGGGAACTGGGGCTGGCGCCGCTGGCGCGCATAGTGGGCTACTGTGAGGCGGGCTACCAGCCCGGACTGATGGGCTACACGCCTATTCTCGCGATTCGCAAGCTGCTGGAGCGCTGTGGGCAGGGTGTGTGCGACATTGATCTGTTCGAAGTGAACGAAGCCTTTGCTAGTCAGGCCATCGTGGTGCAGCAGGAGCTGGGTATCGATGCGGCTCGATATAATATTTCGGGCGGCGCGCTGGCTTTGGGTCATGCCCTGGGCTCGTCCGGCACGCGTATTGTGACAACGCTGATCCACAATCTGCGACGCATCGGTGCACGCAGAGGTATCGCCGCGTTGTGTATCGGCGGCGGGCAGGCCATCGCGATGGAAGTAGAGAGCCTGTGTAATCGCCAGGATACAGGGAGTTGTGATGATGCAACGGATTCGGGGAATGCGAAGGATCCAGCATGACGAAATTCTATGAGTTGGGCACGGATGAGCGGCTGAATCGGCTGCTAGCCGATGGGCTGTTAACCGCAGCAGACGTCGCATTGCTGCGCGGCGGTGCGTCGCGCTTCGATATTGCCTCTCGGATGGTCGAGAACCATATCGGCGATTTTCCGGTGCCAATGGGTCTCGGCGAGCATTTTCTCATCGACGGCGAGCGGTATCTCATTCCGATGGCTACCGAAGAACCCTCGGTGATTGCGGCTGCCGGCAATGCGGCGCAACGCATCGCACGCAGCGGCGGGTTCCGCACGGATTCGGTGCGCGGCGGCATCACTGCGCAAATCGTGTTTCGAAGTGCCTCTGCTGGCAGCGCCCATTTCGATACCAGCGAGGGCACTGCCGATCGTGCTGGGTCTTCTTTGGGCTTGCTCGCTGAAATGAAGACGGCTGACATATCCCGCACGGCTGCCGATACGTCGCTCCCAGTAAGCTCTTGGAGTGATTTCCTGCGCGCGCATATCGCACAGATTAACGAAATCGCGCGGCAAGCGCACCCGACGCTCACTGGTCACGGGGGAGGGCTGCGGTCGGTGAGCGTGCGACGAACGGGCGATATCGGAGCAGTTGAACGTGGTGCGATGGATAATGGCGCGCTGAATCATATCGCAATTCATGACGAGGATAACTCGAAGGCCGGTTCGCAGGGCGCTGCTCGAAGGCACGCCGAGGATTTTATCGAATTCGATCTGCTTATTGATCCAGGAGCAGCGATGGGGGCAAACACCGTCAACACGATTGCAGAGGCGGTAGCGCGCTATCTCGCGGATCGGCTGCAGCAATACGAGCTGCTGATGGCCATTTTGTCCAATTGCGCACCCCAGCAGCGGGCGAGGGCGCGCGCATGCATCGACGCGGATCTGCTGGCGACCAACGATATGCCCGGAAATCGCGTGGCAGAGCGGATCGCGGCTGCGTCGCGGTTCGCGCAAGTGTCCGCGCTGAGAGCCGCTACGCATAATAAAGGCATTATGAACGGTATCAACGCGGTCGTGCTGGCGAGCGGCAACGACACGCGCAATGTGAACGCCGCCGCATATGCCGATCTGGGCGAGCGACATCGCACTTGGACGGATTGGCGTTATGACGGCGTTCAGCTGATTGGCGAAATCGATATGCCGATGCCAATCGGCTGCGTAGGTGGCGCGATTTCCACGCTGCCCGCGGCAAAGCTCGCTATGCGATTGTTGCGCCAGCCGTCCGCTGAGTCCTTGATGGGCATCGTTGCCAGTGTTGGCTTAGCATCGAATTTGTCGGCGATACGGGCGTTGGTGACTCGGGGCATTCAGGAAGGCCATATGAACCTGCAGCTGCAAAGCTTGGCTATGATGGCTGGCGCCCAGGGCGACGAGACAGAAAAGCTGGTGCATCGGCTTCGCGCGAACCCGGGAGAGGCGAGCCTTGCCGCCGCACAGAGGCAACTCCGACAGATTCGCGAAGAGTAGTGGCAGCGGCATCCGAAAACCGCAGGGACGAGGGCATAATGATAATCCACGCGTGGGGCGCATGCCGCTGAGCTGCAGCGCAACGTGGCAATACCATAGAAGGGGCAGTAAATGAAGGTCGGCATCGATAGAATCGCGTTTTCCACGCCGAATCGATATCTGGATTTGGTCGATCTGGCGCATGCTCGCGGGGTTGACCCGAACAAGTATCTCATCGGCATCGGCCAGAGCAAGATGGCTGTGCCTACTCTCAGCCAAGACATTGTGGCGATGGGTGCCAATGCGGCACAGGAGGTGCTGAAAGGCCTCAGCGATGATGAGAAGTCGTTGATCGGTCTGCTTATCGTGGCGACGGAAAGCGGGGTCGATCAGTCCAAGGCTTCGGCGTTGTTTGTGCATGAGCTGCTGAACCTCACTGCTTCGATGCGCACTATCGAGATCAAGGAGGCTTGTTACGCAGGCACGGCGGGTTTGCAGCTCGCCGCGGATTTCGTGCGTGCCCACGCTGGCGCTAAGGCGTTAGTGATCGCGGCCGACATCGCCAGATACGGGCTGGGCTCTGGCGGCGAGGTGACGCAAGGTGCCGGTGCAGTAGCAATGATGGTGAGCGCCAACCCGCATATTCTCTCGCTTGAGGAGCACTCGGTGGTGCTCAGCCGTAGCACCGACGACTTCTGGAGGCCGAACTATTCGACCGAAGCCTGTGCCAAAGGCAAGTATTCGGAGCAGGTATATCTCGAAATGTTCGCCCAAGTCTGGCGTGAGGCTAAGTCGCTCGGGCTGACTTCAGTAGGCGATCTGCAGGCCCTGCTCTTCCATATTCCCTTCTCGAAGATGGGCCGCAAAGGCTTGCGCTCGCTAGAATCGATGATTCCTCCAGCGGATTACGAACGACTGACGGCGCGTTTCGAGAAGGCGATCGTATACGGCCGGGAAGTGGGCAATCTGTATACGGCGTCGCTGTACTTGAGCTTGATCTCCCTGCTTGAGCAGGACGACAGCTTACGAGCCAACGACCGCATAGGGTTGTTTTCCTACGGTTCGGGCTCTGTGGCCGAGCTGTTCTTCGGCACGCTGCAAAGCGGCTATAACGACCGCCTGAATCGCGCCGGCCATGAGGCGATGCTTGCGGCACGTCAACGGCTCAGCATGAGCGAATATGAATCCATTTTCAGCGATTCGTTGGTCGTCGACGGTTCCAGACAGGATATTGAAGACGGTGATCCGGCCGCGCCGCATGCCTTGTCCCGCATCGAAGGCCATGAACGTTTCTACAGGTGAGGGCCTTTTCATAAACCAATGCCCTCCACAAGCATTCGGCTTGCGAAGGGCATTGTCATACGGCGTATGCGCAATTCAGCAGTTCATTCCCATCGACGTGGCCTCAGATAGCGCCCGTCGCCGCACTCAGCGTCCGCTGCTGCGCTGCACGTGGCGTTGGCCGTAGTGGGCGCGATCTGAATACGAAGCATGACGGCGGTCGTCGGACGAATGGCGGAAGTCGCGAGAGCGGTGTCCCGACTGGTTTTCGCGATTATCATAGGATTCGGCGTGGTTGCGGCGTTTGTCGCTGCGAGCGTCAAAGGGCTTCGACCAATCGTCGTTGTCGCGAGCGGCCGAGCGGGCGTCACTGTGATCATGGAAGTTTCTGCGCGACTCGGATGCTATACCGTCACGGGAATTGCGGCGATCGTCGTGGGCACGTGAGCCATGGCCGAAGTCTGAGCCGCGGCTCGCACCGCGGTGGCCGTAGCGCTCGGCGCGATCCGTGCGATCGGTACGGTTGAAACGCCCGGAGCGCTCGAACTCTTCGGAACGTCCATCATCATCAGAGTGCTCGAAACGTTCGGAGCGCTCGAAACGATCCGAACGGCGCGAGCGCTCCGAACGATCAGAATGCCGGCGATCGAAGCCGCCACGGTCATCACGTGAGCCGTATCCACGGTGGCCGTAGCCGCCGCGACCCCCCCGGTGCGAATCACGATTGCCGCGCGAATCCCGTGAAGCCCTGCGATCGCGACGCGTGAAGTCCTCCAGCGACCAGCCTTCGACCAGCGGAGCAGTCTCGCCGACCAGATCGAGCAGCGCATCCGAATCCTCTTCCACGCGCACGACACGGCCTTGAAGTCCGGCGCGATGCAGCATCTGCAGGGCGCGGCGCTTCTGCCGGGGCAGCACGAGCGTAACGACGTCGCCATCCTGACCGGCGCGCGCGGTACGGCCGGAGCGATGCAGGAAGGACTTGGGGTCTTGCGGCGGATCGAGCTGGGCGACCAATTCGACGCCGCTGATATCCATGCCGCGGGCGGCCACATCGGTGGCAACCATCACGCGCACTTCATCAGAGCTGAAAGCCTTGAGATTGCGGTCGCGCTGCGCCTGCGAAAGGTTGCCATGCAGCTCGGCGGTCGGGATGCCGCGCTCGATGAGCGATGCGGCGAGCTCTTCGGCTTGGATTTTGGTCTTGGTAAACAGGATGCGCTTGCCCATGCCAGAAGCCAATTCGTTGATAATCTGCGGCTTGTCGGCGGCGCTTACCTGGAAGATATGCTGGGTCATGGTCGAGACCTGTGCGGTGGCCGAATCGATCTCATGAACTTTCGGGTCATTGAGGAAGCGGCGCACGAGCGTGTCGACGCCGTGATCGAGCGTGGCGGAGAACAGCAGGCGCTGGCCATCGGCCGGAGTCATGCCCAGTAATTCGCTCACGTCGGGCAGGAAGCCCATGTCGGCCATTTCATCGGCCTCATCAAGCACGGTGATGGCGATGTCGTCCAGTGCTAAACGGCCTTGGTCGATAAGATCTTTGAGACGGCCGGGGCAGGCCACCACGATGTCTACACCGCGTCGCAAGTCACGGGTTTGCACGCTTTGACGCACGCCGCCATAGATGGTGGTCGTGGTCAGGTTGCAATCGCTGGCCAACGGGCGTAGCACGTCGTTGATCTGGTTCGCGAGTTCGCGCGTCGGCGCCAGGACAAGACCGCGTGGACGGTTGGGCTGTGCGCGGCCTTCAAGGCGGGCCAGCAGCGGAATCGCATAGGCGAGCGTCTTGCCCGAGCCGGTGGCTCCTCGGCCTAGAATGTCGCGGCCTTGCAGCGAATCGGGAAGTGTTTCGGCCTGAATGGGGAACGCGGTGGTCTTGCCATCGCGGGCCAGACCCTTCACCAGCGTCATAGGCACGCCCAGCTCCTCGAACGTCGGCGCGACATCGTGTTGTGCTGCATCGAGGGAGGGCTGCGTATGAGCCGTGTCCACGTCAGCGGAAGCATTGGAATCCGCAGGGGCGTCGAGCACCGCGGAAGTGGGTGAAGTCGAAGTGGATGTCATATCAGTCATGTCAGAATAAGACACGGTTACCTTTCGGGATGTGAAGAAAGTATCTGCACAGGGCAGCGTCGGATGGCGCGCCTGATGAATCGCAAGTAAATGAGCCGAGTACCATATGGAATTTGCGATTCATTTCCCACGGCTCGTATGCGGCCGGCCAATCGTCTATCCCGAAATACCTAAGCGTTTTTCAGCGACGCCGGGGTTCTTTCTTGTTCCTTGCCCCGGACTGCAAACAACCATACACGAGGCCCGATACTTTGGATGTCGGGTGTCCCGGCGCTCGTTGCCGACGTGCGCGCTTCGCTGCGCTACCACCTCGGTGCGGTTGCGCTATCTTGACCGGTGTATTCCTTATACTGAGAAGGCAATTGACGTGAGGCATGCGGTTGCCTGCATGTGGCGACGCCATGGTTCGGTAGTTCGCGAAGCGATGATTCGGCACGATAGACGATACTGTGCCCAGTCTGCCCGCCATTGGCGATTGTTCGCCCATGCCTGCGTCGGCAAATGCTAGGCACACCGGAGGAAGCATGAACAAGGCCATCATCACCGTCGTCGGGCAGGACACGGTCGGTATCATCGCACGCGTGTGCACCTATCTGGCAGGCCAGCACGTAAATGTGCTAGATATCTCGCAGACCATTATCGATGGATTCTTCAACATGATGATGATCGTTGACTATGGAGCCTCCGACAGGGAATTTGGCGCGATTGTCGCCGATCTCGATTCACTGGGCGAGGAGATCGGTGTGCGCATCCGCTGCCAGCGTGAAGAGATCTTCACCAAGATGCACCGCGTTTGAGAGCCGGGGAGACTCATCATGCTCAATATTATGGAAGTCCACGAGACCAATCAGATGATCGAGCAGGAGAAGCTCGACGTGCGAACGATCACGATGGGCATTTCGCTGCTCGACTGCGTGTGCGGCGACGTGGACCAGCTGTGCACGAACATTTACCGCAAGATCACCACGACTGCGAAAGAGCTCGTGGCCACTGGCAAGGCCATTGAGCGTGACTACGGCATACCGATCGTCAACAAGCGCATCACCGTCACGCCGATCTCGCTGGTCGGCGGCGGTGCATGTACGACGTCTGCGGATTTCGTCGCCATCGCCCACGTGCTTGACAAGGCGGCCCACGAAGTCGGCGTCGACCTGATCGGCGGATACAGCGCCTTGGTGTCCAAATCGATGACCAAGGCCGACGAACTGCTTATTCGCTCGCTACCGCAGGCGCTATCCGAGACCGGCATCGTGTGCTCGTCGGTGAACGTCGGCTCGACGAAAACCGGCATCGACATGGATGCGGTCGAGCTGCTCGGGCACATCGTCAAAGACATCGCCTACGCGACCCGTGACACGGATAGCTATGGCTGCGTAAAATTCGTTGCCTTCTGCAACGCGCCTGATGACAATCCCTTTATGGCCGGCGGCTTTCACGGGGTGAGCGAGGGCGACGCGGTCATCAACGTCGGCGTGTCGGGGCCGGGCGTGGTCTCGCGATCCTTAGACGCCGCCAAAGGCAAGGGCTTCGAATTCCTGTGCGAGACGATTAAGCGCACTGCGTTCAAGATCACCCGCGTCGGCCAGCTGGTTGCGCAAGAGGCTTCGCGTCGGCTCGGCGTACCCTTCGGCATCATTGACCTTTCGCTTGCGCCGACCCCGGCAGTGGGCGATTCCGTGGGAGAAGTGCTCGAGAAAATCGGGCTCGCCCAGGTCGGCGGGCCTGGTACTACGGCAGCGCTCGCCCTGCTCAACGATCAGGTCAAAAAGGGCGGCATCATGGCATCGTCGTATGTCGGCGGTCTTTCGGGCGCGTTCATCCCGGTCTCCGAGGACAAGAGCATGATCGACGCGGCATCGGCCGGCTGCCTCACCATCGAAAAGCTCGAAGCGATGACCTGCGTGTGTTCGGTCGGCCTCGATATGATCGCAATCCCAGGAGACACGCCAGACGCTACAATTGCCGGCATCATCGCCGACGAGGCTGCCATTGGCATGGTCAACCAGAAGACGACCGCCGTGCGGCTCATTCCGGTGTACGGCAAAGGCGTGGGCGACATGGCTAATTTCGGCGGACTGATGGGCTACGCGCCGATTATGCCGGTCAACACTTCGTCGTGCGAGTCCTTCGTAACGCGCGGTGGACGGATTCCTGCCCCGATTCACAGCTTCAAGAACTGAGCTGGATGCCTAGGACGTCAGCGCGATGAGCAGGCGCCAGACCGCGCCGGCGTCGTTTCCAGAACGCCTTGGTTCTTGCGCCGAGCCCCCGCAAAGGTTTTCTCAGTGCGCTTTGCAGCTCAGCTGGGCGGTTTTGCCTACGCTCCGCCCTTGAACCGCAATTGCCGCCACGCCTCGTAAAGGGCGATGGATGCGCAGTTGGTCAAGTTGAGCGAGCGCAGGCTGGGGCGCATGGGCAGACGGACCTGCTCGGCGACATGCGGGCCAGCCATGATATCCATCGGATCGGGGATATCACCGGGTTCGGGGCCGAAGAGCAGAATATCCGAAGGTTTGTAATCGACCTCGGTATATAGTCTCGTGGCGTGGGCGGTGAAGGCGATGATGCGCGAATTCGGCATCGACCTGACCAAGTCGTCGAAATCCGGATGCAGCACCACATGGGCCATATCGTGATAATCCAGCCCGGCGCGGCGCAGCTTGGTGTCGTGCAGGTCGAAGCCCAGCGGCTCGACCAAGTGCAGGATACTGCCGGTCACGGCGCACAGCCTGATTGCCGAGCCGGTGTTGCCTGGAATGCGCGGCGAGTAGTAGCACAGGTGTGGCGTGACAGTTTCGGCTTCGCTGGCTTCGCGCGCACTCATCATCGCGTCGACCACACTGATTGGGTTGCCGTGCGCATCGGTCACTAGCTCGTCCGGGCCGTAATTCGACCTGCGATACCCGTACTCGTACATGCTATCCACATGCGATTCGGGGTCGGCCGCCTTCTTCGCTGCCATATCATGTCGTGTTATTTCGCTCATGCCACCGTCCTGATGCTCTGTTTCATTCGTGATAACGCTGTGACTATGCGCGGATCGATCTGAAGCCGCACACGTCACCCACGTACCATGCATGAACGAGCTTAAGACAGCCCGTACCCGCCGGCGAAGCGGTTGCTGGTGTATCTGGCGCGAGGCACAATGGGTCTCGTGCAGCATGCAGGGAAGAACGAGGCGGGCGACGGGCTTGGTTCGTTCCATCATGCCGCGGCTAGACAGCTCGCGGCTGGCCGGGGCATGGCCGCTAGGGCGTCAGTCGATGCGCTCGATTCCAGCTGGCAGTGCATTCAGAGCGATCTGTTCGCATGGTGGAATCAACACGCGCGCGACCTGCCATGGCGCTTTGGACGGGCTACGCCGTGGGGCGTACTTATATCCGAGGTCATGAGTCAACAGACGCAAATGAGCCGGGTGGTGCCGTATTGGCTCGCGTGGATGGCGATGTGGCCAGATGCGAAGTCATTGGCCGACGCGAGCACGGCCGAGGTGATCACCGCGTGGGGCAGGCTTGGGTATCCGCGCCGGGCCTTGCGATTGCAGGAATGCGCGCGTGTGGTTGCGCAGCAATACGATAACGAGCTACCGCGCACATACGAGGAGTTGCTCGCGTTGCCGGGGATCGGCGATTACACGGCTTCAGCGGTAATGAGCTTTGCGTTCGGCGGCCGCATCGCCGTGATCGACACGAATATCCGCAGGGTGCTCTCCCGCGTATTTCTGGGGATTGAATCGCGTGGCGGTGCTTCGACGAAGCCCGAACGCGAACTGGCTGAACGCGTCTTGCCCAAGGATGCCTCGGCCAGCGTGACGTGGAATCAGTCGGTTATGGAGCTTGGCGCCATGCTCTGCACTGCTAAGAACCCGTTGTGTGGGCAGTGCCCATTGGCTGGCTCGTGCGCCTTTCTCACCGCCGGACGGCCAGGCTTGGGGGAGCGGCGCACCCGTCCTCGCCAGCATTTCCTAGGCACGAATCGGCAGGTGCGTGGTATGGTGCTCGATGCTTTGCGCAATATTGGCGTCGAACAGACATCGAAGAATGCCGAAAAAAATGGGGCAACGGGGCAGCTGGCGACGAAAAAGGCAGGAGAAACGTCGAAGGTGCTCTCCCGCGATCAAGTCGAGGCGCTGTGGGCAGATCAGGTGCAGCTTGATCTGTGCATCGCCTCGCTCGACGAGGATGGCCTAATCGAGATCCTTCCTGATCGCTCACTGCGGCTGCCGCAGTGACGCAATATGGTTGGTGGCATGAAGCGACAGCTCTTTGATAGCGATCTTGCCATGTGTGGCGTTCTCGTTGGGCAGACGGTTTAGACTCGTGGATATGGCCACCACACCGCATTCGCCCAACACGCGCAGCAGCGCTTCTAGGCGCGGCGCAGCAGCCGCGTCCGGAAGGCGCGCGGATGCGCGCGAGCGCGTTGGGCGACGTGCACCATTCGCTGCGCAAGGCTCACGCGGCATCCGGCCTTCGAATTCCGGCGCGCCCAACGGCGGCCCGAGGAAGAGACCGGGGCAAAGGCCGGGCAAAAAGCCAAGCATACGGCAGCGGCGGATCTACCTCCGTCGCCGTATTATCGCTGCGGCCACCGCGGCTCTGGCTCTTGTGCTGGTCGTATTCTGCGTCTACAGCCTTGGTCGTGGGGTTTACGCCGTTGTGAACGTCATCCGCCATGACGACGTTACGGCGCTCGTCCGTCGCTCGATACCCAACAGCGTCAGGGAATCAAGCGGCGTGCAGAATTGCACAGCCCGGGATGTGCAGCTTGAGCTGAGCACGCAGTCGCAGACCGTGCCAGTGGCCGGTTCGCTCGAATTTACGATGACGGTCGCCTACGATGGCACGAACAGCTGCCTTATCGACGTGTCGGACACCTCCCGCGTCCTGACCATCACTTCGGGCAGTGACACGATATGGAAATCGGATGTGTGCCCGGCCAAGCCGCATATGCTTCTCATGTCCAAGGGCGACAAGCGCGTGGACACGCTGATCTGGAATACGGACAGTACAGGATCGGCCTGTGCTGCAGATGCTAGCCTTCCCAAGGTCAGGCCGGGGACATACGTCGCCTCGCTGAGCTTGAAGGGCGACGCCGATGCGGTGAGCAAGCCGGTGACGGTGACGGTGAAGTAATCTGACGATTCCGACACGCCGAGTGCGAGGTTTGGTGCACGTTGATTGCGCAGGTGAGTTGAAAGTGCTATTCTATTGTCTCTACATGAAGTGTGTCATATAGCGGGCATGCCGATAAGTCAACGAGGCGCCCGCGAATTCAAAACACATATCGCAGCAAGCATATAGCGGTTTGCGTATGGGTATGTGCTGGGCGGCTCGCTGGCTTCTGATTGCACAGATCGATCGAAACGATCGAAACGAACAAGCGAGCGATAAGGAACGTCCATTGGCTGCTCATCAAGCTATGACGAATACCACCACCATCAACGCACGCGCCGACGAGCATGACATTGCTCTTCATAAGGCATCGGACCGCGTGAACTTCGGTTCCATCAAGGAACCCATCGACGTGCCCTACCTCTTGGGTGTGCAGACCGACAGCTTTGACTGGCTTATCGGCAACGAGCGTTGGAAGCAGCGCGTCGAGGAGGACGAGGCGAAGGGCACGAACACCGTGGCCCACACGTCCGGGCTCGACGAGGTCTTCCAAGAGATCTCCCCGATCGAGAACTTCGCTCAGACCATGAGCCTGATCTTCTCCGATCCCTACTTTGAGGAGCCACGCCACACCGTCCAAGAGTGCAAGGAGAAGGACTACACCTATTCCGCGCCGCTCTACGTCAACGCCGAATTCGAGAACGGCGATACTGGTGAAATCAAGAGCCAGACCGTCTTCATGGGCGACTTCCCGCTGCAGACCCCACACGGCACGTTCATCATCGGCGGTACTGAGCGCGTCATCGTTTCACAGCTCGTGCGTTCGCCTGGCGTCTACTTCGACCGCTCGCGTGACCGCACCTCCGACAAAGAGGTCTTCGGCGCGAAGATCATCCCGAGCCGTGGCGCATGGCTCGAATTCGAGATCGACAAGCGCGATGTGCTCGGCGTGCGTGTGGATCGCAGGCGCAAGCAGTCGGCTATCGTGTTCCTTATGGCTATCGGCATGACCAAGGCCGAGATCGCAGCATCCTTTAAGGACTATCCGCTGGTTATGGACGCCCTTGAAAAGGAAACGATTGAAACCCAGGACGACGCTCTGACCGATCTGTACCGCAAGATTCGCCCAGCGGACACCCCGACTCCCGAGGCCGGCCGCAACCTGCTGGACTCCTTCTACTTCAACACCAAGCGCTACGATTTGGCGCGCGTGGGCCGCTACAAGATCGACCGCAAGCTCGGGCTTGAGACCGACATCAACGATCGCAGCTTGAGCGCGGACGACATCATCGCCACGATCAAGTATCTCGTCTCCCTGCACGCCGGGGACAAGACCTTCCCCGGCAAACGGGACGGTGAGGATGTGCAGCTGCGCGTCGACGTAGACGATATCGACCACTTCGGCAACCGCCGCATTCGCCAGGTTGGTGAGCTGATCCAGAATCAGCTGCGCACAGGCTTGAGCCGTATGGAGCGCGTCGTGCGCGAGCGCATGACCACGCAGGACGCTGAGGCTATCACTCCGCAGTCGCTGATCAACATTCGCCCGGTGAATGCCACGATCAAGGAATTCTTCGGCACCTCGCAGCTGAGCCAGTTCATGGATCAGAACAATCCGCTCTCCGGTGTGACCAACAAGCGCCGTCTCTCGGCCCTAGGCCCCGGCGGCCTGTCGCGCGACCGCGCCTCAATGGAGGTGCGCGATGTGCATCCGAGCCATTTCGGGCGCATGTGCCCGATCGAATCCCCTGAAGGTCCGAACATCGGCCTGATCGGCTCGCTGGCCACCTTCGGGCGCGTCAACCCCTTCGGCTTCATTGAGACCCCGTATCGCAAAGTCGAAAACGGTCACGTCACTGATGAGGTCATCTACATGACTGCCGATCAGGAGACCGAGCACGTCATCGCGCAGGCCAATCAGGAGATTGACGACAAAGGCGACTTCGTGGCGAAGACGGCACTGGTCCGTGACGCCGCAGGTGAGGCCGAGGATGTCCCGATCGACATGGTCGATTACATGGACGTCTCTCCGCGCCAGATGGTCTCGGTCGGTGCCTCACTCATTCCCTTCCTCGAACACGACGAAGGCCACCGCGCGCTGATGGGAACCAACATGCAGCGCCAGGCCGTGCCGCTGGTCAAGTCGGAGCGCCCGTTGGTGGGAACCGGCTCTGAATGGCGTTCCGCCTACGATTCCGGCGATACCGTGCTGGCTGAGAAGCCGGGCGTGGCTACCTACGTTTCCGCCGATATCATCCGTGTGATGAACGACGATGGAACGCAGTCCAGCTATAAGCTGGCCAAGTTCCAGCGCTCCAACCAAACTACCTGCTACAACCAGGTGCCGCTGATCAAAGACGGTGAGCGCGTCGAGGCGGGCACCGTGTTGGCTGATGGCCCAGCCACCGAAAAGGGCGAGATGGCGCTGGGAAAGAACCTTCTCGTTGCCTTCATGCCTTGGAACGGTTACAACTACGAGGACGCCGTGATCATCTCGCAGCGTCTCGTGCAGGATGACACGCTCAGTTCCATCCACATCGAGGAATACGAAATCGATGCGCGCGAAACAAAGCTGGGTGCCGAAGAGATCACCCGCGACCTGCCAAATGTTGGCGAGGACGCAGTGGCGAACCTCGACGAGCGCGGCATCATCCGCATCGGTGCCGAAGTCGAGGCCGGTGATATCCTCGTGGGCAAGGTCACGCCGAAGGGCGAGACCGAGCTGACCCCGGAGGAACGGCTGCTGCGTGCGATCTTCGGCGAGAAGAGCCGCGAGGTGCGCGACACCTCGCTGCGTGTGCCTCACGGCGAAACCGGCACCGTGATCTCGGTCAAAGAGGTCACGCGCGAAGACGCTGAAGACGACGGCGACGAGTTGCCCAACGGCGTCAACCAGATGATTCGCGTCTATATCGCCCAGCACCGCAAGATCACGGTGGGAGACAAGCTTTCCGGACGCCACGGCAACAAGGGCTGCATCTCGCGCATCCTGCCCGAGGAGGACATGCCGTTCCTTGAGGATGGCACCCCGATCGATATCATGCTCAACCCCTTGGGAGTGCCTTCGCGTATGAACCTGGGTCAGGTGCTCGAACTGCACTTGGGCTGGATCGCCCATGCCGGCTGGGACATCTCCCTTGACCCGGATATGGAGGCCGAATGGAAGAAGTTCGTGCCTAACGGCGCCGAAAAGGGCGAGCCGGGCACTCCGGTCGCCACTCCGGTGTTCGACGGCGTGCGCCCTGACACGTTGCGCGGCCTACTGTCGACTACGCTGTCAGATCGCGACGGCGACCGGCTCGTGCGTGACAGCGGCAAGGCTGTCCTCTTCGACGGCCGCACTGGCGAACCATTCCCCAAGCCGATCTCGGTTGGCTACATGTACATGCTCAAGCTGCATCACCTGGTCGATGACAAGATCCACGCACGTTCCACTGGTCCGTACTCGATGATCACCCAGCAGCCGTTGGGCGGCAAGGCCCAGTTCGGCGGCCAGCGATTCGGCGAAATGGAGGTGTGGGCTCTGGAGGCCTACGGCGCTGCATTTACGCTGCACGAAATGATGACCACCAAGTCTGATGACGTTGATGGTCGTGTGCGCGCCTATGGCTCCATAGTCAAAGGCGAGAACCTGCCGCCGTCAGGCGTTCCTGAGTCCTTCAAGGTGCTGCTCAAGGAAATGCAGTCCCTTTCGCTCAACGTCGAAGTACTCAACGCCGAAGGCGTGGCAATCGATATGAGCGACGAGGACGACGACGAGGCGATGTCGGCCTCCGAGGATCTCGGCTTCAACATTGGCGCCAGGCCTGATGCCTCCGCCAAGGAGGAGCAGGCCGCACAGGAACCCGAATACCGCTGATGAGCGAACACGGCCACGTCCTTCTTCCACATGCCGGGCGCCGGGTTGTTGCAGCAGTTAGGGCAATCGGCGCAGGCGACCGGCTGTGGGAGATGGGCAAGCAGCCGGACGCACGGGCCGCATAACAGGTCATAGCGGCGATCGCGATCACCGAAGGCAACGAGCATGAGCAGTGCAATAGGCGACGCATCACTAGATAACACAGATTCATAAACGCGCAGTATTGATAAACGTATAGACAGGACATAAGAGTGCTGGACGTCAACGCATTTGACAAACTGAGGATCGGCCTGGCCACCACCGAGGACATCCACAACTGGAGTCACGGCGAGGTCAAGAAGCCTGAAACCATCAACTATCGTACTTTGAAGCCCGAGAAGGACGGTCTGTTCGGTGAGCAGATATTCGGGCCTACCCGCGACTGGGAGTGCGCGTGCGGCAAGTACAAGCGCGTGCGCTTCAAGGGTATCGTATGCGAGCGCTGCGGCGTAGAAGTCACCCGCTCCAGCGTGCGCCGCGACCGTATGGGCCACATCGAGCTGGCCGCTCCGGTCACGCATATTTGGTTCTTCAAAGGTGTGCCGAGCCGGCTCGGCTACCTGCTCGATATCGCGCCGAAGGACTTGGAGAAGGTCATTTACTTCGCCGCCTATATGGTCACCTCGGTTGACGAGGATCAGCGTCATCAGGATCTTCCCGACCTGCAGGACGAGTTCGACACGGAGATCGCGAATCTACTCAAGCGCCGCGACTCTGAGATCGAAACCCGCGCACAGAAGATCGAATCCGATCTGGCGGCGCTCGGAGCCGAAGGAGACGCCAAAGGCAGCGCCAAGTCCAAGCTGCGCAATGGTGCCGAGCGTGATATGGCAGCCATCCGTCAGCGTTACGACGAGCAGGTGCAACGGCTGAACGCGGTTTTCGATCGCTTCAAGTCCTTGAAGCCGGGCGATATGGAAGGCGACGTCGATCTGTGGCGTGAGATGGAGGATCGTTACGGCGATTACTTCGAGGGCTGCATGGGTGCCGAGGCGATCAAGAAGCGCCTGCAGGACTTCGATCTGGAGGCCGCTTCCAAGGAGCTGCGTGAGGAGATCGACACCGGTTCGGGCCAGCGCAAGGCGCGTGCCTTGAAGCGTCTGAAGGTTGTCAACGCTTTCCTGACCACGGACAACAAGCCTGAGGCCATGGTGCTCGACGCCATTCCAGTCATCCCGCCGGAACTGCGCCCGATGGTGCAGCTGGACGGCGGCCGTTTTGCGACCTCGGATCTCAACGATCTGTACCGACGCGTCATCAACCGGAACAATCGTTTGAAGCGCCTTATCGAGCTGGGTGCGCCCGAGATCATGCTCAACAACGAGAAGCGCATGCTCCAGGAGGCTGTCGACTCGCTATTCGACAACGGCCGGCGAGGACGGCCGGTCACCGGCGCCTCGAACCGTCCGCTTAAATCCCTGTCCGATATGCTTAAGGGCAAGCAGGGCCGCTTCCGCCAGAACCTGCTAGGCAAGCGCGTAGACTACTCCGGCCGTTCCGTGATCGTGGTTGGACCAGGCCTGCGCATGCATCAGTGCGGCCTGCCCAAGCCCATGGCGCTGGAGTTGTTCAAGCCCTTCGTTATCAAGCGTTTGGTTGACCTCAATTATGCGCAGAACATGAAAAGCGCGAAGCGCCTGGTCGACCGCGGCGACTCCGAAGTGTGGGGTGTACTCGAAGAGGTCATCTCCGAACATCCTGTGCTGCTCAACCGCGCGCCTACCCTGCATCGCTTGGGAATTCAGGCTTTCGAGCCGATTCTGGTCGAAGGCAAGGCCATCCATCTGCCGCCGCTTGCCTGCGCCGCGTTCAACGCGGATTTCGACGGCGACCAGATGGCAGTCCATCTGCCGCTGAGCGTCGAGGCGCAAGCTGAGGCCCGTTCGCTGATGATGGCGTCTGACAATATCTTGAAGCCCGCCGATGGACACACCGTAACCATGCCGTCGCAGGATATGATCCTGGGCCTGTATTACCTATCGACAGTAGTGGACGGCGCTAAAGGCCAGGGCCGTGTATTCTCCTCGCTTGAGGAAGTCGAGATGGCCGTGGATCGCCGTGATATCGACACCCAGGCCAAGGTGCTCATCCGCCTGCCGAAGGATTTCGTGCTGCCAACGAATTGGGAGCCGAGTGATTTCGCGGCCGTTGATCCTGAGCCGGGCAGCCCCGACGAGGTCAAGGAGGAACGGTTCAAGGACGGTTCTGTGCTCTTCGCGACATCCTATGGCCGTATCCTGTTTAATGAGACCCTGCCGACCGACTACCCGTTCGTTAACGAGCAAGTGGCCAAAGGTAAGCTCTCCAAGATTGTTGACGACATCGCGACGCGCTATCCCACGGCCCAGGTGGCCGCGACGCTCGACGCGCTCAAGGATCTGGGCTTCACTCGGGCCCCATGGTCGGGCGTCACCATGTCTTTCTCGGACATTGTTGAGCCTCCGGAAGGCAATGCAATCATCAAGGACTACGAGGATCAGGCCGATAAGGTCAACTCGCAGTACGACATGGGCTTGCTTACCGAAGAAGAGCGCCGCCAGGAGCTCATCAACCTGTGGACCGAATGCACCGATAAGGTCGCGGACGCCATGCGTGACAACTTCCATGACGACAACAACGTGAATATCATGGTGCAGTCCGGGGCGCGCGGTAACTGGATGCAGATCCGCCAGATTGCTGGTATGCGTGGCCTCGTGGCCAATCCGAAGGGTGAGATTATCCCTCGCCCGGTCAAGTCGAACTACCGCGAAGGTCTGTCCGTACTCGAGTACTTCATCTCCCAGCACGGTGCGCGCAAGGGTTTGGCCGACACGGCGCTTCGTACCGCCGAATCGGGCTACCTGACCCGTCGACTCGTCGACGTGGCCCAAGAGGTCATCGTGCGCGAGGAGGATTGCGGCACCAAGCGCGGGCTGGCGATGAAGGTTGCCGAGCGCGATGAGGACGGCAATCTTGTGCTTGTCAAGGCGGCTGACGGTGGTCCCTACTCCCGTCTGCTTTCTGCCGATGTGGTTGACCCGGCCGACGGTACAACCGTGCTGTACAAGGCCGGTGACGCGCTGTCGATGGACGTGCTGCGTGATCTCGTGACGCACGGCGTCGAAGAGGTCAAGGCTCGTTCGGTGCTCACTTGCGAATCCAAGCGCGGCGTGTGCGCCAAGTGCTATGGCTGGTCGCTGGCTACCAACACGCTCGTGGATGTTGGCGAGGCTGTCGGCATCGTCGCGGCGCAGTCCATCGGCGAGCCTGGCACGCAGCTGACTTTGCGCTCCTTCCACTCCGGTGGCGTGGCTTCGGCCTCCGACATCACCCAGGGCCTTCCCCGTGTCACCGAGCTGTTCGAAGCGCGTACACCTAAGGGCGAGGCTCCGATCGTCGAGTTCCCGGGCACGGTCAAGGTCGAGGATACCGATCGCGGTCGTCAGGTTACACTGACTCCCGACGACTCGGGCGTCGAACCGATCACCTACCTGGTGACCCGCCGCGCGCCGATGCTGGTCAAGGATGGCGAACACGTCGAATCCGGCACGCAGCTGATCGAAGGTTCAGTGGATCCCAAGAAGATCCTGCGCATCCTTGGTCCCCGTGCGGCTCAGGTCAACATTGTGGAAGAGGTGCATGACGTATATCGCTCCCAGGGCGTAGACATTCACGACAAGCACATCGAGGTCATCGTGCACCAGATGCTTCGCCGTGTCACTGTCATCGACTCCGGTGACACCGCGCTGTTGCCCGGCGAACTGGTTGACCAGGCGCGCTTCCGTGAGGCCAATATCGCCGCGGTAAAGAACGGCGGCAAACCTGCTGTCGGCCGTCCCGAGCTCATGGGCATTACGAAGGCATCGCTGGCCACCGATTCGTGGCTGTCGGCCGCATCCTTCCAGGAGACGACGCGTGTGCTCACCGAAGCTGCGCTAGGTCAGAAGGCAGACGAGCTCAAGGGCCTCAAGGAGAACGTCATTATTGGTAAGCTCATCCCGGCAGGCACCGGACTGGCTCGCTATCGCAACGCGACAGTAGAGCCGGATAAGGCCATCCGCGATACCATCTATCCGAACTTCGGGCTGGGCGGAGATGACTTGGGCGGCGCGGCTTCTGACTCAGATGCAGGCGACGTGGACTTCTCCAACATCGACTTCGGCGATTTGAAGCTTGGCGATGATTTCAACCCGGACGATTTCCTTGACGATCAAGGCGGCCAAGGCGACCTGAACCTGTAGGTTGTTCGCTGGCCCGCCGGTCTGCGGATCTGCCGTTCTTGTGCTGGCGAGAGTTGGCTGGATGTAATGGCGTCGTGACGATATATTCGTATATCGTCACGACGCCATTCGCGTTTGCGGCTCATTGAGCTGCGCTTTATAATGCGCAGCCACGAGATACGTGTGGTATGTATACGCGTCGCGTCTGCTACGGTGAGGCTGCAGCAATGCTCTTGGCTGCTTGTCGTGCAACGAGCCTGCGGAACGGATACTGGCAGGCGCTTGGAGAATAACGTGCGCGAGCAAATGCCAGATATGCGGCGCCTGACGCCGATGGTATGCGCTGGAACGTCAGTCCT
This sequence comes from Bifidobacterium sp., assembly GCA_022640915.1. Taxonomy (GTDB): domain Bacteria; phylum Actinomycetota; class Actinomycetes; order Actinomycetales; family Bifidobacteriaceae; genus Bifidobacterium. The sequence continues at coordinate 50,902 of JALCCT010000005.1, read as the reverse complement.
GCGATCAGGCGTTTGGTGAGCGTGTGATGGCTTAGCAGGGCGGAACGGAGTCGGTCGGCATCCCTCCAGCAGTCTTGTGCGGTCTCTTCAGTGGTTGTCAGGCCGGAGAAAGCGGCTTTATCGGCCTGATCGCACAATCGTTTTAGCGCTGTTCGCTCACTGGGTGCGAATTCAGCGTCAAGCGCCGCCGCCTGCATACGCCGTGTGCTCATAGATTTCGGACCGGCTTGACAGATACCGATACGCCAGGCCAACAAACATACCGAATCCCAAGCTGATTCGGCCCGCTTGCCCGGCGGCCCGCGGCGACGCAACCCTGCCAGCTGCAATGCGTTCGCCAGCATGATCGACACGCCAGCCATCAGCATGAGCCACGCAGGTAGGCCATATAGCGCTATTCGCGTCATAATGCGGCGCATCGGATGAACGACCGAATCCGGTTCCGATGCTTCGGCGTTGCGTCCGCCAGTGACCGAACCAGTGTGCTCCATGCGTTCGTCACCCAAGGGATCAGTCAGTGGTGGGGGAGGCTGGCGTCGCAGCGTATGCGGGTTAGGCGGGGCAGATATGACGTCCTCATTGGGCACTTTGCTTTCTTCAGGCGTCGGGTAGAACGCCACCCAGCCTAGACCCGATAATTCGATTTCCACCCATGCTTCGATGTCGTTACCGGTGAACAGTTGCTTGTGTGTGCTTGACGGGGACTCGCTGCGAATTGGAGGTTGCCTGTTTGACTCGGCGCCTTCGGGCATGAGTGGCTGGGTTGCTGTTGGGTCTTGATCCTGATGACTTTTCGCGCGAAAACCGAGTACTACGCGCGAGCGCAGTCCGATTGCACGTGCCATCAGCGCCATGGCCGAGGCATACTGTTCGCTATCGCCCACCATCGCCTTCCCAGACAGCAGCTGATCGATGCGGTGATGGCCATGTCCTGGAGCAGAAGGATATTCTCCGCCCATGCCATGCGAAAACCAGCCGTTGTCCCGTAATCCTTGCACCAAAGCTTGTGCTGCTTGCCCACCATCGATGCCCGCTGTCAACGAACGAGCCATAGCACTCGCCGATTCTGGGATATGGTCGGTTGGCATTACGGCACCTGCCGTTTGCGCTGGTTTCGCTGCGCTGATACGCGCTTGCGGAACATCCGCTGGCATTGTTGCGGACACGACATAGCTGTTTTCCGCCCAAAGAGGTTCAGATAACGTCGCCGTTTGGGTGCTCTGGTTGTAATACACGTCGCGCACGGCGTAAGCATCCTGCTGATCGTCTGCCGATTTGCCTGTGGCGTGGGCTGCTGATGCCTTTCCTGGCAGTGCAATACCCGTGACGATCCCAGCGGTCGGCAACCACTGATCCGGCAGGTCAACGGCAACAGTGAACGTCGCTGTGACGCGCGCCCCTTGTTGCCGCGGAGTGTTGGCTGTTGTGCCGATGAGGCGGAAATCCGATGAGCTGCCGGCCACGATGGTATCAGAAAGGTTCCAGACATTGCCGTCGAAACGGTCCATGACCGCCATCCGTATTGGGACATGTGAGGAGAGCCCCTGCACGATGAGCACGACATCATCCTTATGATTCCTGATATACCACCGCATGCCGCTGAGTGGACTCGTCTGGTTCAGTGCGATGGAAGGCGGTTCGTAGCGTTCGCGTCCGACCATGCGATCGCGGGGGAACGCGTAACAGGCTGGGAACGCGATGGCGCCTGCGCATAGGCAAGTGATTGCAATGATGAGCCAATCGTGGCGATTCCACACATGGTTTCGCCCGGAAGCATGATTGCTCCAAGAGAGCCATAGCACAAACGTTAGGGCGATGGCTGCTCCGCGAATGATGAGCGTGATGTCCTCAACGCCGTTTCTGACAGTGCCGAGATACGCTGCAATCGCGAGATTCACGCCCACAGGAACGCACAACAGTGCGTTTCGGCATCGTGCAGCGGTAAGCGCTGCTGTCGCGGAAAAGAATGTGCACCATAGCATGGGCGTCCATAGCGCCATAAGGCACTGCGTGGCAAGTCCCCCGTCTCGGATATCTATGGGAACAGGAAGGGCGAGCACGTATGTGAATGATCCAATTGCAGATTTCAGGCCTTCCGTAATGGTTCGCCATGTCGGTATGAAGCCGAGTGCAGCGGTATCTCGCAACGCTATCGTCGGTCCGATGACACATTGGCCGACCAGCAATATGGGCAGGCTTTTACGCGTTCGCATACCCGTGCCAGAGACGAGCAGACCGGCGATGGCGCCCATCAGTGCTGCCGGAACTGCTGTACTGATCCAAGATGATGTAGAGCCGAAGACGCCCGCCATTTCCGCCGAAGCCAGCAGATTGAGAATAATGGCAACGCAAAGGCCGACGGCTTGCTGCAGATAGGCAGGCGAGGGAATGCCGTGCGCATGACTGTCGCTAGGTTCATGCGTTGTAGCGTCTAGTGGTTGCAGTGGATTCCGGCTGCCTGCAGCCTGCTCGCGGTGAAACCACGCGCCGGTGCCGCTTCGGGGCAGTGCTCTTTGCTGCGATATGAAGCTGGTCGGCTTCGGCATTTTCGGTATCGTCGTACTGCGCGGTGTGTGGATCTGCAAGGCGCTGGTTCGCGCATTCATAGTGCGCCTCCCGCTGCTGCGGCGGCGAGCTCTTCCAAATCGCCGAAGCGCGCCAATGTGAAGTCAGGTGTTTGCCTGATAAACATGGTTGCTCCTATATCGGCCCAAAGCACGACAGTGCGAGTCCGAGAATGAAGAGCCGCGGCCATGCGGCGTATGGCGTTGATGTCGGCAAGAGAGCCGACGGCGAGATAATGTGTTGCCGCATTCGGCGGCCGTGGCGTCCAATAGGGAACATCCGACGAGAGCCGCGCCTTGGGCTCAAGCGTACTGCACCAGTCGAGCAGCGTCACGACATTCTCTGCACGACGGTATGCGGCCTTGCCGGGGATAAACAGGATCTCGGTCTCGCGCAGTGCGCGCGCTCCCAGCGAAGCGCCGAGAGAAATGGCGAGCTCGAATTCCTCCCGGCTGTGATAATCGTTCGGATCAAGATCGATGTTCAGTGCACAGCCGGCACGCACGGTGGACTCATATTGCCTGATCATCAGCTCATCTGATTTCGCGGAGCTCAGCCAGTGGACGTTACGGATATCATCGCCTGGCGCATACGGCCGCAACCCATGGAAATCGAGATCATCGTCGACGGTACCGCCGTGGGTTTGACCCTCGATATCGCGCGGACCCACCGCAGTGGACAGATTGAGATCGAGGATGCGTGGATGCACATATACTGTCAGCGTGTCGGTCAGTATGTCTTGGCGGCGTATCAATGCGAAGGGGTCGCCGACGCGGACCGAAAACCGCCCGATCTGGATTGCCGCCCTGTTCGTGGCCATATACGTGCGTGTGATGCGTTCGCTGCGATAAGGTGCCAACGCGGGAATGCGCACATCTGCACGGGACTCGCCCATACTGAGGGAGCCCTGCATGGCGCGGGCCGACAATTTACCGGGATTGCGCACAAGAATCGTCAGAGCGATGCGCTCGTGTGCGCTGACACGACATCGATCGACTTGCACGCGGGCGTCGATAAGTGTGCGGTCTGTTGACGACCATGCGGAACAGACCAGCAAAACCAGCGTCGTTATGCCGCATGCCAACAACTCGTGCCAGCCAGTGATAAGGAAGGCGAGTAAGCATACTACGCAGAGTCCGGATGCAATCCATCCCAACGTTGAAAGACGTGCGGAGACAAGTAGTGTGAGCCGGTTGCATCTGGATGAGTGGACGGGCTGGAGGGAACCGGCCTTGTGCCTGAGCGAATCGAGAAGACGGGCGCGTGTGCTTTGGAGTAATTGGCGTAGGCTTCGCCGTTGTCCTGCACCAGGTCGCTGTAGCGAAAGGGGGTATATCATCATCTTCATCTCCTATGCTTTTCCGGCGCCGTCATCGCGCGGCGTGGCGACTTGATCAAGGATTTCCTCGATGATCTGACGCGTACTGATTGCTGCGAACGATGTTTCAGACGTGACAGTGAGACGATGGGCGAGTGTGGCTGGCACGAGCTCGCGCACATCATCGGGTATGACGTATGCCCGCCCTTGCGAGGCTGCCCAGACTTGGCAGCAGCGTGCCAAGGCCAGCCCGCCGCGCAGCGATGAACCAGCGGCTAGCCGTTCATCCTGACGCGTCGCCTCGACCAGTCGCATGATGTAGGAGAGGATGCTGCCATCGATATGCACCTGCCGGGCTATGCCTTGCAGCGCAAGGATAGCCTCGCCGTCGAGTGCTGGCACGATTAGCTTCGAACGATCTCGAATGTGGCTTTGCTGGAGCAGCGCCACACTGTCTGCATGGCTTGGATGCCCGATCGAAGTCCTGATGAGGAAGCGGTCCAGCTGGGCTTGGGGCAGCGCATAGGTGCCCAAGTGGTCACTTGGGTTTTGGGTAGCGATGACAATGAATGGGTTGGGGGCCTGATGCGAGGTGCCGTCTACGGTTACCTGACGTTCTTCCATAACCTCGAGCAACGCCGATTGGGTCTTGGGCGAGGCCCGGTTGATTTCGTCGGCAAGCACTATAGACGCGAATACCGGTCCTTTGTGGAAAGCGAAGGATCCTGTATCGCGCTCGTAATAGGTTACGCCGATCACGTCCGAAGGTAGCAGGTCGGCGGTGAACTGGATGCGACGGCAAGGGGAATCGATGGCTCGGGCTAGAGCGCGCGCAAGCTGGGTTTTACCCGTTCCGGGATCGTCCTGCAGCAGGATGTGCCCGCCCGCAAGCAAAGCCGTGACGCAGAGCTTGACAACCGTGAACTTGCCGACGAGTCCCCGCGAAACTGTTTTTGTCAGCATCGTGAAAGACTGTTGGAAGCGTGCGATGTCAGCCATGAAATGTGCTCCGCCCCGTGGAGGCGCATGTTCAGACGCGATTGATTCGCCAATGTCGGCTGCGTTTGTACTCAGTCGGGAGTGCTGCTGCTCTGTGACAGTGTTTCGGGCCGTGGGCTCAGCAAAGGACTTCCGCGCGGTCTCAACGTCGGACAGTGCAGTGGCATCTGACAGCACCGTCAGATCTGGCAGCGGAATCCACCGGTTTGCTTCGGGTGTCGCCATGGCTTCGTACGGAGGCGTGGTTTTGAGAGTATTGTCTGAGAGCTTCGTATGGTTTTTCACTGTCGTGGTATCCGACAGGATAGTGTCATCGGGCAGCGGCGGGGATATCGTATTCCCTTCTTCATATCCATAGGTGTCGTGGCCGCATAGGCGCGTCTGTTGAGTGTGCTTGCTCATGACTGTCTCCTCAAATTTGACGGATATGAGGTCTGGTGTGAAAAGGCGGACATGCGCATCGGCATTGCGAAACGATCATCCAACGATGGTGCAACCAAGGGGTTCGCTGGTTTTCGAATTCCTTCGATACGCCTGTCTGGAGTTTTCGCATAGAGTTCAGGCTCCCCGAGGGTTGACATCACCACAATGCTCCACAGATAGGCATCGGCGTCGGGTAGATCGATGAGGATATCTGTCGCGCCCGGCTGCCAGGTGTACTCCTTCGTGACAGAACTCGTTGCGATGATGAGCCTTATCGCCGCAGGCTGCCCCCATGTTTCGACGCTGCCGGCAGTAAGAGCAAGATGATTATGGTTTTGCGCCCAACTGACGTTCGGAGGCATTATGATGGCTGGCGTTTTGTACTGATGGTCCCCGTGGGCGGTCGCGGTCGGCCCGGCGCGCTTGTTGAGCGTCTGGACGACTTCGGCTTGTGTGCAGCGCTGCCATGGATCAAGAGAGAAGATGGCAGATTCTTCTGACTCTTCCGTGCGAATGGTTCCTAAGCCGGAGATAGTTGCAACGAATCCGTCGTGCTTGCCCTGGCCCTGCCAGGAGACAACGCAATGATTCTTCAGCCCGGTCAACGATACGTTGCGAGGCGCAGACAACGCATATTGCGGTGTGAGCGAGGCGGAGGACAAGGAGTTTGCAGCCCTTGCCATGCGGGGATGGAGGGTGGCGGCGATCGTGAACGGCTTCCAGAATTGTGCGCTCTCGATCGTCATGCGAATGACGGATGCCGTGCAGCCGGCTTTGGCTGATGCACTCCCTTCGAGTGTGATGGCGTTGCAGCCGGCATTATGCTGATCTCGTGGGACGAGCGTGACATTGATAGTATCGTCTACCTGCTCGAGTGAGATGCTTGGGGGATCGGGATCCGACCAAACATATGCGTGTGGACTCTCAGCGCTTGCGCCTTGGCCTGCGCGACTTCGTGCAGTGACTGTGGCCGAAAATGCGACGCCGTCGCCTGTGGCGGCATGATCGATGTCGAAAATAGCCGGGGAAGACTTGACTGTAATGGTCTTTTGCCACCCATGAGTATTGCTCAGGGTCACCGTGTAGGCTTCGGGGCTGCTTCCCTCATAGAGAGGCGGATCCCAGTGCGCGGCAGCTTGGCGGTACCCTGCCTCCACACGGACTGCGCGCGGCGCGCTTGGCGCCTTATCTGGTCTGACGGTGACAGGAGACGAGAGATCCGACCATCCAGCGTCATTGAGCGCCTGCACGCGCAATGCATATTCCCTGTTGTTCGTCAAACCGTCTATGCGGCATATGGTGACCGCGCCACAGGACTGTGAACCATCGTTCCACACGATGCGATAGTCGCTGACTGCTCCGCCGTTTGGCGTCGACGCGGCCCAGCGTAATGTCACCGTCGCATCACCGGCCTGCACTGAGGAGGGCAGGATCCTTGGGGGAGATGGTCGGCCGACTGTCGTGACTATGATGATCGCGCTTACCTGCCGTTCCTTTGACCTCGTGGCATCCTGCACGTCTATGGTCAGCGTACGAGCTGCCGCAGGGATTCCAGGCGGCGCGGTGATGGTCAGTTTGCCGTTTGCAGCGCAGTCAACATGTATGGTTTCGTCGCTGCGGACGCACCCTGTCACCGTCAGCGGGGTATCTGGGAACGGATTGTAGGCGCCTTCGAAAAGATCTACGCTCAGACTCGACCCAGCGATGATGCGAAGCTGTTGGTTTTGTACACTCGCCAGCGCACGGCGCGAAGTGACAACATGCACGCTCACGCCGGTGCGCATAATGCCACCGGGGTAGGCAATGACCACTGGAACGACTGTTCGCGTGCCTACCGGAGCGCTCGGCCATGCGCGCACCGAGAACTGGCCGCTCGCTGAAACCTTCGCCTCGATGCTCGATGATCTCATGCCGCCTGAGAAGGCATATGAGATGTCGTTCGGGCCTTTGGCGGTGAATGTGATGCCGCCATGCGGCCGGATCAGGGCATTGAAGTCGATCGTGCTGCTCGTATCGCCTGCGGCGATTTCGACAGTGGGCGCGATGAAGACTGGGGGGCTTGCGGATTCGTCAAGAATCGTGATTGGCAGCGTCAGTATGGCGTAGTTCGCCGCGTGTGTGGTTCCCGGGCTCCCGGATTGAGCGGCATCGCCAGCATCTGTCGCCGTGAACGATATAGATGCCGGGCCATGGTAGCCAGCAACTGCCGTGAACCGCAATGTCTGCGCATCGGCGCGTAGATCGCCGTTGGTGTTTTTGGTGGCATTGACTGGGCTGTTGGCGTCGATGGAGACGTTTTTTCCTGCGCCGACGCGCACATAATCGGCGACGGCAATGACCAGCGTTTCGCCTGCGTGTACGGTGAGCGGCGGGGCTTTAGGACGCAGCATCGGTGCAAACACGCCGTATGCGGGGACGTGGATGAAGGCTACGGTGCTGGTTTTTTGCACGGTATTCGTCACACGGTATGGCACGATGCGCGCGCGAAAGCCCAGTTCAATGGTGGCGCGGCGCGCTAAAGTCTTATTTTCCGGATTGTGGATCCATGCGTTTTCGTCGCCTGGTATGTCGATGTGAAGCTCGGCGTCCGGGCCTGATGGATTGGCGATAAGCGGCGCGATATCTACTTGTACTGTGCGTTTGCTGACCGTTGCCGAGGCAGGGACGCGGTAGTCGCGGGCGATAGGCGCATTTAGTGGCGCCTTGGCATCGATTCGGATGGTGAGTGTTGCCTGGGCGCTCAGTCCCGCCCCATCTAGAGCGGCGTATGCAATATGCGCCATGCCTTCCGTGCGAGGAGCTGTGAACGATATGGATCCCGCCGTTGCCTTAGCATCGCTGACTCCATGGGTTTCTAAATCTGCTGATACGGTGAGATGCTCTCCTATAGAGGAGATGTCATTATCTGTAACCGGCACGGTGACGAAGGTCCCGGGCCTGATAGCGATCTCGTCGTCACGCGCATATACGCGCCGCTCGCTGGGTGTGCGGGTTATGCCGATTCGTATATTCGCCTGAGTGCGCTGGCCGGTCCAGTCCTCAATCGCATAGGAGAAGGAATCAGTACCGGACGAATCAGGGTAGGCTTCGTACGTTAGCGACGTGGCGTCGACCTTGGCGATGCGTCCCAGCCGTGGCGCAATATTGCCCAATCCCAGCAGCATAATGTCTTCGCCGTCTTTATCAATGCCCCGCAACGGAATCTCGACGGCCACGGCATGGCCTGCATCGACCTGTGCCTCCACATCCCGGGGACTCGACGCAGCCTTGGACTTCGCGTCAGAAGCGTGGACCTTCCATGTGATCATGCCTGAGGCCGCATTGCCTTGTCGGTCGTGTACCGTGTAGGTGGCCGTGTATTCGCCTGGTTTAGCTGGAGCCAAGTATCGTATGAGCCGGTCTGAGACGGACAGTGTCCCCGCGAAGGTCTTCGGTTCGTAGCGCAACGTGCGCTCGAGTGTGAAATCCGCTGGGAACGCTGTGACCCAGTCTCGCATATCTGCTGAAACCATGCTTTCGGTGCGCACGCTCAGCTTGATGTCGGCGGCCCGTGGTGAGGCCGCACCCTGTGCCGCGGCAGGCGGGAACAGGGTGATAGTGCCATGTGATTCGCCTGCGGCGTTGGAGGCGGTATAGATGAGATCGATCGGGCGTGTGCCCATGCGCTGTGCCTTCACGATTACGCGATGATGGTTGACGAGCACGGCTGCGACACCGGACGGGACGTCAGCTTGCACTGAGTTCGCTGCCAACACTCCGCCCTTGGGGTCGACGTCGTTGGACAGAGGCTCGATGACTGCGGTGCCGTCCGTTCCTAGAACCGCCGTATCGTTGACAGCCACCGGTTTCTCTCCTTCTTGGCCGCCAGGCGCTACGACTTCTATACGCACCAGACCTGGGGCGCGCATATCCCCCTGCCGTATCGTGTAGACCATGTGATACGTGCCGACCCGATCCGCTGTGAAACTCAATGAAAACCCTCTGTCCGTGCGAGTCACGCGTGCATGCTCCGGAACATCGAACGAGGCGATCTCAGGCTCATCTGCTGAATTCCCATGGATATAACGTCGCAGATCGATGGTGACGGGGGAGTCGACGACAACGGATACGGCGCAGGCGTCGGCGAAAGCGGCAAGGGTGTTTTTCGGTCGAACTAGGAAATGGATCAACCCCAAGGACGTTTGCGCTCCATCCGACACCTCGACCTCCACGCTGATGCGGCCTAAGGGTACCGATCCTGCATCAAAGGTCAGCAGGCCGTCAGGGCGTATATGAGACTTGGCGTCGTCACTGTTGAGCGTCCGCGCTGAAACGAGCATCATCGCATCGCCTTGTGCGTCTGAGAACGATGCCAGGGCATTCGTGGAGAAAACCGCTCCCTGCTCGACTTCATGCCGTGGCTGGCTGGTGTCTTGTTGCGGAGGACTGTTCGCTGAATCATCGATGATGTCGAGGATGACTGTGGCTGATGAACTCTGCCCTCTGCCATCATTGATGGTATAGGTAAATGAGGCCTTGCTTGGCCGCTGCTCTCCGGCATCGACGAGGATCGAGCGCCCTGAATTGACAATCGACACGTTGATCGGAGATCCATGCGGTGGCGAGACTGCGGTAATGCGCAATACCGAGCAATCGCTTTGCTCGTCGTTGCTCAGAACATCGATGACGTGACGCTTGTTTGCGCGCACCGCGAGGCTGTCGTCTACGGCGCTGATCGGGCCGTTTTGCGCGCTGCATGTGTCATCGAAAGTCTCTGCACGCTTCGATGCCGATTCGTTCGCGCCGCGTTGCTCCCCACGGTCGGTTGACGCCGTGCTCCATTGGATGGAGATTCGTTTTGCGCCGCGCTCAGGATTCCAGATATCTCCGCTGGCCACGTCGTTGAGTATTGCCATGCGATGATTGGTCCGGAAGCGCAGATCGGAGGTCGTCCCTACCCCCTCGAGCGTGCGGATGGACGGCTGCGCGATATCGGGGCCGCATAAGCGCAGGTAGTTGCGTTCGGGCCGCGCCCATGCGGCGTGTATGCACCCGTTGACCGAAACCGGCTGAGCTGGTTCGGCCGACCCGCCCGATCCCAGCGGCGAGGCATACTGAGACCCGGGCTTGAGCGTGACAACGAACAGCGTCTGCTCATCGGCTGCAACGGCCCATCCGCTCTGATATTCGTCATTGGGCGCTGATTGAAGCCTGAGCGGGCCTTGTGCACCAGTATCACTGCTCCCCTTGAGCCACGCCAGACGGCTGCCGTATACCGCGATGGGCATGCCGCCGACCACGCTGAAATCATTAGCTTTTACGGAAGCGCCTTGGAATAGCGAGCCAAGAGATTGCACAGACTGCGCATCCGGGGTGCTTGCGCGCAACACCATGCCATCTGATTGTCGAAGTCCGTAGATCGCTCCATCATGATCCACGGCGATGCGGCCTTGCGCACCTAGCCGCATGATCGGCGCGTTTTGCCTCGGTCGGACGTCTTGAGGCTTGTTTGCTGGGCCCGCCCATACGCGGCCAGTGGCGGTATCGAGCGCAGCCAGCGTCTCGCCGCCTATTATCACCGTCATATTCGGCGGTAGAAACGAGGGAGAGCGTTCCAAAGTCGCCGGATCGACTCCGGTGAGCTGGCGTTCGTCGTGCAGCACGGTGATGCTGCCATGCTGAATCACATCGAATGATGCAGTCGCTGCATCTAGCGAGGCATCAGCTTCAGATATTCGCACGTTGAATCTGGCCGCAGCCTGTTGATTGGAGGAGGTTACCCAGATGGTGCCATCATCGAGCTGCACATACTGACGGGTGATCGGGTTCGTTATCAGTGCGAGGACGCTTGCAACAAGTGGTATCGCGATAAGGGCGCCTATGCATATCCACTTGCTGTGCGAGACTGAAATGATGCGGCGAAACAACGCATGCGCATCCGCACGGCGCTTCGGGTTAGGCGGCGAGGTTTTCATGGCAGGCCTTCTTTGGTTGCTCGGTAGGATCGCTCTTGTGCGGATTCAAACGTATGACGGTTTGTACACCAGGGGGCATCGGTTAGGGATACGGTGTGCAGGCGACGGCTGAGCGTTGCGAAATGCGGCGGTCAGCACGCATGATCCTCACTTGGATGCATCGTCGCTGGCGGGGGTTGCGAGGAATTCTGATCGTGGCGCGTTCTGAGATGCTGGAAGGGCCCGAATTCTCAGCAATGGCGTTCTCTGGGATTGCGTTGCCCGGTTCGACAAGCATCCATATGAAGACGTCTCCCTGATGCGGATCAGGATTGATCCAGCGGAACTGCGCCTCATCGCCGCTGATGGATCCGTTCACCTGTTGTGGTGGTGCAATTGCTGCGGATTGAGGCTCTGGCTGTGTTTCGTGTCCCTCGTCCAGGCCGGACGGGATATGCTGGTCTGGCTGCTCGGCGCGCGAGAAAGAGCGAGAGGGCGCACGTTGGGTCTGTGCAGGCGGTGCGCGAACATGCATAGACGGTACAATGACGGCGAGAATCAGGGAAAGCAGCGCGAAAATGGCATGGGTGGAGATTCTCATCAGCTGTTTCACGCTCGCGCGATGATCGCGGCGGGGAGGCGTAGACGTTGGCGACAGCGTCGCACTCTGCGATGCCGGCGGCGCAAAGATGCGTTCTACAGATGCAGCGCGTGAATGAGATTCAAATGCTGCAGGACGCTCGTCTGGGATGGCGGCCTGGGACGCAAGGGTGCTGAATCGGTGCGACCCGCGGCCGCCAATGTCGCAGTATTGCTCGAGCCCCGCAGGAACGGCGGCCAAGCCATCGACGCTTAGCGGCGTGATATGGCGGAAGCAGGCATGCTGCGTCCGCTGCAGCGCACGGGCGAAGTCGATCGCCGAATCGAAGCGGTCTGCGCAATCGTAAGACATCGCAACATGCAATACGCGAGCCACTGCTGACGGCGCATGATCGGCGGCGAGCATGGGCGTTGCACGTGAGAGGATAGCCTGGGAGAGCTCGTCATGGGTACGCGGATGATACGCGTATTCATATGGCGAATAGCCGCACAGCAACGCGAACAGAGTGGCGGCAAGCGAATAGACGTCGCTGGCTTCGCTGCCGTGGCTTATATGCCTCACCACTTCCGGGGCAGCCCATGGCAACGAGAGGCCAAACGAGCTGTTAGGGCGATACACTGATGCGCAAATGCCGAAATCCGCCAACAGCGCTGATCCCGACCCTGTGATGAGCACATTGCCTGGTTTGATGTCGCGATGCAGATACCCGGCGCGGTGCGCGGTGGCCAAGGCCCCGGCCAGAGAGATGCCCATGGCGAGCGTCTGATTCGCCCCGAAAACGCCTGTTTTCAAGCGCTCGAGGCATGAGCCTTGAGCCGCGTAATCCAGCACGAGGTAGCCGTGGCCTTCTTCAGTGATGCCCGCCCCATACCAGGCAAGGATATGCGGATGCAGGCGCAGCCGGGCAAGACATCGGGCTTCGCGATGCAGCGGATCCGTACGGTCAGGGTCAGCTGGCAGTTTGCCTACTTTGACGGCGATGTCGTCGCCGGCATGCGCGAGACGCGGATCGCCCCCAGCCGTACCATGCTCCGTGCTACGCAGGTGATACACCACCGCGGTGGAACCTGAGGCGACGAGTCCCATGCAGGTGTACCCCGGGAATGAGGGCGGCCTAGGATTGCCGCTTAGCATGCGCTGCTCCATGTTCTTGGCTCCTTTCGCAATCTCGGCTAAACGATGTTTGCTCGCTGGCCTTGTTCGCTTGATGCCGTGGGTTCTTTGTTGGACACATGTCTATGGGGAAATGCCGACGAATTTCCTTTATGCCGCGTGTTTGCCCACTTTCGTCATCTACTGGATTTCCGTCCCTGATCGATGCAATTTTCAGCTGGTTTCAGGAGCGTGTATCAGATGCGATAAACGTTGGTATTCTTGGCATCGAGGAGTCATAGGCAAAGGTGTGTCGTTCGATTTGCTTTTTGGGCGGGAATATGCATGCGCTAATCAGCAAGCTGCTCCAAAATGACGCGGTTCAGAAGAGCTTCGGGCAGGGCGGACTTTAGGGTGGGGTTATGCACACGGATAGCAGGGCTCAGGGACGTGAGGCCATTGAGGCGTTGATCAGCGGTTCGCTGATCAACGCCTCGGGCGAGCCTACGAGCGCAATTGTGGCTGCAGGGCCGCCATGCGCCGGCAAGACACAATTTGCACGCGAGGCGCTGATGGCAGGGCTGGGCGCCTTCGGCGATGACGCCGCAATAATGACAGTGTCGAACCGCAAGACGGCCGACCGCCATGCCGACGAGATCATCCGCATGCTGGGGGCCAGCTCTCAGGCAAGGCCCGTGACGACCATGTCGGCCCTCGCCTTCCGCATCATCTTAGCGGTACACGAACGTGAAGGCGAGCTGTTGCCGAAGCTGCTCAATGGCGCGGAGCAAGATGCCCTCATACGCAGGGTCATGGCGGTGCATGTGCATCACGCGTCAACCGGCGACGAGTGCGCGACTTGCCGGCTGCTGCGTGAGTATTTTGCCCTTGATGACTGGTCGAGTATGATCGCCGATCCAGTTGTGTCGCCTGGAGGCATAGTGCCGTCGAGGATTGATAAACCAGGAGAAGTCTCGCTTGGCCCTCGTGGTATGCGCGACAGGAAAGACGCTTCAGTGACGTCCGACGCGCAGGCATATTCGACGGTTTCCGTGCGTGCAACCACAGAATCCTTGTTCATGCGCGGTATCAACGACGCATTCGTCGTCCAGCTGCGCGACATGCTTGCCCGCATGGATGAACTCGGGGCGTCATATGCGCGAGAGTCTGAAATTCTCGATCGGCTGGGTCCATGGAACCCTCATACAGAGCGGCTACGAGTGCAATGGCGGCTTGCGTTCGCGCTGCGTCGTGAATATGCGAGTATGATCCGCACAACATATCAGGGGCAGATCCGTCTTGATTCCTCCCGGCTGCTCGTCGAAGGCACAGAGGTGGTGCCCATGGCGCTGCAAGGGGAGCTACCGCGCTATGTGGTCGTTGACGATTTTCAGGATCTCACGTTGGCGGGCTTGGCTTTTCTTCGGTCTTTGTCGAATCGGGGAACCCGTCTGGTGTTGGTGGGCGATCCGGATGAGGCCGTGCAGACCTTCCGCGGATCGTATCCAGAATATCTGTATCTCAAGGTATTGGAGCCACCGTTTTCGGCATATGCCATGCAATTGCGGCTACTCCATGAGACGCAGACAGAAAGCGACGGGTACGGCAGGCCCGCTTCTGACTCGGCGCCAGACTACCGTTCGTTGGCGGCCTCTCGTGTTTCGCTTTCGATTCTCTCCCCTGAGGACGATGTGGCCGCGTTGACCCGGCGCGCATGGAAACTGCCAAGATATCTGTGCAGTTTGCCTATCACGCCGTTGCCTGACGCTGACAATCCGTTGCTCCATGACGGCAGTGTTCGCACGGCGCTGTATCGTTCGGCGAATGAAGAGTTGGATGATGTCGTCTGGCAGCTCAAGCAAGCTCGGCTTTCCCGAGGTAGGCAATGGAATGATCTTGCCCTTATAGCCCATGACAATGTAACCGTGCGCGCTTTCGGCGAGCGGCTGCGGCATGATGGAGTCCCTGTGCGCTATTCGTCGGTGACAAGGCCGCTGAAGGATGAGCCTTTCGTGCAGGGTCTGTTCGCGCTTATTGAATTGGCGAGTCTGCGAAGGCGGCTGTTGAACGAGAAGACAGGGCAGGCTGCCCCGCAACCTCACACATGCGGCGTTGATGGATTCGCGTTCGGCCCCAATGGTAGTGGTATGCCGCGCTTGGGCGAGTTAGCCGCCTATGTGCGCGCGAGGGTTGCTGCATTGATGGACAGCCCGCTTATCTTTTCGGGATCGCAGAAGCAGGGCGAGGGGCTCCCCGCGAGGCTGGCTCCGGTGGAATCGGCGATGAATGCGCTTGGCTCCTTGCGGGGTGTGCTTGGGGAAGGTGATGCGGCGAAAGAAGGTGAAACGCCCGAAACATCTGAACTGGCGATGACAGAGGAACAGCGGGGTACCGCTTCGGCGCTTGCTGAGCTGGAACGATCGTGGAGACTGCTGCGCGCTGGCTTGCGAGCAAGCCGAAATCCGCATAAAGGCCATGACGTGCACGTGGATGACCACGTGTTTATGGCGCAGACTGCCGGCGGCGGCGCTATGGAACTGGGTGCCGATGCCCTGTATGTGATGCTGGCATCCGATGGTTTCGAACGACTCACTGCGGATGACATTGCCGGCATGATTCGTTCCGTTATAGGACGCGAACCCAGTGCCGACGCCTTCGTCCATCTGTGGGATCTGGTCGCCGACGTCGCCGACGGGCTGCCTGCGCTGCCTTCGAGCGAGCCGCAGTATGTTCTGTGGCTGGCGTGGGATTCATGCAAGGTGGCAGAACGGTGGCAGCGAGAGGCGCTCAACAATACCGAGAGCGGGCGTGCTGCCAATGACAGGCTTGACGCAGCGATGCGTCTGTTTGAGTATGCGGCGGGAAGCGGTGCGAACCTTGATATCGTAGGCTTCTTCGAACAGGTGCGATCCATGCATATCGAAGCTGATTCGCTAGCTAAGGTTGCGCCCATCGATCAGGCGGTCACGGTGAGCACGCCGGCAGGGGCAGGCGGGCAGCACTGGCCTGAAGTGTGGATTGTGGCGATGCAGGAGGGCGTGTGGCCGAACCTCGCAGCTCGCAACACGATGTTCGGTGGCGAAGAGCTGGCGCAGGTCATGCTGCGAGGACGGCTTGAAGACGACCAGCAGATCGCGCTTAGCGGCCATGATCCCCAATTGGCCGCGGTCTTGTGTGGCGAGCAGAAAAGCTTCCTCGCCGCGCTCACCAGAGGCCAGGAACAAGTGGCGGTCAGCGCTGTTGCCAACGACGACCTATCGCCATCAGACTTTCTGTACGGCTACCTTCCTGAGCTGTTCGATCGCCGTATCCAGTCCGATCCTGCAACTCGCGTATACCGAGAGGTGGGCGGTGCGGGCTCGTTCGCCGGACTGGACGCCGATCCGCGCGGGCTGGTGGCCTCGGCTCGCGCGCTGCTGTCCAGACATGCGCTGGAACAGGTGGGGAACGCTCTCCAAACCCGTAACTGCGATGACCTCGTGCCGCATTCTAGAGATGTCTGCCTTACCGCCGACAACGCTCTGTCTGGCACCATGACGTTCCCCAATAATGCCGGACAGTGCGACGATGGGATGCAGTCGGAATCGGGCGCGCGAACGCCGGCGGTGCCGCATGTGGGTCAGACTTTGCACGACGTGCAAAGCGAGGACGCCGCCGATGCCTTAGCATTGTTGTCCTGCAGCGGGGTCGCTTCGGCAAATCCGGACAACTGGGCCTACCCGCAGCCGCAAGGCGGTCCGCCGCCAGATGACGCCAATGGGTCAGACAACGTTCGCGAGATTTCAGGAGATGCATTGCCAGCAGTCATGCGTCTGGGGGATCAGCACGAGAAATCTGGGAAGGAAGGTGAGGAAGGCCTTGCTCAAAGATCGGTGGTCTCCCTTTCCCCTTCTGCGGTGGATGGCTTGTGGGCGTGCCCGGTGTGCTGGCTGCTCGAGAACCGTTTTGCCGGGCCGCAGCGAGGCAGCGAGGCGACTGCCTTCGGCACGCTGATCCATGCGGTTGCACAGCGAGCCAGCGAAAACGGCTTAGACAGATCGGATTATCTGTCGCAGTTGGATCGCGATGCACGTATAGCCGCCGTTGCGGAGCGCATGATGACCATCTATCGCGAGTTGAGGAACGATCCGCAGGCTAACGACGACCCAGCAAGCCGATATGACGCCATGCGCAAAGATGACGGAGCTGAGGATGCGCTGGAAACGATAGCCCGTTATTTTGTGGATTCGAATAGCCTCGAGTATTTGGGCGGCAATGCAGGAAAGATTAGCGTGGGAACTCTGATCGATGTCGCCTGCGAACGCTCGTTCGCCGCTGTTGTCTCGTTGGATGACATCCTCGAAGCATACAATGCGACTGCGCAGCCCAATCCGCTTTCCCGCCGCGACTTGTATGGCATTATGGGCACGCTAGTGGGCGGCTGGCCCGATGCCATGCGCGAGGATTTGAGCGTGAAGCTCAGCGGCCGCATTGATCGCGAAGAGACTCGCCAGCTGCCCGATGGCAATACGGTCGTGCGGCTAGTCGATTATAAGACCGGTGGCGTTCCAGGAACAGTCCAGCAGTTCAGTGATCTGCAGCTGGTCTGTTATCAGCTCGCACTGGCATTTCCGGCGCATGGGCCGGGAGGGGTGGAATCGTTGGCTGATATGCCGTATATCGCGCAAAGCGACTTGTTCTATGTGGCGAACGGCAAAATGCCGGCGGAAAGTTATGCGCCGGAAGGCCTGTTTCAGCCGCCACTGTTCGTCGAAGGGCATCTTAATGATACGGCGTTTGCTCCACGGTACCATTATGCGGATTTGGGGAAGCTGACGGACGTGGTTCCCCTTGATGCCAATGTGGTGCCCGACCAAGTGAACGAGTCTGCATGGCGCCAGTTTGCCGCGCTGCGCGGCACGCAGGCAGTGTGGGCGTTGACTATGATTGCGCGGGTGTTCTATGCTGCGGCGGCAAGCTGCTCCACGACGTTGCTCGCCCACCCCAGCGCCAGCCATGTGAAACACTGTCGTATGCGTGGCACATGCCCGGCCTGCTCCGGGAGCAGCGATACGGTTTTTGAAATCAGGAAAGGGTGAGCGCGCATGGCTGACGTCAAGGACAGTCCCGAGCAGGCGCGTGCTATCAATGCGCCGAATGACGACAATATGCTTGTGGTCGCGGGTGCCGGAAGCGGGAAAACCTATACGATGACCCGGCGGATCATCGCGCTGATCGAGCGTGGTGTTGCGCCGCAAAGTATTCTCGGTCTGACCTTCACACGCAAGGCGGCGGCCGAACTGCTCGGCCGTGTTTCGCAGGCGGTGATGAGCAGGCCGGTGCAGAACACCGCCGGCGCAAGCAGTTCGTTCGAGGCTATGAATCGGGCGTTCCTCAAGCCCGAGGTGCTGACATATGATGCTTTCTTCCAGTCAGTGGTGCGCCAATACGGCCTTTTAGTCGGATTTGACCAGGAGACACAGCCGCTGAGCGATGCTGGCGCATTCCAATTGGCGACCAATGTCGTTGACGAGCATATGGAGGATCTGGCCGGCCAGGATCTGGGCGCGTTTGGTACGGTCGTGCACGCGGTACTTGCCCTGTCCAACGCTATCTCAGGTTCGATGATCGGCGGGGATTGCACCAGCGTTGAGCAGGCCGTTGAGCGTATCAGGTTGTGGGATGCCAAATTCAGCGAACGGTTGGATCAGGCCATCGGCGACGAAACGGTTCCGGAAAACGAACCGTCCGCTAAAATGCGCAAGCGAACGAAAAAAGAAAGTGACGCGCAGTATCAGCGCCGTCTTGAAGAGTATGAGGCTGATCTGCGGCGGCTGTGTCTCTACCGTTGTGGGCAGTTGCGGCAGATCGTGGAGCGGCGCGAAACATTGCTCACGCTCGTGCAGCAGTACCAAGTGGCCAAGCGAAGGCTGAATATGGCCGAATTCAACGATTTTACGGTGGCTGCATTCCAACTGGTCACACGCTTCCCTTCGATTGGCGAACGTTATCGCCAACGCTACGGGCATGTGTTGCTTGATGAGTACCAGGATACGTCCACGACGCAAGCTGCGCTTCTCGCGGCGATTTTCCACCCTGTGCCGTCTGCCCTTGTGCCGTCTGCTCCTGTGCCGTCTCGTTCTCCAGTGCAAGGCTCTGGCCCGGCTGCCCGGCAAAGCAACAAGTCGAGCAACGAGCAGGGCAGTGCTTGCGTGGACACGGCTGCAGCTGCGTCTGGCCATGCATCCGCAAGCCCGCGCGGTAGCACAGTGAGTGCAGTTGGCGATCCTTTCCAATCTATTTATGCCTGGCGGGGTGCCAGCCCGGGCGCTTTCCGCATGTTCCAGCAGGATTTCGACTTGGGTGATTCCTATCGGCCCTATGCGCTCAGCGTTACTCGACGCAATTCCCGCATCGTGCTCGAGGCGGCGAATAATCTCACTGCGCCGCTGCGTTCCTCAAACCGACAGCTGCGTCCTAGTAGTTCGCTTATGCACGAGGTCGACGTTGAACGCCTCCAGGCGCTTGAGCATGCTCCAATAGGCACGTTAGGGGTGTGGGGGTACGAGACCTTGGGTCAGGAGATCGATGCCGTGGCTAGATTCGCGCGCGCCTCGATCGCACGCCATGCTGGGAAGGGGAAGGAATCGCCCGGCAACGCCCCGGCGCGCGATGACGCAGTGGCCAGCGATGATTCCACGGCGGATTCGTCGGGGCATATTGCAAACGGTCCTCACGTGGCCGTGCTCTTCCGAACGAAGTCCGTGATGCCGCAGTTTGCGCAGGGTCTTGAACGCGCTGGCCTGAGCGTGCAGATCGTCGGCTACTCCGCGCTGCTCGAACGCCCCGAGGTGCGCGACTTGCTCGCACTACTGCATGTGGTCGCCGACCACACTGATTCCGCATCGTTGATGAGGCTGCTTGCCACGCCGCGGTATGCGCTTTCGGCGCACGAGCTGCGGGTCCTTGCCGATGTTGCTGCGCGACGCAACACTGAATTCCGTTTCCGTGCCCTGGCACAGGCCGGACTGGTCAGCGCCGACCTTGCCCCAAACCGAAGGGCGCAGTTTGTCAATGAACACCGTGACGAGGTACCCAACGCGGTCTTCCTTGCGGACGTGCTGGCTGGATCCGACTTGGAGCAGCTGCTTGAACGTATCCAATCGCTGACGCCGCAAAGCAGACGAGTCATAATGCGCGCGGGCAACGCGATACGCCAGGTGCATCGCGTCCTCAACCGTCCGCTGCAGGATGTGGTGCGGGCCGCCGTCGAGGCATTAGATCTGGATATCGACGTTGTCGTGGCTCAGGCGCTCGCGCATCCTGAGCGGTCTGTCAGCCCGACGCTAGCACGCATGCCGATGGATTCGGTCATCCAATTGACCGACGCATATGAACAGGAGATCGCTGAAGGGCAGCGGGCCAGTTTGCGTGGTTTCGTATCGTGGATCGATGCGCTCGCCGCTATACAGGATCAGTCGGCAGCGGTACCAGATGAATCGGCTGACGTAGTTCTTATGACCATTCACCAGGCGAAAGGCCTGGAATGGGATTCAGTGGCGGTCGTCGGTCTCGCCGAACGAGCGTTCCCCAGCAGCCAAGGCGATATGTTGAGCATCGTTTTGGATGAAGATCATCCCGGAGGAGTGCGCGATGGCAGTTGGACCGCACCGCAATATGAGGAGAGAGCAAACACCTGGCTGACTGATCCTTCCGCGGTTCCGGTGCCGATCCGCGCAGATGCGGAAATTCTGCCGCGTTTCCCGCATGACGCGCCCAGCGGCGCTGATCCAATTCGAGCGCTGCAAGGCTTGGCCGACGTTGAGCAGATCGATGACGAGATCTTCGGCGATCTGCGCGACTCTGCGCCTTTGAACGAGGATGTGGAATATGAGGATCGCGAGGCATGGTACCTGACACAGCGTGAGGAGTACGGTAGGCGACTGCACGCCGATGAGCGACGGCTTGCATACGTGGCGCTGACCCGCGCGCGCGAAGAGGTCATGCTGACCTACAGCGCGACGAACGAGGCTGCACGAGAGCCGGGAGAGGCGAAAGGTCGAAGAGCTAGGCCTTCGAATTTATGGCTTGAAGTGCGTGATTCTCTGTGCCTGCATGAGGATATCGCCAAGCCTGAGGATCTGCGTCAGCATGCCGATGAGCACAGCCTCGCCGCCGCCAAGGCCACGCTTCCGGACGGTTTCTTCGTGGGTGAGTGCGCACGATGGTATCGCCAGCTTGTGGTGGACGAAGCCTGGCAGTCCAAACTGCAGGATGATGAAGGGCTAGGGGAACTGTGGTGGCCCAGCACGATGGACGAGCACACGTCTGCAGTGTTACAGCTTTCAGCCGCCGCTGTGCGCCAGGCGTTGGATCGCCGGCGAAAACGGGCGTTGGATTCCCAGGCGGCGCCAAGTCGACAGGCCGCTGCAGCCCGGGAGCGCGAAAACGTTGCTGGCACTTTGGCTCCGTTCCAATCCTTGTCGTTCAGAGCTCGGATGCTGCTGATGGATGATGATCTCATGCCTTGGGCCATCGGCGGCGACGGGGCTTCGAGCCGGACGCTGAGCGAAGTGGTACGTGAGCGCGGCAAGAGGATTCTTACCGACGGGCGGCAGAATGTCACTGCGTTGCAGGCTCGTTCCGGTGCGATGAATGCGCGTGATGAGCAGCGGTTCTGGCGCGCGCTGATCCGGCCGATACCTCAAGTCGCATCTCCCGCAGCGCGCTCGGGCACGATATTTCACGCTTGGGCCGAGCGGTTTATCAACGCTTTCGGACACGACGGTGACATACCAGACGACGTGCAGGCTACGGTTGCGGCGGCAAGCATTGGGCAGGCGTCCAGCCAGACCAGGGTGCAAATGCTGGCAGATCTTGAGGTTGCTGAGCGCGCTGCTGCGAAAAACGCTAAACAGGACACGGAGCAGGCTGTCAGCGGAGCAGGCAGACGCAGTGCCGATGTCGTCAAGGAGCTCCAGCTTTTGCGCTGGCAACGCCGGTTGGCACAATCTCGCTGGTCTCGCCGGCGTCCTGCGTGGGCCGAGCGTCAGATCGTCGTCGCCATCCCGCAGCTGGGCGATCAGATCATCGTAGGTAAGCTCGATGCGGTGTTCTACGGAGGGGCGGATGAAGATACCGGCGCAGAGCAGACAAAGCGCTACACCATCGTTGACTGGAAAACCGGCGCCAAACCGCACACTCCGCAGGAGATCGACGTCAAGTTGCGTCAGCTGGATATGTACCGGCTTTTGCTTTCGGTGATCGAAGATGTGCCATTGGCCAACATTGACGCTATACTCTATTATCTGAGTGAGCCCGAAGAGGGTGATCGCGAGCTGCATGCCCGCGAGAAGACGGAACAGGAGATCTTGGCCGAGTTGAGCTCCGGCATCCCCGAACAATCCGATAACGACTAGGCGGCTGCACGAAAGCACCGTCTTGCGACTGGAAAACGCGTCGCGTAACCGTTTGACGATGGGATGCTGCGACCCTTGGTTCATGTGTGGGCGGGCACACATGATAGATGCGATAGCAAGGGAGGCATCGTCATGCCCGCGCACAGGAACGTGCATGCCAGTGAAATCATCATTCGCCCGATGTGCTGGGGTGACCTCGACGTCATCGTCGAGCAATTCGACCGCATGTGGGGCGAGCTGGGGCAGCCGCTTTCCGAGTTGGTCTCGCGGCGTTTCGTGCTGCGCTATCTCAACGCCAGCACGCGTAGCCTAACGGCCTGGCGAGCTGGCCATTTCATGGGCGTCGCGCTCATCCGCGTACAGGGCGAGCCGTCGTTATTTGCACAGTCCGGACCTACGTTGCATGCAGTGGACGAGGAGCTGAAATCCAGTCCAATCGGAAAGGATATGCTGGGGGGAGTGCTGCACGAACAAGGCTTCGAGCGGCACCTGGAGGCCGAGACCGGGATTGCGGCTATGGCCTCAGCCGAGCTTGAGCTGTTTCTCGTCGCCCAGGATGCGCGCGGGCATGGTGTCGGCGGCGAGCTCTGGCAGCGCATGCTACGGGGGTTCATCGGAGGCGGGATCCGTCGCTTCTATTTGCATACGGATGATACGTGCGACACGGAATTTTACGATCATCGGGGCATGGATCTCGTCACGGCCATGCATCCTCCGGTCGGCGACGGCGCGACTGAGTATCGTATGCCTGAAACGATGATGATTTACGCCGCGGATCCAGCCGAATTGCTTGCCCGCCTTAGCCAGGCGCCGGGCAGACCGTCCGAACATGTGCCGGAGAATGAGTCGGCGGTCATACTGCCCGGCAAATCAGCATCGTGCAAGGCGACGTCAGCCGAGGAGGAGATGTGAGCAAATTCATCGCCCCTATTGCAGGCACACAATCAACTCCGTCTGCGTCTGACGCACCGGTCGCGTCAGTCGGTCGAAGGCTGGCGCAGGCGCAATGTACCACGAGCCCTGGCAATGGTTATTCTGACCAGTCGCCCAGGCATTCCTCGCCATACGCCGAGCTGTTCGCCATTCCGGGAGCCAAGTCATTTTGCATCTCGGGCGCGGTGGCGCGGCTGCCGACTTCGATGATGAGTCTGGGCATTGTGCTCGCGTTAAACCATTTGTACAACAACTGGACGGTCGCAGGCACGATGAGCGCCGCCTACATCCTCGCGCTCGCCGCAGTTACGCCCTTCTATGCGCGTCTGTTCGACCGCTTTGGCCAGCGCCGCGTAGGGCGGGCCGCCTTGAGCCTCCAGATCATCTCGATGTTGGCCTTCGCCTTCTCTGCGTTGGCCAGGGTGCCCATCTCCGCGCTGTTCGCCTTAGCCGTGATCATGGGGCTGACTCAATTTTCCTTCGGCGCCTTGGTGCGCACGCGTTGGGCCTACGCGCTGCGCGGCCCGGGCAACGAGAAGCTGCTCAACACCGCATATGCTTTGGAATCTGCCATTGACGAGGTGGTATTCATCCTCGGACCGATTCTGGCTGCGTTCTTGGCGACTTCGGTTCATCCGGTGTCGCAGCTCTTCGTGCCGACGTTTGCCTGCGGCTTAGGCGGCACGTTCTTCTTCGCCTTGCGCGGCACGCAGCCTCCGGTTATGGAGAGCATCGAGGTGCAGCCGGCCGCTGCGGACGATGCCGATGTGCGGGCTGCTATGGGCAACGGTGCGCAAACCGGAGTGAAGCCCGACAGCATTAGGATCCATCAGCTCCACCGCCACGGCTCCCGGCCCAGAAGTGTGCTGCTGTACCAAGGTGTTCTTCCCGTGCTGGTGGTGTTTATTGCCTTCAATATAAGCTTCAATGCCTTCGACGTCTCGGTCACCGCGATGATGAAGGCCTTGGGCAAAGAGCAGCTGCTGGGCTTGCAATTAGCTATGTTTGCGGTCGGTTCTTGCATTGGAGGATTGGTTTTTGGCGCTAGGGAGATGAAGGGCTCGAGTTGGCGGCATATGGTGCAGTTCCTTGCTTTGCTGACTTTGGGATATGTATTGATCCGCATATTCATGGACAATCTGATACTGCTGGGCGTGCTGTCAGTGCTCTCCGGCCTGTGCGTCGCCCCGATATTCGCCACCGGCAATCTCATTGTCAAGAACATTGTTCCCTCGCGTTCGTTGACCGAAGGGTTATCGTGGATCACGACCGCTGGTCAGGTCGGAGCCTCGCTGGGCTCTTCCTTGGCAGGCATTGTGCTGGATGGAGCCGATTATCATGTTGGGCTGCTCATCCCTTGCATTACGACCTTCGCCACGCTGCTGCTGGCCGCGGGCAGTTGGGCGCTTGCGCGTCGGCGCGCTATTGCGGCGCTCAGGCAGCGGACTCAGGGGAATGCGCCGGTCAAAGCCGCATGAAACGCGCGAAGTGCTACGCTCGAAGGCAGGCAGAGACGTAACACATATCGACAAATGCATATCAGACAGGGCGTGGAGGGTCGCAGATGATCAGAGTCGCAGTGATAGGCGCAAAGGGACGCATGGGATCGAGCGTCGTGCAGGCGGTGAATGCGGCGGATGATATGACGTTGTCGCACACCATTGATCACGAACAGGATCTGGCGCAGATCGATTCCGGAAATACTGATATCGCCGTAGAGTTCACGGTTCCCACGTCCTCACTGGGTAATGTACTGACGCTTGTCGGCCAGGGCGTCGACGTTGTGGTCGGCACTACCGGCTGGGACGAAAGCAAGCTCGAACAGGTGCGGCATGCCTTGGCTGAGGCGCCGCGCGACGGCCAGGCGGTGTTCATTGCGCCGAATTTCGCGATATCCGCGGTATTAGCTGATCATTTCGCCGCTCAGGCGGCCCGATACTTTGAATCGGTCGAGGTGCTGGAGATGCATCACCCTGATAAGGTCGACGCGCCTTCGGGTACTGCAGTCCATACGGCTCAGGCTATTGCGGCGGCCCGTCGCGAGGCCGGTCTCGGTCCTATGCCGGATGGCACGCTGAGCGATGGCGGTTCACGAGGCCAGGTGATCGACGGAGTGCATGTGCATGCCGTGCGCCTGCGTGGATTGAATGCGCATGAGGAAATTCTGCTGGGCAACGCAGGGGAGCAGCTGGTCATTCGCGCCGACAGCTTTGATCGCGGATCATTCATGCAAGGTGTGTTGCTCGCCGTGCGTGCACTCGTCTCGGGAGGCTACCCGGGGCTCAACGTCGGGCTCGACACCTTCCTCAGCCTCTGAGGTGCAAGGTTTTCACCCCCCCGTGCTGCGCATCACGCGCGATGCGGCGATGCAACAGTTGCGAATTCGTTGATCGTGCGGCAAATCACCGAACCGTTTATCGAAGGGATATTGAGCGGTAGACGGTGGTTTCATTCATTGGGCATTCGGCAAAGCGGCAGGTAATGAGGCGCCCGCCGTTTTGCTGGCATTGCGCCATTTTCCAAAAGTCGGTACCCGGACTTCCTGATGCCTGGGCCCGTGGGATCCGTTCGGATCTATGCAATGAAAAATCGTCGCCCATTCGCCCAGTGGCGTTGGCGTCGAGTGTGCCGGCAACTATGCTATTGGTGTCATTTGCGTCATAGCCGCATCTGACTCGTTGACGATGTCCTCCATGGCCTTGCGCGCTGCGGCACCATCGCCCTTGCGAATGAAGGCCGCGACATCGGTGTGCAGGCGCAAGGCATCGGCGTTCGCGACCTGGGGCATGAGCTGGTGTTCCGTGCGCCCGCTGAGGGTTGCCACGACGATATCGTCCAGTGCGGCGAACATCGGATTGCCGCTCGCCGAAAGCAGCGTCCTGTGGAACAGGACGTCGGCCTGCAGGTATTCGCGGCCGGTTGCGTTACTCGAATAGGCGACCATATCCATGATGGCCTGAGTGAGTACTGCCCAATCCTGCGGCGTCGCGTATTTGGCGGCCAGCTGAGCCGCGACTGGCTCCACCGCTGCCCGCAGCTGCGACAGCTCATGTAGAGCCGCGTGACGATCGGCGCTGTTGAGTCGCCATCGAATGATCCGCGGATCATAAGGATTCCACGCGGCCTTTGCGTTGACGGTCGCTCCCGCTTTGCGTTTGACGCTCACCAGCCCCATAGACTCCAGCACCCGTGTAACTTCGCGCGTTACGGTACGTGAGGGGGTTCCCAGCTCAGCGCTCGGCTGCGGCAGCCGAGCGCCCGGCTTGATGTCTCCCACGATGATGTCCTTGCCCCACTCATCAAGGAGCTTGTCATGCAATGTGGCGTCGCGGCGATGCGTTGAGGCCGGTGCTGTATGCGTTTCCTTCATGTCTTCAGTATGGCACGATCCAGCAGTTTAATGTGATATGGCATACGTTTTATATACAACATATGATATTGAATTGCATAACCATGACTATAACTGATATAGTTCTTTTATGTCATACATAACAGTGCTATTATCTGTCGTAGAACATACAAATGTGCATATCCTTCTCATACAGCGGTGACGGATGAACAATGTGACCGTCCTTGCAGCGAACGCCTCGAATCTGAACTTGACGCAGCTGGGCATCAGCGTGATCGCCAGCATCGTCGTCCCGATCCCGGACTGAGCATAGCGGCGAGGCAATGCCATGCTCAATATGCTCGCGCAATACCTGATATACAGGTGCAACCCAGCAACAATGCCATGTCGTAAGGAAAGTCGTGATGACTCAATATGCAACACATGCCGAGTCCAAGGCAATCGTTGAGAACACCGTTCCCGAAGGTTATTTCCGAGATTCCATGCCAGTCCTCGTGATCATGGGGGTGTGTGGCTGCGGCAAGACCGCGGTCGGTTCGGCGATCGCCGAGCGGCAAGGATGGGACAGCGCCGAGGCCGACGACTTCCATCCGCAGGCGAATATCGACAAGATGGCGGCGGGCATACCGCTCACCGACGATGATCGCTGGGGATGGCTCGACAAAGTGGCGGCTTGGATCTGCGGACATGTCGAAAGCGGCGAGCCCGGGGTCGTGACCTGCTCCGCGCTTAAACGCATCTACCGAGACAAGCTGCGCATGCCGGGAGTCGTATTCGTTCATCTCAATGGCGACTACGACACGGTCATGCAGCTGCTGTCGCATCGTAGCGGGCACTTCATGAAGCCCGCCATGCTCGACTCGCAGTTCGAAATCCTCGAGCCACCGGCGGCAAACGAGGTGCATGTGAGTGTCGATCTCAAGCAGCGGCTGACGATTGACCAGGAGGCCCGGGCCGTCATCGACGCCTTGAGCCTGTAAGACTGCCGCAGCGCGGCTGCAACGATGGCGCGCTGCATAACGGTTACGAAAGGAACCAACATGAAAATCGGCATGATCGGTTTGGGCCGCATGGGCGGCAATATGGCGGCGCGACTGAAGAACGGCGGACACGAGGTCGTTGGCTACGATATGTCTGCCGACTCCGGCCGCGACGTGGACTCGTTGGAGGAGCTGGTCGCCGCACTTGATGCGCCGCGCTCCATTTGGATCATGGTGCCGGCCGGCAACCCTACCAGCAGCACGATTGATCAGCTTTCGCAGCTACTTGAGTCGGGCGACTTGGTGATCGACGGCGGCAACACCCGCTACCGCGAGGATCAGCGTCATGCTAAGGAGCTGGAACGGCACGGCATCCATTTCATGGATGTCGGCACCTCCGGCGGCATTTGGGGCATCAGCGAAGGCTATGCGCTCATGGCTGGCGGATCTGATGAGGACTACGAGCATATCAAGCCCATATTCGAGACCTTGAAGCCGCAAGGTGACAGCGGTCTCGTGCATGCAGGCCCGGTCGGTGCAGGTCATTATGTCAAGATGATCCACAACGGCATAGAATACGGCATGATGCAGGCTCTAGGCGAAGGCTACGCGATGATGGACGCCAGCGACCTGGTCGTCAATCCGCGCGACGTATGCGATTCCTGGCGCACAGGCTCGGTCGTGCGCTCCTGGCTGCTCGACCTGCTGGTGCGGGCGTTGGACGCCGACAACGATCTGGAGCATATTGCCGGGCGTGCGCAAGAGACCGGTGAGGCCAAGTGGATGATCGAAGATGGCCTGAACATGGGCGTGCCGCTGCCGGTGACTGCAGCCTCGCTCTTCGCCCGTCAGAACTCACAGCTCGACGAGCCGATGACCATGAAGGTCGTGGCCGCGCTGCGCAACCAGTTCGGCGGCCACGCCGTAGACAAGGCTTAGCGGCGAAGTTGGCTGAATATCAGTACGGATGTCACGCAAACGGCGAGATTCGCGTGACGGAACTACGGCAGGAATGTATTTCGAACGTTCCTGCCGCTTCGGCGCTGCAGCGCGTCCCGCCCGCGAAGTAGCGTTAGTTGCTATGAGTGACGGTTCCATGCATCTTCTTGACCCGGCGCCGTTCGGACGTGTCCTTCCCGCCATGGTTACGCCGATGACGGCCGAGGGTTCCATCGATTTTGATGCGGCGCAGCGCCTCGCCAAGCGTTTGGTGGGCGACGGTGCGGACGGTTTAGTCGTTAATGGAACTACCGGAGAGTCTCCGGTGACGCACATGGACGAAAAGGTTGAGCTGGTGCGGGCTGTGAAAGACGTCGTGAACGTCCCCGTGATCTCGGGGGCGGGATCCAACGACACGATCCATACCGTGCGCATGGCCGAGCAGACGCAGGAGGCGGGCGCTGATGCAGTGCTCGTCGTGGCGCCGTATTATTCGCGTCCGTCGCAGGAAGGCATTTTCCGCCACTACCAAGCGGTGAACGAATCGGCTGACAAGCCGATCATCATCTACGATGTGCCCGGCCGCACCGGCGTGCATATCCAGCTGGAGACCTATCGGCGACTCTCGGAACTTGAGAACATCAAGGCCGTCAAAGACGCCACAGGAGATATCGCTGGCGCGGTGCGCAAACGCATCGAGACCGGGCTGACATGGTATTCAGGCGACGACGGGCTGTTCCTACCGTTCCTGTCGGTCGGCGCGGTCGGCATCATCTCGGTGATCGCGCATGTGGCGGCCGGCCCGATGCGCGATTTGGCCAAGGCATTCGACTGCGGAGACATCCACGGTGCGCAGAAGATCGCTGTACGGCTCGCGCCGCTTGTCGAGTCACTCAACGGCAACGGCTACCAGGCTGTGATGGCCAAAGCTGCTCTCAAGGTGCGGGGCGTGCTTGAGGAAACGGCTATGCGGCTACCGAACGTAGGACCTGGCGCTGATGAACTGGCGCGCGCTGAGCAAGGCATGCGTGCTTGCGGCTTGGCATAGTATTTTGCAACATCGTTCCGGTTCGGCAGGCGTCGGCAGATGATCCGGAAAACAATCCCTCGCTCATGCATGGACATGGGCACCAAATAACAGAAACCTACTAGGACATATGACAGAACACATGGCAACAGAAGAACCAACATCAAGCATAACGACCGCCACTCATCGTCGCGGCAGCAAAGCGGCCAGCCGCAGAAACGAACCGGCTCAGCAATCCGACGAATCCGCCCAGCCGGCCCGATCGGAAGAGCACGAGACCAAGGCGTCTCGCAGCGGATCCACGCGTTCGCGCAATGGGCGCGGCGAGTCCCGGCGTTCCGGTTCAAACCGCAGCGATTCAAACCGCAGCGATTCGAACGGCTCGCATTCCGGCCGCAGCAATTCCCCGCGCTCCGGCGGTCAGCGCCGTTCCAGTCGCTCGAATGGCGCGGCTCGTGCCCCTCAGCAGGACGAACGGCTGATTGCCCCGCCGAAATACCGCAAAGGCTCGATGCGCATCACGCCGCTCGGTGGCTTAGGCGAAATCGGACGCAATATGAATGTGATCGAATACAACGGCCACCTCCTGCTCATCGACTGCGGCGTGCTGTTCCCTGAAGAGGAGCAGCCCGGTGTCGACCTGATATTGCCTGATTTTGATTACATCAAGAATCGGCTCAATGATGTCGATGCGCTCGTGCTCACCCACGGCCATGAAGACCATATCGGCGGTGTGCCGTTCCTGCTCAAATTGCGCCCGGACATCCCGCTGATCGGCTCGAAGCTTACGCTCGCCTTCGTCAAGGCCAAGTGCGAAGAGCACCACCAGAACCCGACCATGGTAGAGGTCAATGGCCGCGACAAGCTCAAAGTAGGTCCTTTCAACCTCGAATTCGTCGCCGTCACGCACTCCATTCCTGACGCGTTGGCCGTGCATGTGCGCACCGCCGCAGGCACTCTGATTGACACCGGTGATCTGAAGCTCGACCAGCTGCCGCTCGACCATCGCATCACCGATCTCGTGGAGTTCGGCAAACTTGGCGAGCAGGGCGTCGACTTGCTTATGATGGACTCGACCAACGCCGAAGTCCCCGGATTCGTTAAGCCTGAGACTTCGATCGGGCCGGAGCTTGAACGTGTCTTCGCCGAGGCCACGCGCAAGATCATCGTGGCTAGCTTCTCCAGCCATGTCCACCGCGTGCAGCAGGTCGTGGACGCCGCACACAAGATCGGCCGCAAAGTGGTCTTCGTCGGCCGCTCGATGGTGCGCAACATGGCCATCGCCTCCGACTTGGGCTACTTGCATATCCCCGAAGGAACGGTCATCGACCTCAAGCAGGCTCACGATGTGCAGGACAACAAGATCGTCTATATGTGCACCGGTTCGCAGGGCGAACCGATGGCTGCACTCGGCCGCATCGCCGAAGGAACGCACCGCGACATCACCGTCAACGAGTTTGACACCGTTGTGTTGGCGAGCTCGCTCATCCCGGGTAACGAGCATGGCGTTTACAAGGTCATCAACAGGCTCGTGCAGAAGGGTGCGCGCGTCGTGAACAAAGATAGTGCCGCGATCCACGTCTCGGGTCATGCCGACGAGGGCGAGCTGCTCTACCTATACAACATCATCAAGCCCAAGTGCGCGATGCCGATCCACGGCGAGAATCGCCACTTGGTCGCCAACGGCTTGATTGCAGTCAAGACCGGGGTGAATCCGAGTAATGTCGTGCTGGCTGAGGACGGCGATGTTGTCGACCTGTACCACGGCCAGGCTGCGGTCGTTGGCTCCGTGCCGTGCGGCTACGTGTATGTCGACGGTGATTCGGTTGGTGAGTTGACTGACGATGAGTTGGAGAAGCGCCGGATCCTCGGTACCGAGGGCTTCGTCTCCATCTTCGCCGTCGTTGATACCGATAACTCGGACGTGGTGTCCGGGCCGAAGATCTACTTGAACGCCATGGCCGAGGATGCGAGTGAATTTGCGCAGGTTCGTCGCCAGATCATCCAGCAGCTTGAGGACGCAATGATGCAGGGCACCAAGGACACGTATAAGCTCCAGCAGCTTATGCGCCGCACGATCGGCAGCTGGGTGGCCCGCCAATTGCATCGCAAGCCCATGGTGGTGCCGGTTGTCGCCGACATCGCGCAGGACGTCGAGTCGTCCGACAAGCGCTGAGGTTTTGAGACGCTAGAAGCCAAGGCGCAAGCCGCGCGGCGCATCCTGAAGTGATTCGGGCGCGGTGTGTGCCGGTGACTGCGCTACAGCGCCGCACTTGCGATCCTCAGGCAGAACCGCCGAGATCCGCGTGCAGCGCAACAGCCACGTAATATAAACTTGCACGGGTAACCACAATAGGCTGGATGTCAACGATTGCCTAGCCACGTTGCCCATAACCACTGTGCAAAGAGTAAAGAGTAAGGAGCGTCATGCCAGGAGCAAATCTCACCCGCGTCGAAGCCGAGGAACGGGCGGGTATCGTTTCGTCCCCGATTCATTACGTCGTCAGCCTCGATCTGACGACAGGTCCGAAGACTTTCGGCTCGCACACTGTATTGAGCTTCGACGCAACGCCCGGTAGCGAAACCTTTCTCGATCTCATCGCCGACAGTGTTACAACGATCACTTGCAATGGCGAGTCCCTCGACCCTAGAAACGCCTATGTGGATAGCCGCATAGCGCTCACCAAGCTGCAAAAGCACAACGAAGTCATTGTCGACGCGCTGTGCCGCTACTCGAATACTGGCGAAGGCCTGCATCGCAGCGTTGACCCTTCCGATGGCAATATCTATCTCTACTCCCAGTTTGAGGTACCAGACGCGCGGCGTGTCTACGCAGTCTTCGATCAGCCCGATCTTAAGGCCGTATTCGATTTCACCGTGCTGGCGCCGCAAAGCTGGATTGTCACTTCGAATATGCCGGTGGCATCCAGTGAAGCGGTCCAAGGCGAGAGCGCCGAAGGCACGTTGGGCGACCACCCGGCAGAAGGTATCAAGCGCTGGACGTTCGAACCGACGCCGACAATGAGCTCCTATCTCACTGCGATCTGCGCGGGGCCGTACGCTCAATGGCACACCGAATACGCCAATGAGGACGGTCGCACCGTGCCGATGGCGATGTATTGTCGACAGGCGCTCAAGGATGCGCTCGACAAGGATGTGGAGTACCTCTTCGACATCACAAAGAAAGGTTTCGCTTTCTACGCCAAGACTTGGGATGTGCCTTACCCGTACGCCAAGTTCGACCAGATTTACGTGCCGGAATACAACGCGGGCGCCATGGAGAATATCGGCATGGTCACGATTCGCGACGCATATCTCTTCGAATCCAAGGTGTCCGACGCGATGGTCGAGCGTCGCGTGGTGACTGTACTGCACGAGCTGGCCCACATGTGGTTTGGTGACCTCGTGACCATGAAATGGTGGAACGACCTGTGGCTCAACGAGTCCTTCGCCGAGTTCATGTCGACGTTGTGCACTGCCGAAGCCACGCAATGGCATGATTCCTGGGCGACATTCACCTCCGGAGAGAAAAGCTGGGCTCTTAATCAGGATCAGCTTTCGACCACGCATCCGATCGTTGCACCGATCAACGATCTGCATGACACGGAAGTGAACTTCGATGGCATCACCTATGCCAAGGGCGCTTCCGTTTTGAAACAGCTGGTGGCCTACGTCGGCCGCGAGCAGTTCTTTACGGGCATTAACCGCTACCTGACTAAGCATCAGTACGGTAATGCGACGCTAGCCGATCTGCTGACCGAGTTGGAATCCGCTTCCGGTCGCGATCTCAAGGCGTGGAGCGCGCAGTGGTTGGAGCGCTCGGGCATCAATACGATCGCCGCCGAGGTGACCACAGCTGCAGACGGTACGATCACTGGCATGGTGCTGAAACAATCAGCTCCGGCAGAGCATCCGGTGCTGCGCGCGCATCGCCTGGCTATTGGCTTCTACGATGCTGACGCAACCGGCTCCATCGTGCGTGTTGAGCGCTTCGAGCTCGACGTTGAGGGCGAACGCACCGAGGTGCCGCAGGTCGTGGGCCGCAAGCGTCCGGCGTTCATCTTGGTGAACGACGACGATCTGACCTACACTAAGCTGCGATTCGACGCGGATTCGCTGGAATTCGCCGCCGCGAACCTGTACCGCTTCGACGACGCACTCGCCCGCGCCACGATCTGGCTGTCCTTATGGGATATGACGCGCGACGCGCAGTTCCCGGCCGAACGTTTCGTCGATCTGAGCCTGAACATGTTGTCGACCGAGCATGAGGCGACCACGTTCCGCTACGCGATTTCGATCTTGCGCGCCACCGTGATGCATTATGTCGCTGCCGACCGTTCTGCACAGATCGCGCAGCACGCTGCCGCACAGATCTGGCAGCTGGCCAGTGATGCGCAGCCGGGTTCCGACGAACAGTTCCAGCTGGTCAGCGCCTACTTGGGCTATGGCAAGGTGGGCGACGCCGAGTTCGCCAAAAACGCGCAAGGTCTGCTTGACGGCTCCATCAAGCTTGACGGCTTGCCGATCGACAACAACCTGCGCTGGTCGATCATTCATGCGCTAGCAGTCGCCAATCTGATCGACGAGGCTGGGATCGATGCGCAGCTCGCCAGACGCGAGACCACAGAAAACCGCGAATTCGCCTACGGGGCCCGTGCTGCTCGTTCTACGCAAGAAGCCAAAGAATGGGCTTGGGATCAGGCGCTGCACAACGATGGACTGACTAACAGCCAACTGGAAAAGGTCAGTCTTGGCTTCTCCCAGGCGGACGCCGAGCTGGCTGCGCCGTATGTCGGCCGGTACTTCGAGACCGTGGACTGGATCTGGGAGCATAAGACCTTCCACATGGCCGAAGGGCTCATTAACTTCCTGTACCCCTCGTACGCCGACCCCGCGCGGCTGGTGGCCGACGGTGCTCGTTGGCTTGAAACCCACCCGGACGCCGACCGCGCCCTGCGCCATCTCATCAGCGCCAACGTCGAAACCTCCCAGCGCACGCTCAAGGTTCGCAAGTACAACGAGTCGCTCTGACCGATGAGAACGCTGCACAGCCCCCAGCCGGATCATCGGCCGGGCTGTGCAGCTCGAGCTTTGAGTTCGTAGTTTAAGAAATACGCACCGGACGCCGATTCGGTTGCGGGAACCGCTTATGCGCCCATCCCGCAACCGAATCGGCGTCCGCTGTATTTTCGGCCGAATCATGCATTGGCCTCAGTTGAGGCTGCGCGCAGCCGTCCGTAGCTGGTTCAATACCGTCGGATTCCAGCTGTGCAATGAGTCTGTTTGCTGAATTAACGAGTATTGCGAACAAATTGCACATACCCGTAACAATCGGCAATCACGAACCATGGATGTGGCTGCCGCCGGGCCTGATGATCCTCATTGCCGTGCTGTCGATCAATTTCGTCGGCGATGGATTGCGTGATGCTATCGAGGCACGCAACTAGAAGATCTGGGTTCGGCCTTGGATCCTGCGATTGAACGGTGCGCGGGGCCAACGAGGCGATGCCGACCGGCCGGATCGGGATAATCTGCCTCTGGCTGCCGTATTTTGACTGACAGTTCTTATCGGGTGTCCTTGTCCGTTGGCATGGGCGTGGCGGCAAGATCGCTATCGTCAGATTCACAGTTTTCAAGCCATCGAATGATGAACAATCGAATGATGAGCATAGGAAGTGGCACGAGCGATGCAACACACGGATCTCATACAATTCAGGCGGGATTTGCACAAGAACGCGGAACCGGGCTTTTGCGAGATTAGGACGGCGTGCAGGATCGAAGAACGGCTGGAAGCACTTCCGGTTGCCATTCTCAAGGGTGAACGCGTGCAGAGTGTCGAGAACGTAGGCAACTATCCGGACGAGCTCACGCGCAGGCGCTGGTATGAACGGGCTGTGGAAACTGGTGCAGACCCTGCGAAGTCGGCGTATTTCCTTGAGCACGGTACGGCGATCGTGGCCCTGCTTGAAGGGGATTCACCTGGCCCGGTGTGGGGCCTGCGTACGGACATAGACGCGTTGCCTATTGCTGAAGCCCAGGATGAGCGGCATCTGCCATTTCGCGAAGGCTTCTCTTCCCAAACCGGTGCCATGCATGCATGCGGCCATGATTGCCATGCCTCGATCGGCCTTGGCGTCCTCGAGGCGTTGCAAGACCGTCACTTCCCTGGGGTGCTCAAAGTCATCTTCCAGCCGGCCGAAGAGGGTGTGCGTGGGGCGCAGACCATACTCAATACCGACATCGCTGATGACATCACGAACATGCTGGCGATCCATGTGCGCGCAGACGCGGGAATTGGCCAGGTAACGGCCAGCGTCACCGGGGGTATGGCTACGAATAAGTTCGCCGTGCATCTCGCCGGAATCCCGTCGCATGCTTCAGGCGCACCGCAGGAGGGCAGGAACGCGCTGCTCGCCGCAGCTGCTATGGCGCTGTCGATCATGGCGCTCCCGCGCTTCTCGACAGCCGATACGAGGCTCAATATCGGGACCTTGCACGCGGGGGACAATGTCAACATCGTTCCCGGCCACGCTGATATGACATGCGAGGCCCGTGCCACGGACGATGACGTGTTGCTTGAATTGGTGCGCCGAGTGGAGACCATCATCGATTCGACCGCGGCGGCATACGAGGTCGGCGTGCAGCGCAAGATCACCGGCAAGGCGTGCACCATGCGTCCTGATGGCGAGCTGGTGGACAAGATCATACGCGCCGCCGAGGCAGCCCCCGAAACTCGCACTATAGTCAGAAGCGCGATGATGGGCGGCAGTGACGATGCGAACCTGTTCATCCGCAATGCGCAACGGCGAGGCGGTATGGGAGCGTATATCAACGTAGGTGCTAATAGCCCGGCGCCGCATCACAACAATTATTTTAATCCGGATGAATCATGCATACCGCTGGGTGTACACGTGCTTGAGAACCTTTTTCGGGCCTGAGCAATGATTGGCCGCCTGCCACGGCAATGCCGGCAGCGGCGACGGCTATGGTACGTGATCGGTCCGTCCATCGCGTGAGCGAGCAGAACAGTGCGATTAATTCCTGACGCTCCGAATCGGCATAACGGCAGCGTGGATGGTTGCCGCAGTCGTTGGCCTGTATTGCGTTGTCACGACGCTGGCGGATGGTGCAGGTATCGTTTTTTGCACTTACGGGTGCGGTGGTGCTGGATCGGCCCGGATCGGTGAGGCTGGCAGGGATTTTTTGCACCCGCCTTCAATTACTGCCTCACGTGCCCCGATCTCGGGCTGCTGGATGAGCTGGTGTCGAGGCCGCCGGTCAGGGAGTGAACGATGCGCTCGATTCCGGGCAATAGTTCGCTGGTGCGGGTGACGCCAGTGCTTGAGAAACGAGCCTGCCACCACGATGCGCGGATTCGGCGCGCCTTGTCGGCGATGCCTTCGCCCGCCTCGGTGGCGTCGAGCGAGATGGATTTCCCTTTGCCTTTGACCCGGCGCAAGTAACCCGCGGATTCCAGCTTGGCGACCTCGCGGGCGGTAAGACCTTTGTCGATCGCCAGATATTGCGAGATCTGCCGTTGATTGATACCGGGGCAGTCGCATACTGCGATCAGAATGCAGGCGGCGGTGGGATTGAGCTGCAGCTTTTTGAACGCTGAAGCGCTGTCTTTGTAATACGAACGGTGCAGGATGGAAATGTCCTGCGCCAGATGACCCAGATCGTGCATTGTTCTCCCTTTCCGGTTTGCCACGCCATTGTGCGGTGCCATCACGCGCCTGTCGTTTGACCCTCTTCTTTAGCCTAGCCGCATACGCAACAATATGCGTCTGCGGGTTCGCACAGACTGGTACGCGCATAAGCTACGGATGGGACTGTGACGAGAATTACAGTGGAATCCCGGCATTTTGTGTTGACAGATCAACATAAGACTTCTATCTTTCCAAGTAATACAAACCACATGCCACGCTTAATGCGCGATTAGCTGTCAGTGGTTTGGTATCGGAAAGGTTTCGAAAGATCATGGACACTGCAACAAGCGTATTGGAGCGCAGCGTTGTCGCGCAGGCGAATACGTTGAACGGTACGGCAACCACGCCTGATCATTCTGCGATCAAGCGTTTGGTGAGCGGCCAGATGCCGACCGCTCCCACGGCTTCGCTCAAGGCTTCTCAGGCGTTGGTCGCATCGATGATCGACCACGGAATTCGTTATGTATTCGGCATCCCGGGCGCGAAGGTCGATCAGCTCTTCGAGACGCTGCAATACAGCACCGTGCCAGGCACTCCCAAGCTGATTGTGACCAGAAACGAGCAGGATGCCGCGCTTATGGCCGCAGGAGTCGGGAGACTGACTGGAACGCCGGCCGTCGCCGTTGCCACTTCCGGCCCGGGCGCTTCCAATCTTGCCACTGGTCTGGTCACGGCCACCGCCGAAGGCGACCCGGTTATTGCCATCGCTGGCCAAGTGCCGCGCGGCGACTTGTCCCGGCTGACGCACCAGAGCATCGACAGCCGCAGCATGATGGCGCCGATCACCAAAAGCAGCGTCGAGGTGCAGGATCCGGATAATCTGGCTGAGGCTTTCGACAACGCCTATGCCACGGCCGTTGCTGCCAAGAAGGGCGCGGCGTTCATTTCGGTGCCGCAGGATGTGATGGGCCACGAGGTGCGGGCCGAACGGACATCTCGCGTGCCTGTCCCGGCAAGGCAGGCGTCGGATCCTTCGACCCTGGCCGATCTGCTTGCTCGGGTGCGGGCCGCCAAGCTTCCGGTGATTCTCGCGGGCATGAGGGCTTCTGAGCGGGACTCGGCCGCAGCCTTGCGCCGTTTCCTGTCGGTCAACCATCTGCCGGTGGTCGAGACGTTCCAAGGGGCGGGTATCATTCCTCGCAGCCTTGAGCGGCTGTACTTCGGCAGGGTAGGTTTATTCCGCAATCAGCCGGGCGACGAGATCCTGCGGCGCAGTGACTTGGTTATCACGGTTGGCTACGACCCGATCGAATACGAAGCGCGCAATTGGAATGCGCTATCGAACACTCCGATCGTGTGCATCGATGACGTTATTCCTGAATTCACCCGTGAATTCCAGCCTGACACTGTCATTGCCTACGGCATCACGCCGACCCTCGCCGCACTCGCCAGTCTATGTGAGGCCGGCGATGCCAGTCATGAGGCCGATGAAGCGGGTGATGCCGGCGTTAATACATCCGATGCTGCCTGGCATCTTCCGGAAGAGTCGCGCACATACCTCGACGGTTTGCGCGGCAGACTCGAGCAGGAGAGTCTGCCTCCCCGGCCGGCGCAACAGACCGGTTCTGATGGGTGTGCGCTTATCCATCCGCTGCAAATCGTCCATGCGCTGCAACAACGGGTTGACGATGATATGACGGTGAGTGTCGATGTAGGCAGCCATTACATCTGGATGGCCCGCAATTTCCGTAGCTACGAGCCGCGCCACCTGCTGTTCAGCAACGGCATGCAGACTTTGGGCGTCGGCCTGCCGTGGGCCATCGCGGCCGCTCTCGTGCGGCCCGGCAAGCCCGTGGTCTCAGTATCGGGCGATGGCGGATTCCTCTTCTCGGGCCAGGAACTCGATGTGGCCGTGCGTGAGCATCTGCACATCGTCCAGCTCGTCTGGAACGACGCGCACTACGATATGGTCCGCTTCCAGGAGATGTCCAAGTATGGCAGAGATGCGGGCGTGGCACTGGGCCACGTCGATTTCGTGCGATACGCCGAAAGCTTCGGGGCCCAGGGCAGACGCGTCGACAGCGAGGCCTCCCTCGGCGAGGCCCTCGACTGGGCATTCGCACAGGACGGGCCAGTCGTCATCGACATCCCGGTCGACTACTCACACAACCACGAGCTCAATGAATCCCTGATCAAGGATGAGCTGAGCTGATTCGTCAGAAGACCATATAAGGCCGATAACGGGCGCTGAACGATTCACAAGATCTAGCCACGCCCCACGCTGGCGGTTGGCGTAACGGCCGGTCATATGCCAGCAAGGCATATGCGCCAACAAATTCAGGCTTACAGAGTCATCGCGGGAAACCCCATAAGGAACACGATGGCGAGAGGAGAATAGATGACGATACAGCTTATTGAACATGGCATTGCGCACTCTGACACCGCGCACTTCGGCGACGCGCAGGAGAGCCCCGTGGCATTCGCCGGTACAGCTGCCGGCGGCCGGAATGAGGGTGAAACGTCAGGGGATCACAACGCGCGCACGCTATATCAGCACGGCACCTTGGCACTGTTGGTGCCGGGGCTGTTCGACGGTACGTTGAGCATGGGCGAGCTGCTCACGCATGGCGATACGGGCATCGGCACCGGCGAGGGCTTGGACGGCGAGATCATCATCCTGCACGGTACCCCATACCAGGTGCGTCATGACGGCGGCGTTGTCGTTGCCCCTGACTCGTTTATGCTTCCCTTCGCCAATGCGCATTGGGCCGACTTCTCGCCGCTCGGCGACCTCGAAGACCGCAGCAAGGCCGAGCTGTCTGATCTCCTGCTGAAAACCACCGGACTAGATAATACGTTCTTCGCTGTCACGGTGACCGGAACATTCAAAAATATGCACACACGCGCCTGCGCTAAGCAACGTCGGCCGTATCCTTCGCTCGAACATACCGCGCAGCAGCAGCGAGTGTTCGACGCCGAATCCACTGAAGGTACGCTGCTGGCCTATTATTCGCCACAGGTGTTCAACGGCGTGGCGGTCGGCGGCTTCCATATGCATTACCTCGCCGATGATCATACGATCGGCGGGCATGCGCTTGATTTTCGTGTGGACAAAGTCCGTGTTGCCGTGCAGCGCTTCGATACGCTGCAGGAGCATCTGCCGGTGGCGAATCCAAGGTATTTGGAACATGATTTCTCCAGCGACGACATCACCGGCGCCATCGCCAGCGCGGAGAGCTAGGCGCATCTGCGCACAAGTCGGGTGATGGCGGAGTGCAATATGGCACGCACTGTCGTATAAGTTATGGAGACGCAACGTGCAATGTAGGCCGACTATGACTACTATGACATCGCGAAAATGAGGCAACAGCCAAGGTGCCAACTCAGTAGGACGTCCCTTGTCATTCATGGGCCATACGCTCATGATATGACACAGACTTCGACGCAACTGGCAACTGCGCAGCGCTGGGACGACTTGGAAACGGTGTTGTGCGGCGGTGGCGACGGACGCAGCTGTCAATGCCAGTGGCCTATGGTGGGTGCCTCCACCTGGCGCACGACCAATGCCGTGCAGCGCGCTGATTTATTGCATCATGAGCTGCTTGGGCCGCTTGCACCGGGGGTGCTGGCCTATGTCGACGGGCAGCCTGCCGGATGGGCGCGTGTTGGGCCGAGGTGCAACCAGCGCAGACTTGGCCGCTCGCGCATCGTACAGCGGGGAAGTGCCGAGCCAATTGATGCACCGGACGTCTGGGCGGTAACCTGCTTTTCTACACGGCGCGAATACCGCCATCAGGGCTTGGGTGAGGTTCTGCTCGATGCTGCGATCGCGCATGCGCGCAGCCACGGCGCGCGTGTTCTTGAGGCTTATCCTATCGACACCGCAGTGTCTCGTGCCTCAAGCAACGCCTTGTTCGTCGGAGTGCTGTCGACCTTCCTGCGCGCTGGCTTCCAGATCGTCGCTCGCCCCACGCCATCGCGCGTCGTGGTGGCGCAAGGGAGTTCCTGGCCATACCCTGCTGCTCGCCTATGAACGCGATGGCACGTGTGACTTCGTCGACTGAGGGCTTGGTGAAGTGTAGAGGGAAGTCATGCCCGTAGTTTTCGCCATCGGTACGAATGCATCCAAATGCGATGGAACCGGGCATATACAGGTGGAACGGTGAGCTGATTCGGAGCCTTCGCTACGATAGGTGGGAGCATAATCGACAGACGCAGACTAAGGATGACATACATGCCCAGGATGTTCGGTACCGATGGCGTACGTGGCTTGGCGAATAAGGATCTAACCGCGCGGTTGGCGCTCGATCTGGGGGATGCGGCAGTTCGTGTCTTAGGTGACTCGGGCACCA
Organism: Bifidobacterium sp.; assembly: GCA_022640915.1. Classification (GTDB taxonomy): domain Bacteria; phylum Actinomycetota; class Actinomycetes; order Actinomycetales; family Bifidobacteriaceae; genus Bifidobacterium. The sequence continues at coordinate 9,344 of JALCCT010000005.1, read as the reverse complement.
AGGACGACCGTCCGGAGGGCCGTCGGCGCGCGCTCGTGGGCCGCGATACGCGCGTCTCCGGCGATTTTCTCGCTTCGGCGCTCGCTGCTGGAATGAGTGCCGGCGGCTTTGACGTGATCGACGCAGGGATCATCCCCACTCCGGGCGTGGCGTTCCTTACTTCGGTGCTCAACGTCGAGATGGGTGCGGTAATCTCCGCCTCGCACAATCCAATGCCCGACAATGGCATTAAGTTCTTCGCGCGCGGCGGCTTCAAGCTTCCCGACACTAAAGAGGACGAGATCGAAGCCTTGCTCGGGCAGGATTGGGAACGACCGACGGGAGCAGGTGTAGGTCGTGTGAGCCATGATGTCGCTACCGCCACAAACTTGTATATCGATCATCTGGTGGACGCCATTGCGCCCATCGGCCCTGATAAGACCCAGCCTAAGCCCCTCAAGGGCTTGAAGATCGTGGCGGATTGCGCCAACGGCGCCGCATCGGCCGTTGCTCCGGCGGCATTGCGCCGCGCCGGTGCCGAGGTTGTCGTCGTCAATGCTTCGCCGGACGGCTACAACATCAACAAGAACGCCGGCTCGACCCACCCTGAGCAATTGCAGGCCATGGTCAAGGCTTCGGACGCCGTGATGGGTGTCGCCTTCGACGGTGACGCCGACCGCTGCCTTGCCGTGGACGAGAACGGCACGATGGTCAACGGCGATCAGATCATGGGCATCCTTGCGCGCGCCAAGAAGCGCGCCGGTAAGCTCAACCACGACACGCTGGTAGTCACGGTGATGAGCAATCTGGGACTCAAGCTCGCTCTCGTCGACATGGGCATTGCGACCGTACAGACCGCGGTCGGCGACCGCTATGTGCTCGAGGAGATGCTGCGCGGCGACTATTCGATCGGTGGCGAGCAGTCCGGCCATGTCATCAATCGCGAATTTGCCACGACCGGCGATGGCACGCTTACTGCGCTGGCTTTGTGCAATGAAGTGGTCGCCTCCGGACGCAGTTTGCGCCAGCTAGCCGCCGACTTCCCGCAGCTGCCCCAGCAACTGGTCAATGTGCCCAATGTCGACAAAACCGCGGTCGCTGGCAATGCCGCTGTACAGGCTGCTGTCGAACGCGAATCGAAGCTGTTGGGCGATACCGGGCGGGTGTTGTTGCGACCCAGCGGCACCGAGCCGCTTGTGCGCGTGATGGCCGAGGCGGAGACACAGGCGCAGGCCGACGAGGTCTGCGCGCGCCTCGCCGCCGTGGTCGCAGAGGAACTGGCGTTGTGATGTTTGGACGCAGTACGACAGTTGATGCTGAGCTCAACCGCGATGTCGAGGATTTGCTGCATGAAGCAGGCAAGGAGCGCATCCTGCCCATCGTGCAGATGGGGGAGCCGGTGCTGCGCCAGCCATCGCAACAGTATACCGGGCAATTACGTCGCCGTACATTGGCTGAATTGCTTGATGTGATGCATGTGACGATGCTCGATGCGCCGGGTGTCGGTCTTGCTGCTGCGCAGATCGGTTTGGGACTGCGTATAGCGGTGATCGAAGACCATGTGCGCGGCGACGGCGATGATCCGCGTGAAATCGCCGAGCTGCCGTTCCACGCCATCATCAACCCGGTGTACGAGCCGGCAGGCACGCAAACCCGGAGCTTCTACGAAGGCTGCTTGAGCTTCGCCGGATATCAGGCTGTGCGACGGCGTTGGCTCGACATCAACGCGCGCTGGCAGGATGAGGAGGGCAGGCAGCACGAAGAGCGGTTGCACGGGTGGCCGGCCCGCATCTTCCAGCATGAGACCGATCATTTGAGCGGCGAAGTCTATATCGACAAGGCCGAGATTCGTTCACTGAGCGAGGATGAGAACCTGGGCGAGCTGTGGAGCGAGGATCCAGTGCCGACAGAAGCCGCTGAAGAGCTCGGTTTTTCGATCGACTAAGGCTTGATTGGTGTCTCCTAGCGCTTTCGCAGCCGATAGCCCTGTTTGTTTGTGACGTGTCGGTTCACGCATCGCCAGAAATAGACGGCGTGTTGGCGAGAAGGTGGCAGCAACGGCTGGGTGTCCGCGCAGCGCACTGATACGGCAGCTTGGCCGGCCCTATGGTTCAGTTTCGAGCAGCACGTGCAACGCCTGCGCAAGCTTTGGTCGGGCTGGATATTGCCGCACCAGCCCGTATGCGATGGATCGCGCCTCGGACAGACTGAACACGCTCGCGTATTTCATCAGCGATTTGGCGATGCGCTGATAGACGACCTGCCGCGCTGGCATGTCACCGTCGTAGCTGCCATCCAAGCCGATAGGGCCGAGAATGATACGTCGTGCCGTATCCGGTTTTGCCAAGGCGATAACCTTCGCCAGCTTTGTACGTGCCTTGGGGAACTGTCGGGCGTAGCTCCATGCCCGCTCGCCGAGCTGTTCGGAGATCAGCAGATGCTCATAGGCCATATTGCGCGTGAAGTGCCCGCGGCCGTCATCATATTCCTTGAGAATTATCTCGATCTGCCGCGGCCAGTCGTCGCCGCTCACCGCGCGCAGTTGCGAGACATTGGCGATTTCATCCGGGCCATAGGCATCGATGATGCGCTCGCGGTACACATCGCACAACGCTTCGCGTCGGCCCAAGCCTTGCAACGCGGCCTCGCGCAGAGAATCCCAGTCGTAAGGCGCCGCGTCGGGAGGAATGATCATGAGCTGTTGGTTTGGTTCGTCGTGCATGACCGTCTCGCTGAAATCAAGCAATTCCTGCCAGCGTTCTTGCGCGATGAGCCGAGCTGCGTAGGCGTCGGCAAAGGGCTCCATATCGTGATGGTCGGCGAGGAAACGATCCGCCGCCGCATATTCGCCGCTCAGGCGCAGCAGATCATGTCGCAGGAAAAGCATGGATTGCTCGTAATGCAGATGCACGAGCTCGAATGAATAATCGACTCCTTCGTCGTCGGCATTCTGCAAAAGCCCGCTGATCATTTCACTCGCGGAGCTGTCCTGATTCTGCTGCAGCATGCTCTGCATAGCAGCGTCGGCCTGACGCACCACGCCGTATGCAAGCACACGTGTGTCATCCCATTTGGCGAATGGCAATGCACAGGAGAGCAATTCGACCATCTGCGCCGGATTGAGGCGGAAATCCTCATTGCAAGCGGTTTCGCAGATAATCTGCAAGGCTTCGGCGGCAACAAGAGGATCGGCATGGCTCGCGAGCGACTCGAAGTAGACGCGGACATCCTGGATCACATGCTTGAGAAACGCGAAGCCCTCGTCCTCGCGATCAGCGACGCTGCCGATAAATCGCGTCGTGACATCCAGTGCCAGAGCGAGGTTCTGCGTAGCCGCTTTCCATTGCCGGCTCATCATCGCATTGCCGACGACGGCCTGCACGCCATCCAGCGCATGTGATTCGAGGCGGAAGGTCGGCATCGCCTGCTGCGAACCATCATCTTGGGCTATGGCATCAAACGATGCCGTGTAATCGTCCGCCATAGACTCAGCGTCCGGTGCAGCTGGAATGACCGAGCAAAGATACCATTGCAGCGGCGCCATCATGATGGCGCGCGCCTGGTCAAAGGGCGCGACCGGGCCGTCTGTACGCGCGGCATCCGCCTGCGTGGCCAGCTCCTCTACCAGCCGGCTCCATAGGAAGGTCGGGCCTTCCTCATCAGCGCACTGTGGCCAGCTTTCCTCGACGAATTCGCGCAGCGTGTCGAGAGTTCGTACTGGATGGTTCCTGCCTGCCCTGGCGGCGGCATCGCCAGTGCGGCTGGAAAGATCGTGACGTTCATCGGCATCGTGACGCTCAGAGGAGTCGTGTCGTTCGGGGAATGACCGTGTCATAGCTGATCGCCTTCTTCGCTCGTGGGATGAGGGAGTTGTTACTCCAAGCCTACTGGTCAGGGGTTCGCTGGAGGCGTGAACCCCAATATGCTCGGGTTACACGCTGCAATCCGATTTCACTGCAACCAGGCTGTCCGCATTCGTTCTCTTCGATTCCATCGGGTCTATTCGAAAGGATATCGCAGGCCCCACTGGCTGCGGATCCGATCCATGAGCGTCATGATGCGCATGGTGTCGGCGTGCGGCATCTCAGGGCATTCGCCTTTGCCATCGAGGATCGCGTTGGCCGCAGAGGCCACTTGGTACTCGTAGCCGGTAAGCTGCTCAGGAACGGTATGGTGCCTGATGAGGCTGTGATCGGCGTCGTATACGTCGACTGATGCCACGTTGTTGATATTCTCGCATACGAGATATCCCTTGGTGCCCCAGACGGTTCCGGTGCGATCGGAGACGGAAACCATCGAGCAGTCGGCGACGCCCATCGTCCCGTCCTGATAGCTGATCATGGTCGAGCTTTGCGCGTCGACTCCGTTCTCGTAGGCAATCATAGCGGTACTGATCCGGTCAATCGGCCGCGGGCCCATCACCATGTCGATGAAATTGAGCGGGTACACGCCCACATCAAGCAATGCGCCGCCAGCCAATGCGGGATCGGTCAGCCTAGCATTGCCGGAGATCGCATACCCCAGATTTGCCCTCGCAGCATGCACTTCGCCGATGACGCCCGAGGCCACGATGCCGTCAATAACGCCGCGCGAAGGCATGTACCGTGTCCAGATGGCCTCGGTGCATAGCAACCCGGTTTCATGCGCCGTGTCCAGCAGCGTCTGCGCCTGCGTGGCATTGGCGGTGAAGGATTTCTCGACCAGCACGTTCTTGCCGGCCTTGAGACACAGGAGTGCCTGCTCGGCATGCAGGCTGTGCGGTGTGGCGATATACACCAGATCAACGTTCGGGTCGGCCGCGATCTCCTCGTAGGAACCGTATGAAACAGGGATGCCATAGCGCTTGGCGAAAGCCGCCGCCCGGGCGCCGTCCCGTGCGGCTACGGCATACGGCGCGACAAGATCGCTATATCGGGGATCTTTCGCCATGGCGTTGAGTGTCGTAGCCATCGTGTTCGCTATGCCCCCAGCGCCGAGTATCGCGACATTGACCTTTAGGCCGTCTCGTTCGGCTTCGGTGCGCCTGCCATTGAGTCCGCTCATCATTCCTCCTTGAATCGTTCCGCTGTGAATCGTTATGCCGTGAATCGTTATGCCGTGAATCGAGCCCCATTGATTTGTGGCGTCGACTTCCAGTGTATGCGATGGTCTGGCGATGCGAGGCTGATTGGACGCACTTGCTCAAGCAACTGGTTGAACAGGATTGGTTGAAAACGCTGGTTGAAGCAGATTGCGGGATAATGGGTGATGTGAACGAAGCCGTGGAAGCCAGTAGGCAAGATGAGGTGACCGGCTCGGGGGGAGCGCCGATGCCACCTGATACGTGCAAGGCGTCGGGATCGGCTTCGCGGCCTCGCGCGCTTCGCAACGCAAAATCCCGGCCTGCGAAGCGGGCGACGACCCATAAGCCGAAGGATCATGCGGAGAAATACGCCCGGGGCACGCGCAGCTACACGATGTCGCATATCCACGGCAAGGATACGGCCATCGAAGTGGAGGTGCGCCGTTACCTGTTCACGCGCGGACTGCGTTTTCGCAAGAACGACAAACGCTACCCCGGCCATCCCGACGCGGTGCTGCCGAAATGGCGTGTGATAGTTTTCGTGAACGGCTGCTTTTGGCATGCCCATGAGCACTGCGCCAAATATTCGCAACCCAAATCCAACGTGGAATACTGGAGCGCCAAGCTGCTGCGCAATCGCGAGCGCGACCGCGAACAGCATGCGAAGCTGGCGGCGATGGGCTGGCGCGTGATCGATGTCTGGGAATGCGAGCTCGACAAGCCGACGCGCGAAGATCGACTGGCCCGCTTGTATGAAGAGATCACAGGACTGTCTGATGCGACGGCCTAGGCGTTACGGCGCGTTGCGATAGGCGACAAGGTTTTTGCGCGGTATCGCCTACTGCTGCTCAACCGCCAAATGGCTTAATTCGACACGCACTTTGTGCAGTTTGGCGTAGATTTCGTTGCGTTGCGCAGGCTGCTTGGCGCGGGCGTGGTCCTTGGCGAGTTTGGTCTCGTCGGCACGCAAAGCCGCAAAGCGATCACGAGTCGCGATGCGTGCATCGATATTCTCCGCATTGCTGCTGCCGAGGATAATCTGCGCGTTGAGGCTGTTCCATACGTCGTCAAGCGTCTCGCCACTGATGATAAGACGGGCCTCGCCAGCCGGGCGGTAATCGCCGGCGAACACCTTGCTCAGCTGCGGATGGCCGGGCCTGCCGGGCAGGGCGCGTCGCACTGCGAATGCGCACGATTCGCCTTGAGCCACTGGTGTCGCCTGTGCTGCCTGCTCCGCTGCAAGAGACTTACGGCTGGAGCTATCGTTGTGCGACGGTTGCGCCTGCTGCTGCGCGGTATCGGTCGCATCAGCGGTCACACCGTCGCGCACGCATACGAAGATGATGCCGGAGCGGCGCATAGCGGCGATATGCTCAATGACCTCAATCGGCGCGCTCGTTCCCCGGTGACGGATACCCAGCACCATGATCTCGCCGACCCCTTTGCCATCCGGATTCGCAGCGACGCCTATGGTGGATGGCCGCAGCAATGCAAGCATGGTGATGCTGTCGATGTCATTGGCGAAACGCTGCTTGAGCTTGGCGGAAACCGGCGTTTTCGCGGTGAACATCTGCTTGGGCAATGTGCCTTTGGCTGCGGGAATGGCAGCGGAGGAGGGAAGGCCAAGGGAGAGCGCAGTCACCGAACCGCACTGCGATATGGGTTGTGCTGCGGGCATGGACGTCCTTCTTTCCGATTGTCTCCAAGCCGTTCGTAGGCTTCAACTGGGTGGAACCCCTGCCCTCCATCGTATACGCGCTCGCCGTCACGGCGAAACACAGCATTGAAGCTTTGGCTATGTGATGTCCTCTTTGCGCAACTGGCAAAGATCAGGGAATGCGCGTGCGTCAATGGTTTGAACGCCAAATAGGAGTGCCCGAGAACGGATTCGAACCGTCGACACCCGCTTTAGGAGAGCGGTGCTCTATCCACTGAGCTACCCGGGCAACGAGCACCTATTGTACACGGCATCGCGACGGCTGATGCGGCCGAGACGGCCGTGCATCCAGGATTTTCTGGATATATATGGGTGTATCAGCGTTATGTGAGGCGTTATTGGGATATGTTGCCCAGGTCTATCTTCGTTGCGTGCAGCGCCAAATCCATAAGATCCCAAGTAACACCGCCTGAAAACGGCGGATTCGAGTCGTCTGATACTCTGCTCTCCTCGAAATAACGCTACACACAACTGACAGCCACGTGCAACGGGGAATTGCATGCGCCGCAGCGCGAAAACGTAAAGCAAAAATGCGGAACGAAAAAACGAATCATACGTATGACAACGAATGCGGCCGCATATGGCGCTGCAAGTTCAGCTAACTGCGGCGGCGTGCTGGGTCATGTCTGAACCCAGCACGCCACAACACGTGATGCCTTAACGCTAGGCCCCCTCGCGCATATCGCGGCGCGAGTAGCCCCACGCGCCCAGCACGGTCATGACGATCACAGCTGCCGTGACTGCGAGGAACGGCGCGAGCTTGAAGGAGTCCACGGGCAGGCGCGGCATCCAGTTCAAGGGCGAGGTCTTCGTTACCCACTTCGGCAAGTCGAGCATATTGCCGAAATAACTCAGCAGAATCGCATACGTGAGATAGCCGTACGCCGCCTTGCCGAGCTGCGGGGCGAGGCCGAGCAGAAGCGCCGCGAGCGAGACGAAGATCAGCAGCACCGGAAGCTGGTTGAATCCTGCCGCGAGAAAATCGCCCATGCCGATCGACATATGCCTGGATGTGGAGGAAATGGCCGCAGCGCCGAGCGATCCGGCGGTGAGCAGCGTGCCCAGAACGGCGCAGATGAATGCCAGCGCTATATTCGTCCAGAACAGATGGCTGCGCGTGACCTGCGTGGACATATCTGGCTCAAGTGCAGCCGCGTTTCCTCGGCGTAAAGCTTGTTGACGACGACGATCGGCAGTATGGCGGCCAGACCGCTGAGCACAATAAGAATCGTGCTCGTGAAGGAGGCTTCGAGCGAGACCCCTGAATCCAAAAACATCGTTTTAATGAGCTGATTGCTGTCTAAGAATGTGCTCATGTCGCCGTAAATCGAGCCGTACACGGCACCGAGGCAGGCGAATGCCACGAGCCAGGCGATGATGGTGCCGTGATTGAGTCGCAGAAGCAAGCCATGCGCCGATAGCAGCCCTCGTCTCGCATGCGAGCGCCCGAGCCGTTCAGGAATATAGCTCGCGGTCATGTCGCGGCCGTTCTCCAGCAGCATGGCGGCGGCGAATAACGCTACAGAATACCCCAGCGCAATCAAGGGCACCCACCACCGGTTCTGCGTCATAGGGTAGGCGAGATAGGTCGATCCCAGCGGATTGACAAGCGAAAGGGTCTCGTTGTGGCCGTCGCTTGCGGCCCTGAGGATATAGAGCACGCCGAGCACGCCAAGCGACGCGCCGCTCGCGCCCGAGGCGGTCGGCATAATCTGCACGAACACCAATGCCAGCGCAGCGCCGAGTATTCCCGCGACGCTTAATGACAGCCCAAAAAGCATGCTGCCTGCAAAGGTGATCGTGGCTTCGCGGAAGCTCGCCATGAGCACGCCGGTGAACACGCCGAGCACGAGATTGATGCCGATGGTCTCGATGGCTACTGCCAGCGAGCTCGCCTGTCGGCCGACGGGGAAGGCGCGAATCATCTCGCTCAGGCCGAGATCCTCCTCGCGTCGCGTGTGGCCTACGACGTGCAGGATGGAGACGACCATGACCATGATGCTGCAGAACAGCAGCATTCCGTGGGTGTACATCGCGCCGACCGTGTAATCGGCGGCATTGGTGACAGGCGTGGGGCCGACCAGCGCGATCATCGCTGGATTGCCCATGGTGATGAACATGCCGACGTGGCCGTTGCCTTGCGCGACCTTCTCGAAGGCCGGCACATAGATGCTGCAGAAAAGTCCCAGACCCAGCATCCAGACGAGGTTTTTTCCCCAGTCGCGGCGCAGGTACTGCACGAGCAAAGTCGGGTAGTGCCCGGGTTCTTGCGCACTTTGGTTTTTGTTTCCTGTGTGCGTTGTCAGTTCGCTTCCTGTATGGTGTCGTGGAGTCGGGACATGTCCAGGTAGCGGCGGGTCGACCACTGGTTGCCGGTGACGTAGCGGATTCTCGCAGTGATGAGCATGAGTGCGCTCCTGCCGTCGGGGAACGCTCCCACGACGCGAGTTCTGCGGCGTATTTCGCGGTTGAGTCGTTCGATCATGTTGTTGGTGCGGATACGCCGGCGATGCTCGACCGGGTAGTCGTCCAGCAGGTAGGTCGTGGTCTCGCCGATGCCCTCCCGCAGGCACGTGGCGGCCTCTT
>JALCCT010000004.1 GCA_022640915.1 Bifidobacterium sp. | reverse complement strand
TACCGGCGACGAGCCAACTGCGGGCAGCGGCGTCGACTGGAACGAACTGCACGCCAGCACCCCATACCCCAACAACACCGACTAAAAACCACAGTCTAAACCAACACGTTTGTTCCTATAACCCACAAGATACAAAAAAGCCCGGAACCGCTATGATTCCGGGCTATTTGGTAGCGGGGGCAGGATTTGAACCTGTGACCTCTGGGTTATGAGCCCAGCGAGCTACCGAGCTGCTCCACCCCGCGTCGGCTGCTTGAAGGCAGCTCTATATACAATAGGTGTACATTTCGAAATGTCAAACCGTCCGCGAGTTTCATCGCTCAGCGAACGCCTGACCGCTCGTTGAGCTACCCCCATCTAGATTCCCGCGAGGTGCCTCGCCCAGCGTTTCACTCGGCGCATGCGCCGAGTTGCCCCTAGACAGCCGATTAACCGCCCCTTATCCGTTGCCACGCCATAATAAGTGATATGCCTATCAAGATTCCAAGCGGCTTGCCTGCACGCGACATCCTTGATTCCGAGCGTATCTTTGCGCTGGAGAAGCCCGAGGCCGAGCGCCAGCGGGTACGCCCGCTGCGATTAGTGATCCTCAATCTCATGCCCAAGAAAATCGAGACGGAGACCCAGTTGCTGCGGCTGATCTCCAAATCTCCGTTGCAGGTGGACATTGACTTCATGAAGACCTCGACGCACGAGGGCACGCATGTCAGCGCCGACCATCTTGTGAAGTTCTATGAGGATCCCGCGGCCTTTGCCGACAACTTTTACGACGGTCTGGTCATCACGGGCGCGCCGGTGGAGCACCTCGACTTCGAGCAAGTTGATTATTGGCATGAGTTCAAAGGCATCCTCGATTGGGCTTCGTGCCATGTATTCTCGACAATGTACCTGTGCTGGGGCGCGATGGGAGCGCTCAACTACCGCTATGGCGTGCGCAAAGTTGATCTGGACGAAAAGATCTTCGGCATCTTCCCTCAGTATCTGCAGGATGAGTACTGCTTCCTGACCAACGGTTTTGACGAGATCGCGCTGCAGCCGCATTCGCGCGTGGCGGGGGTCAATGAGTCCGATGTCGCAGCCAATCCCGACTTGCAGGTACTGACATGGGGGCCACAGTCAGGTCCGGGGCTCATAGCAACGCGCGATTTCTCCGAGGTGTTTGCGCTTGGCCATTGGGAGTACGGCAAGACCACCATCGCCGAGGAATACGAGCGCGATATGGCCAAAGGCCTGACGAATGTGCCCTTCCCGCGCAATTACTTCCCCGACGATGATCCAAGCAAGGAGCCGCTCTTCTCATGGCGCGCGCATGCGAACCTGCTGTGGCGCAACTGGCTCAACTGGGTCTACCAGACCACGCCGTACGACTTGCGCGAGGTCCCCGAATTGCGCGCCGCCAGGCGACTGGGCACCGACCGCTCAATTCGCCACGACCCAGGAAGCCCGCGGGCCGATGGATTCAAGCCGTTCGACGGCCATGGATACGGTGTAATTCCGGGTGCTTCGTAGGTTCGACTCTGCGGTATGCAAGCGACGCAATGACCACATTGCGGTCATCTGATGTTTGCGCTCACAGTACAAGCATGCAAGAAAGGGACTAGGGATAATGGCGGCAGAGCGCGCCAGCATGTCGCGGCAGGGACAAATGAAACGATAACGGGAACACAGGGATGAGTGCCATGCGGACAATAATCCATAAGATCGGCAGATACGAGCTCGTGCAGCGTGCGTGCAGAAACGCCGTGGGACGTATATCGGGCAAGGGCTGGCAACGACTTGGAACTTTGCATCGTATGATTGCCTGTTGTTGATTGAAGGCATCCTGCATCCAGGCTAGGCCTGCCGATCATGACGCGCGCCGCAACCGGGGCGCGATTATGACGCTGGTAATGGGGATGTAACGTCATCTTTCCAGCGCAAGGCTTAGACTTACAGCTGATACGAACTAGGAGGCGCACAGATGGTTGGAGTAGCGGGCATACACATGCTGATCGCGGCCCAGGGTGGCCCCGATCTGCCGACGGTGGATGATTTCCTGCCCCCTGAGATTTTGTTCCAGGGCACGCCGTTCGCCATCAACCGCATCATCCTCGTCCGCATTGTCGCCACTGTGGCGATGCTGCTCATTCTGGGCGTATCCGCGCATCGCGCAAAACTCATTCCCGGCCGTTGGCAGGGAGTGCTCGAGATGGGCGTCAGCTTTGTCCGCGACAATATCGTGTACGAAGTGATGGGAGCCCTTCGTGGCAGGCGCTATGTGCCGATGATTGCCACTATCTTCTTCACCATTCTCGTTTTTAACCTCTGCGGTATCGTGCCTGGCGCGAATATCGCGGCCACGGCGAGCGTGGTCATGCCGCTCGTCTTCGCGTTATGGACGATGGTCCAGTACTGGATCGCGGCCGTGCGGGAAAAGGGCTTGGGCCGCTTCATTCGCGATGAGGTCTTCACGCCTGGCGTGCCGTGGCCGGTGTACATCCTGCTCGCCCCGATACAGATTCTTGAGTTGCTGGTGATCCGTCCGCTCTCCTTGACGATTCGACTTTTCGCCAACATGATTTCCGGCCACCTCATGGTGGCTACCTGCTTGGCGTTCGCCCAGTATTGGATGATCGAGAGCGCGGACAAGCTTATGGGCATCCCAGTGGGCGCGACGTGGTTCGTCGGGGGATTGCTTATGACGTGTTTCGAAGCGTTTGTCGCGTTTCTGCAAGCGTACGTTTTCGCAATTCTTTCCACGGTCTATATCAACCTGAGCTACCCTGAGCAATAGCGCGGGTCGGTTTTCAAATATCTGTAACGTGTATTACATGCGTTAGAAAGGAAAAAAAATGAATATCATCACACTCGCCGAAGTTGCGGGCAATCTCAGCGTTATCGGTTATGGTCTGGGCACGCTTGGCCCCGGCATCGGCTTGGGGATCCTGTTCGGCAAGGCCATGGAGTCCACGGCTCGCCAGCCCGAGATGTCGGGCAAAATTCAGACGATTATGTTTATCGGCCTGGCGCTGGTCGAGGTGCTGGCGCTTATCGGCTTCGTCGCGGCGCTGGTAATCAAGTAGCGCTGCCGCAACGGCTGACGCCATGGCTATCATGTCTGTCAATGAAAGGAGGGTCTTGTGACGGTTGCAGCAGAAGACGGAATCGATCTGTTCATTCCGCATGTCTATGACATGGTATGGTCCGCGATTATTCTCGTCATCGTCGCACTGTTCTTCTACAAGTACTTCTTGCCGAAATTCAATGCCATATTCGATGAGCGGTCCTCGAAGATCGAAGGCGGCATCGAAAACGCCAAGAAGGCCCAGAAGCAAGCCGATGAGGCGAAGCGGAAGTATGAGGATCAGCTGAGCACCGCTCGCGTCGAGGCGTCGAAAATACGTGACGATGCCCGCGCCGAGGCTTCTCACATCATCGCTGACGCCCGCTCGCGCGCCGATGCCGAGGCCTCGCAGATTTCGCAGAGTGCCCAGCGCTCGATCGAATCGCAGCACCAGCAGGCGTTGGTCAAGCTGCGTGGGGAGGTTGGGACGTTGGCCGCCGCGCTCGCGGGACGGATCCTGGGGGCGAAGCTTCAGGATGGCGCAGTGCAGTCGCAGATGATCGACGGGTTACTTGACGAGATCTCCGACAACAAGCAATGAACAGCAGATTCGTACGTCTTCCCTATAAGGCATACAGGAAGGGCGAGGAAAGAGAGGTGAGCGATGCGCGGTGAAGCTTCACGCATGGCGGATCGCGAATCCCGCGACTCGTTTGCAGCCCGGCTGCGCGATGCAGGCGAGGACACATGGCGCATTGGCAACGAGATGTTCACCGTCACAGCGCTGCTCGACGAGAATATCGCGATCGAGCACGCACTCACTGATCCTTCCCGTTCCGCCGACGACAAAAAAACGCTGCTCAAGGCGATCATCGGCGGCCAGGCTCATCCCTTCACCATGGAGATCCTCTCTGACCTCGTCGCTCGCCGGTGGAGCCGTGCCAAGGACATTGCCAACGTAGTGGAGGATTTCGGCGTGGACGCGATGATGTATTACGCGGATCATGCTGGCTCCACCCCTACGGTGGCGATTGAGCTGGCCGATCTGCATTCGGCGCTCATCAAGCTGCCGGCATTGCGTGCGAAGCTCAATGACGACCAGGCGACTGCGGCCGCGCGCATCAAGCTCTTGCATACCCTGCTCGACGGAAGCGGTTTCGATAAGGTCACGGTGCGTTTGGCGGAACAGGCGACCGACGATCTGCGTGGGCGGCGTTATTTGGCCACCGTCCAGTGGTTGATCAGCAAATTCTCCCGGCATATGGGCGAGTCACTGATCACTGTTACGACGGCTGCCCCCTTGAACAAGGAGCAGATCGCGAAGCTCATCGGCATTTACTCGGCTAGACTGAACCGGCGGGTGCACATCAACTCCGTGGTCGACGCCTCGGTGATCGGTGGCATGCGTATCCAAGTAGGTGACGAGGTCACCGACAACACGGTGGTGGCTCAGTTGCGCCACTTGCAGGATTCTGTCAGGCAGAGCGTATGAGGGTGGACGGCGCGCGAACACGCGCAGCAGCAGGCGCGGATATGCATTGTTCACGGCGCACGCGGGCAGCGCGTACAGCGCATGCGATAAATGAGACTTACCAGTCAACACAAGATATTAAGGAGTGATCGTGGCAGAACTTACCATTGATCCCGCCGCGATACGCAAGGCGCTCGACGAGTTTGTCGAGGCGTACCGGCCTTCGGACACACCCACCCAGGAGGTGGGCTACGTGGCCACGGCCGGCGACGGCATTGCGCATGTGACGGGACTGCCTGGTTGCATGGCGAACGAGTTGCTGACTTTCGAGGACGGCACGCTCGGCCTAGCGATGAATCTGGACGCTAGAGAGATCGGTGTAGTGATCCTGGGCGATTTCGCAGGCATTGAGGAAGGCCAGGAGGTGCGGCGCACCGGTGAAGTGCTCTCCGTGCCGGTTGGTGACGGCTATTTGGGCCGTACGGTCGACCCGTTGGGCAATCCCATTGACGGACTGGGCGAGATTAAAAGCGAAGGCCGGCGCATCTTGGAAGCGCAGGCTCCGGACGTGATGCACCGCCATCCGGTTGAGGAGCCGCTGTCGACGGGCCTGAAGGCCATCGACGCAATGACCCCGATAGGGCGTGGCCAGCGCCAGCTCATCATCGGCGACCGCCAGACCGGCAAGACGGCCATCGCGATCGATACGATCATTAATCAGAAGGACAATTGGAAAACCGGTGACCCAACCAAGCAGGTGCGCTGCATCTACGTTGCCATCGGTCAGAAGGGCTCGACCATCGCTTCAGTGCGTCAGAGCCTTGAGGAATCTGGCGCGATGGAGTACACGACGATCGTGGCCAGCCCAGCTTCCGATTCCGCGGGCTTCAAATACATTGCTCCGTACACCGGTTCGGCCATCGGCCAGCACTGGATGTATCACGGCAAGCATGTGCTCATCGTCTTTGACGATCTGTCCAAGGAAGCCGAAGCATATCGCTCGATCTCATTGCTGCTGCGTAGGCCGCCGGGGCGCGAGGCCTATCCTGGCGACGTGTTCTACCTGCATTCCCGTCTGCTCGAACGCTGCGCCAAGCTGTCCGACGATCTTGGCGGGGGGTCGATGACTGGCTTGCCGATCATCGAGACGAAGGCGAACGACGTGTCCGCCTACATTCCGACCAACGTGATTTCCATCACCGACGGCCAGATCTTCCTGCAGTCCGATCTGTTCAACGCCAATCAGCGCCCTGCGGTCGACGTCGGCATCTCGGTGTCGCGCGTAGGCGGTGCTGCGCAGACCAAGGCCTTGAAAAAGGTCTCCGGCACACTCAAGATCTCGCTGGCGCAATACCGCTCCTTGGAATCGTTCGCTATGTTCGCATCCGACTTGGATGCGGCCTCGAAGGCCCAGCTGACTCGCGGCGCAAGGCTTACCGAGCTGCTCAAGCAGCCGCAATTCTCGCCGTATTCGATGGAGCGCGAGGTCGTTTCGGTGTGGGCTGGCACGCACGGCAAACTCGATGACCTCGAGATCGCCGATGTGTTGCCATTCGAACAGGCGTTGCTCGACTACCTCGACCACAACACGGATATCCTCAAGGTTATCCGCGATACGCAAGACTTTACCGCTGACACGGAGAAGGCCTTGGATGCAGCGGTCGACAAGTTCCGCACGACGTTCGTGACCAAGTCTGGTAAGCCGCTCGTCGAGAAGAAGCCCGAGGCCCCCAAGGCGGCCAAGGTGGAGCAGGAGCAGCTCGTCGCGGGGGAGAAGAAGTAAGCGATGGCCTCCCAACTTGCATTGAAATCAAGAATCAACTCCACCACGTCACTCGGCAAGATCTTCAACGCCCAAGAGATGATTGCGTCCTCGCATATCGCGAAGGCGCGCAACGTCGCGCTGGACGCCAAGCCGTACACGGATGCGATTTTCGATGCGGTGCAGGCGCTGGCTGCGCATACCGATATAGACCATCCAATCGTGAAGACGAAGGACGACGGCAATCCGCGCGTCGCCGTGCTCGCGCTGACCGCTGATCGCGGCATGGCTGGCGCCTACACCTCCTCAATCATCCGCGAGACAGAAGGCCTACTAGCCCGCCTTGAAGCCGAAGGCAAGGAGCCACAGCTGTACGTGTACGGCCGTCGAGGCGTCACCTACTACAAGTATCGCAACCGCAAGGTGGCGGGCACTTGGGAAGGCGAGAGCGACCATCCGGGCGTGCCTGTGGCCAAGGCCATATCTGACACCCTGCTAGATGCCTACATGGCATCTGAGGACAAGGGTGGCGTGAACGAGCTGTACATCGTGTTCACTGAATTCATGAATATGGTGGTTCAGCGCGTGCGGGTACTTCGCATGCTGCCGGTTCAGATCGTGCGGCAGGGCAAGCCGGGCGAGCTTGGCAGCTCAGCTACGGAAGATTCGGGGAACGCTGCTGCAGTTGAGGCTCCGGTTCCAACTGCGCCGGATTCGGCCGACACGCCTGCGGACACCGCGGCTTTCGCACAGGCAGACAACGTTTCGCCCTTGTACTCCTTTGAGCCCAGTTTGCAAGAGGTGCTTGACGCGATTCTGCCCAAGTACATCCAGGCGCGCATTCACGAATGCCTGCTTACTGCGGCGGCCTCCGAAACTGCCAGCAGACAGAACGCCATGCATACGGCGACGGACAACGCCAATAATCTGATTGACAGCTTGACGCGCGAGCTCAACGCTTCCCGCCAGGCGGCCATCACACAGGAACTTACCGAAATCATCGGCAGCGCCGACGCGCTGAACAAACAGGAAGAGTAGGAACGCATATGGCTGATAACCAGACCACAGCGGCTCCCGAGGACATCGTCGAGGAACCGAGCGCTGGGCGCATCACACGCGTCACGGGCTCGGTCATCGACGTCGAGTTCCCGGTCGGCCACCTGCCCGATATCTATAATGCCCTGAAGGCCGAAATTAGCAATGTCGGCCACACGGAGGGCGAGACGGCTCATACCATCACCCTTGAAGTGGAGCAGCAGATCGGCGATTCAACAGTTCGCACTGTGGCGCTCAAGCCCACTGATGGCTTGGTGCGCGGCTCGAAAGTCACCGACACCGGTGGCCCCATCAAGGTGCCGGTCGGCGACGTGACCAAGGGTCACGTTTTTGACGTCTCGGGCAACATCCTCAACAAGAAGGATGACGAAATCGTCGATGTCCAGGAGCGTTGGCCTATCCATCGCAATCCGCCGGCCTTCGACCAGCTCGAATCCAAAACGGAAATGTTCGAGACGGGCATCAAGGTCATCGACCTGCTCACTCCGTACGTGCAGGGCGGCAAGATCGGCCTGTTCGGCGGTGCGGGCGTGGGCAAGACCGTGCTCATCCAGGAGATGATCCAGCGCGTGGCGCAGAACCACGGCGGTGTTTCCGTGTTCGCCGGAGTCGGCGAACGCACTCGTGAGGGCAACGACCTGATCGGTGAGATGCAGGACGCCGGAGTGTTGGAGAAGACTGCGCTGGTCTTCGGCCAGATGGACGAGCCGCCGGGAACGCGTCTGCGCGTGCCGCTGACCGCGCTGACGATGGCTGAGTACTTCCGTGACGTGCAGAACCAGGATGTGTTGCTGTTCATCGACAACATCTTCCGCTTCACGCAGGCCGGTTCCGAGGTCTCCACGCTGTTGGGCCGCATGCCTTCCGCCGTGGGCTACCAGCCGAATCTGGCCGATGAGATGGGCTCCTTGCAGGAGCGCATCACCTCGACGCGCGGCCATTCGATTACCTCGCTGCAGGCTATCTATGTGCCTGCCGACGATTACACCGACCCGGCCCCGGCCACGACATTCGCCCATTTGGACGCCACAACCGAGCTTTCGCGCGACATCGCGTCGAAGGGCATTTACCCTGCTGTGGATCCGCTGGGTTCTACTTCGCGCATTCTCGACCCGCGCTATGTGGGCCAGGCGCACTACGACTGCGCGAACCGTGTCAAGGCAATTCTCCAGCGCAACAAGGAGCTGCAGGACATCATCGCCCTGATCGGCATCGACGAGCTGGGCGAAGAGGATAAGACCATCGTGAACCGTGCACGCAAAATCGAGCAGTTCCTAGGGCAGAACTTCTATGTTGCACAGAAGTTCACCGGCCGCGAGGGCTCCTATGTGCCTGCGGACGAGACTATCGAAGCGTTCACGCGTATCTGTGACGGCGTGTACGACAATGTCTCCGAGCAGGCGTTCTCCGGCATCGGCGGCATCGATGATCTCGAGAAGAAGTGGCATGACATGAAGCAGGAATTCGGTGCGTGATGGCCGATAAGAAAGTCCTGCAGGTCAATCTGGTCGCAGCCGACCACCCCGTGTGGAGTGGCACTGCGACCTGCGCGACTATCCCCGCATCCGAAGGGGTCATGGGCATCCTACCTGATCATGAGCCGCTGCTCTCGATCATCAAGGGCGGCACGGTGAGTGTTGTGGATCCTGGTGGCGAGCGACATTCCTTCACGGTTGCCGACGGATTCATTTCCTTCGATTCCAATAAGCTGACTATCGCTGTCGAGCGTGGTCAGGACGTGGTCAGAACTTCGGGGGGCAGCTGAGGTTCATTCGTTTGTTTCGATGAAGTGTCTCATAGCATGTATCCCATGCTGTGAGCCACTTTTGGTTCGGGGCGCTTCACCTGGCTGCCACCGGTTGCCCCGTAGCTTGCCGCATGCAGGTTAGCAGATGGCAGCAGTCTGCGGTTATTCGCTAGAAACAGCGTCGAGTACAGGTTTCTTTAGCGCGCGGCTCGCGGGCGAGACACTGGCGATCAGGCCGACCGCCACGGCGAGGACGAGGAATATGGCGAGCTGTTTCCACGGGATGCTCAGAGTCTGCAAACCGCTGGTCTCATAGACAACGCGAATCATGGCACCCGCGCCTACGCCAATCACGAGTCCCACCAGCGTACCGAATACAGCAATGATCACGGCCTCGATCGCCAGCATGCCGCGGATCTGCCCACGCGAGGTGCCGATGGCGCGCAGCAGCCCGATTTCTTTGGTTCGTTCGGAGACGCTGAGAGCCAGCGTGTTCACGATGCCAAAGATCGCGATAATGATCGACAGCGCCAGCAACGCGTAGAGGATCGCCAGAATCTGATCGACCATCGAGCTCGTTGTGGACTTGTACTCGTCGTGGTCCATCACGGTGACTACATAATAAGGTTTGACGGCTTTGAGCAGCCGCTCGTGGAGCGCATCGAGATTCTGGCCGCGCTCAGCGCTCACGAAGAGTTGACGCACGATCTGCATGTTGCGGTCGGCAAGCCCGTCCGCGAGCTTGTCGCTCATATAGATGCCGCCGGCATAGGCCGAATTAGTGACGATAGCGCCTATTGTGACACGTTGTGCTTTGGTGACGGATTTGGTTTTCACCAGCGTCGCCGGGTCGATATTTTTGGCGTCGTCTAGGATCTTTTGTGCGCCCGCCTTGTCTCCAGCGGCTATGAGCTGTTGGACTTGTGCCTGCGTCTGGGCCTGGTAGTCGGCCTGAGCCTGCTTCGTGGCCGCTTCATCGACGACTGTGCTCGTCGCGGAGACATTGATGGCGTCTCCTAGCTGCCAGTCGTTGTCGGCTGCGATGTTTTTGGCCACAACGAGCTCTTCTGCCGTGATGGCTTGCGCAGCATCGCCGCCTGTGGTAGTGGCGGCGAACACCTCGGAGAACATTGAGGCAGGTGATGCAATGCTCATGGCTGAATCAAGAGATTTGCCGTTGTATGTGACGCCCATGACCAAGCGTGTTGCGACAGTCGACTTCACGCCCCTGGTTTTGCTGATCGCATCTATCGCGCCCTGCGGCAGTCTGCCATATGAGGCGGAGTTGACGGCATAATCCGCCTTCAGTCCGGTATCGACGATGTCGGCTACTGAGGCTTTGGCAGAGGATGCCACGACGCCGAGGCAGCTGACTATCGCCACACCGACGAACAGAGCGGCAGCGGTGTTGGCGGTGCGTCGCCTGGAACGCGAAAGATTACGCGTAGCGAGCGTGCCGGTCACGCGCAGGATATGCGAGGGCAGCCATCCCAGCGCTGAGGCCGTTGGACTGACGAGCGCTGGGCCCAGCACGATAGCTCCGATGACCAACAGCCCCGCGCCAAGTCCCAGCGGGTATCCCGTACTGATGTCGTTGAGGCTCTGCCACGGTGTGGGGCCATTAGTGCCTGCCGTGGCAAGTGCATAAGTAAACACCCAAAAAGCGATGCCGAGCGTGCACATCACCGCGCCAATGATGCCACGCCGCTTTACCGATTTTTCAGGGTTGACCGTTTCATTCATCGCTTGGATGGGCGGCGCCAGCGCCGCGTCGCGAGCTGGGATGGCGGCGCCGAGCAGCGAGACAATCAGTCCGATCACCATGCCTACTGCTATAGCGGTTATGGTCGGGCTGCTTTGTCCGCTCAGCGGAGTGCCGATCTGCTCAAGCCCTATGGCAATGAGCTCGATGATGCCCCAACCTAGTCCAATGCCGATGCCGGAGCCCACGATTCCTAAGATAACTGCCTGGACGATTACGGTGGAGAACACTTGCCGGGGCGATGCGCCCACGGAGCGCAGCAAGGCGTAACCACGCATCGATTCGCGCACAATCATGGAAAAAGTGTTCGCGATGATGAATGAGCCTACGAACAATGCGATGAGGGCGAAGATCAGAATAAGCGGCTGGATGAAGCCCAACGCGTCTTGAATGGACTTCGTTGATTCCTTACGCACTTCGTCGCCGGTGACAGCGTGCGCATGCGAGCCGGCGGTGAGCGCCTTGTTGATACGGGCGGCCAGCTGCCGCTGGCCTTGGCTGTTCAGCGGGTTCGTGGCGTTTGCGTATACGCCGATGAGTGATGATTTGTTAGGGTCAGGCGCTGTCATGGCGTAGTAGTGTCTGGCCACTGACGGGTCGATTCCGATGATGATGGCGCCCGCCTGGCTCGTTTGCGTGGTGAAGATGCCGGAGATGGTGACTTTCTTCGGGCCGTCCTCATAGACGATGGTGGTGGTGTCGCCCACTTTCAGCTTCGCCTTGTCAGCGGCGAACTGATGCAGCGCGATCTCGCTATCGCCCTTCGGATAGCTGCCGACAGTGAAATGCGCCGAACGCCAAGGCTCGCTGCTGCTCATGCCGATGGCCATCGTGGGCGCGCCCATAGTCGATACGGCGTTGCCGTCGCGATCCACCAGCACTGTGCCGGATATCGTAGCGGTGGCGCTCGCCGAGGAGACGCCGGAGACCTTCGCGATGGTGGTGGCCAGACTGTTGTCGATCTGGTTGTAGTTCTCGCTGGCACCGCTGCCCGACATCGGCGAAGCGCTGCTGCTCTTGGCCTTGTCGACGCCGCGCACGTACACGTCGTGGTCGGAGTTGGTCGCCATCATGCTGGAGACCTGGGTGTTGAGCATCTCGCGGAAGCAGAACGAGCCGACCACGAAAGCCACGCCAAGGGCGATGGCGATGATCGACATGATGAAACGGCCGAAATGGCTCCTGGCATCACGCAGTCCGATTCGAATCATAGGGAGGCCTCGCTGGGATTGGTGGGCTGGGTGGGCTGTTCATCGTTGCCTTCGGCGGCGAATACCTGAAGAATCTGCCCGTAGGAGGGCTCGTGCATATCCTGGGTGATTTGGCCGTCGGCGAGTACGAGCACGCGGTTTGCGTAGGAGGCGGCGCGCGGATCGTGGGTCACTATCACGATGCTCTGGCCGTACTCGCGCACGGAATCCTGCAGGAAGCTCAGCACCTCGCGGCTTGAGCGCGAATCGAGGTTGCCGGTGGGCTCGTCGGCGAAAATGACGGAGGGCCGGGCCATCATGGCGCGGGCGCACGCCACGCGCTGCTGTTGCCCGCCCGAAAGCTGGCTCGGTCGGTGAGTGAGGCGTTTCTCCAATCCGACGACCTTAACAATTTGCTTGAACCAATCGCGATCAATCGGCTTGCGCGATATCTGCAGCGGGAGGAGGATGTTCTCCTCGGCGGTGAGCGTCGGCACCAGATTGAACGACTGGAAGATGAAACCGATCTCCTTGCGGCGCAGATCGGTGAGCTGGCGCTGGTTCATGGCTGAGACTTCCAGACCTTCCACGAAGACCTGCCCGGATGTGGGCGTGTCCAAGCCCGCCATGCAATGCATCAGCGTTGATTTGCCGGACCCCGAAGGGCCCATGATCGCGGTCATCTGGCCGCGTCCGAATTCCACATTCACATGGTCGAGCGCGGTGACGATGGCATCCTTGGTGCCGTAGGTCTTGCTCAGATCGGCGGCATAGGCCACAACGCCGTCATCACTGTGACTGACTGAGATGCGGCTGTCCGCGGTGTGCGTGCCGGTTGCGTTGATGCGTTTGGTGCTGTCGGATATGGCCGCGCCGCCTGCCTCGCGTGCAGTGCTCGCAGAGCTCGCAGTGAGTGACGTGTCTGTGCTGGTTGGTGTATGCGCCGAATGCCGTGCCATGATTTCCATTCTCGTGAGAGGTGCTGTGCGACTATCCTGTGTGAGTTCTTACGTTGCAGCTTCGTAGTATTACCGCGTTAATGCCTTGCAGCACTACAGCATACGGCACTGCAAGCGTCACAGCGCTGCAGCAATGTTGCCCTCTGCAATCTGCAATGCAGTGACGAAGTGGTGCCGTTATTGTGAGATGTCTTGCGTGGGTGCCGTCGTGTTGTGACGGCTCATCCCCAGTCTAGCGGAGCGGGGCTGCTAGTTGCCTGTGAACGTTGCCTATGAACATTGTCTATGGAAAGATTGCCTGCCGAGGCACTCAGGCGCTGCGCGATTGCGCAGGGCGACACGTGCAGATCGTGCGGGCTGTGCAGGGCGGCGCGGGTGCGTGCAGGCCATTCGCGCATCGACGCCCAGTCGGCTTGCTAGAGTGAGGTACTGTGCGAATCATAGTTGCTGACTGCCAGGCCGAATACTCCGGCCGTTTGAATGCCTCACTGCCGCTGGCCAGGCGCGTCCTGCTCATCAAGGCGGACAACAGCGTGCTGATTTTTTCGGAGATCGGCTCCTACAAGCCGCTCAATTGGATGGCGGCCCCGTGCAGTATCAAGGAGATCGAGCCTGCTGGCGCCGATGACGACGCGGACACTGATATTCCCGAGCGGGTGCTGCGCGTGTGCGCCGACAAATCGAGCGACATTCTGGAGATCAACCTGCAGCACATCTACTCCGACGAGGCCTATGAGCTGGGCACGGATCCGGGGCTGGTCAAGGACGGCGTCGAGGACCATTTGCAGCGCTACCTGGCCGAGCAGATCGAGCGCATCGGCGAAGGCGCGAAGCTGGTGAGGCGCGAATATCCGACGGCTATCGGACCGGTGGACATCATGGCGGTGGATGCGAACGGCGACCATGTCGCCATCGAGATCAAGCGGCACGGCGGCATCGACGGCGTCGAGCAGCTGACTCGCTACTGCAAGCTGCTCAACCGCGACCCGCTGCTGGCCCCGGTGCACGGCATCTTCGCCGCGCAGACCATCACACCGCAGGCGCGCACACTGGCCGAGGACCGCGGCTTCGCCTGCCTGATTCTGGATTATGACGAGATGAAGGGCTCACAAGATGGCAGCCTGCGCCTGTTCTGAAATTTATTAAGCACATTTGGAGGCCAACGTGCCGATACAGGTGTTGCGGCCGCTGTATTAGTTCCCAGAAACGGCGGAATTCCGCCACAATGCTGTGCCTGATTTCGGCAGCTACTGTGCGAAGTGCTTAATAGCCAAAAAAGTGGCTTTTCTGTCGTATCTGTGGGCGTTTGTGTTGTGCTGGGAGCGGTACATGCCGTTTCTCGTCTAGATTCAGACAATGCTCAGCCTCGGTACCCACAGGCCAGTGCTCCCGGATCGATAAACCTACAGATGCGTCAAAAACGCCAAAAAAGTGCTTAATCCATGACGGTTGGCGGCGGAACATGATGGACAGACACGCATAAGCATGGAATATGCATTGAACCTGACCGGAAGCGGTCAGGCCCAACGAGGAACGAGGATATTCACTGCAATGGGACTCAGCCTGCGTACAGGATATCGATGACGAAATACAAGGTAGAATTCGCCGGGATCTTGTTTTGTGCCGTGCTGCCATAGCCTTCGTTCGGCGGTACGATCAGCAGGACTTGTGAACCTACCTTCTGACCGGTCAGGCCCTTTGTCCAGCCGGCGATGACCTGGCTCAGCGAGAAATCAGAGGCGGCGCCGCGATCCCACGAGGAGTCGAACTGAATAAGTTTGCCACTCTTATCCAGCGTCCAGCCGGTGTACTGCGCACTGACGGTGTCGCTCGCCTTAACGGTTTTGCCCGTGCCTGCGATCAGCGGCTGCACGACCAGCTTGTCGCCCGGTTTGTAGGCACCTAGATCGAGTGAGGGCTTGCCGTTCTTATCCAGCGTGACTTTGGGCAGGTTGCTGGGGATATTCTTGACTTTGGCACCCGTCGCGCGGGCCAATACCTTCTCTTTGGACACCAAAGTCAGCGCCATGATATAGGCGTTGCCCTGGTCATTGACCCCGAAAGCGACGGTGGAGTTGATTTTCTGGCCTTTCAGAAGCTGGTAGTATCCGGCGTTCATGCTGTTTTTATCGATTTTCATCGAGCAGTCCGGCGTGTTTTTCGTCCAAGTGTCCGCCAGCTGTGAGCCATCCTTGGCGCTCAGCGCAATGCCCTGTGTACAGATGCGGTCGCCATCGTTGATGACAGCTCCATTGCCCTCTTGCAGGATGGCATACGTGTTGTTTTTCACGCTCTTCGGCGTAGCGAAGGAAATCTTGGGTTCTTTGCCCAGCGTGCCGCTTGCGCTGACGCCGGTCAGTTTCGTCATGCCGGATGGCGCAGGGGAGGCGGAGATACTCGGCGTAGCCGATGAAGCGGCCTTATCTGAGGCGCCTGGTCCGCCGCAGGCTGCGGCGGAAACGCATAATCCAAGCGAGCACATGGCCAGCAGGGCGCGGAAGATAAGGGAGTGTTTTGAAATATTGCTCATGGCACATCACAGTACTGTCCAACCCTGATTTCGCTGGTCTCAGCCAATATTGCGGCGGAAGCCTGTAGAATGTACATCGTTATGACAGCAGCACAGGAAAAGCGCGAAGAGCCGACGGGCGCCAGGCGGCCCTCCAAACATGCCGTGATCATGCGCGGGATCGTCGCGCCGCTGCTCGGCCTGTTCGCGATAGCGAGCATCATTCTGGGCGTTTTGAACGCGACGCAATGGAAGCCGAGCGCTGACATTACGGCGCGGACGACGGTTTCGAATGCGCGTTATATCATCACTGATCCGGGCGTACTCCAGTTGGTGGATGCCAAGGCAGAGCTGACAGTCAACGCTGCGTCCGGCGGCGCAGACGCAAAGCGGAACGTGTGCGTCGCCTTGGGCGCGCCCAAGGATGTCGCAGGTTGGACGGCGGGGCACGATACCGTACGCATCACCGGTCTAAGCGATTGGACGACCTTGTCACAGGGCCGCTTTCGGGCTCAGGGGGAGCCGGCCGCGGATGATGCGAGCGGCGTGGCGTTCCCAGATTCAGACATGTGGTCTGCTGTGCGATGTGGGGATTCGCACGTCGTTGTCCGTACCAATGCCGGCCAGGCTGCGAATATCGCACTGATTGACTTGGGAGGCGATTCCGCCGATGCCACAGTGTCGTTGCATTGGGTGCGCAGTACGTTGCCGAATTTCGCGATGCCGTTGTATTTCGTGGGCGGCCTGCTGTTTGTGCTCATGATACTCGCCGCATCGGTGTTCGCGATGCCAATGAAGAAGCGTCGCAAGCGCCAAATTATGAGCAGGCCGATTGAAACGACACAGGAGATCGCCATCGCAGAGGCGTTAACAGGCAGTTTGCACGGGCTGACCGCGGCCGTGCGCATCAAGCCGCGCACAGGGCAACATCGCCGCCATGCGGCGCATCGAGGCAGTGCCACGCAGCGCGGGCAGCAGGCGAACCTGCCCGACGTATTGGCGGACGGCAACGAGCGCACACCGCAAACGCCGACGATCATCGACCCGGCAGCGCGCAATATGGTGGCAGACCAGCAAGGGACGCAGCTTGGCATACGGGCAGATGCGCCGGATGATGAGACGGTGCCCACAGGCTCTGCAGAGCAGACTTCGATCATTTCGCCTGACGAGTTGCAGACGTATTTCGCCCGGCTTTCGCAGGAGATGGCTTTGCAGGAAGGTGATTCTCCTGACAAGGCAGCTGGCGACGAATATGATGGCGGCTCGGGTGACGCATTCAATTCGGATAACGTCGGAAATTCGAGCGATACCGGCAGCCAAGACGGCACCGGCGACTCGAATGGGATAGAAGAAAGCCCGGATATTACGAATTACAAGCCGAATCACAAGCTTAGTCGGCGGTCCGAGGATGCAGGTGGGGAGGCCGATCCTGCCCCAGACAAAGGCAGCGACGAGAAAGGAGAGCGATCATGACAAGGCGTGCCATAAAGACGGCGGTTATGGCCATCTGCGCGGCGCTTTTCGTCGCTCTGGCCGGGTGCGAAGGGCAGGTGCCGCTCGTGCAACCGTCGGCGAGCTCAAGCGAATCGCCTGACCTTACGCAGGCGCAGGAGAAGGCGATCCGGCTTGGCATCCTCAAGGCCGTCGATGCAGCGGACAAGGCACAGAATGCCGACGGCCTGGATCGCGTCATGTCCGGTCCTGCGCTCGACGTACGCACCAGCCAGATTACCATCGCCAAAACGACTGGTAGCGTCGACAAAATGGCGAACATACCCAAGGAAACGACGCAGACAGTTGTGCCGACCGATTCGGGGTGGCCGCGGCTGGTCTATACGATCACGACCACCACGCAGGATCAGCAGTCCAAGCGTCTGCTCGTGCTTAAGCAGGACGATGCGCGCAGCAATTACCGACTCTGGGGCGTCGTCAGGCTGTTCCAAGGGGCCAGCCTGCCGAAGTTTGCCGTACCCAGCATCGGCTCGCAGGCTGGCACTGGCGAGGACAAGGGCCTCATGGCGACGCCCAGTGACGCGGTGGCGCGGTATGCCGATGTGTTGCAGAACGGCGAGAAAAGCCGGTACGCATCAGATTTCGCCGATGATTATTTCCGGCAGGCGTTAACGCAGCTGACGGCGACCGTGCAGGAAGGCATGGTGCGCAACAACGGCTCGCAGCAGCAGACCTTTGCAGCATCGCCAGATCAGATCAGCATCATGCGCTCAGCTGACGGCGGTGACTTGGTTGTGGCCAGAATCGATTCGCAGTGGACACGGCAGACCGGTGAGGGACGTGAGTCACTGCCGGCCAACGACGACGAGAAGGCGTTGTTCGGTGATGCGAAAGCCACCAGCACGCTCAGGGTGACATATGTCAATGTCGTCGCGCTGTATGTTCCGCAGGCCGGCGCGAAACAGAAGATCACTGCGGTGGGTGCCGAGCGTCAGCCGGTCAAGGTGGAGGCGTTGTGATGGCGTGCGCAGCGTGTCGCGTGCTTGCGCTGCAGGGATAAGCGGGCCGTCTGGCCGGTGCGCGCACTAGGTTTATGAGAAGTGGCGGTGTTGGTGAAGGGCAGTATTGTGCGATGCGCACAGGGTGTTGCGTGTGACAGTGTGCATGGAATCGTGCAGGGCTGGCCCAGCGGCATCGCTGATTAAACGGATATGGAGGCATGATGGCTGATAAACAGCAGTTCAACCCGGGTATGTCACTCGCGGGAGCAGTTGATCTCGAGTCGTTGAAACACCAGGTTGCGGCGGATCCGGGGCAGCAAGGCGGCGCGCCCAAGGCAGGCGGTTATGTCGTTGATACGACTGAAAACACTTTCCAGGCAATGGTGCAGACATCGTCCACTTTCCCCATCCTGCTGCTGCTGTGGACGCCGGACGATGACCGGCTTGTCGACTTGGCGCGCAAGCTTGGCGATGCGGTCAACGCGTTGAAGGGTAAGATCCAGCTCTCACGCATCGATGCTGCTGCAAACCCTTCAATCGCCCAGGCGCTGCAGGTGCAGGGGTTGCCCGCGCTTTTCGGCCTGGTTGGCGGACGACCCATGCCGATTCTGCAGGGGCTGCCGAAGGCGGACGAATTGCAGCAGGTTATCGACCAGATTATCCCGCAGCTGATCACGCTGGCCCAGCAGTCCGGCGCAACGGGGACTGCACCGTATACCGAAGTGCCCAGTGACGGTGCGGGCAGCAGCGACTCGGCGCACGGCGCTGCAGGCGATGGCGGCGGCAATGACGATAAGGAGCAGGTGCCGCCGGAACATATGAAGGCGCATCTGCTCGCTCAGAACGGTGATTACCAGGGTGCTGCAGCCGCATACGAGCGCATTCTCGAGCACAATCCGGCTGACAGCCTTGCGGCCCGGGAATATGCGAAGTCCTCGTTGCTGGCTAGGGCGGGGGAGAGCGATGTGCGCGATGTGCGCGCCAAGGCCGCTGCGAGCCCTGACGATGTCGAGGCGCAGCTGGCTGTGGCCGATGTTGATATGATCGGCGGACAGATCGACGACGCTTTCGGACGCTTGTTGGATTATCTCGCTGCCGGCCATCGAGACCAGATCGAGCCGGTGCGGCATCGTCTGCTGGAGTATTTCGCGATTCCCGATACCGGCGATCCACGCCTTGCGCGTGCCCGGCGCCGTCTCGCAACGCTGATGTACTAGATGTACTGAAGGACGATGATCCTGTGCGCCGAGCACGGTGCACAGGATCATCGTTGTTGCAATGGTGCGATACTGGATGATAATCCGATGCCGGATGATGCCGAGGTCAAGAGGGCTGCGGAGTCAATTGGCTCCGCAGCGTCATCTGACTAGCCTTTTACACATCCACAAACCTGTATCGTATACAACGCGCCTACTGCATGCGGTTCGTACCGAAGAACTGTTCGAAGCGCGGGCCGTTCGTGACGAGTTCGCGCTCGAAGTCGTCACGCCATTGGGAGAAGGGGTGTGAAGCCAGCCCGTCGTTTGAAAAACGCGACTGATCGGTGATCTCAGTGAGGCAGAAGTTGGGGATGACAAGGTTCGTGACTGGCCCGCTGCGTTCGGCCTCGGCCACGATGAGCGGCGCATTGCAGCCGCCGAACACGTCGATGCTCCACCCGTCCTCACCGATCCACGCCGAGAATCGGTTCTTCACAATGCACTCCCCGCCGCGTCGTATCAATTCAGCGGCGATGTGCGCATCGATCTCGCGCTCGGCCTCGTAGCGAGTGCCGCCCACCGATGGCCCCTTTACCGTTACGTATGCCTCGGTGAACCTGTCGTGGTATGTGTCCAGCACCTTGAGCGGCTCCGTGGCTGCCGTCATATCGATACGGACGGTGTGGCTGGTCAGGCGCACACGCAGTGCGTAATTGTCGGCGTGCACGTAATAACTTTGCACGATCAACGTCGGCGCATCGCCATCATCCAATTCGGCTGGCATCTCCCGGCAGAAGAAGCGGCGTTCGTATTCGAAGTCGTTCAATGTGCTATCCATAGTTCTAAGTGTAAGAGCGTGTAATGCTTTGCGCATACCAACGAGTCGCTGCAGCTCACATAACCGCCGCATCCTTATGGAGTATTTACTAACTCAATAGTAGGTTTTGTCTTTTACTTTTTCCAGCCAGATTGCCTTTCTGCTGGAGTAAAAGGGTTCTTGCTATAAAGTACAGAATGTCGCATGGGCGGCGATCTGCTGAATTGACAAATTGCTAACTTGCGAGTTAATATTCCTATGTTGATCAAAGCTGATCGTGTACATACGCTTCAGCAGTGCTGGACAACTTCGCCGTCGAACCGAAGGGAAGTCGGCACAGGCTGGAAAGGACAGAGAATGTCTCAGGTTTCGCAGGTGGCCAAGGAGCCAATCGGAGGCCGTTTCATACGGTGGTGGAAGCAGTTTGCCTACCAGTGGCAACTTCAGCTTATGATTCTGCCCGGCATCATCGCTATGATCGTTTTCAATTATTTGCCTATCTATGGTTTGATCCTCGCGTTCCAGCGCTATACCGTGGTTGATACGTTCGGCGATGCACCTTGGGTGGGTATGGAGAACTTCAGGATCATTGCCAAAGATCAGTATTTCTGGCAGTCGGTGATCAATACTTTAGGCATAAGCGCTATTAAACTCACGCTTGGCTTCTTCCTGCCTATCGTTTTGGCGATCATGATTTACGAGGTGCCGTGGGGCCCATTCAAAAAGATCGTACAGACCCTGACCTATCTACCGCATTTCTTCTCTTGGATTATCCTTGGCGGCATGCTTATTAGCTGGCTGTCGACACAGGGCTTGTTCAACCAGTTCTTCGGCACTTTCGGCTTGCATTCCGCCACAAATCATCTGCTTGAAAGCAATCAGTATTGGTGGGTCGCTTCGCTCAGCGATGTGTGGAAAGAAGCAGGATGGGGAACGATCCTTTATCTCGCCGTTATGGCGGGCATTGATCCCACGCTGTACGAAGCTGCTGAAGTAGATGGCGCCTCCAAGCTCCGTCGCATCTGGTCCATCACCGTTCCTGAGCTGGGAACGATGATCACGCTGAACCTTATTCTCTCAGTCTCTGGACTGTTCAATTCCAACCTCGATCAAACGTTGGTGCTGCAGAATCCGCAGAATCAGCCAAAATCCGAGGTCATCAATTCCTATGTCTACCGGGTGGGCCTGAGCCAAGGTGATTTCTCGTATGCCACGGCGGTTGGTCTCGGGGTCTCTATCATTTCGGCATTGCTGCTGGTGATCACGAATCTCGCGACCAAGAGAATCAACGATAACGAATCCGTGTTGTGAGGGGCATCATGAAAGACATACAGATCAGGAACGATTCGCAAACAGTGCGTCATACATCGCTGAAATTCAACGTGATTAACGTGGCGCTGCTCACACTCTTCACCCTTATCGTTGTGATACCCGTGTGGAACATCGTCATCTCGTCATTTGCCTCGAACGACGCGCTCAACAAGGGTGGGTTCATATTCTGGCCTTCACAACTCTCGTTTGATAACTACTTGACTGTTTTTAAAGACAATACGTTATGGCATGCCATGCTTATTTCCGTGCTCAAAACCGCAGTTGGTGTCGTCACTCATACTTTATTCTGCGCGATTTTTGCCTATCCGCTTTCCAAACGATATCTCAAAGGACGCAGGCTGTACTCGGCGATGGGCATCGTTACGATGTTCTTTGGCGGAGGCATGATTCCCACCTATCTGCTCATGCGTTCCCTTGGACTTTTGGATACATTCTGGGTGTATATCATTCCGATGCTGTTCAGCTATTACGATGTCGTAATTCTGATGAATTTCTTCCGGCAGATTCCAGCTTCGCTCGAAGAATCCGCGCGCATTGATGGCGCCAGCGAGTGGAAGATATTCAGCCGAATCGTGCTGCCGCTTTCCAAGCCCGCACTGGCGACCATCGCGCTCTTCAATGGCGTGTTCCAATGGAACGATTTCATGACTACAAAGCTGTATATCAACAACGAGGCGCTATATCCATTGCAAATGCGGTTGTACAACATCATCGTGCAATCGCAGGCTGCTTCGAACCTTGGATTCGGCCAAGTCGTGCTCGACGCGTCATCGCGCGGGCTGCGGCTGGCGACCATCATGATCACCATCGCGCCGATCCTTATCCTGTATCCATTCGTGCAACGCTACTTCGTCAATGGAACGATGCTGGGCGCCGTCAAGGAGTGAGAAAGGAGGAATTGGAACCGGCCTAGCTTCGCGATGAGGCGAGACGAAGGCCTCTGACCGCATTCCACAGGGAATACGGTACCCATCGAACCATCAAAGGAGAGATTCATGTTGAAGTCAATATCCGTCATTAAACGAGCTGTCGCTGCCGGTGTGGCGCTGGCTGCTGCCGTTTCCCTCGCAGCATGCGGGGGCGGCAAATCAGGGGGGTCGTCGGTGAGCCTTCCCGATGCCAAGTACACAGTTCCCAAGGATTCACCGGCATGGAAGGCCGACAAGTCCAAAAACAACACGCTTACCTGGTACGTGAACGCTGACTGGTGGAATAAGAGCTGGGGGCAAGACCTCATCACTAAGCAGATCGCGAAGGACCTGAATCTTAACGTGGTTTTCAGCACTGGGGACGATACAAAGCTCAACACTTACTTCGCTTCTGGCGATTTGCCTGACATCGTCACCACATTCGATGCGAATTCCCAAGCCGTCAAGACTGCTCCTCAGTGGGCGCTGCCGCTCAACGATCTTGCTGCCAAATACGACCCTTATTTCAATAAGGTCGCCAGCAAAGACACACTCAACTGGTATAAGGCCAAGGATGGCAAGACTTACGGATACCCTTCATATTCGAACACCCCGAAGGACTATAAGTCGGGCATGATTCATCCGACTACCGCCTTCGTGATCCGCAAGGATGTGCTCGCCGCGCTCAACGGCGCCGATTTCAAGACGCCGCAGGGCTTCGAAGCGGCAATGAAAACAATCAAAGAGAAGTTTCCAGATCTCGTTCCCTTCGGGTTCAATGATTTCTCCGGCGGGAATAGCTCCTTGGACGCGACATTGCAGGATATGCTGGGCGTTCCGATTACCAAAGCCGGCAAGTTCTATGACCGCCAGCAGGATAAAGACTATCTGACATGGCTTAGGGCCCTGAGGCAGGTTCATGCGGATGGCAACATTTCCGATGATTCGTTCGCTGACGACGCGGATGGATTCAAGGAAAAGGTGAGCAGCGGAAAATATGCGACGATGCTCGTCAATAATTTTGTCAGTTCAGGAACGCAGTTGCAGACTTGGGCTTCGGCTCACCCTGACGATCAGTACGTGGCTGTTGACGGCATGGAAAGTACTGAGGGGCATAAGCCTACGCTCAATCAGGCGGGCATGTCGGGCTGGTCTATCAATTTTGTTTCGAAGAAGGCAAAGAATGCGGCGAAGGCCATTCAGGTCTTCGAATATCTGCTCAGTGATTATGGGCAGATGCTGACGAACTTTGGCATTGAAGGGCAGACGTACAAGAAGAACGCGGATGGCACTGTATCTTGGACAGACAATGCGAACAAAGTGCGTCTTGATGATCCAGAAGCTTGGCAGAAGGAATATCGCATGGGCGAATTTGTGCTTTTCGGGCATGATCGATACAAGGCGCTCAATAAAGACTCTTTCGTTCCGGCTATCTGGCAGATGCAGAAGTGGGGACAGTCGTATCTGAAACCGCAATACCTCATCGAGAACATAGATCCCGACGCTTCTACGCCTGAGTCACGTGCGCTCACGGCTATCAGAACGAACTGGACTACCACTATGGTCTCGCTGATCCGTGCTGGCAGCGATTCTGCTTTCGATTCCACGCTGACCAAATATCAGAAGTTCCTGAAGGACAACAACATCGACGCAATCAATAAGATTCGCAACGAGAAAATCACGTTGAACGCGAAGAACATCGAACAGTGACCAATGCTCTCAGGGCTTGGCTAGCGCAATATAACCTCGTCAGCCAAGCCCTCGTAGACTATTGCGGCCGGTGTAATGAACAGCGGCAGATGCAGTGTAAGGACAGAAACTATGCCATATGTGTCTTTCGCAATCTTCAGCGAGGGGCCCGATGCGATGTTCCGGCGCGTTGACTGGCCCTTTGACAACGGTATTGGATACTCGAAGCACCGTGGTTCGGATCGTGCGTATATTCTGGTGCAAGCCAATGCGAAACGACAACGCATTGACGGGTTTGGGGCATCATTTACCGATTCTTCCGCTTATCTCGTCGATACAGTCCTGAGCGACAAGGAACGGGATCGCGTCATGACCGGGCTGTTCGACCGGACTCGAGGCATTGGACTGTCTGTGCTGCGCAATCCCATGGGCGCTTGCGATTATTCACGCTCGATTTACAGTTATGATGACATGCCACATGGAGAGCAAGACGCAGACCTCAGTTCTTTCTCCATAGCGCATGATCTGGAGTCGATTCTCCCGCTTACGAAGCGTGCGCATGAGCTCAATCCCGACCTCATGCTGATTGCATCGCCGTGGAGCGCCCCTGCATGGATGAAAACTTCGCAATCAATGAAGGGGGGTTCGCTCAATCCGGTTTGGTATGAGGCGTATGCCAGATATTTCGTCAAATTTATCGAGGAGTATCGGCGTCATGGTGTCCAAGTGTCCGCAGTTACTGTGCAAAATGAGCCGCTCTACGAGCCATTGCACTATCCCAGCATGCTGATGACTGCGCGGCAGGAGGCATATTTCGTCGCTCGCCATCTGTCTCCCGCTTTACGTTCAGCGGGCTTGGACACAGCGATTCTCGGATACGATCACAATTGGGATCGGATTGATTATGCTGACGAATTGCTCTCCTCGCCGTCTAGCTGTTTCGATGGCATTGCTTGGCATTGGTATGCGGGGGACCCACAAGCTCAAACGCTTGTTGCGCAGAGGCATCCAGGCGTCGACATGTATTTCACTGAAGGATCCGGCGGGTCTTGGATCCCTGAATTCGAACCGGCCTTCTCCAATCTCTTGCGCAACTGCATTGGCGCATTGCGGCATGGCGCCAAAACTTTCGTATTGTGGAACGTCGCGCTTGATCAGGATAATGGGCCTACCGTGCCTGGTTTTGGATCGAGCACATGCCGCGGCCTAGTGCGCATCGACATGCGCACGGGCCGTGCGGCATGGACGCTGGATTATTATGGATTGGCTCATTTCAGCGCGTTTGTGCACTCGGGATCAGTACTGGTCGAAAGCTCGCAGGAACGTAACGTACTGTCTGCGGCATTCCTCAACCCGGATGGCTCCGTGGTTTGCGTGCTCTTCAACGATTGCCCTGAGACACAGAATATCGAGATCCGACTTGTTGATACCAGTGGTGTCGATGATGATGGGACGGCAGCAGTCATTACTCTTTCCGGACATGCAGCATGCACCTTGGTGTGGAATGACATAGATGTGGGTTGAGGGTGGCATCGGCCATAGCCGGAAGAAAGAGAAGGTGCGAATATGAAAGAACTGTTTTCGATGCAAGGGCCGCTGTATCGTGTTCTCGAGGTAATCACAGAGCTGCTGATGCTCAATCTGCTGTTCGTCGTGGGCGCATTGCCGCTCGTCACTGTCGGTGCCAGCGCGATTGCCTTGTACGGCAGCGTGCGTTCGGTGAAGGATGACGGGGCTCGTGCACGACGTTTCTTCTCGCTCTATCGAAAGCATCTGATGCAGGGCATTGTGCTTGAAGTGGGTGGTTTTGGGTTGTTCGTGGCATTGGCGTCGTTGCTCTGGCTTGTCTCGCATCTGGGATTTGCAGGACAATGCCTAGAGCTTTTTCTTCTCGTGATTGCCGCGGTGCTGCTGCTCGCGATGCCTTATGTATTCGCCCTTCCTACTGCACGCGTTATGGGCGTCATGGCCACGGTGAAGACCGCGATCTCGATGTGCATGGCGCATATGGCTGTATCGATTACGATGGCGTTGATAACGCTTATGGTTATGGCTGCTGCCGTTATGGCGTGGAAGTTGTTCTTCATCTGGATATTTCTTGCCTTCGCGGCTATTGCGTGGTTGCATGATGGGATCATGTCAAGACTGCTGGTGGGGAAACAGTCTCGTAATGTCGTAGTACATCCATAAGGCGATAATGATTCAATCATGGGCAAATACAAACCACGTGCATCGACTGAAGAGAAGCGCCGCGAAATACTGCTGGTCGCTTCTGATGTGTTCGGTAAAAAGGGAACGTCGAACGCAACGCTGGAGGAAATCGCCGACCGTGTCGGCATGACAAGGGCCGGCGTGCTGCATCACTTCAAATCCAAGAGGGCTCTGCTGCTTGAAGTGATCAAGTTCCGCGACGTGCATGATCTCGAAAATCTCGAGGGCAAACGTATGCCGCGCGGCGCAGATCTGTTTCGGCATCTCATCGATACGGTCAAAACAAACGTTGAACGTCCTGGCATTGTCCAGACTTTCGTAACGTTGTCTTCGGAATCGGTAACAGATAACAATCCTGGGCGTGAGGATTTCGCCAATCGCTATGACGCATTGCGAGGGGAGATCACGGATGCCTTGATCGACATTGCGAAGGAGCGCAAGGCCACAATCAACATTGCTGAGGCGGAGCGGGCCAGCAGTGCGATCATCGGTTTATTGGATGGTGTGCAGCTGCAATGGCTGCTTGAGCCGGATAAAGTCGACTTGGTCAAAAGCAGTGAATATGGGGTGCGCAAGATTGTCGCATCGGTTTTTTCTGCTGCGCCGAATGAAGAGTATTTCTGATAGTGGCAGGCTGCTGGGCGATTGAACCGCTATGGTGATGGGGGCGGAATCGGCAAATACTCACGGGGTTCTGCGTTGACAAAATGTTAACTCATGAGTAAGTTAAAGTGCATTGTCATATAGTCGCGAATTCCTCATTGACGCATGCGACGCATGTTTTCGTGTGTGGGTGCTTATGCATGCTGAGGGGATTGTGCGCTGTATTTTCTGTGGCTGCGCAAACGCGTACGAACGGAACGGTAGGGCGAGGTGCGACTTGCGAAAGGGAAGGGTGATCCGCATGGTCAAGGAAGATGAGAGGGCAGACGGCCATCTCACCGCCGCTTCGAGTGAACGGCCTGCCTATCTTGATCCGCAGGCCCCGGTCGGGGAGCGCATCGCCGACTTGTTGGGGCGCATGAGTATGGAGGAGAAGGTTGGGCAGATCATGCAGCTCGATGCGCAGAACGATCTGCGTTCCGATATCTTGGACAAGCATGTCGGTTCGATTCTGCACACGAGCCCCAAACGCTTGGCTGAGGCGGCGGTGCTCGTGCGGCAGACTCGGCTGCGCATTCCGCTCATTGTCGGCGAGGACTGCATTCATGGCTATTCCTTTTGGCCTGGTGCCACGATCTTTCCCAGTCAGCTCACGATGGCGGGGTCGTGGGATCCGGAGCTGATTGAGAGGTCTGCGCGGGTCACTGCTGTGGAGGCTTCGGCTACTGGTGTGCACTGGACGTTTTCGCCGGTGCTGTGCATTGCGCGTGACCTACGCTGGGGGCGCGTGGATGAGACCTTCGGCGAGGATCCGTTCCTGATCGGTGAATTCGCATCAGCGATGGTGCGTGGCTACCAAGGCGACGGTTTGGACGACCCTACAGCGATACTGGCCTGTGCTAAGCATTTCGCAGGGTATTCGGAAACCCAGGGCGGGCGCGACGCGTCGGAGGCGGACATTTCGCACCGCAAACTACGCTCATGGTTCCTGCCGCCCTTCGAGCGCGTGGCGCGCGAGGGCTGTCGCACGTTCATGCTGGGCTATCAGACCACTGACGGTGTGCCGATCACACTGAACGAATGGCTGCTGAACGACGTGCTGCGCGGTGAATGGGGCTATGAAGGCATGCTGATCACCGACTGGGACAACGTCGGGCGCATGGTCTGGGAGCAGCATATCCAGCCCGACTACGAGCATGCGGCCGCGGCGGCGGTCAGGGCGGGCAACGATCTGGTCATGAGCACGCCGGGATTCTTCGCAGGAGCGCTCGCAGCTATCCGAGATGGGCTGATCCAGGAGCGTGATCTGGACGGCCCGGTCTCGCGCGTGTTGCGGCTCAAATTTGAACTCGGCCTGTTCGAGAACCCACGCGTTCCTGATGCGGCGCGTATCGCAGCGGAGATCGGAGCGCCGGATCACACCGCGCTCAACCTCGAAATCGCTCGACGCTCGCTCGTCCTGCTGCGTAATGACGGCGCGCTGCCGCTGATGAGCGCCGAATCAGCAGTGCCGAACGCTGTGAAACGCATCGCCGTAGTGGGGCCCCTGGCAGATGACGAGAACAATCAGCTGGGCGATTGGGCAGGTGGCTCCGGGCAAGTCAATTGGATCGATGAAGAGCCGACAGGCACGATCGTGACCGTTCTGCAGGGCTTGCGCGAGGAAGTTCCTGACGGCTGGAATGTCTCGTATGCCAAAGGAGCCGATATCCTCAGATTGGTGCCTGATCCTGCGGGCGCCGCCTTCGCGGACGGCCAGCCCAGGCCGCCGGTCCAACAGGCGTGCGAGCCGGATCCTGCTCTGCTCGACGAGGCGGTTCGAGCTAGCAGACAGGCTGATGCCACACTCGCAGTGGTCGGCGATGTAATTGCGCTGACCGGTGAAGGTCGTTCCACGGCGACACTCGAGCTTTTCGGCGCTCAGAATGAGTTGCTTGAGAAGCTGTGCCAGGAGAGCCGGGCTACAGGCAAGCCACTGATCGTGGTGCTCATGGCAGGCAAACCGCTGATTCTGCCGCAGTGCGTGCACGAAGTCGCTTCGGCGATCATCTGGGCGGGCAATCCGGGTATGCAGGGCGGTCGGGCGCTCGCCGAGCTGCTGCTGGGCAAGATCGAGCCGAAGGGCCGGTTGCCGATCTCCTTTGCTCGGCATGCCGGTCAACAACCGACCTACTACAACCAGATTCGCGGGCAGCACGGCAACCGCTACGCCGACCTGACCCAGGAGCCGGCATTCGTCTTCGGCGAAGGACTGTCCTACTCCTCAGTGGAATACGGGCCTTGTACTTTGTCGGTTGTGCCGGGTGACGGCAATGATGGCGATGGTGCTTTGGCTGGTGCAACAGCAGCGCGGGGGGAGGAATCGTCGCAAGTCCCCGTCGCTGCCGTTGAGGATACGATTCGTATCCGCGTCCAGCTGACCAACACCGGAACACGTCCTGCCAGCGAAACCGTACAAGTCTACATCCACGACAAAATCACTTCCGTAAGCTGGGCGGACAAAGAGCTCAAGGGCTATGCCAGGGTCGAACTTGAACCAGGCGAAACCCGCATGGCAGTCGTCGATATCCCGGTTGCATGGTGCTCGCTTGTGGACACCCGCGAGCGACGCGTAGTGGAACCCGGCGAATTCGAAGCGCTCGTGGGACATTCCTCGAAGGATCAGGATCTGCAGGCGCTGTCGTTTGTTGTGCACTGAGGGCGCGCTGCAAGGCATCGTCTGGCGCGTAAAGTCGGTGGGGCGTGTACAGTAGTGGGGGCTGAGGGCTTGTAGCTCAGTGGATAGAGCGTTCGCCTCCGGAGCGAAAGGCCGTGGGTTCGAATCCCATCAAGCCCACCTGTTCAAACGGTTGCCCCTTCTTATGGGGGTGACCGTTTTGTTTGATGCCAGAGCCGGAGGGTTGCCGAATAAGGTTGCGAGGTTCTGCAACGCTCGTGTTCTCGTCGCAGTTGCTCCTCGGTTTCTTTAGCTGTGTTTCTTCAGAGGTGAGAAGTGGCGTGGAGCGATCAATATCATCCGAAGTCGAGTGCTGGGCCATTTGCGCATGGGATCGGGTGTCACCGGACTTTGGCGCGCGAGGCGCGGGCGTAACTCATCGAAGAGGTGCGTCAGGTGGCCTGGGCATCCAAGACGCATCTGGGCCGTGCCTGCCGACAGGCAAAGCGTCTGTCCTATCCCAGCATGACGATATAGCCATGAGAGCCGTGGTTGAAACCGAGCGTTTGCTGTTGCGTCCTTGGAAGGTCAATGATCAAGCTGAGGCCGAGTCGTTGTTTCGCTATGCCAGCGATACTCGGATTGGTCCGCGTTGTGGGTGGCGGCCGCATATGAGCGCGGCGGAAAGCATGGGCGACATCGCGAATCTGCTCGCACACGATGGCAACTGGGCTATCACTATCAAGAGCCCCGACGGCTCTGGGGAACCGGTGGGCTGCATCGAACTCAAACCGGTTAGCCGCCATGTCATCAACCCGATTGAAGCCGATCCAGAGCTTGCGGCCCAGTATGGCGAATCGCTGAAGAATGCGAAAGAGCTCGGCTACTGGATCGGCAGGCCGTTCTGGGGCAGGGGCTACATGCCCGAGGCGCTGAACGCGGTGTTGGGCGTCGCTTTCGAAGAGCTGCATTCGTCAGCTGTGTGGGGCGGGCATTATGTGGAAAACCCGCAGTCCGGCTGCGTGATGGAGAAGTGCGGCATGCATGTGGTGTGCGCGACGAGGCACGATTATTTCGCACTGATCGACGAGTACCACGATGACGTAGTCCGGATCATTACCAAGGCACAGTGGTGTAGGTAGCAGTGGTGTGGGTAGCAGTGGTGTGGGTGGCAGTGGTGTAGGCAGCAGCACCCAGTCCAGCGACGTGAAACGCAAACCATACCCGCTTTGGGCATTGCCTCATACCCATTCAGGTTATTCCCAATTTCCGCTAAGGACGAATCAGGACGAAACCACCGACCCTCAGATAAAATGACATGAGTCATAGGTAGTTTCACAATACTGGAAAGAAGGTCCGATCATGTTGCATTGGATATGGGTGCTTATTGTAGGAGCCATCATCGGCGTCATCGCCGGGGCCCTGACCAGCAAAGGCAAGTCGATGGGCTGGATCGCGAATATCATCGCAGGGCTGGTCGGCTCCGCGGTTGGAGAGGCCTTGCTCGGGGACTGGGGCCCCCAGCTAGCCGGAATGGCAGTCATCCCATCTATCATCGGCGCGGTGATCGTCGTGCTGATTGTCTCGTTCGTCGTGAGCAAAGTTGGCAGTAAGTAATTTGGTTACCGGCATGCGCAGTATCCGCGTGCGGTGGTACGGCGAATATGTTTGACCGATAGCAGGTAAATATCACTGTGGAAGCCCGCCTAACCTCTGGTTAGGCGGGCTTTCAGATATCTGGTTAGGCGGACGCCCTAGGCGCTACGATGGTTTCGAGCTATGAGCTAACTGCTCGCTGGTCAGGCCAGAACAGGGCAGACAGCGCGATTCGTTCCTAACGCAGGTCGAACTATAAGGAGGGCGCGGCGGTGGCGAAACCATTCAACCAGCGGTTCTTCGATCAGGATAATGTCTTCTTCCGTTTCATGGGCGTGTGCTTCGACCTCGTCGAACTCAACGTCCTGACGCTTATCTGTTGCTTGCCGGTTGTGAGCGTCGGCGCCTCAATCACGGCGATGCATGCTGTGCTGTGGCGCATGGTCAGGAACGAGGAAACATATATCGCCCGGCAATTCTGGGACGCGTTCAGACGCAATTTCAAACAGTCCACAGCAGCTTGGTTGCCCATGTTGGCCATCGGGCTCGTCATGGCGGTTGATGTCTGGACGCTCAGCTCGCTGCCCGCGAACCTGCATACACTCATGGTTGTGGTTTTGGCTGTGGTTGGTTTGTTCGTCGCAGCTTGCGGACAGTATCTGTTCGTGCTCATTTCGCGCTACCGCAATCCGCTCGCAAGGCAGTTGAAGAATGCAGCGCTGCTGGCGATTGGGTTCTTCCCCCGTACGATGGGCATGCTGGCCATTCTGGTTGTCTTCGCGCTGTTGTCTGCCAGATATTTCCTCTACGCCATTCCACTGCTGATCATGTTCGGCATCTCGCTGCCGCAGTATTGCTGCGCATGGCTGTACGAGCCCATTTTCCGTCGCATCGATCAGCGGTAAGACAGCTAAGGACCTCGGCGCATGGCGTGCATCCGTATGACTGGTGTAATGGCTAGGCCACGCAACTTGCGATGATGCGCTAGTGGTGCTGCGCGCTATATTCCGGCCGGTGATGGGCGCGCGGTCGAGCCTGTGAAAAGCCTAATGCGCTTTTCGTTTAGCTGCGCGAGGCGCAAGTTGACAAACGATTGGACACACCGGTATAGTCGATTTTAGTAGACAACGAACCGGTTCGATGTAGTCCGGTTTCATTGTTTAGTCAAGGTATATGAGGTCTTTTCCCCGGCTTGGCGATTTCGCCATACAGCGTTGTGTTGATCGGGGCGAAGAGAGAAAGGAATCAGTGAACTCATGAACGCTAGCAATTCTTTGGTTATCCCGTCATCGTGGAAGCGCTGGGGAGGTGCCGTCCTCTCGACGGTGATGGCTTTCGGCATGCTTTCGGCATGTGGCTCCGGCTCAGGATCCTCAGGAGACAAGATCACCATCTTCAATTCGAAGTCCGAGATCCAAAGCCAGATGGAAGATATGGCCAAACAGTATTCCAAGGAGAAGGGTGTCGACGTCGAAGTCTACATGTCCGCAGATCCGGTCACAACCCATCTGTCGACGAAATACGCGTCCAACGACCCATACACCATCTCCATGGTGGACGCCAAGGACGTCTATACGCTCGCCAAGGATCATGCGATTGACTTGAGCGACCAGCCATGGGTCAAAGACACCAAATACGCCATCTCGATCGACGGCAAGACCTACGGGTTCCCCGTCTGCGTTGAAGCGCGTGGCCTGATCTACAACGCCGACGCCATCAAGAAGATTACCGGCAAGGACTTCAACCCGGATGCTTACAAGACCCTCGACGAGTTCAAGAGCCTAATTCAAGAGCTCAAGGACGGCGGCATGAAATCGCCCACTGGCGTCATGAAAGAGGACTGGTCGCTCGCTGCTCACTTCCTGCCTCAGGTATACGAGGAGCAAAAGGATCCTGAGGCATTTATCAAGGATCTGCAGGCTGGCAAGGTGGATCTGGCGAGCGATGCCAAGTTCAACGCCCTTATGGACACCTTCGACGTGCTCAAGAAGAACAACTACGCGGCCAGCAGCGCCATTTCGGCTGAGCGGGAGGTGACCGAGCAGAACTTGGCCGAGGGCAAGATCGCCTTCATGTTCGGCGGCAACTGGGATTGGTCCGTGCTCAACCAGTACGATTACTCCAAGAACATGGGAATCATGCCCGTGCCGCAGAATACCGATGACGGCAGCAACGATAAGCTCGTGGGAGGAGGCTCCAAGTTCCTATTCATCGACTCTTCGAAGAACACTTCCGACAAGCAGCGCAAGGAAGCCAAGGCGTTCCTCACATGGCTGGCCGACAGCAAGGAAGGGCAGACCTTCATCACCAAGGACGCCTCCCTCGTCCCTGCGTTCACCAACAACACGCAGCCCGTCGCTGACCCGCTGGGCGTCTCGGTGAAGGAATACGTCGATGCAGACAAGCTGATCGCGAATTTCAACTTCCTGCCCGACGATCATTACACGAAGCTCGGCGCCGACTTCCAGAAGTATCTCGCCAACCAAGAGAATCGCGGCCAGTTCGCCAAAGCGATTGAAGCTTACTGGAAGAGTGCGAAGCTCTCCGGATCGAGTGAGTGAACCATCTGATTCCAGCGTCTCATGATGCAGATGCCAGCTGCTCGCGAGCGATGCAATGACATGTGATTGCGCTTGCAGATGCAGCATGTGGCTTGCGCATAAGGCAAAGGGGGAATGAACGTATGAAACGCAACAAGCTATCTTACAAGGTGGGTCAGTTCTTCATGTTCGCCGGACCTGCGGCGGTTCTCTTTTCGCTGGTGGTCGTTGTCCCGTTCGTTTACGGTCTGTATCTGACCTTCACGAAGTGGGATGGCATCTCGCCGCAGAAGCCTTTCGTCGGACTTGACAACTACAGGGCGACGTTCGCGGATTCCGCATACTGGCATTCGCTAATGCTGACCATCATTTACTCGGTGATCTCCGTCGTCCTGGTCAATATCCTCGCTTTCTTCCTAGCCTATCTGGTCACCAGCGGCATCAAGGGGCAGAATTTCTTCCGGGCGGGCTTCTTCATCCCGAACCTCATCGGCGGCATCGTCTTGGGCTACGTGTGGCAGTTTGTGTTCAACCGCGCCTTCGTGGTCATCGGCACCGCTCTGACCAAAGCGGAGAGCAGCGTGCCTTCGCTGCTCTCCACGCCGAACGGCGCGTTGTTCTGCCTGATTCTCGTGTCGGTCTGGCAATATGCGGGCTACATGATGCTGATCTACGTCGCCGGGTTCATGGGCGTTGACCAAAGTCTCAAGGAGGCTGCGCTCATCGATGGCTGTTCGAAATCACAGGCGATCCTGCATGTGACGATTCCGCTGATGCGCTCGTCCTTCGTGCAATGCATCTTCCTGAGCACCACACGCTGCTTCATGGTCTACGATGTCAACCTCTCGCTGACCAACGGAGACCCCTTCAACTCGTCAGTGCTAGCGGCCATGCACGTATACAACCAAGCGTTCGTCTATAAGCAGTACGGCACTGGCCAGGCCGAGGCGCTGGTGCTTTTCGTCATCTGCGCGGCTATCGGCATGGCGCAGGTCTACTTCGGCAAGAAGGGCGAGGTGGAGGCATGATGAACCACGCAACAATGAACCACGCAACAGGCGCAGCAGTGGTCACATCCAAGTCGCACGCCAAAACGCCTATGCGTGAGAAAATCCTCCACGTGGTGACCTTGCTCGTGCTGAGCGTGCTGTTCCTCGCATTCATCGCGCCGTTCGTCTTGGTGCTCATCAACGTCTTCAAGACGAAGGCCGACATCACTTCGAGCCCGCTGTCACTGGTAGGCAGGCACGGTTTCACGTGGGATAACTTCCCCAACGCGATGGAGAAGATGGACTTCTGGACGGTGTTTGGCAATTCTCTCATCGTCACCGTCAGCGCCACCGTGCTCACCGTGCTGCTCTCCGCGATGGCGGCATATGTCATCGTGCGCAACCCAACATGGAAGGCCAGCAGCATCTTCTTCGCAGCGTTGGTTGCCTCAATGGTGATCCCTTTCCAGGTCATCATGGTGCCGCTGGTGTCTGTGTACGGTGGCATCTTCGGGGTGCTCAATCACCGG
This sequence comes from Bifidobacterium sp., assembly GCA_022640915.1. Lineage (GTDB taxonomy): Bacteria > Actinomycetota > Actinomycetes > Actinomycetales > Bifidobacteriaceae > Bifidobacterium. Next base: position 106,348 of record JALCCT010000004.1, on the reverse strand, counting down.
CTCACCTTGATTCTTATGCATGTGGGGTTCTCGGTTTCCTTGGCGGTCTTCATGTTTCACGGTGCGATCCGCACGAACATCCCCGCTGAGCTGGAGGAGGCCGCTGAAATCGACGGCGCCACCAAGTGGAAGACCTTCTGGAGCGTTGTCTTCCCGCTGCTTAAGCCAACTGTGGCCACGGTGACTATCATCGACGCGATGGCGTTCTGGAACGACTATCTTTTGCCTTCACTGGTGTTGGGACCCAAGGAGCTGTACACCATACCAATCGCTACAAAGGTGTTCTATGGCACCTATTCTACCGATATCGGCCTGGTCATGGCGGCTCTGCTGCTTGCCATGCTGCCGATCCTGATCCTCTACATGTTCTTGCAGCGCTACGTGGTAGCTGGCGTAACGTCTGGAGCAGTAAAGGGCTGAGCCTATGGGAAACCCCAGCGGATTAGCTATAGGTTCAGCGAGCTTCCGCCAAGGGGCCGGAGAATGATATCGCCGGCCTTGGGTGGCTATATGAGTCCTTTCATCTTTAGTGTGCGGTGTTTCTTAGCGGTGGTGTGGATTGCGTGGTGTGTATTGGCGTGATGTGTGGCAGATTCCAGGCATAACGCCAATGCACATCGCTCACAGGCCAACGCGAGCAGCATGGTTGCGCGCGCGTTGTGAAAAACAGACGAGCACGATAGTGCTTGATACGAAAGCCGCTATGTGGGGCACGATAGTATGGAACATGCACGGTGGTAACGCATTGGGTTATGGACGGTGTCGCTCGTGCCATGCGGGTCGCCGCACCATCCACTCGGGCATAGAGCACGTCCATGGCATTAACGATTTACCGAAGGGAATAAGCAACCATGAGTAACGCCATCGAGGCAGTGTCATCCGCAGCCGCGCCAGCTGCATTGGGAGCATACAGCCAAGCGGTAAAGGCGAACGGATTCATATTCGTCTCGGGCCAGCTCGGCATTGATCCAGCTACGGGTGAGCTGGCCGGGCCGGGCGCTGCCGAACAGGCCGCGCAGTCGCTGAAGAACCTTGCGGCCATTCTGCAGGCTGCCGGTTCGGATGTCAGCCGGGTAGTGCGCGCCACTGTATATCTTGCGCACGTCGAAGACTTTTCCGAGGTCGATAGGCAGTACGCGCAATACTTTACCGGTGCTGTTAAGCCGGCTCGTGTCGCCTTCGGCGGCAACGCCATCCCCAAGGGCGCACTCGTCGAGATTGATGCTATCGCGCTCGCCTGATTTGGGAGGAGACCACGTAGGTGATCTTACTCGGCGTCCTCCGATGCCGAAGTCGTTCTGCGTTGCGGTGTATGACGGACGTATTGCCTGTTAGGGGCATGGTCATTGTCCCGGTGCAACGGCAAAGTCCCTGTTGATTGTACGATCTGTAATTGGATGCCCTATACCCTCGTTGACAATGGAGTAGACACCTTCGCGTCGAAATCTATCTAATAACAGATGGCCGAATTGCGGGCAAAGCACTCGCGCAGTGTGCGAACGTCGTATTCGCACTGTAGGCGTGCGTTCGTATGCTTGGACTATGCATGGCGCGCGGATGGTAGTTACTCAGGCTAACGATGATGACTCTGGCCTGCTGCGCTGCATGGAGGAGATTGAAGTGCCGCGGGAGGCCTTGCCGGTATCTGAAAACTCGTCGGCCGGGTCGATAACAGCAACAGCTTGGGAACCGGTGTATTCATTGCCCCGAATCGTGGTAGATACGATGAATCTCCGGCAGCGGATCGATGGCTTCGGCGCGTCGATAACCGAGGCTAGTGCTGACTTGTGGGCGAGTGCAGTAGATGACCCGGGCCAGATGATTCGCGACTTGTTCGACCCGGTCGATGGGATCGGACTGTCAATGCTGCGCCAGCCGATAGGGCCTTCTGACCATGTGACACGGCCATACTCGTTTGTGCGCCGATGGCCCGACAAACGGCTGCGTTCGCTGCGATTCAATGTGGAAGAGGAACGGATTGTGCCAATGTTGGAGGCGGCACAGGCGGTGTCGTTGCGCGGTGCGCAACGGGAAGATGAACGAGTGGATGCGCGGCGATGCGCCAGCCCTGTAGCGGTACGGGCTGCGATATGCGGCACAACGAGGAATGCAGAGCGGCGGTGGCAAGGGTTGCGTATCATCGTCTCGCCGTGGAGTGCACCAGCGTGGATGAAAACGAATCTCAGCGTCTTGGGTCGGCGACGAGCTTGGCCGCATTGCATCGGCCGTTTGCGTAAATCGTATTACGACGCCTATGCCCGCTATCTGGCGGCGTTTGTGCGGCTGTATCGCGATCATGGCCTCGACGTATTCGGTCTTACGCCGGTCAATGAGCCGGACAATGCGCAGGCGATATGGCCGTCAATGGCGATGAGTCCCGAAGAACAGGCTGCGTTCATTGCTGACCAGTTGGCTCCTCGGCTGCACGCTGAGGGTTTGGACGATGTCAATATCATGTGCTGGGACCACAATTATTCGACTGATCGCTATCCCGATGGTGAATTCGTCAAAACCCTCTATGCGCGTGGCGGTGCGCTGCAGGCCGTAGCTGGGTCGGCATGGCACTATTACGGCGGCTCCTCATCAACAATGAGTAGGATTCACGAACTCTGGCCCAATAAGGGCATCTGGGTGACAGAGGCATCGGGCGGAGATTGGGGGCCGCGCAACTGGGAAGCGGCCTTGCTGGGCATGAGCAACCGCGTCATTGCAATGCTGCGCAACTGGGCGCAATGCGTCGTGCTCTGGAACGTCGCACTGGACAGGGACGGCGGCCCGGACTATTACTATCGTCGCTATGATCGCCAGCATTCGCGCAATCGAGGGCTGCTGAGCGTCGATCGCGCGAGCGGAGCAGCTACCAAGAACGCGGATTACTATGTGATCGGCCATTTCAGCCGTTTCGTACCAGTCGGCTCGCGATGCGTGAGCAGCATTGCTTCCTGCGATATCCCCGGCGTGCGGCATGTGGCTTTTATTACGCCGGACGATCATATGGCGCTCGTGGTCAACAATGACGGAGTGACGGCGCGCAGGATTGCTGTGCAGGACGGAGATGAGTTGTGTCCGGTCGAACTGCCGCCCCAGTCGCTGAGCACACTGGTATGGGAACATTGAGGCCTGGTCGGTTGCGCAACGCAGCTCGTGTTTCCCGGTGCAAAAACGATGAGACAAAACGTGAGGGAACACCGCTGTCACCGGATTAGCTACACTGATAAGAATGAATCCCGAAGCATTGAGTGCATTGATTTGCGATATTGCCCATGAACTGGCCGGGGGCTCTGATGCTGGCGCGCTGGACAGCACGATGATCCCGCCGGTGGAGAAGTTGACCGTGATGCGGCCCAAGGATCGTTCCCACGGCGACTGGTCGTCGAATATTGCCATGCAGCTGGCTAAGAAGGCCGGCATGAGGCCGCGCGATCTCGCACAACTGTTCGCGGCTAGACTATCCGACGCCGAAGGCATCGCCTCGCTCGAAGTGGCGGGGCCTGGCTTCATTAATATCACACTTGACTCCGCTTCGGCGGCGGCTGTGGTTGATACGGTTCTCGAACAGGGCGCGTCGTATGGGCACAACGATCATCTGGGCGGTAAGACGCTGAACCTTGAATTCGTCTCGGCTAATCCGACCGGCCCCATCCATATTGGTGGGGTGCGCTGGGCCGCCACGGGCGACTCCATGGCCCGAGTTCTGGAGGCGAACGGCGCGAAGGTTGTGCGCGAGTATTATTTCAATGATCATGGCGAGCAGATCAACCGCTTCGCCAAGTCGTTGGTTGCTGCAGCGCATGGCGAGCAAACCCCGGCTGATGGGTATAAAGGCACGTATATTGGGGAAATCGCCGATAGCGTGATCGCCGAAGCCAAAGGCGATGGCGTCGATATCCTGAATCTGCCGCGTGTCGACAGCGGCGTGGACAAGGACGGCAACGCTTTGGGTGAGGGTGATTCCGAGCAGCGCGAGGAGTTCCGCAGGCGTGCAGTGCCAATGATGTTCACCGAAATTCAGCAGTCGATGCGTGATTTCCGCGTACATTTCGATGTTTGGTTCCATGAGAACAGCCTGTATGAGGATGGCGAGGTCGAGAAGGCTTTCGCCGTGCTGCGCGCTAACGGTGATATCTTCGAGAAGGACGGGGCAACCTGGTTCGCTTCTACGAAACATGGTGATGACAAGGATCGTGTGATCATCAAATCAGATGGCGACTACGCCTATTTCGCTGCCGATATCGCTTACTACTGGAACAAGCGTCATCGTGCTGTGGACCCGGCAGACGTGGCGATCTATATGCTTGGCGCCGACCACCACGGGTATATCGGCCGCATGATGGCGATGTGCGCGGCGTTCGGCGACACGCCGGGCGAGAACATGCAGATCCTTATCGGCCAGTTGGTCAACGTGATGAAGGACGGCAAAGCTGTGCGTATGTCGAAGCGCGCCGGCAATGTCGTCACCATCGATGATTTGGTCGAGGCGGTCGGCGTGGATGCGGCGCGGTATTCGCTTGCACGCACCGACTACAACACGAGTGTGGACATCGACTTGAACTTGCTCGCCTCGCACACCAACGAGAATCCGGTTTATTATGTGCAATACGCCCACGCGCGCAGTTGCAATGTCGCGCGCAATGCCCAGGCTGCGGGAATTAGCGCAGATTGTGCAGATCTGAGCCTCTTGGACACCGAGGCGGATGGCGTGGCGCTGGCGGCGCTGGCACAGTGGCCCGCTGTGCTCGCGCAGGCGGGAGATCTGCGTGCACCGCATCGCGTGGCCCATTATCTGGAGGATCTCGCATCCGCCTACCATAAGTGGTATAACCTCGAACGCGTTGTGCCAATGGCGTTAACCGACCCCGAAGAGCGCGAGCCGCAGGAGACGCGCGAGGCCGTGCGCATCGCCAAGAACCCCGAACCGGCGCGTGCTGCGGCGCGACTCAAGCTCAATGATGCCGTGCGCACCGTCATTGCATCGGGGCTGGATTTGCTCGGGGTCAGTGCTCCGCAGCAGATGTAGGAAGTACGTTAAGACCAGTTGCAGGATCAGTCAGCGCAATCAAGGAGCAGGCATATGGGCGTGACGTCGATTTGGCCGCAGGCCACGGATATCAACAACTCCGGCGAGCTGACCTTCCACGGGCGCACTGCGACTTCCCTACTGGGTGAATTTGGTTCGCCGCTTTACCTCATGGATACGGATGAGGTTTGCGCGCGTGCGCGGCACTTCGTCGCAGCGGCGGCGAAGGCTTTCCGCAACACGACGACCCATGCGAGCTACGCAGGCAAAGCCTTCATGTCCAAGGAGATCGTGCGCATCGTGGCCGAGACGGGGATGTTCGTCGACACGTGCTCGCTGGGCGAGATGCGCATCGCGCTTGCCGCAGGGATTCCGGGTCGGCGACTGGTGCTGCATGGCAACAACAAGTCTGATGAGGAGATCACGCTCGCCATCGAGCAGGGCTTCGCAAAAATCGTCATCGACGAGCCAGAAGAACCTGCTCGCATCGCGGCCATTGCGCATGCACTCGGCCAACGCGCCAAAGTCATGCTGCGCGTCACCGCTGGCATCCACGCAGGCGGACACGAGTACATTTCGACCGCGCATGAAGATCAGAAATTCGGCGTGGCGCTGCTGCCGGCGGGCATGCCCACCACAGTGCTCAATATCTTGGACGATATGATCGCCGCCACGCCTGCCGTGGCCAACGCTCGTATCATGCGCACGCGGCAGGATGGGTCGGCGAATGCGATTACGTCAGATGCAGTCGGCGCGGACGGGAAGGCGGCGCAGCCAGCTGAAAATCAGGACGGCGGCGGATGCCATGAGCGCCGACTGCATTACGACGTGCGCTACCCTTACGATCTGCACGGCAATGAGCTCTCAGACACGGATCGGGCGCTTGCCGCCGCAATGCAGGCAGTTGCCGACGGCCCTGCACGCGCGGTGCTTGAAACGATTGCCGGGCTGGGCGAAGACCTCGAACTCGTCGGCATCCACTCGCATATCGGTTCGCAGATCCACGATGCCAACGCCTTCATTGAGGCGGCCAGGCGCATGATGCTGCTGCGCAAGACCTTCTACGCCACTAACGCTTACACCATGCCCGAAGTGGACTTGGGCGGCGGCTATTCTGTGGCTTACACCGATGCGGAAGACGCGATGGACATCGACGTTGAACTCGGTAGATTGGCTGTTGCGGTGGCCGCTGCCAATGATGCGCTGGGCATGCCCGCACCGGTCGTCTCTTTCGAGCCTGGACGCTACATCGCAGCCCCGTCCGGCGTGACGCTCTACCGCGTTGGCGCGATCAAGCATGTCGCCCTGCCGCAGGGCGCGAGGGCGCAGGATGGCAGAGCGATCAGCGGTCGGATGTATGTTTCGGTCGACGGCGGCATGAGCGACAACATCCGCCCGGCGCTTTACGACGCGAATTACACGGTTCGATTGGCAAACCGCGCGGGAGCGGCTGAGACCATGCTCGCGCGTGTCGTCGGTATGCATTGTGAATCAGGCGACATCCTCGTGCATGAATGCCAGCTGCCAGCCGATATCGCGCGCGGCGACATCCTCGCCATCCCCGTGACCGGCGCATACGGCCGCACCATGGCCAGTAACTATAATCAGGCGCTGATTCCCGCAGTTGTGGCAGTGAACGAAACTGGTGCCCATGTGATGATCAGGCGTCAGACCATTGACGATCTGCTCTCGTTGGATGTGAGCTGAGACGGTGCAAGTGCACAGAAAATACTGAAGGGACACTATGACACAGCATAACGAGGCTGCAATTCGCATAGGGCTGCTGGGCGCGGGAATAGTCGGATCGCAGACCGCCCGGTTGCTGGTCGAGCAGCGTGACGAGTTGTCGGCTCGCATCGGCAGGCCTATCGAACTGGTCGGTGTGGCATGTCTGCATCCCGACGACGTGGATGCGCCATGGATCGACAGGGCGCTGCTAACCACCGATACGGCCGGACTGTGCAAGCGCGCCGACATCGTCGTCGAGCTTATCGGCGGCTTGGAGCCGGCGCGCACTTTCGTGCTTACCGCCATCGAGTCCGGAGCGAGCGTGGTGACGGCGAACAAGGCGTTGCTGGCAAAATACGGTCCCGAACTTTACCGGGTTGCGGACGAACATGGCGTCGATATTTACTTCGAGGCGGCAGTTGGCGGCGCGATCCCGATCGTGCGGCCCCTGCGCGAATCCCTGGTCGGCGACCGGGTGAGCAGCATGCTCGGCATCGTCAATGGCACCACCAACTACATCTTGGACGAGATGACTGCTAAAGGGCTGGATTTCGATGTGGCGCTAGGTGACGCTCAAGCCAAGGGATATGCCGAGGCCGATCCCACCGGCGACATCGAGGGCGAAGATGCGGCGAACAAGGCCGCTATTATGGCCACACTCGCCTTCCATACCGCCATCAGCCTTGATGATGTAACAGCTGAAGGCATTGCCGCGATCACCGCCGCCGATATCGCCGCAGCCACAGCTGAGCACAAGGTCGTCAAGCTGCTGGCCGTCGTGGAAAATGGCGAGACTGGGGTTTCGGCGCGCGTCTACCCGGCGCTGATCGATGAAAACCATCCGCTCGCTTCGGTGCACGGCAGCTTCAATGCGGTCTTCGTGCACGCCGAGGCGGCTGACGACTTGATGTTCTACGGCCGCGGTGCAGGTGGTGCACCCACTGCTTCGGCGGTTGTGGGCGATATCGTCACCGAGGCGCGCCATATTGTGCAGGGCTGTACGGGGCCGTCTATCCCACTGTATAAGGATTTGCCCAAGGCGCCGATAGACGCTTCGAAAGCGGCGTTTGCGGTGCGTTTCCTTATTCACGACAAGCCTGGCGTGCTTGCCGCGATCGCTAAGGAATTCGCTGACCGAGGTGTTTCGATCAACGGAGTGAACCAGGATCTGCAGCCCACGCGTCATGATCCCGGGTATTCGGGCGAATTGCAGCAGCTGCGCATTGTGACCCACCGGTGCGACGAGTTGACTTTGCGAGAAACAGTCACGGCTGTGCGCTCCCTTGATTTGGTGACTGGCACGCCGTCGATCTTGCGGGTGCTGGTCTGATGCGGAGCAATGGCATCATGACTCCTATGTTTCGCCAAGTGCATGTGCGTGTTCCGGCGACTAGTGCCAATCTCGGCTCCGGCTTCGATACGGTCGGGTTGGCGCTTGACTATTACGATGAGCTCGACTTCACGCTGCACAGTGGTTCGGGTGATAGCTGCTCAGATCATAGCCGCAGCGCCGGCGCTGCAGGCAGCGACGCTTCCGCGCACGTCATCATCCACGGTGAGGGCGAGGATACGCTGCCGCGTGACGAAACTCATCTGGTGGTTTCCACATTTCGGCGCGCCTGCCGGGTCTTCGGGCTGGGTCGACTCGGTTTCACGCTTGAGGCGCATAACCGCATCCCACAGGCGCGCGGCATGGGGTCATCCGCTGAGGCGATCGTCGCTGGCATCAGCGCTGCGGCGGCACTGGCGCATGGCGTGAATTTCGCGCGGCAGCCGGTGTTCGACATGGCCGCGTCGATCGAAGGCCACCCCGACAATGTGGCGCCAGCGGTATTTGGTGGGCTGACGTTCTCTTGGCGCTTTGGTGCGGGGGAGGGTATCGGCTCGGTGCCGATCCGCGGCGGCGAACCGATGCCGGTCGGGTTCCACACCACGATGTACCCGGTCGACGACGCGATCCGCGCAAGCGTGTTCGTACCTGACTTTGAACAGTCCACCGAGCAGGCACGCCATGCGTTGCCGGGGCGGGTAGCGTATGAAGACGCAGTATTCAATCTGTCCCGCGTCGGGCTGCTGCCTGCTGCGATGGGGTTGCGAGATGCTGATCGGGGCGGCGACGAGCTGTGCAGCGCAGGAACATGTGATAGTGCCAACGCGTTGTTGTTTGCCGCCACGCAGGATCGGTTGCATCAGCCGTATCGCAAGGGTCTCATGGCGCCGTCATGGGAGCTGATGGAAGCATTGCGCGCGCAAGGTTTTGCTGCGGCGATCTCGGGCGCAGGCCCGTGCGTGCTTGTGCTGCATAGTGGTGTGGCGACGCAGGCTATCGATCAGGCTGCGCAGCCGCAGCTGCAATCCGGCAGCTGGCGGGTGCTGCATTTGGGCGTCAACACCACCGGCGTCGAGGTCGAGGCCCAGTAGCGCTGCCAGGTGCTAGCTGATTCGGGATCTGTGCGACTGCCGCTGATCGCAAGCTATGTCGGAAAGCCATGCCGCATGTGTTTATGTAAGGCGTTGCGTGATGAGCGTCGCCTGGCTGTGCCCGAACATTCAGCTATCTTCGTCATATGAGGCGCTAGTTATCTGAGAGTCGAGTATCCTGTGGCTATGAAGCGCCATCTTCTGGCAGTGCTACTTCGTGTGTAAGAGAATCAACGCCTCGCGTACCGTAAAGTGTCAGATTCGTGAACGTATGGCGGTGGTTACCCGGCGAGGTGGTTACGGTGGTGTGGGATACGGTGTGATGCGGGGCGTTGGATGGCTTTGTGCGCTAAGGCCAATGCTTCGAACGCCATCGCATGGGATCGCGTAATTCGTGGGATCTGTCGGCGGGTTGCCGCCAGCCAGTGCCGTTGAGGAGGTTTAACGTTGTCCATACCAGTCGTGCTCGCATCACAATCGCCGTCGCGCCGTGAGGTGCTGTACACCGCAGGCGTATGCCCGATCATCCGCGTCTCACATGTAGACGAGCCGGTGGCATTGGAGCAGGCCGCCTTGCGTTCCGGGATCGATGTGCATGACCTGAGCATCGAGCAGCGCGTGATGATACTCGCCGAGGCAAAGGCGCAGGCTGTGTTCCAAGCTTACCGGGACGTCGCAGGCGCGGCTGGCGGAGCGAAAGGCGATCAGGTGACCGCCTATCCGTTGTTGGCGGCGACATTAGCTAACGAGACCGGCAATGACGCCGATACTGCAGGGCGTTCGACGTTGACGCGTGATTTTTCCGGTGTCACGGCGCCCACCGCTACTGAGCCGATCGCACAGGTGCCGGCCAATCGCGGCGGCATCGCTCACAGTGCAATTGGCCCATTGATCATCGGCTGCGATTCGATGTTCCTGTTTGACGGCGAATGCTATGGCAAGCCGCACGACGCCGATGTGGCGCTGCGGCGGCTTCGTGCGATGCGAGGTCGCGACGGCGAATTGTGGACTGGGCATTGCCTCATCGACGTTGCAAGCGGACGCATAGCACGCGGCTCAAGCCATGCCACAGTGCATTTTGATAACTTTTCCGATGCTGAGATTGAACGATATATCGCCACTGGCGAGCCGCTGGAAGTCGCTGGCTCGTTCACTTTGGAGGGTTTTGGATCGGCCTTCATCGAAGGTATCGACGGCGATCCGCACGGCGTGATGGGTGTGAGCCTGCCGCTGTTGCGCCATTTGGCCGCGCAGCTGGGCATCGAATGGACCGACCTGTGGAACGTCAGCCGCGGTGTTCCGGCCGGCATGAGCAAAAAGGAAGCGGCACAGCCTGTTCCGCCCAAGGGAACCGTGCATCAGCCGGGCGACGGCTGGGTGAGTTGCGACTGCGGACGTCGGCACTGGGGCACGAACGGGGCCGCAGGCGTGCTGTTGGCTCGGCGTGACCCGCAGACCGGCGCCGTGAGTGACATCGTGATGCAGCATCGTGCCGTGTGGAGCGCCGAAGGTGGCACGTGGGGCATCCCAGGCGGCGCCATCGCCGACGGGGAAAGCCCGATCGAGGGGGCGCTGCGCGAAAGCTTTGAGGAGGCCAACATCACCGCGCAAGATATCGAAGTGATCGGTTCGTACCGCGAGGAACATGGCTCGTGGGCTTACACCACTGTGCTCGCCTTTGAAAAACCGGGTCATCGCGTCATGCCGCGTGCCAATGACGACGAAAGCCTCGAGATCGAATGGGTGCCTTTCGCCCAGGTTTCCGAGCGTCGCCTCCTGACCGCTCTGCGCACCGATTGGCCCAACTTCGCGGCGCGGCTGCAGAAGCTTGCCGCATCGTACGCGGCGATGCATGGCGCTGCGGTGAACCGAGAGCAGTAACCGCAGTCTCATGTCTGCGCATTGCATTGGATCGGCCAGAAACGGCATGTGCTTACTCGCCATGAATAACTCTGCGGGATACATCCATGTATGAATGACAGCTGGGTCGTTCTTGAGAATGAGGGTCGTGCACGGGTGCGGCACTGGAATCATCCCGGTGCCCGATAACAGCGCAGGCCTTGCATACGTAGGCTTGGCAATATGAGCACAACAGTACGAAACCCAGCATTATGGGATTCAGCAGCAATGAATTCATCAGCGCAATGCGGCACCGTGGCGCCGTCTCAGCAGGCGGATCGGGGCACGCTGACGACGCCACGGTGCGAAGCGAGCGAGGCGGGCCACATCATTCTCGAGGCGAGAGATCTTGTGATGGATTATTCCCCCGACGTCGTTCGCGCATATTGGGAGCATGGCATAACCGCGGCGACGGCGGTTCCTGGAGCTCCGTACGCTGGTGCTCCTACCGCCAGGTCTGCGGCGACCCACGCCTTGGCGCTGAACCATGTGAGCTTTGCACTCGCCGCGGGGGAAACTGTCGCGGTGATGGGGCCATCGGGCTCGGGGAAGACGACGTTGTTGCATGCGCTCGCCGGCATCATACGGCCGACCAGCGGTATGGTGCGTTTCCAGGGGAACGATTTGAGCGCTCTGAAAGATGCGGAGCGTACCAGGCTACGGCGCAACGCATTCGGCTTCGTCTTCCAATCAGGCCAGTTGCTGCCCGAGTTACCGGCCGTGGAGAATATCGCCCTGCCGCTGATGCTGGGCGGCATGGCATACCGGCAGGCCACCGATCGCGCGATGCTCTGGCTTGAGCGACTCGGTCTGCGTCATCTCGCCGCGCAGCGTCCGGGCGAAATGAGCGGTGGGCAGATGCAACGCATCGCCATCGCCCGCGCGCTGTGCATTGAGCCGGCCGTGGTCTTCGCCGACGAGCCGACCGGAGCGCTTGATCAAGCCACAGGCCGCGAGACGATGGGGATTCTTATGCAGGCTGCGCACAGCTGCGGGGCCGCTGTCATCGTCGTCACGCATGATGCCAACGTCGCCGGATTTTGTTCGCGTATGGTTACGATGAGCGATGGCCGGCTTTCCTCGGGCACGGAGCGCAGCGCACAGTTTGGCTCTGAAGGAACACCACTGCAGCGCCCCGCACTGGCAACAGCCGTAAGGGGGATCTGAGATGAGTGTCTTCGGGCTTTGGCGGCTGTTCCACCGCCCAAACTTGCACATGCAGCGACACACCTCCATTTTGGCGATCATCGCATTCGCCTCCGCGAGCGCGATTTTCCTCACGGTGCTCGGCGGCGTGCATGCTTTCATTTGGCGGGCCTCTGCCGATCACACGCTTGTCTGTATGCTCATTGAGCAAGTTTGCGCGGCCCGTGGCACGACCGAAGGCGCGACGGCCGCGACTCAGCAGGACCCCATAGCCGGGGTCTATGTGGTGCTGGCCGGGTTCGCCTGCCTACTGCTTGCGGTTCCCTTCATCACGCTTGCGGCTTCGGCCGCGCGGCTTGCCGCATCTCGGCGTGACACACGCCTGGCTGCCTTGCGTCTGGTTGGTGCCACGGTGCTGCAGGTCTCGGGGCTGACCGCTCTGGACGCTGCAGGGCAGGCTCTATCTGGGGCGTTGCTCGGCATCGGCGGATACTGTGCCTTGATGCCGTTGGTGACGCTGATACCGTTCCAGAACCAGCGCTTTACTTTCGTACAGCTCTGGGTCGGCCCATGGATGCTGCTGGCGGTATGCGCTGCGGTCACTGCCATGGCGCTGGTTTCAGCGTTGGCGGCGCTGCACCGGGTGTCGATCACACCGCTGGGGGTTGCCAGCCGTGCCTCGCAGCCGCTGCCGGCCGTGTGGCGAGCCGTGGTGTTCGCCGGTGTACTGGTGCTTGCTATCGGCGTGTTCCGCATGCCGCAGCTCGCCGCCTACATGGGCCAGAGCGCGATGATGGTGATCGTCATGGGACTCATCGCGCTGTGCTTCTTCCTCGTCAATCTCGTCGGCACATGGGCCATCGTATCCCGCGCCAAAAGGCGGCTGCGCAGACCACGCAATGCTGCGACCATGATCGCGATGCGCCGCATACTCGATAACCCTAAACGCGCATGGCGCAACGTGTCTGGCATTGCATTAGCGGTATTCATCGCCGGCATCACGTCAGTGTGCGCGATGTTCTCGCAGGCAGCCGATGCAAGCACAAGACAAGGAAGCGCGAGCGTAATATTGATACGCGATATCGGCACCGGAGGGCTGTTGACGCTCGCCTTCGCGGCGATTCTGGCTGCTGTGAGCTGCGGGGTAATGCAGGCCGGCAATGTCTACGAGCAGGCGGAGGAATACCGCATGCTTGCGCTCGAAGGCACGGATGCGTGCACACTTAACCGGGCGCGTTTCGCCGAGGTGATCACCCCGCTCAACGTCGTCGTAGTCATCGCCGGCGGTTGCTCAATGGCCCTCATGCTGCCGTTGATGGCTGGAGCCATGACGAATTCGATGACGCTGCTGGCGTTCTTCGGCGGCATCGCGCTGTGCTACGCGTTGGTTTCCATCGGTGTTCTTGTTTCGAATCGAGTGGCGTCAAAACTTGATCTGTTTGATTACCGCGCGGATGACTGAGTGAGACTGGCGATAGGCTAGAGCTTTGGCGAAGACTCGTTATTAGGATATCGATCGTTCGCTTTGCGGCTTTGGCGTCCGCTCACTTCGCCTATGCAGAGCCCGCCGGGCTCTGCGCTTAACGGCTCAGCCCAATACCGCCGCGACCACGGCTATGACCACCGGGCTGGTGACGGTGGAGACGAGGATCCCATCGCGTGCGAAACCCAGTCCCACGTTGTAACGCGCCGCATAGTTGTACACGTTCTGCCCGGTAGGCAGTGCTGCGAGCACGACGCAGGCGTAGAGCGTGGCGCCCCGGAAACCCATGACGAAGTAGGCGAGCAGGAAGGCGACAACCGGCATGACAAGGTTTTTCAATATCGCGACGGCGACGGTCGCATCGCGATTGCGCTTGTTCTTCATCGGCTGGCTGCCATACAGCGACATGCCGAAAGCCATTAGGATCATCGGCACGGCCGAGGCACCGATCATGTCAATGGGATCGAAAATGAAATTCGGTATGACATACCATCCGGCCTGGGCGCTGATGGCTGAGACCACTATGCCTCCTAGCGAGCCGAGCAGCATCGGCTGGTGCAGCGGTTGGCTGGCGATCTCCCTGACGGATATCTCGCCCTTGGTTGTCGCATCGAGCGCAGTAAGTCCGATAGGTGTGAACACCGCCTGCTGCATGACCAGAATCGGGGCTACGAGCGCAGGATTGCCGAGAATATACGTGGCGACAGGCAAGCCGATGTTGTTTGAGTTGAGATAGAGCGAGTTAAGCGCGCCGATGGTTGCCTCGGCGGCATTCAGGTGGAAGATCAGGCGATTAAGCACGAGGAATGCGACGCCGACGACCATAGCGCTGACGAAGGCGACAATAATCGAGGGATGGAAGATCTCCGCAAGAGACTCTTTGGAAAGGATTGCGAACATCAGACACGGGCTCGAGATAAAGAAGCTGAAACGGTTGAGCACCATCTGGGCGCTTGCCCCACCGATCTGCATGCGGGCGGCGACGTAGCCGACGGCGATCACGATGCCGATGACGCAGAATCCCTGCATGGCGCTGAGCAAACCCATGAGTCTTCCCTTCTATCTCTATTATGAGTTCCAGTGTGCCATGGCGCGCAGTCATTGACGAGCAGAAGTCCAAGTTGTACAGCGGCGACTTGCAGGCATGTTGTGAAGTGTCAATGTCGTGAACGCAGACGCAACCGATCGGACACAGCAGGCTGATAGCATATCGAGCATGACAGACGCAAGACAGACCATAGCTCCCGTAGACCCTTGCGCGGCTCCAGAGGCGTCGATTGGCCGCATATTCGAGCAGATCATGGGCGTGTATTCGGTCAGCGATGACGAAGGGCCGCTGGCCGACGCGGTCGAGGCATTCCTGCGCTCGCTGGGGAGGCTCGCTGTTCGCCGCTACGGCGATACGATCATTGCCGACGACATCGCGGGGCGTGGCCAGCATGTGGTTCTTGCCGGCCATCTCGATACCGTGCCAGTGGCGGGCAATTTTCCGCCGCGCTGGCTCGAGCCAGGCGATCCGCTCATCCGCGAGGATATAGTCGCACGGCATCCCGGCGAACGCGTGATGTGGGGGCGTGGAGCCACGGATATGAAGGCCTCAGACGCAGTGCTGCTGTATTTGGCCGCCACGTTACGTGAGCCCCGATACGATCTGACCTATATCTTCTATGATCACGAGGAGGTCTCTGCCGAGAAGAACGGCTTGCGTCGGCTCCTCGAGGCCCACCCCGACTGGGTGGACGGCGATTTCGCTATCATCGGCGAGCCTACCAGCTGCGGTATTGAGGGCGGTTGCAACGGCACGATTCGCTTCGACGTCATCACGCATGGCATAGCCGCGCACTCGGCCCGCGCGTGGCTGGGCGACAATGCGATCCACAAGGCCGCCGAGATACTGGCCAGGCTGCAGGCCTATGAGCCGCAGGATGTGTCTGTGGATGGTCTGACCTACCGGGAGGGCGTCAACGCGACGCTGATTTCCGGCGGTACCGGCACGAATGTCATCCCTGACGAATGCCGCGTGCATGTGAACTATCGTTTCGCGCCGGACAAAACGGTTATGCAGGCTAAGGCGCTCATGATGGGCGAGGACTGCGGCGCGCAACTGGGCAATGGCGAGCACATGGCGAGCGGAGGCATGTTCGTCGGCTTCGAAGTTGAGATGGACGACGAATCCGACGGTGCCCGGCCTGGCATGCAATCGCCGCTGGCACAGTCGCTGGCAGCGCTGGCCAAGAGGCGCACCGGACGCGACCCACAGGCCAAGCTGGGCTGGACAGACGTGGCCCGCTTCGCGAAGCTGGGCATCCCCGCCGTGAATCTCGGTGCGGGCAGCGCCTTACTGGCACATAAGCGCGACGAACAGGTCGCCGCCAGCGATCTGACCGTAATGGCCACAATACTGCGGGAATGGCTTATGAAATAGGCCTTTAGGGGCATAGGCGCACGCGGCTGCTTTTTTTGTGCCATACTGGTCAGTGGTGGCTCTGCAAGCTGCCGAAGCCTGTGACGGTGTTGATCCCCTCGCGTGAGAAATGCGAGCGCCGGTGTCCGCCGTCAGCCAGCTATGACTTTTGATAATGTGCTTCATGAGGGATGGCCGCGGTGAGAGCGTGGCGTGAGAACCGCTGAGGCCTTGAGTAAGGCGATGCGATTGCAGCGCGGCGCCGAGGAGCATTGTGCCCAGAGCAAACCGTACGGGCGTCGAGCAGGTCGACGATCCTAGTCAGACCAGATCCAATAGCAGTAATTTAGTGCCATCTACCCGGGCGGAGTCACCTTCTTCCGGGGCGGGAGAGCCAGTGCGCCGTCGGCGCACTGGGCGGCGTGTTGTACGCGGCGCAGGCGCGGCTGGGGCTCCTGTCACACTGAAGGTCGAGGAACGCAAAGCGGCAAGCGCCCAAGCTCGCGAACCCGCACAGCCTCAACAAGCCGAGGGTTCTGCACCATTCGACGGCGCGGCCCATGTTTCTGCTGATAACGGTGCTACAGGTTATAACGCCGCAGATCAGGGCGCTGAGAGTACTGCAACGGAGAGGCCACGCCGTACCCGTGCTGCGCGAGTGGCGCACAGTGTCCGTTCCACACGCGGTCGGCGCCGCAGTGCCGCCCAGAATGATGACGAGACGACGCAGAGCAGTGCAGCCAGCGTAGTCGCGGCTGACAACTCCTCCATACAGTCTTCTGACGCCGCAGCATCGTCCGACTCAGCTGTGGGTGCGGAGGATGAATCGCGCACAACTCGCTCGCACAGGGCAACCAGCCGTTCGGGCAGGCGTACGGCTGACGGCGCAGATCGCGTCGCCGATGTGGTCGAAGCGTTGCCTGAGGGCCATGAGGCGCACCACAATCCGCATCCTATGACCTCGCTGCTCTTCCAAGAGCCAGTGCTGCCGGTCTCCGATGAGGTGACGACGACGCGGCACAGCGAGTCCCAGCCGGATGAAGATGAGCCCGAAGAAATGCATGTTGTCCGGCGCACGCGCTCGCGGCATACACGTCCACAGGAAACAGCGCCGGGGGATGAGCCGTCTGACGGCGAGACAGAACAGGGCGGGCAGGGCGCAAGAGTCAGCACTGTTCGCCGTCGGCGTAAAAGCCTCAACGATTCGTCGGATTCCTCTGAAGCATCTCAGGGACATAGCTCGGGGCATTCGCGCAGACTGAACGCCCAGGAGCGTCGCGCTGCTGGCGAGGTCGGTCAGATCGAGGACGATCTTGAATACGACGACATCTCATATATGCCGATTGACGATGACGATCCCCGCAGCTCGGCAACTCGCTCGCGTCGCCGTCGCCGTTCCCGTGGTGATCGCGACGAGCGCAGCAGCGAGAATCGCAGCCGTGATGAGGGCGCCGACTTTGATGATCGCGATCGCGATCACGACGGGCGCGAACGGGAAACTGCCGCCGCAAACATCTTCAGGGTCGAGAGCCGCGACGATGACGAACCGGCCGAACGCGTACGATCGCGCCGGCGCCGCAGCGAGGACGATACAGACGCCGAAGACACGATGATGACCCGTCGTCGCCGGCGCCGCCGCGGGCAACGGGACGTTGAGGACGGCGACGATCGCCAGACTGTGCGCCGTTCGCGCAAGCAGCAGTACATCGACGAAATCACCGATATTGAAGGCTCCACCCGCCTGGAGGCCAAGAAGCAGCGCAGGCGCGATAATCGCCGTGAGCGCAGCCGCCAGGATCAGCTTATAGAGCAGGATTTCCTTGCGCGTCGCGAGAACGTCGAGCGGTTCATGGTCGTGCGTGAGCGCGAGCACCACACGCAGATCTCTGTGATTGAGGACAATGTGCTCGTCGAGCATTATGTCTCCGACATCCAAGAGGTCGCCACCGTCGGCAATATTTACCTTGGCCGTGTCCAGAACGTGCTGCCGAGCATGGAGGCCGCGTTCGTCGACATCGGACAGGCGCGTAACGGCGTGCTCTATGCCGGCGAAGTGAACTGGGATTCGACGCGGCTCGAAGGCCAGCCGCGTCGCATCGAACTGGCATATCGCTCTGGTGACCCGGTACTGGTGCAGGTCACCAAGGATCCGATCGGGCACAAGGGCGCACGGCTGACCTCACAGGTCACACTCGCCGGACGCTTCCTCGTACTTGTGCCTTCAGGCGGCATGACCGGTGTGAGCCGCAAGCTCTCGGAACGTGAGCGCGGTAGGCTCAAGTCCATTGTCGCGAAGATCGCGCCGAAGGATATGGGCGTGATCATCCGCACGGCGGCCGAAGGCGCGTCTGAGGAGGCCCTTACCAAGGATCTGCAGAACCTGACCCGTCAATGGGAGCGCGTGAGCGCCAAGCGCGAGGAGTTCTTGCACGGCAAGCGGCCCAAGCTGCTGCAGGGCGAGCCGGATGTGGCCATTCGCGTCGTGCGCGACATCTTCAACGACGACTTTTCCAAGCTCATCGTCGAAGGCGATCGCGTCTACGATCGCATCGCCGAGTATCTCGATACGATGGCGCCTGACCTTAAGGACAAGCTCGAACGCTGGGATCCCTCTGAGCACGAAGGCAAGGACGTATTTGACAAGTGGCAGATTGACAGCCAGCTGCGCAAAGGCATGGAGCGGCAGGTCTATCTGCCTTCCGGTGGCTCGATTGTCATCGACCGCACTGAGGCCATGACCACGGTCGATGTGAACACTGGTCGGTTTATCGGCAAGGGCAAGTCGCTTGAAGAGACGGTGACGCGCTGCAACCTTGAGGCTTCCGAGGAGATCGCGCGGCAATTGCGTTTGCGTGACATCGGCGGCATGATCATGATCGATTACGTCGATATGGTGATGCCGGCGAACCGAGACTTGGTGCTGCGCCGATTGGTGGAATGCCTGGCCCGTGACCGCACGAAGCACCAGGTGGCCGAGGTCACGTCTCTGGGGCTCGTGCAGATGACACGCAAGCGTATCGGCCAGGGCCTGGTAGAGGCCTTCTCCGAGGAATGCCCGACCTGCAAAGGCCGCGGCTTTATTCTGCACGACGAGCCGACAGTATCCTCTGATTATGCTGATCCATATGCGATGAAGGGCGGTGACCCTTTCGTCAAAACGAACAAGCACGGCCACGGCGCGCCCGAGGTGCAGACACCGAAGGGTTCAAGCGCCGATGTCAAGGCGAAGCTTGCGCAGATCGCTGCCGCGGCGCTGGCGGTGAATGAGCCGGAGCTCGGCGACGGCTACGGTCGCGAGGAAAAGTGAAAACGAACACCGGCTGGATCGTCATTGGCCGAACCGCCCGTAAGCTGGCGGTGATTTGACGCTAGTAGACGGGTCGGTGTACATTGAATAGCTGGTGTCTGGCCGTAGGGCTCAAGACGTGCTGGGCAGACAGCTTTTCAGAAATAGCAAGGAACTGATTATGTACGCGATTGTGAAGGCCGGTGGCCATCAGGAAAAGGTCGAGGTCGGGGACGTCATCCTGGTCAACCGTCTCGACGCGAAGAAGGGCGATGCCGTGGAATTCCCGGCCGCGCTCGTAGTCGACGGCACTCAGGTGACCCTCGGTGCCAAGGATCTGGCGAAGCTCAGCGTGAAGGCCGAGGTCGTTGATGATGGGGCCAAGGGACCGAAGATCAATATCCAGAAGTTTAAGAACAAGACCGGTGTCGCCCGTCGCAAGGGCCATCGGCAGCAGCTTTCCGCCGTCAAGATCACGGCGATCGCCTGATTCTCGGGCAAGCAAAGCGGACGCATAGAGACGAAAGGGAATAGATCATGGCACATAAGAAGGGTGCATCTGCCTCGCGCAACGGTCGCGATTCAGGGGCTCAATACCTTGGTGTGAAGAAGTTCGGCGGCGAGGCCGTCATCGCGGGCAATATCATCGTGCGCCAGCGTGGCAGCAAGTTCCACGCCGGCGAGAACGTCGGTACGGGCAAGGATCATACGCTGTTCGCCTTGTCAGATGGCAACGTAAAGTTCGGCATCCGCCGCGACCGCAAAGTCGTCGACGTAGTCAGCGAATAGGCGTAGGGCTGTTTGATACAGTCGCTAGTGTAAGAAAAGGCCGTGCCTCGATGGCACGGCCTTTTCATTTTCGCTCACCGATGGAGTACCACAGGTAACATTACGCGGACGATAGCCCGTTCGCGCTCAAATCTCACACAACTCAACTTAGTCCAATCCAACCCGAATACTACGCACCAAGTAAGGTAGAACCATGAGTGATTTTGTGGATCGCGTCACTGTCCATGTCAAAGGCGGCGACGGCGGCAATGGCTCCGCTGGCATCAAACGCGAGAAGTACAAGCCCTTGGCTGGCCCGAACGGCGGCAATGGCGGGGATGGGGGCTCGGTGGTCTTCGTCGCGCAGCCCAACGCGAACAGCCTGTTGGATTACCGTTTCATGCCGCATCGCATCGCCGGCAGCGGCACTATGGGACTGGGTGATACCAAAGATGGTTCTCAGGGCGAGGATCTAATTCTTCCAGTGCCGCTGGGTACGGTGGTTTTCACTGCCAGAGGAGCGCAGGGCGCTTCCAAGCGCCCAGGAACGCAGCTGGCGGATCTGCGCCACGAGGGCGATCGTTTCGTGGCGGCCGCTGGCGGTATGGGCGGCTTGGGCAATGCTGCACTGGCCAGCCGCACCCGCCGCGCACCGGGGTTCGCCCTGCTAGGTGAGCCGGGCGAGGAACGTGACGTAGTGCTCGAGCTCAAGTCCATCGCTGATGTGGCGCTGGTAGGATTCCCCTCCTCAGGTAAGTCGAGCCTAGTAGGCGCGATGAGCTCGGCCAAACCGAAAATCGCCGAGTACCCGTTTACTACCCTGGTGCCGAATCTCGGCGTGGTCATGGCCGGCGAATACCGTTACACCATCGCCGATGTGCCGGGCCTGATTCCCGGCGCTTCGCAGGGCAAGGGATTGGGGCTGGAATTCCTGCGCCATATCGAACGCACAGAGATTATCGCGCATGTGATCGATTGTGCGACGCTCGAGCCTGGCCGCGACCCGCTTTCCGATTATCATGCGCTTGAACATGAGCTGGCGCAGTATGCCGATCAGCTGGAACTGCCGCTGGGCGCGATCGCGATCCCGGATCGCCCACGCGTGATTATCCTCAATAAGGTCGATGTGCCGGAGGCCAAGGAGCTCGCCGATTTCCTGCGCCCTGAGTTTGAGAACATGGGGTTGCGCGTTTTCGCGGTGTCGACAGCCTCTCATGAAGGCTTGAAGGAATTAGGCTTCGCACTGGGCGAGATGGTGGTTGAGTTGCGTGCGAAAATCGCTGAGCAGGAGCGTCAGCAGGAACAGGCCCGCGTAGTCATCAAACCGCTGGAAGAACCGACCCGCCGGCGTCGGCGTAGCGACGAGGAGCGTGGCGGCGCCTACGATTACGAAATCTCTCGCGAAGAGGACGGCGACGAATTCTGGTTCACGGTGCTCGGTGCCAAACCTGAGCGTTGGGTCCGGCAGACGAACTTCGACAACGACGAGGCTGTGGGCTATCTCGCCGACCGTCTGGCCAAGCTCGGTGTCGAGGATACGCTGCGCAAGAAGGGCGCCCATCCGGGCGATACGATTCGCATCGGCAAGGGTGGCAACGCCATCGAATTCGAATGGGACCCGACGATTGCGGCCGGCGCGGAAATGCTTGACGGCGCCCAGCTCGGCGCGCGCGGCAAGGATCTGCGTTTGGACGAGGGCGAGACCCGCGTTCGCAGGCGCACCAATGAGGAGCGCCGCCGTGAATACCACGAGATGATGGACGCCAAGGCGGCCGTGCGCGCAGCTATGAGCAAAGAGCGCCACGCTGGGCATTGGGCCGATCCCGCCGTTGACGACGACCGCCACGACGAACATGGGTTGCTCGGCCGCGGGCAAAACGGCGAATAGCAGTCATGGCCATGACAGGTGTGCCATCGAATGCACGCGAAGATCATCACGGGCAGCAGCCGCAGCCGCTCAGCCAAGAGCAGGTGCGTCAGGCCATTGCGCAGGCGCGCACCATAGTGATCAAGGTCGGCTCAAGTTCGCTCACTGACATGGAGGGACACCTCGATGTCGGCCGGATTGAGGCGCTGGTTCAGGCGCTGGCGTGCGCATCAGCGATGGGGGCGAGGCTGGTGTTGGTGTCTTCCGGTGCTATCGCTGCAGGCTTCGGATTGTTGGGTTTCGCACAGCGCCCGGTTGATGTTGCCACTCAGCAGGCCACTGCTTCGGTGGGGCAAGGATTGCTGATGGCGCAGTACGAGGCGGCGTTCGGCCGTTTCGGCATCCGCGTGGGTCAAATCCTCATCACGGCCGAGGATACGATGCGGGCCGCGCAATACCGCAATGCGCAGCGTACGCTAGACAGGCTGCTTGAGCTCGGCGTCGTGCCGATTGTCAACGAGAACGATGCGCTGGCAAGCAACGAGATCCGCTTTGGCGACAATGACCGGCTTTCCGCGCTCATCGCCAACATTGTGCGGGCGGATGCACTTGTGCTGCTCACCGACGTGGATGCGCTTTACTCAGCGCCGCCTTCGCGCCCGGGCGCCCGTCGCATCGGCTATGTGTCTGACGTCGTCAGTGCGTTGGCGAATGTGCAGGTCACTAGCAGCGAATCGGGTATCGGCACTGGCGGCATGATCACCAAACTTGAAGCGGCCCGCGTTGCTGCGGTTTCCGGCATTCCCACCGTGCTTACCTGCGCGGCTAACGCTGGCCCGGCATTGATGGGCGACAGCGTTGGCACAGCCTTCGCGCCGGTCAACCACCGTGGCTCCTCGCGGAGGTTGTGGATCGGTTTCGCCGCGGAGCCGCGCGGCACGCTGGTTGTTGACGAAGGTGCGGCCAAAGCGGTGCGCGCCGGACGGGCCAGCCTGCTTTCTGCTGGCGTGGTCGAGGTGCGCGGCGGATTCTCCGCCAGTGATCCGGTCTGGGTCGATGACGAATCCGGCACGCATCTGGCCAAAGGCCTGTGCAGCTTCGATTCTGAAGAGATTCCACATATGCTCGGGCGCACTACCGCGCAATTGCGCAGATTGCTCGGCCAGGAGTACGCGCACCCGCTCGTTCACCGCGACAACCTCGTGCTGATGTAACACCCTTTGGCGCCGTTGCGGGAATTTGTCATCGGCAATAATGCGTACTGCTGTGCTGCCGTATCATGGGCATTTCGTTGCCCTTCTGTCCGTGGCGTCGGTAGATTAGAAGTATGAGCATGGCTGACTGGCAAGTACTGAGCACACGCATCGGCAATGTGGCGCCAAGCGCCACGCTGGCGGTGGATTCCAAAGCCAAGGCGATGAAAGCCGCCGGACTGGACGTCGTAGGTTTCGGCGCGGGCGAGCCGAACTTCCCTACGCCTGACTACATTGTCGAGGCGGCCGCAACGGCCTGCCGTGACCCGCGCAATCATCGGTACACGCCGACAGCAGGGCTGCCGGAGCTGCGCCAGGCCATAGCGGACAAGACCTTGCGGGATTCGGGCTTCCGGGTCGGGCCCGAGCAAATCGTGGTGACCAACGGCGGCAAACAGGCGGTATATGAGGCATTCCAGGTGCTGCTGGATGACGGTGATGAGGTCATCATCCCTGCCCCCTACTGGACAAGCTATCCTGAAGCCGTCAAACTTGCAGGCGGTGTGCCAGTCGAAGTCTTCGCTGGCGCAGAGCATGGTTTCGAACCAGATTTGGACGCGATCGAGCAGGCGCGTACCGCCAGAACCAAGGCCATCGTGGTCAACACGCCGTCGAACCCCACCGGAGCGATCTGGAGCGAGGAAATCGTCACTGCGATCGGCAAGTGGGCTGTTGAGCACCATGTTTGGGTCATCTCGGACGAAATTTACGAGCACTTGCATTACGATGGCGCCAGCGTGTCGTATATCGGGGCATGCGTTCCCGAAGTGCGCGAGCAGCTGCTCATCCTCAACGGCGTGGCGAAAACCTATGCCATGACCGGCTGGCGCGTCGGCTGGATGGTCGCACCGAGTGCGGTGGCCGGGGCGGCTACGACCTTGCAGGGTCACTTGAGTTCGAATGTCTCGAACGTCTCTCAGCGGGCGGCACTTGCTGCCGTAGGCGGTTCGCTGGACGCCGTGGCGGCGATGCGCACGGCGTTTGACAGGCGCCGCATGGCGATTGTTTCGGCGCTGAACGCCGTCGATGGCATTGTCTGCCCGACCCCTACTGGCGCGTTCTACGCCTTCGCCGATGTACGCGCGCTCCTTGGCCGGCCTGTAGGGCCTGAGGGCACCGTGTGCACGACTTCTGCCGCCTTTGCTGCAGCGTTGCTCGACCAAGCGCACGTCGCAGCTGTCCCGGGTGAGGCCTTCGGTGCGCCTGGATATCTGCGCTTCTCTTACGCATTGGCCGACGACCAGCTTGCCGAGGGAATGAGGCGGTTGGCTGCTTGGGCGGGGCAAAGCGGCATAGTATCGCGGTAACGCACAGTTTTTCGGAAACACTCAACTGGACGAAATCTAGGGTGTTCGCTAATATGGCTCTTTGGCGGTTTTGCCGCGGGTCATGCATTGCGTGCCCATAAGGCATGCCCCTTAGGGAAGTGGCGCAATTGGTAGCGCAACGGTCTCCAAAACCGTAGGTTGTGGGTTCGAGTCCCGCCTTCCCTGCCAGTACTCGAAGCAATATCAGCCAAGCGAAGGATGGAAATGGCGAAGGCACGCGAAACTCAACAGGCTGCAAGGCCGAATGTTTTTATGCGTATCGGCTTGTTCATCAAGCAGATCATTGACGAGCTTCGCAAGGTCGTAAGCCCTACGAGCAAAGAGTTGCTTGCATGGTCGTTCGCTGTGTTCGTCTTTGTACTGTTTCTTATGCTTATCGTCACCGGCATGGATCTGGGGCTGGGCAAGCTCATGCTGTGGATCTTCGGCTGATTTCGAGCGAATTTGAAGGTGAATTACGATGAATGATGAATTGAACTTCGACGGGCTTGACGCGCTGCCCGACATCCCCGAAACCAATGCAGCTGCTGCTCAGGCTTCGCAGGACACTACGGACAGCACGGATGCCGCAACGGACGCCGCTTTGTCTCCGGCCGACGAAGCGCAGGCAGCACAATCGCAAAGCACCGGCGCTGACGGCGTTGCAGTCGAGCCGAACGATGATGCCAAGACCAGCGACGACGCCGATGGGGATGCTGCGCAGCCAAACGCCGATGCCGACGATGCAGGCAGCAAAGCAGTCAAAGAATTTTCGAAGAGTCTGCGCACGCTGGAGGGCAAATGGTATGTGCTGCATACCTATTCCGGTTATGAAAAGCGTGTGAAGACCAACGTCGAATCCCGCGTGCAGAGCTTCGGATTGGAAGACAAGATCTTTCAGATTGAAGTCCCCATGGAAGAGGTCGAGAAGCACACCGATAAGGGCAAGAAAATCATCACGCGCGTGCGGGTACCCGGCTATGTGCTTATCCGCATGTGGCCCGACGAGAACGCTCGCCGCATCGTGCGCGAGACTGAAGGCGTCACTGGGTTTGTCGGCCCAACCAAGGAACCAGCTCCGCTCAGCCGCAAAGAGGTCGTGCGCATGATGGCGCCGATGATTGCTTCTGAGGCGCTCAAGGCCGCTGGCGACAAGCCGGCCGCTGCCAGGAAACGCACGGTCGAGGTCTCGTATGCCGTCGGCGATCAGGTTACGGTAATCGACGGGCCCTTCGCCACGATGGCCGCAGCTGTTTCCGACGTCGAACCCACCACGCAGAAGCTCACTGTGCTCGTCTCGATCTTCGGACGCGACACGCCGGTCGAGCTTGGATTCGAGCAGGTAGAGAAGATCGATTGAGTTCGCTCGCCCTCCTTCGGCTGCGAAACTGCGTCTGAGTTGGTCTGTACAAGTCCATGGTTAGCGATTTGTATTGGCCCGCAATAGGTAACAGTCGCAATCGCTATTACCTGACGTGTATGGCTTAATCCCAGCCTTGTCGTGTTCGTATCTGCGTTCAGTCCTGGATGTGACTGAACAAGGGATATTCGGGTGAAACGCCTGTTGTCGCGCTATGGCGGCATAATATGAAAGCTTGTGTCTGGCAGAGTTTTTTCAGCCAGCGCAAAATAGGCAATTGGCAAGTTGCGGGAGGAAACCACGCGAAACCGTACGGTCTGTCTGATGCCGCTGCACTCTGGTGCATGATTGGCGTTATAACGGCTGCCGAACGGCATGCGGGCGGCGACCGCGCGTACCGCTTCATAGAAAGAAGAACCACATACCATGGCTCCCAAAAAGAAAGTCTCAGCGCTGATCAAGCTGCAGATCGAGGCAGGCAAGGCCAATCCGGCTCCGCCGCTCGGTCCTGCGCTCGGCTCGCACGGCGTGAACATCATGGACTTCTGCAAGGCATATAACGCTGCCACGCAGGACAAGATGGGTCAGGTCGTTCCGGTCGAGATCACCGTATTCGAGGATCGCTCCTTTACTTTTGTGCTCAAGACCCCGCCGGCTGCAGCGTTGCTGCTCAAGGCCGCAGGTGTTCCCAAGGGCACTGAGAATCCGCTGACGCACAAGGTTGGCTCGGTCACCACGGCTCAGATTCGCGAAATCGCTGAGGCGAAGATGGCTGATCTTTCTGCTCGTGACGTTGAAGCCGGCATGAAGATCATCGCGGGCACCGCCCGCTCGATGGGCATCACGGTTTCGGACTGAGAGGAGAAGGACTGATGGCTAAACATTCCAAGAAGTACCGCGAAGCGTCCGAGAAGGTCGATCGCAACAATCTGTACACTGCTTCCGAAGCTATCTCGCTGATCAAGAGCATGCCGAAGCGCGGCTTTGACGAGACCGTCGAGGCTGTCTACTGCCTTAACGTTGACCCGCGCAAGGCCGATCAGCTGGTGCGTGGCGTGGCTAATCTGCCTCACGGCACCGGCAAGACCGCTACGGTTCTTGTCTTTGCCCGCGGCCCGAAGGCCACTGAGGCTAGCGAGGCCGGCGCCGACATTGTTGGTGACGACGACTTGATCGAGAAGGTCCAGGGCGGCTTCCTTGATTTCGACGCGGTCGTAGCCACTCCTGACATGATGGGTAAGGTCGGCCGCTTGGGCCGTGTGCTCGGCCCTCGTGGCCTCATGCCGAATCCGAAGACCGGCACCGTGACGATGGATGTGACCAAGGCCGTGTCCGATATCAAGGGCGGCAAGATCGAGTTCCGCGTGGACAAGAACGGCAACCTCTCGTTTATTGTTGGCAAGACCTCGTTCGACGAGGATGCGCTGGAAGAGAACTTCAAGGTTGTGGCGGACGAGATCAAGCGTCTTAAGCCCTCCACGCTGAAGGGTCGTTACATCACCAAGGCGACTATCAGCTCTACCATGGGCCCCGGCATCCCGCTGGATGTCGCCCCGCTGGCCTGATTGTCTGTGTGGAATTGAACTGTTGAAAGGCCCGTGCCGATATGGTGCGGGCCTTCGCTGTATCTCAGCTTCAGCGTTGACCTGGTTTTCAGTGTCGTAATGTTGCAGCGGCATCACCGTAGCCGCATCATTTCGGTATCATCATCACGTCATCCCGATGCCGACTGAGTGCATTGGACGGCTTTACACCCGCGAGTCGCGGATGCGGCCCAGAGCGATGGCGGTTTGCAGGATATAGGCTTCGCGCGGATCCGTGGCGTCCCAGCCGGCGGTTTCAGCAGCCCGCTTGAGTCGGTAGCGTACGGTATTGGGGTGTACGTTGAGCTCTCGGGCCGTGGCATCGAGCGAACCACCGGACTGGATGAATGCAGAGACGGTGTCCAATGTCGGGTCGTCGGCGTTGTCGCTGAGCAGGCTGCGATATACGACTGCAACCAATTCGTTTCGGGCGTCGTCATCGCCCAGTAGCGCCCGCTCGGGCAGTACGTCGTCGGCACGCATAGGCCGGGGGATCGGGCGCACGGCGGGGCATACGCGTAGGGCGCTGAGTACGCCCCGGGCCGTGCGGCTGGCTCCGGCGGCATTGGAACGAACTGAACCAAGGCACACTGGATGCTTGTCGTCGAAGGAACCTAGGGCGGCTGTACATGTCACCTCAGGGGTTGCTGCGCCGTGGATCTCGATGATTGCCATACACACATTTTCCTGCCGGCCAATCAGGCATGCGTCGCCCCCAAGATCGTGGATGACCTGCAGCAGCGCCGATCGTGAGGCGCTATACGATGATTTCGGCGTGCCTGCAAGCGCGAAACAGCTGAAATGGCAAGGCCATCCTGCAATACGCAACAATGCGGAAACACGGGCGTCAGCAAGCCCCTGGAGCAGTGATTCGAAGATTACCGATTCGATGCGTGTATGGGCGTCGCCGGCAAGCGTCCAACGCTGCAACGAATCTGGCTGCGTTGCCGCCGGCTGGGAGAGACTCGGACGGTCGTCATCGACAACATCAGGCAACCCTGCTGCCCTCAACTCGGCTGCACCTTGCGAAGCGTCCGACGTTCCTTGCGAGTCACCTGATGCGTCGTAAGTATCTGAAATGACCGGCGTGCCTTTTC
The DNA here is from genome assembly GCA_022640915.1 of Bifidobacterium sp. Taxonomy (GTDB): domain Bacteria; phylum Actinomycetota; class Actinomycetes; order Actinomycetales; family Bifidobacteriaceae; genus Bifidobacterium. The sequence continues at coordinate 77,729 of JALCCT010000004.1, read as the reverse complement.
TGATGCCGAGCATGGCAAGCATGTCGCAAACCTCGGCTCCGCCGCTTAACGCGATGTTGGGGGCTTCCTTCCGCGATTCATCCTCTGTTTCGGTGTCGGTCATGGCTGTAAGCTTAGCCGACTGCGTCTGCGAGCAAGCTGAAAAGATCGGATCGAGCACGTCGCATCTCTTGTTATGCATGTTGTGTTGCACCGTCGCTGCGTATCGTATCCGCGTAGTGTTGAGCAGATCTTGGCGAGCGATTTTCCTTGTCGGGTGTCCGAAGAGATGCTCATGCGCACTGGCCAGTCGGTTCTGACGAGAGGGCATCGTCTCTGTCAACTGCGCCGTGTGAGTCACGCCAAAAGGTCAGGGCTACGAATCCGAAGACGAATGCCACGGGAAGCATATGCCGCTCGAAGTTATTGGCGGGGGCGGTGACCATCACGCCCATGAGCAGCAGCAGCGGCACATGCCACACCAGTGTGCGCCATCGACGCAGGATCAGCTCCGCGGCTGCGAACAGCAATGTTAGGATCACGTAAAAATTACCGTGTGTGACCCATCCCAACACCGGCGTCGCGCTCCAAACACGTGCGGTGCGGGCGACTGAGCCCCTCCATTGAGGCTGCCAGTAGCGAATCCAGCTGGACCATTGAGTCACATAGTCACTGGTTAAGTAGTAGTCCATGGAGACGTATGGCTGGTCGGCGACGTCGAAATACCCGAAGCATTTGGCTAGAAATGCGTCGAAGGCAATGCGTGGATTGGCTTTGACAATCGACAGCCAGGCACGATTGAAATCGGCCATGTCGCTTTTGGTGACTGTGCGCCAGCGATAGCTGACCTTCTTCGATTGAATGCCGGAGGATTTGACCGGATCTGCATCCTGCCGGAAATAGGCGTCGGCCATCTGATCGAGGTTGAAGACAGGGGCGAGCTCGTTGCGGGCCTGCTGTGGAATGCCTGCCGGATTGAGCTTGGCAACGCGTGCGATCTGCTGCAGCTGAATGCCCCGAGACTCGATCGGGTCGCCGCTGATGATCTCCCCGCTCGCAGCCAGGAAACTCAGCGATCCATGAATGGCGATAACCGGCAGGAGGAGGGCGATGCAGTAGGTTCGCCAGCGTGCGCGGTCGGTGATGAGCAGTAGCACGATTTGGGCCACGAGAATATAGAACGCGTATTTTGCCGAGACGAGCATGACGCAAGTCGATACCGCCAGCGCCGCCGCCGTGCGTTTGCGTGTGCCGTCGATGAGGCATGCGCCAGCGCTGTGTAGGCGCATGTGCCGCAAGCCGTTCGTATCGGTTTGTGCCCGTCTGGTCATGTGCAGTTCGTAGCCTGCACCAAACCACCAGACAAATGCATAGGCGAATACCGGCGACTTCGTCAGCGAAATCGTCGAAAACAGTACAAGCGGGCAGCACAGGAAGAATATCAGTATGAGTGCCCGCGCACCGGCACCGGCTGGGGATATTTGCGCAGCGCCGGCGTCGGTACTGGCGCGCGTGTCGGCACTAGGGTCGTAGCGCATATGGATCATGCCGCGCTCCGGGTGCACGAGATCGCGTGACTGGAAGCGCTCAAGCAGCTGGGAGCGCCCGAGGCGTCGGCAACGCCGGTCTGAAACCGAGTACGCGGATCTTGCGAGCCAGGGTAGATTCAAGAACCGATTCGCGGCAGCAGCGCAGCAGAAAATGGCGAAAACGCACTGCCCTGAGGAGAGTGCCACGAGCCCCCAGTCGTTGGAACCGGTGAAATAGCGTGATACGGCTGCCGCGGTTCCATACAGCACAGTGAGCACGATATTGTGCTGGTCAGTCAGATAGGTAGGGTCGACTGGCCACATGTAGTGCGCGGTCGGGTAGATGTCCATTGGCACGAAAGAGAAGAATCCGATATAGGGCTGATCCAGCCCAGTCCACTGGTTGTAGGCCCAGCTGAATTCGCGAATCTGAGAGCGGATGTCCGCTCCGAAGGCCGAGAGCAGCGTCACCGGCACCCACAACCAGCCGACGAACAGGATCGTTGCTATCTTCCAGCACTGATCCGTGCCGGCGATTATGGTTCGTCTCACAATTCGGGTCAATGTGCGGGATATGCGTTTGAAAGAGCGACGAACGTTCGGCATCTGCAGACGGCTTATGGGCAGGTGCATTGAAGAGCTTCGCAACACCGGGAGAATCCGCTGCATGTGGCCTGCGCGCACCAGCAGCGTGATCAGTGATATGTAAATGGCGAAGGCGAGCAGACCGTATAAGGCATTAGTCCGGGAGAATTGCGCGATGCCTTGCTCTTGCCAGAACAGCGGTCCCACTGCGGTGCACAAGCTTAGCCACAGGCAGACGAGGATCGCGAGACTCCAGCGCAGAGCGGCCGCGAGTCGTGAGACGTGGCTACGAGGAGTATGGCTTAGAGCGGTGTGACCGGGTAGCGAAATATGGCTGCGTGACGCGGCGCTGATCGGGCTGCCATCGCGATTGAGGGACGACGCTGCGGAATTGATGCCTCGAGATACAGCCGGTGCGTGTAACGCGTCTGCTGCGAGGCGATGGGATGAAGCGTCGGTCATGTGATGGATTCTATCGTGGACGTGCGAACGAAGGTTCTACCTCAGTAATGCTTCGTTTTGATTGCACGGTCTCGAAGGATTCTAGACTGGTGGTGCATCCGATGCCGGATGGTCGCGTGGCTGGGCGGATTGCGTGCTGCCCACATGGTATTGAGCTGCGCCAGCAGTGATGTTTCCGTATTATTCGGCTGCATCACGCTGTGCCTACGTGATTGGCGCATTATTGTTGAACCATGATGACCGCAGTGCAAGCCGCAATGCCGAGGATGCCGTATACAGCCAAGGAAGCTGACTGGCTCGTCGCGCGCGAGAGCGTTGATTCGACGAATTTCGTGGCACGACGCATGATCGAAGAGGGCCGGCTCATGCCGCGCCAAGATGACCGGCTCCCCATTATGGCGGTCGCTGCTGATACGCAGACCAGCGGGCACGGGCGACTGGGTCGCGAATGGGTGAACATTCCGGGGGAGTCCTTCACCGTATCCTTCGCTACAGTTCTGCCGCGTGCGCTCGCCACCGATGAGAGCGTGAACGGCTGGATCCAGATGGCTGCGGGGCTAGCCAGCCTTGACTCGATACGGAGTGCGCTTGAAGAAGTCGGCTCGCAGAGCATCAAGCCCGACTGCTCGCTGGCCCTCAAATGGCCCAATGACATATTCTGTCACGGGTTGAAGCTCGGCGGTATTCTGTGTGAGCTCGTGCCGTTGCCGCATACTGGCGATGCCGCAGCGTGCAATGGAGCAGAGTCAGTGGTGGATGCTGCTGGTCTTGCGCCGGTTTCGGATGCGGACCGCGCTGATTACATCGGCGTGGTGTTCGGCATCGGCCTCAATCTCGCAGTGCGCGCCGAGCACTTGCCCACGCCCGATTCGACATCCCTGCAGCTGCATCGTGCAGGTCTGCGCGACGCGCGTGTGATGCGCGATCTGATCGCTGCCGGAATCGTGGGCTCGCTGCGCAAACGGCTGCAATTGTTGGTCGATGACGCGCCCGGCCAATGTGCCGCACTGCTCAAGGAGACGCGCGCAGAATGCTGGACGCTGGGCAGGCGGGTCGAGGCACGGCTGGCCTCCGGCGGCACTGTCTGCGGCATGGCGCTCGCCTTGAACCCCGATGCCTCGCTCAGCGTGCGCGACGATGCCGGGAAGATCCGCATCGTGCACACCGGTGATGTGGGAGTGCTGAGTTAGTGCGAGAGACGCATCGTATGGGAGGTGGGTGTGACGGCATATCGCTGCGAACGCCTAATCGGTTACTTGCCAGATGTGGAACGTAGGCCCCTCCTTCGGCATGGGCTCGCCTTTGACAAGATCCGCCTTATCAAACAGGTTGATAGCGTTCAGGCTCGATATGAGCGGCGTGTGATCGGCCTTACTCACCTCAATGAGCAGCGTTTCTTTGCTGTCAGCTCGCTCGAAAATGACGCTGTCGGCATCGTGTCGATACCACCGCAGTCCACCTTGCTGTAGCGCGGTATGGGCGTGTCGCAGCGCGCCGGGACGGCCCACTGCGGATACTCGCCGATAGGATGTGCCGGGGATATTGACATATAGCTCCGAGCCGTCATGGTGGGCCAGCGGGGCTTGGAACATGCTGATTCTAGCGGTGGTTGCAGCACCTGCGTGATTTGCCGCTTTTGATGCCGGTCTTCTGGATGAGGTGAATCTACCACGCGCTGTTGCCTGGATCGTAAGCCGAGGCTAGTTCCGCATCAATGGCTCCATAAAACGGGTTCAGACACCAGTGAATCTTTCGGTCTGACGTCGGTTGATTTTCAGATGGTGCGTTTATCTTCGTTAAGGCATAATCCTGATTGAATCAATACGACGGTTTGGGTTAGTTGCGGCGGGTAACCCTGCCACGACGGCATGGTGCAGAGACTACCATGCAATCCATGGCGCAATCAGAACAGCTTGGCCAGTCCTGAAACGGCCAGCGAGGCGACGAGTGCTTTGATGAGGTCGCCGAGCACGAATCCTATGGAGGCCGTGGCCACGACGCCCAGTGGCACACCGGTTACCGCAGCCTGGATGAGGAAGCCGAAGGCATACACCACGCCGATACAGCCGATAACCGCAGCCAGCAGGTAACGCGACGCGGTGTGGGCGTAGCCGAGGAATCCGTTGGTGTTGGCCTTGCCCTTGAGCAGTGCGGCGATGATCACGCCGGGCAGGAATCCAATGAGGAATCCTGCGCTGGGGCCGACCAGCGCCATGGTCGAGGTGCCACCAGCGAAGACCGGTGCGCCCATGGCTCCCGCGGCGAGATACGCGCCGACTGCTCCCGCGGCCTCTTTCCAGTTCAGAGTCAGCGCGGCGAGCATCACGACGAAGGTCTGCAGCGTGATAGGCACAGGTGTACCGGGGATCGGGATCGCGCCTGCGGCGGATGCGGCCCACAGCAGCAGGGCGAACATGCCGGTTTTTAGCAGCGAGAAACGCAGACGGCGCGATGATGGTAATGCGATAGTATTTCGTGCTTGCATGAATCCTCCTGGATCGTGCGCCTGCATGCGGTGCAGGCTTATTATTAGCGCAGCCGGATGGCTTGCACGGCTTGCGTGCATTGTGATTGTGCTGGGTCAGTCACGTTTGATCAATCGACACAGTGATATGACCGGTGCCTGAGCGGCCGATCAACGTTACCATCGATCGGCGCAGACAATCAGTTGCGGCACTAATCGCCTAGCGTAGCTAGCTCCTTGCGGACTGTCCTTGGAAACAAGCTACAAAATATGGCCAATCCTTTTGTGGGAATGTTCTGATATCAGCTGTAATGATGCGGCCGTCTTGATAAAGCGGCGATGCCTGCCTTGCATAATGAGAATTTGGCGGGGAAATGCGTTACGTGAGGAGAGAAATCCTCACATAACGAAATTCTGACCGATGGTTGCATTACGTGAAGTGGATCGATCTTGCGTTGATGGGCTGCACCCCTAGGGCTGCATTCGATGAGCTGCATTGACGGAAGCGAGCGATTCGCTGCGCGATATACCTTCAGCGCCCAAGACCCGGCCCATGACCACGATCGCTCTGGGTAACCGCCCCAGTTGCGCGCCGAGTGTTTGTATGATCCCACAAAGACAGTCGCGCCATTTTGTAGCTTTGCGGCTGACTTGGGGCGGCCCGACCGGGTTACGTTTGAAAATATGGTCAAAAACGTCAACACAATACTGGTGGCCAATCGTGGTGAAATCGCTCTGAGGGTCGTGCGCACCGCGCGCGAAATGGGCATTGCCACTGTGGCCGTCTACGCCGAGCAGGATCGCAACGCGCAATACGTCGAGATGGCCGACGAAGCGTATCTGCTTTCCGGCGACACCTATCGCGACACCTATCTCAATGAAGAGCTGATGATCGATGTACTACGGCGTAGTGGTGCGGATGCTGTGCACCCGGGCTACGGCTTCCTCTCTGAAGTGGCATCCTTCGCGCAGAAGGTGATCGACGCCGGCGCCAGATGGATCGGGCCGTCGCCACAGGCGCTGACCGATTTGGGCGATAAGATCACCGCCCGGCGCGTCGCTAAACGCGCCAAAGTTCCGCCGGTGCCGGGCATCTCCGAGCCGGTGGGCGACATTCGGGTGCTGCTCGAATTCGCGCACACGCATGGCTACCCGCTGATGATGAAGCGCACGGACGGCGGCGGTGGGCGAGGCATTGTGCTGGTGCACGACGATGACGAGCTGCGCGGCTTCTATATGAGCCACGACTCGCTGCAGGGTGGGGATCTGAACGAGTACTTCGTCGAGCGTTTCATCGATAAAGCCCGACACGTAGAAACTCAGTGCGGGCGTGACAGCCACGGCAATTTCACCGTGTACTCCACCCGCGACTGCTCTGTGCAGCGGCGTAACCAGAAGCTCATCGAGGAGGCTCCGGCGCCGTTCCTATCCGAAGACGCGAACGAGCAGCTGTATCGTTACTCGCGCAATCTCTTCGAATCAGTGGATTACCAAGGTTTGGGCACCTGCGAGTTCATGGTTACCGGCCAGCACAAGGTCTATTTTCTGGAAGTCAACCCGCGTCTGCAGGTCGAGCACACAGTCAGCGAAGAGGTGTGCGGGCTGGACTTGGTGCGCGAGCAGATCGACATCGCCAACGGCGGCGAGCTCAACCAAGTGCAGCAGCCCCGCGGCCACAGCTTCGAGCTGCGCATCACCTGCGAGGATCCGGACACGAATCTCACCCCGAGCTCGGGCACACTCAGCGCCATTCGCTGGCCTTCCGGCCCGGGCATCCGCGTCGATTCGGGAGTTGAAGAGGGCGACACGGTCTCGCCGAAATTCGATTCGATGATGGGCAAGCTCGTTGTCACAGCGCAGGACCGACCCACCGCTGTCGAGCGCGTTCGCCGTGCGTTGCAGGAGCTGTCCATAGAAGGTGTGCCAACCCCAGCGAGCCTGTATAAGAAGATTTTCAACGATCCGGTATTTACAGCCGAAGGGCACGATTTCGATGTGTCGACCAAATGGCTGGAACGCGAGTATCTCAACCGCGAGCCGTCCACGCTCGTCAGCGGTCAACCGGCTTCGCTCAGTGGTGCTGCCGAGCAGCCGCGGCATGTTGAGACGGAATCCTTCACTATTGAGATGAACGACAGGCGAGTGACGCTGAAAGTCCCCGTGGATATTGTCAACACGCTCACTGGTGCCGCTCGCGCCCGAGGTGCCAAACGCGCATCCCAGCCGTTGCGCGGTCAGGGCCTGCATGTGGTAGAAAGCGGCAAAGCTTCCGATCAGAAACCTGGCGTCATCTCCTCCCCGATGCAGGCAGTTATTACTCGTGTGAACGTCGCCGAAGGCCAGAGCGTGGCCAAGGGCGATCTGCTTATCGTGCTCGAATCCATGAAGATGGAGAATTACGTCTACGCTCCCGACTCCGGAACCGTTACCAAGATATTCGTCGGGCCGTCCTCAGGTGTCGAGGCGGGGGACACCCTCATCACGATTGACGTGGATGGAGACTGCGCCAGCAACACAGACAAGGGCAGTGCTGATAGGTCCACTGCAAGTGCGGGAGGCAAGCAATGACCGATATCATGAACGCTCCGGACGTCAAGAAGGCCATGGCAAGCAGTGCTCCCATCGAGTCGCAGCCCATTCGCCCGGCCATCGCGCATGCCGCGCAATTGGCGCGCGATGCTGAGTCTGCCGCCCGTACTCGCCAGCATGGCAAGGGCAAGCGCACGGCCCGCGAACGTCTCGATCTGCTCTTCGACACCGGCTCTTTCCAAGAGATCGGCCGCTTCTCGGGAGGCGACATCAACGGCGAGCGTGCCGGGTGCGCCGTCATCACGGGCTTCGGTGAGGTTTACGGCCGCAAAGTGGCCGTTTATGCGCAGGATTTCTCAGTCAAAGGCGGCACACTCGGTAGGGCTGAAGGCGAGAAGATCTGTCACCTCATGGATATGGCCATGTCCATCAAGGTGCCGGTCGTGGCGCTCATTGACTCCGGCGGCGCGCGTATCCAGGAAGGCGTAGCCGCGCTGACCCAGTATGGCAGGATTTTCCAAAAGACTTGCGAAGCCAGTGGCTTCATTCCGCAGCTCTCGGTGATTCTGGGGCCGTGTGCGGGCGGTGCGGTGTATTGCCCGGCGCTCACCGACTTCATTATCATGACGCGCGAAAACTCGAATATGTTCGTCACCGGACCCGACGTGGTCAAGGCGGCGACCGGAGAGACGATCAGTATGGAGGCACTTGGCGGCGGCTACGTGCACAACGCCACCTCCGGCGTGGCTCATTATCTTGGTGAGGATGAGGCCGACGCCATTGACTACACGAGAACCGTGCTAGCCTACCTGCCCTCCAGCTCGCAAAGTTCCGTGCCGATTTTTGCGTACTCCGCCACCAGATCCGATCGCGAGATCGCGCAGCGCCTAGGTGCCATCATCCCAGATAACGACCGCCAGCCCTACGATGTGCTCGAAGTGATCCGCTGCATCGTGGACTACGGAGAATTCGTGCAGGTGCAGGAGCTCTATGCGCCCTGCGCCGTAGTCGGCTTCGCCTGCATCGAAGGCCGCCCGGTCGGCGTCGTGGCCAATCAGCCCCATGTGCTGGCTGGCATCCTTGACGTCGAATCCTCTGAGAAGATCGCGCGATTCGTACGGCTGTGCGACGCTTTCAATCTGCCAGTGATCACGCTGGTGGATACGCCCGGTTACAAGCCTGGCTCCGATCAGGAGCATGCGGGCATCATCCGGCGCGGGGCCAAGGTCATCTATGCGTACGCCAATGCACAGGTGCCGCTCATAACCGTGATATTGCGCAAGGCCTTCGGGGGCGCGTACATCGTCATGGGTTCCAAAGCCATCGGCGCCGACGTCAACTATGCCTGGCCCACCAGCCAGATCGCCGTACTCGGCGCGCAGGGCGCCGTCAATATTATCCATCGCAAGGACTTGCAGAAGGCCAAGGAGCGCGGGCAGGATGTGGAAGCGCTGCGCTCGCAGTTGATCGAGGAATATGAAAGCACCACGGTCAACGCGAACCTATCGTTGGAAACCGGTCAGATCGACGCGATGATTGACCCGGAGCAGACGCGCGAGGCCATTGCCGAAGCCCTGCGGCTGCTGGCCAATAAGAAGCGCGTGAGCCACACCGGCAAACACCACGGCAATCAGCCGCTATGACAGAAACGCATGATACCGAAACTGCGGGAACCCTAGTTCCGGCAACCACGAATACACGAAACACAACTCATCAGAACCAACCATTAAGGAACATCATGACCGACACTGCATTCTTCCTGAACCGACTGTCCAGCGAGCCGCATGCGCTCGCCTTCGGAGGTCAATCAACTCCGTGGACGGCGGCACTCGCCGACCAGAGCAATGATCCCACCCTGGCTGCCGCGCTGCATGCGCACGCTGATGCAGCCAGCAGGCTGCTCGTCAGCGTCAATGCCGCGCTGCTTGCTACGACTGGCGGGCCGGTCGATTTGTTTGGATTCGAATCGAATTCAGCTTCGCTCGGAGCGGGAGCCGATGCCTCGGCCAGCGTGCCGGGCATCGCACTGGCCCAGTTGGGCGCGCTGATCGATGCCGCAAGCTTGGGCTATGACGTGGTTGCAGCCAGACCAGTCGCCGTGCTGGGCCATTCGCAGGGCGTCATCGCCGAGCATATGGTGCGGGCGATTGTGGATGCTGGCTCCATCGAGGCCGCACGGGATAACATCGACCAGATTCTCGCCATCGCCCAGCTCATCGGTGTGGCCGGCACGCGCCAGGCCCGCATGCTTGCGCTGCGCCCCAAGAGTGGCGAGGCGACGCCTATGCTGTCGGTGCGCGGTGCGACCCAGCTCCAGGTCAAAACGCTGATTTCCCGCGTGAACAAACCGCGTGGGCCGATTTCGATCGCCGTCACCAACTCGACGACTCAGCATGTGCTTTCCGGCTACCCGGAGGATCTGGCAGCCTTCGCAGTGGAAGCCGAGAAGGAGCACAAGCACCAGGCCAAGCTGCGCGAGGAGAAGGTGCGCGGCGGCTCGGTGTTTGCGCCGGTGCTTGAATATCTTGATGTCACCGTGCCGTTCCATTCCTCGCTCATGGCGCAGGCCGTCGAGCAGACGGTGGCTTGGGCTGCGGCCAGCGGGTTGGACGAAGCCCGCTCCCGCGTGCTCGCCGAAGAGGTGTTGGTCAACCGCGTGGACTGGGCTGCGCGCGTGCATGAGCTGCTCGCATCGACCGATCCGGCCAAGCTGTGGATTGTCGATCTCGGCCCCGGCGCGATCGTCGGCAAGCTCGTCGGCGCGCTGGTGCAGGGTACCGGCGTCGGCGTGGTCGAGGCTGCCAGCGGGGCTGACCGGGCCGCGCTTTCGACCATGGAAGGCGAGCCGGGCCGCACACAGGACTGGACAACTTTCGCACCGACAATAATCCGTACGCCCTCCGGCGACCGCATTCGCACCAAGTTCAGCGAGCTAACTGGCAAGCCGCCGGTGCTACTCGCCGGCATGACCCCCACCACTGTGGAACCTGACATCGTCGCGGCTGCGGCCAACGCTGGCTATTGGGCCGAGCTGGCAGGTGGCGGCCAGGTGACTGCCGAGGTCTTTGACCGCCATGTGACCAAGCTTGAGCGAGAGCTTAACGAAGGCGCCACTATCGAATTCAACGCGATGTTCATGGACCGATACCTGTGGAATCTACAGTTCGGCACGCAACGCATCGTGCCCAAGAAGCGCGCTTCAGGAACCCCAATTGACGGTGTGGTTGTCTCTGCGGGCATCCCCGAACTCGACGAGGCCAAGGAACTGGTCGCAAGCTTGAATGCTGACGGTTTCCCTTACGTGGCTTTCAAGCCGGGTACCGTCGACCAGATTCGCCAAGTGGTGCGCATCGCCAAGGCCGTAGCGCCGACGAAGATCATTGCGCAGGTCGAAGGCGGCGCTGCTGGTGGGCACCACTCGTGGGAATCGCTGGACGATCTGCTCATCAACACCTACGCCGACGTACGCGCCTGTGACAATCTGGTGCTGGTCGCCGGCGGCGGCATCGGCACTCCTGATCGGGCAGCAGACTACATCTCCGGCCAGTGGGCGCGCGTCTACGACTTGCCGGATATGCCGGTGGATGCCGTAATGATCGGCACCGCCGCGATGACCGCCAAGGAGGCCTACACCAGCCCCGAGGTCAAGCGGCTGCTGGTCGAAACTCCTGGCATCGTGCAGGCGCCGGATGATGAGGATCCCTTCGCGCCGATCGGCGAAAAGTGGGTGCCGAGTGGCAAGGCAGTGGGCGGGGTCTCCTCAGGCCTGAGCCACTTGCATGCCGATATCTACGAGCTCGAGAATTCTTCCTCGCGCTGCGGGCGGCTGCTCGTGCGGGTGATGAAGCATCCCGAAGAGCTGCTTACTCGCCGCGACGAGATCATCGAAATGCTCAACACCACCTCCCGCCCATACTTCGGCGATGTGGACGCGATGACCTACACCCAGTGGGCCGAGCGCTTTGCGCGGCTCTCGTTCCCGTGGGCCGACGACACGTATGCTGATCGCTTCCTGCATCTGCTGCAGCGCATTGAAGCGCGTGTACGCGATCAGGAGTCCGGCGAATTCGACTCGCTGTTCGCTTCCCGCGCCGCAGTGCAATCCGATCCGTACGTGGCTATCGCGACGCTGGCCGAGGCCTACCCGCAAGCCACAAAGACCAAGGTGATTCCCAACGATGTGGCCTGGTTCATCTCACTGGTGCGCGAGTATCCCAAGCCTATGCCCTTCGTGCCGGCCATCGACAACGATCTGCTGCGCTGGTGGGGCCAGGATCAGCTGTGGCAATCCGAGGATCCTCGTTATTCCGCCGATTCGGTGCGCGCCATTCCGGGGCCGATTTCGGTCGCTGGCATCACGAGCGTGGACGAGCCGGTGGGCGATATCCTATCTCGCTTCGAGCAGGCCGCCATCATGCGCACACGTGCTCTCGAAGTTTGTGCAGAGCCTAGGCAGGTCTTCGCCCAGTTGAGCGCCGCCGCAAGTGCTGAGGAGTTCATCCGCCACAGCCCGAACATCTCTTGGGTTGGGCACCTCATGGCCAACCCGGCTTTCGGCACCGCGATGGACGATCCGCACTATGAGATCACTACGATGGGAAGCCGCGACGGCAATGCGCTCTTCGATCTAGACATTCATCTCGACACATTCTGGGACAACGACCCTGACGGCGGTGCATCCAAGCACGCTGTGCGTGATATCGTGATCCCTCTAGTCATCGATGCCAGCAAACCTGGCCGCTTCCCGGTCGTAGATCGCGAGCGCCTACCGCATCACGTCTACGCGATGCTTGCCGGCACCGCAGGAATCGGCAACACCGCCATCACCGGCGACAAGCTGGATGCGATGCCGACTGTCGACATCGTGGACGATACAACGTCCTATCCCTTCGGAGTGGCCCATACTGGCTACACCTTGTCTCCCAACCTCGGCTTTGATCATGAGGCGGCGACCGCAGGAACCTTGCCCGGTTCGCTGCTCGCCTCGCGCATAGTGCCCGATGCGCTGGTCGGACCGGCTTGGCCGGCTATCTACACCGCTTTGGGATCGGTATACGTCCACGGTTTCCCGGTGATCGAAGGCCTGCTGAACGCCGTCCACCTGGATCATCTGATCACGCTGTGCGTGACCGAGGCCGAGCTGCTGTCTTACACCGGTGAGCGCATTGCGCTGACCAGCTGGGCTGAGAACTACCTCGAATCCGCATCCGGTCGCGTGGTGATCATCCACGTGACACACACTGCGCCTGACGGCACCGTGCTGGCGCATGAGGTCGAGCGCTTCGCCATCCGCGGCCGCTCATATTCGCAGGCGCTGCCGCCTGAGGCCCCTGAATATGGCGACTACCTCTCGTTCCGGAGCAGCCTTAACGGCAGCACGCCTGGTGATGACGATGACAATGAAGACTTGGTGATCAACACTCCGCGTCGCATGCTGCGTCGCATCACCGTGGCCGCGCCCCATGAGATGACGGCTTTTGCCCGCACCTCCGGTGACTTCAACCCGATTCACACCTCGTATCGCGGTGCTGCAGTCTCCGGGCTCGTGGCGCCGCTGGTGCATGGCATGTGGCTTTCAGGCACGGCCCAGCATGTGGCGCAGGCTGCGGACGACAAGGGCGTGCATTACGAGATTGCCGGGTGGACCTACAACATGTACGGCATGGTCCAGCTGGGTGACGCGGTAGAGATCAGCGTCGAGCGCGTGGGCAAGCTGCGTCACGGTGGGCTGGTGCTTGAGGTGACTTGCCGCATCGACGGCCAGATCGTCTCGCGCGGCACCGCCGTCGCCCGTGCGCCGAAATCCGCCTTCGTCTACCCCGGCCAAGGCATCCAGCAGCAGGGCATGGTCCTGGGCGAGCGCTCCCAGTCAGCCGCTGCGCGTGAGACTTGGGAGCGGGCTGACAAGCTCACCCGCGAGCGCCTCGGGTTCTCGATCCTCGCCGTTGTGCGCGACAATCCAACCGAGTTGACTGCCAACGGCGTGACTTACCATCATCCCGATGGCCTGCTCAACCTCACTCAGTTCACCCAGGTGGCGCTTGCCACCGTGGCGTTTGCGCAAACTGCACGGTTGCGCGAGTCTGGTTCGGATATCTGGCCCGCGTACTTCGCTGGCCATTCGCTGGGCGAATACAATGCGTTAAGTTCCTTCGCGGGCATTATCCCGCTGGAAACCGTGCTGGAACTGGTGTTCCACCGCGGCTCTACGATGCACCATCTCATTGAGCGCGATGCACAGGGCCGCTCGAATTATCGCATGGGAGCGCTACGCCCGAATCAGTTCGGCGTGGGCGACGACAAGGTCAAGGCCTATGTCGAGCAGGTGGCTGCCGAATGCGGCGAATTCCTCCAGATCGTCAACTACAACCTCGCCGGGCAGCAGTATGCCATTGCGGGCACCATCAAGGGCCTGAAATACCTTAAGGCCGACAGTAACCGCCGCGCGAAGGAGGCTGGTGGCAAGCCGGCGTTCATGCTCGTGCCGGGTATTGATGTGCCGTTCCACTCCACGCTGCTGCGCAAGGGTGTGCCGGAGTTTCGTGACAAGCTTGACGAGCTGCTGCCGCAGCAGATCGACTATGAGCGTTTAGTCGGCCGCTATATCCCGAACCTCGTGGCCGCGCCCTTCGCGATGACCCGCGAGTTCGCTGCCAAGATCATTGAAGTGGTGCCTTCTGCGCGTATTAAGAAGGCGCTGGACGATCCGGCGGTCTGGGATTCCTACGCTGCTGACAAGCAGAAGCTTGGCCGGTTGCTGCTCACTGAATTGCTTTCATGGCAGTTCGCCTCCCCGGTGCGTTGGATCGAAACGCAGGCGCTTATGTTCGGCGAGCCGTCGCAGGGTGGGCTTGGTGTCGAAGAGTACATCGAAGTGGGCCTGGGCAATGCCCCAACGCTAGCGAATTTGGGCGCCAAGACGCTCAGGCTGCCCGACTTCTCCGGCCGCAAGGTCACCGTGTACAACCTCGGACGCGACGAGAGCCGCGTGTATATGACAGATACTGATCCAGCTATACAGCCCACTGCGGCACTGTTAAGCGCACAGTCCAGTGGACCCGGCATAAGTGACGCTGAGCGCGATGTATCGAGCGTGAGGAAAACAGAAACGGGGGCGAACGCCGCTCCTCTTCTCACGAATGCCCCAGCACCGGCTCAACCTGCCGCTGCTCCATCCGCCCCAGGTGTTACCTCCGGCGAACGTCCAGCTGACATCGTCTACAAGGCGTCGGACGCCATCGCCACACTGCTGGCGTACGCGGCCAAGGTTCGCCCTGATCAGATCGGCGATGTAGACACGACCGACACTCTGACCAATGGCGTCTCGTCGCGCCGTAATCAGCTGCTCATGGACATCAGCTCCGAGCTTGGCGTGGCAAGCGTGGACGGTGCCGCCGAGGCTGCGATTCCGGCCCTGAGCGCCTTGGTCAACAAGGTCGCGCCGAATTATAAGGCCTTTGGTCCGGTGCTCTCCGATATCGTGCGCGACCGCGTACGTGGACTCTTTGGCGCTTCGGGCGTGAAGCTTGCGCAGATCGAAAAGCGCGTGACCGATACCTGGCAGCTCGGCGCTGGCTGGGCTTCCCACGTCGTCTCTGCGCTCGTATTGGAGACCCGTGAAGGCGCCTCCGCCCGTGGCGGCGAACTCGCCTCTCTCGGCACTGATTCGGTGGCAAACGCCAACGCAGCGAACTCGCTGATCGATGCCGCCGTGCAGCATGTGGCGCAGGCCCAAGGCATCACGGTCGGCCTGCCCAATGCGGGTGGCGCCGCAGGCGGCGCGGTGGTGGATTCCGCAGCGCTGGACGCTTTCGCTCAGAAAGTCACTGGCTCTGATGGTGTGCTCGCCGCCACGGCAAGGTTTGTGCTGAACGAGCTTGGCGTGGCCGCTCCAGTCGTAACGCCTTCCGAGGATGCGAACGCCGCCGTGGTCGCCGCTGTTGAAGCCGAGCTGGGGGCCGACTGGCCCAAGCAGGTCGAGCCGCGCTTTGACGAGCGTCGTGCGCTGTTGCTAGATGACCGATGGGCTTCGGCTCGCGAGGATCTCGCACGGCTGTACTATGGCAGCAACAATGGCGCAGACGGAGAGTCAATCGCCTCGCTGAACTTCATTGGCGCCGGCCAGGACGTGAGTGCTCAGGCCCGCTGGTTCGCAGGCAAGGCTCAGTCCGATGGCAATGAGGATCTCGCCGCGGCTTTCGCGCGTATCGCCGAGCAGGCGCTTGAACCGCTTAGTGAAGACCCGCAAGCCTCTCGTTTCGCCAGCGATGTGGCTATCGTTACCGGCGTCGCCGCGAATTCGATTGGCGCTCAGGTCGTTAACGGCCTGCTGGCCGGCGGCGCAACGGTTATTGCGACCTCGCACAGCTTCACCACGGCGACAAAGGAATGGGCCAAACGCACGTACCGTAACCATGCGGTCGGCAATGCCAAGCTTTGGCTGGTTCCTGCGAATCTGTCGAGCTATCGCGATGTCGATGCACTCGTGCAGTGGGTCGGCTCGGTGTCCAAAAAAACGACCGGTGCGACGACTACGATTCTTAAATCTGCTTACGAGCCGACGCTGTTCTTCCCCTTCGCAGCTCCTCCGGTTCATGGCACTATGGCCGATTCAGGCGAGCTGTTCGAATCGCAGTCCCGCCTGATGCTGTGGGGCGTAGAGCGTGCCATCGCAGGATTCAGCGCGATTGGCGCGGACACTGACGTGCAGCACAAGCTGCATGTGGTGCTGCCCGGTTCCCCGAACCGTGGCGTGTTCGGCGGCGATGGCGCGTATGGCGAGGTCAAGAGCGCCTTCGACGCCATCGTCACCCGCGCGCATGCCGAGCAGGACTGGTCCGGCCGCGTCACCTTCGCCCATCCGAAGATCGGCTGGGTGCGAGGCACTGGTCTTATGGGAGGCAACGATCCGCTGGTCGCTGTCGTCGAAAAGCACGGTCTGCGCACCTATTCGACCGAGGAGATTGCGGTGCAGCTACTTGCTATGGCCACACAGCAGGCCCGCGAGCAGGCGGCTATCGCGCCGCTTGACGCCGACCTGACCGGCGGGCTGGGCTCGACACCGATCGACATCAACGCGCTACGCGATGAAGCCGAGAACGATGCTTTGACGCAATCTGCTATTGCCGCTGAGGTTCCACAAAACGGCCAAAACGAGAGCAGGAACAGTTCCGCATCCGCCACTCTCAAAGCTCTGCCTACCCCGCACATCCGCCATCAGGCACCCGTCGATCTGGCCGACTGGCAAGGAGTTAGTGCGAAGCCCGAGGATGAGATCGTCATTGTTTCGGTCGGCGAGCTTGGGCCCTGGGGCTCTGGCCGCACCCGCTTCGAGGCCGAGATGGGTATCCGCCCTGATGGTTCGGTCGAGCTCTCGGCCGGAGCCGTGCTCGAGCTGGCATGGAATATGGGTTTGGTCACCTGGCAGGACAGTCCGGCTCCGGGCTGGTACGATGCCGACGGCAATCTTGTGCCCGAGGAGGACATCGCCGAGCGATACCATGACGAGGTCGTGGCCCGTTCTGGCATTCGTCCCTTCGATGAAGGCATGGGTAACGATTACAAGGACGGTGCAGACGAGGAGGAGACCGAGGTCTTTCTCGAGCACGATGTCGACTTCGTTGTGCCAACCAAGGATGTCGCTGCCGAATACGTCAAGCTTGATGAGGCGCATACCACCATCGCCCAGGATGAGGAATCCGGCGAATGGGTGGTGACGCGCCACGCTGGGTCGATGATCCGGGTGCCGCGTCGCGCTACGATGAGCCGCACGGTTGGTGGCCAGTTCCCCAAGGGCTTTGATCCGCTCAAGTGGGGCATTCCCGCTTCGATGGTGGGTGATGTGGACCAGATCGCGCTGTGGAACATCGTCACCACGGTCGACGCCTATCTGTCCGCAGGCTTCAGCCCGGTCGAGATACTGCAATCGATTCATCCCTCGATGGTCGCCTCGACGCAGGGCACCGGATTCGGCGGCATGAGCTCGATGCGCAAGCTGTACCTCGATCGCTTCCTCAACCACGAGATTCCGACCGACATCCTGCAGGAGGCGCTGCCGAATGTGGTCGCGGCGCACGTCATGCAGTCCTATATCGGCGGCTACGGCAACATGATCCAGCCGGTTTCTGCCTGTGCCACCGCTGCGGTGTCGCTTGAGGAGGGCGCCGACAAGATCGCGCTCGGCAAAGCCGACTTCGTGGTCACCGGCGCGATCGATGACATCGGCGTGGAGTCGGTGATCGGCTTCGGCAACATGAACGCGACCGCCAACTCGCAGGAGATGATCGACAAGGGTATCGAGCCGCGCTTCTTCTCGCGGGCCAACGACCGTCGTCGCGGCGGCTTCCTGGAATCCCAGGGCGGCGGCACGATCCTGCTCACGCGCGGCGACATCGCGTTGAAGCTCGGTCTGCCGGTCGCCGGCGTGGTCGGCTTCATCCACAGTTATGCGGATGGCGCACACACCTCGATTCCGGCCCCCGGCCTCGGCGCGCTTGCGGCGGCGCAGGGCGGCACGGATTCCAAGCTCGTGCACGATCTGGCGAAGCTGGGCGTGACTCCGGACGACATCGCCGTGGTCTCCAAGCATGACACCTCCACGAATGCCAACGATCCCAACGAGTCTGAGCTGCACAACACCATCGCGCATGCCATCGGGCGCTCTGAGGGCAACCCGCTGTTCGTGATCTCGCAGAAGTCGCTCACTGGCCATGCCAAGGGCGGTGCCTGCATCTTCCAGGTCAACGGCCTGACGCAGCTGTTCACCTCCGGCAGCATCCCCGCGAACGCCTCGCTGGACTGCGTAGATCCCAAGCTTAGGCGTGACGACCATCTGGTCTGGCTCAAGCAGCCGCTTGAGATCGGCACGGTCAAGGCGGGGCTGGCGACTTCACTCGGCTTCGGCCATGTCAGCGGGTTCACGGCCATCGTGAACCCGGGCGCATTCGAGGCCGCCATAGCGAACACCGCCGGTATCGAAGTGCTCGAAGCATGGCGCAACCGCGCCAACGAGCGTCTCGCCGCCGGCCAGCGCCACTTCGAAGAAGGCATGATGGGCCGCGCGCCGTTGTATGAGCCGATCGACAACCGTCGCTTCCACGAGGACTCCCGCAGCTACGATGCCCACGAAGTCGAAAAGGCCATGCTGCTCGACCCGAATGCCCGTCTGGGCGCATCAGGCTACTTCGAAGTGTGATTGGTCACTGGATGCGTCATGGCTTCCCGCACGAATTCGACTTTTATGCGGGAAGGGCTACGCTGTCGCCAGACAGGCATATCTACCTCTGTGCGAAGGTTTATTAACGGCTCGGTAATTGATCGTTTACAAAGATGGCACGGGAGGAGGGTTGAATCTAGTCTGCTCCTCGCATATCGGGGGCGGAAATGAGGCGACGGCTTGGGAAAATATCTGCTGAAGCGGCTGCTGTATTTGGTTCCTGTCATCATCGGCGTGGTCACGGTCTCGTTCGTGATCATTCACCTCGTGCCCGGAGACCCAGTGCGCACCTACCTTGGAGAGCACGCAACCCCGGCGAATACGGCTGCGTTGCGGCATGCGTGGGGACTGGACCGGCCTCTTATCTCCCAGTATTTTCATTTCTGGACGGGATTATTCACCGGAGATCTGGGGATGTCGCAATACTTCCGTGCACCGGTTTTCGAACTCATCAGATTGAGGTTGCCGGTCACGCTGCTGCTTATGCTTTTTGCGACGATCTTCGCCATCGCGATTGCGGTTCCTTTGGCTTTTCTCTCCGCGCGGCATCCTAATGGCGTGGCCGATGTTATCGTTCGCGTGCTGAACGCGGTACTGCAAGGCATGCCGACATTTTGGCTGGGCACGATCCTCGTATTGCTGTTCAGCTTGAAATTCCACTGGTTCCCATCAAGCGGGTACGGAACCACGCCTGCCCAGCATATCTATTACCTCATTCTCCCATCGGTGACTGTGGCGTTGTTCATCGTCCCGCTGCTCATCAAAAGCCTACGCGAATCGATCATCAATATTCTGCCAAGTGAATACGTGGCATTTGGCTACGCGAAGGGCTTGAGCAAAGGCAGCGTTGAACGCGACTACGTGCTGCGTAACGGTTCGATGTCCGCGATTGGCATTCTCGGTATTCAAGTAGGCGGGTTGGCAGGAGGTTCGCTGGTCGTTGAAAACGTATTCGCGATTCCCGGCATGGGCTCGTTGATGATGAATGCGATCATGAATCGCGATTTTCCTGTCGTGCAGACAGTCACTTTTTTCTTCTCGCTGATTGTCGTCCTCGTATTTGTTCTCACCGACCTTGCGTACGCGTGGCTCGATCCCCGCGTGCGCCTCGGATTCACGAAGTAGGTAGCCTTGTCATCTGCGAATATCTCAGCTAACGAAATACCGGCTGCCGAAGCTTCGGCTCATGCTCGCGGGCACAGGGTGCGGGGCAATACCGAGCTGATTGCCGGGAGCATTCTGCTCGTGCTGGTCATCCTCGTGCTGGCTTTCGGTCAGTTCATCAATCATTTCGACTATGCGACGCAGAACCTCCCTGAGGCTTTTTCCCCTATGAGCGCCACACATCCCCTAGGAACCGACAACCTCGGCCGTGATATCTGGCAGCGACTCGTGTACGGAGGAAGGGTCGATTTGCTTATTGCATCGTTGGCCGTCGTATTCCCCTTCGTGCTTGGCGTCATACTGGGGGCCATCTCAGGATTCTTCGGAGGCTGGGTCGATATGATTCTGATGCGGCTAGCTGATATCGCTTCCGCATTTCCGTTCTATATTCTCATTATTTCCCTGGTCTTCGTCCTGGGGGCAGGAGCTCAGAGCATCGTCATCGCCATCACCTTCGTCAGTTGGGTTGCCTACGCGCGATTGGTGAGGAGCGAGACCCTCGTGCTCACGAGCCAGGAATTCGTCACGGCTTTGAGAACAGAAGGCTTTACCACCTCGTATATCATCACGAGACATGTCATTCCCAATGTGCTCTCCCAGTCGGCGATCTATGCGATGAGCGATATCGTCATGAATATCGGCGTCATCGTCACGCTGAGTTATTTCGGCTTGGGCATCACGCCACCGACACCGGATTGGGGACAGATGATGTCGGACGGCCAGCAGTTCTTCGCCGTCGGACAATATGGCATGACGCTGGCTCCTGGCATCGCCGCAGTCATTGTCAGTCTTGCCTTGTCGTGGTTCGGCGATGGTATCGCGAAACTGTTAAAAACTTCAAATTGAGCATTGCCGAAGGAGTGAGCACCATGTTTGGAACAAAAACGGCTTCTCGGGCGAGCAAATCCATGTTTGACGCGTGGAATGAGGATATGCCGATTCTCCAGGTGAAAAGTCTTTCCATCGACGACGCTGAGGGGAACCGCATCGTCAACGATGTCAGTTTCGATGTGCAATCCCAGGAAGCGCACGCGTTGGTGGGGGAGTCGGGATCTGGCAAAAGCCTGACCTTGAAGGCGATCATACGGCTTCTCGATGGGGACTTGCATATATCTCAAGGAAGCATCCTGTTCAAAGGAGTGGATGTACTCACTCTTTCTGAGGCGCAAATGGGATGTGTCCGGGGCAAGGGCATCGCAATGGTATTCCAAGAGCCAGCGGTTGCGCTTAATCCGGTGCTGAAAGTAGGAAGGCAGATATCTGACGCCTACCAGGAGCATGCGCATGTAGACAAGCGGGAGGCATGGCGCAAAGCGATCTCGCTGCTGAAGGATGTCGGCATTCCCGAACCTGAGCGCAAGGCGTCCTATTACCCATTCCAATTTTCCGGCGGGATGCGTCAGCGTGTCATGATCGCAGCGAGCTTGTCGCTGTCGCCGGCGCTGATCCTGTGCGATGAGCCGACTACAGCGTTGGATGTGACGATCCAAGCCCAGATCCTCAAGCTTTTCGCGAGCATGCGTGATCAGCTTCATGCGTCGATGCTGTATGTAACCCATGATCTGGCTGTCGCCCGAGAACTGTGTACTTCGGCGACGGTGATGAATAAAGGCAGCATCGTCGAAGAAGGAGACATCAGGCAGATTTTTGGCGCTCCGAAGCACCCGTATACACAGCGCCTGGTTGCCAGCATGCCGGATATAGCTGCTGAGAAACATGATATCGATGCCGCGCAGTTGGATTATCCGATTCTGAAGATCGATAACATCGATTTGACTTACAGGGGACTGCATAAAGGCGAGGACTTCCAAGCATTGAAGGATGTGACTCTGCGGGTGGTTCCCGGGCATGTTACCGCACTGGTAGGGGAATCGGGGTCAGGCAAATCAACCATTGCCAAGGCCATCATGGGCATAGAACCCATCACATCGGGGACTATGGAACTTGATCGCAAAGAACTGGTTATGGAGCGCGACCTTCATGAGCGCGCCAAGGTGCAAATGGTCTTTCAAGACCTATATTCCTCATTGGATTTGCTGTATACGGCAAGGAGCACGCTTACGGAGGTGCTGCGGCTGCATTTTGGCACAACATTGTCTAAACAGCAGATTCAGAAGTGTTGTGAAGAGCTTATGGACGAAGTCCAGCTGCCTCGCAAATTCCTCGACGAGTCTCCGCGCTACATGTCGGGCGGGCAGCGGCAGCGTCTGGTCATCGCCCGGGCGCTGTGCACGCAGCCTAAGCTGCTGATTGCGGATGAGGCGACCTCAGCGCTGGATGTGACTATCCAAGCGGAGATCATCGCCTTGTTCAAAAAGCTTGCGCAGGAACGGCACATCGGCATTCTCTTCATCGCGCACGATCTTGCCGTGGTCAAGGACCTGAGCGACTGGGTCTATGTCATACAGCACGGACGCATCGTCGAATCCGGCCTGACCGGGCAGGTGTTTTCACAGCCTCAGGAGGAATATACAAGGCAACTGATCAGCTCGATACCCGGCATCGAATACACGAACCGTTATCCTGTCGGTCCCGAAAAACAACACGCCACCGTACCCGCCGTATCTGTTCAATGAGAAAGAAATGACAATGAGGAAAAAGAGCATAGCGATGACCCTTGCCGCCGTTGCGGCAGCAGCAGTGATGACGCTTTCGGCATGCGCAGGCGCGGCGACCGGAACGAGCGAGAGCAATGGTAAACCCCAAGCAGGAGGAGACATCACGATTGCACGCTCTGCCGATGTCGTCAGCTTGCTGCCAACGGCAGTCGGAGACAATCCGTCGATCTGGACACAGGAGCTGCTGTATGAGCCGCTGCTCAAGCCGAAGCCAGACGGTTCAGGCGTCCAGCCATGGCTCGCCAAAAGCTACACGGTTTCCAAAGATTTAAAGACTTGGACGCTCAAGCTGCAACAAGGCGTGAAATTCTCTGACGGCAGCACCATGACCTCGAAGGATGTGAAGTGGTCCTTGGAGCGCGCATCACAGAAGGACGCCCAATATGAGTCCTACAACGAGCCGATTAGTGCGATTGCGATTCCGGACGATTCCACTGTGGTTATTACACTCAAGCAGGCTTGGGCGCCATTCGCGGCGACCCTTGCGTTGTTCTCCAACGCGATCATTCCCGCGAACTATGGCGGCAAGAGCGCGGATCAATTCAACAAACGACCAGTCGGCACCGGTCCGTTCACATTGGGCTCGTGGGTAAAGGGGCAATACATCAAGCTGCTCAAGAATAAGCACTACTGGCAGAAGGGCAAGCCGTACCTCAATTCGGTGACGTTCACGACCGTGAATGATGCGACGACCCGCCTCACACAGGTGAAAAGCGGTGAAATCGATGTGGATGAGGCTCCCGCGTACTCTTCGATGGCTGCGATCAAATCCGCCGGAGGCGATCTGAAGGTAGGCGATTGGAAATCCGGACACACCGATTACCTGACGATGAACAATACCTATGGTCCGCTGAAAGATGTCCATGTGCGGCGTGCGATTTCCTACGCGATCGATCGCAAGGCCATAGTGAGCAACGTGCTCTACGGCTACGGTGAGGCAGCAACCTCGTATATGCCGACCAATATCTGGAGCCATATTGATGCCGGCGAGAAGTACGACATGGCGAAGGCGAAGAAAGAGCTTGCGCAGTCGGGGAAGTATGCCAAGGGCTTCAGTGTCGAATTGCTCACCGAATCGGGCAACGATGATCACAAGGCGGTGGCGCAGATCATTCAGGCATCGTTGAAAAAGCTCAATATCGATGTGACCATCAAGACCACCGATCCCACAACGATCGAAGACACTGAAAGTTCCGGGGAATTCCAGATGGGCTTTGTCTACAGGACTCCCGATGTGATCGACCCTGACCAGTTCATCCGCTATTCGGATGGCCGCCGCACGAGTCATGCGCTGTATTCGAATTACATGAATACTGCGTTGTCGCCCATGTATGAGAACGGCGCAGCCCAAGCCAGCAAGGCGGATCGCGAGAAGATCTACGCGCAGATCCAGAAGATCGCCACGAATGATGCTTTCGTTGCCACGTTGTACTACTCGCCATCCACCGCTATCCTGTCGAGCAAGGTTCATGGCTACAGCACCGGTTCCGTCGGCGAGTATTCGATGGCAGACACGTGGATTGAGCATTAAAATACAGCGCTCACGCAAGGTGCTGCCTTTCGGGTCGGTCATAGACAGAGAGACAGCGCCTTGCCCCGGGCGTAATCGTTCATAATCGTTGTACGGCATGAAACCCTAGGGAAGGATTGTTGTGGTTGACATATTTTTGGACAGCAGAGTGCGCTGGTCAGTCGAAATTCGCGATGGATCCAACGGATCTGTATTGTATGCGCATACTCCGGCGAATGAGATGGAAACAGCCAGCATCGGCAAGCTGTTTCTGCTCATGTATCTTATGCATGAAGTCGACTCGGGAAGGATCGATATCCACGAGGTCATCGACAGGCGTGTGATGTCCCCCGATGATTTCTGCGAGGATTCGGGGCTGCTCTATCTGCTTGAGCAGCAGACGCTGAGTATCAAAGATCTCGGTTTTTTCGTTGGCGCGTTTTCGGACAACTATGCGACGAATCTGCTTGTGGAACGCGTCGGGCTGAAGAAGATCCAGGAATATGCCCGGGAACAAGGCTTCCGGCATTCGAATCTCCTTGATTTCGTACGCATGAAACGCACTGCAGAGAACCCTGCCGATATGTCCTGCGGATGCGGCAGCGAGCTGTGCGACTACATGATGAAGCTTCAATCCGGGCAATTGGTCTCGCACGGTGTTTCCAGGCAAATCGAGCGATGGCTTGGGACCGATACCGATACGTCCATGGTCGCCAGTGCATTCAATGTGGATCCTTTGGCCCACTGGCAGGAGAAAGAAGCGTTCCGTCTTCGCCACAAAACCGGGACGGAATCCGATGTCCGCTGTGATGTCGGGTTTGTCCGATGCCTGCCCACAGGCAAAACCGTTGCCTACGCAGTACTTGCCAATTGGGATAAAACGCAGCATGGAGATCTGCGTGATGTTGTGCTCAGCGATATGAGGAAGCTTGGCGCACTGATTCGCGATTATGTAGAAGGCGGGGAAAACGTCAGGCCGTAATGGCCAATAAGGTGTCGTGGCGGCCTTCAATGCAAGAGAGAGAGAGGGGGGCTTGGACTTAGTCAATTTCACTGGATACGGCTAGCACGCGCAAATCGACTGCAGCGGTGGCAGGGGGTCGATGGCTGCAGATCGCGCAAGCTTACGAGGCGCGGCTGGCATGGCGTTCAATAGCGCAATTCAAGTCGGGTTGCGTCAGGCGCCGCTGGCGCTGCATAATTGCAGACCTAGAAGACGCACCGCACAAGGAATGGATAAGAAGCGCACAAAAGGAGGTGCCGCGTATGGAGCTCGTTGCCATAGGCCATGATGTGGTCGATGTTGCCGTTTTCGCTCGACAGCTCGCCGAACCGGGGTCGCGCATGCGCGAGCTGTTCTCTGCGCGCGAGCTGCGGCAGTGCGCCATACGTGCGCAGACCAAGCATGACGGCGAGGCGGCGCATCTTGCCGTGCGCTGGGCTGGCAAGGAATCCGTGCTTAAAGCATGGTGCGAGGCGCTTGGAGAAGTGTCCAATCCGTATACGCTCGACGATTTTCCATGGACCGGCATTGAGATCCTTAACGACTCTCGCTCGCGCCCGCACATTGTGCTCAGAGCAGATGTCGAGGCAATGCTGTGCCGGTCGCTCGGCAGCGATGCGCTGTGGCATATCTCCTTAAGCCATGATGGTCCAATCGCTTCCGCGGTAGTCGCGTTGGGGCTTGCAACGACTCGCATAAGCTTGCCGAATGATGGCATTCATGTATAATGGCTCAGGTTGTTTGTTGTGCAGTCGGTCTGGAAAGCCGGCGCTGCGGTTTTCGGACGATGCACACGAGCAGTCCTACGCGGACGTAGCTCAATGGTAGAGCCTCAGTCTTCCAAACTGATTACGCGGGTTCGATTCCCGTCGTCCGCTCCACTGAAACCGTTGGTATTCCGCCATTCTTGAGCGCCATATTGCTGCCATAGCTCAATTCTTACAGCCAACCGAAAATGGCGGAACGCCGCCAAACGCCGCCAAACGCGTCGACAATAGGACGTAGTAATGGCCGTACTTTTGGGCTAGACTCGGATCAGGACTGAAAGAACGCGAGTTCGTAGGATCGAGGACTGAGCATGGCTGTGAAACGCAAAAGAACCAAGGGCAGCGGCGGCATATACACGCGACCCAACGGCATGACCGTCTACGTGCTCGAACTGCCGAATGATCCAGTCACTGGCAAACGCGTCAGGAAATCCTTCGCCAGCAATGATCCGCAGAAAGCCAAGCAGAAGTGGCTCGACGCCCGCGACAAGTACATCCGCACCGGCGTGCTCAAATCAGCCGACACCCCATATCTCAAGGACTGGCTGGAACGCTGGCTGACCGAATACAAGGCGCCGCACGTCAAGCCGCGCGTATTGGAAACCTACCGCAGCGACGTGAAGCTGATCGACGCGAGCCTCGGTGCCGTGCGCATCGGAGATCTCACTGTGAGGCATATCGCCAAGCTCGAAAAAGACGTCACCAAAGACCACAGCAGCAAGACAGCGCTCAACGCCTACCGCAGACTCAAGAACGCGCTCGCGGACGCGGTGGACGCCGATCTCGTCGACCGCAACATCTGCGACAAGGCCGACCCGCCGAGGGTCGCCGTCAACCCGACTGTGATCCTCGAAGCCGGACAGCCGGGCAGACTCATCGAATCCGCCGCGGAAAAGCCCGAAACAGTAAAGTTGAAGCGCGGCCAGCACCCATTCCCCGATTCGGACGAGGATCGCGCCATGTGGCTGCTCATGTGGCGGGTCGCCTTCGAAACCGGCATGCGGCAGGGGGAGCGTTTCGCGCTGACCCCAGCCGACCTGGTGACCGTTGACGGGACTCCCACCATCCACGTTCGCCACGAATTGCAGCGCTACAAAAAAGGATCAGTCATCCCCTCATGGCTCAACGCCACGCAGATAGGATCCAGCAGCGTGTGGATGGTGCCCCCGAAGAGCGAGAGGGGCCAGCGCCTCGTACCCGTCAGCAAGGCATTGTGGGACGATCTGAGAGCATGGGGGAGCGACCATAATATCCCCGACGGCGGCCTCATCTTCACCCGCAAAAGCCAGCCGCTCACCAACCCAGTGGAGCGCAGACGCTGGATCATGGCCCTCAAGGCCGCTGGCCTGCCTTATGTGACGATCCGCAGCGCACGCCACTACTTCGCCACGCAGCTCGCCATCGCCGGAGCCAGCGAGGACGCCCGCAAAAGCATCATGGGCCACGCCGAGATATCGACCACCGCAGGATACACGCATTGGTCGCCCAAGGCACTCGCCGAATTCACCGGCAGGACAGTACTCAGCGTCGAAGGCATGATCTCAAGCGAGAGCGCGTAAGATACTCATGACTTCTGCCGCGAAAAACAAGAAGACAGAAAGCCCCGCCGAAAATCGAATAAAATATTGTGCAGATTTTACAATAACTGCGCGAGCGAAACACGATATGAGTTAACATGCTACAGATAGAAAAATTCAACAGCGCGCGACAAGAAAATCTACTGGCGCTTCGGCGTCATTTTTTATCCTTGCGCGTGAATGATAATTTTGTCTGTCCTAAATGAAAAGGAATGAGGTGAGTCCGATGGCACTGCGCTCATTGACTGGAAGTTACGTGATCGAACGCGACTCCCTGAGTCAGGATGAACGTGAAGAATCGACCAGAAAGCTTCAGAGCTTCATGGCTGGTTTTACCTCAATGCGACTTGACGGGAATCCGGAGCTCCAAAAGGAGACCGGGATTGGATTCAAAAGAAACAAATAGGACGGATGTCCTTAATAATGATTAGAGAGAGTGCGTGCGGCACTGAGAATTTGAGGTCATAAAGATGACAGTGAAGACTACCTCTACACTAAAAACAAAACCGATTCATTCGTATCGTAGCGTATCAGCCCCGAAGAACTCTACTGAGCGGAAATGGAATTCGCTGGCCGCCTCGGCCGTGGCTTTCATGAAGAAGCCAAGGAACGACTGAATCCAGCGATAATGAGTCCTATTCTAAATATTGTCGTCAGCAGGTCTTGCACCGCTGACGACATTCGCATATTGAGAAGATTCAGGTGCTGTGCAGAGGATGGTTCCTCACATGAGTGGGAAATCGAGCCGCAGCGGCATATTACAGGTCTTGCACAATCTGATTTCGACAATAATGTCGACAGACTCATACTCACCACTGAAATGTCAGAAGAAGTGTTCGCTTTTGCTGAATACGGGCATGTGGAAGAAGCCGATTCCTATGCGATTGCATGGATAGCAAGATCATTTAAATGCAAGGGCAAAAGGCTTGGGGGAGCCCTGCTTGATATCGTTCTTGACCTTATAGGCATCAATGCCTATAACACTGGGCGCAATCCCGTTATTTTCACTCAGATAGATCCACGAAACTCACAGAGCAGACGGCTGTTCGCAGAGGCCGGCTTCTCCGATGGAGGAAAAGACCCTTCGGACCCCGGTTTCAATATTTGGTTAAGAAAGATCGAGCCTCATGCGCAGCAGATGGTCAGATACGATTTTGCCACGTCCGACCTCCTCCACTACTCGCGTTCGGCTGACTGAAAAGCGTTCGCTTAAGAGAAGGCCCCGCCGAAGCTGGGCTGAGTCACTTGAATAGGTCCCAGAAGCTGAAGCGGGTTTTCCTGTAGACCTTGTTGTATGCGGCCTTACGCGGGTTCTTCACCCATCCCGCGCCTTTCCTCCCATACCCCGGGGATGACGGCCTTCTTCGCCTGGCGTTTCCACTTCGACGTGGTCCTTGCTTTTAACGAGCGTTTCAGACTCGGTGTCCGCATACCAAACTTCATGATTACCTTTCCAATACGTTGACAAGAATTGATTATCGGAACCTGGGTTAGGGATTTTCTGCAGTATCGATATTTTGATAAAGCAACTATCTGAGACGAAGCTGTTTTGGTTTAGGGAATGGCAGATGATACGTGGTCATCGGCATTTCCAATGCGCCGAAATCTTCAATTTTGACCAATATCTCGTTAGATGACAATCCCACAATGCGTACTGGAACCCATTCGCCGGACTTGGTGCGAAGCTCATAACGTTCCGAGATATAAGCTAAGCCAAGATTATTAAGATACTGCTCCGCTTCAAGCCAGTCATTTGTTGTAAAGCGACGCTCTCCGAGTAAATCAACGGCAGTATATGATTGTTCTTCGTCAATAATCCAACCAAGACGCTCTCCATCACTTTCACGTCGATGTTCAACCCAGTTAGCTTGCATACCAAACCTCACATTTCCCTCATATTCTCCGTATTAACATTGAGGAAATCTTAGCTCTGAAATAAAGAAAGCACCGCCGAAGCGGGGCTATGCGACGGGACGGCGTAGTCAGTCGTTGAGGTGCTGAACGGCGTAATCGGCTTCCGACGCGGTGAATTTCTCGCCCGTTTCCGACGTGAGCTGGTCGCGGATCGCGGATGGCGACATCTTCATCTGCTCTTGATATTCCTTGGCTTTCGCAAGGGCGTTTGCGTTATAGTCGGCTTTGAGATTATCGACCGCGTACTGGCCTGCCTCGGCGCTGAACTTCTCGCCATCCTCAGACGTGAGCTGATCGTATATTCCCTTCTTGCTCATATGCATCATGGACGAATACCGTTCCGCTTTCTCAAGCGCGTTCGTATATTCCGCAATCCCCGCTCCACCTCTGAGAGCCTATCTCGCCTCAGCTGCTCCAGCCCCTCGGCATCATCGTCGATCATGGGATAAGAGTATCAGGTTGATATCCTCAGCTGTATATAGGATCGTAGTAGATGTGTTAGGTGTGAATAATAATAGGTCGTAGTTAGGCTGTAGTTATGTTGCGGATGTCTATTGGAAGAGTGTGTTACAGTGTCTCATGCTCAGTTTCCAAACTGATTACGCGGGTTCGATTCCCGTCGTCCGCTCCACTGTATCCAAGGCCGGGAACCCAATCATTGCGAGGGTTCCCTTTCTTATTTTGGCCGGGTGCGTGTGAACGTTGCTGTGGAATCAAGGATGCGAAGTTGAGGTGGATGACATGACGGAGCGGATCGCTGGCAGCGACAAAGCGGCTGAAGCCCCAAACCGGCTTAACGCCGCCGATTCGAGCCATTGGGCGGCAGAGGCCAGTGGGGATGCGTCCGGTATCGCCCATGCCGCGCCTGCGCCTGATGGCTTCGCGATTTCCCAATCAGCCAATACCGCCACCGAACTTATTGGCGATTCCATTGCCATCGTCGATGTCTCCAAGCACCCGGTGGCTTCGATACCCGAGTCCGAGCTGTCCCTTGCCGACATCGAGCGCAGCCGCTCCAGGCCACTGCAGCGCACTATATATATCGTTATCGTTTTGATTGCGCTGATCGGCCCATATTGGCTCGGCCGTTCGTTCGCCGCGAATCGCACCGACTGGCTGGTTGCGCACCTGAATCTGTTTAATGCCCAGGGCGTAGCTTTCGTTTCGTGGACTGTCACGCTGCTGACCTTGTCCGCTTTAGGTCTGATGGTCGTCGACGTGCATAAATGGCTATGGCGCACGGTATTTGCGATCAGCCTTGCAGCCGAGCAATTCATCGCGGGCCTGTGCCTGCTCAAATTTAACTTCTGGTATTCAACCTACGTGGTGTACGGTAAATCGGCTGGCCTTGCCAACGCTGCAAATCTCGGCATTATCGGTGCCGTCTTCGCGGTAGCTGCGTTCGCCGTACTCTGGGTGGGGCTGCTTGTGCTCATCCGGAAGGATTCGCCGCTTAACGTGCTCACCCGTAGTTGGGCCTCGTTCATCTTGTTTTTCGTCATCGAGTCGATCGCTCTCGCCATCGTGCTCGGCGCTTTGCTGACCATGATCTGAAACGCGGTCTGCCGTTTTGCAATCAACCGGCAGACCGCGGTCCCAATCATTCAGTCAGGAGTGCGCGCTTTCAACTACGACGACGCCGAGCCAGTGCAAACAGCGTTAAGCCCACAAAGGCAAGTGCGCCACAAGCCGCTGCAGCATACGAAACAACGGCTCCGGTATTAGCCAGACCTGTCACCTTGCCTGCTGCAGAACTTTGATCACCGGCTGTATGAGCATGATGTTCATCCTTACCGTTCTTAGATCCGGGCGTGGTATCGGTTTTCGATTCAGATCCCGATCCGTTTCCGCCTTTCGGCTTAGTCTCCAACGCTGCGATAGCCGATTGCAGTTGGCTGTCGGCTGCTGCCAGCTCATCCTTCGATGCGTCAGTCCTGTTCGCAACCGTCCGCGCAGCGTTCAGGGCTTTGTCGAAGTTTTCCCACGACTTTTCGGTGTAATCCTTTTGCATGTAGTGAGCGGCGTCATCGATGGTTGCGAGCAGGCCATCGCGTGCCTTTTCAGCCGACAGATTCACGCAGCGGATAGTATCGACCGTTATGGTTCCCGAGCGCGGACGGGTGCCTCCGGTCCACGGGTCTTTGAACTCCTTGTCGCCGTCGTTGAGATAGAAGTTAAAGCCGCCTATTTTCTTGAGCGTGTCGTTATTCAGCGTCTTCAATTTGTGCGCGGCGGATTCCCATCCGGCCGGGGCAAAGCTCGAAAATGGGATCCTGACAATGCCATTCACAGCGGTATCCAGCGAAGGATACGCCTCGAAGGTGACGCCTCCAGCGGCGAGCTGCACCACGAATTTGTGGCCATTTGCCGCTGAGTTGATATTCATCTGCAGCCCGTCGAATCCGCTCCAATCCTCGCCGGCAGGGAAACCGCGGCCGACGCCGAGATAGTCTGGCGAGGTATTGAAATTCCAATCAATCTTGAGCGCTTTGCCGCCTGTGCTGCTATTCACGAGCGAATAACCGGCAGAATCGAAGTGATTCGGTGTCCAGGTCTGCTTAAGGTCGGTATCGTCGGCGTATTCGTCAAAGCCGTCGATCGTGCCACGTGGCCGCTCTGCTTGAGCTCCCAGGATCACGTTCGTCTGCGAACTCAGCTCGCCTTGTGCAGTTACTGCCACTACGCGCATGGTCCTGAGTTGCCCGTCCATCATCGACGGATCGATGTTCCAAGAACCCGTGTAATATCCCTGGTCGTTCTTGCTGAGCTCATACTGTTGTTTAACGCCTTGCACGGTAACATAAACGCGGCTCGGAATCGCCTTGCCATTGATCTTGGCATAGACGATAGTGGGGGAGCGCTGGATGCGGGTTCGCTCATTCGGATTCACGAGTCGAATCGTTGGCTTGGGCTGCACCGTGTCGACAGTGGCGGAGTAATCGATGGGAGAGCCGGAC
This sequence comes from Bifidobacterium sp., assembly GCA_022640915.1. Lineage (GTDB taxonomy): Bacteria > Actinomycetota > Actinomycetes > Actinomycetales > Bifidobacteriaceae > Bifidobacterium. Next base: position 45,456 of record JALCCT010000004.1, on the reverse strand, counting down.
GCCATCTCGATTGCCGGATCTTGGCTGAAGGTCTTGAAATCGTCGGCGATGGACGTGTCTGGCCATGGAGTCCATACTTGCCCTGCATCCCAATTGGCCCATGTCATCATATAGGCGATGCGTGAAGCTTTGGGGCTGGCCTTGATCTGAGCGAGCAACTCGGTAAACCAGTGCGGGTTCGCATTGTCGTTGTCGTGCTGGTGCATGAGCTTTCCGAATTCGGTGAGCGCGACAAGTTTACCGTGCTCTTGGGCCCAGTCCGAAACCTTTTCGAGCCGGGACACAGCCTGGTGCATCCACTCGCGGGTCCCCTCCAATGTAGTGGCGTTGTCATAGACATCAGTGCCGATAATGTCGACGTAATCATCTCCCGGATATGCACTCATCGTATAACCGCAGTATGCGTATAGAAGATTGTGGACATCTTTGGCTTCGCGAAGATAATCGACGATGTAGCGGAAGAGCTCGATGTATTCCCCGTTAGTGGCGTGGCCTGAGCCCCACCAGAACCAGCCCCCATCGTTCTCGTGCAGAGGTCGGTAGATGATAGGGATAGATGTGCCGTCGGCGCGCACCGATTTATGAGCTGCCTCGGCCACGATGTCGAGTTGCTGATTGAATTTAGCATTGAGATCGCCTCCAGGAAGAATGCGATCTACCACGCGAGAGGTGTCGTTATACGGGCCGTCTGTGGCGGGATTGTTCCAATGCGAGGAGAGGGTCATGACGGCGCCGTTCGTATCGGCCTTGATTGCGTCGCTCGCGAGCACGTGGGGATCGGTCTCGGTACCGGAATCCTGTCCCCATAGCCCTGGATATTGGCCGGTGACAGCGTAGACGTCGGAGTTCGTGCCCTGATTCTGCGCGTCCGTCGTTACGAAGTTGTCGGTGTCTTGCTGGTGACCGAAAAGAATCTTACCGTGGTTGTCTCGTAGTTTGAGATAGAGGCTTCGTGTACTTGCGCTCGCCTGCGGATCGGCAAGCGCAATGGCATTTGAAGCGCTACCGGTTTGCGCCTGCGCCGGCGGCGCACCGACTGCGAAAGCGCAAGCCGCTGCAGCTACTAAGGCCACAACAGGCATGCGGCGACGTATAAGGGTTTGGGTGTGCATATATATTCCTTTCCGATTCTCGCCGCTCCTGGTTCGGCATCGAACCATGCTGTACCACCACTGCTGCAACAAGGAGCTTAAGCGATTAGGCAAAATGATAGCACTATTATCTGTGTTGCATCGGGGGTACAAATTGTCTAAATAGCTCAAAACTATTGCAAATAAAGGAAATCTGTATGTTTCAAGATAGATTTTACAGACGACACGTCGATATATATGAATTAACCGATTCAGCAGGATTGATACAATATATATTCGCAGCGTTATGGCATTGATAATTGTGCGATTGAATATGTCAGTTGGGGCTGGCCAGCGGGTATATCGCAGTGCACAATTTACGGACTCTCGCCTTCCATAGCTTTCCCGTCGCTTGCGCTTGAGCCGCTTCCAGTCGCCGGTTATTTGTACAATGATCTCTTGGCGTGTTTCGCCCGCGGATACAGAGCGCTTGCAGCATTGGGCTGTTGGCACCGCGCAGTGATTACAAGGAGGATACCGTGGCACTTACGGTTGAAGACAAGCAAGGCATTATTTCGCAGTACGCGACGCACGAAGGCGACACGGGTTCCCCGGAAGTTCAGGTAGCGCTGCTGACTAGGCGCATCAACGATTTGACTGGGCATCTCAAGGAGCATAAGCACGATCACCACTCGCGTCGTGGTCTGCTGCTGATGGTTGGAGATCGCCGTCGTCTGCTTGACTATCTTAAGCGTGTCGACATCGAACGTTACCGTTCCCTGATCGAGCGCCTTGGCTTGCGCCGATAACTAACCGTTGCCCGGGCGACTCATCGTCCGGGCATTTTTCATCACGGACTTGCACCGAGGGGCCGCAGGATCGTGCGGCAAATGAATAACTCAAGATAGCGGTAAATGCATGCGACGTGTGCAGCGGGTGGAACGTGAAAGCACTCGTGGGGGAGCTGCGAAAGGCAGACATGCGCGCGTGACACAATGCGCAGGATTTTCGGCTGGGGCTTGCGGCTGTATATGGACGTGAGCGACGGTCGACGAGAATAACAGAACAGAAAACAACGAGATTCAAGACATAAGTGAACAATGGAATCCGAATGAGGATGCGCGGCCAGGTATGCCGCGTCGGATTGGGCGCATGGGCGCCGGGCAAACGGATTAGCTTATTTGGTTATGTTGCGTAGGAAATAGAAACAAAAATAGAAGGAGGAACCCGTGGAGGGTCCCGAAATCAAGGCCGTTGAGGCCGTTATTGACAATGGTTCGTTCGGCAAGCGCACATTGCGCTTTGAGACGGGCCGCTTGGCTCAGCAGGCAGACGGCGCAGTAGCTGCCTACCTCGATGACGATTCGATGGTGCTTTCGACCACGACCGCCGGATCGAGCCCCAAAGAGAATTATGACTTCTTCCCGCTGACCGTCGACGTCGAAGAGAAAATGTACGCCGCGGGCAAGATCCCCGGTTCGTTCTTCCGTCGTGAAGGACGCCCTTCAAACGACGCCATTCTGGCCTGCCGCATTATTGATCGCCCGCTGCGCCCGTTGTTCCCGCATACGCTACGCAACGAGGTACAGGTCGTCGAGACCGTGCTCGCCGTTAATCCTGACGATGCATATGACATGATCGCGCTGAACGCCGCTTCAGCGTCCACGATGATCTCCGGCTTGCCCTTCGAGGGTCCGGTTTCCGGCGTGCGCTTGGCGCTCGTCGACGGTCAGTGGGTCGCTTTCCCGCGCTGGAGTGAACGCGAGCGCGCGGTCTTCGAAATCGTGGTAGCGGGCCGCGTTATTGAGAATGGCGATGTCGCTATCGCCATGATCGAGGCCGGCGCCGGCAAGAACGCTTGGAAGCTCATTTACGACGAGGGTCAGACCAAGCCTGACGAAGAGGTTGTTGCCGGAGGTCTTGAGGCGGCGAAACCTTTCATTAAGGCGATCTGTGCTGCGCAGAATGAGCTCAAGTCCTTGGCTGCCAAGGAAACCAAGGAGTTTCCGCTCTTCCCGGAATACACCGACGCGTTGTATGCGCGCATCGACGAGATTGCGCACGACCGGCTCAACGAGGCGCTTTCCATTGCCGAAAAGCTGCCGCGCCAGGAGCGTCTGCACGAGATCAAGAACGCTGTGCGTGAGGCGCTCACCGATGAGTTCAATGACATGGATGCAGCCGAGAAGGACAAGGAGCTTGGCAACGCCTTCAAGGAGCTGCAGCGCCAGATCGTCCGCCGTCGTATCCTGACCGAGGACTACCGCATCGACGGCCGCGGCCTGCGCGACATCCGCACCTTGTCCGCTGAGGTCGACATCGTGCCGCGCGTTCATGGTTCGGCGCTCTTCCAGCGCGGCGAGACCCAGATTCTTGGCATCACGACGCTCAACATGCTTAAGATGGAGCAGCAGATCGACGCCATCTCTGGTCCGCAGACCAAGCGCTACATGCACAATTATGAAATGCCGCCATATTCGACGGGCGAGACCGGCCGTGTCGGCTCTCCCAAGCGTCGCGAAGTCGGTCACGGCGCACTCGCCGAAAAGGCACTGGTGCCGGTGCTCCCCGATCGCGAGGAGTTCCCCTACGCCATCCGCCAGGTCTCTGAGGCTATTGGCTCCAACGGCTCCACTTCGATGGGTTCCGTATGCGCTTCCACCATGTCACTGCTTGCTGCCGGCGTGCCGCTCAAGGCTCCGGTCGCGGGTATTGCGATGGGCCTGGTATCCGGTGACGTTGATGGGCAGCACATCTACAAGACGCTGACTGACATTCTGGGTGCGGAAGATGCCTTCGGTGACATGGACTTCAAAGTCGCTGGAACCTCTGAGTTCATCACTGCTTTGCAGCTTGACACCAAGCTCGACGGCATTCCCGCCGACGTGTTGGCGTCGGCGCTGAATCAGGCCAAAGAGGCGCGCACGACGATCCTCGAGGTCATCAACGAGTGCATCGATTGCCCGGCTGAGATGAGCCCATACGCTCCGCGCATCATCACCACCACCGTTCCAGTCGAGAAGATCGGTGAGATCATTGGGCCCAAGGGCAAGATGATCAACCAGATCCAAGAGGAAACTGGCGCTGACATCGCCATCGAGGACGACGGCACTGTTTTCATATCATCGGAAGGCGGAGAAGCTGCCGAAAAGGCGAAGGGGATCATTGATTCCATCGCCAATCCGCATGTGCCTCAGGCCGGTGAGACCTTCAACGGCAAAGTCGTTAAGACGACGAGCTTCGGCGCATTTGTAAACCTGACTCCCGGCACCGACGGCTTGCTGCATATCTCGCAGATACGCAATCTGACTGACGGCGAGCGCGTCGAGGCGGTTGAAGACGTGCTCAAGGAAGGCGACACCGTCGAGGTGATCGTGCAGAGTGTCGACGATCGTGGCAAGATCTCGCTGGCCATCCCTGGGTTCGAGAACCAGGAATCTTCGCGCCGTGGGCATGAGGATCGCGATGACCGTCGTGGCGGCCGTGGGCGTGAGGATCGCGGCGGCTATCGTGGGCGTCGTGACGATCGTGATTATGATGACCGTCCGCGCCGTTCGCATGACGACCGTGAAGATCGTGGCGATCGCTCGGATCGTGGCGGCCGTTACGAGCGCCGCGACGACAATCGTGATGAGCGTGACAGCCGTGATGACCGCAGCTATGGCGACCGTCCGCGCCGTTCACGCGACGATCGCTCGGATCGTTCTGAGCATGACGATCGTCGTGGAGGCTACCGTGGAGGTCGCCGCGACGACCGGAATCCTCGATATGCCGCCGATGATCATTACGACGAGTACAGCGCCGATCGCGCAGAGCGCTCCGAGCGTCCGCGTCGCCGGGTGCGTACCGATTTTGATCCTTTCGAGGACTGATTGTCCGAGGCGCAGATCTGGTTTGAAGTAACCCGATAGGCGCAGACACAATACACGAGAGACCTGCTGCAGGTTATTATGCCTCAGCTGGTCTCTCGTTCTGTATATGGGTGCGCCGCTCGTTGTAAACGCCTCATATACCGTAGATAGATCTGTGCAAGACTCCGATAGGCATCACACAGGCGAGATAGCCAAAATACCTTAATCTACTCTCATGGTTCCGCCACCTTGTGATGCGGAAGCGATTGCATGCAGCCCCGGGGTCGACGACGAACCGTACTCGTGGTAATACGAGTGCTTGACAATAGCTATTGTGCGCCTAGGGGTTGGTGTCCCAGCCGGACCAGTGATAATGGAGAGGCCGTAAGGCGGCGCGTAAGTATTCGCCAGCCTAATCGGCCAGCGAATCACCCTAGTTTCAGCGTCCACGCCGTTGCCAGGCTAGATGGAGAGCTGGAGTTGGCTGCACATCCGTACGAACGGCTCAGATCGGCAGTAATGCAACGCTTGATGGTCCGTTCATAGAAAGGATCGAAGGTGTTTGGTGTGGGTTTTCGCCAGTGTGCTATCGCGATATACATAGCATTGCTCCAGCACAAACAATACTGCCTGCCGGGCGACTCAGCGTTAGCACAACGCCGAAAACCCAAGCAGGCAGAATATAGAAAATGAAGAAGAAGCCGACTACTCGGCCTTGCTGATTGTCTCGGCGAGGCTGTCGGCAACCTTTTCGGCATCATCGCCGTTGACGGTGATAGTCACTTCGTCGCCCTGCTTGATGCCCAAGCCCATAATCGAGAGGATGCTGCTGGCATTGACGCCTGCGGTGCTCGGATCCTTGGATAGGGTTACTGTGCAGCCGCTGGCGGATGCTGCCTGGGCGAACTGGGAAGCCGGGCGGGCATGGATTCCTACGGGGTCGGTAATGGTGATGGTGCGGGTTGCAGTCGACATGCGACGCTCCTTCTGATTGATGGGCTATGCATAACAAGCACAGGATTTCGTCGTCAATCAGTGTAGCATGGCTACACAAGATGCTGCACGTATGGAGTTAGCGATGGGAGGCATCGGCATATGCAGCTGATGCATCGCCCTTATGCTCTGCATTTTTGCAAACGCAATGCGTAGTGCAGTGCGATCGGCGGCCCGGCGGAAGTTGCGATTTTCGCACTACACGCTTATAGTTATCACGGCGGTATTCGGTGTGGTCTATGATGCCCATGGTTCGATAGCGCAAACATGCGGCATGCAATGGAGGAACAGCAAGTGATTGAGAAGATGATGGTCCGCGATCTGATACAGCTCAATGTCCAAGCCTCAGACTGGCGCGATGCGATCAGAAAATCGGCGAATCCGTTACTCGTTGAGGGCGATATCACTAAGAACTACGTTGATCAAATCATCGCATCAGTCGAAAAATATGGCCCGTACTTCGTCATAGCCCCGCATGTAGCTCTCGCTCATGCACCAAGCAAAGCAGGCGCGGAACGCATGGCCTTGGGGCTTACGACTCTGGGCACGCCGGTCGATTTTCATAACGAGGGCAACGACCCGGTGAAATATGTATTCACACTGAGCACGACGGATCCGAATTCGCATCTCGATGCGATGAAAGAGTTGGTCGGTTTTCTCTCCGATGACCACTTCTACGAAGTCATGGATCGCGCTGTAGATCCCCACGAAATCCTTGATTACATCAAGAACGCGAATGCGCTGCAGCAATAGCGTGTTGCCCCAAAAATACTGAAAAGGAGAATTTATCATGGTGAAAGCTTTGGTTGCCTGCCGTGCAGGCGTTGGATCCAGTCTTATGCTCAAGATCAAGTTGAGCGAAGTGATTGAACAACACAATATGGACATTCAGCTTGAACACGCTTCGCTGGATGAGCTTGAAGGCTTCGATGGCCCTATCGTCATTACACTGAGCGATGTGGCCGACGATCTCAAGAAGGAGGGCGTGAAGAAAGAGATAGTCGGGATCAAGAATATTCTCGATAAGAACGAACTGTACACCAAGGTTTCGCAGGCATTGGACAATGTCAGCAAGCAATAGTTGCAATAGGGTATATACATACGTAATCTAACTCAGTGCTGAGGAGAAAACAATGTCGTTTATAGTGAGCTTGCTTTCCACGCCTGCAATTCTGCTGGCGTTGGTATCGCTGGTCGGGCTGATATCTCAGAAGAAAAACGCGATGGCCGTGTTCTCGGGGACAGCGAAAACCGCGATAGGCTTCCTGATCTTCGGTGTGGGCGCCAGTACGATGGTGGGAGCCCTGCAGAACTTCAATCAGCTGTTCACAGCTGGCTTCCATATCAATGGTGTCATTGCATCGCCTGAAGCCGCCACGGCTTTGGCGCAGAGCAAATTCGGCTTCGCGGTGTCGATGACGCTGATCATCGGCTTCATCATGAATCTTGTATTCGCGCGTATCACGCCTTTCAAGAACGTGTTCTTCACCGGCGGCCACAGCCTGTACTTCGCTTGTGTGCTCGTGCTGGTCATGAAGGCTCACATGTTCGACAACATCTGGACCATCGCTGTCGGCGGCATCATTCTGGGCTTCTGCTCGGCCGCTCTGCCCCAGCTGTGCCAGCCCTTCATGCGCAGGATCACCGGCGGGGACTTCCAGGCCATCGGCCACTTCAACATGTTCGGCTACGCGCTGTCCGGCCTCATCGGCAAGCTTTTCAAGAAGCATGAGAAGGAAACCACGGAATCCATCAAATTCCCCAAGTTCCTTTCGTTCTTCAAAGATTATCTCATGGGCTTTGCCTTCGTCATGCTGATCCTCTTCTACGTTGCCGCGATCGCGGCAGGCAGGGCGAACGTCACCAAGATCTCCGGCAGCGTCGATTGGCTTGTCTTCCCGCTGCTGCAGGCGCTCACCTGCACCGCTGGCATCTCCATCCTGATGACAGGCGTGCGTATGTTCCTCGCCGAGATCACAACGGCGTTCAATGCCTTTGCTGAGAAATTCATCCCAGGATCACGACCGGCCTTAGATGTGCCTACGGTTTTCCCCTACGCTCCCACTGCCGTTCTGGTTGGCTTCCTGAGCTCGTATGCCGCAGGATTGATCGCCGTCGGCGTCATGGCGCTGTTCCACTTCTCGATGATTATCATTCCCGCCGCCCACATCTGCTTCTTCTCCGGCGGCACGGCTGCGATCTTCGGCAACTCGACCGGTGGATGGCGCGGCGCCGTTGCAGGCTCTTTCGTCGTCGGTCTACTACTTGCGTTCCTCCCGGTGATCCTCTACCCGGCATTTGCCAAGCTCGGCATCACTTCAGCGATGTTCCCGAACGTCGACTACAACGTCGTCGGAACACTGCTGAATGGCATTCTGAGCATCTTCAAGTAAAGGCCTCGCTAGGGCTGCCCATACAGATACTATTGGAAGGGAATCGTCTCACATGAAAATGTTTTCAGGAATCATCGTCGCTATGGTTACTCCGTTCGAAGATGACGAGTCGGTCAGCACCACGCGCACTGCGAAGCTGCTCGATACGTTGCTTGAGCAGGATGTTGCCGGGATTTTCATCCTCGGGACCAATGGCGAAGCATATGCAATGAGCGAGGATGAGAAATTCGAGTTTGCGAAGTTCGTGATCGGCTATGTAAATAAACGCACGAAGATCATAGTGGGTACTGGCCTTGAGACGACTCGTGGGACGATTGCTTTTTCGCAGCGCATAGCTGTCTTGCGTCCGGATGCGTTGTCGCTGATTACGCCCTCCTTCATGCCGCCCAGCCAAGATGAACTGATCGGGCACTATCAGGCTATCGCCAGCGCTGTGGATATCCCGTGCATTCTGTACAACATGCCTGGCAAGACTGGAATCAATATCGATCCCGCGTCGATCGCAGTGCTCTCCCGTCATCCCAATATCATTGGTCTGAAAGACAGTTCGGGCAAACTCGATAATTTCCAAGGCTACCTCGACAACAGGGCTGACGACGATTTCGAGTTGATTATGGGATCGGATGGCAGGATTCTGCAGAGCCTGGAAATGGGCGGCGACGCTGCGATCGCTGGCACGGGCAATTTACTGACCGCGAATCTCGTTCGGCTCTACAAGGCGTTTAAGGCTGGTGACATGGCTGTGGCGCAAGAGTGCCAGGACAATATCCAGCCGTTGCGCGAGGTGCTGCATGCCGCCACGGTTCCTGTCTCTTTGAAGGCTGCGGTCAGCGAATCAGGCGTCAATGTCGGACCCGCACGCCGCCCTGCCTTGATGCCTAAGCCCGGCTCGGACTTGGCCGGGCGCATCAGCCAGGTTGTGGAGCAATATCGCTTGACGCACGTCATCTGATGACAGCGATGGCGCCAGCGACGGCATCCGCTGCCGCTGGCGCCATCGCTGTTGACGTTATCCTTGAGTCAAGAGGAGTGGTGCAATGAAGAAATTTGACAATACAAGGCGGATTTTGGACAGCGGTGCACTTGCGGTCGTTCGCGCAGAGCCCGAACGGGTGTTGGAAATCGCGCGAGGCATACTTCAGGGCGGGATTCCCGTTATGGAAGTGAGCTATACCAATGCCAGCGCGGCCCGAGCCATTGATCTCGTCCATGACAAACTCGGCGATGCGGTGCTCGTCGGCGCTGGGACCGTTAATAACGGTCCCAGCGCCAAAGATGCCATCGCGCATGACGCGGGTTTCTTGTATTCGCCGATATTCGACCAGGATGTGATGAATATCGCCAACGAATACCAGGTTCCCTACGCTCCCGGTTGTTCTACGGTCACGGAGATCGTGCAGGCCATGCGCGCCGGGGCGACCTTCATTAAGTATTTCCCGTATGGCGCGATTTTGGGGCCGAAAGTGATCAGCGTGATAAAGACGCCGATTCCTGATATACCGCTGCTTGAGTCTGGAGCCGTGACCACGGACAATATTGAGGAGTGGCTTGAGGCAGGCGTCGAAGTCGTTGGCATCGGCGGCGCCCTGTCGCATGGCAGCAGCGATGATATCGCAGGGCAGGCACGTATAATCCGACAGAAAATCGATGTGTTCCGTAGTAAAAACAAGTAGTCAAAACGAACACCTAGACCGTCAGCCGCAAAGACAGTATACAAACTAATACTATTGTGGCGCGTAGCGGCGGGAGATTTCGTTATGACAAGTGCTGGCGAGGCTATGCACTGTGCAGCATCAAATGAAAGGGTAAACAAATGGGGAAAACGGTTGTTGATATCGTTCGAGGATACATGCAGCGGGAAATCGATGCGATGCAATCCATTGCGGACCAGCTCGATGCTGGGCAATACGACGAGCTCGTCGAAGCCATTCGTGGCCTGAATGGCAGGCTCATATTCATGGGAGTAGGAAAGACCGGCCATATCGGCGAGAAACTGGCCGCTACTTTTGCAAGTTTGGGCACGCCTTCGTTCTTCGTACACGCCACCGAGGCCATGCATGGGGATCTGGGAATGGTCACCAAAGACGATTTGGTCATACTGATTTCCAATTCGGGCGAGACGAAGGAGACCCTGGCGCCGATTAACGCCATCAAACGCATCGGAGCACAGACTGTGGCGTTTACTGGCAGGGCCGATTCCAGTCTTGCCAAGCAGTGCGACAAACTGCTGCTCATTCCCGTTCAGTGCGAAGCCGATGACCTCGGGCTCGCACCGACCAGCAGCTCCACAGCGGCCCTCATGGTGGGCGATGCGATTGCCTGCACGGTCTCGCATGAAGAGCAATTCACCAAGACAGACTTTGCGGGCTTCCATCCGGGCGGGGCGTTGGGGCAGAAGCTGCTGCGCGAGGGGGTACTGTAGTCACGCGTTCAAGCCGTTGGCTGCTGCACGGGAGATGGCAGTGTGATATTGAATCATCGAGGATTTTATGGAGCGCATTCGACATATCATCAGCGTCACCTGCGATTCAGCGCGTTATGATGCTGAGCTGACTTTGTACATGCGCGATATTGTGCCGCTTGTCGAAGTGAGCCAGTCGCGCCATACAATCGTCATCTGCCCGGGTGGAGGGTACCGGGACATATCCGCCCGGGAAAGCGATCCAACCGCGATACGGTTTTTGGATCTGGGATTCAACGTGGCTATACTGAAGTACAGCGTGTTCCCGGCGAAGTTCCCGGTCGCCCTGCTGCAGCTGATGGCCGCGATGGATTATCTCGCAGCGTTGGGTCCGGGGACCAGCGTCGACCCGAAAAGGATCAGCGTGCTCGGTTTTTCGGCGGGCGGCCACCTGTGCGGATGCCTCGCGGAGAACTGGAACAATCCGGACTTCGTCAGCGGCGAAGATATCCGCCTGGCCCGATGCAAGCCCTATTCCGTTGTGCTGTGTTACCCCGTTATCACTACGGGGCAGTACGGCCATCGTGACAGTTTCTCCGCACTTGGTGCCGCACGTCAATACGAAACCTTACTGAGCTTGGAACACAACGTCACCGAACTGTTTCCGCCGGCGTTCATATGGCACACCCAGCAGGATCAGTTGGTTGACGTGCGCAACAGCCTGTTGCTGGTAGGCGAGCTCGTCAGCAAAGGGGTTCCCTGCGAGTTCCATATGTACCAGCGCGGCCGGCATGGTTTGGGCATAGCCAACGCCGAAGCCATGCGAAGCGATCGGAAAGAAAATTTCGTGCATGACGCCGACAATTGGCCTGCAATGGCATGCAGATGGATCAATGCGCTATAGCTCCACTACGTGCTGTTTCAAGCGTATATGTACCTAGGGTGCATATATACTGACATAGTTTTGGAGAAAGGATTCTCATGGACATTACAGGTGTTGGCATAGGCCGCGGAACGGCAATAGGGCCGGTTGTCCGGATGGCTTCCGCGCTGCAGGAGCCGGCAGATGTGGAGCGTGACGGGAAACTCGATGCGCAGGCGGAGATCGAACGCGTCAAGAGCTCGCTCGACGCGGTCAAATCTGATTTGAGCGCGCGGGCGAAGGCGGCCGCGCAAGGGGACAAGGGTGCTCAGCAGGCTGCTCCGATCCTTGAGGCGCTTGGGCAGATGGCGGGCGATCCAACGCTGCTGGATTCCATCAGCGACCTCATCAAGCAGGGCAAGACTGCGGATCGTGCGGTATTCGAAGGTTTTGCGGGCTTCGAACAGACGTTGACCGCGCTTGGTGGCTATATGGCTGAGCGTGCGGGCGATCTGCACGATGTCGGTCAGCGCGTCATCGCCGATCTGCTCGGCGTTTCCGCTCCGGGCTTGCCGCAGAGCGACCATCCTTTTGTATTGGTGGCCGAGGATCTGTCTCCTGCTGACACTGCCGCGCTGGATTTGAGCAATACGCTGGCCATTGTCACCACGCAGGGGGGGCCGACCAGCCACACTGCGATCCTGGCACGTGCCCGCGGCATTGTTGCCGTGGTTTCTGCTGCCAAGGCAGACGAGCTGAGCGACGGCATGACCGTGATCGTGAGCGCTGCAAAAAGCCTGATTATCGCCAATCCGAGCGACGAGGAAATCCAAGAGGCCAGGGCGGCCCAGGCTTCAGCCGCACACGCCAAAGATCTACGCGGCAAGCCTGGCGCACTTAAGGACGGTACCGCGATCCCGCTGCTGGCCAATGTTGGCAAGCCGGAAGACGCCGATCCTGCGCTCGAATATGGCGCTGAAGGTGTGGGTCTGTTCCGTTCTGAATTCCTGTTCATCGGCAACGCCGAGCCCCCGACTGTCGAAGAGCAGGCCAAGGCATATGCCGCCCTGCTTAGCCGCTTCCCGGGCAAGAAGGTCGTCATCCGCATGCTCGATGCCGGCGCCGACAAGCCGCTGCCCTTCCTAACTCCTGAAAACGAGCCAAACCCGGCGCTGGGCTTGCGCGGTTTGCGTACACTCAAGGCACACAAGCAGGTGCTCGAAGATCAGTTGGAAGCGCTCGTTGAGGCCGATCGCGTCACCAACGCCCACCTGTGGGTCATGGCTCCGATGATCGCGGATCAGTACGAAAGCGAATACTTTGTCAAGCTCGGCAAATCCAAGGGCCTGAAGTTCGTCGGCACAATGGCTGAGGTTCCCTCGATCGCTTTGATGGCGAACGAAGTCGCTGAGGTGGCTGACTTCGTCTCGATCGGCACGAACGATCTGACCCAATACACGCTTGCTGCCGACCGCACGCTTGGCTCGGTCTCCAACTACCAGACCGCTTGGCATCCTGCGGTACTGCGCAACATCAAGCTGATCGCCGACGCGGGCAAGGCGCATAACATGCCGGTAGGCGTATGCGGCGAGGCTGCTGCCGACCCGGAGCTGGCTGTCGTGCTCGCGGGCATTGGTGTCACCTCGTTGTCGATGACGCCTGTGGCGCTCGACGATGTGCGTGCCGAACTGGCGAAGTACACGTTGCAAGAGGCGCAGGAGAAAGCTCGTCGGGCCCTTGCTGGCGAGTTCTATCACTGTGCCATGCTCGCTTAAGTAGCCGCCAAGGCCGCTGAGCTGCTCGCTGTGCCGGTTGACGGGCTCACGTTCGGCGGGCTTAAGGTATATTGCCCATAGGGCTGGCCGTGTGCAGATTCACGAATCCGTGAATCTGCACACGGCCATTTTTGTGTGCGGTCAATGCGCACGCTTGAGTACGCGATTATGGTCTTTTGTATCGAAACGCTTCGTTTCTTGCGATAACGAGCCTGATATGCGAAAGCGAGGAAATCAGACCTCACGGCTTTGCACGTTACGCCAGGGTCAAGTTAGCATACCATGTAACGTCCACGCTGCAATGCAACCCGTTACTCTCTTGGAGCAAGTCAGCGCGATGGGGGATACTGGATTCATGAGAGTATCAGCTGATTTCACCACCGTTCCTGATGAGTTCGCCGCCGCCGCACCGCCGGAGAACCTCATCGACGGCACGCCGGTCGTCTCTTTCCCGTTCTACGTCGACGGCCTCGATCCGTCTGCGCAGTATCTGCACTGGCAGCTCACCGACCCTGATTCGATTCCGGTGTGCGGATTCGAGTGGATCCATTGGGTGGCAGCGAATGTGCCCATTGATGCGCTCATGTTCGATTTCAACGATTCGCGTGCCTTGCAAATCCCGCCGGACTTCTCGCGCACCTTGCCTTCGATGATCCCTGAGGCTGTGCAGGGCCGTACATCGGCGGCAGGCAGATTCGTCGGCGACACCGACCCGGCAGTCACCATGCGCTACAACGGCCCGACTCCGCCGGACAAGCCTCACGGCTATCAACTTCAGGTCTGGGCAACGGCCTCGCCACTACCGGGCCTGCACCAGGGATTTTGGCTCAACGAGTTGCTGCACGCCCTGCATGATTACGAGGGCGCACTCGATCACGCTGGCATCGTCGTATCGTACGGCCCGAAAGATAACTGAACGCGAACAGCCGGCATACGCCCGAACGCTAGCAGCGCACGCGCCAGGGCAATGCAATATCCGATACACGATACTATGTGATTAGCGCATGCATGCGATATGTGCGCAGCAGCAAAAGGAGAAAATATATGGCCTGCACCACGATTCTGGTCGGCAAAGACGTGAGCTATGACGGCTCGACCATCATCGCCCGCAACGAGGATTCGGCGAATGGCGAGTTCAATCCCAAGCGTTTCATCGTCGTGAAGCCGGGCGAGCAGCCTCGGCATTATCGCAGCGTCATCAGCCACGTGGAGGTTGAGCTGCCCGATGACCCGCTGCAATATAGCGCAGTGCCGAATGCCGATACGAAAGAAGGCGTTTGGGGCGAAGCTGGGGTCAATGAGGCGAATGTCGCCATGAGTGCCACCGAGACGCTGACCACCAACGAGCGTGTGCTTGGCGCCGACCCGATGGTCGAGCTGACGCCAGCTAAAGGCGATGCAGATGAGCCTGGCTATGAGCCGGAAGTGCCCGGCGGCATCGGCGAGGAGGATTTCCTCACCATCGTGCTGCCCTATGTCACCACCGCGCGCGAAGGAGTAGCCCGCTTGGGCGCGTTGCTTGAGCAGTACGGCACTTATGAGATGAACGGGGTCGCATTCAGCGATGCCAGCGAAATCTGGTGGCTGGAAACAGTCGGCGGCCATCATTGGATCGCCAAGCGCGTGCCGGACGAGGCCTACGTCACTATGCCGAATCAGCTCGGCATTGATGAATTCGATCTTGTTGATGCCCTTGGCGATCAGGAAGACCACATGTGTTCCGAGGATCTGGCCGAGTTCATCAAGGCGAACCACCTGGATCTCTCCGTCGAATCGACTACGCCGTTCAACCCACGCGACGCCTTCGGCTCGCATTCGGACTCCGATCATGTGTACAACACCCCGCGCGCGTGGTTCATGCAGCGCTTCCTGAATCCCTACGACGAAGTCTGGGATGGACCGGATGCCGACCACAACCCGGAGAGTGACGACATTCCGTGGGCACGCCAACCTGATCGTAAAATCACTATCGAAGACGTCAAATACGTGCTCAGCTCGCACTATCAGGGCACACCATATGATCCGTATGGCAAACTCGGCGACGAGCATACGCGGCATATGTATCGCACGATTGGCATCAACCGGCAAAGCCAACTCGCAGTCATCCAGATCCGGCCCTACCAACCGCAGGCCAATCGGGCGATTCAGTGGATGGCCTACGGCTCGAACCCATTCAATGCGCTGACACCGTTCTATCCGAATGTCGACACGACGCCGGATTACCTGGCGGACACCACCACACGCGTGACCTCAGAGAACTTCTACTGGGAGAACCGCATCATCGCGGCGCTGTGCAACTCGGCCTTCGCCGAGACTTCGAACGCGATTGAGCGGTATCAGGAGGAAATCGGAGCAATAGGCCATCGCATGGTGATCGCCGCCGACGAGCAGGTGGCGCGGTTGGGTGATGCGGATGATGCTGCAAAGGCCGATGACATCGAGCCCATGGATCCTACCGATATCCCCGTCGCCACACGCAATGGCGAGGTGCGCGAGATCTTGTCAGCTGCCAACCAGACGATAGCAGACCAGCTTAAGGAGCGAACAGACATGTTGCTTGATTCTGTGCTGTATGCTGCCAGCATGAAGATGAGCAACGCCTACAACCGATCCGACAACTAATATCCGGGTCCATTTGCAACAAGCGGTTCCCGGAGAATATTGTTCGAGGAGTTACGTGGCCGTGCTGGGGCCTTCGCCTTATAGTGAGAGATACCAGCGCCAATCTCGACAACACAAACCTGAGGGAGATAACCATGAACGACTTTTCGCCATCGCAGCGGCCGAATCCTCCCGCTGCACAGCCCAATTACCCCGCTGGCAACCGGCCGCAGCCGGGCTATCCAACCGGCAATAGACCGCAAACCGGTGCGCAACCCAATGCGGCACCCTTCCCAGGAGGGCCGCAACCGGCAAATCCGATGGGGGCAATGGGTTCAGCCGGTCCGATGGGTTCGGGAACCCCGATGCCATACGCACCCGCACCAGTGATGCCTCAGGCGCCTTACATGCCGAGGCCGGCGAAGAAGGGACCGAACGGCTTCGCTATCGCTGGGCTAGTAGTCTCGCTGATCGCGATCTTTGTTGTGCTTGAGAGATTCAGCCAGTATGTCAGCCCCTTCGGCGTGGTCGGCCTGATCCTCTCCATTCTCGGTTATATGGTCAACATGGATGATGAGGGCGAAGGCCGTTCTCGCACGGCTCGTATCTTCGCGATTGTTGGCGGCGTGCTTTCGCTGATCACCATCGTTATTACGCTGTTGGTCGGTCTTTTCAACCCGAATCTCTCATCAGGCCTTTGGTTCTGATGACGTTGTGTTCTTCGCCGCTGATGTCGGCGAAGAACACAACGCGATATGTGCTATCCATGATATGAAAGACAAGGAACTATGCCGCAGACTGTGCCATCGACTACTTCACTGATCGATCAGTTCACCACTCAATATGGGCTTGTGCGCAAAATCGATGCCTTCGGTTATCTTGCGCGACTCAAAGCCGATGACAGCCTCGAACGCAAGCATGGCAAGGTCGTGCTGGTCACGGCTGACACTCCGTTGAAGGCTTCGCGTGGCGAAGGCAAGACCACTACAACCATCGCCTTGATCGATGCGTTGCGTGCCAGGGGCATTGATGCGGCCGCGGTGCTGCGTCAGCCCAGCATGGGCATCACCGCAGCCGGTTCTAAAGGCGGTGCGTCGGGCGGCGGTAAGGCTTCCCTCACCCATCCCGAACTTGTGGATTGGGGCCTGTGCGGCGAGATGACGGCAATCGCAGCTGCGCAGAATCTGCTGGTCTCCTTCGCCGAAAAGGCCGTGGACGAGGGCCTGCTCGACACAATTGCGACTCCTCGGGTGAGCGAGGTTCCTTCGCGCTCGCTGCGTCAGATTGCCGTCGATTACGGCAAAAGCAATTTGCCGGAGCGCGTCGTGCTGACACCGACCAGCGAACTGATGCAGATCGTGGTGCTCTCGCGCTCGATAGAGGAGCTTGGTGAGCGGGTCGCCGCGATGATTGCTGGAACCAAGGATGGCAAGCCGGTGAAATACGGCTCATTTATCAACCTGTGGCGCATCACCAACATTCTGCTTGACGCGATCAAGCCGGCGCTCACACAGACGCAGGCCGGCTCGCCCGTCTACGTGCATTGTGGGCCTTTCGCGAACGTGTCTATCGGCATTCCTTCGCTAGTGTCGGTCGAAATGGCGTGCGCACTGCATGAGGTGGTAGTGGTCGAGGCTGGATACGGTGCGGACGCTGGCGCGCAGAAGTGGCTTGACATCGCGTGCCGAGACTATGGCGCGCAATGGCCTTCGGCTGCTGTGATCGTGACGCGTGCAACTACGTGGCGTGACGATCCAGCGCTTTCGTGGCGTTATCCCTTCCATGTCCAGCGCCTCGAAGGCCTTGATATCCCCACTTTCCCACTTATCAACCTGTGGGAGGGCGAGGACGATGAGATCGCGTCGTTGCGCGAAACGGCCAAGGACTTGGAGTTCCGTGATCCGCTGATCGGCAATTTGTTCCGCGACGGAGGCAATGCACTGAGCGATCAGCTCAACGGTTTCATCGCTGCGCTAAATGACAGTCCAGCTCCGGCTCAGCCGCATAGTCACCGCGGCATGCCAGTGATTGAGAACGCCAAGTGGGTCGCTGAACATGCCTACGGCGTGCCGCCCGAACGCGTGCTGCTCAAGGACGGGTTTAGCGCATCGCTGGCCCAGGCCCAGCAGATGTGCGCTGACGCAGGACTGAATATCGACGACCTGTCATTCGTCGCCGTCAAGTCGCCGGCCGTCATGACCGACAACGATTCCGCACCAGAATCCGAGCGCACTGTGACGTTGAAGAAAGTAGAAGTCCATGCCGGTGCTGGCCTCGTCCAGGTCAATCTGACCACTTCGCTGACCACGCCCATGCCCAAGATCGTGTGAGCGCGCGCTGACGGGTCTTTCGCGTGTGAAGGCTGCATGCCAAAACTCAGCGTGCAGCCTTCACGCGTCGCAGCGTGCCAGGCTGTGCCATTTTTCCTGTCGCGTCGCTAGCCGCAGATCGTTAGAAATTACTGCCGTTCCAGCCCCAGTCAGTGGTTGCGGTGTAGCGGATGTATATGCGGTCCTCAGGGATTGCGAGCTCGCTGTTGAGCGCCGTCATGATATTGGCGGTGAGGTTCTCCCATGCCGAACTCGGAACATCGCGTCCGAAGACGTTCACCTCGACGTAGGCGGCAGGCTTGCTGTCGTCGCCGGCGAAGTAGATGGGCATATTATCTTCGAAAGGGCACATCAGCCATTTTTCAGACTTGCCGGGAACCGCAGCGATCGCCCTGCCGTAGGCTGTCTTGAGTGCTTCTCGCTGCTCGGCCGTGGTGGAGAGAGAAACGTGGGTGTGAATGACTGGCATAATTCCTCCTTGATATGGGTTGTTGGGCGGATTGATGACTGTACGGTTTCATCCGTTGTCCGTTCAGTGTAGTCGTAGCAGCGTAACCGCGCCTTTCGATGCAATAAGCGCTGTGGAATCAAGACGGTATCACTGCACGGCAGGTTCTCTTCCTCCCGGTTATCTGCGCTCTGCGCCGATTGGCTGGCTCGGTGCAGATTGTGCGATTTATCGGGGACGGACCAGCGGCTTTCAGCCAATGCGTGTTAAATGGACAACTGTGAAAAAACTGATCGCGCAGCTCATGAAGTTCGGCATCGTGGGTGCCATCGCCTTTGTCCTCGACTGGGGACTGATGAACATTCTGTTGACCTTCCATATGCACAATGTGCTGGCCACGTCGATATCCTTCTTCGTCTCGTTGATCTTCAACTACGTGGCGAGTATGAAATACGTGTTCAAGCACCGCAGCGACATGGCACGGTGGATGGAGATCGTGATTTTCTTCTGCTCTGCATTCATCGGCTGGATCATGAACGAGGTCATTGTATGGATCAGCACGTCATGGATGCCGCATGACTCGATGTATTCCATGCACGCGCAGTACGTACTGTGGACAAATGTCGGCAAATTGGTCGCGACCGTGGTGGTGATGATCTGGAATTTCTTAATTCGCAAATGGTTGCTGGACGACACGCGCACCAACGCAATGAACCGGCTCAGAGGCGAATCGGATCGATTGACTGATCAGCAGCTGGAGGCCAAGTGGAAGCGCAGTTTCTCGCATAAGCTGGGGCAATGGTCGCTTGCTCACTCGCCGAAGGGCTGGAATTGACGAGCAGGGTGAGGCACACAGATAGGTCTGAGAATAGGGGAGCCTAGAAGCGAGCAGACAGTCCAACAGCGCCGGGAGAATACTCATCCAGCGGCTGCACGCCAGCCTAGACAGTGATTGCAGTCAGTGTTGGCGTCTGCGTGCTCGTCCGTATTTGTCTGAAGCCGACGAAGGCGATCGCCAGCGAAAGCAGTGCTAGCAAGGTGACAACGAGGAATCCGCCCTGCGAACCGGCGCGGTCGATGGCGAGTCCGGCGATCGCCGAGCCGATCGAGGCGCCAATCGAATTCATCGCGCCGATCCACGCCACTCCTTCGGTGAAACGCGTAGGAGGCACGAGATGCAGCAGCAGTTGGTTGCCGTTGATCCATGTGGGCGCTTGGCATACGCCGATGATGAGATAAATGAGCATAATGGCCCACAGGTGCCGAGTAAACAGGAATGTTCCGATGCCGATATTGACTACGGCCAGGCAGAAGTAGAAGCGTTTCCATAATGGAATGATCCAGTTCTTCGCTCCATATACCAATGCGCCGCACAACGAGCTGAAGGAGAAACAGGCGAAAACTAAGCCGGTGTACTGCTTCATATGCTGTTCGGTGGCGAAGGCGATGATCGAAATGCTCGCCGCCGACTGGAAGGCACCCAGCCCAAACCAAGTTACGCACACGGCGATGAGTCCAGGGCCCCAGATCGAGGGCTGTTTCGTCTTGGTTGCTGTGACGGATTCGCGTGGCGCGGTTGGTGTTAATCCGCTGCCATGCGCTGCAGCGTCGTCGCCACCACGGCCATAGGCGCTGCTGCGTGCTCGTAGCTCGTCGGCTTTGGTCGCTTCGCGCTCGCGGTACTCTTTGCGGCTTAGCCCGGCCTGCTTGGCCAGCACGGTCTGCGAAGGCGGCTCGGTGCTCAGCTCACTCAGGAATATCAGCGCGCCGATAATCACGCACACGCCTGTGACACTAAAGGCAAGCGGTCCGGAGATGACGGCCAGCGTGGAACTCAGCGGATTGCCGATGACCCACAGGCATTCGTCGAACACGCCGGAGAGCGAGAGTGCACGATCGGTGCGTATCCGGTCGCCTTTGAGCAGATGAGTCCAGCGGCTGCGGCTCATTGCGCCCCACGGTGGCACCGCCGCCATGAACGGAGCGGTGAAGAACAGAACCCATTGTGGCGCCTGCGCGGTGATGCACAGGATCATGGCGCTCGCCGCGATTACCCACACGATGATGGTGGGGATTGCGACCTGCCGTTGTCCGAACTTGTCGACGAGCTTGCCCAGCAGCGGGCTCAAAACGGCCATCGCGATCGCTTGGATGGCCGAAAGCGCACCGGCCAGCGCGTAATTGTGGTAGTAATGCTGCACCGAGATGGTGATGGTCATGCCGACCATGGGGAAGGGCATACAGGCGAGCACGGCGCCGACAGCGAAACGCGCAGTATGAGGCATGCGCAGCAGCTCAGCGTAGCCACCGAATAAGCGGTGGCTGACGTCTGCGAAGCCTGATAACACGCGATAGCCCATGTCGTTCCTTTGCGCTGTAGGCGGTATGCGAGGGCGGGGAGGCAATGGAGCCCGCGGTGCTTGCATGCTCAATACGATTGTGCAAGTCTACTGAGTGCCGAGTACTGCGACCCGGCCACGACACGCGGTAGATTGGTGATAATAACGCATCAAAGGAAAGGTCTGTTCATGCCGGCAACCACCATACATTTCGTCCGTCACGGCCAGGTAGAGAACCCCGAGCACGTGCTGTACGAGCGGCTGCCAGGATTTCATCTCTCTGCCTTAGGCTTGCGTATGGCACAGGCGACAGCGCGCTACATCTCACGCGACCCGCAGCTCAATACCTCGGTAGCTGTGTATTCCTCGCCACTGGATCGCACGCGAGAGACGGCCTGCGAGATCGTCAAAGAGCTCAATGAGAAGCGAAAGAGCCGCGGCGAAGAGCCGTTGAGCCTTATCACAGATGAGCGGATCATCGAGGCAGGCAACAATTTCCGCGGCACACGCATCGGACGCGGCGAGGGAAGCCTGCTCAAAGGGCGCAATCTCAGGCTCGTGAGCAACCTGTGGAAGCCAAGTTGGGGGGAGACCTACGCGCATATCGCAATGCGGGTCGGTGAATTCGCCAAGGAGAAGATACGGGAATATCCGGGCCAGCAAATCATCGTCGTCAGCCACGAATCACCCATCTGGTCGTATCGTCATTTGCTGGAGACCGGACATGCCGAACATAATATGCTGTTGCGTCGCGCCGCACTCGCTTCCCTCACCTCGATCACCTTCGATTGCCAGACCGGCAAGGTCATCTCGATCGTGTACGCCGATCCGGCCGCCACCGTGCAATGAAACAGCTCTGCAGCGCGTACACTGATAGCGAGCGCTCTGTACGATGAATGCGGCCGCCGGCCTGCTGTTTGCGCTGCTTGCAGATCGTGCGGCTTCGGTTTTGGGACGAGCTTTAGCATGGCGCTTGACACTGGTGTTCGCAAAGGAGCCAATATGGCATTTTGTATGCAAGACAATACGATCGCTCGCGTCTCGATCCTTCCCGAGGTGCGTGAATCCGCCCAGATTGGCGCACAGCTGATCTCTCTGTGGCCGTTGACGGACGCCAGACAGCTCGACAACGACGCCAAGTATGCGGAGACCTTGCAGGTGCGCGTCACGCGCGCCATGGCCGCAATCATGACTGGCAGGGAGGTGACGATACCCGATGCCGAATTCGTGTACGAGGGTGCGAACGAGATTCCTGGCCGCCCGCAGGCCATCGTCGAGGCGTTGCTAGCGGCGAACGACTCTTGCGACGCCATGGCTGACTACTCACGCGCAGGGGACACGACTGTGGTGATGGCTGCGGCTGGTGATTTGAAAGTCGACTGGGATGAGAAAACCGTCACTGGGGTTGCGTCAGCGCTTGCGGAGATCGAGAATGCGATCGCAAACTCTGGAACCGTTGACGAGGGCGATGTTAGGGGGAACGGCAGCACGGTGGTGAGTGCCGATCTTGAGGCTGTCACGCAACGGTTGGCGACGGTGACGGTGGCGTGCGACAGTCTGCTCGGCGTGATCGAAGACGGGGCGGATCCCGCGCTCGCTGGCGGCGACAGCGAATCGCAGCGCTTGCGTGCCTGCCGGGCGTTGCCGTTGATGCTGTACATTAATGAGCTGTGTGAGCGGCTTTCGATCCCGCGCATATTCATTACTGCCCGGCAATTTATCGATCTGATCGTTGCACGAGGCGGCTCCTCATCCTCGCATAAGGAAAGCGTTCTGATTGTGGCGCGGATGCTTGCGCCGCTTGCCGCAGCAGAGTGGGTGAAGCATCGCGAAGATGTACTGTGGGATCCGCAGGAGGCGAAGAAGAAAGCCAAGGAGGAAGACGAGCGCAAAAACAGGGAGGCGCTTGCCGCCAAATTCGTCAACGTTCCTAGGAACGCCTAAGAACGGTTACGGTCTGAACATGCTGGATATAGGGTTTATAACAGCGTAAGGGTCTGAGATCCAGTTGGGCGCAGACCCTTTGAATATGCGCCCAACTGGTTGGCGTTAGTTTGTGGGATTGCCGTATCCGTTGCCTTGGCCGTTAGCGGACTGTCCGTAGGGCGCGTTGCGCTCTTGAACGTTAGGCGTTTGATCGCCGAATGCCGGCTGTCCATAAGGCTGTCCATAAGGCTGTCCGCTGTAAGGTTGCTGGCCTGGTTGCGGGTTTTGCAGATATTCGCCGGGGTAGCCGCCCTGCTGGGTCTTGGCATCATCGTCGTACCGGGCGCCTTCCGGTTTCGATGCTGCTACCCCGAGCACAATGAACGACACCAATATCGCAATGACGCTCACCATGATGAGCAGACCCCAGACGGCCACTCCGGAAACATTCCTCATTGCCAATTCACCCGAAAGACCCGCAGGACTTGCAATGGCGTATCCGACTGTGGCGAAGAGCTGCACGGCTGCGATTACGGAGAACACGATGGTGAGTAAGCCCAGACCGATCGGCAATGCGGCCCACCAGCCTGACCTGCCGGAATCGTGCAGCCGACGGACGAAAATGGCGATACCGGGCAGAATCGTCGCTAGAGCCCACAGGTTGCCTAGCCACGACATCCGTTCGCCGGTGATGCTATTGATCATACCTAGGACTATGGCGACGGCAAAATATCCTAGGAACGCCCACCAGAACTCGCTTTTCGACGCCCGTCCGGAGAAAACGACGTACTTCTGGAAGAAACGCTTGATCGCCTCAGGGAAAGGTATGCCGTAATACGGCTTGTTCAATGGCGGAACACCGGCACCTTGCTGGGTAGTGGCGTTGTAGGGTGAACCGGGGCCGAATCCCTGTGGATATGGCTGCTGCTGGCTGTATTGGGGCTGTCCATACGGGTTTGCAGGGCCTTGCTGGGGAGCTGGCGCTTGGTATTGCGGTTGGCCTGGTTGACTGTATTGTGGTTGCCCGTATTGCGGCTGCTCTGGCTGCTGGGCATATGATGGCGTCTCGGCTGGCGCTGCGTACTGCGGCCGCGGCATAGCGTAGCTCGGCGTCTGGGATTCAAAGCCAGGCCCAGCATCAGAAGTCGAACCGGACGCAGGTGCGCTATGCGATTCGTTTGAAGGCGCTGACGCCTGCGGATCCTGAGATTGCGCTGACGGATCCTGCTGCGCCTGCCAAGAGGAGCCATCGCCCTTCTCAGGGCCGGATGCGCCCGGGTCTGGCGTAATGGCATATTGATTCGGTTCGGTCATTGCTGCCCCTTCTCGATGATTGCCTCGATGATAACAATTCAATTATTCTGGCGGGCTTTCCAACGTAAACGCCGAACGGTCCCGCAATATAGGCTGAAGGCCCTGATTTCTGCGCAATCAGCCTTAGCATCCATCATAGCTGGTCGAATCGGCGTCGCGCTCGCCCAGCAGCGCATATTCCACGGTGCTGATGAGCAGGAACAACAGCCCGGTACCGATGATGATCACCAACGCCGCGGCGAAAATCAGTGGCGTGCGGAAAGAATTGAACGCGCCTTGTAGCCAGATGCCCAAGCCATTGGTGGCGCCAAGGTATTCGGCGGTTACGGCAGTGCCAAATACATATGCCGCGCAGATACGGATGCCGCCGAAGATTTGTCGGGCAGCGACGCGCATCTTCACATGCCATAGCGTCCAGGTGCGCGTGGCTCCGCAGGTGAGTGCGACATCCTCGTAGAACTGTGGCACCGCCATAAGCCCCCGGCTGGTCTGCACGGCCACGGGAAAAAGACCCAGCACAGCTACGAGCACGACTTTGCCGATCGGGCTGAAGCCGAACCAAAGCATGAACAGCGGGGCGATTGCGATCAGCGGAATCGTCTGGGCGGCGACCAAGAGCGGATAGAGCGCGCGATGCAGTATCCGGGAACGGTAGAGCGCCACGCCGATGACGATGCCCGATGCCACGGCGGCGGTGAATCCGGCGGCTGTTTCGGCTGCGGTAACAGCCGTGGCAGCCATGAGATCAGGCCACGTATCGACCATCGCGGCGACGATTCGGCTCGGAGATGGCAGCGTGCGTTCACTGATATGGCCCAGTCGCACCGCAGCCTCCCACGCGGCGAGTAACACGATAATCGCGATCGTGGGCGGCATGAAGCGCCGCAGGCTGCGTTCGAACATTGGTGTCGAAACCGGTGCCTGCGCTACCGCTGGCCCCGTGCTTACGTTGCCGCTCTCGCCATGTCCTGCATCTTTCGTGGCGCGACTGCGTTCGTTAAGAAATAAAATCATTGGTGGCGAGCTCGTCGGCCTGGGGCGCCTTGCTGGGCCGTCTTCCCTTGTCATCGTCGTAGGTGCCGGACTGGTACTGGAAGTTAAGGTACTCCTGTGCGGACTTCATATCTGAGCTCCCGGACGCATGCCTGGAGTCACCGGTGGACCACAGGGCGTTGTCGATGATTGTGGACATCGAAGCCCTGACCAGCTTGGGGTCGAGCTGCGCTGCTTTGGTCTGCTCGACCATGATGGCGCTGGCCTGATGCGGGTGCGTCAGCGCATAATCGTATCCTTTCATCGCTGCGGAGAGAAAACGGCGCAGCGTCTTGCGATGCGCGGCGTCGTTGAGCCACGAAGAATTCACGGCGTACCCCAACTGGTCGGGATTGCCGGGCACACCCCAGTCAGCGGCTTCGAAGCAGTGCAGCGCAGGACCGTTGAGTTTGCTCTCCACGCCTTCCCATGTCGAATAGAACCCAGCAAAATCGCCCTTGCCGCTGGTCAGCGCAGCGAAGGTGTTGGTGCCTGCGGTCGCAGTCTTAAATTTGCCGCTGCCGCCGGCGTATGTGATCATATGTGCGACGACCGCGTTCTGCTCAGCCGATCCGAAGCTCACGAACGTCTTGCCCGAGAGGTCCTTCGGCGTGACGATGTCTTTGCGGCTGGCCAACGAGCACCATTGCGCGACTGGTTTTTGCGTGAGATCGAAGACGAATCGTAGATCTGCGCCTTGGTTGTTGAATGCGGCAACGTTGCTCAGCGTCGTGAAGCCAACGTCGGAGATCCCGTTCGAAACGCTCGTCTCAGCCCCAGCCTGTGCAGTCGGCAGGATGGTGACGTCGAGGTTGGCGTCCTTGAAATACCCCAGCTTCTGGGCTACGTACAGTCCGATGTGGTTGGTGTTGGGAGACCAATCGAGCATAAATGAGATCTTCTGTGTACTGCCTTCTGCCGAAGATCCGTTCGCGTTATTATCCGAACCGCTGCATGCCGTGACACCAAAGCCTAGAGTTGCGCACAACAGCGCCGTAAACGCTGCGCGCACGGCTCGCACACGATGTATACGGCGGCTAAATTTGCCTGTAGATTCTGTGAATCGTACGAATTCATGGTTGCGACTTGATACGGCCATACCGTCACCTTGCCCTTGTTGCTTTTGTCTGAGGCAATACGCGGAAAGGTGAGGAGTCCGCGCGATGCATCAGGCTGCGTCTGGTGTGGCTCGCCGTAACGGCTGTCGCACCAGACACGTCTCTTGTCTGATTCCAGCGCGGCTGCTGCCACCAACCGCGCGAACGCAGTCCAGTATAGCCGCGAGCCGGACGCAAGATGCGGCGTTCGCGTTGCGGCAATCGTGACCTATGGGGGAGATCCACGAGGTCGAATGATCATGAGCAGGGGTCTGGCACTGCCGATAGCGCAAATACCTGTACGCAACGCCGGCGATCAACTGCAAATAAGGTGGATGGGCTGGCATCAAAGCTTTCCCCGGCCAACGCTGGCACACCACGTCCCAGTTGCGCGGCACAATAGGGCATATGACTCAAGCTGAAACCGTTCCTCAAGACCATTATGCCGCTGAAGGCAAACCTCGACTCCCTGAAAACGTCCGCGTACGATTCTGCCCTTCGCCCACCGGTACCCCGCACGTCGGCATGGTGCGCACCGCACTGTTCAACTGGGCTCAAGCTCGCCACAGCCATGGCACCTTCGTGTTCCGCATCGAAGATACCGACGCCGTGCGCGACACCGAGGAAAGCTACAACCAGATCCTTGAAGCGCTCAAATGGCTCGGTATCGACTGGGACGAGGGTATCGAAGTAGGTGGTCCCGATGGGCCGTATCGCCAGTCCGAGCGCGGAGCGATCTATAGCGATGTCGCGAAGAAGCTGCTGGACGCCGGCTACGCCTATGAATCGTATTCGACCTCTGAGGAGATCGAGGCGCGCAACCTCGCCGCAGGGCGACCGAAGGCCTTCGGCTACGACGGTTACGATCGCGACTTGACCGAGGAGCAGAAGGCTGTCTTTCGCGCGCAAGGGCGCAAGCCCGCACTGCGCATTCGCATGCCTGATGACGACATTGCCTTCGACGACTTGATCCGTGGCCATATCGAATTCAAGGCCGGTTCGGTACCAGACTACGTGATTGTACGGCCGAACGGCGATCCACTCTATACTCTGACCAACCCGGTTGATGACGCGATGATGCGCGTCAATGTCGTCTTGCGAGGCGAAGACCTGCTCAGTTCCACGCCGCGGCAGATCGCGCTTTACCGCTATCTGATCAAGCTCGGCGTGGCGAATGATATGCCGCTGTTCGGTCATATGCCGTACGTGATGGGCGAAGGCAAGAAGAAGCTCTCGAAGCGTGACCCGGAGTCGAACCTCTTCCTGCACCGCGAAAACGGCTTCATTCCCGAAGGCCTACTCAACTACTTAGCGCTACTCGGCTGGTCGATCGGCCCTGACCGAGATGTGTTCTCTATGCAGGAGCTCATCGAGCACTTCGATGTGCGAGATGTAAAGGCCAATCCCGCTCACTTCGACATCGACAAGGCCATAGCCATCAACGCCGAGCATATCCGCATGCTCGAGCCGCAGGACTTCCTGAACCGCTCCGTGCCATATCTGCATCGCGAAGGCGTGGTTTCGGCCGGTTCGTGGGATGAACTTACCGACCGTGAACGGGGGATTCTGAGTGCCTCGGCCGAACTGATCCAGCCGCGCGTACGGCTGCTCGGGGAAGTCTCCGGCATGATTGGCAGCTTGCTCAGCAACGCGCAATACCTCGAACCCGAAGCCGATGCCCGCAAGCAGCTCAAGGAGTCGGCCGCCGACGTGCTGGGCAGGGCTATCGCTGCGCTCGAGCCAATCGAAGAAGCCGCGTGGACGACCGACAACCTGCATGAGACGTTGACCCGTGCTTTGGTGGAGGAGGGCGGCTACAAGCCCCGGCTCGCCTTCGGCCCGGTGCGTGTGGCGCTTTCTGGCCGCCGTGTCTCCCCGCCACTATTCGAGTCCATGCAGATCGTCGGCAAGGCGATCACCATCGGCCGCCTCAAAGGGCTGATGGCGCATCTGTGAGCCGAAAAGGCTGTGATGCGATTCTTGGTGTAGTGTCGCACCAGCTGTAGCCCGGCTTACGGCCGAATGCCGTGCAGTCTTAGCGGCTTGTGGTCGAGCCTACGGACAGCCCCACAGGGCTGTCCTCTTAACGGTTCGACACGCCGCCTTGCACTCGGGGTTGCAAGCCGGTATGCTTACATGCTGTTGCCTGGGAAGGCGGCAGATAAGTTAAGCCTCCATCGTCTAGCGGTCTAGGACTACGCCCTCTCACGGCGCCAACACCGGTTCAAATCCGGTTGGAGGTACGAAGACGCTATGGCTGTTCGCAGTCGTGACGCCTGCTAATTGGGGTATGGTGTAATTGGCAACACGGCAGTTTCTGGTACTGTTGTTCTT
Organism: Bifidobacterium sp.; assembly: GCA_022640915.1. GTDB lineage: Bacteria > Actinomycetota > Actinomycetes > Actinomycetales > Bifidobacteriaceae > Bifidobacterium. The sequence continues at coordinate 16,690 of JALCCT010000004.1, read as the reverse complement.
GGTTCGAGTCCAGGTACCCCAGCGAATGATGCCGGATCGTTGCAATTGCAACGATCCGGTTTTCCATATCACCCCCGGATTGTGTCCTTACATGTGTCGCTACATGTGGGAGTCGAATCGGGCTCATCCGGGGATCCAAAGGTGGCGGGTCCTGTCACTCGGCACCATCCACAACGGCAAGCTATGCCGCTGGTGATGGCCCCTGCGATTATCGTCTCTATTTCCACCCAGCGCTGGGTGGGTCGGCCTGCCGAGAGATTGTAGAATCTTTCTCGATTGATTGTGGCACCGGCAGTCCTGGTATTACATGGCCTCGGTTTACTATGTTGGCTTATGTGACGCTGTGGCGACGCCGCATTGAGAGGAAGAGGTCCTACGATGCAACTTTTCAGAACCAAGTCGGTCGAGCAGACGCTTGCTGAGACTGGTGACAGCAAACGCAAGTTGATGCGTAGCCTCAATGCGTGGGATTTGGCGGTCATGGGCGTCGCGGTCGCAGTGGGCGCAGGCATCTTCTCGGTCGGCGCGCAGGCCGCAGCCTACCATGCCGGTCCTGCGGTCATCATCAGCTTCATCATCGCCGGCGTGGTATGCGGGGCGGCCGTGATGTGCTACGCGGAATTCGCCTCGCTTATCCCCGTCGCCGGCTCCGCCTACACCTTCACCTACACCACCATGGGTGAAATCGTCGCTTGGGTCATCGGTTGGGATCTCATCCTCGAAATGCTGATGGCCGGATCTGTGATCGCCAAATACTGGGGCGTCTATCTCAATGATCTATTCCACTTGATGGGTTTCAGTCTCAACACCTTGCTTCAGTTCGGCTCCTTCACCTTTGATGTCGCACCGCTGATCATCGTCGCCTTCTTCACAGTGCTGCTCGTGTTCGGCACGCGTCTGTCTGCCCGCGTTGACGGCGCGCTTACCGTGTTGAAGATCGCCATCGTCGCCTTCGTAGTCATCGTCGGCTTCTTCTACGTCAAGGCGTCTAACTACACGCCGTTTGTTCCGCCGTCACAGCCTGCGAGCAGCGTGCCGGGCGCTGCAGCGAGCGGTGTGATGGGTCAGCCGTTATGGCAGTGGGCCACTGGCCTGCAGCCTTCGATTTACGGCTTTTCCGGCATACTGTCCGGTGCGGCGCTCGTGTTCTTCGCCTTCGTCGGCTTCGACGTGGTGGCCACAGCGTCCGAAGAGACCAAAGATCCGCGCAAGAACGTGCCACGTGGCATTGGCCTGGGCATGCTGCTGGTGACGGTGCTTTACATTCTGGTTGCGATTGTGACCACCGGCATGGTGTCCTACAAGGATCTAGCCAAGGCCGCAAGCCCTTCGCTGGCCACTGGTTTCGAGTTAGTCGGTGCCACGTGGGCGGCCAAGATCATCTCGTTCGGCATTGTCGTCGGGCTTACCACCGTGGTCATGGTGCTGCTGCTCGGGCTCACCAGAGTCGTCTTCGCGATGAGCCGCGACGGTCTGCTGCCGCGCAAGCTCTCGACGGTGAGCAAGCGCGGCACGCCGGCTGGTTTGCAGATCGTGTTGGGTGCTCTCGTTGCGCTGGTCGCCTCATGCTTCGACATCGGGCTGCTTTCCGATATGGTGAACATCGGCACGCTTTCGGCCTTCACACTGGTGGCGATCTCCATCCCGATCATGCGCAGGAAGCGCCCAGAGTTACCCCGCGCTTTCAGGATGCCCGGCAGCCCGTGGGTGCCGATTCTCATTGCGTTCGCCAACTTGTGGCTGATGCTCAACCTTTCCGTGCTCACCTGGGTTCGCTTCGTCGTATGGCTTGTTATCGGCTTCGCTATCTACTTCGGCTATGCATACCGCCATTCACGCCTGGGCAACGAGGAGCTGACCGCTGACCTTTCCGAGGAGACCAAGTCGGATATCGGCTGATGTGCGCAGGGATTCGACGCTCAGCTTCGCTCAATGTGATTTTCGGTGTTTTACCATTGGGTGAGGCGCAGTCATGCCAATCGTTTCCTCGTCATAGCGGGCGTGCATTGCGGCATAGTTTATTCCTTCGTGCTGTACGTCTAGCACTGTTTCATAGTGATGTCATCTGGGATGCGTTTCGCCAAGTGTAGCTGCGCACGGCGACGCTATGCAGAATCTATGCGTGCATTGTTTTGGCATAGTTGTTTCAGTGCTGCGGTGCCTCTGCACTATGGTGGTACCTATGAACGAAAAGCAACCTACGATGGTGACCTCGGCGGTGCACGAGCATGCACAAGTCCCGCAGCAGGGCGGGTCTCGGCCGCTGTCGGTATCGGCGCGGCTGGGCAGGCTGCAGTTCCACAATTCGGGAAAATTCCGTGTTTTACAACTCACGGATATTCAATCCGGGCCCAAACTCGACAAGGATACGATCACTCTAATCAGTGCGTGCATTGATGCGGCTAAACCAGATCTTGCCGTATTTTCGGGCAATCAAATTGCAGGCTACGACACTGCATACTCCGCGACCTTCCGCAAACGGCGCTGGTCGGTGTCATGGAACCGCATGAAACGGCAGAATGCCGATCGTTTCGACGCCGATCTCGAGCACACGCGCGAACTGGTGCGTTCCGAGATCGGGCAATTTGTACAGCCGCTCATCGACCGCGGGATCCCATGGGCTGTGACCTACGGCAACCATGATTTCCAATGCGGCCTCGACAACGCCGAGATGGACGCCATCTATCGCGAATTCCCGGGCTGTCTGAACCCTGAATCCACAGCGGCCAGTTTGGGGCATCCGCGTATACAGCCAGCCTCCGGGCTGCCCGATCAGCGAATATACCCGTGCGAACCAGGCACCTTCGCGCTGCCAGTGACAGACGTAGAGCGCAACCATACAGTCCTTGGACTCGTGTTGCTGGATTCGGGGGATTATGCGCATCTGGGTGGCTACGGGGAGCCTTCCGAACGAGGCTTGGCATTCCTGCGTACTGTTCCCAGATTGATTGATGCTCGCGCGATGGTCTTCCAGCACTTGCCGCTGCCACAATATTATGATTTGCTCAGGCAGGTTCCGCCTACGAAGGACCATGCGGTGGAAGGGTACCGCGCTTTTTCCGGTCGGTATTATGTGATCGACGAAGGCAAGACGCTGCCCGGCAGCTACTTGGGTGAAGGCGTGAGCTGCCCTGATCACGATTGTGGGCAGTTTGAGCTAATGCGCTCGGGTTCGGGCTACTTCGCGCTCAGCGCCGGCCACGATCACCGTAACGGCTTCGTCGGCACGCTTGACGGCATCCTCTTGGCTGCAAGTCCGACCTGCGGTTTCGGCTCCTACGGCACGGCCCCTGCCCGACGAGCGGCACGCCTGTTCGAATTCGATATTCGACATCCCGAGGCTCCGCGCACGCAACTGCTCGAGTTCGGGGAATTAGCTGGGAAGCCCAGCAGCCGCAAGGCCTATACGTACGCACTCAACAGCACTGCTGCCTCGCCCGGGGAGACCATGGATCTTCTGCGCAAACCGGGGCTTATCTCTCGCGTCGTCAAACGTCTGCGCAAGCCGCGTGGGGAGTAGAAGAAAATAGCGAGCCGGATTCAGCGGGTGGAGCTCGCTTTGACCAGCGCATCAGTGAGATAGCGGCCCGCAGCCATCACCAGCGGGGCATAACGGCGCCCAGGAGCTTGCCCCATGCGGCCAGACGGGCCTGAAATCGAGATTGCGGCGATCACGTGGCCGGACGCATTGCGTATCGGAGCGGAAATCGAGCACACACCCTCCTCGCGTTCATTGATGGATTCAGCCCATCCGCGTTTGCGCACGGCGGCGAGGCGGCTCGCCGTGTACTTGGCATGGCGCAAGCCTTGATGCATGCGCTCCGGATCCTCCCAGGCAATCAGTATCTGCGCAGCTGAGCCGGCCTCCATTGAAAGCATTGCACCCACGGGAATTGAGTCGCGCAGCCCGCTGGCGCGTTCTACGGCGGCAATGCATACGCGCTGATCACCTTGGCGGCGGAAGATCTGCGCGGATTCGCCGCTGCGCTCGAGCAGCGTCTGCAAAATAGGACCCGCAGCGGTCAGCAACCGGTCTTCTCCTGCGGCTGCAGCAAGCTCAGCGAAACGCGAACCCAAGACAAAGCGGCCGTGTTGATCGCGCAGTACGAAACGGTGCCGTTCCAAGGCGATTGCGAGTCGGTGAGCTGTCGGGCGGGCAAAGCCGGTCGCGGCGACCAGCTGCCCGAGCGTGGAAGGACCGGATTCCAGGGCATCTAGTATTTTGACCGTTTTGTCAAGGACTCCCACTCCAGAATGTATTTCCTTACCGGTGGTCTGACGGGTCTTTTCCAGCTGACGGTTCGGTTCGGCAACTGGAAGAATGGTGTCATTAAGTTGTTCGTCAAGATCGGCTGCCAGAGCTTGCAAAGAGGTCATAGTGGGATTATGCCATCTCATATTTCGAAACGCAAAAGTCCGCGCAAGCCGTAGCCTTCCATACTCGATTATGGGGTTGTATCAGATCGCTAAGGAGAGCATATGACAAGCACATTGGCCGAGAAGGTGTGGGCCGATCATTTGGTGCGGCAAGGAGGCAACGACGCTCCGGATCTGCTGTACATCGATCTGATGCTCATGCATGAGGTGACCAGCCCGCAGGCGTTCGAAGGTCTGCGCCTCGCCGGGCGTAAGCCTCGGCACATCGATCAGCTCATCGCCACGGAGGACCATAACACGCCGACAATCGATATAGACCGTCCGAACCCTGACAAGATCTCTGCGCTGCAGCTGCAGACCTTGGAGCGCAACTGCAAGGAATTCGGGGTCCGACTGCACGGCCTGGGCGACGCCGACCAGGGCATTGTGCACGCGTTCGCGCCGATTCTGGGGCTCACACAGCCTGGAATGACCATTGTGTGCGGTGATTCGCACACTTCGACACACGGGGCTTTCGGCGCGTTAGCTTTCGGCATCGGCACCTCCGAAGTTGAGCATGTCATGGCCACGCAGACTCTGTCCTTGAAGCCTTTCAAAACGATGGCCATCAACGTGGACGGCTCGCTGTCAGAGGGCGTGACAGCAAAAGACATTATCTTGGCGATCATCGCGAAGATCGGCACTGGTGGTGGCCAAGGCCATGTGCTCGAATATCGCGGCGATGCGATTAGGAAGCTGTCGATGGAGGCGCGCATGACCATGTGCAATATGTCCATCGAGGGTGGTGCGCGCGCCGGCATGATCGCGCCAGATGAGACCACGTATGAGTATCTGAAAGGCCGCCCGCATGCGCCTGAGGGCGAGATGTGGGACATGGCGCTCGAATACTGGAAGACGCTGAAAACCGATGATGACGCTGAATTCGATCGTGTTGTGAACCTGAACGCCAGCGAGCTCGCGCCCGTGGTGACGTGGGGCACGAACCCAGGCCAAGGTCTGCCGATCACCGCGAATGTGCCGGTGCCGGAGCGAATCGCCGACGCCAATGCACGAGCTTCGGCCACTTCAGCCATCGAGTACATGGGGCTGACCCCGGGGATGCCAATCAAAGATATCGCGGTCGACACGGTGTTTATTGGTTCGTGCACCAACGGCCGTATTGAAGATCTGCGCACGGCCGCGAAGATCATGGCCGGCCATCACAAGGCGAATTCGATCCGGCGTGTGCTGGTCGTCCCCGCGTCTTCACGCGTGCGGCTGCAAGCGGAAAAAGAGGGGTTGGACAAAATCTTCACCGATTTCGGAGCCGAATGGCGTAACGCCGGCTGCTCAATGTGCCTGGGGATGAACGCCGACACGATGGCGCCGGGGCAACGCTCGATTTCGACCTCGAACCGCAACTTCGAAGGCCGCCAAGGCAAGGGAGCGCGCACGCACCTGTCCTCGCCGGTCGTCGCTGCTGCGACTGCAATCCGCGGCACGATCTCGAGCTTAGAAGATCTGTAAGGTCGATGGGTTGGCGGACGGATACGCTGGCTGGATTCGTTGGTATTCGGCTGGTGAAGATTATTTGGCCGTTGTGGCGAAAAACCATTGCCATACGATCGGATGACTGGTAAGGATTGACGTAGCCGGTTCGGACGCACTGGCTGCTCGGCAGGGTAATTCGGCAAGGCGGCAGAGAAGATTGGTTTTCGGCCGCACAAGGCTGGGAATACAGATAGGCAAAGGACACAAGGATTTATGGAGAAACTCACTGTGGTGACCGGCGTCGGCGTGCCGCTTCGGCGTTCGAATGTGGATACCGATCAGATCATTCCCGCCGTATTTCTCAAGCGTGTGACTAAATCCGGATTCGACGATGCGCTGTTCTATGCGTGGCGTCGCAACTCCGAATTCGTACTCAACCGTGCGCAATACGCGAATGGCAGGATTTTGGTCGCCGGTCCGGACTTCGGCACCGGCTCGTCGCGCGAGCACGCCGTATGGGCCTTGCATGACTACGGGTTCAAAGTCATCATCTCGCCGCGTTTCGCGGATATCTTCTACGGCAATACCGCCAAGAATGGTGTGCTGGCGGCGATCATGCCGCAGGAGAGCATCGAACTGCTCTGGAAGTTACTTGAAGCGGAGCCGGGGCGTGCAATGACCGTGAACCTCATTGAGCGCTCGGTGACCTGCGGCGACATTACTTTGCCGTTCGAAGTAAACGATTACACGCGCTGGCGACTGATGAATGGCTATGACGATATCGACCTGACCTTGCAACACGAGGACGACATCGCTGCCTACGAGAACATGCGCGCCGAGCGATTCCCGTTCAAGCCCAAGACCCTGCCGGCCAAGCATATGCCTGCGCAGCACGTGGTTTCCGCCCGGGCGAAGCAGGCGTAACACGGCCTGATTGCTTTGCGTTTGGCCGCTCGCGGCTATCGGCAAGTCACCTGATGGCGGTGGCAATCAGCGAGATTGCGCTACTATCCGTGATCGCCACCACACGACTTGCCGATATCATCCGGCAATGCGTCGGGGGATACGGCCAGCGGTGCTGCCACACATTTAGTGCTGTCGCATATTTACGGCAAAGGGAGCGTTGCTCAGCGTAATTGTGCCGTCGCCTTCGACATACCCTTCTACAGCAACGGTGCCTTTGATGAGGCGTGGACGGCCATCGTAGGTCTTGCTGCTCGATGGTGGGGGAGAAAAGCGCAAGGTACCGGAAAGCGTCAGCCCGGTGGCACGGCTGGACTGGCCGGTTTCGTAGCTGCCCGAAGTATGGCCTGACGTTATCTGCTGCGAGGCCGATGGTTCATTCGTTGCAGGTGGCGTTTTCTTGCCCGCATCGGATGGCTGCCTGTCGTTATCGGGCGCTTGACCGCCAGAAGATAGCTGCATGTCGTTGTCGTTTTTCTTCGGATCGTCGGCGAATGCATCAGCGTTCGGGCGCTCATCGTAGCCAGCGTTGGAATCGCCCAATGCCGGGTTACTATCCAGGTTAATGTTTTGCGCTGCATCGAAGTCGCGGGTTACGGCATCGTTCGCAGCCTCGAAGCCGGTTCGCGCCACCTCGTCGGGTTCGGCAGGCAGTTCCTCTGATGATGGCTTCTGACGTGAGGTGGTAGCGCCGGCCGTCTCGTAACGATTGCTGTCTTTGCCGTCATTGCCGGAGCTTTCATTATCATCCGGAGACGAGGCGATACCGCGGCCCAGATGATATTGCCCGGAAGAGATCTTGCCATCTAGTAGCAGCTGTGCGTCGGCAGGGATATCAACGCCTTTGGCATAGTCAGAGGCCAGCAACGACTGCCAGCCTTCCAGCGGCAGATATCCGTCCTTGACCCCGCTGCGGGCATCGCCAGAGTATGTATGTGCCAGATCATCCACTTTTTCGTTGCCGAAATTGCCCGCATGCCCTTTTACCCACTTGAAGTGCACGGAACCGGGACGCTTGGATAATTCGGCGTCGATGGCCTTGATCAGTGCCGCGTTCTTCACGGGCTTCTTCTGTGCGTTCTTCCAGCCGTTCTTCTTCCAGCCATGTACCCATTTGGTCGAACAATTGATGGCATACTGCGAATCTGTTTCGATCACGAGGTCTTCAGATCCGGGATGAGCGCGCAGCGCCTCCAGTACTGCGCATAGCTCGCCAATCTGGTTTGTGCCGTTCGTCGCGCCGCCCGCGTCGCAATCGCCATCGTGCCGGTGCTCGTTGTTAGGGGCCGAATTTGTGTCGTGATCCGCCCATGCCCAGCCCATAGGGCCGTTGGGGTTGCCGAGCGCGCTTCCATCTGTCGATACGGTGATTGTCATGAAGACCACAGTACGAGTGACGCAAGAGATAAGGCAGCTGCTGCACGATGCCCGTATGGTAATGAGGCTTGTGCGGGTGCCCTAGTGCACCGGGGAGAAAACAGGTACAGGACGCAGGGCGAGCGGGCGAAGGGAAGGCACGCGTGGAGGGGAAATAGCAGGGGGTGGCTGTCGTTGCTGACAGCCACCCCCTGACGGAATCTCAGACTCTGTTACGCAAGCGCCTTGTCTACGACCACAGTGGCCTCTTCGAGGATCTTGTCCAGCGCCGCGGGGGATTCGAAGGACTCAGCATAGACCTTGTAGATGTTCTCGGTGCCGGAGGGGCGGGCCGCGAACCAGTTGTCCTTGGTTGTGACTTTTAGGCCGCCGATGGGGGCGTTATTACCCGGTGCGACGGTGAGTTTGGCGGTGATGTCTTCACCGGCCAGTGTGGTGGCAGTGACATCGTCGCCGTTGAGCCCTGCGAACTTGAGCTTTTGCTCAAGCGTGGTCGGCGTGTCGACGCGCCTGTACCAGCTCTCGCCGAAATGCTCGACCTGCGCCTGATGCAGCTGCGCCGGGTTCTTGCCGGTGCGCGCGGTGATTTCTGCAGCCAATAGATCGGGGATGATTCCATCCTTATCAGTCGTCCACACATGGCCGTCCCTGCGCAGGAAGCTCATGCCGGAGCTCTCCTCACCGCCGAAGGCAACTTCGCCGGAGAACAGCGGATCCACGAACCACTTGAAACCGACAGGCACTTCGACTAGCTTTGCACCGATTGATGCGGCGACGCGGTCAATGAGACTCGAAGAGACCAGCGTCTTGCCGATGCCGGCGTTCTTGGGCCAGTCCGGGCGATTGCCACTGAAGAGGTACTCGACACAGACGGCGATATAGTGGTTCGGGTTCATGACGCCCCAGTTCGGGCACACGATGCCGTGGCGGTCTGCATCCGGGTCGGTGCCGCCGACTAGATCGTACTTGTCCCACGCTCCGGCATTCAACTCATCCACCAACCCCTTCATGGCGTAAGGGGAGCTGGGATCCATGCGGATCTTGCCGTCGTGATCGAGGGTCATGAAACTCCAAGTGGGGTCGACCTTGGGGCGCACCACGCCGATATCCAGACCGAACTTCTCATTGATAAGCGGCCAGTAGTTCACTGAGGCGCCACCTAATGGATCAATGCCCAGGCGCACGCTGGAGGAACGAATCACGTCGAAGTCGATGACGTTGCCTAAATCGGACACATAGTGATCGCGATAATCGAAACGCTCGACCAGATCGGAGGCAATGGCCTGCTCGTAGGGCACGCGCTTGACTGACTGGTAGCTTCCCAGCAGCTCGTTGGCTCGCCTGGCGATGCGTTCGGTCACGTCGGCTGGAGCGGGGCCGCCGGTGACTGGATCGTACTTGAAACCGCCGTCAGTGGGTGGGTTGTGCGACGGAGTGACGACGATGCCATCGGCCAGGCCCTCGCCTGCGAAACGTTGCGTGCCGTCCTGCGCGCGATTATGGGTCAGGATGGCCTGCGAGATTACCGGGGTCGGGACGACGTCGTCGCGCGAATCGATGCGTACGTGCACGCCGTTAGCGACCAGCACTTCGATGGCGGTTTTCTGCGCCGGATCGGAGAGCGCATGCGTATCTCGGCCGATGTAGAGCGGTCCGGTAACGCCGGCGGCCTTGCGATATTCGGCGATAGCTTGGGAGATGGACACGATATGGGCTTCGTTGAAGGAGGTCTTCAACGAGGAGCCGCGGTGTCCGGAGGTGCCGAAGGAGACACGCTGCTCGGGGTTTGCGGGGTCGGGAATGCAGTCGTAATATTTGCCGACGACTTCATCGACATCGATCAGATCAGCTGGGGTGGCGGGCTTGCCCGCATTAATTGCAACCATGCCACCATTGTGCCACTGTGCCGCGATTTGCGTGCCTCTGGAGATAGGCGGTTGCTTCACAATTCGAAAGTTTAGGTGGTTGGATTTCTTGTTTGGTTGAGCGCCTCGTCGCCATAGCGGCAGATTCGACACTCCGATTTGCTGATAGGCGTGGAACGATCTATACTTGAAAAAATTCATTGCAGGGTTGCAACTCGAGTGAAGACGCAAGACCTGAGGTATAGATAGTGGGCTATCTATACCTCAGGTCTTTTTTATTCCTGCAACTTTGTGAGGATTTGCAACAACAATTGGTAACTAGAGAGATCCTAAGGGAGGAATGAGATGGCTGAATCACGAGCGTCACAGATCATCTCCGCTATCGGCGGCGCACAGAACGTCAAAACATTGACGCACTGCGCCACGCGACTGCGTTTTGAACTGTTTGACAATAGCAAGGTCGACCAGAAACGCATGGAGGCCATCAAGGGTGTGCTGGGAGCGGTTGCGCAGTCCGGAAACCGTTATCAAGTTGTCATCGGCGGCGCAGTTGCCACCGTATACGAAGAGGTTATGGAATTGCCCGAAATGGCGGGTCGCGCTGGCGGTACTGTCAAGTCCAGAGAGACTGAGACGAACGCCGATGTCAAAGCCGAGGCCCACGCCAAAGGCAAGAGCAAGAATGCTTGGGTGAATTCCTTCTTCGAGTATCTGTCCGATTCGTTCCGTCCGATTCTGGCCGTGCTGCTCGGTGCGTCGCTGTTCATCGCGCTGATCAACTTGCTCATCTCGATTAACGTTATCGACGGATCTGAGACAAGCACTGGCCTGGTCTTCATCGAGGCCATCTGGAAGGGCGTGTTCTACTTCTTGCCCATCATGATCGCGTACAATGCGGCCAAGAAGCTCAAGGTCGACCCGTGGCTCGGCGGCGCCATCATGGGCATGCTCATGACCCCGCAGTTCATGAGCATGTTTCTGGGCAAGGGCAAAGGTATTTCCCTCACGGCTGTCTCGGCGGTCACTGGCGTGGATCTTACCTCCCTACGAGGCTGGAGTGACGCCATCTCCTGCGTGCCGAACAAGGCGCTCGGAACCCAGATCTGCACGGCCAAGGTCTTCGGCCTGCCGATGATCCTCAACGACTACAGCGGCAACGTGTTTGTGCCGCTACTCATGGCCGCTGTGCTGGCGCTGGTGTACAAGGGCCTGAACAAAATCATCCCCGAAAGCGTGCAGATCGTTTTCGTGCCGTTCCTGTGCATGGTGATCGTCGGTGCGCTGAGCGCTTACCTCATTGGCCCGCTCGGCGTTTTTGCAGGCAATTATCTCGGCATTGGCCTGGCATGGCTGAACCACTACGTGCCATTCGTGCTCGCCATCATCATCCCAATGCTCTACCCGTTCCTGGTGCCGCTCGGCTTGCATTGGCCGCTCAACGCCCTGATGCTGCTCAACCTCAACACGCTCGGCTACGACTTCATCCAGGGTCCGATGGGCACATGGAACTTCGCTTGCTTCGGTGCCACCGCCGGTGTGTTGTACCTCTCCATCCGCGACAAGGACAAGGACATGCGCCAGCTTTCGCTCGGTGCGCTGCTCGCCGGCCTGCTTGGCGGTGTATCCGAACCCAGCCTCTACGGTATCCATCTTCGCTACAAAAAGATCTACAGCCGCATGCTGCCGGGCTGCGCAGCCGGTGGTGTGACCATCGCCGTCCTCGGCTGGCTTTTCCCCTCCGTGGTCAAAGGTGCCGCAGTCCATGGCGTTACCGCGAACGGCTTCGCCTTCACCTCGCTGCTGACCATCCCGATCTTCAACCAGGTTTGGGTCTATGCGATTTCTATCGCCGTAGCCTTCTGCGTCGCAATGTTTGGCATTATCTTCTTCGACTACCGTACGCCCGAAGAAAAAGCTGCACTGAAGTCCGACACTGCTGCGGGCTCAATTCAGACGGCTTCCACTGCTACGGCAACCGCTACGGCAACCGCTACGGCAACCGCTACGGCAACAACCGTTGTAGCTGCACCGATCTGTGGCCATGTTGTCTCGCTGGATGACGCTGGCGATCCGGTGTTCGCGTCTAGGGCGCTGGGCGAAGGGGTCGGCATCCAGCCGACGAGTTCGACTGTCGTCTCCCCGGTGGCCGGAACGCTGCGTACCGTGGCCGAAACCGGTCACGCTTTTGGCATCGCGACTGATGACGGCGTGGAGGTGCTGGTTCATGTCGGCATCGATACGGTGCAGATGAATGGTGACGGTTTCACTGTTGCCGTGGTCAACGGCCAGCGTGTTAACGTTGGCGATACGCTGGTCGCAGTTGACTTTGATAAGGTCAAGGAGGCGGGGCATAGCACCACGACGCTCATCACCGTCACCAATACTGCCGCGCTTGGCAGCGTGACGCCACAGATCGGCAAGGATGTGCAGGCGGGCGATCCTGTGCTGGATATCGTGCACTGATCTCATTGGAGTGCACATGCGCATGTGGCATTGTTGGACACGGCAGTGCCACATGCGCTGGGTAAGTCTGATTGAATTGTGCTGATGTACTGGCTGCGCATAGGATCCGTTATATAGGGAGCGTGCGCGTCCAGCGCATCAGTACAGTTAGTGATTCAATGCAGTAGTGCAGAAGCGGGAAGGAATGTTCTTGGAGATACTTCGCGTGTTCAATAACAATGTCGTCCTCGCCAAGCGGGGGGATGGTGTGGTGATTCTCACCGGGCGTGGCTTGGGGTTCAAGGCCCGGCCCGGCCAGCAGATCGACAACGCGAAAGTAATCAGAACCTTCGTTCCTTCCGATGGGCGCGACCCTGATCATCTCGCGGAGCTGCTCTCCGAGATTCCACCGGAAATCATTCGTTTGGTCACCGAGGCTATGGCCAAGGTCGGCCTCGCCGAGCAATGCGAGACCCAACCTACCTTGGTCATGTCGCTGGCCGACCATGTGACAGGCGCCTTGCGCCGCGCCCGGCACGCAGGCAGTATCGTCTACCCGTTGCAGGCTGAGGTTCGTTCACTATACGGGCGTGAATACGCAGTGGCGGAACAGTTGCTGAATGAGCTCAACCGACATTTGGATGATGCGCTGCCGCAAAAGGAAGCGGTGGCATTTGCATTGCATTTGGTCAACGCCGGATTTTCGACAGGCGATTTGTCATATACCTATAAGATGACCGGCATCCTGCAGCAGATTCTCGCGATCGTCGAACAGACCTATTCGATCACAATCGACCAGCACAGTGTGAGCGTCGGACGTTTCATTACCCATCTACGCTATCTGTTTGTGCGCATCAGCCAGAATCGGCAGCTTGTCAATGAACCGGAGCCGATCGTGAATTCAATCCGCCAGGCTTATGCGGGTGCCGGGGACTGCGCATGGAAAATAGCCGCAGTCATACAGCTGCGGCTGAACGCGAGTCTTACCGATGATGAGGTCGCGTACCTGACCTTGCATGTAGCCCGTGTTGCCGCCGATGTGAGCTGAGCGCTGATCGGCGGTTTCGTTTTCCGGTTGGAGGCCTCAATTTATTGCTGCGGCATCGAACTTGTGTTTTCGTTCAATGCGCCATGCTGTCATCGCAGTGCCGATGAAGAAGACGCCCCAATGCCGGCGGATCCTGGCTCACCCAGTTGTGGCACGCGCACACGCAGCGCCTGATGCTCCACGTCGAAGCGAAGATGCTTAGTCTCACCTACGATATCGCCGTCGACCTGTGCCAAAGCCTTGCGTTCCAACGTGATTTCCGCGCTGATGCCCTGGATCTGGTCGAGGGTGGAATTGGTCGATAGCGGGCTTTGCGACGGTTTGCCCGTCATTGTCTGATGCACCATGTCACCGAAAAGATTCGCCCAACCGATGATGCCGCCCGAGGTGTCGATCAGCTCGAAATCGAGCAGTCCATCGTCATAGGTGGCCTCGGGCATAAGCGAAACCATGGGAATCTGCCCGCAATTGCCAGCCAAGAACGTGCGGAATGCCACGCTTGTGGAACTGTGAATCTCGCCGTCCGTGCCGGTCAACGTGATCGTGCCACGGTATTTGGGCGAGAACAAGTGCCGGAATCCGCTGACGAAATATGCCAACCAACTGATGTTTTTCTTCAGCTGGGGGTCGGTGTCGCCGATCATGAGCGCGTCGAAGCCGATGCCAGCGATAATCAGGAATGCATGCCCGTTCTCTTCCTGCGGCTGGTCCAGCAGCGAAAGCCGGCCCATGTCGACCTGACGAGAACCATGCGACGTGGCCACGGTAAGCGCAGCGTCGACATCATCGATCGGAATGCCCATATTACGCGCGAACAGGTTTCCCGTGCCGATGGGGATGATGCCCAGCGTGTGCCTAGTGCCCGAGACCACGCTGGCCACCGTGCGCACGGTGCCGTCTCCGCCCACCGCGATCAGCACATCGGCGCCATGGTCGAGCGCCTCGAGAGCGCATTCACGACCGTCTTTGTCTAGCTGGGTGTCGATGAATTCGACCTGAGTGAGTTTTTTGTGCCTACAGAACCCCTCGATATGTTCCCGCAGTCCGGCGGCCTGCGGCTTGGAAGGATTGATGATAAACGCGTAATGGACCTGATCCTTGCCACGTCGCGCAAGCGCCCTTGTCATGCGGTGCCGCCGATATGCGCGCACGCCGAGCACGGTCGCGACAATGAGCACTATGACGGCGGCGATGCAAGCGATAACAATGAGCGCAGTGGTAGGCATGCCTTCTATTGTGCGCGTTCGCAGTAGGAAACACCCCGCGCGAATTAGACATCAACGATTCCTGCACGAATATCAGCGGGACGATGCGCCACCATATGCGTGCTGCAGGGCTATATGCGCGCAACTGCCACCACGTGCGCGCTAGGGTATGCCGATGGCGGGCACGCGACGGGCACAGCGGTGAGTACGTGGCGACGTCTGTGCTTACGTGTCTGTGCTTGCGTGTCGACTTGCGGCATTACGCTGGTAGCCATGCTTGATATCCAATTCATACGTGACCATGCCGATATCGTGAGAGAGTCGCAACGCAAACGCGGAGAGTCCGTGGAGCTTGTGGACGAAGTGCTCAATGCCGACGAATCGCGGCGTTCCTCGCTCAAGGCCTTCGAGGCGGCGCGCGCCGAGCAGAAGGCGTTCGGCAAGCAGGTCGCTGCGGCCAAGGGCGACGAGAAGGCGGCACTCATCGCGCGCACCAAGGAACTGTCCGCAAACGTGTCGCAGTACAAGTCGACATCCGACGAGGCGGCTGAGGCCTACACCAGTGCGATGTGGAAGCTGTCGAATGTTGTCGAGCCGGAGGCGCCCGAAGGTGGCGAGGATGATTACGTCGTAGTCAAGAAGGTCGGTCAGATTCGTGATTTTGCGGCCGAGGGCTTCGAACCGAAAGATCACTTAGCGCTGGGCCTCGGTGTGGCCGGCATTGACATGCGCCGGGGCGCGAAAGTCTCCGGATCGCGCTTCTACTTCTTGCGTGGTGCGGTCGCGCGCCTGCAGATCGCCATGCTGACGATGGCGGTTGATCAGGCCGAGTCTGAAGGCTTCACACTGACTATCACGCCGACGCTGGTGCGTCCGGAGATCATGGCCGGGACGGGCTTCCTCAATTCGCACGCCGATGAGATCTACCGGCTTCGCGACCCCGATGACCAGTATCTGGTCGGCACCTCCGAAGTGGCGCTCGCCGGTATGCACGAGAACGAGATCCTCGACCTGAGCAAGGGCCCGCTGTGCTATGCCGGCTGGTCGAGCTGCTACCGGCGCGAGGCTGGGGCTGCAGGCAAGGACACGAGCGGCATCATCCGCGTCCACCAGTTCGACAAAGTAGAGATGTTCGTCTACTGCAAGCAGGAGGACTCGCGCGACATGCACATGCGCCTGCTCGCGATGGAAGAGGAGATGCTGCACAAGGTCGAGGTGCCCTACCGCACCATTGATACTGCTGCTGGCGACTTGGGCTCCTCGGCCGCCCGCAAGTTCGACAACGAGGCGTGGGTGCCGACGCAAGGCCGGTACCGCGAGCTGACCTCCACTTCGAACTGCACGGAATACCAGGCGCGGCGCTTAAATATCCGCGAACGGCTCGACGACGGTTCGACCCGTTCGGTGTCCACGCTGAACGGCACCCTGGCCACCACGCGCTGGCTTGTTGCAATCATGGAGAATCACCAGCAGGCCGACGGCTCGATTGAGATTCCTGCGGCGATGCGCCCGTACATGGGCGGCCGGGAGGTCATTGAGCCAACGGCTTGGGAGGCATGAGCTTCACCGCATACTGCGGGTAGAACGCGAAGACCAGTGCTGGGTCAGATGCTATGTATCTGTATGAGTCGTTGACGCATACGGCTGGTAGGTCCATCGCCTGTTGCGGTGTTTTTATGCTTTGTTGGCAATGTCGATTTCGACAGTTATGATTACGCCTTGTGCCTCGCGTGCAAGACACAGTGGACAGGTGTCCGAGCGGCCTAAGGAGACGGTCTTGAAAACCGTTGTGGAGCAATCCACCGCGGGTTCGAATCCCGCCCTGTCCGCAATAAGGGTTCCCGGCAATATACCTGGAACCCTTTAATTATGCCGTATCACCCATGGCAGTAGGCATCCCGTATAATGCAGACAACAATAGCACATAGTGCCTAAGAGTGTTG
>JALCCT010000003.1 GCA_022640915.1 Bifidobacterium sp. | reverse complement strand
AGCCATAATCGATACTCCTTGCATCGTTGAGAGAAACGGTTCGGTAAGCGGCCGACATCGCTGCCGGACGCTCTCGCCGTCGTTCCCGGAGTCCCTTTTGGGGAGCTCCCGTTTGTTCCTTTCACTGCTCTCAACCGATGGGGACTCCTGTCATTCCCCGGTTTTACCGCGAGTGAACAAAACTTGAGCATGAGTGACTCAAGTTTGAGGATCTAAGTCTCGCCCGAGCGCCACCCAGCTGTTTCCGTAGGGGAATGCACGGTTGGCTTCGAACTCACACAACCTGTATATGTGGCCTTCATTGAATTCAGCGACCGACACCATCGAATGCATATGGCTCTTTGTCACGCACGCTGAATGTCCCCGTTACCGTCAGCATCAGCTAGCCCAGAAGATTCGCGCCGCGCACATTATCTCGTGGATGCCCCTCGCCTCGACCAGCTGCCTGGCGATGCTATTGCCGATCCATGGACGCAGCTAGGACAGTCCTCAGCGCTCCCCCGCCGCCCGTATTACCGTCTCGTCACGCCAACCGGGCAGCGAGATAGTCGCGCAGCACCACAGCCTGGTTGTGCTCGGGGTCTTTCGCCGCGTAGAGCAACGTCACCATGTCATGCTCCTTGCAGATGCTGGCAAGCTCACTGACCGCCGGGTTGCCGTCCAATTCTCGAATATAGCGCGCTCGGAATTCCTCGAAGCGTGCGGGATCGTGTCCAAACCACTTGCGCAAATCAGTCGAAGGGCCAATCGCCTTGAGCCACAAACCGAGCTTGGCCTTGCTTTTCGACACTCCTCGAGGCCAAAGCCGATCGACAAGAACACGGAAACCGTCGCAATCTGCGGCAGGATCGTAGACTCTCTTAATCACAAGGATCATGACTTCCATCATCGTCGGCGTTGCGACATTGCGCACAGATCCAGAGCATTGTCGTGACACGCCAAAAATATGTAAGGTGCTTGACATATTTTTTCGAAATTGTATGCTGTCATTCTGTCAGGTACCTTACATAACATATCCTGGACGTTGATTCAGACATCCTGACCCGACACCATAAAGGAGGACGGCATGACAATACATGAGTCCGAAGCTACTATGCGTCAGCCGCTACCGGTTGAGAACCGCCTGAGCTCCTCCGCCGCGCGCATTCCTGAACAGGTCTCGCAGAGCCCGGGAATCGTTGTGCAGGGGCGGCTTCTGCGCTCCTTTGCATTCACCACCGACGCAGCGATAGCCCGCAACACCAATGCCGACGCGATTCTGGCGGTATATCCCTTCACCGGGGATCCGACAATCACCCAGGCGTTGCTGAGTGTGGCACGGGCACCGCTTTTTGTCGGCGTAGGAGGCGGTACGACAACCGGCCCGCGCGTGATTCAGCTGGCGATGATTGCCGAAATGCAAGGCGTTTCAGGAGTGGTACTCAATGCCCCTTCGCCCACAGCCACAGTCTATGACGTGTCAAGAGCGGTCAATGTGCCCGTCATCGCCACAGTGACTGCCTGCAACGGCCTCGTGGACGAAAAGATCGACGCCGGCGCCGCAATCATCAATGTCGCCGCAGGAGGGAAGACTCCGCATGTGGTTCGCGAGATAAAACAACGCTACCCTCTGGTCCCACTCATCGCCACAGGCGGCGGCACGCCAGATTCCATGCTTGAAACCATTGCGTCTGGAGCCGATGCGCTCTCCTGGACGCCACCGAGCATTGCCGCATGGCAGCATTCGGCAATGGAGCATTACCGCTGTGCATCGGAGGGTTTCGCTATGCCACCACAGTCTCGCCACGGCAAACACCGCTCCCCGTCTCTTTATCAGGACGAGCCGGAAGCTCTCCTGAATACGCGGAACGTTTCGGCGCAAACCGCCGCGTCAACAGCCGCGACCGGCAGCGGTTGCGAATCGAACCAGGAGAATCGACGATGAGCAACGACGCCAACTCGGAGTCCAACGGTGGCGATGAAATGTGCACCGGCCCAGAAGACACGAGCGCAGGACGCTGCGAAAATCCAGACAACGAGACAAAGAACGAGGTTCTCGACCGGCTGGGCTGGATCGCCCGCATGATGGCCTACAGCATGGCGCGTGCCCATTTCAGCGGGCATCGCCTCCATGCCGGAGGCGAGTCAGGCAGGCGGCGCGGACTGCGCTTTGCCGACCCACGGCACGGACAAGGACGTGTGCTTACAGCGCTGCAAGTCGCTGGGCAGGTCAGCCAGAAGGATCTCACCTTTATGATGGGCATGAGTCGGCAGGCCATGGCCGAACTGCTCAGAAAGCTCGAAGACGGGGGCTATGTCAGCCGGACCGCCTCTGAGGGCGACAAACGCGTCATGCTCGTGACCTTGACCGCACAAGGCGCCAAAGCAGCAGAATGCATTGAAGACAACCCCGATCGATCAACTGCGATGCTCGAGTGCCTCAACGACGAGGAGCTCGATACGCTAAACGGATACCTAGCGCGCATCGTCGAGTCCTACGAATCGACGCTCCCTGCCGAAACGCGCGAAGTCGTGAAAAGCCGCCGTGCCATGTTCGAACGTTTTGCGCGCAGCATTGATTTTCATCACGACGGCGCGTCACTGAATCGTTTCGACAGCAACGATGTCCGCCGCGCACGCTCACGCGTGCACGGGACCCCGAGGAATTCCGGCGATCCCCGCGACTTGCAAGACGACCATCATGACTCGCGCAGGCATCGCGGCCCGCACCGGGACCGGTAAGTTATCGTCGAATTCTGCGACGCAAGAATACAGCCCGATACTGCACCATAGTGCCCGGCCTACTCGCGCATACCCCATTCGATGCGAGGCATGAGCAAACCGGGCATGCGCTAAACCCGTCTAAGCACGGTGCCCTCGGCGAAGCAACGTCTTAAGCAAATGATCGATACCGAAGATGATATAGCCAAGGATGATGAAAAGGACCAGCAACACGACGACGTTCACGGCGACCCGGACCGGGCCGAGTGCAGCCACGTCGATGAACCCATACGGGTATTCAGTGTATTTGCCGTTCTCCATGCGGATCGGCGAGATCGGGGCGAGAATCAGCGTGACGACAAGATATGCGAAGGGCCACAGCAACCATACGACAGGTTCCCACGATCGCATCGCACCCTTAGCATCGAAGAACAGCCAGTCGAGCAGCATCATCAGCGGAGTGATCAGATGGAGGAACAGCAGGGACGGGTTGACTTTGCCATCCGTCCAGATGCCGTTGAGCAGCACCTGGGCGATCAGCATGGTCACGAGTAGACCCATCATCAGCATATTCTTGAGCGGGCGCCACAGGATCTTGCGGCCAGGCCGATATGCAGGCATCACCATGACGAGCAGTGCGCAGGCGAAATACAGGATCGCAGCGGCATTGCTCAGATTTGTGAAATAACGGAACATGCCCGTGTTTGGATGGTCTGAGAACGGGCGATACGAACGCACCAACGCAAAGCCGCCCGAGATCACAATCGCCAAGCGCCACACTACAGCTAGCCGTGTGGACGTCCTCACCGCTGATGTATTCGCCACCGGCCTACGCCGCGAAACCCGAGCCATGTTCATCCCTTCCACATGCATATGCCATCGCATATCGCACTATCGACACATAGTATCCGCATGGCTCAGGACGTCTTCAACGAATATCATGATGCACGAGAAGCTCGCCATGAGGTCATCAGCCATGAACCTGCCGCTGGCATCGCTGCAATCAAACGCACAGCCGCGCACCTGCGCTATGCCAGCGAACCAATCGTCAGCTTTCGCCTAACAGCAGGCCTATAGCGAGCACGATCACGCCGCCGAGCGTAACGACGAGGAGCGAGTTCTTGATGGGCACATGCAGGAAGCGGTAGCGAACCCACGCGATCACGAGAAGCTCGATGGCGACCACGACAAGTGCGACAAGCAACGACACCTGCAAGCTGGAAATGAGGAACGGCAACGTATGGAACGTGCCACCGATAGTGGTCATGCCACCGGTGATTGCGCCGCGCACGATGGCCGAACCGCGGCCCGTGGTCTTACCGGTGTCGGAGAGCGCTTCAGACCACCCCATGCTCACGCCCGCGCCGAGCGCAGTGGCCATACCCACGAGGAACGCCGTCTTCGGGCTGGAAGATACGGCTGCGGCGAAAATCGGCGCCAACGAGCTGACAGTGCCGTCGATAAGTCCCACCAAGCCAGGCTGGACATATTGCAGCACGAACTTATCATGATCGATGCCGTAGGGGAAATGCCCGGATCTGTCGTTGGCCGAGTCACCGGTTTCGCACCTTCCCGTCTCCTGTTTTTCGGACAACGTTTTTGCGTTATCCGCAGACGCGGGATATGTCGCTCCTTGGGCTGCAACAGCAGAACCCGACACCCTTGCACCGGCTTGCGCACCACGAGTACGGGCACCGAGCACCCCGAATGCATCTACTGCCGCACCGTTTTCCATGACCATATTGGCTCTCCAATCTTTATTCGCTTCTTATCTTAATCATTTTTTACTAATGCGCAAATTAAAGAAAAGAAACTATGGAAATAAAAGCAACACACTGCTATCATGATGTGTTATGGACACGGAAATGAAGGAACAGCGCGGAACGCGGGACCTCGACGGTCTGCTGCATGACCGGGGGCTGCGCAACACCCCGCAGCGCCAGCTCATCTACCGCATTGTCGCCTCCTCCCCGCAGCATCTGAGTGCCGTGGACGTGCAGCGCCGGCTCGAAGACACTATGCCCGGCATTTCGCTGCCAACCGTGTACGCCACGCTCGACTTGTTCGCCGACATGGGTATCGTGCGCAAAATGGCGCTGGCCGAGGGACCTGTGCTGTACGACACCGGACAGCGGCATCCGCATGCTCATATGGTGTGCCGGCAATGCGGCCGCATCTTCGATCTTGACATTCTTCCGGTCAACGACGCCGATGTCGCTGCTGCGGCGAATCAGGGATTCCAAGTCGATTCAGGCGATCTCGTCCTGCACGGGCTGTGCGCCGATTGCCAAGCGCGTGGGTACGGCGCCACATCGAAAGCCGCTGCGCCGGAACAGCGCACGGCCGCATAGTCAGACGGCAACAAGCGATAGGTGCACAGTATATATTCACAGCAGCGGGAACACCGCTGCTGTGAATATATACTGACGAATTATCTCGGCAAGCGACGGATTCGTCCGTCGGGCTTCAGCACCGTTCTCCGCTTCACAACTGATTGTTCGACGCGGCATTCGACGAATCAGCCAAAGCATTCACTGGCCGCTTCGCCAACCAATATCTCTTCCCATCCGCAGTGCGCATGATGATGCGATTGTCCACGCCGTAGCGGCGGATGTCGACGACGTCCTCAACCAGCATGGACAGCTTGGCATTCAGTTCCGCCTCGGACAGCCAGGAACGCGAAGAATACTCGAAAATCCGCATGAAGACCGCACGGATTATCTGCTCTCTGCGCTCTGCATTCTGCGGCATAACCGATATCCGCTCGCACAGCAGAATCGATTCCCCGGCCATCAGATCCTCGACGTCCGACTTCGTGCGCGCAAGCAGGTGAGCAGACTCATCCCGCGTGCAGTTGAGCCAGCTGATCTGGTTCAGCGGAGCATCCAGCAGCGGTGCCGCCGACATTTGCTCAGACCCGAGTGCGGACGCTATCAACGTGCGGAACTTCGGCGTTCTGAGCAGGTTGAGCAGCGTCCGATACTCCCTCAGCCTGCGCTGGTAGCGATCGACGAATGCCATAATTGCACCTCTTGGTTTCTCTCACAACACTGCCGCTACGGCCGACTCTGCGTCCGCAGCTCCTGATTGCGTCGACGCAGGCACCGGGTCCTGAGCCACAGGAACCATTGCGGCAAGGACTCGTTCAGGAATCATGGCGACGCAACGCGTCAGATTCACCGGAGGGACGCTTTCGTCGACGCACTGATTCCGGTAGCGCATATGCTCCTTGTCGATCCAATGCCCGGACTCCTCCAGCTGCGATCCACCCGGCCCCTGGATCGAGAACCAGTAGAGGAAGCGTCTGCCATCCACGGCCTCGGTGAAAATCGATTCGACGTACATATGCTCCGGATCAAGCGTCTCCAAGACCGCATCATGATGCTCGCGCAGCATCGTCATCCACTCGTGGACGAGTTCATCCGAACCCGGTTTGCACGCGAAACGGGTCAGTTCGATATGCATGATCGCTTTCTCCTGTTTTTCGTCTTTCTGCTGTCCTCTGCTCAATAGTAGAGACTCGATCGGATCGTCTCTATTGCGATCACAATCCGGTACGACATCGCATGCGGGACCCTATAATTCTATTTCGACGGGAACACTCATAAAATCTAGTATAATATTGCTTATCTGAGTTTAACTAGAACATACCAGCGCTAAGGAAAGAGCCGATGCGATACGTGCCCACTACCGTGAAACGCGATCTGCGCATCATCGGCGAACGGTTTTCGCAGCAGCGCAAACTGCTGCTGCTGACCATCGCCGACGTGGCGCAGCGCGCCGGAGTAAGCCCGACCACTGTGGCGAACCTCGAACAAGGCAAGGCCGTGCGTTCGGATTCGATGTTCGCCATCGCCCGCGTGCTGCAGCTCGCCGATGCCATCGTAACGGCAAGCGACCCCTACCGAACAGATCTCGGCCGGCTCCGAGCCAACGAGCAGCTCCCCGAGCGCGTCCGGAGGTGAGGGATATGGCCAAGAAAACCATTGAGTCGACAGTGCTGGTCACCTTGGATTCAGGCAGAGAAGCGCCTGCCGGAACGCTGTATGCCACTGGTGATGATTTGTCGTTCCGATACGCAGCGGATTATGTCACAGACACGCAAGCCTTCGACATGTTCCCCTCAATGTCTCGCTCGCTGGCACCGTTTTATTTCTCCGGATTAGGACAGTTCTCGGATTCGGCACCGGATAGGTGGGGCCGAAAAGTGTTCGCGCGCAGTCTCAACCGCACGCGCGTGAGCGAATCGGAATATCTCTTCGGCGTGAACGATTTGACCCGCCAGGGTGCTGTGCGCTTCATCATCGACGGCGAACCGGTAGCTGGCGACGAAGGGGTGCCGGTGCTGGCCAATGTGCCAGCGCTGCTGAACACCGCAGACGCGGTGGAGCAGAATCGCGATGTGAGTGACATTTCGCTGCGTCGGCTCTATCGTGCGACCGGGTCTCTGGGCGGTGCCCGGCCAAAGGCTTCCGTGTTCGACCGCAACGCGCTGTGGCTAGCGAAGTTTCCCAAGCCGAATGGCGACGCGTGGGATGTTATCGGTTGGGAGGCGGTAACTCTCGAAATCGCGCGGCTCGTAGGCATCAATGTGCCTGAGCATCGGACCGTCACCGTGAACGATGCCAATGAACAGCGTCGAACCGTGTTGCTGACCAAACGCTTTGACCGCAAATCTGCGCCGAGCATTGAGGAAATGGAACGAATCCCGTACATGTCGGCGATGACCGCGCTCGATAGCGCTGACGGCGAAGGCGGCGACTGGCTCGATCTGGCGGAATTCACCCGCAGGATCGGCGCAGACACTGTCGAACTGTGGCGCAGAGCCATGTTCGGCGCGGCCATCGGCAATCTCGACGATCATCTGCGCAATCACGGATATCTGCGCATAGGGCGTGCATGGCAGCTCTCCCCTGCATTCGACATGAATCCGGAACCCTACGATGCCGATTCGCCGGATACCCATCAGCTCTCATTGTTCGGAAACGCTGCGATAGACACGGGCAAACTTCTATCAGATGACAGTCTCAAACTCTTCGGAGTGACCCGAAGCTACGCGGACCAATGGCTGGCAACCCTGCGCTCAGGGCTGGCGCAGGCCCCTGTGAGAGCCTCTATGCGACACCTCGACGCGCACTCAATCAATGTGATGGCCGAACGGTTCAATAAGGGAATGAAAACCTTAGCATGAGCAACTCAAGGCGGCTCTCTCATCGAAGCAGACCCTTGGATGATTCTCTGCCAAGCTACCAGACAGCAGCCCTCAATAGCCCGTCGCCAGCAGAGATTGAATCGTTGTTCCGGCTCATGTTGCGTGAGATGGGACCGACTGGCTGGTGGCCTGCCGACACGATATTCGAAATCATGGTCGGTGCCGTGCTCGTGCAGAACACGGCGTTTACCAACGTAGAGCGTTCGCTGGCCTGTCTCAAGGAGGCCGGAGCGTTCTCGCCGAACGCAATCGCCACGATGCGTAACGCCGACCTGCAAGAGCTGATTCGGCCGTCGGGATTCTATCGCAACAAGTCGCGCGCCCTGCAATCACTGGCTCAATGGTATCGGCAGCGATTCGACTGCGAGCCGACGAACGCGCTGGGCGTGCCGGACGAGGAACTGCGGCACGAGCTGCTGGGATTGTTCGGCATTGGAGGCGAAACCGCCGACGTGCTGATGCTGTACGTATTCGATCGCCGGTCATTCGTCGCCGACGCATATGCTCGCAGACTGTTCGCTTTTCTTGGCTGCAGAATCCCTGCCGGCTATCGCGCATTCCATAAGGCAGTGGCGCCAGTCATGCTCACCACAGGACTGTCGACAGCGCAGCTCCAAGAGTTCCACGGACTCATTGACGAGTTCGGTAAAGCGTATCGCGACGATGCTGCGAAAGCCGAATCATTTATCGCAAGGCGACAGCAAACCGGCAGACCCTCACCGATGAGAGCAGAAACAGAAAGCCCGGGCAACGGACTGGTCCTGTCACGGGCGAATATCCATGGATAACGGATGCGGGCGGGGCTTTTTCCCGAAGTACCTGCAGTAACCGTCTGTTACAACTCAGCAATCGTTGCAAGACACATCCTATGCTCTATAGGTTTATAGATCTGTAGGTCATAGGTCTCGCGATTATGTGCAGATTCACTCGCACAGCAATACGATAAGCTGGTCACATGGCAGCTCAGAAGACGCAACCGACCAACGCAAACGTCGATGACTTCCTTGACGCTGCGGCCCCTGCAAGGCGTCGCGACGATGGAAAAGCACTTGCCGAAATCTTTCGTGAAGTCACGTGAGTCGATCCAGTGATGTGGGAACCGTCGATCGTTGGTTACGGAAGCTACCGATATATTTCGCCCGCGAATCCTCTCGATCACAGCATACGGCCCAAATTAAATGCTGTGCAGCCGGGCCGGAATATTCACTTGCTCACATTGAACTTGAACTCCACTATGTCACCGTCCTGCATGACATAGTCGCGGCCCTCGAGGCGAAGCTTACCGGCGTCCTTGATCTTAGCCATGGAGCCTTCGGCAGCTACAAAGTCCTCGTAGGAGACGATTTCAGCTTTGATGAAGCCTTTTTCGAAGTCGGTGTGGATAACGCCGGCGGCTTGCGGAGCGGTCCAGCCCTGATGGATCTGCCAGGCGCGGACTTCTTTTTCGCCGGCGGTAAGGAAGGTCTGCAGACCGAGCACGTCGAAGCCGACGCGGGCAAGCTGGTCGAGGCCGGATTCGTCCAGTCCGGCGTCGGCGAGCATCTCGCGGGCGTCGTCCTCGTCAAGCTCGGTCAGATCAGCCTCGAACTGCGCGTTAAGGAATATCGCCTTGGCTGGAGCCACGGAATCGGCGAGCGCTTTCTTAGCCGCATCGTCCTGCAGTTCGTCATCATCCACATTGAACACGTAGATGAACGGTTTGGCAGTCATCAGATGCAGGTCGTAGATGGCATCTTTGTCGATTTTCCCTGCGGCGGCAGCGTGATCGATGGTTTCGCCAGCCTCAAGAATCGTCTTCGCCTGATTAACAGCATCGACGTACTCGCCGCTGACCTTCTTGCCGCGCAGATCCTTTTCGAGCTTCGGCAGTGCATTCTCGATGGTCTGCAAGTCGGCGAGGATCAGCTCGGTGTTGATGGTGTCGATGTCGTCCGCAGGATCGACTTTGCCGTTGACGTGCACAATGTCGTCATCCACGAAGGTGCGTACAACCTCGCAGATCGCGTCCGCCTCGCGGATGTTGGCTAAGAACTTGTTGCCCAAACCCTCGCCTTGCGACGCGCCCTTGACAATGCCGGCGATATCGACAAAAGTCACGGTCGCCGGGATGATCTTCTCGGTGTGTACCAACTTGGCGAGCACCGGAAGGCGCTTGTCAGGCAGCGGCACGATGCCGGTATTCGGCTCAATAGTGGCAAACGGATAATTCTCCGCAAGCACATTGTTGCGGGTCAATGCATTAAAAAGAGTCGACTTGCCGACGTTGGGTAGGCCGACGATTCCGATAGTTAAAGACATGGCTTCGAGGATAGCGCGACGCTCCCCTAAGTGAGGAAAAACGATATGAATGCGAAAATATGATACGCGTTAATCCGCTAGCCTACCCGGCAGTCGCCGCATCAACGCGTTCCACTCCCGTGCCTCTGCGGCAAGCCCATTCGTGCATCTTTAGGCATTCATTAGGCAGTTTTGCCGACATGTCATTGACCGCACTCGAGAAGATATACTCCTAAAAAACCGGGAATGGCGCAATCCGACAACCTGTGATGCAGCCGCTTCGGTGTCGCATTCGCCGGTTGCGCATGAGACAAAGCATGAGACAAAGAGGGGCCGGAGCTAAAGCGTTTACGCCTCGATCGCGTTGATGGCTTCGATAACGGCACTGCGGAAGCCGTCCTTCTCCAGTTGCACGACGCCACGGATAGTCGTGCCGCCGGGCGAGCAAACAGCGTCTTTCATTGCACCGGGATGGGTTCCGGTGGCCAGGTAGAGCGCGCCGACGCCTTCAACCATTGCTGCGGCAAGGCGGTAGGCGCTCTCGCGTTGCAAGCCGTGCTGCACGCCAGCATCGCCAAGCGCCTCAATATACATAGCGGTGAAGGCCGGGCCGCAGCCGGCGATATCGGTGGCGATACCCAGATGCCCGCTGTCGACTCGCTCGATCTGCGCGATCGGCGAAAAGACCGCTTCGAAAGTCTGCCGCTCCTCGTCGCTGAGCGTATTCGCCTCCTCGGTGACCATGATGCCTTTGCCTACGGCGATAGGCGTGTTCGGGATCGCGCACTGCACATGCGCTCCCTCGCCCAGCAGCTGGCGGTACTGCCCCAGACCCCAACTTCCGGCGATTGAGACTATGAACGGCTTGCCACCCTTGAGTTGCCCGGCCACCGGGCCGAGCACGCCTTCGATCTGATAGGGCTTAAGCGCGACAACCACGATATCGGCAGCCTCGACCACTTCTGCGGCCGTGTGCTTAGCCTGCGCGCCAACGAGTGCCACATTGCGCTGCAATTTGTCGAAATGCCCGGCGCAAGCCACGATCTGCTCTCCTGGCACCACGCCGGCGTCGACCAGCCCCTGGGCTATCGCTTGGGCCATGTTGCCATATCCGATGAATCCGATCACGGGTTTGTCCATGAGTGTCCCCTTCATCCGCATCAGCATGCGGCATGTTCTCTCGTCGTGGTGATTGTTGTAGCGCCTTATGTGACTATGATAATCGCTGGAATAGCCTAGCCAGATCGCCGCGATCAAGCGCCTCGCCGTACAATCGCCTGAACACCGTGCCGCCATGCAGCCCGTCGTGCTCGAACTCGTTGGTAACCCAGTAATGTGAGTGGCCGATATGCGATAGGGTATCGAGCTGCAAGCCCGAGTCGACGTACATATCATCGTAATAGACCGCCGACTGCAACGGCACTTCGTTGCGCGCCAACTGCCCGATGTCGTAGATCTCGCCGAAATAGGTGTCTGCCATGAGCACGTCCATCGCGCGGCGGAAGGGCCGCAACGCGCGCTCCTGCTCGAACATCCACGGGAACGTTGCCTCTCCGGTAAACAGCAGCGGCCTGTGCAAAGTACTGAATTCGGGGTGCTCGTCGCGCACCTGCTGAGCAGCCCAGTCGATCGGCTGTTCCAGCTCGCCGTCGGCATAGATGAACTCCTGCAACGGCCAGTAGAGAGGGCTTGTGGCTGTGGCTGACTCAACGGCCGCTAGAAATTCCTCAGTTAGCGCAGACCGGTCGTTCGGCTCGCCATCACCATCGAGGAAGGCGCTGTCGAAGATCCAATGGACCCGTTCGAAGCTGGGCTTCATGCCGAAGCCGCCACCCAAGGTTTGCAAGCGCTCGACGCCCAGCAGGTCACCATTGGGCAGCTTGGGGAATGTCGGCTGCGACGCCGCATCTACCTGGGCAAGCCGGTCGGCTACGGCTGCGACCCGATCACGATCCTGTGGGTAGCGTTCGTAATATTGCCGCGTCTTGGCAGCCGCGCGCGGAAACGTATGCTCGTAGACCTCGCGTGCGCTGGCAGGCACATGCGGTATGCCGCCGCAAGTGAAACTGGCCGCAAGCCCTTGCGGAAACAGCGACAAATAGGTTAGCGTCAGAAAACCGCCGTAACTCTGTCCCAGCGTCACCCATGGAGCGGCACCGAATTCGGTGCGCCGCAGGTGCTCGAAATCTCGCACGATGGAATCAGCGAGGAAATGTTTGAGATATGCCGCTTGATCCTCTGGCCGCTCGAACCTGGCGATGACCTGCCCGTCAATGCGCGAGGATCGTCCAGTGCCACGCTGGTCGGGCACAATAACGCGAAAATGCTTGATTGCCTCGGCTATCCATCCGTCGCTCGAAGGATTGAGCGGCCTCGGTCCTGCGCCGCCCGGACCGCCTTGCAAGTAGACCAACAGTGGCAGGTCAGCATCATGCGCATGCTCAGGCGCGCTGAATACACGGTAGAACAGCGAGAGAGAGTCCGCCATTCTCCCTGCCTCCCCATGGGCAGCGGCACCAGGCGTTGTACCTGACCAGTCGAGCGGCACCGCGATCGAATGCTCCTCGACGTGCAGCCCCGGAACGTAATACTCATGCAGCAGTGTCATAGCCATACTCTTCCATCGTTACCGTCTGTTTCGCAAGCCTTCGCATCTCGCTCAAGCCACGGCTCATGAGCCTACCCGCAGCCCGCAGCAATCGCGCAATCCAGGCACTCGCCAAGTACTGAGTTACACCAGTAACAGCATCATCCGCCAGCACGATGGCTTCGGGCTCCCGGGCGCGCTAGCCTTGAACCATGAACCCAGCTTCACGATTCGGCGCATGGTGCCGGCGGTACTTCCGCCCGTCTGATGCCGTACTCACGCTGGGATGCCTGCTCACTATCGCCATCAGCGGATCGCTGTCCGACACTGCGGGTCTCTTCGCCTTTTACGGGCAGACCGCCCAGACGCTGTGGGGACTCGCGCTCATGGTTCCGGCACTGTTTCGCCGATGGCGGCCGCAGGCGTGCGCCATCGCTTTCGTCGTGATCTGCGCCGTGCAGCTCATAGCCGGTCCCGCAGTAGTGCTCAGCGATGCGCTGGCCATGGTTATGCTCTACTCGGCGATTGTTTACGGCAAGCCGGAACATACGCGACGCTTCATCGTGCTGGCTCTCATCATGGGCACCTTGGCAGCGCTGGTAATGGCATTGTCGACCATTGGTCCGCTGAATAGCACCCCCATGCGTTCCTGTGTGGCCGACGGCACATGGAACTGCCTAGGGTCTTTTGCACAGACCGCTGCTGCGGTGGGTGCGGGAATTGGCATATGCCTGGGTTCAACCATCGTCATTGCATACTGGACCCGGGCACGGCTGACCACCATTGATCTGCTGCGCGAGCGCAATGCATCCATCGAAGCGCGCGAGGGCGAGGAGCGGCATATCGCCGCGCTCGCTGAGCGCGCCCGCATCGCGCGCGACATGCACGACGTGGTGGCACACACCTTGTCGATCATCATTGTGCAGTCTGATGCCGGACGCTACGCCGGCATCCGCAATTCAACGGTAGCCCGCGCCACGATGGAGACGATTCGCCATGAATCCGAGCGTGCACTACACGACATGCGCCGGGTGCTCGGCATGCTTGGGGGCTCGTCGCATGCCGATTACGACGATATCGGATCATTGCTCGATCAGGCCCAGACAGCTTCACCCGACAGCCATATCACACGCCGCATCACAGGAACACCAACTCCGCAATCGCTCACGCCAAGGGTAAGTGGCACGTTATATCACATCGTGCAGGAGTCGTTGACGAATGTACGAAAGTATGCCGGTCCGCACGCAGCCGTCCAGATCGAGGAACAGTGGCAAGAGCATGGCATCGCCATATCGGTATGTGACAATGGACGCGGGGCAGGTGCCGCTATGGACGGCCATCAGCCCGGCTATGGCTTGATCGGGATGCGCGAGCGCGTCGAATCGGTGCGAGGCACGCTGTCGTGCGGACCACGGATCGGCGGCGGGTTTGAGGTGCAGGCGTTTGTACCATATGCAAAAGAAACACAACGGTCAGGCGCCAATGCATCCGCACATTCGCCGATGCGTGGCACTGAACGGTCAAGTGATATCGGACAGCTGCACGATGCCACGAACCGACGTATCCAACCGTTGCAGCACGAACAAGCGCTTGAGGATCCCACGCACGGAGCCTGTGATGCAGTATTGGTAGCGGCTGCGGCTAGCCACGATCAGGCAGTATCACCTGACGGCGATCTGGAAACATCGTATATCGGGAGTGATGCGCCTCAATCCCCCGTGGATAGGATTTGTCCCAATCCGAATCAATCTCAGGGCTCAGCTCCTCTGGATTCAACTGGCCCAGACGATTTGCCCGCCAATGCTCGTGCGATCCCATCGCTGAGATCGCACAATGCCAACGGCCCCGCTACCACTGCCAACAATGAACGCCGCAGCACCAGCGTTCCCATCCCTATCGTGCTCAGAACGCGCCTAGTCGACATCATGCAACTGTTGCATTCCAAACCGTTGCGACAGGCCGGTCCGCAACACGGCGGAGAGTTCAATTGGGTCGAGCGGCTGTCGCAATGGACGGAACGCCACTATCTCATGGTCGATACCATAAGCACGCTGCTGCTCATCGCTATCGCCCTTATCTCGATATTCTCCGGTAGCGCAGGCTACGATGATCCGAAGCTTACCGCGGCGTTAGCGCTTCTGCTGCTCCTGCCGCTGGCGCTGCGCCGGCGAGCACCCGAATTCAGCGCCGCATGCATTGCGACACTCTGTGCATTGATGCTCCTGTTCGTTCCTTCGACAACCGTTATGGACGTCTTTGCCCTGCTTTCTCTGTATTCGGTCACGTTGTATGGCGCAGCACGCTCCCGGCGCTGGGTCTGGGCGGCAGCTGGCATCAATTCTGCCCTCGTCGGGGTGAAGATCACAGTCAGCTACCACGGATACGTATCGATCATCAACGCGCTGCTCAACATACGCGAACAAGGGCACTACGAGAGTTCTGGTGCCAGAGACCTGTTCATCGGCGCTGGATTCAGCATGATCGTGGCCATCCTGTGCGTTGCCACTATCGCGCTTGCCCTTTGGGCGCGTTCCAGTGGCGCGAACGCGCTGGTGCTGCAAACGCGCGAAGAGGCATTGCGGGCGGAACGCGAGCAGCAGAAGGTACTTGCCGCAAATCTTGAGCGCGACCGCATCAGTGCATCCATCCAGGCCGAAGTTACGCATACCTTGACCGGCGTGATTGATCAGGCGATCGCAGGACTGCGCATGCTTGACGACTATGAGTCACACGGCCAAGAGCCTTCGCCCGAGGAACTGTCCTCAGCATTCACCGATATCGGGGCACGCGGACGCTCCGCACTGGCCGATATGCGCCAGCTGCTCGGCGTCCTGCGCGAGACCGGTTTCAGCGATGCCGCACAGCCGGTCGCAATTCAAAGAGACCATGCCATGCAGCTCGAACCTCCGAAGAACCTCGACGAACAATTCGAGGCAACCACGCCCACAGCTTAGCGCGATCCATGCGTAGGCACGGTGCCTTGCACGACAGCCGTTTGCAAGGCACCTCATGCAGGGGACGCAGTCATTCAACTGGTACGGTGAGCCCTTGCTCTTGGACGCCCATGAGATCGTGCAGGGCGATTTCATGGGCGTCCTCGTACACTATGCTCTGGTCGCCAGCGATCGCACGGATGATGTCTCTGCAACGGCAGTCCCCTGCGGCGTCGACATGGCGGGCCAGACAGCCTGTTCCGGCTACGGGAAGCTCAAGCACATGCCTGGCTTCGCGGATCAGGCGAGAGACCACCGCACCGGTGGACCGTGCGTCGAAGACCCCGTCATCCTCGCCGGCGCCGGACAGGCACAGCGGCTCGTCGTCGAAAAAGCGCTCCTCGAATTCGTCGAGGCCCACCGCATTGGCAATGGTCGCGATGCGCATACGCTCACCCCACTCGTTGAGGTTGAACAAATCGTCGAGGTACTGAGCGACCGGTGTCCCCTCGACTCCTATCGGCAGCGAGATAAGCACAGTGCCGCATTGTCCTTGCAAGCGTTCAAGCACTTTCGCCGCATCATGCTTGACCGTGCACGTTAGACAGCAATCGCTCATGGAACAGGTATGCGAGCGCGAGCTGCGCAGCCGAGATTCATTCGGCATGCTTACGCTGCGAGACACCTCCATGTCGAGATTCGGTTGCCCGGGATCGCCGGTCCCGTCTGGATCAATCAACCCGTCGCCGACACGCACGTCATATGCAATGCCAATCACGCCTTCACAGCTGTCCATCAGCGAAAACGACACCGAATCCAGCGACAGCCGATCGGCTCCGGTGAGCAACACGACATCCAGCTGCGCTGCACGCTGCGCGTTTGCTGAGTTTAGCCCCGAGTCCGCGTGCGATACCAAGGAATACGACATGACATCCCCTCAATTTGTGATAACGATTCTCATTTGCTATATTGGCAGACATGACCAAACAATGTCAAATTCTGAGCACGCATGTTTCAGCCGGCAACAACGTCTCCCACTCGCATCGCAAAACCCGCCGGACCTTCAAGCCAAACCTGCACAGCAAGCGCTACTGGGTGCCATCGCTGCACCGCCACGTCACGCTGACCATCAGCGCCAAAGGCATCAAGACCATCAGCCGCATCGGCATCGAGGCAGCCCTCATACAGGCGCAGGCCAAGGGATACCTCGATTCCAAAAGCCTGCGCTGACCACAAGGCTACACAAACGAGCCGTGGCCTGCTCACCAGTCTGCAATTGACACGATCCCGGCTTAGTCACCGATAACCCGACTCCACTCCACAGCTACGCAAAACAGCTTCAGAAAAGAAAGGATGAGCTATGGCCAACAAGGCTTCAGTGCTCCGACCTGTCATCACCCTGCGCTCGAGCGCAGGAACCGGCTCGACCTACACCACCACGAAAAACCGTCGGAACACGCCGGACCGCCTCGAACTGCTCAAGTTCGACCCCGTCGTGCGCAGGCGCGTGATCTTCCGCGAAACCCGCTGAGGCAACTCGCCACCAAGCATTCGCGAACGAAGATACGCAACCGCCCGACAACCATCATCGAAAAATAAGGAATATCAGCATGGCCAAAACCAGCAAAATCTATCGGGAACGGCAGCGTGAGCAGATTGTCGCCAAATACGCCGAGCGCCGCGCCCAATACAAGCGCGACAGCGTCAACCCGCACTTAGGCGTCGAAGAACGCGAGGAGGCCATGCGCAAGCTGCTGGCGTTGCCCCGCAACGCCAGCCCGGTGCGGCTGCGCAATCGCGACAGCATCGACGGGCGTCCGCGCGCGTTCAACCGCAAATTCGGCCTCTCGCGCATCAATCTGCGTGAGAAGGCGCATCGCGGCGAGCTGCCAGGGGTCACCAAATCCAGCTGGTGATCCGCGCGTGGAGAACCACTAGAACCACTATTGACAATCCAAGGAATCATATGAAATCCGACATCCATCCAATATACGGATACGTCGTCTTCCACGACCGCTCCGCGAACCGATCCTTCCTCACCAAATCGACGCTCGCAGCTAAGGCCTCGCAGCTGCCAGCCATCGAATGGGAGGACGGCAACACCTATCCGCTGGTGAACGTAGAGGTCTCCTCGTATAGCCACCCCTTCTACACAGGCAAGAACGTCGTGCTCGACACCGCCGGCCAAGTGCAGAAGTTCAGAGCCCGCTACGGCAGGCACGACAAGGCGCAGGACTGAGCGCTCTTTGCCTCGTCTCCCCCACCGATTCAGCAATCGTCGATCCGAAAAAACGAAAAGAATATCTCATGAAAGTCAAAGCGTCGATTCGCTCCCTAGCTCACAAGGATGGCTCGTCCATCGTGCGCCGCAGGGGCCACCTGTACGTCATCAATAAGAAAAATCCACGTTGGAAGGCGAGGCAAGGCTGATGGCACTGCCAAAGTACAAGACATCACGAGCCAACACCCATGCGCGCCGGTCGCAGTGGAGGGCTGAAGTTCCGCAGCTCGCCACCGTGCGCACACCCGAGGGGGAAACCGTGCAGGTGCCGCAGACGCTCGCGGCCGCCGTGCGCAAGGGCTACGTGAAGCCGGAAGATCTGTGAGACCGTAGGGCCGCAATAAAACCACGAAGCCTATCGCAGTGAAATCGTCAGTGCCTTCAGTATTTTCCTGTTCATGCTGACGGTTTCATTGCAGTAGATAGCGTGCTGCAATAGGCAATATGCCGCGGTAACTCAGCTTTCGCACATGATTCTGACGTTCATTGAACCGCCAGCCCCGCAATCGTTTCATCTGCGGCAACGATTGACCCAACTCTTTTCTCCCCAAAGGCGCGGAACCCCTAGTTCATCGTTCGCCTTCAAGATGCCCAGCGATGGCATCACTGAACATCTTTAAAATCTCCCTAATGCTGAACCGACGCTTGTCCGCTGTGGCCCAGCGCTCCACCTCAAGCAAATGCGAATACACTGGGCTGTCGAACTTGCAGATTCTCGTAGGCCTCCATACCGGGCACGACCATGCCACCAAAGCCGTTTTTGGTCAGAAAAACGGTTCGCCCATGTCATGAACCGTTTTCGAGCTGTCAACGAAATTATTGGCGCAAATCCGAAACCGGTCTGATCTTTTTCTGATGCATAGTCACGCCAACCATCTCCACCACAGATTAGCGTAATCATGCCCAAAGCGATCTATGCCTATCATTGATAGGACAATGCCAATACGACATCTAGGAAACCATGCTTCATCTCGAACCCATTGACGCGCATAACTTTTATGAAATACTCAAATTGAAACGGCCTGAGAACGAAGGGTACGTGGCCGACAACAGCATATCGCTCGCCGAAGCGTGGCTGTACCGGGACGACCATACCGTTGAACCTCGCGCAATATACCATGACGACACTCTGGTCGGCTTCGTGATGACGCGCGCGGATTATGCGCGCAGAATCCTTGATATTTGGCGCATTCTGATCCCTGATGAGTTCGTCAACCAAGGGCACGGGACGCAAACGCTTCGCGTCGTCATCGATGAGGCGAAAGCTAGCGGCCGGTTCGACGCCGTCGAGCTCAGCTACGTGCCCGGCAACGCCATGGCGGAGCACGTCTATGCCAAGGCGGGCTTCATCGCGACCGGTGCCGTCGAGGACGGCGAAATAGTCATGGAATACCGCTTGCACGCCTGACCCCCGCCGCTATAGGCAATGCCCCACGCAACAGATTGGCGCTGTCCAATTTTATTAGGCAGATTTTTCTATCTATCGTGCCGAAAAGCCAGGGAAGAAGCGGATTTTCATACCTTGCACGTCGGCGATCGAGCCGATGGTTTGCGCATCACCCCAGGTCGACACGATGTTGGCCTTCACCGCGGCGTGCAGCAGGGAATTCGCGTAGCTGGGCACCACCGCAGTCGAGAGCAGCACAAAGGCCGAATTGCCGACGTCATAGACAATCCAGCGTTTCTTCGTGCTTGTCAGTTTCATTGTTGATCGCGCTGACGCATCAATCATCGCAAACCCCGGTGTTATGGACTGTTCTTATCGTATTGTCACTATCGCAAGGGACTGCACAACGCGATTCGCAGCCGCAGAATGAACTTCGCGTCAACATTATGGCAGCTGGCACGCCAAGCGTTGAGCTGGATGGCGACACCTGATAATGATTCCGAGAGTCGCGGCCACGCAAGAACCACCCGGTTCGCTAGAGTAAAGATATGAGTGACATGCAGCAGATACGGGTGATCATCGCGGACGACCAGGAGCTGGTGCGCGCAGGGTTCTCGATGGTAATCGGCTCGCAGGCCGACATGCAGGTGGTGGCGCAGGCCGGCGATGGCGCGCAGGCCGTGGCCATGGCCGAGACGTTGCACCCCGATGTGGTGCTGATGGACGTGCGCATGCCCGGCATGGATGGTATCGAGGCGACCCGGCGCATCAGCGCGACGAATACGATGGCGCCGGAGAAGGACTGCGAATCGCAAACACCGCGGACGACGCGCGTCATCATTCTGACGACTTTCGACTTGGACGAATATGTGATGGCCGCCATCAATGCCGGTGCCTCGGGCTTCCTGCTCAAAGATACCGAACCGGAGACGCTGCTCAATTCGATTCGCACGGTGTTCCAAGGCAATGCGATCATCGCGCCGACCGCAACCAAACGGCTCATTGAAAAGATGCTAGACGGTGAGATCGCGGGCACCGGGCCGAACACGCGGGATGGCCGAAACGGGCTTAACGGCCAGATCGCATCGAACGGGTTCGAATCCAGCGTAGATGCCGCAGGACATACGACGGCGCCAGCGCGATACACCGACCCGGAGCTAGACGACTTGACCGAGCGCGAACGCGAGGTGCTTATCGAAATCGCCCACGGCCTGTCGAATCAGGAGATCGGCGACAAGCTGTTCATCAGCCTGCCGACGGTCAAAACACATGTGGCGCATATTCTCGCGAAGATCAACGCGCGCGACCGAGTCCAGGCCGTCGTGTTCGCGTATGAAAACGGGCTGATCGAGGCTTAGGCGGTTTTTGGCTCACACTTTTTGAGTGCAGAGGAAAAAGTGTGAGCCGAACGAACAGGGAAGATGTGAACTTTTGAGCACCATAATGTTGAAATTTCAACGTTTTCGTGGATAAAAAACCAAACATGAAATGTTCATCTGACTCACACTTTTTCAGACGACATCAAAAAGTGTGAGTCCTCCACCGAGAACAAGGTGCGCACAAAGCCACTCACCAACATAGAAACATTAAGCCTCAGCAAGCGCCTCCACCGGAGCTGTTTTGAGCGCACGCCTCGCCGGGAACACGCTGGCGAGCAGCGCGGCAATGGCGGCTATCACCAGCACGACGCCATTCGTCTTCCACTCGAACGGCAGTGCGATCGTGCCGTAGAGACTGAAGACCGTGTAGGAACCCAGCCACCCGAATAGTGTGCCGAGCACAATGCCCGCCAGCCCGCTGACCAGCGCGATGAGCAGCGCCTCGACAGACAGCGAGCGGCGCAGCTGGCTTCGCGTCATGCCAATGGCGCGCAATGTCGCCGATTCCCGAGTGCGTTCGATAACGGACAGGCTCAGCGTGTTGGCCACGCCGATCAGAGCGATCAGCACGGCGACCGCGAGCAGTCCAACCAGGAGTTTGAGCATAGTGTCGATCACGTTCTCCCATTGCAGCCGCTCGGCGACCGGCCCACTCAACTGCACTCCCATATCTTCGCCCAGCGCACTCTGCACATTCTGGAAGGTATCCGCAAGATTCGTGGCGCGCGGATCGACGCTGGCCAGCAGAATATGCCCATGTTCCTTAAGTGTGTGCGAAGCGAACAAGTCAGCGTTCACAAACGCCGTGACCTCGTAGCCGTTGGAAATACGACGGAAGTCGCGTTGCTCGACGCCGAGATTCACCTTGGACTCCATCTTCGACGGCACCTCGCCTGAAGCACCACCCTGAGCTTTACTCTCGGATTCGCCCTCATCGCCTTGGAACGCCGCCGTGCCGTTGAATGTCAGCTCCTTGCCGCTCATGGCCGAGTATTTAGGCAGCAGCGCTTGGTTGCCAGCGATCTGCGCTCCAGTGATATCCGTATGCATCACCTTTTTCAACTGGTCGGAACCAGTGACACCAACCAGCAGCACCGAATGATCCTGGCCCTTCGTATCCGTGAGCATGCCGGTTGCCGTAGGAGCATAGATCGTATGCGTCACGCCAGGTACCTGTGCCGCCTTGTCGGCGGATTTCTGGCTCAAACGCGACCCTGTTGCCACCAAATCGACGCTGTAGCGCGTATCAAGCGCGTCGCTCATCGTCTGCTTGCCGCTTGCAGCGCCGGTGGCGATAGTCGAAACAAGCGTCACGCCGATCAACAGCGCAAGCCCGGTAGCTGCCACACGCCGAGGGTTCTTCTGCACATTCGCATTGGCAATCGTGGCCGAAGGACCTATCTTGGCAACTAACGCACCGACGCCTTTCATCAGCATAGGCAGCCACGAGGAGGCGGCGAGGGCAAGACCCAGGAAGACGAAGACGCATGCGACGATCGCCATGAGCAGAATCACTGAGTATCCACTGCCATCAGCACTCTGGTTATTGGCAACGCCCAGCAAATCCCGCATTCTGATGATGGAGACCGCAGCCATCGCTACGCCGATCACCGTGAGCAGCGTGCCAATGATCGTACGCATACGGTGGCCCGATGCTGCACTTTCGCTGAGTTCGACCGGACGCAGCGCCTCCAGCGGGGTGACCTTCGTAGCGGCGCGCGCCGAACCGAGCGCCGCCAGCACCGTCATGACGATGCCGAAGGCGAGCGGCACGATAATGACCGACGGCGTGACAACGAGCAATGCATGAGGCGCTGCACCATATACCGATTTCAGTGCGCCAGCAACCCCCGCCAAGGCCATGATGCCCATGCCTATGGCGATGCCAATCGCCGAGGAGACAAGTCCGAGCAGGATGGATTCGAGGATCACCGAACGGTAGATCTGGCCCTTCTTCGCGCCAATCGTACGCAGGAGCGCGAAGGTGCGCCGCCGCTGCGCCACAAGCACCTGGAAGGTGTTGGCGATGACAAGCGCCGCAACGAACATGGCGATGACGCCGAACACTAGCAGGAATATGGTCACCGGAGTCATGCCGTCGCCGCCGAGTGACTTCATCAGGGCACCCGATATCGCGGTGCTGGATTGGACTTCGAATCCTTGGGGAATCAAGGAACGTATCTTCGCGAGGGCTGCGTCAGCCTTCCCGGGATCTATATCGAGATACACCGTGGAGGTGTTGACCATATCGAAGCCATCAAGTCCCTGCAAGGAGGCGACGGCATCATCGGCAAGAACCGCGGCACCATTGTATGACGCGAACGCGCCATAGGGATCGTTCGTGAATCCAACGACACGCATGCGCGGCAACGCCTCGGATCCGCCTGCTTCCGATCCCTGCGCTTGCACGTCCACCATGTCGCCAATGCCAACGTTGAGCTGTTTCGCCATGCCCTCAGGTAACGCGATCTCCTTATCGCTGCGCGGCTGCCGGCCTTGCGGGATCGTGACCGGAAGCACTTGCATGTCGTCCGATCCGCCGATGCCCACCGACGAGATATGCGTATCGCCGTTGCCTACTTCGATGGCGACCTGCGTGTCGACTCGCACACCGCGCACCCCGTCGACCGCCCGGACTTGCCCGAGATGGAAATCCGATACCGTGCTGGAATACAGGTCAGCGCCGGCCTTATCATCCATAATGCCAATAGCGTAGTTCGCCCTGCCGAATTGGGCCGTCAGTTGCGCACGCAGCGCATCGTTCAGCGTATTGCCGAACAGGAACGTGCTGGCGATGAACGCCGTGCCGATGATGATGGCGATGCCTGCCGGGATAAGCATTCGCAAGCTTTTTTTCATAAGTTTCAGGGTCACAGACCACATGGGGAATCCTTCTGCCATTCTACTGGCGCGCATCCGCGCGCGCCTACCTATATATCGGATCGTGCTGCTGCGCCTGAGTCGATGTTCTGCTGCCAGATTCAGCGGATCCATCGCTCTTGGCGCGGTACTACTTCATTGCGCTTGCCCTGGGTTCACGAAGGACACGTTGCCGTCCGCCGCCGCAATCGTCGGCTGGGGGCTGTCGGCCATGAGCTGCGTAATACTCGGCGCCGCACCAGCCCGCGTAGCGCGCTCGCGCTCCTCCATGAGCAGCCCGCTCATGCGTTCGGCAGTGGGATTGACCTCATCAGCCACGATACGCCCGTCGGCGAAGACGATAGCACGATCGGCATAGGATGCGGCGACTGCGTCGTGCGTGACCATGATGATGGTCTGCCCGAGCTCCTTGACTGATTGCTTGAGGAAGCTCAGGACTTCGGCACTGGAAACCGAATCTAGGTTGCCGGTCGGCTCGTCGGCGAAAACGACCGAAGGCTTAGTAATAAGCGCACGGGCGATGGCGACGCGCTGCTGCTGCCCGCCAGACAGCTCGTTCGGTCGATGGCTCAGCCGGCTTTCAAGCCCCAGCGTCCTGACCAGCAACTGGAACCAAGCGTGATCCGATTTCTCCCCGGCCAAGGTCAACGGCATGAGGATATTCTGTTCAGCGCTGAACATCGGCAGCAGGTTGAAACTTTGAAAGATGAATCCAATGTGGTGCCGACGCAGCAAGGTCAGCTGATTGTCGTTCATCGCGCTCAGATCGGCGCCGTCGAAGATGATCCTGCCGCCGCTGGCCGAATCAAGGCCGGCCAAAGTATGCATCAACGTGGATTTGCCGGAGCCCGAGGGGCCCATGATTGCGGTGAAACGACCTTGTTCGAAGCTGACGTTCACGCCTCGCAGCGCATGAACGGCATTTTCGCCGCGTCCGTAATCCTTGATCAGATCGATGGTTTCGATGGCCGCCGGATTCTTGTTTGTCATCGCGTGGGTCTCCTTCTCATTCGCTGTCGTGCGTTGTAGTTCGCGATATTATGTTCGCAACGCCGTGCTCGTAGCACAGGTTTCATGGCGACATCGTTCGCAACGCCTCTTATGCTATGCATGTGAACGTCGCGGCGACATCATACGCAAGAGCGAAAAAGCCGGGCGCTTGCCTCATTCGTAAGGATGAGGCAAGCGCCCGGCTCGTGTTTGCTAGATTGTAGGATTCGCCCGGAACGCGTGCGCTACCGTGTCATTTCGCCAATCCGGATTCACGCAACGCCGCAAAGCCGCCCTGCAGATCCTCGATGATGTCTTCGATGTTCT
Organism: Bifidobacterium sp.; assembly: GCA_022640915.1. GTDB lineage: Bacteria > Actinomycetota > Actinomycetes > Actinomycetales > Bifidobacteriaceae > Bifidobacterium. The sequence goes on along the minus strand of JALCCT010000003.1, from coordinate 124,923 downwards.
CGGTGCCGACGGACAGCCGGATCGTGCCCTCGTGGATGCCCTGATCTTCGAGTTCCTCGGGGGTCTCCTGCGAATGCGTAGTCGAAGCCGGATGGATTACGAGGCTTTTGACGTCGGCGACGTTGGCGAGCAGGCTAAACAGGTGCAGGTTGTCGATGAACACGCGCGCCGCATCCTTGCCGCCCTTGATCTCGAAGGTGAAGATCGAGCCGGCACCGTTCGGAAAGTACTTGAGGTAGAGCTCGTGGTCATGTCTGTCCTCGATGCTGGGGTGCGAGATCGATTCCACCTCAGGCACCGTCTGCAGATATTTGACGACCTTGAGCGCATTCTCGACGTGGCGCTCGACGCGCAACGAAAGCGTCTCAGTGCCTTGCAGCAGCAAGAAGGCCGCGAATGGGCTGAGCGTTGCGCCGGTGTCACGAAGCAGGATAGCGCGGATGCGGGTGACATAGGCCGCGCCGCCCAGCGCCTCGTAGAAGTTGAGGCCGTGATAGGAGGGGTCCGGCTGAGTGAGCGTTGGGAACTTGCCCGGTACTTCGGCCCAGTTGAACGTACCGCCTTCGACCACTACGCCGCCTAGCGTGGTGCCGTGTCCGCCGATGAACTTCGTCGCTGATTCCACGACGACGTCTGCTCCGTGCTCGAGCGGACGGAACAGGTACGGTGTAGCGAAGGTGTTGTCGACGATCACCGGCAGATGATGGCGGTGCGCGATTTCGGCGATTGCCTCAAAGTCGGGCAGGTCGGCGTTCGGGTTGCCAAAGGTTTCGAAGTAGACGAGCTTGGTGTTCTCCTGGATGGCATCCTCGAAGTTCTGCGGAATCTGCGGGTCGACGAAAGTGGCGCTGATGCCGTCGCGCGGCAGCGTGTGGCGGAAGAGGTTATAGGTGCCGCCGTAGATGTTCTTCGAGGAGACTAGATGATCGCCGGACTGCGTGATGTTGCGCACGGCGTACTCGACTGCCGCCGCGCCGGAGGCGACGGCCAGGCCAGCGGTGCCGCCTTCGAGCGCCGCGATGCGGTCCTCGAACACGCCCTGCGTGGAGTTGGTCAAGCGGCCGTAAATGTTGCCCGGATCCGCCAGTCCAAAACGTGCCTCGGCATGATCAAAGTCGTGGAACACATAGCTCGTAGTCGCGTAGATCGGCACGGCCCGCGAGTCGGTAACGGCGTCGGCCTGCTCTTGGCCAACGTGCAGCTGCAGCGTCTCGAAACGATATTGGTGGTTGTTGTCGCTCATGTGATCCTCTTTTGTTGGTTGTGCTGCTTGATGCGTTGCTGATCGATCGGTTGTTGTCGGCTTGTTGCGAACGTTGGCCCGCTTCGTCGAGGCGCTACTGGCGCTTGGCGAATCGATGCTTTGAGGCTACGACGCGCAGCCTCCTGACTTCAAGCCGGGCGTTATCGGTGTTCTCTATAACCGATTAGCAAACGTTGCAATGGGTGGCTTCCCCGCGAGGAAAAAGTCACATGGCATGTTGCGCTCCCAGCCGACACGCCGTGCACAGACTCGAGCGAAACCTGTCGTAGCCTTGCATCACTAGGGTCTAAAGTCGTATACGGCCAATCCTGCGGAGGCGCCCGGTTCGAATTCCCCGGGCACCGTCCCAATGCGCAACAGAAAGGTTTCCCATGTCTCAGAATGCGCAAAATGCGACATTGTTCGAACGCGATCCACGTTATATTCCGCGCGTCGCGGCAGTGCACGACATGTGCGGCTATGGCAAGTGCTCGCTGACGGCTGCAATTCCAATCCTTTCGGCGGCCGGCTGCGACGTCTGCCCAGTGCCGACGGCCTTGTTCTCGGCCCATACCAAGTACAAGGTGTTCACCTTCCACGACACCACGGAGATTCTGAGCGGGTACCTCGACGCGTGGCGGCAAGAGGATGTCGATCTCGACGGCATCTACAGCGGATTCCTCGGCTCAGCCGAGCAGGTAGCCATCATCCAGCGGCTATATCGCGAGTATCCTCGGGCGCTGCGGCTGGTCGACCCAGTGATGGGCGACGGCGGGCAGATGTACCCGACTTATACCGAGGAACTGTGCCACGCCACGGCTCGGCTGGCCAATGGCGCGGACGTGCTGATGCCGAATTTGACTGAGGCTAGCCTACTCACCGGTCGCGAGTATGCCGGGCAGAATCTCTGCGACGCGCAGGTGGATGACGTACTGCAGGCGCTGCTCGATCTCGGTGCCAAGAACGTCGTGCTCAAGGGCATCGATCGCGGCGACGGCATTATGCGCAACTATGTTGCGAACGCTGCTACCGGCGTAACAGGCAAGCGCGAGCTGATGCATGAAAAACTGCCGTTCATGATCCATGGCACTGGCGATGCCTTCGCCTCAGCGCTGTGCGGGGCCGTGCTGGCTGGACGCACGCTTGAAGAATCGGCACGGATCGCCGGCGAATTCGTGCGCCATGCCATGCAGAGCACGCGCAATCAGCCGCATTACGAGGATCGCGGCGTAAGCTTCGAACTCAATTTGGGCGAGCTAACTTCGCTCGTGCGGTGAGGCTCAGGCGGATCCGAACTGTCAGCATGTGGATAAGCCAATTTCATCCACATGCTGTACACAACACGCCAGAATCATACCCTTCGACCACATGACCCGTAATCGTTATGCCCCACGATCGTTTTCTGATCAACTAGGTATATGAACACACAACTTATCGATACCCAGGTCGCAGATACGCAGCGGCACAAAGACTCGAACCCGTCGACCGATGCTGAGTCTGGCATTGGCGCCACACTTCTACGCAGCACGAACGACCCCACTGAAACACGCTCATCCGCCCGCATGCAGCAGATCTGCGCGGTGATTCAAGGCATTGATTCTCCCGCTCTTGCAGCCGCAAGCACGCTGCAAGACCTGTCTGGACGCCTGCGTGATCGATCACTCACCCCAGCGCAGTGCGGCGTCCTCGGGGAGGAATATGCAGCTGCCTGGCTGGCCAGACGAGGCTGGACGACACTCTCGCGCAACTGGCATACACGCTACGGAGAACTGGATCTCGTCATGCTCGATCCGAAACGCATAGTCGTCTTCGTCGAAGTGAAAACCCGTCGTAGCATACGCTACGGCAGCCCGCAGGAGGCGGTGACTTCGCGCAAGCGTCTGCGGTTGCGCAGGGCAGGAGTGCAGTGGCTGCTTGAGCCAGAACATCGAATCGCGCATCATGGCGTGCGTTTCGACGTTATCAGCATTCTGCTTGAGGCAAGCGGCCCGGCCGTAACCTATATTCCCGAGGCGTTCTGATGGCTATCGGCGGCGCACTGTCAGTCGGCCTGATCGGGCTGAAGGCCTTCATCATCCAGATCCAGTCTTTCATCTCGCCCGGCTTGCCGTATTTCTCCATCATCGGTCTTCCTGACGCATCGCTGAGTGAAGCCCGCGAGCGCGTAAAATCGGCTTGTCAGGCGAGCGGCTTTTCGTGGCCGCAGACACGCGTCACCGTCAATCTCTCGCCTGCATCATTGCCCAAGCGCGGCTCTTCTCACGATCTGGCAATAGCGGCCAGTGTGTTAGGCGCGGCGGGCGTGATCGACACCGAAACCTTGACCAACACCATCGTGCTGGGTGAAGTCAACCTCGACGGTACCGTACTGGGAATCAACGGGCTGCTGCCGATCATGCTGCATGCCAAGCAGCGTGGATTGCGCCGAATCATCGTCCCGTATGCCAATAAGGAAGAGGCCCAGCTCGCAGGCGGGCTGGACGCGGTCTGCATCCGGCATGTCGGCGAGCTCATCGAAATGATGGGCGGACATGCACAATATCAGCTTGCACCTGGGCGCCAAGACGAGTCACGCAACATGACAGATGACGACAGCGCGGCAACGTCACAGCCGCAGGATATGGGCGAGGTCGTCGGGCAGGAGCACACGAAGTGGGTGCTGCAGGTGGCGGCGGCTGGCGGACATCATCTGCTAATGACCGGCCCACCGGGAGCAGGCAAAACCATGCTCGCCTCGCGTCTGCCCAGCATCATGAGCCCGCTGGATGAGTCCGAACAGCTCGAAGTTGCTTCCATCCGCTCGCTATGTGGAACGCTGGCCAATCACGGCATCAGCGACATACCACCGTTCGAGGCACCACACCACACCGCGTCCAACGCAGCGCTGGTAGGCGGAGGCTCGGGAGTCGCCCAACCCGGAGCCATCACGCGCGCCCATCGCGGTGTTCTGTTCATGGATGAAGCGCCCGAGTTCTCCCCACGGGCACTCCAGACCCTGCGCGAGCCGCTGGAATCAGGATATGTGGCCCTGTCTCGCGCCAAAGGAACAACATATTATCCGGCTCGATTCCAACTGGTCATGGCGGCGAACCCTTGCCCATGTGGATTCGGATATGGCGACGGCGCGCGCTGCACCTGTCGGGAAAAGGACCGCATACGCTATTTTTCGCGACTTTCGGGGCCAATTCTCGACCGCATCGACATCCAAGTGGACGTGCCTCCCATAGAACGCATCACCGGAACGCCTGAGAGGCCGAGCACATCCAGCCGGGATATGCGTCTGGCGGTGTCCAAGGCCCGTACAGCAGCACGAGAGCGATTTCAGGATCAGCATTGGGGCTGCAACGCCCAAGCGGCAGGCACTTGGCTGCGTGAGAACACCTCACGCCAAGCTGTCGAACTGGTCAACCAGGCTTTGGAACGTCGACGGCTGAGTTTGCGAGGCGCCGACCGCGCGATGCGACTGGCGTGGACGCTTGCCGATCTTGGCGGCAAGAACTCCCCCGGCAAATCAGAAATGATGCAGGGCATCTCGCTGCGAACGAGGGCATCATGAACAGCCCAACGGCGATCATGCCGCCGGACGCCGAAACGCTCGCCCGCGCCACACTCACCTTCTGCCTTGATGGCGCGGACGCCTTGATGTTTGCCCTGCTCAAAGGCGCGCAGAGCGCACAGGCCGTGGTATCGCTGCTGCGCGAAGCCACAAGCGCTATAGCCTCCGGTCTGCCGGAAAGCAGCCTAACGAAAGGCAGCCGGCCGAAAACCGGCATGCATGCAAGACATGAGCTGGAATCCATATTCACCAACGGCATCGTGCAGTGGGGACGCAGCGTGGATCGACGTGGCATTCAGGCTTTCCGCCGCGCTTTGGACCGGTGGCTCAGTCGTTTCGCGCAATTGCCGGGATGCGACCCGCAGCTGTTGGCCGACTGGTTCACCATGAACGGCAGCCAATGGATCATCGCACCACATAGCGAATATTGGCCCAGTCAGCTGGCCGATCTTTCTACGCGCAAGGATTGGGCGGCACCGCTGTGCCTGTGGGGCTATGGCGCGCCGTCAAGCCTGATGATCTGCCCTAAACCGATAGCCATTGTAGGCTCGCGCAGCGTGAGCGAATATGGGAGATGCGTCGCGCACGACATAGCCTTGCAAGCCGCAGCTGATGGTCATGTCGTCATCTCGGGCGGCGCGTTCGGTGCAGATGCTGCTGCGCATTGGGGAGCTCTCGAGGCGGCGCGGCACGACGATGTCGCTGCAGGTACCACCGTCGCTGTGTTCGCTGGCGGACTGAATCATATCGGTCCACAACGCAATGAACGCCTATTCGAAGCTATCGTCGCCAACGGGGGCGCGCTCATCAGCGAACTGTGCCCTGGAACAGTGCCCGAGGCCCGGCGGTTCCTATTGCGCAACCGAATCATTGCAGCGCTATCCTCGACGCTTGTCGTGGCCCAGGCTCGAGCCCGCTCCGGGGCGCTTAACACCGCGAATTGGGCGGCGGATCTGGGCCGCGAAGTCTATGCGGTCCCCGGCGGCATCGATTCGCCCGGCAACGCCGGCTGCAACGCCCTCATCCGCGACGGCAAAGCTATTATTCTGTGCTCGACCCGTCATATTGACGAAATCTGCCATAAGCGGCATGGACTTCCCGTCCTAGAATCGCAAACAACCACAAGAGAACAGACTGAGGCGTTCATGCCGCCAGATTCACAAACCGATGCCGAATCCGTGATAACTGAAGAGCAACGCCGATACGAAGCGATCCGTAGCGCCATACGACGCTGCAGGCGGCGAAAACTGGTTGCCAATCCTGAAGCGATACACTCTATGCTCACCGACGAGACAACTTTCGCACAATTGACCGAAACGCTTGGCGAAATGGAGCTGCTAGGAATGCTCGAATTCGGTCACGGCGCGATCCACATCACGAAACAGGCGAGCAGCAGTTGCGAAACCGCCCTCGACAATAAGCAGTCCGCCACAGGCTCAATCTTGAAGAGTGAACAACCATGACAAGCCGCGCCTCACTCCTGCCACTGGCAGCGCTTCAAATCCGCCAGCCAGCCATCCTCGCCGGCATTAGCATGGCTTTTCACCGGCGGAATGAAAAGCACACCCTCATCCTCCAACAGCGCGCGCTGCCGCTCAGGGCCACCAAAGGCGAATCCAGGGGCGAGCGAGCCATCGCGGAATACCACTCGGTGGCAGGGAATGACGCCCGGCTGAGGGTTGGAATGCAACGCATATCCGACGATGCGCGCGCTTTTGGCGTTGCCCGCCAAGGCCGCGACCTGGCCGTAGGTCGCCACCTTGCCCATCGGAATGCGGCGGACAACATCGTAGACACGACTGCTGAAGGATTCGCTCATGCCACCATTATCGGCCATCGTCTGGAAAATACAGTGCAAATGCGCACCAGACATGGCAAACGTTCCCGGGCGCGCGGCAGGCCGACACCGAGAGTCCTGCCGTGTGCAAGAATCATGGGTATGAGTCCAGAACATGTGGAGGCATCATACGATGCGATCATCGTGGGAGCCGGGGCAGCCGGTCTGTCAGCTGCCTTGGGCTTGCTAGGTTCGCCTGCGATGCAAACAGCACGGGAGCACGGCGCGGAACCGAAGATTTTGGTAATCTCCAAGCTGCAGCCGTTACGTTCGCACACCGGATCGGCCGAGGGTGGCATCGCGGCGAGCCTGGGAAACGCCGAACATGACGACTGGCATTGGCATTATTACGACACCGTCAAAGGCGGCGATTGGCTCGTCGACCAGGACGCCGCGCAAGTGCTGGCGCAGTATGCGCCCGAAACCGTCATCAATTTGGAACGCTCCGGAGCCGCATTCTCCCGGACCGCGGACGGACATATCGCCCAACGGCGTTTCGGCGGCCATACCGCTGATTTTGGTCATGCGCCGATTCGACGCGCCGCATATTCAACCGATCGCATCGGTCATCAGATCCTGTTCACGTTGTGGCAGCAGTGCGTGGCGATGGGTATCGAATTCGCCGAGGAATGGGTCGTCACCGATCTGGCCTTGAATGCGTCGAAGAACATGGTGCGTGGCGTCGTCGCCTTTGACACACATACCGGCACGGTGCACGCGTTGCATGCCCGCACCGTGCTGCTCGCTACCGGCGGCGCCGGAAGGCTGTTCCACACTACCTCGAATTCCTGGGATCTGACCGGAGACGGCATGGCACTAGTGCTCGAGGCCGGGCTGCAGCTGGAGGATATGGAGTTCATTCAATTCCATCCCACCGGCCTCGCGCACAGCGGCATACTGCTCTCCGAAGCGGCTCGCTCCGAAGGCGGCGTGCTGCGCAACGCCGACGGCGAAGCCTTCATGCGGCAATATGCCCCGGAACATGGCGATCTGGCCGCGCGCGACGTCATCAGCCGCGCCATTGTGGATCAAGTCAGCCAAGGCCTTGGCGTGCCCGATATGAAAGATCCCGACGGCCCACACGACTGCGTATGGCTCGACCTGACCGGCATCCCGGCTGAACGGATGAGGCGAAACCTGCCGCAGGTGCTCGAAACCATTCACACCTATGCAGACCTTGATCCCAGCAAGGATTATGTACCGGTCAAACCGACCGCTCATTACACGATGGGCGGCATCCCCATCAGCCTCGACGGCGAAGTGTATCGCTGGCATGACGGCGCACGCAGCACCGTCCAAGGGCTCTACGCGGCCGGGGAATGCTCCTGTGTTAGCGTGCACGGGGCCAATCGTCTAGGAGGCAACTCGCTGCTCGACGCCTGTTTGTTCGGCAACCGCGCCGGAGCGGCCATCGCAGGAAAAATCTTGCAGCCGATCGCTGACGGCTGCAATGCCACGGACGACATTAGCGAAGATCCAGTCCTGCTAGCCGCCGAACGTCGCAGTGCAGATCTGCAGCAGCTCCTGCCACAGGATCCCGGGCATGCTGCACAGCCCCGAGCTGGACTCGACCATGGGCGCGGCGTCGATGCCGAACCGGCCCACGCAACCCCCGCTAACAGCACCGCAACATATGGCGTTTCAGGCCGCTCAGACGCCGGTGCTGGTGACAACCCCTACGAAGTGATGTCGGAACTCGGCAAGGCGATGGAGCGTGCTGTCGCCGTGCGCTGCGATGCACGCAGCATCGAGACGGCACGCGAATGGCTGCGCGATGTAGCATTGCCACGTGTCCGGGCGTTGCGAAGTCATGCGCCGGATGCGCTATTCAATCAGGAGCTCACCGCGATTTGGGAGGCGCGGCATTTAGTGACGCTCGCCGATGCCATGCTGCGTGCAACACTGGCACGCCATGAGTCGCGCGGATCCCTGTACCGCACCGATTTCGCCACGCGCGATGACGAGCATTATCTCGCCCACTCCATGACCGCAATCGACTCGGCGGCAGTGCTTTGGCAGCCTGTGCATATCCTCGATATGTTGCCGCAGCAGCGAACGTATTAATACAATTCGTTACATGCGCTGAGCTGTCAACCAGACAACGAAATCGCGCTGCTGGCACCGAAGCGAACAGTCCCGAAAGCCCCGCAAAACGGCGTCTAAAGGTGACATCGGCGCAGGCAAAACGAGGACGCACAAGGCAGCGGCGCCACCCTGACCTACCCCCATGGCAGACTGGTGGCGACAGACCAGGAAAGGCAGGCGCATGGGCGGCTTAGGCAGTGCTACAGTGACGATCACCATACGAGTGAACCGTTTCGCACCGCGCCCCGAACGCTCGGAGCACCATGCCGACAGCCGTTTTCGAAAGGCCTCATCGCCATTCGGGTCCACTCGCAAACGACCGCGCGGGAGGCAGTGGCGGCAGGAATACACTCTGCGCGCCCATCCACATGACACGGTGTTGGACTGCCTGCTCGCCATCAAACGCACGCTCGACCCGACGTTGGCTTTCCGTTATTCCTGCGCCCACGGCATGTGCGGTTCGGACGCGGTTGCAGTTAACGGCACGCCGACGCTGCTATGCACAGCAAAAATCTGCGATTACGCAAGGCAGGACAGTCTTGATGATGGCTTCCGCCGCACGCTACCGACCGCTGACCCCGCATCCGGCACACGATCTCCCATCAAGCCTGGCAGCACAACCGCTATGTCTCCGGCCGCAGCAGCTTCGGCTGCGCCGGCCTCATCCACGCCGCATCTCGGTGTCATCGAGCTCGCTCCGCTGCCAGGATTTGCTGTGCAACGCGATCTGATCGCCGACATCGATCCGATGCTCGAACAGATCAAACGGCTTCAGCCTTACCTGCAGGCCGATGGTGTGCTCGCCACCACCCATGATGGCAAGGCCGATGTCTTGGAATACTTGCAAAAACCTGAGCAGCTGGCCAAATACGAGTTGCTGAGCAATTGCATCGTCTGTGGCCTATGCGAAGGCAGCTGCCCGGTGTTCGCCGGCGGAGAGGCATTCATCGGCCCTGCGGCACTGGTCGTCGCCTCGCGTTTCATCAATGATTCGCGCGATGACGCGACGCAGCCGCGGCTTGACGCAATCGACACCGCCGATGGCATCGCCGCCTGCCAGTCGGTGCGTGCCTGCAGCCGTCCATGCCCGCGCGGCATCGACGTCGGCGAAGAGATGTGGCAGCTCACCACTGCCGTTCGCGAGCGCTGAAACGCCAAAACTGCATCGTGACACAGTACGCGACACAGTACGGTCCAACGCCCTGGCTGCACACATGCCGGCTTAATCCCGGTAGGACATCTCATAATTGATTCTTTTCGAAATAATGTCTCAGCTAACGCAGATAGATCTTTGCGAGACATGCAATCGGCCCTGCGACGATTTTTGTTATGTGCGGTGCCCCGGAATCATGCGTCTCACGTGCCGCACATCGGCGTGAAGATCATCCATCAGCGGTTTTTCGCTATATCGGAGCATACGGCGTTCACAAACCGGTAGAGTAGGGAGTCATGGATAAGACCTCGTATACTAATCTGGCGAAAATGTGGGAGCTTGCGGAGGATCGAGCGTTCACTCGCCAATCCGAGGATGCCCAGGCCGTGCGCCGACGCGCCGAAGAGGCCGGTTCGCCTCAAGGCACAGCGCAGCAGGCCGAACTGCTGGGATTGCTCGTGCGGCTCGTCGGGGCCACGTCGGTGATCGCGCTCGGCACCGGCTCCGTCGTGGAAACGCTGCAGCTCGTCGAAGGGCTCGAAGGGCGCGGGCAGCTGACTGCGGTGGACTCTTCGGCACAAGGCATCGGCCTGATCCGGTCGCTGTTCACGAAACTCGATGATACGACGCAGACTACGCTGCGCGCTGTGAACGCCGCTGCCGAGGCGTTCCTGCCGCGTTTGAACGCTGGAACCTATCAGTTCATCGCAGTGTGCGGCGAAACCGAGAATTATGCCGCCGCCTTCGAACAAGCTCCCCGACTGCTCGGCAAGCATGGCGTGATTGTGTTCACCGATGCCATGGCGCTGCAAAGTCCCAACTCCAAAGGCGGCGTGCTCAACCCCGCTGACCGCAGCGACAAGGCAGTTGCCATGCGCGCCCTGCTCGACGACGTACAGTCCGATGACCGTTTCGCCTCCGTATTCGTGCCGGTCGGCACTGGCATGCTCATCGCCACCAAGATCAATTAGCGCCTCAACCACACTTATGATCTGGGTTTCACGCCTAATTCCGATGCCGATCAAGCCCGGTTATCCTGATCGGGCTGCTGCGATACATGACGTGGCACATGAAGAGCTAAGATGTGATGGGGCAGGGCCGGTGGCATGCATTCGAATTGCGTAAAGTTCTATGCGTGGATGATGTGCCTACCGTACGATCCCGCTGACCGCGACCTGCACCGCTTCGTCAGGATCGTCGGTGAACGCCACCAGCTCGGGGTCGAGCGGTGAAATAAAGCCACGGTTCTGCACGTTCGATCCTAGCCAGTCGAACAGTCCGCGCCAATATGCCGTGTCGAAGAGCACGATCGGAATCGACTTGACCTTATGCGTCTGCACGAGGGTGAGCAGTTCGAACAGCTCGTCCAGCGTGCCAAAGCCGCCGGGGCAGACGATGACACCTGAGGAGTATTTCACGAACATCGTCTTGCGCACGAAGAAATAGCGGAAACTGATGCCAAGATTCGCCCACTGGTTGATGCCCTGCTCATGCGGCAGTTCGATCCCGAGCCCTACCGATTTGCCGCCCGCGCACGACGCTCCTCGGTTGGCCGCCTCCATGATTCCCGGTCCGCCGCCGGTGATGACGGCGATGTTCTGCTTTGCGATAGCCGCTCCCATCCGCACCGCAGTTTGGTAATCAGGCTCATTCTCCTTGCTCCGAGCGGAGCCGAATATGCTCACCGCCGGTCCCAGTTCGGCCAGCGCGCCGAATCCATCGACGAATTCGGCTTGGATGCGCAGCACGCGCCACGGATCCATGTGCAGCCAGTCGGTGGATTGCTCCTCTTTGAGCAAGTTGGCTGTCGTATTGTCGTGCGGAACCATCGAGCCGCGCAGCAGCACCGGGCCACGCCGATAGCTCTCCCCCAACGGCGAATGGTCGCTGTCATCGTTGCCAGACATGTCAGCGGACTCATCCATAGGCCTGTCTGTGTCATTTTCCACGGTATGCTCGCTCATTGCTCTCCTCACGCAGCCCAGTTGCGCTGTATGCATGCAGCCATTGTCTACTAGGGTAGCGCATAGGCGGTGCTGGTACATGTCCCGTATCAAGCGCATGCGCGATTGCATATCAGCTGATTGTTTCAACGGCTCCGTCATCGGCGCATTCAATCGAATTGACATGCCCAAGGATCTTGGACTGACGGTGCAACAAGACACCGGACAGTGCGGCAGAAAGCAGTGAGGCGAGCAAAATGCCGATCCTGCTCTCGCCGACCATGGCTGCATCGCCGTATGCAAGCGAAGCAATAAGGAATGATACAGTGAACCCGATGCCGCAGGCGCATGACATTGGGAACAGATTGCGCACCCGCAATCCCTCCGGCAAGTTCAACCGAGCGAGGTGCGTGCAGATCCACGATGTGGCCATGATGCCAAGCGGCTTGCCGACAACCAGCGCGACAACGATGCCCAAGGCAATCGGCGAAACAAACAGCGCTGGAGTGAACGTGTCGAAATGCACGCCTGTGGCGAACATCGCGAATATCGGCAGCGCCACAAGCGCGGACAATGGCTGCAAACGGTCGCGGTAACGCGCCGCGCGCGGGGTTGCCTCACCGTTTCGTTCGATCGCCGGCGTGAGCAATCCAACCATCACGCCCGCCAGCGTAGGATGCACCCCGGCCTCGAACATCATAATCCAAGCCGCAATCCCCACCAGCCCGACGGCAATCCACGGCACGTGCCGCAGCCGCACCAGCAGAAACCAAAAGAATGCGCATAAGGCAAGCCCCGCGAACCAATACCATTCATTAAGATGCGAGAAGAACGCGGCGATGACAATGATGCCAAGCAAGTCGTCGACGGTGGCCAGCGTCATCAGAAATGCACGAATCGAGCAGGGCAACGCTCTGGCGAACAAGGACAGCACTGCCAATGAGAACGCGATGTCAGTTGCCGTGGGAATCGCCCAGCCTTGGGCGATGGCATTGAATTCGGCTATAGCAAGGCTCGCACCATCTGTGCCGTCCCCCAGCTGAGCCGAATATACCGCCCGAGCGATTAGTAGGAACAGCACCGGCGGAACTAGCATCCCGCCCACAGCCGAAAGCATCGGCACGGCGGCTGTTCGCGGGTTTGACAGTGTTCCCGTGGTCAGTTCCTGCTTGAGATCAAGCCCCACTACCAGAAAGAAGACAGTCAGCAAACCGTTCTGAGCCCAGCTGCCGACCGGCATATCGACGTTGGTTGCAGGAATGCCGATATGGGTGTGCGCGACGAGCGCGAAAACATTGGCCGTGGCCGGCAGATTCGCCAGCATGATACCCAGCAGCGCGCACCCGAGCATGATCAGTCCCGATGCCCTGTCCGATGCGCCTAGCCGCCCGACGGCAGTCGTTATCCTGCGTATTCCCATACCATCCCTTTATACCTGCACCGGACGAATATGCCCTGTGAGTCCTTATTGCTCAGACGGCAGGATCAGGCGCTATAGTACTGGTGCATCAGCCCGGGGGCGAAGACGATGATGCCGATAACGAGTATGATGCAGCCCCATACCAGCAACGGCCTCGTGTGGCCATCCCACGCAGGTTTGTTCCTGAGCGCGCGCCATTGAAATGATATGCCGCCAGCCGCTGCGATCAGCAACCCGATGATTATGCCAGCCAAGCCTACCCAGAAGAGCATGCGATAAATATCCATGTGCGGCAGCATATCATTCGCCAGCTTCGCGCCGCATCATCCCCAGGTACGAGAAAACCCCCTCACCGAAGACTTCGGCGAGCGGGTTCGAGTAATAATATTCAGGTGCGCCCGGCAGGATTCGAACCTGTAACCTTCTGATCCGTAGTCAGATGCTCTAATCCATTGGGCTACGGGCGCATGCTACCACGGGGCTTCGTTTCCTTGGCCTTGTTTTGGCAACTCGTATACGATACCGCATCTGCCCTAGCCGGGCAAGTGCGGCGTGTCGGGCACATCCAACATATACGAAGACCTGGGTCGGTGAATGGGTATTTTGCGAGGATTGTTTACCGGTTTGGCCAAATCAATCGCGGTCGGTAGACAGGCTCGTGCCACCGACCACGACGCTGGAATCGAACCCCATACAATTGACCGGATGCACGAGACCCTACCGCCGTTGTCGCCGGTCACAGACAGCACTGCCCCGGCCGTGAAAGCCCGCAACCGCTCATCGGGCTGCCATTGTCGTCGCTGCGCGCGTAATGCGGCGGCAACGTGATGAATATGTGCCGTCCCCGCTCCCCTGCTACAGTCTTCTACGCCACACGACGCTTGGAGGCGGACACAAGTTTGGGCTCGCTTAGAGCGTTGACTGCGGCCGCGTCGACGATGGCCTGCTCGACATCATCCATTTGCGGTAGCCGGAACATTGTGGACTCAAGTGTTTTCTCGATAATGGAGCGTAATCCGCGCGCGCCGGTTCCTTGGCTCATCGCCGTCCTGGCGATGGCGGTGATCGCCTCATCCGTGAAGGCCAGCTCTACCGAATCCTGCGCGAAGAGCTTGCGGTACTGCTTGGTTAATGCGTTCGCCGGTTTAACGAGAATGTCCTCAAGATCGTGCTCAGTCAGCTCTTCCAGCACACTGACTACTGGCAACCGTCCAATGAACTCGGGCAGCAACCCGAATTCCGAAAGATCATCCGGCCCAGCCTGTCTTAGCAGGTCGCGCCGCGATACTTTACGCTCGCGCCAAGAAGCGGAGAAACCACTCTCATGCGTGCCCAAACGCTGTTCCACAATGTCGTCAAGGCCGACGAACGCGCCGCCGCAGATAAACAATATCCCGCTGGTATCCAGCTGAACGACGTCCTGGTCGCGGTGCTTGCGCGTGCCTTCCAACGGCACGGAAGCGATGGTGCCTTCGAGGATCTTCAGCAGCGCCTGCTGTACGCCCTCGCCGCTCACATCGCGGGTGATCGAGGTGTTTTCACCGCTTTTACGTGCGATCTTGTCGATTTCGTCAATGTAGACGATGCCATGTTGCGCGCGGGCCACATCGCCGTCAGCCGCCTGCAGGAGCCGCTGCAGCACCGTTTCGACATCATCGCCGACGTACCCTGCCTCAGTCAGCGTCGTGGCGTCGGTGATGACGAAGGGCACGTTCATCACGCGCGCCAAGGTTTGCGCCAAATAGGTTTTGCCCACGCCCGTAGGGCCCATGAGCAGAATGTTGGATTTCGCCACTTTCACATCGCGCAGCGGATCGACCAAGTCCGCTTTCGCTCGTACGCCACGGTCAGCAAGTTGGTTCGCTGCCTCACGCAGCTCCATATTGACGCGCTTGTAATGGTTGTAGACCGCGACCGACAGCGTGCGCTTAGCCGCGGCTTGCCCGATGACGTATGTGTCGAGATAGTCGTAAATCTGCGCGGGCTTGGGCAGCTTGAGCACGCTAATATCGGCGTCGCGCTGACGCTCCTCAGAGATGATGTCGACGCACAGCGCGATGCACTCGTCGCAGATGGCCGCGCTTGGGCCGGTTACCAGCTTGCGCACCTGTCGTTCCGTCTTGCCGCAGAAAGTACACCTCGGCGCATCCTCGTTGTAGCTGATCACGCGTCCCATATGTCGCTCCTTGATCCGTTGCCCGTCAGTTCCAGTTGGTCTGCAGCCCGCACTATGGGCGTCCGAGCTGCACGATCCATGCATCGCGAACCGCACTCAGATCGTGTTGCATCGCAGTCAGTCCGCAGACATCCGCTTACGACGATACCCCCAACACATACGTGTCGAGGGTATCGGATTGTGGAGATTACCGGCGGAAATCGAAGCAGTGAAAATCAGCGGAAACCGTCTAGCGCTAGGCCTGCCAGCCAAGCGACAGTCGCCCCTCTGCGTCCAGCGGCCCCGCTCAGACTACTTGCGCGAGGCAAGCACCTCATCCACGATCCCGTATTCTTTGGCTTCCGGAGCCGTAAGGAAGGTGTCGACCTCGATGTCCTTGCGCACTTTTTCAGCCGTCTGGCCAGTATGTTTGGCGAGTGTGTCTTCCAGCCACTCGCGCATGCGCAGCATCTCCTTGGCCTGGATCTCGATCTCAGTGGCCTTACCGAAGCCCTGGTCGATAGCCGGCTGGTGAATCAGCACACGAGCGTTAGGCAGAATAAGCCGCTTACCCTTGGTGCCGGCCGCAAGCAGGATGGCAGCCGCGGAAGCGGCCTGACCCAAGCACACGGTCTGCACGTCGGGCTGGATGTACTGCATGGTGTCGTAGATCGCGGTCATCGCGGTCATGGAGCCGCCGGGCGAATTGATGTACATCATCACATCACGGTTGGGATCCTGGCTTTCCAGCACCAGCAGCTGCGCCATGATGTCATCGCACGAGGTGTCATCCACCTGCACGCCCATGAAGATGATGCGGTCCTCGAACAGCTTCGTGTACGGGTCCTGCGTTTTCATGCCATACGGCGTCTTCTCGCTGAATTGCGGCAGGATATAGCGATTCTGCGCCTGGAGTTCAGTTACTCCGCGCGGACCGGCCAGATGCTCGGCGCGCGATACGAATTGTGCCTCTGCTGAAGCCATGTCACTCCCCTTCCTTACCGCTCTTGTCGGCGCTCATGGTCTCCGAAGTGGTCACGAGCTTGTCGATGAAGCCGTATTCGAGTGCCTCCTGCGCGGTGAACCAATGGTCATACTCGTTGTCGCGGTAGATCTCCTCGACCGTATGACCGGTCTGCTCCGCCGTAAGCTCGGCCATGGTCTTCTTCATATTCATGATCAACTCGGCGTTGATGCGCACATCGGTGGCGGTGCCGCCGATGCCGCCCGAAGGCTGGTGCATAAGCACGCGTGCATGCGAAGTGAGGAAACGCTTGCCTTTGGTACCGGAGCTAAGCAGGAACTGCCCCATCGAGGCGCACATGCCCAGTCCTACGGTCGCGACGTCCGGCTCGATAAGCTGCATGGTGTCATACACGGCCATGCCTGCGGTAATGGAGCCGCCCGGAGAATTGATGTATAGCCAAATATCCCGCTTGGGGTCTTCGGCGGCAAGCATCAGCATCTGCGCGCAGATGACATTCGCATTATCGTCTTTGACCTCGTCGCCGAGCCAGATGATGCGCTCCTTGAGCAGCTTGTTGAAAATCGGGTCCGTGATAGACGGCCCTTCGCCCTCTTGCATTGCGGGCGATGATGTCAGAAAGTCTGCCACCAATATCTCCTTGATCTTGCGTTGCATAAATTACGCGTTTCGTACCGTTAGAACAATACCGCCTTCAACCGACGGTGCGCGACGTTTTGCGCTCACTGCGAGAAAAGGCGTCATTGCAACGTTTCAGCACCCATCGCGAAACGAACACGGCGCCAGCCGAGCTCAACGCCACCGGCACGAAGTACGATATCGGGGCCGCGCACAGCTCCATTACGAGGCACATGGCCATGAGCGGCGCCTGCTGGGAGGCCGAAAGCAACGCCGCCGCGCCGATCAGCGCGCACGCGGCAATGGGAATGCCTGCTGTGGGAAACGTGGCAGCCCACAGCAAACCCAACAACGCACCGGCTATGGCACCTAGCGCGATGCCCGGCTGCAGAACGCCGCCGGACGCACCGGAGCGTATTGTCATCAGCGTGGCGAGCGCCTTGGCAACGAACGACGCGGCCAAGACGGCTGCAACCATGGCGATCGGCTGGCTCGCCGAGGTACCGAACAGCGCAAGCCCGGAGACTTTGGCGAACCGGGCGATGAGCGCGGGTTCGAAGGCCAGTTGCGCCGACGCCCGTCCATTGCCCATCACCTGCGGAATCCAGATCGCCACGACGCCGGTGAGCAGCGCCGCCGCAGGCATCTTCCACAGGATGCCAGCATCATTGCGCGGCCCCCTCTCGGCCCATTGCGATCCCAAGCGGAACAGGGCGCCAAGCGCGCCGAAGACTATGCCGCCAGCCAGCGCGAACAGCATCAGGCCTAGCGTGTTCTCGCGCAGCAGCCCGGGAAGGTGATAGAAGACCTTCTGCCCTTTGATGAGCGAGGCCACGTATGCCGCGATTCCTGACATGCCCAGCGAAATCGCGACTTTTTCCATAGTGACATCAGCCAGCAGTATCTCGACAGTGAAAAACATCCCGGCGAGCGGGGCGTCATAGACGCCGGCCAAGCCAGCGCCCGCGCACGCCGCCACCAGCATGCGCTTATCGGCGCCAGCGAACCCGATCACGTCGCTGAAGCGCTGGCCGAGCATCGCACCGAACTCGCGCGGGGCGACCTCACGTCCGATCGATGAGCCGGAGCCCACGATGAGGATCTGCAGCAGCACATGCACTGTGGTCGGCCATACCGGCATCGTTTTGCCGCCTACAGCCCTGTTCACCGACGGCACGCTCGCGGTTTTCGTGCGCAGCAACCACCAGATGACCGCCGCGATGAGCGCTCCCCCGACAACGCCCGCTATGCGTCGCAGCGCTGGAACTGTGAAAGGACCTGGCAGCGAGCTGCGTTCGATATAGCCAAACGCGAGGTATTCCACGCTATAGAGCATCTGCGAGAGCAGTCCTGCGGCCACGCCAATCGCGATGCCGAGCGTCAAGATCGCCGCTAGCAGCCGAATGGTTCGCGTGCGCACTGAGTGAGCCGGGTCGGCATCTGCCGTCATCGTTGCTCCTTATATTGTTGCCATCGAATGCAGCTCGGGCTCCCAATATTGCCATACTGCTGTGGCCCGGAACCTTGAACAAGGTTCCGGGCCACAGCATGGACAATTGCGTTGTGTTCGCGCCACGTCAGGCGAGGGCGACAGCCAACGCATCAATCGCAAACTAAACGCTCACTCGCCGTCAGCGGCGGCGTCCACACCGGAATCGGCGTTGGAGAGCTCGTCGGCGACAGCTGCAGCGGCAGAGGCCGCCTCAACGCTTTCGGATTCCTCTTCCTGCGCCTCTTCGCCGAGGAAAGAACTCAGGTCGAGCGTCTCGCCTTCAGACGTAAAGGTGACGGCTCGCATGCCAGCAAGCAGACCCTTGGAACGGCCGACTTCCTGCACGGCGGAGCCGAGCTGGCCATTGTTGACGATTGCGTTGATGAACTGGCTGGGATCCATGCCGTACTGCTGGGCAATGGAGGCCAGGAAGTTGGTCACATCGGCCTGCGAAACCTGAATGGAGAGCTTTTCGGCGAGCGCATCAAGCACCATCTGATCGCGCAATTCCTTTTCGGCGCTCTCTTCGGCTTCCTTCTTCTGCTCGTCGGTGGCCTTCTCGGCGTCGGCGCCGCCATTCTTGAGATGCTCTTCGACCATCTGTGCCTTGACGCCCTTGGGCACCGGAATCTCAGCGCCCTCTTCGAGCTTGGCGATGAACACGTCGCGCGCCTCGGTGGCCTGGCGGCCTTCGGCGTCCTGTTCACTGGACTTGCGAATGTCGGCCTTGAGCTCCTCGAGCGTATCGAACTCGGAGGCTTCCTGCGCAAAGTCGTCGTCGAGCTCGGGCAGCTCTTCGGTCTTCACCGAGTTGACCTTGACCTTGACCTGCGCCTTGTCACCTTCGTGCTCCCCGGCCTCGAGTGTGCCTTCGAATGTGGTCTCTTCGCCTGCGGACAGGCCGTCGAGCGCCTCGTCAAGACCGTCGAGCATGGTGTTGGAGCCCAGTTCGTAGCTCACGCCCTCCTGCGAGTCAACGGTTTCGCCGTCAATGGTCGCTTCGAGGTCGATGTTCGCGTAGTCGCCCTTGGCGGCCGGGCGATCCACGCCTACGAGCGTGCCGAAACGCTGGCGCAACGTCTCAAGGCGCTTGGCGATGTCTTCGTCGGTGACCTCCGGCTTGGAGACTTCAAGCTGCAGACCATCCAGCTCGGGCAGCTCGATGTCGGGGCGGCGCTCCACGGTAGCGACGAACTTGAGCTTGGTTTCGTCATTCGCAGCGGCCGGGACTTCCTGCACGTCAAGCTCGGGCTGACCCATCGGATGGATCTTCTTCTCCTCGAGGGCTTTGGAGTACAGGTCGGGAACAGCGCTGTTCACAGCCTCTCCAGCAACCGACGCGAAGCCAATACGCTGGTCGATGATCTTACCGGGCACATGGCCTTTGCGGAAGCCAGGCACGTTAACCTGCTTGGCGATCTCCTTGCGAGCATCGTCGAGGTAGGGATCGAACTCTTCTGGGTCGACCGTGACGGTGAGCTTCACCTTGGTGGGCTCGAGATTCCTGACGCTGATTTTCACGCTTGCGCTCCTGAACTACGGGTATGCATTCTTATTTCTCATCTGTTTCTGCCGTAAGGCAACCGTTATATGATAACGCGACTCAGGGACTCGGCCACGAGCCTGATCTGCCATTGCCTGGCACCCTGTTCGCCAAGGAACCGCGGCACATCGAGCCGCTGCGGATCGTCCGTCCAGCACAGGTTACGCACGATCTGCGGCTTGAGGATCATTTCGGCCGGCGTGCGCGTGTCTTCGGCGATGCGCGTCATGATCTTGCGCGCGGCCTGCAGCCGGGCGAAGCGCTGCGGGTGCCTAGCAGACCACAGTTTCATGGATCGCGGCGCATTGGCGTGCTCCTCAAGCTGGATGGCCGGCATGGTAGGCCACTGCTCGACAGGCAGATCAAGCGCCTCCTGGATGACGTTCTTCCATACGGAAGGCTTCACCGATCGCTGAATCGGCGCATACCGCTCGAACATCTTGTCTTGTTCGCTGCCGGTGTGTACACGCACGCGTTCATTGAGGGAGCGCACAGCCCGGAACTCCTTGGCATTATGCGGCTTACGTTTCGCGGCTTCGATGATCGCCGAGTCGGAGAGCAGCAGACTGGGCGAGATATCATAGCGCTGCGCGAGCTCGTCGCGCCTCTCCCAGAGCGCTTTGGCGATGGCCTGGCCTTGCCGGTCGTGGCCCAGCACGTTGACATGCGATATGCGCAGCCACGGTATGGGGTGCTCTTTGCGCGGCCCCATGCCCTTGGCCAATGCATGCGCGAATTCCTCTTGCGCCCAGTCGTTCTTGCCTTGGCGCCGCAGTTCCTTGCGCATCGCCGTTTCCAGTTCGATGAGCAGCTCGACATCGAGCGCCGCGTAATTGCGCCAGTCTCTGGGCAAAGGTCGGTATGACCAATCCGCCGCCGAATGCTCTTTCGCCAAGGTCAGCCCCAGATAGTGTTCGGTGACCGCAGCCAGCCCGAAATGCCGCAGGTTCAAGAGCCGCGCCGCTATCTCCGTGTCGAAGAGGCGCTGAGGCCGCATGCCCAGATCGGCGAAACCGGGAAGATCCTGCAGCGAATCGTGGATGATCCAAGCTGCGTCGCCGACCGCTCCGTTGAACTCTTTCCAGTCGACACCGCACCGGTTCAAGGCGATCGGGTCGAACAGCGCGATGCCCGCCCCCGTGCGCTTGAACTGCACCAGCCAATCCTCATGGCCATAGCGGAAACCGGAGGCTCGCTCGGCGTCAGCGGCCAAGGACCCGCCCGCCGCAGCGAAGCGCTCACAGGCCTCATGGAACCCCTCAAGCGTGTCGATGACCTCGGGGACCCCTTCGCGCGGCTCCGCCTGCAATCTCGGTTCGTCGCTCAAACGCGCCCGTCTCCTTGCTTCCGTCTGTCTCTTCTCGCATGTCTTCGCAGTGCGCCTCACCGTGTCTCATTCCATGTTTTACCTCACACAGCCCAGCGCCTGCCACCAGCCGACCACGATACTCACAGCCCGCAACCAGAGCAGCCTTCATAACGACTCGCCACCACCTGGCTGGGCGTATGGGAGTATAACAACGCTCCACGAGGCTTTTTGAACGACTCAGATCCGCAGCCGCCGAGTCGCATATGTTCACGCTCGACAACAACGCCCAAATCGGCCTCATCATGAAACCGACTCTCCAATTTCTAAAATGCCGAAGCAAGAGTGAATTCATGTTGATGAAGCGTTTCCTCATCAACACAATTTTGTTATTTCCCTTTTTTGAATCATATCTCATCTGCCGTTTTCCAAAGCACTGCTGCATTGCACTGCTTCTCTACAGTCCTGAGAATGAACACGATAAAATATATTCTGTGATATGTAAAAACACCGTGCGAAATATTATAGGAGCGCGTGAGCGATCCCATTGCATCAATGCATATGTCTGCTCGCTTCTGCTTTTCGTTCCTATTGGCACGTACCGCAAAGAGTGATCACACCGCCATTCTTCGGGAGATTGCCTTTTTGCACAGAGTAAACTCCCGAATTCAGAGGTTCTAGATTTGCCAACTTCTCTAATTCTGAGAAATCGATATCCATGAACTTCAGTTCGGATTTCCTATCTTTATCATGTATATGCATATCTTGTGTCATAACATAACCTTTCCATAGTTGCTTTGAATCCACCATTCAAAACGATCAAGGCGAATTCATGTTGAAAGGGAGTCTCCCTATCAACACAGTTTAACCGTCCATCGCCAGAGATGATAAAGCACATTTACCTGACTTCTTTCACTTGCGCGATGTATTCGGACCAGTGTTTGCTCGAGGGGATGCTTCTGAGTATGGGGCTGATCACGATGGTGAGGATCGCAAGAACGTAGACTAGCGAAAGCGCAATCATGGTGCCGCCCAAGCCGCCCGCATGGCTGAGCAGAGCCGCGACTATACCGGGTGCAGCCACGCCGATCAGGCTGGAACACAGGCCCACCGCCGCAAACACCCTGCCCTGCAGCTCGTTGGGCGTGTACACCGCGAGGAAGCCATTCAGGCCGTTGGCTGCAAGTGGCACCATGGCAGACATCAGACCAAACGCCGCCACATACACAGGCCACATGTCAAACCTGCTGGCCACAGCGACAAGCACGCCTTCGACTGCGACCGCGCAAATAGCCACTGTGCCGATATGCCATTGGCAGCGATCCACTAAAGGTGCGAGCAGAACGATGCCGAGCAAGCCGCCCACGCCCGAAGCGACCATGACCGCGGAGACCGCCGTCGCGGGCCAACCGCGCTGGGTGAACCCGTAGGTAACGGCCGGCGTGATCATGGAGCCGGCAAGCCCTAGGTACAGCATGTTCAATGCGATGGCCCGAATGGTGGGATTCGTAGCCAGCTCATGCACCCCGCCCAAGGCGAACCGCAGCTTAGACTCTCTCGCAGGATCGCCAGAATCGTTCTCTCCATGCGCCGAAGGTACGTCGCCCACGCGCAGGAACGCAAGCAGGATAATCTGTGCCAGCACGTTGCCCGCAACCGCTAGCAGGAAGACCATTGATGGAGCCGTGTACTGCACCATCGCCCCGCCGATCGCCGGGCCCAGCAGAGTCACCACGAACATGCGGCCTTGTCGCGTATTCATCGCCTTGTACATCTGCTCAGGAGTCACCACGCTCCTAGTCGAAGCGCTCTCCGCATTGCTGCTGAACGTGCTCGCGCACGACTGCAGCGCAGCCACCGCCATCCACACCCATAGCGCCGTGAAATGCAACTGCACCACAGCGAACAGGGCGACCGCGAAAAAGGTCTCCGCGAACTGCGCCAAGCGCATCACCCACACCCTGTGGAAGCGATCCACCACTTGGCCCACCACAAACAACGACAGCAAGGAAGCGAGCGCGTCCGCCGTGGCGATCGACGCCGTGGCCCCCACCGAACCGCTCATCCCCAAAATATAAGCTCAATAAAGAAAACCCCGTTGTTGATACATTTTATAGTCGCGTAATTTAGAAATAGCGAATAGAAACGCCGATAAAAACCGCGAAATCAGGATTGGGATATTCATTATCTTCCTAAAGAAACGAATACGATCCCGAAAAAAGCGGAAGCATCTTTTTGACTGTGTATCATCCGATGGCGTCCAGTCTGCTTGCGCAAGATACCCATGACATGAATATTCGGCACTGCGCTGATTGATAACTCGAGTCGTTCTGAATTGATGGGATCGTCCGATGTTTCCGTATATGCGAAACACTCGCCTGCGATTAGCCGTCTGAAATCTTTAATTGCTGCGGCCTTTGAATCGCATGGCTTTGCGCCGCCCTTGCGTATTGCTTTTGCTGTGTCTGTGCTGCTCATCCCTGGTCTCGCGCAGATCCATGCTCCTGCGGGCCGCCTCCCGACTCATGCGCTGGAAACGTTCCAGACGCTCGGGATCAAGGGTTCCCTCCTCCACCGCCGCCACAACCGCGCACTGCGGCTCGCTCGTGTGCGTGCAGTCGTTGAACAGGCAGGATTGCGCCAAAGCCGTAATATCAGGGAACGCAGCCCCTATCGCATCAGGCTCGGAGCTGCTGGCAAGCTCGCGAATGCCTGGTGTGTCAATGATGATGCCGTCAGGCCCTGCGAAAAGGCCCCGTGCTGTCGTGGTGTGACGGCCTTTGCCGTCACCCTGCCTGACAGCGCCTGTCAATTGCCTTGCACCAGTCATGATATTGCTGAGCGTGCTTTTGCCTGCTCCGGAACGCCCGATCAGCACAGCCGTCATGCCAGCGCCAAGCATATGGCGAAGGCTCTCATACGATGCGGGATCATTGCTTGCGGTAACGAAAATATCCGGAATGGTTTCGCGAAACTCCCCAGTGAACCGCTCGATCTGCGAAGCGTCAGCCAAGTCCCGCTTCGTAACGATCAGCGACACCGGCAGGCCGGCGCTCTTGGCCATGGCGATCACCCGCTCGACCCGGCCTTGCGACGGCTCCGGAACCATGGGCTCGACGGCGAAAACGATATCGACATTGGCGGCAACCGGCTGGGAGAGCATCGCGCGATTATGGGTAGGCCGCTGCAGATAGCTTCGTCTTGGCAATATATCAGCGATAGTCCCGTCGTCAGTGACAAGCAACCAGTCCCCTACCACGGGAGGCCACGCCTCGCCAATATCATCATGCGTACCATGGGTCAATTCGATGGTCTCGGATTGTTCCTCGCCTTGGACGTTAAGAGAACCGCGATTGACCTGAATCACCCTGACAGGAACCAGCCCAGACCCCGCGCCGTTCATCGTTGCTATAGCATAATGCGCGTTCCAGTAATCATTCCACCCCAACAGGGCAAGCTGATCCGGGCTGCTATCAGATAACGTCACGACGTTTTCCATTCCTGAGATTACTAACGGCCACACGCACGAATACAAGTCCTACACATGCCCAAACGACGGCAAGAAGTATGTCAGTACATAGCGGACGGCCTATATTCCCTGTTGAATTGTCAGTGAGCACGGTCAAGGTACCCGTCATAGGAAGCAGATGGAAGAGAGCCCGCAGCCAGTCAGGGTAAAGCGTCGTAGGCACGATGACACCTGCGCTTAACGGCAGGATTGCGTCCAAGATGGTATCAGCCAAGTAGGGGTCTGGCAGACTGACTCCTACGCCAGCGCAGCATACGCCCAGCAGCATGCCCATAAGCATGGTGGCAGGGCACAGCATGATTACCTTTATCACCATATGTGGATCATGCCCGGCCGAAAAAGCAAACACGCCTGCTATGGTGACGGCAGCGGTAAGCGTGGAGAGCAGAAGCGGAATAATGCTGGAACCCACCCAGTAGGCGGTATCGACGCTACGGCGCATATGGATCTCTTCGAATACGCCAAGGTTACGGTCGGTGACCGCCTTGGAAGTAATGCCAGCTTCGACCGAAAGGCATAGCGCCACCAGGGCGGCGGCATACCCGATACGCGTGTAATCAGGCGCCCGCAGATCCTGGCCGAATACGATGTCATACAAAACCGAGAATAGCGGAGTGATAACCAGCGTGGTCAGCGCGGTTCCCAGCGTGGCGAAGGCAGTCGAAGATGCGAAGGAGATTCTTGCCACGCTCGCTATACGCTGCATATACCCCCCGCCCATCAGATGACCTCCAACGTTGCCGTACGGCTGACCCGGTCGAGCACCATGCGGCCCAAACGCCAAGCGATAAGCATCCACACCAAGCTGATCCCCAAGCCGAAAGCCCCACTCAGCCACACCTGAAATCCATGCACTTGATCAAGCAGAATAAGAGCCGCCCAATGCAGCGGAATAACAACGCTTATCGGTTTGAGCCATGAAGGAGGCGCAGCACTGGTGAACATGATGCCCGAAGCTATCAATATCGGCGCCACCAACAAACTTTCGTAAGAAATAGCGTTGGGCGTGAGCACGAATATCGTCGCAATAACGAACGCGACGGACAGGCACGCGATCCAGAGCAGGAGCGTCCCACCGACTAATCGCGCGAGCAGCATAAGAGTGAACGCACGATTCAACCCATTCGTGCCGGTGAATACCGCCCATGAAACCCAAGCCAATGGTATGGCCGCAAGGCCAAACGTGCTCGCAGCACTGACGACAGCCGCCATAGGAAGCCGAGGATCGATGCGCCCGGACACCATGTAAACCAACGTTCCCTTGTAGCGTTCAAATCCCAGAATGCCCGCAGCGCAAGTTGACACTGTCCACACGCCGATGATGCCGCCACGCACCCACATAATGTAGGGATCGCCACCCCATGCGCGAAAAGCCAGCGCCTGAGTGACGATGACGGTGAGCGTGGAAACGACCATGAGCTGGACAAAGTATGAGACCTTGATGAATTGACACACCTGAAACCACGTCATTCTCAGTTGCCGTATCATCGCTGCAACCCGTCGCTGATGGCCAGATACGCATCCTGCAAACTCGCGGGACGGGTGAACAGATCAGCGGGACGCTCCAACCCATGACGACTCAGAACTCCCTCGAGCTGTTGCAGCCCCTCGGCAGGATCTTCTCTCCAATGCACGGCAAGACTCCAATTTGAGCCTTTCGCTCGCATGCGCACCTCGGCGGCATCGCCGATGACATGTTCGAGATCCTCTTTCACATGAACAGCCTGCGCGGGAAGGGTCGCACTCGTCGTAGCGCGAATGCCGGCATATCGAGCGATATCGCGAACCTGACCAGAAACAACGATATGTCCTGCCCCGATCACAGAGATCACGCTTGCCAGCTCTTCAACCTCATCCATGGTGTGGCTGGTCAGTAAAACACCTACCCCATCAGCCGCGAGGGATGCGATGAGATCGCGTACGCTCAACGCCGCCTCAGGATCCAGCCCACTGGTTGGCTCGTCTAAGAGCAACAACCTAGGTGCGCCCAACAACGCTCGAGCGATATGCAGTCGTTGCTTCATGCCACGGGAAAACTCACCTACCTTGCTCGAGGCACGATCAGATAGCCCTACGCGTTGCAGCGCATCAGCGACTTCCGAGCGCCGCTGGGCACCAGAAAGACCTGCTACATCAGCAAAAAACAAAAGATTATCCAATGCAGTAGCACGCGGGTAAAACCCCAGATCACCGCCAAGAACCAATCCCAAACCATGGCGAGCCTGCTGCGGATGCCTCACTGCGTCCACACCATTAATTTCCAAAACACCTTGACTCGGAGACAACAATGTCGAGCACATACGAACGGTTGTCGTTTTGCCAGCGCCGTTCGGGCCGACCAAAGCAAACACTTCGCCCGCATGAACACGCAACGATACCCCGCGAACCGCAGCAAAGCGGTCCTTGCCAAAAAATCTGGATAGATTCTCGGCCATCAACAACGTGCTATCAACCATGCTACAGAATCACATTCATTCTCTTGCAACCAAGCGGATCACTTTTTAACAAATGAGCCACACAGTCGCTATCCTCTTCCCTCCAGTCTTTATACAATGAGGCAGCAACAATGTCACGACAGTTGTCCAAAACGCCGCAGGCGCTCTAATACACCGTGAACCCGTGCGCCTCGAACTGTTTGACGACGCGATCCTTCAGCGCGGCGGACGGCCCCTTCTGGTTCTCCAGCGGATACGGAATGCGCAGCTCGTGCCACTTCGGGCGGCCGAGCTGGTGGAAGGGCAGCACATCGATATGCTCCACCGCATCGCCGAAAGTCTCGACGATGTTGGCGATGTTCTCGATGTTGTCTTCCGGGTCGGTCAGGCCTGGGATCAGCACGAAGCGCACCCAGATCTTCTTGCCGCGCGCGGCTAGGCGCTGGCCGAATTTGATGGTGGGGGCCAGCGTGCCGCCGGTCAGCACCTTGTAGCGCTCCTCGTCGCCAGCCTTGACATCAAGCAGGCACAGGTCGATGTCGTCGATCATTTCGTCCGTGTAGTTTTTGTTGAGGAAGCCTGCGGTGTCCAGGCATGTATGCACGCCCATCTCTTTCGCGGCGCGGAAGACGCGCGAGACGAACGCCGGCTGCATCATCGATTCGCCGCCCGAGAAGGTGATGCCGCCGCCAGTTGCCTTGAACAAGTCCGAGTAGCGGGAGACTTTGTTGATCATCGCGTCGAGGTAGACCGGCTGGCCGTCGCGCATCTTCCACGTGTCGGGGTTCTGGCAGAACTGGCAGCGCAACGGGCAGCCGCTCATGAACACGGTCATTCTGGTGCCCGGGCCGTCCACTGAGGTGTTGATGTCCCACGAGTGCACGAAGCCGATGTCCCCGGTTTTCAAGGCCGCGATGCGGTCGCGCCGATCAAGCCCGATGGGAGATTCGAACCCGGAAAGCCCACCCATGAGCGTTTGGCGCGCATACTCGCGCGAGCTTTTGAGCATGTGCGGCTTGGTGGTATGGAACGCTGCGATGCCAGACACCGCTGTTTTCTCAGACACCTCAGACACCATTGTCCTCCCTCGGACTGTATTCGAAACATAGTTGTTCTTACTTCATCATATCGGTTGTGCGCACGGCAGGATAAGCCCTTGAATGAATTGGAAACGAACGGGAATAAATAGGGGGCGCGGCCAGCAGCCGCGCCCCCTATCCGCATGCAATCGGATTCATTCGCATCCGACATCCGGCCCCGCATCACACGGAACCAACTATCAGACGACGCTGATCGGTCAACGTCAACTGACGTCGACAACCTAGCGTCAATCAGTCGACGACGGAACCCTGATGGAAGGTACGTGAGATCACGTCGAGCTGCTGCTCGCGAGTGAGCTTAACGAAGTTCACCGCGTAGCCCGATACGCGCACAGTCAGGTGCGGATACTTATCCGGGTGCTCGACGGCGTCCTCCAGCTGCTCCTTGCGCAGGACGTTGATGTTTGCGTGGTACAGACCGTGGCCATTGCCGGCGTCGAGGATGCCGACCAGGTTGTTCACACGCTCAGCCTCGTCACGGCCCAAGCCGTCAGGGGTGATCGTGTTGGTCAGCGAAATGCCGTCCAGCGCGTCGTTGTAGTCGATCTTGCCGACCGAGAACATCGAGGGCAGCATGCCGTGGGAGTCCATGCCGTTCTCCGGGTTCGCACCCGGGGCGTACGGCGTGCCCTTCTTATGTCCGGACGGGAAGGAGCCGGTGTTCTCGCCATACTCCACGTTCGAGGTGATGGTCAGAATGGACTGCGTCGGCACCGCGTCGCGGTACACCGGCAGACGCTTGATCTGGCCCATGACGGTGCTCACGACCCAGGTCGCCAGCTTGTCGGCGCGATCATCGTCGTTGCCGTAGACCGGGAAGTCGCCTTCGGTGCGGTAACCAACCACCAAGTCGTCATCGGCGCCTTCGACATACTCGGCCTCGTGGCCTTCGATGTTCTTCGCATCCTTGTTGGTGATCGGGTAGACCTTCGCATACTTCAGCGCGGAGAGCGAGTCGGCGGCGATGGACAGGCCGGACATGCCGCAACCCAAGGTGCGGTAGATCTCCTTGTCGTGCAGCGCCATCTCGATGGACTCGTAGGCGTACTTATCGTGCATGTAGTGGATGATGTTCAGCGCTTCGACGTAGGTCTCCGAAAGCCACTGCAGGGCCTTCTCATAGTTGTTCTTGACCTTCTCGAAGTCCAGCGTGCCGTCAGCCTCGGGGGCGATCGGCTCGATCACGCCCTTGTCGATGACCTGCATGCCGGTCATCTCGTCGCGGCCGCCGTTGATGGCATACAGGAACGCTTTGGCGGAGTTGACGCGAGCACCGAAGAACTGCATCTGCTTGCCCACGCGCATCGGTGAAACACAGCACGCGATAGCGGCATCATCGCCCCAGTGGGCGCGGATCTCCTTGTCGGACTCATACTGGATGGCCGAGGTGTCGATGGAGATACGGGCGCAGAAGCGCTTGTATCCTTCGGGCAGCTTCGGATCCCAGAAGATCGTGATATTCGGCTCGGGACCGGGCCCAAGATGCTCGAGCGTCAGCGTGTTGAGCAGGCGGAACGAGGTCTTGGTGACCATCGAGCGTCCGTCGTCGCCGAAGCCGGCATCGGACCAGGTCGCCCAGTACGGGTCGCCGGAGAAGATCTTGTCGTAGTCCTTGGTACGCAGGAAGCGCACGATGCGCAGCTTCATGACGATCTGGTCGATAATCTCCTGCGCGCCACTCTCGTCGAGCGTGCCGTTCTTCAGATCGCGCTCGAAGTAGGCGTCGAAGAACGCGGAGTTGCGGCCGAAGCTCATGGCAGCGCCGTCCTGGCTCTTGACGGAGGCGAGGTAGCCCATATAGGTCCACTGCACGGCTTCTTGAGCGTTGCGAGCCGGACGGGAGAGATCCAGGCCGTATTCATTGCCGAGCTTGACCAGCTGCTGGAGTGCCTTGATCTGGTCGGCGTGCTCCTCGCGGAAGCGGATCCAGTGCTCGATCTCCGGCTCGGTGAAGTCGTTGCGGTACGGCACAGAATCCTTGTCGCGCTTCTTGAACGCGATAAGCTTGTTGACGCCATACAGCGCCACACGGCGATAGTCGCCGATGATGCGGCCGCGGCCGTAGGCATCCGGCAGGCCGGTGAGGATCTTGTTGTGGCGGGCGACCTTGATGTTCTTGGTGTAGACACCGAACACGCCGTCATTGTGGGTCTTGCGGTAGGTAGTGAAGATCTTCTTGATCTCGGGGTCAGGCTCCTTGCCCGCCTCCTCGATGGCCTGCTCGACCATGCGCCAACCGCCATTCGGCATCATCGCACGCTTGCAAGGCACGTCGGTCTGCAGACCGACGATCACATTGTCAACCTCGGGGCTCTCGATGTAACCGGCCGGGAAGGCGTCGATGCCAGCCGGGATGTGGGTGTCCACATCGTAGACGCGCTGCTTACGCTCGACGGCGAGGTAGTTGTCGTCGAGATACTTCCACATTTGCTTGGTCTTCTCGGTGGCATCGGCCAGGAAAGACTCGTCGCCGTCATAGGGCGTGTAGTTCTTCTGGATAAAGTTGCGGACATCGATATCGTTCTGCCAATTTCCGCCTTCGAAACCGTCCCAAGCCTTCGCCTGGAGTTCCTCTGGTGAGAGAGCGGTTTTCTCAACTGCTGTCATGGTCACTCCTTCGTGTGTAATCGCGACGCGCTCTTACGCCGTTCCATGCCTCCATTGTAGGCGTGGGAGCTTAAGACCTGTGCGTGTCTCAGCGTGACTTATATCACATTCGACATGTACGCACAACAGGAGAATTGCCAGAATTTCCAGACTGCGCCTCTTCATGCCGGTTACCGCTATTTTTCGCGTTTTTCATGTCTTCTCAGGCCGCAGCGATGCGATCGGATTGCGCCTACGACAAAAACCGCCGTATCGCCCTTGACGAAACGCGACGGCATGCCATGCATTCGCCGCTCCAGCTGGATTAGGGAATCAAGCCACTTGATTTCCGATTCCGATTCCGATGCAACCTATAGTCGTGCGTGGTTCGTGAAGCCGCGTCTTTACAGCCGCTGAATCAGCCGGAAGCGTTCGCACACAACCATGGTGTCGTCGTCAAGACGAAAACCCGGGTCGTCCAGCTCGGCGAGGAATTCGGGGCTCGACCAGAAGCGTTCGTGTTCCCTGCGCCACGCTGCGACTGTGCGATATCCCTCCCCTTCGTTGATTGCGTGTTCAAGGGTCACATCGGCCAACCGGCATGTGTATGCCTCCTCCTGGCGCAGCACGCAAACGGGTTTGCCCTGCGAATCGACAGGCACGGACAGCTCGCCGACCGGCGAGATCTCGTCGCCGTCCTTGAGATATTCAGCGAGCAGACCAGTCGACGTGGTTTTGGAGCCATCAAGAATCGCCGCGATCAGCTTGTCACGTAATGGACCGGGGTACGCGAATTCGTCACGCGGCAGCTTGTCGACATCGATACCTCCCGCAGCAATAGGCGCGCCTGCATCGGTTGCCTTCATCGTTTGCGACATGCTGCCGTGCCTCCTGTGCGCCTTCGAAAGATTGTGCTGTATCTCACCGCTACTTGCCCTCAGGCCAACGATTCCATTGCTTGTCGTCATCCTCCCATTTCTGATTGCGCTTCCCGGCAATCTGCCATGCGTGCAATGCGTCCTCGCGCGAGGCATAGGGTCCCATACGCTGATCGATGGGCGATATCATGCCCTGTTCGGGCTGGCCAGTCACCGTGTTGAAATACCACTGCCGACTGTCGTTGTGTTTCATGTCGCCCTGTTGATTATCGTTCATATTTCGCCGTCCGTCCGTCATCTATCACCAGTGCGTCCAAGCCGATTCTCTTCAATCGGATTCATGGCCGCGCTCTTCGCAATCATCGCACAATTCGACAATGAGTCATATCTATGTACGCATACCGTTTTGTTCGCATATTCGAACATCTGCCTACTCCCGGAACGCGTTGGTGATAGGCAGCCGACGGTCACGGCCGAAAGCCAGCGCCGTGACTTTGGGGCCCAGCGGGTATTGCCGACGCTTCCATTCCGCCCGATCGACCAGGCGCATTACCGTGTCTACCGTCGTCTCATCGAAGCCGTCAGAGAGCAGATCGGCGCGTCCATGCGCGTGCTCGATATACGCTGCAAGCACCTGATCAAGCAGCGCATATTGCGGCAGGGAATCGGAATCCTTCTGGCCAGGGCGCAGCTCGGCGCTTGGTTCCTTCTCGATGCTGTTCACCGGGATCAGTATGCCCGGGCTCGACTGAACGGATGCCGCAGCCTTGTTGCCCACAATCGGCAGCATGCCAAGGCCAAGCCCCTCCTGCGCTACCGTGTTGCGCCAGCGCGACAGCTCCCACACCCGGGTTTTCAGCAGATCCTTGATCGGCGCATATCCGCCGACTGCGTCGCCGTAGATCGTAGAATATCCGCACGCGAGCTCGGACTTGTTGCCAGTGGCCAGGGCGAGCAGATTCCTGCTGTTCGAATACGCCATGACGATGACGCCACGGATGCGAGCCTGCAAGTTCTCCGCCGCGACGCCACCCAAGTTGAGCTGCCGCTGGAAGGACTGGAACAGCGGCTCTATAGCCTGGACTTCGTAATGTGCGCCGAGATTCTCGGCCAAGTCGGCTGCGTCATCCTTGGAGCCGTTGGAGGAATACTGGCTCGGCATGGAGATGCCACATACATTCTCGCCCCCACAGGCGTCGGCCGCCATGGTGGCGACCAACGCCGAGTCGATGCCGCCGGAAAGGCCCAGGCACACGCCGCTGAAGTGATTCTTAGCCATGTAATCTTTCAATCCCAGCACGCAGGCACAATAGACTTCGGCGTCGCGCTCCATCTCGGCCGCTATCGTACTGACGCGCTGGTGTTCAGACTGGTTGTCGAAGTCGAAATAGCTCAGATCCTCGACGAACATCGGCGAGCGTTCGAGCAGCGTGCCGTCCGCGTCCACCACGAAGCTGCCGCCATCAAAGACCAGGTCGTCTTGCCCGCCAACCTGATTGAGGTAAATCATCGGCGCCTTGACCTCGCCCGCCCGTTTAACAGCCAGATCATAGCGCGTATGGGTCTTGCCTTCCTCGTAAGGCGAGCCGTTGATGGTCAGCAGCACATCGATATGCTTCCTGGCGAGTTCGGCGACCGGCCCGCCATCCTGCCAGATGTCCTCGCAGATCGCCAAACCGATCTGCACGCCTTCGACATCGAGCACGACGGAGCGCTGACCGGAGGAAAAAATACGAAACTCGTCAAACACGCCGTAATTGGGCAGGAAATGCTTGTCGTACCCCGTCCAGACCACGCCGTCATGCAGCACCACGAGCCGGTTGCGCGGTTTGTCAGACTCCCCGTCAGTGCCGACAGTGCCTGCAACAACGTACAACGCACCAAGATCGTCAGCTGCGAGCTGCCTAGCTATCGCGTTCGCCTTGTCCCATGCGGCTTTGCGGAAAGTGGCGCGGAAGGCGAGATCCTCAATCGGGTACCCGGTCAGCGACATCTCCGGAAAAACCACGACCTGGGCATGATCAGCGGCAGCGCGACGCGCATAGGCCACAATGGCCTCAGCATTAGCGTCGAGATCGCCGACGCGGGTATCGATCTGGGCCAGGGCAAAACGCAGTTGTGTCATGGCTTCATAGTAGCGCCACCCTGTTTACAGCACTCGAATCACTGACCGGCAGCGCATTCCTTGAGTACCCGCAGCGCAGCGTTCACATAGAATTCGGCAGCAGGCTGCAGCTCGCCATCCAGGCCGACGAAGTGCGGGCTGTGCAATCCATAATGCCCGGGCGCACCGTTCGATCCGATGAATGCGAA
The DNA here is from genome assembly GCA_022640915.1 of Bifidobacterium sp. Lineage (GTDB taxonomy): Bacteria > Actinomycetota > Actinomycetes > Actinomycetales > Bifidobacteriaceae > Bifidobacterium. The sequence continues at coordinate 90,746 of JALCCT010000003.1, read as the reverse complement.
CAGGAGCCGGGTGCGTTGCGCGTATTCACAAAAGTCCTCCCCCGCCATCGAGGGATGAATCGGCTCAAGGCTCGCGTATTGCGGCACATCTTGTGCCACGGCAGCTGCCAGAGCAGTGTCGCAGACCAGCGGATCGGCGAAATCGTCCCATTCGACGTCGGCCGTGATGCCGTACGCCTCAGCCGTTGCGGCGACGATCCGCCGGAAGCAGCGTTCGACCATCTGCCCGTCATCCTTGTAGAAATACCGTGCGGTGCCCAGGAATCCAGCTTCGGCCGGCACCACGTTCCATACGTCGCCGCCGTGGATTTCAGTGACCGAAACAACCAGCGGGTGGAATGGCGTGGCGTTGCGGCTCACGATGCTCTGCACCGACAGGATCATCGAGGCCAGCGCCTCGATCGGCCCAGTGCCCATGTGAGGGTAGCCGGCGTGGGTGCCCTGCGCATGAAGGCGCACGGCAAATTTCACGCATCCGGCCATCATCGGCTCGGTTCCGACCGCGATCTGGCCAGGCAGATAATCAGGGTTGTTATGGGTGCCGATAATCGCGTCGAGACCATCGACGATTCCAGCTTTGATCACGGCCAGCGCGCCCTCACCGAGTTCCTCAGCCGGCTGGAAGAGCAACATAATACGTCCGGAGATGCGTTCGCGGTGTTCGGCGAGCCAGAATGCAGCCGCCAGCAGCGACGTCATATGCAGATCGTGACCGCAGGCATGCATCACACCCTCATTGTGCGACGCGTATTCCAGCTCGCTGCGCTCCGCAACCGGCAACGCATCAATATCGGCACGCAACGCGATGGCAGGCCCTGGCCGTTCGCCCTCGATCAGACCGATGACGCCAGTTTTGGATGGCAGCGGGTTGGCGAGCACCACAATGCCATGGCCACGCAGCTGATCGGCGATGAATTGGCTCGTGTGCTCTTCATGGAAACCCAGCTCCGGGTATGCGTGAAGATGCCTGCGAATATCGATAAGCTCCGGCCCGATAGTCAGATGCTCGACCATGATTCCTCGTTTCCTCAAGCGGGTGCTGCCAACTCGCATGATGGCGATATCACCATTGCGTGCACCATCCATCCAACACACAAAACTCGACGAGACGTGCCTAGCCGCCCAGCGCACGTCCAATCAGCTCCGATCTGACCGCTGCCTGGTACCGCATTTACGCTCAGCTCCCTCTGGTTTGCATCTGCAGAACATCGCAGGTGTTCGCCGCACGCTCAAACAGGCGTACCCTGCCCGTACACTAGTGAGCGAAGCCTCTCAGCACCAACCGGAAGACCGATAGCATGATAAACGGTGGCATCACCGCTCAGCAAGGTACATCCTCCTATGACGCATCCTCATATAACGGCAGTGCCCGCGTCGCAGCCTGCGGCGGCGGGGAATCGCCTCAGCCTGCTGCGATTCCCCGCCGCCGCAACGGGCGGACGACTCGCAGCACAGGCCTGCCACGTGAGCAGCGCGACGCCGAGCGTCCCAATGCTGGGGACAGTAGCGTCAAACGTTCCGATGCCATGCGTTCACAGATCAAACGACCCGACACCAAAGCGGCGTTCTTCGACATCGATGGCACACTGACCAGTTTCTCCACGCATGTCGTACCCGACTCGACGCTGGACGCGCTGCAACGGCTGAAGGATGAAGGAATGAAGATCTTCATCTGCACCGGTCGTTCGCCATCCCAACTAGGCGTAGTTCTCGATACCATCCCAGTGGCGTTCGACGGCGTGGTCGCGATGAACGGGCAATACTGTTTCGACAATCACGGTTTTCTCGAGACCGAAACCCTGAGCAGGCATGACATCGCGGTCATCACCGCTTGGCTCGACGCGCATCCGAATGTCGTAGCAAGCTTTTGTGAGTGCGATTACGTCTACTTCAATCAGATCACCGACACCATGCGCAAAACCTGGCGCAAACTGGGCAGAACCGCGCCGGCGGCTTTCATCGACGACCCACATACCCGGTCGCTCGAGCACACGACATTCCAGATCAGCCCCTTCATCGACAAGGCTCAGGAGATCGAAATCACCGGGCTGTGCGAGAACGTGAAAGGCGTACGCTGGCATCCTGACTTCACCGATCTGATTCCTGCGGATGGCGGCAAACCCATCGGCATCCAGCGTTTTCTGCGGCACTACGGTTATACGCGCGAGCAATGCATCGCCTTCGGCGACGGCGGCAACGACATGACTATGCTGCAATTTGCAGGTATCGGTGTGGCGATGGGCAACGCCTCTGATTTTGTTAAAACCGTCGCCGACTACGTGACTGACGATGTGGATCATGATGGCATCGTGAACGCCTTGCGTCACTTCGCGATTCTGTAGCTGAGATTCATCCCCATGGATCCTTGTGGCTCTCCCGTCCCACTCGCATGAGAGACTGAACCCCATGAGTACTGTTGTTATGCACACCTCCGAAGGTGACATCACCATCAACCTGTTCGATGACAAGGCGCCCAAAACGGTCGAGAACTTCCGCTCTCTGGCCGCCGGCGAAAAAGAATGGACAAATCCGCTTACCGGCGAGGCCTGCCACGACCCGTTCTACGACGGACTGACTTTCCACCGGATCATCAAGGATTTCATGATCCAAGGCGGTTGCCCGCTGGGCAATGGAACCGGCGGCCCTGGATATGACTTCGATGACGAGATCGATCCTTCGCTCACGTTCGACCGGCCCTATTTGTTTGCTATGGCGAACGCCGGCCTGCGCCGAGGCGCTGACGGCAAGATCCACGGCACGAACGGTTCCCAGTTCTTCATCACCACCGTAGCCACCCCATGGCTCAACGGTCACCATACGATTTTCGGTGAAGTCGCCGATGCCGAATCCAGAGCTGTCGTCGACAAACTCGACGCCGTTCCCACCGACCGCTCCGACGCACCGCTCGAGCCAGTCGTTATCGTCTCCGTTGACGTGAAATAGGCGTATTTTCGGCTTCTCATATGTCGATCCCCGCCCTGGTGTGCTCCACATCAGGGCGGGGATTGTGCGTCATTGATGACCTTTGGCTCACGTTCTGCCCGTACGTCAACACCGTAAGCCGCTTGCGCCACGGATCACTACGGTTCTCACATCGTTCAACGAGATAATGCGGGGAATCGCACTTGCACAGCCGGAGCAAAAGAGCTGGAGGAGCCAAGCCCCACCGCACACTACATCTTGCGCAGACGGGGCTCGGCAGAATCCTTGGCACCGGTGATGCGGTAAACATCGAATACACCATCGATCTTTCGCACCGAGGACAACAGACGGTTCAAGTGCTGGGGATCAGCCATTTCGAAGGAGAACTGGCTGGTGGCAACGCGATCTGATCCGGTGGAAACCGACCCAGAGATGATGTTGACCCCGTGATCGGAGAGCACTCGAGTCACGTCGGAAAGCAGGTGCGGGCGATCGAGCCCCTCGACTTGGATCCTGACCATAAACAAGCCCTTAGTGCTGGTCCACTGCACTTCAATGACCCGCTCGGGCTGGTGCTTTTCCAAGTCCAGCATGTTCTGGCAGTCGGCGCGATGCACTGAGACACCCTGGTTGCGCGTGATGAAACCGACGATTTCGTCGCCGGGAACAGGCGTGCAGCAGCGGGCCAGCTTAACCCATACGTCGCCGACGTCCTTGACGGCTACGCCCGAGGAACTGGTCTTGGCCTTGCCATGTTCGATCTGGCGCAGCGGCAGCGCCTCTTGCTCGACCTCCTCACTGACTTCGTCCGAGCCGGCGTCCTTGACCAGGTGGGCGATGACATTCTGCGTGGAAATCTGGCCGTCGCCGATCGCGGCGAACACGGCGTCCGCATTGTCGAGGTTCAGGTCGTCGGCAATGCCGATCAGCGCCTCGGGCGTGAGCATCGATGCCACCGGCAGGCCGCGCTTGCGCATGGCGCGGGTCAGCTCGTCACGGCCTTCCTCGATGGCCTCGGACCTGCGTTCCTTGCTGAACCACTGGCGGATCTTGTTGCGCGCCTTCGGACTTTTCGCGAAGCTGAGCCAGTCGCGAGAAGGACCAGCGTTGTCAGATTTCGAAGTGAGCACCTCGACGGTGTCACCATTCTCCAGCACCGTGTCCAGCGGCACCAAACGGCCGTTGACGCGCGCACCCATGGTGCGGTGGCCGACCTCGGTATGCACAGCGTAAGCAAAATCGATTGGCGTGGCGCGGGCGGGCAGGGAGATGATCTTGCCCTTGGGCGTGAACACATAGACCTCTGCGGAGCCCAGATCCTCTTTGAGCGAACCGAGAAATTCGTTGGAGTCAGGCGTTTCGCTCGTCCAGTCGGCGAGCTGCTGGATCCATTTGAGATTATCGGCTTCGCTGAGCTCCTGATGATCGCCGTCTTCACGCTGGCGATCGGACTTGTCCGGCGCGCTCAGCGGACGACCAGCCTGGCCGTTCTCCTTGTAACGCCAATGAGCCGCGATGCCGAATTCGGCACGCCGATGCATATCCCAAGTACGGATCTGAATCTCAACAGGCTTGCCGCCCGGACCGACGACCGTAGTATGCAAGCTCTGGTACATGTTGAGCTTGGGCATCGCGATATAGTCTTTGAACCGTCCCGGCACCGGATTCCAGCGCGCGTGCACTGCGCCAAGCGCCGCATAGCAGTCCTGGATTGTGTCGACGATGATGCGTACGCCCATCAAGTCATAAATGCTGGAGAAATCGTGGCCACGCACGATCATCTTCTGATAAATGGAGAAATAATCCTTCGGCCGACCGCTGACCGTTGCCTTGATATGCTGCGATGCGAGATCCTCATTGATCTCAGCCAGAATCTGCTTGATGTACACATCTCGTTGCCCGGCGCGGCGCTCCACGAGCACAACGATCTCGTTGTAGATCTTGGGGTAGAGAACCTTGAAGCTGAGCTCTTCCAGCTCGGTTTTGATGGCGTTCATACCCAACCGGTTCGCCAGCGGCGCGTAGACGTCGAGCGTTTCTCGGGCCTTCTTCTGCGCGCTGGAAGGCTTGACATAGCGCCAAGTGCGGGCATTGTGGACGCGGTCGGCCAACTTCACGACCAGCACACGCACATCGCGGCTCATCGCCACGACCATCTTGCGGATCGTCTCGGCCTGTGCTGAATCGCCGTAATCCATCTTGGTTAGCTTGGTGACGCCGTCGACTAGCCCAGTAACCATATCGCCAAATTCAGCACGGCACTGATCGACGCTGTAGTCGGTGTCCTCGACCGTATCGTGCAGCAGGCCCGCAGCCACAACGATAGGCCCCATGCCCAAGTCTGCGAGGATCTGCGAAACCGCCAGCGGGTGGATGATGTACGGCTCGCCGGATTTACGGCGTTGCGTTGAATGCTGTTTGAGCGCACGCCGATAGGCCCGCTCGAGTATTTCCATGTCCTCGTCCGGATGGTGATATGCACACATGCGCACGATTGGGACGAGAGGATCGAGTGGGTCGCTGCTGATCTCGCATCCCAACCTGCGGGCCGAAATGCCCATAGTATCCTTCTCAGCCATCGATCCTCCTCCCTCACATTGGTTTCTTATCCTACCTTCGCATCGCCGTTTTCACTGTCAGCACGCCGCTACCGGTGCAACATCCAGTGTGCCAGGGGCTGCACCGGTAGCGCGAACACCAGCCGTCGAAGCAATCGCGACGATCAGGCAGATATTCCCGTCGATCCGAATCCACGCTGCGCTCTGTCGGATCCAGGCAGCACTTCAGCCGGCACGAAGCGCGCCTCGACATAGCGCTGGATGACGAGCTGCGCAATGCGGTCGCCTGCGTGGAACACCGCAGTATGCTCCGGATCCAGATTGATGATCGGCACCTTAATCTCGCCGCGATATCCGGCATCAATCGTGCCTGGCGCATTGAGCACAGTGATGCCCTGTCTAGCTGCAAGTCCCGAGCGCGGATGAACCAGACCGACATACCCGGCGGGCAACGCGATAGCGACGCCAGTAGGTACCAATGCCCGCTGGAACGGCTTGAGCATGAAATCTTGCGTGGTGCGCAAATCAGCGCCTGCATCTCCTGCAAGCGCATACGCGAGCGTTGCAGGATGGGAAGACTCGAGTGAACGCACCAACACCTCGACCTGCTCCGGCTCGTTGTATGCCTCGTCGTAAGCCATCAGGCGGCGCACTCCTTGCATACCGGCTGGCCGTTTTCATCCATATAGGCTAGCTGGCTGCGATGCTTCACGAGGAAGCACTGCGAGCAGATGAATTCGTCACCCTGCATGGGGATGACCGTGACCGAGGCATCCTCGTTACTCAGGTCAGCACCCGGCAGCTCATAATCTTCGGCAATGGCGTTTTCGTCGTCGTCAATTTCATCCGAGGAGTTCTGCGATCCCTTGCCGAGTTCCTGCAGCGATTCCTCGTCCTCGTCCTTGTTACGAGGGGAATCATAATCCTGGGCCATCGCAATCCTTTCGTCCGTGACGTCGTATTATGCGCCATAGAATACATGACTTATACCCCGCATAGGATACACGATTCGAAAAGCTCGTAAAATACGACACGTGGGGCACAATAGAAATAAGCAGATGAATATGTCGAGCAATACTGAGGAAAGCGGTGCGTAATGCCGGAGAAGCCACTCACGCAGGCCAATTTCGTCGCGGTGGGAGCAGCAGGCGAACTCATTCTTTCGGTTGGAGGCGCACGATTCGCACTCGCCGTGGACGACGCCCTGGAACGCGCCGTGCTCGAAGCCAAGCAGATCAAGGCCGAATCCCTTGGAATCCAACAGCCCGCGGCCGGCCAAAGCCTGCCGATCTCGCAAATTCAGACGCTGATTCGCGCTGGTGCCGAACCTGCGCGCGTAGCGCAGCGATATGGTCTGAGTCCTGCTCTAGTACGGCGTTTCTCCGCCTCGGTGCAGACCGAGAAGCAATACGCCATCGAACAGTTCCTCGCCGTTCCTGCGCCCAAAGAGAGCCGCGTGCATACTATGGCCGAGCTTATCGAGCGCGCGCTAGCCAGCGCTCGTATCGGCATGGAAACGGTACAATGGAAAGCGACACGCCGAGGACTCGAACCGTGGAAGATTTCGGCCGAATTCGATTCGGCAGGTCGACGTCTGCGCGCCGAATGGACGTGGAATATGCACGATAATGCGGTTGTCAGCCTCAATTCGGCGGCAAGACGGCTGGTTGGCGAGCTCAGCCCCAAGGATCGTGACACGGAAGGAGCCGCCACTGGCACATCCGGCGAGCTCGATGATGCCTTCTCTATCGTGATGGGGATTCCCGGCGATTCCATCCGTTCGGCACGCATCGAGCGGGCGGTGTCGGCATGGGGGTCTGATGGGTCTGACTCTCGGAACACCGAGACCCAGAGCACGGCGGCAGACCAAGAAGGAGCAGCGCGTGCTACTGCTGCGCAAGGCGCAGCAGTAGCAGCGCCACAGGGCACTGTCTCGTCAGAATCCCAGGATCGCGGGGATCAGGACTCCGGCACACACAACACGTCGGGGGAAACGCAGCCGTCTCATCCTTTGCAGCCGGCGCGAACGAGTCAGGCATCCGAGCCATCCGTGCAAACCCAGCTAGCGGCGAACGCCCAGACATCGTTACAGCCTCAGCATGATTATGACGACCGGAAGAATCGGCGCAATCAGAGTCGGTCGAAGGCGATGGAACGATCCGCTGCCGATCAGGCTTTCGCCATGCCGCTATTGCGTGGCAGCTCTCACAGCACCGAGCCAAATCCTGCGTCCACCGTCGACACCAATGCCAGCGACCTCACCGATGCCCAGTCTGGCACGCTCGGAACTGCCGGCGCACCACAGAGTTCGGGTGATGTGGACGGCGAAGGCAAGGACTTAGGTCATACGAGAGACAAAGCTGGCTCTTCGGAGCCGGCGAAACGCAAATCTCGGCGTTCGGCCGTTCCAAGCTGGGATGAGATCCTCTTCGGCGACTGATTACGCGATTGACGCACTGCTGGAACGTTGCAGGACTCGTCACGCTGCGAAAGTCGTGCCACATGATTTGAAGGCCAACAGAAGATGATCGCCGATTGCAAGGCTCTTGTTAGAACAGCCTCAATCACATAGCAACCAGTTACACGACATCAATGAGGCAGGGCACGTCCATTTCCATCATGGTTTGCGATCCGTGTACGCTCGGCAGGCGCGTGGCCTTGTCGACCTGGGTGCGCGAGTCAACGATGGTCATATTGCCCGATACCTGCACCAACACGTCGCCGATCATCGGTTCGACGCGCGGATCGAGCGGCCCGAACAATCCCTCGGCGATCGCTTGTTCACGTGTTCGCACCAGCGCGCGAGACCCCAGATAGTTTTTCCACCGTGCGGCGATTTCGGCTGCTGTGCAGTCCTGCTCGGCATAGAGCATCAGCGCGCGCGGCTCGCCGCCAACCATTTCCACGCCGCTTTTCAGCTGTTGGGTGAGCGCGATGTCGATGCGCTCTTCCGGCATGGCGCAAACCATGCCGTGGTCGGCCACGATCACGATCAGCGTGCCGCGCGGTGCGGTGCGGTGCAGCATACCCAGCTGCGCGTCGACACTTTCAAAGGCCGCTATCCATTCGGGCGAATTCCAACCGTATGAGTGCCCCGTCTTGTCGGTGTCACGAATGTAGAGGTAAGTAAGCCCCGGCTTTTTCGCCGCCCGGCAAGCAGCCCTGACTCTGTCAGCAGGCTGCGCGTTGCCAATAAAATGTGTTCCGCGCAACGCCGCCTGAGTCAAAGGGGAATTAGCGAATTTAGGCAGCCCTGAGCTGATGACCGACACCTCTTGCTCGCCCAGCCGCTCGAAAATCGTAGGCTGGCGTTGCAAATCGCGCGGCTCGATAGCGTTTCTGAATTGGATGAGCTGCGAAAGCTCCCCCGTGCGCGGATTGCGCTGCGTATATCCCGTCATACCAGTGAGCCCTGGGCAGGTGCCTGTGCCAAAAGTCGCCATAGCAGCGACGGTAGTGCTCGGGAAGCACGTCGAAATGGGCTGTTGATTCGCAGGCTCGCGCAGCAGCGAGCGCAGATACGGCGCGTGTCCGATGCGCAGGTTGAGATTCCAGAAGCCCAACCCGTCCACGAGCACGACGATGGCCGAGCTGGCGTCCGGGAACCCTAGCGTGGCCTGCAATGCGGTAGGGTTCTCGTGCACGGCCGTGGTTACCGGATGACCGATGGCGCTGCAGAGCGCCGGTAATACAGACGACAAGTGCCTCGCCCCGCCCCGTTGCACAGCAATAGCAGCAAGGTCACTGCCCGTATGGTCTGTCATACCATCGAAATCCCCATACCGGGCGGTTGCTACGAATTCGAGCAGGGTCTCTCTGTCCGGCACATCAACGCTCATACGCACCATTCAAGCACCGCAGCGCGAAAAGAGCCGAAAAAACGCTGTTGGCCGACCGCATGGGATATCATGGGGCGGTTCGCACTCAATCGCACTCAACAAGCAAGGAAGTTCCGGCATGGCACGCGCTCGCAAATCGGCTCAGGCGTCCTTCGACCCGCGCACGGTCAAGGAGCACATCGTCGAGACGCCGCTGAACGAGGAAATGAGCAGGTCCTACCTCGAATACGCGTACTCGGTGATCTATGCGCGTGCCCTGCCCGACGCTCGTGACGGGTTGAAGCCGGTGCAGCGGCGCATCATCTATCAAATGGGCCAGATGAACCTCACGCCCGACCGTTCGTATATGAAATCGGCGCGCGTGGTCGGCGAAGTGATGGGCAAACTGCACCCGCACGGCGATTCGGCCATTTACGAGGCCATGGTGCGCTTGGCGCAGCCGTTCGCCATGCGGCTGCCATTAGTCGACGGACACGGCAACTTCGGTTCGCTCGACGACGGCCCTGCGGCCTCCCGCTACACCGAAGCGCGGCTGGCTCCGGCGGCCTTGGGAATGAACGCCAACACCGACGAGGATACGGTCGATTTTGCGCCAAACTACGACAACAAGCTGCGCGAGCCGGTCGTGCTGCCTAGCGCGATTCCAAATCTGCTGGTCAATGGAGCATCAGGCATCGCGGTAGGCATGGCGACGAATATGGCTACGCACAACCTCGGCGAAGTGGTTGCAGCCGCCAAGTATCTCATGCATCATCCCGATGCCACGCTTGAGGATCTCATGCGCTTCGTGCCCGGCCCGGACTGGCCAGGCGGCGGTATCGTGATCGGCCGCGACGGCATCCGCGAGGCCTACGCGACTGGGCGGGGGGCGCTGACGACCCGCGCAGCCACGCACCTAGAGAATGTAACAGCCCGCAAACGAGCGATCGTGGTGACTGAACTGCCGTTTATGGTCGGCCCCGAGCGCGTGCTCGAACGCATTTCCGAAGGTGTGAAGAACCACAAGCTCGAAGGCATCTCCGGCGCGATCGATCTGACCGACCGACACAATGGCACTCGGCTTGTCATCGAGGTCAAAACCGGCTTCGACCCCAACGCCGTACTCGCGCAACTGTTCAAGTTCACTCCGTTGCAAGATAATTTCTCGATCAACAACGTCGCACTGGTCGAAGGCCGTCCACATACGATGGGTCTCAAGGAGATGCTCGAGGTATGGATCCGGCACCGGCGCTCCGTCATCCGCCGCCGCAGCGAATACCGCCGCAGGAAGGCGCAGGAGCGGTTGCACTTGGTCGAAGGCCTGCTGCTGGCCATGATCGACATCGATGAGGTCATTCAGGTCATCCGGACTTCCGAAGACGCTGAGGGCGCCAAAACACGGCTAATGGCTGTGTTTGATCTCGATGATATTCAAGCCCAGTACATCCTTGACCTGCGCTTGCGCAGGCTGACGCGCATGAGCCGTATCGAGCTTGAATCCGAGCGCGATGACTTGAAGCGCAGCATCGAGGAGCTGGAACGCATTCTGGCGTCGGGCGAGACTCTCGATCAGGTCATCACCGACGAAATGGACGAGGCTGTGGCATCTTGGGGCACGCCGCGCCGCACGGTGCTACTTGATGAAGGGCCTTCCGGCGAGTTGGCCCCGGTAAGCGCTGAAGGCGACAAAACGTTGTCCGCTTCGGCACTGGCGGCCATGCACGCGGCCAAAACCGTGTCCTCGGCTACGGCCGACGTCGAGGCAGCCGCTGCCGCACGCAAGGCCGGGAACGCCGAAGAGGCGGTTTCGGCGCTGCAGCTGGATGACGAACCGTGCACGGTGCTGATGAGCGCCTCGGGGCTGATCGCCCGCAGCACACCGAGTGCCCTGGATATCTGGCAAACGCATTCCGCCTCGGATGGGCGCGCTTGCGACGATCAAATCGTTACCGTCTTCCTCACGACGACGAGGGCCTCCTATGGCCTCATCACTTCGGCGGGACGGCTGGTGCTCGCGCAGGTGGCCGACCTGCCTGCCCTGCCGGCCTCGATCACGCTGTCGCTGAGCGGTGCGGTCAAAGCCGACGAGTTGCTGACGCAAACCGAAAACACAGACCCCGTTGCCGGCGAGCACGTCGTCACTGCTGTGTCGCTGGGAGACGATGAGCCGCCGCTAGCCATCGGCACCGCTGCCGGCGTCGTCAAGCGCTGGAACCGAGAATCGCCCACGACCATGGATTCGTGGGGAGTTATCGATCTCAAGGAGGGCGATCGCGTGCTCTTCGCCGCGCCCGCAGCCGACGATGACCGATTGGTGTTCATATCTTCGGATTCCTCGCTGCTGACGTTCACTGGCTCAGCCGTACGCTCGCAGGGCCGCGCCGCAGGAGGCATGGCCGGTATCAAGCTCGCCGAAGGGTGCAGTGCACGGTCGTTCAACGTAGTGCACGCTGGCAACGTCGCCTGGACCTACGAGGAAGGCGAGAACGGTCTGTTTTCCGCCTCCGGGGCCGTAGTGCTCACCGTGGCCGGCGATGCCGACGCGCTTGAGGGCACAGAAAACGGCGCCGCGAAGGTCACGCCGCTCGAAATGTACCCGATGAAGGGCCGCGGCACCGGCGGCGTGCGATCCCAGCGCTTCCTCAAAGGCCAGAACACCTTGATCGCCGCATGGGTCGGCTCCTACCCGCTGCGCGCCAGCACAGTTTCCGGCACGCCGATCGACCTGCCCAAGCCCGACATGCGCCGCGACGCGTCAGGTGTTGATCTCGATGCGCCGATTGGGTTTGTGGCGTAGTCACCGGCACGATTGGATAGATTCTTGCAGGCATAGCCTCAGTTCCACCCACAATTCCTTCAGAACGCTATGTACACGAAATGCATTCCCTCTCACTCACTCGCACCAAACGCGGGGCGGTTAGAGGTCTGCATGGCGAAGCTATGTCGAAACTTGTGACTGTTGCCAGTGGTTCGGCTTTTGGAGCCTATGTTGATGTCAGACCGGAGAGCCCAACTGTCACAGCGGTTGTAACAGTAGAGCTGTTTCCCGGGCGTCAGGTATTCGTTCCACAGGGAGTCTGCAATGGGTTCCAGGCCACGGGCAACAACGAGACAGAATACCTGTATTTCTTCGATGGCGAATGGCGTCCCCACATGCCAGGTGTCGCCTTGACTCCGCTAGATCCTGCGCTTGGCATCAATTGGCCGATTCCAATAGACCCAAACAATCTGGAGCAGATCTCTCAAAAAGACGCTGCTGCGCCTTTGCTTAGCGAGGTCATTGGCAAGTAGCACGTTGAGCACGCATCTCGTGCGATTCATGCCATACGGTGTCCCATCGTGAACCCTCTATAACACCGTTTGGTTTCAGCCTTTCATGATCCCGATACGTGGATCAACAATACCAGGTCATGCCTTGGGGTGCGGGGACGAAGCCCACAAGCCGCAACAGGCGAGCGTAGCGGCCTGTGGATGTCGCAGGAGCGCCGTTGACGTCAGCAATAACGATGCTGCCGCCACGGTGGTTGCGTTGCAATGTCGTAATGAGTTGACGCAGTGCAGCGACGAGGATGACATCGCTGAGTTCTTGAGCATCGTGTACAAAGATCAGAAGATGCCGCTTCGACATGTAGAGCACCGCTTTGCCCTGCACCATAACAACGATGCTGCCTTCACGGCGCGACGGCTTGATGCCCGAGGTGCTTTGCGGCCATGGGATGGCTCCCCCGACGAGATTTGCCGGGTCGAGCGCGTCTAGGGCTACCGCTTGCGACACGGCCTTGTTGCGCCGATTATCAAGGGGGTGCAGCGGTTGGGGCAGACTCGGCTCAAGCTGGAATTGCGTTGGTTCGATATGCTGTTGCACTGCATGCGATTCATTGTTTCGCTGCACGTCGAGCTCGCGCTGCTGGGCACGCAAGGCATCGACGGTTTGGCGCTCGGCGAATTGGACGCCGGACAGCCCAGTGACGAATATGCCGCGCACCAACTTGCCGGCCTCTTCCATCGTCTTGAGTACTGGGTAGATTCCGGCGAAACCACCCGGAATTGATTCCCGGTCGATAACCGGCTGGGCGATGACACCGTATCGTTCCAGTAGCGCCTCCACACGGGCTACAGCTAGGCGTTCACAACCTTCATGAGATTGATTGAGATGCGCCTCGTGCCCATATTCGTTATCTGCCCGGCTCTCACAATCCTGCGGCACCAGCGACCACAAGCCGCTCAACATCGGCGGCACATTGACTCGGATCCGCATCCGAGGGCTCCATCCACGGCGACGCGGAACCAGGCGACGAGCGGAACGCGGACCGCTCAACGCACGGACGGGAGCAAACGAACTGTTCGTCACCGCTCCGGACCACACCAAATTCCATAGTGCCTCCTGGAATTCACCCTTCGTCCATGGTGCAGAAAGTTCGCCGGTTGATTCATCCACCATCAGCGACGCGTTGCCGCCTGCCATGGCACGCTCAGCAGCATCCGTGCACAGCACAGCGAGTCGGTGTGCTGGATAGGCACCGCCGGATTCCAGTGCCTGCATGATTGCGCTGCCGGGAGTGACGCGCGATGCCGGCGGATCCGTCGAGCCATCGGCTCCGGGTGCAATATGAGGGGTGTTGGGGAGTGCAGATTCGCCACTGTCGTCTTGCTGCACAATGCCGTCACTGCGGATTGTAGAGGCATTATTGTGCAACTCGGAGACGCGATTTACCCGATTCTGATGGTGATCATCCCGTGCGGCATCATGGCCGCCAGCAGCGGCAAGCAGCGGCGAACTGGCGAGATACCAAGCGATCTGATTAGCTTGACTGCGCGCTGGATTGCCCGATCCGACCCAAACGATGTCGCCGTTGGAAAGCAATTCGTCAAGCATGGACGGCTGGTAATCGCGGATACGCGCGGGGAAGATCGCGGATTCCCACAGCGATGCTGGCAGCGGCAGCCCTTCTAATTGTTCGATGGTGCGCAGAAGGCCATCCACACCTTGGAATGCGGCGCCATTGCTTGTGTCGTATGCAGTCTCAGTCCTGTCTTCGCCTGATCCATCACCGCTGGAGCCACCATCGCTGGCCCCGCTGCCGACGTGTTGGGCTTTGCCGCGCCCAGCAAGACCGCCTATTCCAATCACGCCTTGCCGACGAATCAAATACGACTGATAAGCCTCGGCGCTGACGGGTTTGATGGCGGCTCTTGCCTTGGCGAGCGAACGGTTGCGGATACGCCGGAACACATCGCGATGCAGATATTGCGCAACGCCAGTCCCATCCCCCTTGAAATTCCCGCTCAGCAGGTCGCCTCGGGCAATCAAGGCATCCAGTTCGCGCACCACACTGACGGCATCGAGTCGCAATGCCGCAATCGCCTCATCGGCCGAGAACGGACCATGCGTTTTAGCGTAGCGCGTGACCCGCCCAGTTATGTCGTCACCTGCTAGCTCGTTCCAGAAATGGGTCTGTGCCAGTTCCTCTTCGACGTCGTGGGTAATATGCTCGTCAAGCACGGCTGCAATGCGGTTGCCGCCTATCAGGCGTTCGAGCACCTCCGGGTCCATCGACAGCAGCGAGGCTGCACGCTCGGCTTGCGGCACGTCATATTGGTACATGACCGATCCAACGAAACCGAACAGCAGACTGCCTGCCAGCGGCGACGGCGTTTCGGTGCGTGCATCGTGCAACTGCATGTCGCCGTTCTCCAGCGCGATCATGATGCGACGCAATGCCGGCAGATCGTAGACGTCTTGCAAGCATTCTCGCGCGGTTTCCAAAATCAGCGGGAAGTTGCGCTGCGTTCTGGCAGCTTGTAAGAGCTGGGCGGAGCGCAGTCGCTGTTGCCAGAGCGGAATGCGCTTGCCCGGCTTGGTGCGCGGCAGATATAGCGACCGCGCCGCGCATTCGCGGAACCGCGCAGCGAAGAGAACCGATTCGCCAACCTGGTTTTCTACGTCACGTTGCAGCTCGTCCGGGTCGAACAGGAATATCTGATCCGCAGGGATGTCGTCGCTAGTCTGAGGCATACGCACCACGATGCCATCGTCGGCGGCATAACACTGTCCGTCAAAGCCGTATCGCGCCTTAAGCCGGTTGGCCACTACCATGGACCACGGCTCGTGCACCCTCCTGCCGAACGGCGAGTGCAGGATAATACGCCAATCGCCTTCCTCGTCTTCGCAGCGCTCAACCACAAGTTGCTGGTCATTAGCGACTACATCGGTGGCGGCGACCTGTTCGCTGAACAGGCCAGCCAGATTCGCGCAGGCATTGTCGTCGAGCCCGTCGTCGTGCAATCGGCGTGTTATTGGCTCATTAAATCGTGCGTTTTCGCCGTCGTGCGCCGATACCAGTCCTTGCGTTACTTCGCGGATGAATCGCCCCTTGGATATGCCGAAGCCGACGTCACGCCCGTTGCCTTCTCCATGCCAGAACGGCAGACGGGCCGTACGCCCAGGTGCCGGGTTGACGATGACGCGGTCGTTGGTGATCTCCCTGATCTGCCATGTGGAGGTTCCCAACGTGATCACGTCGCCGACCCGCGATTCGTAGACCATCTCCTCGTCAAGCTCGCCCACCCGACGCGGCCCCGGCCCTGCCTGCGCTTCGGGCAGCACGACAGTGTACATACCTCGATCGGGAATCGTCCCGCCCGAAGTGACGGCCAGACGTTGCGCTCCGGGACGCGCCGAAATGACATCACTCTCGCGGTTCCATTGCAGCGGCGGGCGGAACGCCGAGAAATCCTCGCTGTCATAGTTTCCTGCGAGCATGCCAAGCACGGCGTCGAACATATCGCGCTCAAGCGTGGCGAAAGGTGCTGCTCGTCGCACGGTCGTATACCAGGCATCGGGCTTGAGATCATCCATGGCCGCAGCGGCGACGCTCTGCTGGGCGAGGATATCCAGGGGGTTGCGAATGACGTTCAGCGGCTCGATATCGCCCGTGGCCATGCTTTCGATGCATGCTGCGGAGCCGATGAGCTGTTCACGGGTCAATGGGTAGAACAAGGCGTGCGAAACGCCACCCACACGATGGTCGGCACGACCGACACGCTGCAGCCCTGACGAGACCGAAAGTGGCGGTGCGATCTGGATCACCAAATCGACTGAGCCCATATCAATGCCAAGCTCCAAGCTGCTTGTAGCGACGACGCAGCGCAACCGGCCGTGCTTGAGATCTTCCTCAATGCGTTTGCGCCGGTCTTTGGAGACCGAGCCATGGTGGGCCATGGCGATGATTGTGCCGCTGTCATGCGATTCGACGAGGTTCATCGAGGAGCCGACCACCGAGTCGTAATGGTGTGCGAAGCCATAGTCATGCCGCGATGATGATTGGAGTTGGGAATCAGCGCCTTGCAGACTCTCGGCATAGAGATCGTTGAGCTTGGCGGTAAGCCGCTCTGACAGCCCGCGCGAATTGACGAACACTAGAGTAGTGCGGTGTCGCAAAATCTCGTCAAGCACATCGCGCTCGATAGCAGGCCATATCGATCCCGAGAAGTCCTTGTCGGTACTGCTAGTATGTTGACCAAAAGCACGAGAGCCCGAACCGCCGCGGGCAGATTCCTTCGCTCCGGCTTCCTGCAGCGCGGCGAAACGCTGCATGGCAGGACTCACCCCAGTGATATGCCCTTGTGCACCCGAAACAGGCGACGGCACGACCTTCGAGGTATGAACGTCACGCATATCGGCCAGCGGCTCCACAACGCGCAAGTCCATGGCCGGTCGCTCTTTCGGCTCAATAATGGTGACCTCGCGGCCGCCACCGATGAACCGCGCCACTTGCGATGCCGGACGCACGGTGGCGGACAATCCTACGCGCTGCGTCGAAACGTTCGTAAGCAAATCGAGTCGTTCCAAACTCAGTGCAAGATGCGCACCGCGCTTCGAACCAGCCAAGGCATGCACTTCATCAAGAATCACCGTCTCGACCGTAGACAGGATGCTGCGGGCCTTCGAGGTGAGTAGCAGGAAAAGCGATTCTGGCGTGGTGACAAGGATATCCGGCGGATGCGTGGCGATTGACCGGCGCTCTTTCGGCGTCGTATCGCCGCTGCGGATAGCTACGTGAATATCAGGTGGTGTACCACCCTCGCTACGGCACTCCTCGGCGATTCCCGCTAGCGGCGCATTGAGGTTGCGCGCCACGTCGACAGCGAGCGCCTTGAGCGGGGAGATATAAAGCACGCGGACGCCACGTTTCGCGCGATGCCTTTTGTACGATATTTGGTCAGAATGAGCAGAACCTACGCTACCTCCCGCTGCCTTCTGCCCGTCTCCACCCGCAATCTGTTGTGAGCTATCACGAGCAGTATCAATCGCAGAACCATGCGTCATCAGCCGGTCAATGGCCGACAAAAACGCTGTTAGCGTCTTTCCCGACCCGGTAGGCGCGATCACCAGCACATTGCCGCCCGCACTGATCACCGGCCAAGCCTGCTGCTGCACCGCAGTCGGTTCGCGGAATGCATGCTCGAACCACGCCCGTGTCGGCTCCGAGAAGAGGTTCAAGCATTCGTACATATGTTCGATTATGGCAGACTGCGGCGACTGCCAGCTAGCCGAATCAAGCGAAACTCACAGCGGACGCGTCGCCGCGTCCACCGCGTCGGCGTGTCGTGCGTCGCAGCAGTTCGTGCATTGCAACCATGATCGCAAGTATGCCCAGCATAAACAACGGGTAGAGCGAAATCGATACGCGGTCAGCTATCACGCCGAAAATCGGCGGCACGGCGAGCGCACCGACGTAGGCGCTGGCCATCTGCACGCCGACGATGGCCTGGGACTTATCCGCGCCGAAATACGAGGGTGTTGAATGGATAACACATGGGTAGATCGGAGCGCAGCCCAGTCCGATCATAATCAGCCCGACCAGCGCCACGATCCGCCCCGGGAAGGGCACCATGAGCAGCACGATGCCACACAGCAGAATCAGTTGCCCGATGCGGATCATTACCGGGTCAGATAGGCGCATCGTCATGAATCCACTCAGTGCACGTCCGATCGTGATGCCGACGTAGAACAGGCTCGCCCAACTTGCTGCGGTTTTCGCGTCCAGCCCGTGGTGCAGCGCCATGTAGCTGCTCGCCCATAAGCCTGCAGTGGATTCGACCGCGCAATAGCAGAAGAACATCACCAATACCGGCTTGGCACCAGGGATGGCGACGATCTGTCGAAGCCCAAGCGGTTTGGCCTTCGCCTGCACCTCGTCTATGCCCCTGGGAGCATCATGCTTCCCGCCTGCACTATCGGCGATATCGCCAGCTTCTACGGCTGCCGCGCCCCGCCCTTTCCATAAGGGCAGCGAAAGCGTCAGTACTACGGTGAGCACGACCTGAAGAATGGCGATATACCGGTAGCCCCACGCCCAGCCTTGGCCGCGGGTCAGGGCGAATCCCATGACGTAGGGGCCAAGAGCGGCGCCGACGCCCCACATGCAGTGCAGCCAACTCATATGCCGGCTCGCATAGTGGATGGCCACGTAGTTGTTTAGCGCCGCATCAACACCACCCGCGCCCAGGCCGTAGGGAATCGCCACCAGCAGTAGCGTCCAGTAATTCGCAGCGAAGGAGAATCCCAGCAGCGCCAATGCCGTGGTGGCCACCGAAGCCAGCATTACCTTGCCGACACCAAAGCGCAGCGTCATGCGGTCGGAGAGCAGCGCGGAGATAATCGTACCCGCCGAAATCACCATCGAGATGCCACCAGCCCATGACAGTGGAGCTGCAAGATCCCGGCTCATCGTGGGCCAAGCCGAGCCCAGCAGCGAATCGGGCAGACCAAGACTGATGAAGGCGATGTAAATGACAGCAAGCAGCATGCTGGCCACGTTTTGCCCCTTTCCCGATAGCTTCTATTTCCCGGCAGGCAGCTCCTGATAGCCAACGCGCAATCGGGCTGAAGTCCGGTCAGACATCCTTATAGCTGCCGATCGAAGTGCCGAATCCGGCCGGAACAACGCAGACGCGCGAGTCACAGTGCCTTGCCCGCCCGAATCCGACGGCCGAATGCCTCAAAACCACGCCATTCAATCATGAACCGAGCTTCGACACGCGGCGCCGCCGCTTTTCTCACAGCCGGGAACCACCCGTTACCGCTCAGCCCATTCGAGCACATCCCCTGGCTGGCAGTCCAACGCTTGGCAGATACCGTCAAGCGTTGTGAAACGAATCGCTTTGGCACGTCCGTTCTTCAGCACCGACACATTGGCCGCCGTAATGCCGACCCGCTCCGCCAGCTCGTTCACGCTCATATGCCGCTTGGCGAGCATCACATCAAGATTCACTCTGATCGCCATTCAAACAACCGCCTCAAGCTCATCGCGCTGCGCAGTCGCCGCAGACAGCAGCGTGCGCATCACGACCATCAGCAGTATGAAGCACAGGACGACGATCAAAGCGATCAGCAGTACAACGGCAAGCAGCGGCGGCCCGGCAGATACCATGAGGCCATGGATCCAAAGGCCCGCAAAAAGAACCTCAGCAACGATTGCAGCCCAGATCACTATATTGACCAGCCGCCTCGCCCGAGCCGAGAACACCACGCCGCGCGCCACCATCGTCAGCAGCTGCCACATCGCGACGAGCACGATCTCAAAGCACACGATAAGCGCTATGGAAACCGCTAGATAGGGATAGCGCAGATACGCATGCGGCGGATCCTCAACAGCGATTTCTGCGGCCAACGACGGAAGACCCCACACTTGACACACCAGCGACACAAAACCCAGCAGCACGATCAACCCTTTGATCGTGCTGATCAGCAGCGGATGGCTGTGCGAGACGTCGCCAGACGACGTCTGCTCGGATTGCTTCACTGCGGTACCAGTCATATCGAAACCACTCATATCGAAACTGTGGGTATCGTTATCACGCATATTCTTTTCCCTTCCGACAGTCCCGCAAAGCTTCGTTAGGCCGCGGAACCGCCTCGCCATGGACACTATCGCAAAACAACTCGTGACGACTATAAAACGATAGGTATCTACCGTTTATCAATATACATAGTTCTTCGCATGCTGTCTACGCACACACGACCCCCGCTCTTACGTAACATGCCGTATTTACAACACACCATGCCGATGCGACGTTTCGTAACATGCATCGCGATGATAGACTTCGGCAAGAAAAAACGGAAGGTGCCATCATGCCCGATCAAACCATGTCCGACCAGATTCCCTCCGAACAGCCAGCACCGGTTGCTCAACCAGCCGCCCAGATGGCTCTCTCAACGACTTCATCAACGGCGGTCTCGGCAACCGCACCGCACAATCCTCAGTGCCAGGCAGATGGATACACGCGTCATGAGCATGACTGCATCGGCGAACTCGACGTGCCCGAAAACGTTTATTGGGGTATCCATACGTTGCGCGCGACACGCAATTTCACCGTCTCCGGGCGCCCAGATTCCGCTCATCCTCAACTCATCAAGGCCTATGCCACCGTCAAACGGGCCTGCGCACAAGCCAACGCCCAGCTCGATCTCCTCTCTGGAGACAAGGCTCGCCTCATCGTCGCCGCATGCTTGGAAGTCGAAGGCGGCGCTCTGGCCGACCAGTTCCCTGTCGACCAATTGCAAGGCGGGGCAGGCACCTCACTGAACATGAACACGAACGAAGTGATAGCCAACCGCGCTTTGGAACTCGGCGGGCACGCCAAAGGCGATTATGCGCGTATCCATCCTAACGATGACGTCAACAAATCGCAGTCAACCAACGACACCTACCCCGCTGCCTGCAAACTCGCACTTATCAACGAGATCAGGCCGCTAGTAATCGCCTGTACAACCCTGGCCAAAGCTTTCCACGACCTCGCCGACCGTCATATCAATGACGTAACCATCGGCCGCACCCAATTGCAGGATGCCGTGCCGATGACCTTCGGGCAGGAATTCCACGCGTTCGCAAGCTTTTTGAAATCCGACTGGCTCACCTTGGAATCCCTGATTCCCCAATTGAGCGAGCTCAATCTGGGAGCCACCGCTATCGGCACCGGCATCTGCGCCGACTTGCGATTCCGGGAGGCCGCCATCAGTCATCTCGCCGAAAACACGAAACTACCGATCACCGCTGCACCGGATCCGATCGCCGCCACCACCGACATGAGCGTGTACATCACGCTGTCTGGAGCGCTCAAAAATATCGCCGTGCACCTGAAGAAGGCCGCTGACGACCTGCGATTGCTCAATTCCGGCCCCCGGGATGGCTTCAACGAGCTGCACGTACCCGCACGTCAGGCTGGCAGCAGCATCATGCCCGGCAAAGTCAATCCGGTTATCCCCGAATGCATTGACCAGTGCTGCTTCAGAGTGTTCGGTATGGACACCACAGTCACATGGGCAGCCTCCGAGGCCCAGCTGCAACTTAACGCCTTCGACCCGGTAATCATCCATTCGTTGCTCGACGGCATGGAACTGCTGATCAACGCCATGTTCATGTTCAAGAATAACTGTGTGGACGGCATCACGGTGAATATTGAGGCGGGCCTACGCCATGCCCAGTCATCGCCGTCGATCTCTGCGTCGCTGAACGCCAGCGTTGGTTACGAGCGCGCGGTCAAGATCGCGCAGCTGGCCGTAGACGAGAACAAAACCGTGCGTCAAGTAGCAGGGGAATGCACCGCGCTGCCAGCCGCCGAACTCGATGATTTGCTCGACCCAATAGCCCTGTCGCGCAGGCTCGGCCAGACCTGCCGCGAACGGCGCAAATAGCTACCTACGTCTCAGCATCGCAATACCACCCTGCACGCCGTCTCTTTAACTCGCATGTCGGCTGTCCAGCCCGCCACCGCATACACCAAATCGAATCACGTATCGATACGCGAACGATCAAAATCGTCGGCGTTTTCGATGATGAACTGCTTGCGCGGTGGCACCTCGTCACCCATAAGCAGCTCAAACATGTCGCTGGCGTGAGCGGCGTCCTCCATGCGGATGCGGCGCAGCATACGGGTTCGTGGATCCATGGTAGTGTCCGCCAACTGGTCGGCGTCCATCTCTCCCAATCCCTTGTAGCGCTGCACATCGCTATTGAAATCGATGCGTTGCCGGGTCAGCTCGTCGAGCTTGCCGGCCAATTCATCGTCCGAGTAGGTGTAGATGTATTCTCCTTTGCGCTTGCCCGCCAGCGCGATGCGGTGCAAGGGCGGCACGGCGGCGTAGACATGGCCAAATTCGATCAACGGACGCATATAGCGGTAGAACAGCGTGAGCAGCAGCGTGCGGATGTGCGCGCCGTCGACGTCGGCGTCGGTCATCATGACAATCTTGTTGTATCGCGCCTGCTCGATATCGAAATTCGGCCCCGAGCCTGCACCCACGACCTGAATGATTGCCGCGCACTCTTTGTTAGCCAGTATTTGCGCCAGCGAGGCCTTCTGCACGTTCAGGATCTTGCCGCGAATGGGCAGCAGCGCCTGGAAGCTCGAATTACGGGCGGCCTTGGCGGTGCCGAGCGCAGAATCTCCCTCAACAATAAACAGTTCGGCCACATCGTCGTTGCCCGGCTGGCAGTCAGAAAGCTTGGGGGGCATCGAGGCGGCTTCAAGTGCGTTTTTGCGCCGCGTGACTTCCTTAGTCTTGCGAGCCTGGATGCGTGCATGCATTTCGCCGGCAATCTTCTCGAGCACACGGCCTGATTGCTCCTTGTAGCCGCGTTTGGAACCAGCGATCATCTCACCGAACTGCTTGTCAGTCATACGCGAGACGATGCCGCGCACCGCCGCCGTGCCGAGCACATCCTTGGTCTGTCCCTGAAACTGCGGCTCCGCAATGCGCACGGTGACGACGGCAACCAGCCCGGCGAGGATGTCGTCACGCTCAACGCGGGTATTGGAGTCCCTGAGATTGACTTTGAGCTTGCGGGCGTTGTCTTCCACCGCCTTGCGGATCTGCTTAGTCAGGCTTTGCAGGAAACCATCGACATGCATGCCGCCGCCCGGCGTTTCCACGACGTTCACGAAGCTGCGCAACGTCGTGTCATAGCTGTTGATCCAGCGCAGCGCAATGTCAACGCCGCAGTCGCGCGTAACCTTTTGCGCGTGCAAATCGCCGTTCTCGTCCACGGCCTGCGTTTCCTCGCTGTAAACCGCATTTCCAGCGATGTGCCAGATGTCGCACACCGCTTCACCATGCGAGAGATAGTCGACGAAGTCTTTGACGCCGCCGGTGTGCAGGAATTCCTCGACACGCCGGTGAGTGCGACCTTGTGCCTGGGTGACAATCAGCGAGGTGACTGAGGCCGGGTTCGCCGAGGTTGCGAGCGCATCTGACTGGGCGTCTGCATCATCCGACTCGTCATACGAATCCTCATCGTCGGGCACTTCGTCGGATCCCGCGCCTTTGGAATCATGTATATCGCTCCGTGCCGCTGTCGAAGCAGCTTTGGTCTCACCGCCTTCACCGCCGTCATCGGCCGTCTGGGCGTCAATCTCCATGAGATCGTCGATATCGGCATTGCCTGTTTCGGCGATGTGCTCGTCGATGACCGTGATTTTGAGTCCCGGCACAAGAAAGCTCGTCTGACGCACACGGTCGATGAGCAGGTCGTAGCTGAATTCCGCAGTGTCGTTGAAGATCTCAGGATCGGCCCAGTAGCGCACACGCGTGCCTGTGGTGCGAGGGCTAACCTTGCCGACGATCTGCAATTGCGTCGGCTTGTTCTTTCTCGTGCGTTTGAATGGCGAATCCGGCGAAGGCTGCTGGGGATCAGCGTCTGCGTATACACCGGGATGGCCCTGATGGAAGGTCATGCGATAGGTTGTGCCATTGCGATCGACTTCGACATCGAGACGCGAACTCAGGGCATTGACCACCGAAGAACCCACGCCATGCAAGCCACCTGCGGCATTGTACGAGTCGTTGCCGAACTTGGCACCGGCATGCAACTTGGTCAGCACGACTTCCACGCCGGTGAGCTTAGTTTTCGGCTCCACATCGACCGGGATACCGCGGCCATCATCGGCCACTTCGATCGAACCATCAGCGTGCAGCGTGACAATGATGTGGCTGCACGCGCCTGCCAGCGCCTCGTCCACCGCATTGTCGATGATCTCCCACAGGCAGTGCATGAGCCCTTGGCTATCGGTCGTACCGATGTACATGCCAGGCCGCTTGCGTACGGCGTCTAGCCCCTCGAGCACCGACAGATTCTTGGCGCTGTAATCCTCAGCCAATTCTTCTCCTCAATTCACAACGAAAAGCTCTTCTCACCGTCAAGCGACGGCGAAAAGAGCCTGAACCGCAGCCCATCTCCCCCAGTGCCTTCCCTTCTGGAGGCAGCCTCACTGATCGAGGAAGTCGCGCAGCGTCTGCGAGCGTGAGGGATGGCGCAGCTTCGACATGGTTTTCGACTCAATCTGGCGGATGCGCTCTCGAGTCACGCCGTAGACACGTCCGATGTCGTCAAGCGTCTTGGGCTGGCCATCTTCAAGCCCATAGCGCATCTTGATGACGCCCGCCTCTCGTGGCGAAAGCGTTTCAAGTACCTGCTTGAACTGCTCCTGCAACAGCGAGAAAGCCACAGCATCAGAAGGCGCGATCGCGTCGGTGTCTTCAATCAAATCGCCGAATTCCGAATCGCCATCCTCTCCGAGTGGAGTGTGCAGCGAGATCGGTTCGCGGCCGTACTTCTGCACCTCCTGTACCTTCTCGACCGGCATGTCGAGCTCACGAGCAAGCTCGTCCGGAGTGGGTTCGCGCCCAAGATCTTGCAACATCTGACGCTGGACGCGCGAAAGCTTATTAATGACCTCGACCATGTGCACAGGTACACGGATCGTGCGCGCTTGATCGGCCATGGCTCGGGTAATGGCCTGGCGAATCCACCACGTCGCGTACGTGGAGAATTTGAAGCCCTTCTTCCAATCGAACTTCTCGACAGCGCGAATAAGGCCCAGATTGCCTTCCTGAATTAGATCAAGGAAGAGCATGCCGCGGCCGGTATAGCGTTTGGCCAGCGAAACCACAAGTCGAAGATTAGCCTCGAGCAGATGATCCTTGGCCTTCTTGCCGTCGTTCGCCGCCCACTTGAGCTGTCGCTTGCGGCGGAATTCCATGCCATCACTCTCGGTGTCAAGCAGGTGCTGGGCGTATAAGCCCGCCTCGATGCGCTCAGAGAGGTCCACTTCCTGCTCAGCGTTCAACAGGCTCACACGGCCGATCTGCTTGAGGTAGTCCTTGACCGGGTCAGCTGTGGCCCCCGAGGCAACCACTCGGCGCTTGGGGTTGCCCGATGGAGTCAGATTCTCATCGTCATCGTCATCGCGCACCACAAAAACGCCCTTGGCCTTCGGTACGACAGGCTCGTCGGAGTGCTTGTCGCCCTCGTCGCCATCCTCGTCGCCATCGTCGAGATCATCGCCGGCGTGATCATCATCAATGGCGTCTGCGGCATCAAGGCCGTCTGCTTCGTCAGTCCCGTCGCCGGGCTCGTCATCGCCCACATCGATATCATCGATGCTGTCGATGCTTTCCTCGGTCTCGTCGCCGATCTCAGCGGGCTCGTCGTTCGCACCCTCGTCAGCCGGTTTCGAATTCCTCTTGGCAGCTGCCGTAGCGGGAGTCTTAGCCTGCGCCTTAGTTGCCCGCCCCTTGGCCGGCACCGCCTTGGATCTAGATTTAGGCTCGGCCTTCGCCTTGGACCCGGCCTTGCCGGAGCCTTTATCTGCAGCTTCGGCACTGCCCTTTGCCTTACCCTTGGCCACCTTCTTATCGGCAGCCTTACCGGAAGCCTTGGCTTTCACCGCAGCGCCGCGCACTTCTTCCGAGGATGATCCACGTTCAGCAGTCCTTTGTCTGGCCGTTCGCGAGGCGGTTGCCCGCTTCGAATCCTTCTGTGAGGAGGCATCAGCCCTAACCTGGTCAGCCTGTTCTGTGATTGCCGTCGTATCCTTCGTCGCCAAACCTATCCTCCTGGGTGATCTTGCCGCAGCGCGCATAGCACAAAGGCACACTTATAACAAGGGCAAATCGTCAACTATTGGAGTTAACCATCTTGCACGGACGATTATTCCCAGGATTTTTCTTTAGCCTCCATTTCACCCTCCCTTCCCCGGTGCTTCTTTCCCCTGTTCGCGGGGCCTATGTCGTGTTCCAAGGCCGAGTGCACTATCGCTGCCAGCGTGCAACGGCTGTCCAACCCCAGGGCCTTGCGCACATATCGCGATGCCGACTGCTCTCCCATCCACCACAGTATGTAAGCGGTAACAGCGTAAGGTTGCACGCCGAAACGTCGTGGCGCGGCACCGGCGATGCTCAGCATCATCCGCACCCCATTAATGCATCGCTGTCGGTCAAGTGGCACCTGCGCATCGTCGAAGGCGCTGCGCAGCAAACGATACATGTTTCTCGTATTGCGCGGATCATGCGGGTGCACTGCGAAATCCACCATGCGGCGTTCGCTGCATTGCTCAGCACCCGCCACCAGCGAGACGATCAAAGCATCCCTGATCGAAAGCGTTTCAGCCATCCCCACGGCGAGCGCCGCCATAGTTTCACGCTCCAGCACGGCATGCCTGTGCTTTGCCGCGTCCTCTGGTTCCAAGCCGCGCAACCATGCCGCAAAAGGACGCGCAATCCAGTCGGCGTCGGCCTGAGACACGCCTTTTTCTCTGCGTTGTTCGCGAAAGGAGCGCGCCTTGGATTCCAATTCCTCAAGCGAAAGCATACGATCCGGCGCTTCCTCGTTCTGTGCGGACATTGACTGAGCTGCCTGGCGTCCCATCGCAGGCATCGGCGCATTCGTATCCGCTGGCGTGCCCGCTGTCGTATCCTCCATTGCCATATCCATGGCCGTGCTCCTTTCCAAGATTCGTCGCATCCGCCCCAATCAATTGCATCGGCCCGATTGCGATTGGTTCCTCCACTATGTTCGACTGCGACACGGCGCCGCAAGCCGATCCGGACAATGTGGATAAATGGCTGCCCACCTTGATAGGGCTGCGTTGCCGCTTTGTCATGGCAATGTGGGTAACTCATAGGTATGAGCACGGCAGTCGATTGGGGAAACCTTGAATCGCGCATCGACGCGTTGACGACACAATTCCTTGCCACACCGCACGATGCCGCTATGCCGTATGAAGGGCTGCTGAACCGTGTGCGGACGCAGGCAGGCGCCTCGAATGCGGGAGGGAAGCACCTGCGTGCACAACTGGCGCTGAGTGCCTACGACGCGGCAGCTGACTCAGGCAGGGCGCGCAGATCCCGGCCGGTAACGCCCGGGTCTATATCCATGACGCCATCACATTCAACGTCTGCTGCGAGGCAAAGCCGCGACGCCATGCTGGACGTGGCCTGCGCTCTGGAAATCTACCAGACTTCGGCATTGATCCACGACGACATCATCGACGACTCTGACCTGCGCCGAGGCGCGCCGAGCGCGCACAAGGCACTGGAAATAGGCAATAACGAACGTTTGGGGCATGGTCTTGCGATTATGCTGGGCAATCTGCTGGCCACAGCGAGCGCGTATGTAGTAGAGACGTCATTCGCACGGCTGCACAACCATGAGGACGGCGTACGGGCTTTCCTCGGCATGCAGCGCGCGGTGGCAATCGGCCAGGTGCTGGATCTTTCGGCTGAATCAATTCCGCTGAGCGATCCAGAGCAGCTCGTGTGTGCCTCCTTGGAAGTATTCCGCTGGAAGACTGCCAGCTATACGGCAATAGCCCCGCTTGAATTGGGTTTTCTGGCTGCTGGCTTCGAACCTGCGGTCGCGCATGAAAGCGCCCTGCACATAGGCGAGCCGCTGGGACTGGCCTTCCAGCTCGCCGACGATTTGATCGATGTGGACAGTTCGAGTCACATCAGCGGCAAACCGGTGGGCGGCGACATCCGCGAAGGCAAACACACCGTGCTGTTGGCAGATGCGTTGCAACGCGCCGACGACTTGCAGCGCAAGCGCCTGTTGGCGATCTATGGAGCCTCTGCTCGATCCAAGAGCGACATAGCCGAGGCGATCGGGCTATTTCAATCCACCGGAGCCATAGCACAGTCCCAAGGCCGCATCAACACATTGTTCAGGCAGTCCAGCCGTGCCATCGACACAGCCGCTGCCCTGGGCAGCAAGGCCAGAGAGCCGCTGCACGCCGCGTGCGCGCGCATGGTGCCAATAGCAGACGCATAGGCTTTAATTGCGCGGCATGTAGACTGATGGTACAAGATAGCCGGGCTTATCGTCGCGCAATGCCCATCGTTCGCTAACGAGCATTGCGCGACGATTGCCCCGGGGTGACTATGCGCAATGCATATTGCCCATGAGACGAGGGATCGCACACACTGCCATGACTGAAGCTGCACAGGCGCCGCAAGGGCAGATGATCGAGGGACGATACCGTATCGTGCGCAAGATCGCTGATGGCGGTATGGCCACGGTCTATCAGGCGCTCGACGAACGTCTCGAGCGCACTGTCGCCATCAAGATCATGCACATTCAGTTGGCCCGCGGTCCACACCGCGACCAGTTCGTACAACGTTTCCGTCGCGAGGCGAGATTGGCGGCCGCCATAGCCAACGACCATATCGTGCAGGTATACGATACTGGCGAATACGAGGGACTCGACTACCTAGTCATGGAGTACGTCCATGGCGTCAATCTGCGCCATGACATGGATGCACAGAGCACATTCAGCGTGCGTGAGACGCTGCGCATCATCGCTGAAACGCTCGAAGGCCTCGCCGCCGCGCATCGAGCCGACGTAGTCCATCGCGACATCAAGCCGGAGAATATCCTACTCAACGACCGCGGCCATGTGCAGATCACGGATTTTGGCCTAGCCAAGGCCGCCTCGCAGGCCACGCTGTCCTCCACCGGCATGCTGCTGGGCACCGCCGCCTACCTAGCGCCAGAAATGATCGAACGCAATCAGGCCACCGCGCAAGGCGATCTGTATGCCGTCGGCATCGTGGCCTGGGAAATGCTCGCTGGCGAGGTCCCTTTCATATCCGCAAACCCGGTAACGCTCGTGTTCAAGCATGTGCACGAAGACGTGCCCTCGATTACCGACCTATGTCCGGGCGTCGACGAACGCGTAGCGAACTTCATCGCCCACTTGGTCGCTCGCGAGGTCGAGGCACGGCCCGAAAACGCGCAAAAGGCGCTGGACGAACTGCGCGGCGTCATGGCCGGTCTGGACGCAGGCGCCTGGCAGTACCGTCTCGACCCTGCACCGGTGGAGGAGGCCACGCACGACGACGAAGCCCACGTCATTGACTCCCAATCGCGGCAGGACGGCAAACGCACCCGCATCGCCGGTACGAATGCACAGCCTGGCGATACCCGGCACACGCCGATCGGCGCCGCCGCGATCCCGGTTGCGCCGCCCACACCTCCCCTGCAGCTTTCCACATCGCAGGAGCGTACTCAGGTACTGCGCGAAAAAGACCGGGATACGTTGACGCGTATGATTCCGGCGACGCGGCAAGCCGACAATCGAAACGGCTCTCGTACACAAAATGCGACTCAATCCATTGCGACTATGCCGGGTCAGCAACCACACGATGATGCCGCGGTTCACAAGGTCAGCACACCATACAGCGCCAACGCAGCACGAGGAGCTTCGCGATCGGGCGACTCCGCTTCGGATGATCTCACCTCGGGCAATTCGTCGGCAGAGGTTCGCACACCGCACAGCCTCGTCCGCGCCAAGCGCAGGCCGCTGATCATCGCGATCATCGTGGCGCTGGCTCTCGCATTGTCCGGCGGCGGCATGGGTTGGTGGTATCTGAGAGGCCCTGGCAGCTACTGGACGATGCCTAAGCCGAACGATTCGTCCTGTGCTGCGAATGCACCCTGCACAATCGCCAATGTGGCCTGGGCGCCATATGAAAGCACACTGAAAATCGCGAACATCCCCTATCGGGTCACCAAGAAGTACAGCGACACAGTGGCCAAAAACCGCATTATCGCGACCGAACCGGCGCATGTTGGCGATCGTGTCGGCAAACGCGACGGCAGCACGGTAACGCTCATCATCTCGCAAGGCATCAAACAGGCGACCATCCCCGCCGACATTCTCAACCCGACGTCCGTCAACGGCAAAGACCCCTTGGCAGCACTGGAACGCGCCGGATTTACGAATGTGAACCACGACGAATCCAACGACGAGTACTCGCTCACCCTCCCCAAAAGCGCGGCCAGCGCAATCACCCCTGATCCTGGCACGACTATGGACCATAGCAAGGAGATTGACATCACGCTGTCCAAAGGCCCGATGCCTGTGAGCATGCCCGACGTGGTAGGCAGATCGCGCGGCGACGCGCAAGCCGCCTTCGACGATGCCAAGCTTGAGCCTACCTACTCAGAAGAATTCAGTGACACTGTCGCCACAGGCAATATCATCTCAGTATCCGTGCAGCCCGGGACGCAGCTGCACTGGGGCGACGATGTCGACGTGGTCGTATCCAAAGGCCCCGAAATGGTCACAATACCTGACGTTCGAGGGCAGAACACCGATGACGCGCGCACCATACTCGAGGCGCTCGGGCTGCAGGTGAGGGTCTCCGCGCCATTGGGCGATTTGACGCACACCGTACGCCTGCAAGATCCCGGCCCCGGACAACAGGTGCGTGTGCGCAGCAAAACGGGTGCGAAGACAGTTATCACACTGACCGTCGTCTGATCCAGCGTCGCGCACGCAATGCCATAATGTGAAGTAGCCAATATCGCGCGCGCAATGCTGTATAAGCCCTGTGCCATACCCAACGCCTGTGGTTATGCCGCAGGGCTCATACAAGCGTTGAAAGGCTCGGTCCGACTGCTTAGCCTCGAAATAGCGACCGCTCCCGATTACGCTTTCCGAGCGGTCAGCGCAGTCTGCTCGGCACGCTCCTTGATCCGGGCCTTGACTGTCTGCGCATATTCGTCGACATAGTCCTGGCCGCTGAGCTTACGTATCGCCTCGACAATCCGATCGGTCAGCGCGCGCAGCTCTTCGTGGGTTATCTCCTCAGGATCCTTCTTCTCCACAAGGATCGGCGCGCCATACAATACCTTCGTACTCCCCTTCGCAGGGATGAGCTGCCCCGGTTTCTGCAGCTCACGGCTGCCGATTACCGCCGTGGGGACAACCGGGCAGCCAGTCTCCAACGCGAGCTTGGCGGCGCCTACATGGCCGCGGTACAGCTTGCCGTCAGGGCTGCGCGTACCCTCAACATGAATGCCAAAAAGGTGTCCCTCCTCCAATATTGCCTTGGCATGGGCGAGCGCGCCGAGCGATTTGGAACCGCCGGAGCGATCCACAGGAAAGACCCCCACCGAAGTGAACCACCACTTCTGGAACTTTCCCTTGATCCCCTTGCCTTCGAAGTACTCGGCTTTGCCCATGAAGTGAATCATGCGTGGGCTCGTCAATGGTATGAGCGCGTCATCAATGACGGCAAGATGGTTCGAGGCGATGATCGCTCCGCCTTGGCGCGGGATATTCTCGATTCCGCGGCTCGAAGGATTCATGCGCCAACGTGCGATCGGGCCTAGGCCTTTGACGAAAAACCAGTAGAGCACAGCTCTCCCTTTCCCCTGGCGATGGCAAGGCGTGTCGTTAGTGGTGACGCGTCCGGCGGATCGTCATTTTGTTACGGCATCGCTATTACAGTGGTGTCTATGACTGATCTTAACAATAGCAACGCCGATGATGAGCGTCCAACGCCCGCGCCAGGCGGCGGCACGCACGATGCCGGGGCTGACGACAAGCTGTGGGCCGAGTTTGAGAACGCTCACGCCGACGATCTGGGCGATGTCGCGCATTCGCGCAACGCCAAACGTTTTGAACGGCAGGCGGCACGCAAGGAGAAAGAGGCGTTGCTTTCGGTCAGCGATCTGGATGAAGGCGCTTTCACGGACGACATACTGCGCCCGGCGCGGGGCCCGCGTGATTTCACGACTTCAAGCTGGTTAGACACTGATTCCGTTCTCGATTCGCAAGGATCAGATTTCGTGCCACCGAACCCGTCGATCGGGCATATCGATGCCACGGTGATCGTGTTCTGGGCGCTTGCGGTGCTCGGCATCGCCGGCGTTATCACTTCGGTGCTGCTCCCCCAATTCACCACGCTGCTGGCAACCGTGTCCGGGGTGTGCGCCTTGATCGGCGGAGCAGGTCTGCTCACGCGGCATCACGGACGCACCAACAGTACCGACGATATCTTCGACAATGGTGCGCGCGTCTAAGATTCGCGCACCTTCTGCCAGCCCTTAGCGGCGCGCGAACGTTGATTCGCCACCAGTGATATCTACGCCATTAATCGAATTCGTGCTCTGGCATCTCAGCTGCCAGCAATCCACAGCCTCGGACAACGCAAAACCGGCTGCGTCACTGATTTCTTTGCTTGGCCTGGGCGGTTTTGATCCAGCGATCGAACAATGCCTGTGCAGCACCGGAATCCACGGTCTGCTCGGCGAGCGCATAGGCCGCGTTGAAGCGGCCAATAAGATCGCCCGCAGGCACATGATGGCCGTCCGCGACAATCGCCGAAGCCGCGTTGAGCAGCGCAGTGGAACGTGAAGCGACTGGTTCTCCAGCGAGGAACTTACGGAAAACAGCGGCGTTGAATGCCGGTTCGCCGCCCTTAAGCGCACTCACGTCGATTCGCTCGAGGCCTAGTTTTTCGGCCGGGTCGAAATCGATTTCGCTGACTGTACCGTCGACGATCTCCCAGACCGAAACCGGGCCGGTCGGAGCGAGCTCATCCAAACCTTCGCCCGACGTGTACACCATGCCGTTCTGCCCATGGTCGGCGTATACCTGCGCCATCAGCGGGCTGAGCGTACGGTCGGCGCAGCCGATGGCCACATGCTGCGGCCTGGCAGGATTGGTCAGGGGCCCAAGCACATTAAACACACATGGAATGCCCAAAGCGGAGCGCACCGGACCGACGAAGCGCATCGAAGGGTGGAAAGTCTTAGCAAAGGCGAAAGTAATGCCCACT
Source organism: Bifidobacterium sp. (assembly GCA_022640915.1). Classification (GTDB taxonomy): domain Bacteria; phylum Actinomycetota; class Actinomycetes; order Actinomycetales; family Bifidobacteriaceae; genus Bifidobacterium. The sequence continues at coordinate 57,537 of JALCCT010000003.1, read as the reverse complement.
TCGTCGCCGACCTCGGCCACTGCCTGCGCAGTCAAGTCAAGCGGCAAGCCCAAAGCTTCGAGCACGTCGGCGGCGCCGCATTTCGATGACGCGGCGCGATTGCCATGCTTGACGATCTTCACGCCCGCGGCAGCTGCGACCACTGATCCCATACTCGACAGATTCACCGTCGCCGCACCGTCACCGCCGGTTCCCACGATGTCGGTGATTTCGCCGCCCACATGCAGCGGCACCGCATGTGCGAGCATGGCCTGCGAGGCGCCCGAAATCTCATCGGCCGTGAGACCTAGTTGTTGCTGCAACGCGAGCACCGCACCGACCGCTACAGAATTTGCATCGCCGTTCATCAAGCTGTCCACGAACCATCGAGACTCGCCTGCATCCAGGTGGTCGCCGCCGACCAGCTTGGTGAGAATCGATTTCCATGTGATTTGAGACATATGGGGGACCTTCCTTAAGGCGAATGCTGCATCGCTATGATACGACATCATACCGGATCCTATTCTACCGTCCTCAGTTCACGAGGTTTTGGCGCGTTTCGCACATGAACAGAGGCGGCGGACGCCGCTCTCTGGCATCCACCGCCTCTGAACCATCAGCGAAGCAGCAACCGATGAAAGACGCTAGCAGCGCACGATGAGTGACTGCCCCTGCATCATTTTCGTATTACTTCTCGTTCTGACCGTGGCACATCTTGTACTTGCGACCCGAGCCACAAGGACAAGACGCATTCTTGGCCGTGCCCGGGAAGGTTTTGCCATCGGCCCATGGAGTCTTGAGCTCTTCGCTCTTCGGCCGCTTGTTCGCAGGAACCTTGCCCTCAGCATGGCTGAGCGGAGCTGGCCCGACAACACCTGGAGCGGGCTGGCCATAGTCATCGGAAGATGTAGCGGCAGCACCGGCATCGTCACCATCCTCGGAACTGCTGGGAACTGAGCTGACCGCCGTCTTGCCGGCTTCGCCTGCAGACCCGTCGATACCTATCACTGATTCCGCCGCGTCGACCGCAGCGTCTTCATCTTGCTCGGATTCCAGATCCTCGGTACGAGCTACTTGTTCGATGTCGACATGGAAGAGCAGCTGGACGCTTTCCTCCTTGATTGCCTCGATCATCGAGTTGTACATCTGGAACCCCTCACGCTGGTATTCAACCAATGGATCGCGCTGGCCCATGCCACGCAGACCGATGCCGTCCTTGAGGTAGTCCATCTCATAGAGATGTTCACGCCATTTGCGGTCGAGCACCGCGAGCACGACACGGCGTTCAAGCTGGCGCAAGCCTTCGGCGCCGATCGTCTTTTCGAATTCGGCGTACTGCGCCTTGGCGTCCTCGACGATGATGTCGCGCAGCTCATCGACGGCCTTCTCATGCTTAAGGGCGATGACCTTCCTCTTGGTCTCATCCAGGTCGACGCGAACTGGGAAAACCATGGCTAAGGCCTTGAATAGACCTTCCCAATCCCACTGCGCAGGCTTGTCTGAACCGTTGTTGGCGCCCTTGATGTAGCTTTCGGCAGTGTCGGCGATGAAACGCTCGATATCAGTATGGATATCCTCCCCTTTGAGCACTGCCTGGCGTTCGGCGTAGATGACCTTGCGTTGTTTGTTCATCACGTCGTCGTACTTGAGCACATTCTTGCGGATTTCGAAGTTGCGCGATTCTACGGACTTCTGCGCGGTGCGCACGCCCTTGGAAACACTCTTGGACTCGATAGGCTCGCCTTCGGGCATGCCTTTGGCCATGACGCGGGCGACGAGCTGCGTGTTGAACAAGCGCATCAGGTCGTCTTCCAAGCTCAGATAGAACCGTGACTCACCCGGATCTCCCTGACGGCCAGAACGACCGCGGAGCTGGTTGTCAATGCGCCGTGATTCGTGCCGCTCAGTGCCCAGCACGTACAGGCCGCCGAGCTTGGTGACCTCTTCGTGCTCGTCTTTGGCCTGGGCCTTCATCTCAGCAAGCGTGCCAGGCCAACGATCCTCGTACTCCTGTGGGGTATCTTCAGGAGAAAAGCCTTCTGACTTGAGCTTCTGATCGGCCAGGAACTCGACATTACCGCCGAGCATGATGTCGGTGCCTCGTCCGGCCATGTTCGTAGCAACAGTGACCGCTCCCTTGCGACCTGCAACGGCAACAACCGAGGCCTCGCGCTCATGCTGCTTGGCGTTCAGCACCTGATGCTCAATGCCTGCGACGTCCAACAGCGAGGAAACAACCTCGGAGGATTCGACCGAAGCGGTGCCTAGCAGCACCGGCTGGCCATTCTTGTGCCGCTTCGCCACGTCCTTGATGATTGCGGTGAGCTTCTCCTTCTTGGTGCGGAAGATCAGATCATCCTTGTCCTGGCGAATCATCGGACGGTTCGTAGGAATCGGCAGCACCCCGAGCTTGTAAGTGCCCATGAATTCGGCAGCCTCGGTTTCGGCCGTGCCGGTCATGCCTGCGAGCTTGTCGTACATGCGGAAGTAGTTCTGCAAAGTGATAGTCGCGAAAGTCTGGTTCTCAGCCTTAACCTCGACGCCTTCCTTGGCTTCGATGGCCTGGTGCAGGCCTTCGTTATAACGACGCCCAGGCAGGATACGGCCAGTGTGCTCGTCGACAATGAGCACTTCGTTATGCGTCACGACATAATCCTTGTCGCGCAGGAAGAGCTCCTTGGCCTTGATGGCGTTATTGAGATAGCCAATCAGCGCCGTGTTACTAGGCTCATACAGGTTGTCGATACCCAAGAAGTCTTCGACCTTCGTGATGCCCGGGTCAAGGATGCCGACAACCTTCTTCTTCTCATCTATCTCATAGTCCTCGTCGCGGCTCAGTCTGGTAACCAAGCGTGCAAACTGTCGGTACCAGCGGGTCACATCCCCCTCAGCCGGGCCGGAGATGATGAGCGGAGTACGGGCCTCGTCGATAAGGATGGAGTCAACCTCATCGACAATCGCGTAGTTGTGGCCGCGTTGCACCAGCTCATTCTTCTCCCACGCCATGTTGTCGCGCAGATAGTCAAAGCCGAACTCGTTGTTGGTGCCGTAAGTGATGTCGGCCGCATACTGCTTGCGACGTTCGGCCGGCTTCTGATCGGTAATAATGCAGCCGACGCTCAGACCCAAGAAGCGGAAGATGCGCCCCATCAGCTCGCTCTGGTAGCTAGCCAAGTAATCGTTGACCGTGACGATGTGGACGCCTTTGCCCCCGAGCGCATTGAGATAGGCCGGCAGAGTCGCGACCAAGGTCTTGCCCTCGCCGGTCTTCATCTCGGCGATGTTACCCCAGTGCAATGCCGCGCCGCCCATGAGCTGCACGTCGAAATGCCGCTGGCCGAGCGTACGCTTGGAGACCTCACGTACGGTAGCAAACGCCTCGGGCATTAGATCGTCAAGACTTTCACCCTCGGCAAGCCGCTGCTTAAACTTGGCGGTCTGGCCCTTGAGCTCGTCATCGCTCAAAGCTGAGATCTCGTCCTCAAGAGCGTTCACAGCTTTCGCCACGTTCTCCAGCTTCTTGATCTGGTGGCCTTCGCCCATACGAAGTGCCCTGTCGACGATATCTACCACGTCTTGCTCCCTGGTCCGTCTTATCTGTCTTAACTATCTGTCTTGAAATGCGCATAGCCAGCGCCATTCGGCCAGACACAAACAGTGCCTATACTACGCGACCTCGGGGATTTTCACGAACGCGACACAGCGCGGGGCCCGCGCATCATATCTGCTGCGCGGGCCCCGAAATGCCTGCTCGGACTTTAATGAACCTACTGGGCTTGAATGTACCGGATCCGAATCATGGTCACCACTCAGGCGCATTGATTATAGGTACTGCCTCACGCTCCTCAGCGCGTCTGGCTCTGAAAAACTCAGGCCTTGGCCTTGGCGACGTTCTCGGCGGTGTCGATTTCAAACACGCCGTAGCTCCAGCCGTGACGATGATAGACGACTGAGGGACGACCGGTCGCCTTGTTGACGAACAGAAAGAAATCGTGGCCGATTAGCTCCATCTCATACAGCGCCTCGTCAATGGTCATCGGCTCGGCGATGTGCAGCTTGCGGCGGATGATGATCGGCGTGTCGCCAACCTGCACCTCAACCGACTCGCCTGGTCCCAACTCGGATGCCACGGCAGCCTGAGGGCTGTTGTTGGGTTCCTCATCCCCCTCTTGCGGCTGCTCTGGCGGAACAACAACGCCCATATCGACGGGGGCGGGATTCGTGTATCCTCTACGATGATCCTTGCGGCGGTCGCGGGTGCGGCGCAGACGCAACGTCAGCTTGTCAAGCGCCATATCCAGCGCGCTGAACTCGTCGGTGCTCGAAGCCTCGGCACGCACGACGGAACGGCCCGCTATCACGGTGATCTCCACACGTTCTGCTGTGTCCGCCTGACGCGGATTGCCCTCATGCGACAGCATGATCTGCGCGCGCTGGGCATCCGGCGCGATGGCGGTCACACGATTCATCTTGCTTTCGACGACATCGCGGAACCTTTGCTTGATCTGCGTGTGACGTCCGGTGACGACGATTTCCATGTGGACCTCCTAACTCAAGCGGTCTCCCGCTATATGTGTACTGAACAGCATCTTCACCATTCAGGTATATTTCATTGTAATCGACACGCAGGTAAACGATCGGTGACGCGCGGGAAAATGCCGGTCTGCGAACGCATTAGCTAGTGAGCGCGGGGATTTGGTACAATATGACCCGGTTGAGACCTCACGATGGCCGCGGGCCTATCGAAAGACAGGCCTGAGGAACTTCCGGGCTCCGCAGAGCACGATGGCGGATAACATCCGCCCAGGGTGACCTGAGAGATAGCGCAACAGAGAACAGACCGCCCGGTCTTATGGGCCGAGTAAGGGTGAAACGGCGGTGTAAGAGACCACCGGGCCCCTGGCAACAGTGGGCCGCATGGCAAGCCTCATCGGGAGCAAGGCCAAGCAGAAGGCGTTAAGAGCTGCTCGCTCGAGCCTTCGGGTAGGCTGCTAGAGCCTGGCGGCGACGCCAGGTCGAGATGGATGGCCATCCGCGCGTTTCGGCGCGCGACAGAACCCGGGGTATGAGAGGTCTCAACCTTTACCTATGTATTGGCACTGCGGGGTTGTGCACGTATGTTTCCAGATGGATGTCATCGGTTCGTTCACATCACGGAGCATCATGTACGGGGACAAATCAGGCATCGACGCCTTGGCCATCGAACAGTTCGTGGGCAATATCACGTAGCATGCTTGGATCGTGGCCTTTGCGCCCGCCAGCGCTCCACAGGCGACGTTTGCGGACTTGCGGATCGAGTCCGAACGTCTTTTTAGCCACCGACCGGCCAAGCTCCCATGCCGATTCTTCGAAGGCGCCATCGAGAGCAGCCTCCTGCGCGACTTCTTCGGCCAGAACCCGGTCTACTCCCTTGCGCGTGAGATACATCACCGTGCCGCGCTGACCATACATGCGCTCCAGACAGAAGCGCACCGCTGATTGCGCGTAAGCACGATCATCGATCAATCGTACTGCGGTCAAACGGGCGATGACCTCGTCGACGGTATTCGGATCGAAGCCTTTGGCCACAAGCCTGTCCCGTAGCATCCCAGACGAACGGGCGGCCGCATCGAGCACAGTCAGCGCCGCCTCGCGGCAGGAATCGACATCTTGTCCGTCTTCTCGGCTGGACTCGTCACGCCCCGCAGCCTGCAAGCCGCTAAAGGAACTGCCGAAAGAACCGTTGGAAGACCGACGACCGCCGAAAGCACCCCTACGCGTATGCCGTGCGTCATGCGACTTGCGCCATTTGCTGTTCAATGGCGTCGTCTTGCGCCCAGCGCGCGACGACGCCACACCATCCGCGTCCACTGCGCCAGCTGGGGCGCCCGAACTGGCTGGTTCATGGCCATCAACGACGACATCGGCATCACCGGCGGCCTGTATACCGCCACAGGCATCCACGTTGCGACTATGTGCCAAGTCCTCAGGAGGATCGTCAGGAAGCGGTTTGTGGTCGCGAAGAAACATTTCGACACTGATCATGCCCTTGCCTCCTGTACCTCACCACTGCTCACGTTTCCCCGTTCAACAGCCAGTGTCAGGCTGCCTTGGACGCGGCAGATTTCGTTCCCTTCTGAGTATGCGCAGAACCTGAATCAGCCGAAGCGCCGTCGTTCTGCGCTTCATGAGCATCACTAGCGTCATCTGCTGGCTCATCTGAAGGAAGCATACCGAAGGCAATTTTGACCTTATGCTCGATCTCCTCGGTGATGGCCGGATTATCCTTGAGGAACTGGCGCACGTTTTCGCGTCCCTGTCCCAGCTGGTCGCCATCGTAGGTGAACCACGATCCGGATTTCTTGACCACATTGCCCTGCAGCGCCATGTCCAGCACGGAACCTTCCCTCGAGATCCCTTCGCCATAGAGCACATCGAATTCAGCGAATTTAAAGGGTGGCGCCATCTTGTTCTTCACGACTTTGACCTTGGTGCGGTTGCCAACAGCCTCTTCCCCATTCTTCAGGGTCTGGATGCGACGGATGTCCAAGCGCACCGAGGAATAGAACTTCAGCGCCTTACCGCCGGTGGTGGTCTCCGGGCTGCCGAAGAAAACACCAATCTTCTCACGCAGCTGATTGATGAAGATAGCCGTCGTTCCTGCTTGAGAGAGCGCACCGGTCATCTTGCGTAGCGCCTGGCTCATGAGTCGAGCCTGCAGGCCGACGTGGCTATCGCCCATTTCCCCTTCGATTTCGGCTTTGGGCACCAACGCAGCCACCGAATCAATGACGATGACATCCAAAGCGCCCGAGCGGATCAGCATATCCGCAATCTCCAGCGCCTGCTCACCATTGTCGGGCTGCGAAACGATCAGCGAGTCCGTGTCTACGCCCAGATGCTTGGCGTAGACCGGGTCAAGCGCGTGCTCCGCATCAATGAAAGCTGCCACTCCACCGGTCTTCTGAGCATTGGCGACCACATGCAGCGCCAGCGTAGTCTTGCCTGAAGATTCGGGACCGTAGATCTCTACGATGCGGCCGCGGGGAAGCCCGCCAATGCCGAGGGCCATGTCCAGCGCCAATGACCCGGTGGGAATGACCGCGATGTCTTGTGCAGGCTTGTCGCCCAGCCGCATCGCTGAGCCCTTGCCAAAGTTCTTCTCCACTTGCTGCAGTGCGGTTTCCAACGCCGCCTGGCGCCGCGGATCCACGCCGTGCGCATCGGCGGCGTTCGACTTCGTCGCCGTCTTTGTCTGCTGTGCCATGTCTGCTCCTTACGTTTGCGGTTATGACAGTATCCGGTTAATGATCTGCATCACATCCCACGGTATGGCGTAATATGCTGCCCGAACAACCTGAGCAGGCCACTGTGGTCGAAGGCTTGCCCTGTGGACACGCCGAATATCCGCTACAGATTCAACACTCTGGTCATTTTTTACCGTATGCCATTGTAGCCCGAAATGCGAACATTTGTTCGAATGGATCGCATATGCGTTGGCAGCTCGGGCGTGTCGCACTTAGCTAAGACATGGCACGGGCGGCATACGTTCGCACATAGCGCAGCCACACGCGGCAACGCCGTTCGATTAGCTGGGGGGCAACGGCGGTGCATTATGATCCTTGCCCCAACGTTTCGAATCCGGGACATCCATCTGATCGCAGAGCACGTTCCAGATGATCCGCGGTTCGACACCCGCCGCCAGCGCCTGCACGACACTCATGTTCTCAAGAACGGTGAGTTGCTGATCATGGGCGAGGCTGCGGCCATAGCTGCGGCCAAAGATCTCCTCAAGCAGCTCCCAGAATTCCCGTTCGCGCACAACCCCCCCGATTCCTCTGTTCCAACGGCCTACACCAATATATACATATACACCATCGCAACCTCCAGCCTTATGCGTTATGCACAAGTCTCATGAGTCCACGCCCCTGTGCGCCTGCACCTTCTCCTGCGAATGTAGCCTTGACCGGTCAAGTCCAGTCCTTCATCCAGCCATAGCCGCAGGCGAAACCCACGCCACTCCATAACAGGCAAGACCCGCCACTGTTACGATGGCGGGTCTTGCCTGTGTGCCAACCGTATTACGTTGGCATGCATTAGAGCATTACTTCGAGGTCAATGTCGGATCGAGGGTTGCACTCACACCTCGAGCGAATCTAGATAATCAGCGACCATACGCAGCATCTGCGCAGTACTTAATCCCAAGGATTCTGCTATCGAAGCGAGCAACTCGGAACTGGCCTCTTTCTGCCCACGCTCGACTTCGGAAAGGTAGCCGAGAGAAACACCGGCCTTCTCACTCACCTCGCGCAACGTCTTATGATCCCTGGTGCGCAAATCGCGCAGCACATGGCCAATTGCCTCGCGCAGCGACATGTCCTTGCTCTCGACGGCCGCTTCATGCTTGCGCGACGCAATGCGTGGCTTGATCTGCTCGGCATCTTCAGCCTGCCACATACGGCTGAGCGCTGCCTGCCGCTCGGCCTTGGCTTTCTTGGCTTCCCGTGCCCGAATCACCTGCTGCTGCGCGAACATTACCGCCCTGCGCTGGGCAGGGGTGAGATCGCGTACGCGCGCATTTCCCGCTTGAACAGGGTGCGGTGCAAGAATTTTCACATCCGTCTGTTCATTGGTGAGAGTCATCGTATCCATCTGCGCCATCCCTTTCGGCTTGTGTGTTCTAGGCTTACACTATGAACAACAACGGGCGGGCAGAATTATTCCTGTGAATTAGCTATGAGTTCGCTCAGCTTTACCAGAATGCCTAAGACGCTCTGTCTGCGCACTTCTTCACGCGAACCCTGGCAATGCAGCTCGTACGCGACTATCCTCGGCCCGCCTGACGCTGATATCACCGCCGGAATCGCCAAACCGATATAGACCAATCCCGCAGGCTTATCGTGATCCGGCCCGGGGCCGGCAACGCCAGTTGTTGAGAGCCCGACGACAGCATCATATCCGGGCTGGCGGTACAGATTCGCCGTTGCCTGCGCCATCTGCCGAGCCACCTCGGGATGCACCGCTCCCTTGTGTCTGAGCAAATCCGCATCCACTCCCAGAATCGAAGCCTTGGCGGCGATGTCGTAGGTTACGGCCGACCCGAGGAATACAGCCGATGATCCCGGTACGCGCACGAAAGCATCAGCCAACAAGCCGCCTGTCAGCGATTCAGCTGCAGCTATCTTCACATTGTTCGATTGGCAACGTGTCAGGATCCCGGCTGCCAACGCATCACAACGACCCGGCAGAACCGCTGATTCGCTGTCTAATTGTGCGCGGCACGCAGCCTGCCCGTTTTGCGCGCCGCCTGCAGCAGCATACGCGTCAACAGCATCACCGAGCCCGAATGCCTTGGCATTGCCCGCCTTGCCGCCGTCCGATTCACCGCTATGCGCCACGCCGATTATCATGCCGCCTGATCGTCTTCAGCCCGCGATGCAACCTTGCGCCCGCCGAAGGTATTGATGAGATATTCGCCGCCCGAATACAGGCACAGCGCAAGCGCGATGTATATGACCACCTGTGTGGCGACGCCGTACGCATTGACCCAAGAAGGCTTTGGATCGCCCGGAGCCAGTGACCAAACCGGAGCCAGCAGCATGGCCAGACCGATGCATTCAGCCAAAGTCTTGTATTTGCCCGCTTTCGCAGCTGCAATGACCTTGCCACCCGTGTCAATCACGAAGAAACGCATCACGGTGATGCCCAGCTCGCGAATTAGAAACAGAACCGTGACCCACCAGAACACCTCACCGAAAGCCGAGGCTACGACCAGCGTAGCCAGAGTCAACAGCTTGTCGGCTATGGGATCCATGAGCTTGCCCAACTCGGTGACCTGATTGAACGTGCGCGCCATCCACCCGTCGAGTTTGTCGGTGGATGCCGCAATGACGAACAAAATGGCTGCGGCCCAGCGCATCCGCACATTCTGCCCACCCCAAGGCCCCGCTGCGATGTCAAACCCGATGAAAACCAACACCAGCACAATGCGCGAATAGGTCACCAGATTCGGCGGGCTGTTCCACCCGTCCCATAACGATCTTTTGCGTTCATCCAGAGTTTGCATATCATTCACTTTAGCGCTATATCAATACTGCGCAGACGCATATCGCCAGCAAGTGAACCGGAACGACAACGAACACGCTGCGCGCCTAATCATCCGTTGCGTTATTCCCGCCTGGTTCGTTAGCTGTCTGCAACGAACCGGTCTCGCCACGGATGAAGGCGAGCACCTGCTGCAGATCCTGCGGCTGCACAAGCACCTGACGGGCCTTCGACCCCTCGGAAGGCCCTACGATTCCGCGCGATTCCAACAGATCCATAAGGCGCCCGGCCTTTGCAAATCCAACACGCAGCTTGCGCTGCAGCATTGACGTGGAACCGAACTGCGTGGTGACGACCAGTTCGGCCGCCTGCAGCAGCACATCCATATCGTCGCCGATATCCTCATCGGGCTCAACCGCGTGCTGCTCGGCCTCTTTAGCCATCTGCTCGATATCGTCGCGGTAATGCGGCTTGCGCTGCGTGCGTACGAATTCGACCGCCTTTCGGATCTCCGATTCGCCCACCCACGAGCCCTGCACACGTAGGGCTTTGGCCGACCCCATGGGCAGGAACAGCGCATCGCCTTGGCCGATCAGAGTCTCGGCGCCGACCGAATCGAGGATAACCCGCGAATCGGTGGCTGACGACGTGGCGAACGCCAGCCGGGACGGGATATTCGCCTTGATCAGACCGGTGACGACGTCGACCGAGGGCCGCTGTGTGGCCAGTACCAGATGCACACCGGCGGCACGGGCCAGTTGAGTGATGCGCTGGATCGAACTTTCAACATCGTTCTTGGCGACCATCATGAGGTCAGCCATTTCGTCGACGACAACGAGCAAATACGGATACGGTGCCACTTTGCGTTTCGAACCCAGCGGAGCATGGACTTTGCCGGCGCGCACGGCCTCATTGAAGTCCTTGACATGGCGGAAGCCGAAGAACTGCAGGTCGTCATAGCGCGCGTCCATCTCCTTGACCACCCACTCAAGGGCCTGCGCTGCCTTCTTGGGATCGGTGATAATCGGCGTAAGAAGATGGGGAATGCCGGCATAGGCCGACAATTCCACGCGCTTGGGATCCACCATGATCATGCGAACCTGCTCAGGCGTGGCGCGCATAATAATCGAAGTGAGCATGGAGTTAATGAAGCTCGATTTGCCCGAGCCAGTCGCGCCTGCTACCAGCAGATGCGGCATCTTGGTCAAGTCGGCGGTGACGAAATGCCCCTCGACGTCCTTGCCCACGCCCGCGAGCATCGGATTAGGGTCGTTCATCGCCTCATCGGAACGCAGCACATCGCCCAGATGCACAATTTCGCGGTCAATGTTCGGTATCTCTATGCCGATGGCGGATTTGCCGGGAATCGGCGAGAGAATACGCACATCGGAGCTGGCCACAGCATAGGCAATATTGCGCTGAAGATTGGTGACCTTCTCGACTTTGACGCCTGGCCCCAGCTCCACCTCGTACTGGGTGACCGAAGGGCCGCGCAGGAAACCGACGACTTTAGCGTCCACGTTAAACTGCTGGAACGTGGATGTCAGGGCACGGATGACATTGTCGTTGGCCGGCGTACGCATCGCATGCGGCTGGCCTTTGGCGAGCAAATTCAGATCAGGCAGCAGATAGGGCGCCTGAGCCTCAGCAGCAGCCCCGTTGGCCCTATCATCGGCGCCGGCTGTCTCTTCGCCTTCGAAGTCGGCGAGTTCGCCAGTCTCGGTGTTCACTAGCATGGTCTTATCGTCATCATGCGCAGAGCCGAGCATACCTATCGCAGCCCAAGGGTCAGCGCCGGAAGCCGTCGTCATTGCAGCAGAGTGCGCAGCGCCAGAGCCGGCAGCGCCCCGCGCCGCAGACCCCTGGCTCGCAGGATTCAAGACCACGGTCGGCTGCACATCGTTGTTGCCGGTGTCTCCGTCGCCATAGGCCGCCGACCCATAGGAATGATCGAAGACGGCGTGCGCCGGGTCAAGTCCCTGACCAGTGAATCCTTCAGCGCCATCAGCAGCGGAGAACTGCGCGATTTTGCCGTGGCTACGCGCCGCTTTGTCGAAGGCTGTATCGTTCTCATAGCGATCTAGCGCATCAGTGCGTCGCTGCCTGCCGTCGCGTGAGAACCGCGAGAGTAATCTGGACCACAGACCACCCTTGCCCCCCTCTCCCTGCAGCTGTACAGCAGCATCGTCAGCCTCGTCATCGTCGTGAGACGGCACACCCTGTGCAAACGCCAGCGTGCTCTCGCCTACATGCACCTCACTGGGCAATTGCTCGCGCTGTGTCTGCGCGCCAGTCGTGCCTGCAGAAGTTGCGGCTTGTGACCGCCCGAATAGCGAGCGGACGCGTCCGGGCACCTCGCTCACATGCATACGGGCGATGAGCAGCAGCGAGAACAGTGCCGCGACGACGAAGATGATGATCGCAAAGACTTTGGAGAGCCCCCAGGAGAGCGGCGAGCCCAATGCGAAGCCGAGCAAGCCACCGGAATGCTGCAGCACAGCCATATCGAAACGGCGCATCTCAGACGCCATCGCAACATCGATGATCGAGCACACAGACCACAGCAGCACAGTCCATCCAGTCAGTATTTTGGGATTGTCCGCGTCCTTGCCGGTGTTGCGCATTAACCGAATCGATAGATATCCCAACAACACAGGCAGCACTATGCTCATGACGCCAAACAAGCCCGATGCGAAGGCGTGCAAAGCGCGCCCCAGCGCCCCCTCGACCCGGAACCACTCGGAGGCGCTAAATGCGATCGCCAGCACGAGCAGGATGAAACACCAGCCGTCGCTGCGATTTTCCGGGTCGTAATCTCCCACGCCGCTGATCGTGCGCACAATTTTGCCGATGCCGCGGGGCACTGCAAGCAGCAGCTTGCGCCACAGCGGCTCCGGGGAACGCGCATTGCCCGCGCCGGAGACACGCGTCGCAGTTCCTTCCGATTGCGATCGAGGGGACTTGCGGGCGTTGTTTGCTGAAGATGCGGTTCGTGCCATAACGCACCCGATTCTACCGGCTCCCGTTCCCATCGGCTAAGATTGGCTGGTATGACTCCTGCAGAACGTGCCATCGCAGTCGCATTCGCCCAGAAGAACTGCGAACTGGAAGCAATGACGCCAAGTGATCAGACGCGCCGTGCAGCGGACGACTACATCGCCGGAAACGCTGATGTGCTGCGGTTAGTAACCGTAGCTGACAGCAGCCCGCACGACGCCGCGAGCTGCGTATTCGCCCGCACTGTGCTGCTCGCCGAACGCGGGTGGAATCCCACCGGGGATCTGGGCGAGCTCAGCGCCATCCACCGCGCGCTCTTCGACGGCGTTTATGACGATGCGGGGCAGCTGCGCACCAAAGATGTAAAAGATCGCAGCATCGACAGTCGCGGCGTCAAAGACCATAGCGCGCAACGGGTTCTTGCTGCAGACACGCGTAGTGACGGCACGGTTGCAGACGCCGGCGAGCCTGCGCGAGACACCGACCCCGAAGCCTTCTTCCCTGCCGTGCTGATCGACACCGGAGCGATGAATATTTCTACCGAGCTGAACGACAAACACAATCTGCACAATCTGGATCGCGACGTATTCGTGCGCGAACTGGCGAAGATATACGATGAGCTGGGCTATTTGCACCCGTTCAAAGGCGGCAACGCGATGGTGCTGCGCATCTTCGCCTCGCGTCTCGCCCACGATGCAGGTTGGGATCTCGACTGGGGCACCGTCACCCGGCAAGCATACAAGCAGGCGAAGCACAAGGCCTACACGGGCGATGTCTGCGGATTCGAGCAACTGTTCGGTGCGATCATCCGCCCGGCCAATCCCACGCGCGTATTCCTGTTCGCCGGCTGGGATCAGGGACCTGCGCACTGAGCCGTTGAGCACTTGCAGACGGCTGCCCGCCCATCAGGATTACTGTGCTATTGCCGCGTACCCATATCGCCGAGATGATGCTGCACGTAACCGGCTGCATGCGTATCCCGCTCGGCATAGGCTCCCGCATCCGCCTGTCGCACGATTTCAAGCGTGCGGTCGACAAGCTGCGGATCGAGCGCATCAAGCCAGTGAATTCGAGGATCGCGCCCGAACCATCCCATCTGCTTGCGAGCTAAACGCTTAGTACGCTGGGTGATCTGTGCGAAAGCCTCATCCTCGCTAATATCGCCGTCAAGCGCCTCCACGATCTGCTCATAACCCAGCGCCCGCGACGCAGTAGCCCCTAGCCGCGGCCTCAGGCGGCGGACCTCCTCGACAAAACCGGCCTGACGCATCGCTTGCGTTCGCTTGTCGATACGCTGGTCGAGCACCTCGCGGCGTAGATCAAGCCCGATCTGCACCGCAGGCATAACGTAGCGGTACTGCGGCAGGCTCGCCGAATACGGCTTTCCAGTGATCTCGATAACCTCCAGTGCACGGATCGTGCGACGGGGATTGTGCGGATCCATGCGCACAGCAGCCTGCGGATCCTTGGCCTGCAATTCGGCATACAGTACGCCGGCGCCCTCGGTTTCAGCCCGCTTCTCCAGCCGTGCCCGCACGCCCGGGTCGGTCGCCGGAAACGCAATGTCGTCGATCGCGGCGCGGGCGTACAGCCCCGATCCGCCGACGAGAATTGGTCTGACGCCGCGCTCCTGCAGACGCGTTATGCAAGTGCGAGCTAGCTTCTGGAACCGTGCCACACTCATGCAATCCTCAGGTTCGATGACGTCGATTAGATGGTGCGGCACCGCCTGGCGCTCCTGCGCCGTCGCCTTTGCTGTGCCGATATCCATACCGCGATACATCTGGTAGGCATCGGCGTTGATGATCTCAGCTCCGTCACCACACGATCGCGACGTCGGCGCATTCAGCAGCTGCGCCAACGCGATGGCAAGCCCCGTTTTGCCTGAAGCAGTAGGCCCGATGATCGAAACGACGCTGCGCATGCCACTGCGACCCACTTCCTTTGTATTTCCAGTCATATGCGCGATTGTAGCGGCGAGCCGTCCTGTCTGCGGCGCATGGATTGCACTTACGATTCCCAACGCTTTGCTTTTCGGCGACACTCCGATGTTATATCGCGATATAACGTGATATTGTTTTCACAAGCGATACATCGCGAACGAACATCAGCTAAGGGCATGCAACCGTCTGATATCAGCCATTACCGAACGATCGGCAGCAGCACGCACCCTGACACTGAAGAATCCAAGGAGCGGTTATGAACGAATACGAACGTCAAAACAAACACGAGCATTGGGAAGTTGCGCCTGGCGAAAACAAAATTATTGAACTCGATGATGTTTCCTCGCTTGGCGTGTTCATCATTCGCGGCCGCATCGACGTCATCGGCACGGACGACAATTATGCACAATTGGAGATCTCCAATGTCGCCGGAAAACCGGTTGGCGTGCAATTCAAAAACGGCCACTTGGTCGTCACCCATCCCAAGGATGCCGTCCGCAGCGTGCACGGCAATTCGGTAACCGTAGATGTACACGGCTGGGGCGGCTTGTTCGGGTTCAGGCACGAGCATCTGCACGCCGATATCAGCCTGCTCGTGCCTCGCGGCACCAAGGTCGAAGTGGCGTCGGTGCAAGGCGACACCCTGATCAGCGGCCTCGACCACGGCGCCGAACTGTCTACCGTATCCGGATCAGTCATCTCGGACGGGCTGCGCGGCAAACTCGAGCTGAGCAATGTCAGCGGCAAAGTGGAGGCGCGTAACCATCATGGCAGCATCGAAGCCAACACAGTGAGCGGCGAAGTCGTGCTCAGCGGCGATTTTCGGGATATCGAAATTAATAGCGTGAGCGGCGACCTGTATGTCGATGCCTTGGGCGCGCCGCGACGCATCGAGGCCAATGCAGTCAGCGCGAACATGGCGATACGCCTGGATCCGCGCGTGCGCGCCGAGTACACGATGAGCACCATGAATGGCAAGGCGGTCATCAACGGGAACCGCTTCCACACCCGGCTCAAAGGGTTCAAATACAGCGACGGGCCGGAAGATGGGCCGGTCACCACCATTGAATTCAATGGTTTGTCCGGTAACCTCAAATCGGTGCGACGCGAGCCGCTGCGCTTTGATGAAGACGAGCAGGACAAGGCTCCCCATGACGGCGATGAGCATGATGATTCCACGCATTATGCAGGCGGTGAGGAACAATGAGCACACAGGTTTTCGCACACGGTCAGATGCGGCTGTATCTGCTCACGCTGCTAGCCGATCAGCCGATGCACGGCTACGAGCTGATGCAGGCGATCGAGCAGCGTTTCAACGGCACCTACGTGCCTAGTGCAGGCACCATCTATCCCAGACTCGCCAAACTAACCGAAGACGGGCTCATCACCAAGGCGGAAGCAGGACGCAGAACCATCTACTCCATCACCGACGCCGGTCGGGAGGAGCTGCGCAAACGCAAAGACGAAACCGGCCAGCTTGAGGAGGACATCGATATGTCGGCACGGGCTATGGCCGATAAGCTGCGCTCCGACGTGCGGCAGGCCATGAGCTCGATCAAGGACGACTTAGACAAGAGCGACTTCCGTTCCTATCCGCGCGGCGACGCCCAATCATCCTCGGATCGGTTCACAGGCAGCCCCTTCGCTGATCTGCGTGAAGAATCTCGTTCACACGATGATACGCGCCAGAGCCGCTGGCGCGACGAGAATCGCAGCGCAGATCAAGAGCGTGCTCGCTCGCCTCGCCGCCTGTTGGAAGAGGCCGAATCGAGCTTGTACCACTTCAGTATGCAGATGCACGATCTGCTGCGCGACGCCGACATGCAAGGCAGACTGAGCGAGTCTGATGTGCGCGATCTTTCCCGGGATCTGAATGCTATTGCGCGCCGGCTCCGCATGCCGTAGCGCTCCCGAGACGACCCATCACATTGCATTTCACCACATCGCATTTCACCATGCTGTGCAATCTCTCCATGGCATGGTCTCTCCAAGCCGCAATCGCGGCCACATTCCTCAAAAAACGCAAGAAAGAAGTATTCCTTTGCACAGCACTTCTCCGAACGGCACTACGATAGGCAGCACTGCCTTACGCAACAATGCTGTAGGCGACACCGCCACTTAAGCATCCACGGCTGAAGCCACAACCGCTTCGGGCACAGCGGCACCTATCGCCAAGACGACTGCACCAATAGCCGCCGACGCGGTTAAGGCACACGATTCGGCAGGAGCTTGTGCACAGGCTGCGGCACCCGCAGCACGCCGCACGCCGCGTAGCACCAGGTCCCGCACATCACTGTGGGAAGGAACCGATTATGGCGCTTGGCTAACAGCCGATACCAGCAGCACGCTGGGCGCCAGCCTTGTGAGCTTTGCGATTCCGCTGATCGCGCTGTCGTCCACTGGCTCGCCCGCACAGGCATCGTTCATCAGCGGGCTGGAAAGCTGCGTGCTCGCCGCATTCAGCATTCCCGGCGGCGTGGTTCAGGATCGCGTCGACCGGCGCAAGCTCATGCTCGTTTGGGGCATTAGCGGCACCGTACTGTTTGCTTGCATGGCCGCCTTCGACTGGCTGCACATGCTAGGCATGGCAGCGCTGCTCGTCTTCGCTGTCCTCATGGGCCTGCGCAGCGGTCTGCTGGCCGGCACCTCGCACTCGATGCTGCGCGGCATCGTGGCCGACGATCAGCTGCCACATGCGCTGACAATCAACAACGGCCGCGACGCGGCGCTCAATATCCTGGGCGACCCATTATCTGGCCTGCTCATGAAATTCGGCAACATGATGCCCCTGCTCACGGCGGCTCTGCTGAACGTCGCCGCCACCATAGGCTCGTGGCATATCCGCCGGTATTGGAAACCAAGCGATGACGACGGTGCTACTCCCGCCACAGCTGTCGGCATTGGCCACGACACTGCCAATTGCGCCGAAAACGCCGAATCCGACGCCATGCAATCCCAGCTAGCCATGTGGCGAGGCGCGCTCGACGGCATCGTCTACCTGTTCAAGTGGCCCTTCCAACGGCAGATAACTTTCGGATCCCTGCTATGCAACGGTTCGATCAACGCGCTTCTGCTCATCACGCAGTTGCATATCGCGCAGGTTACGCACAGCACTTTCACCGCCGCGCTCGTGCTCTCGGTCGGTTCGATCGGCATGCTGATCGGCGCTGTCGCCACCTCACGCATTATCAGTCGTGTGCCTGGCGGAATGGTCTTTGTCGTTGCCTCCCTACTGCTGGCGGCCAGCAGCTTCGGTATGGCGTTGCCGCAGAACGTCTGGCTCAAAAGTGTGTTTCTTTTCTTCGGACTGCTCTTGCTGCCTGCGACCAACGCCATATACGGAGGTTTCATTGCGCTGCTCGTCTCCAAAAACAGCCAAGGCCGCCTTGATGCCGCTAACATCCTGACCGGCATGGGCGCCTATGCGATTTTCGTCTCGCTGGCAGGGGCGCTGATGACCAAGCTCGGATACACTGCCGCGGCGCTCATCATGTGCGCAGGGCTGTGTGTGGCCACCCTGCTTATGCTCACGCTCAAGCCGCTTATCACGCTGCCCAAGCCAGAAGGCTGGAAAAGCCACATCGACGCCTGCCAGCTGCACCGGCTATGATGGGTGATCGTGATATTAGACCGCCACGAAGGCATCAACACCGCGAGCATCCAAGCCCGGCTTGAAGCCGCGCAATCCGGCGAATTCCGCTTCCCCAAAGAAGAGATCGCCGCATTCATCGATCTTATGCAGGTGTACGAAGGGGCGATGTACGAGATCAGCACGAAACTCGATGTGCTCGACGGCGAATTCCAAGTACGCTTCGAGCACAATCCGATTCATCATCTCGAACGACGGCTCAAGTCGGTCGATTCGATCATCGAGAAACTCGAGCGCAAGGAGCTACCGGTCACCACACAGTCGATCAAGGACAATCTTTTCGATGTGGCCGGCATTCGTGTCGTATGCAATTATCGCGACGACGTGTATTCGGTGTCGAATTACCTTTCAGCCCAGTCTGACATCCAAGTGCTGCGGGTCAAGGACTACATCAAAACGCCGAAGCAGAACGGTTACCGCAGCCTGCATGTGATCTACGCAGTGCCGGTGTTCCTCTCCTCGGGCGCACATTACACACCGGTCGAAGTGCAGTTCCGCACCATTGCCATGGATTACTGGGCCAGCCTCGAGCACGCGCTGCGCTACAAGACTGATCTGCCGGATTCGCGGCTCAACGAGCATTCGCAGACACTGCTGGACTGCGCGCGCAGCTTGCAGAACATCGAAGCGCAGATGCAGAACATTCACCGCGACATCAACGGCGCACCCCAAGGCGATGAGGCTCCGCGCAAAGGGACCGCAGCAGCAGCGGATCCACGGTCTGGCCCCACGAATTAACGTGCTAGATATGAGAGGCGTCTGCTGCAGACGCCTCAACCTGTTTTCCTGAACTCAGAAGTCGAAGTTATCTGGATCCGCGCCGGTACGCTGGCCTGTATCCAGGGCGTTGATGGCCTGGATATCGTTATCGGACAGCTGAAAGTCGAAGACATCGAAGTTCTGGCGGATACGCTCAGCATGCGTCGACTTCGGGATCACGATCAGCCCGCGTTGCAAGTGCCAGCGGATCACGACCTGAGCCGGGGATTTGCCGTAGCGTTCGGCGATTGCGGCGAGCACAGGATTGCGTAGCAGCGAGCCCCCGGTGCCACCAAGCGGGCTGTATGCTTCCACGTCGATGCCCTTGGACTTCGCATAGTCGACGACCTGCGCGTTGGCGAACTGCGGCGAGGATTCGATTTGGTCGACCGCCGGCTTGGTATCGCTGATCGTCAGCAGCGTATCGAGATGATGCGGCTGGAAGTTGCTCACGCCGATCGCCCGCACACGCCCCTCGGCGTAGAGCTCGGCCATCGCCTCCCACGCCTTCTCCCAGCCATCGGCAGGCCAGTGGATCAGATACAGGTCAATGTAATCCGTGCCGAGCCGGTCCAGGCTCGCATAGCAGGCATCCTTGGCGATGCCGGAGCGCACGTCGTCATTCCACAGCTTGGTCGTGATGAACACGTCTCGCCGCTTCAGGCCGGACTCGCGCAGTCCCTCCCCCACTGATTCCTCGTTATTGTAAATACGCGCGGTATCGATGTGACGATACCCGGCCAGCAAAGCCTCACGCACCGCATCGGACGTCTCCTTGCCGCTTTTGGTCTGGAACACCCCCAGCCCCAGCTGCGGGATGGTGACGCCGTTGTTCAGCGTGACGGATGGGTTCTTGATGTCACTTGCCATGCTTCCTCGATTCGCTTGTGCATATTGTTATTCGTTGCCGTCTTGGCAGTTCAGCTGATCTGCCGCCTTAATATTCAACCGCGTGAGCCTGCCGTAAGTCTTTCCGATCAGCTCGACGAGTCGACGCCAAACTGTCTGCCGGGCAATGCCATGCAGCCACAATTCCATGGTAATCAGGCGACGGCTCCTTTGGCCTCTAGCGCAAAGCTCAAAACCACCATTGAAACGCAGATCATAACCACGACATCGTTACTCGTCGGCATCTGCTTCTGCGTCATAGTATCTGCTACGTTGCTGCTCGTTGCCTTCATGGAATCGTTACAGCCGCTCCCCGATCGACAGTCGATTGGTTCTTCGCATTGGCAATGCCGAGCTCGTCGCTCGGTATGCCATACGAATGGTTCCTGCTTTTCAACTGCAAACGCGATATACCTTGCACAACAAGATCTTGGTCAAATACTCTGTGATTCTCATTCCAATCGATATTCGACTCATCAATCACCTCGGCATCCGTATCAGAATCAGTAGCGCCGGCATAAGCGACAACTTGTTCATCATCTGTTGACCATCATCTGCATCGTCATCCACAGTTGCCGCATGAGCTATCTCGGGGACTATGAACAAAGCCATAACCGCGAACGTTACGACAGAACCGATGATTTCCCTTCTCATTATCATGCCTTTCGCTATGTCTGTCGTATAACAAAACCGGCATCACCGACCGCTATCGCCGGTTCTGTTTCCGCATCGGCGTTGTGCTGGATACGGAAGCTGAAACGTGAAATATTGTTCGTTCGTATGACAACCACATAGGAAATAGCCTTGACTCTTCTCATCATGATGCGAAAGGACAGTGCGAACACAGAGCTTGCCGACTCGAAAGAATTAACGGAACCGCAACGAATCCGTGAAGCTGCGCTGCGCTCCAAGCTGATACACAGGGTGGGTAATTATCCTAGGATGAAAACGTAAGCGAGCTAAGGAGCAGTTATGACGTTCGGCAGACAACCGCAGGACAATGATAACGGTCAATTCAATCAGCAGTATGGGCAGCCGGTGCAGCAGCAGGGCAGCCAGCCCATATTCCAGAGCTACCAGAATCAGGGCGCTCAAGTACCTGTCGGGAGCAACCCCAATGGCCCGCAGTACGGCTATGCCACGCAATCGGGCTCCGGGCAGGGCCCGATCGATGCGCAACTCGCGTATTCCTATGAGCGCACGAGGCGCGTCTCGGTCGCGAACGCCTACGGGCAGATGACACTCGGCCTACTGATCACAGCCCTCGTAGCGATCGCCACGCAGGTGACCGGCGCACTCAACGCGTTTTTGAACGCCACCGGCATGATCGGTTGGATCGGGTTGGCCGTCGTACAGGTCGTGATGGCCGTCATGCTCGGCGCGCGCATCATGAAAATGAAAACCGGCACGGCGTACGCGATGTTCTACATCTATGCGGCGCTGATGGGCTTCACGCTCAGCTCGATCTTCATGGTCTACGATCTGGGATCCATCGGCGTGGCGCTGCTGCTGAGCGCCGGCTTCTTTGTGGCCCTGACGATGCTTGCCCTGACCACGAAGGTCGACATGCTCAAGGCCGGTCCAATTCTGATGGTCGCGTTGGTCGTGCTCATCATTGGCCAACTGGTTATGATGTTCTTCATGCCCTCGGACGGCATGATCCGGATGATTTCCGCCATCGGCCTCCTGATCTTCGCCGGCCTGACTGCGTATGACGCACAGCGCACCCGCGCACTGTTCGCCCAATATTCGACGAATACCGACATGCTCAAGCGCATATCGATCATCTGCGCGCTGAACCTCTACCTCGACTTCGTCAATATGTTCCTCTATCTGCTGCGCATCTTCGGGAGTAGAAACTAGGGTTTGCCTGTTTTCCTCTCTTTGACTTGACCCGCGCAACACTCACGGGTTGAGATACGCAAATCGGCCTATAGCGTTTTTTTCGATGGCGGAATAAAGCCACTCGAAAACGCTATAGGCCGATTTGCGTATAAGATTCCGGGGATGTCGCGTGACGTAGATCGCGCACCGCTACTGCATTAAATTGCGCAGGACGTATTGCAAAATGCCACCATTACGGTAGTAATCCGCCTCGCCGGGGGTGTCGATGCGCACGGTCGCGTCGAATGCCACGACGCTGCCATCGGACTTGGTGGCACTGACCGCGACGGTCTTGGGAATGGGGCCGTTGTTGAGCGCCTCGATGCCTGAGATGTCGAAGGTCTCGGTGCCGTCGAGGCCCAGGGACTCGATCGACTCGCCTTCGGGCAATTGCAGGGGCAGCACGCCCATGCCGATCAGATTCGAGCGGTGGATGCGTTCGAAGCTGCGGGTGATGACGGCCTTGACACCGAGCATTGCCGTCCCCTTGGCCGCCCAGTCGCGCGATGAGCCGGTGCCGTATTCCTTGCCTGCCAGCACCACGAGCGGAATGCCTTCCTTGCGGTAGTGCATCGCGGCGTCGAAAATCGTAGTCGGCTCCTGCGCAAGGAAATCATAAGTGAAGCCGCCGGGCGTGACCTCCTGGCCGACCGAGGCCAGCAGCTGGTTGCGCAGGCGGATGTTGCCGAAGGTGCCACGCACCATGATCTCGTGGTTGCCGCGCCGTGAACCGTAGGAGTTGAAATCCTTCTGGCTCACGCCATGCTCGATCAGGTACTGCCCGGCTGGGCTCGAGGACTTGAACGCGCCGGCGGGCGAGATATGATCGGTCGTCACCGAATCGCCGAGCAGCGCCAGCGTGCGCGCGCCGTGGATGTCCTGCACCGGCTCGGGCTCGTGGCGCATGCCGTCGAAGAAGGTCTGACGGCGCACATACGTGGAATCCGGGTTCCATGCGAAGCGCTCGCCCTCGGGCACGTCGAGGCTCTTCCAGCGCTCGTCGCCGTCGAATACCGACTGATAGTCCTCGACGAACATCTCGCGCGACACCGTGTCGTCCACGACCTGCTGGACCTCGGCGTTGGATGGCCAAATATCATTCAGGAAGACGTCCCTGCCCTTGCTGTCCTGCCCCAGCGGCTGACTGGCGAAGTCGAAGCTCATGGTGCCCGCGAGCGCATAGGCAATAACCAACGGCGGCGAGGCAAGATAGTTCATCTTGACGTCGGGGCTGATGCGCCCCTCGAAGTTGCGGTTGCCCGATAATACGGCAGTGACGGTCAGATCATTCTCGTTGATGGCCGAGGAAATCTCCGGCAGCAGCGGCCCGGAGTTGCCGATGCAGGTGGCGCAACCGAAGCCGACCAGCTGATAGCCTAACGCGTCAAGATCACTCTGCAGCCCGGCTTTTTCCAGATAATCAGCGACCACTTGGGAGCCCGGCGCCAGCGAGGTCTTGACCCACGGCTTGGGCATCAGGCCCTTCGCATGCGCGTTGCGCGCCAGCAACCCTGCGGCGATCATCACCGAAGGATTCGACGTGTTCGTGCAGCTGGTAATCGAAGCGATAGCCACATCGCCGTTGGCCACATCGAAGTCGCCGCGGAAACCCGTGCTGACCGGCACCGGCTGCTGCGCAGTCTTGTCGGTTTCGTAATCGGGCAGCGTCGCAGCGAAGGAGTCCTTGGACTCGGACAGCCGAATGCGGTCCTGCGGGCGCTTCGGCCCGGCGATCGACGGCACGACAGTGCCTAGGTCGAGCGTGAGATACTCCGAATACGTTGGCTCCACGTACCCGGGCGCCTTGGTGTCGCCCCAGAGCTTATTGGCCTTGGCATAGGCTTCGACGAGCGCAACCTGATCCTCGCTGCGACCGGTCAGACGCAGGTAGTCAAGCGTCACGTCGTCGATCGGGAAGATGCCGCAAGTCGAGCCGAATTCCGGGCTCATATTGCCGATAGTAGCGCGGTTGGCCAATGGCACTGAGGCCACACCGTCGCCGTAGAACTCTACGAACTTGCCGACCACGCCGTGCTGACGCAGCATATCGGTGATGGTGAGCACGACATCGGTGGCGGTGACGCCCTCGGGAATCGAACCGATCAGCTTGAAGCCAACGACGCGCGGCACAAGCATTGAAATCGGTTGGCCGAGCATGGCTGCCTCGGCTTCGATGCCGCCGACGCCCCAGCCCAGCACGCCCAGGCCGTTGACCATAGTGGTATGCGAGTCGGTGCCTACACAGGAGTCGAGGTAGGCCAGCTGCCGCCCGCGCTCACCCGCCTTGCTCATGATGACCTTGGCCAGATACTCGATGTTGACCTGGTGGATGATACCGGTCCCCGGCGGCACAACGCGGAAGTTGTTCAGCGCCTGCTGCCCCCAGCGCAGGAACTGGTAGCGCTCGCCGTTGCGTTGATATTCGATGTCCATATTGCGCTCGACCGCATCCGAGACGCCATACGCGTCGATCTGCACCGAATGATCGATCACCATATCGGCCGGCACCTGCGGGTTGATCACTTCAGGGTCGCCGCCCAGCTCGCTGACCGCATCGCGCATCGTCGCCAGATCGACGATGCAGGGCACACCGGTGAAGTCCTGCATCACCACACGCGAAGGAGTGAACTGGATCTCGTGGCTCGGCTGAGCGTCCGGATCCCAGTCAAGCAGGGCCTTCACATGCCTGTCGGTGATGTTCGCGCCGTCGATGTTGCGCACAAGATTCTCGACCAACACCTTTAGGCAGTACGGCAGATGATCTACGCCTGGCAAATCGTCGATGCGGTAGTAGTCGAATTCCGTGCCGTTCACGCTAAACGTGGACAGCTGCTCGTCTCGTACAGACATGGTTCCTCCGAACGTTGTGCGCGAATCACCCCGTTGCCGGGCAGGTGCCTCGTATTCCCGCTGCCGTGCCTGCGCAAGAACACCAGCGCAGCAGGCACCCGGGAACATGCCGATGGGCGAAAACTGCGGGGTTACCCCTGGTTCCATACTAGGGAAAGCCCGGTATGGAAGAGCTCATCCCCGGTCATCGCGCTTGTCAAGCGACAATCGTACTCCGGGCATATTGCGCCGCACGATTCGTGCAACGAATTGACATGCAGCCAAGATCGCCAGCGCGGCGACGAGTGCGATCACCGTGGCTGTGAGTGAGTCGCCCGATGGCAGCTGCAGTGCGAAAAAGCCTGCGACAAACGGTATAAAGGCTCCGATGATTCCGGCCAGCGCGAACAATGCGACGAGTGCACCCCGCCAAGACAGCAACGGACGCGCGACTTGCGCCAGCACCACAACGCCCAGAGCGAACACGATGATGGCATTGACGGTGAACAGCGAGCGCTGGTTGGTTGCCGCTTGCATATCCCATCGCATAATCCCTGGCAAGAACCACGAATTGATCAGCACGCTCAGCCCGATCGCGATGCCCCTGGGCAGTGAGAACGCGATTACACGCCGCAAGAAGCCCGGCATGTATCGGCGTGTATTCGGCGCCAGCGCAAGAATAAAAGCCGGCATGCCGATGGTCAGGGCCCCGATATACGTGATATGCCGTGGCAGATACGGGAAAAGCATCCCCGCAAGCACGACGCCGAGGGATATAACCACGGAATACGCCGTTTTAACGAGGAACAGCGAGGCGACGCGCTCCATATTGGCCATCACCTGCCGACCGCGGGCCACGACATCAGGCAGGTGAGAGAATTTCGAATCGACCAGCACTACCTGCGCTACGGCTTTAGTAGCTGGTGCGGCGTTGCCCATGGCGATCCCCAGATCCGCTTCCTTGATCGACAACGTATCGTTCACGCCATCACCAGTCATGGCGACCACATGACCGCCTTGATGCAAGGCCTGAACAATGGCCTTCTTCTGCTCGGGCATGACGCGGCCGAGCACATCGACCTTGTCGAGCACCTGCGCAAGCTCGGCTATATCGTGTGGCAGCTTGCGCGCGTCCATGGCGCGCACCGGCTGGTCGCCGCATAGCTGCACTTGGGTTGCGATCGCGCCGACGGTGGCTGGATTGTCGCCGGAAATCAATCGGCAGCGCACACCTTGCTCGCGGAACCACAGCAGGGTATCAGCGGCGTCGTCGCGCACACGCTCGGCGCAGAGCGCCAGCGCAACAGGCCTCGCAGCTGCATCCAAACACGGCTCGGAGCCGAAATCTTCGGGAACGCCACCCTCGCGATGAGCGATGAGCAGCACGCGGTTGCCCTGATTCGCATATTCGGCCACTGCAGCTGAAATCGCGGCGAAATCGGACGATTGGACGTCGCGCGCACTCCCGGCACGCCCGATGGCCGCAAGCAGCATCTCAGGTGCCCCGAAGTACCATATGCCCTCGCCTTGGCGTGCAATGGCGCTCCATTTCCTCGCCGACGAGAACGCTACGCGCCCGTCGACCGGCCCCGGCTCGTAGCCTTGCGCAGACAGAGCTTCAAGCACCGCCCGGCCTGTGGCGTTGGGATTCTCCTCGTTCGCGAGGTCAAACAGGGCTTGCGTTGCTTCACGGGTAACACGACCACTGCCGCCGGCAGCATCGCCGCCGTCTGCAGCCACATCCCCATCCAAAGACAGCAACGCCTTGAATTCGATGCCGCCGTCGGTGATGGTGCCGGTCTTGTCGAGATTGAGACAATCGACCCGTGCTAGCGTTTCCACAGCTTCAAGTTCCTGCACCAGCGTGTTGTTACGGGCGAGCCGCATCGCGGCGATGGCGAAGTTCAGCGAGGTGAGCAGCACCAAGCCTTCCGGAATCATGCCGACCACGCCGGCCACGGCGGAGACCACGGCTTGGCGCCATTCGCCGCCAGCGATCGCCTCGGACCAGCCTCCCACAACGCGCACCTGCGACCAGATCAGCAGCGCGCACAACGGCACCACCAGGAACGTGAGCACCTTGAGAATCGTATTGATGCCCTGGTTGAGGTCGGACACTGTCTTGGTATAGACCTTTGCCTGAGCAGTCAGTTTCGCGGCATAGCTCTGCCTGCCCACAGCGCTGACTTTGGCCAACGCCAGCCCGGAGACCGCATTCGAGCCGGAGTAGACGCTGTCACCAGGCTGCTTACGCACGGTGTTCGACTCCCCCGTGAGCATCGATTCATCGAGCTCAAGCCCCCAGCTGTGCAGGATCTCGGCATCGGCCGGCACCTGTTCGCCGGAGCGGATCCACAGCAGATCATCAAGCACGATGCCGTCATGGCTGATGGCGATATCGTGCCCATCCCGCCTCACGAGCGGATGCGCAGCGACCAGGATCGAGAGCCGATCCAGGGTGCGCTTCGCTCGCAACTCAGTGATGACGCCGATACCGGTGTTCACGATGATGACCAGCCCGAATACCGCATCGCGCCACGAGCCGGTGGCCAGCACCATGAGCATCGCGACGAAAATAATGCCGTTGAACAGCGTGAACACATTGGCGCGAATGATCTGCGTCAACGAACGCGAGGTCGGGTTGTCAAGCAAATTCGTCTCTCCGCGCTCCGCACGCGCCTGGACTTCCCGAGCCTCCAGCCCGCGTTCTTCTACCTGCGGCATCCTCTGCTGCGATTCCTGCGCTCTGTGCGATACCTGCGGTTCCTGTGCCATCGAGCCTGCCTACTTCCCCTTCGTCGTCACGCTCAGCGACCGGGCGTGCGGGTTGTCGTTGATTACTGTCATCAAAGCCTTGGCCAACGGAGTCGCCGAATGATCGGCATCGCTGACATTCATGCGCATGGCGTATAACGTAGCGTCGCTGGGCGGCTGTTTCGCATCGATAAGCACCACCGGAACGCCTGAACTCCGGGCGAAGCCAAACGCCGTATCCCAGCCTGAAGCCTGTGCAGGCCGAATGTCCAAGCCGCAGATCGCAATCACGCTGACCGGGACGAGCGACAGCTCTTCGATTCCTTTCTGCGCCGCGTGCACGGGATCCTTGACCTGCCGCGTGGAGACATAGGATGCCCTCAAATCGGCCCTACCCAGCGCGTCAAGTACACGTTCGTCGCGGCCGATATCAGTCGAACCGATTATGCCAATGGTCACATCACTGTTGTCGATGCTGTCATGCGCAATCGCGGACGCCCGGTCCCGGGCGGTATCGCCTAATGCGGCGCCGCGTGGAGCGCATGACCCCAACAGCATGGCGGCCGACAATGACACAATGAGCGCGCTGATGGCCGCAGCCGTCCGGAACTGAACTCGATGCCGTTGCCCAGCGATAATCTGGGCCGCATCTCGGCGCACCCCTAGTGAGGGCCGTCTGTTTGGCCCCTGTGCGGCATCCCCGAGTGTCGCGCGTATCAAGCGTGTCGTGCGTATCAAGCGTTTCAGCAGCGTTGTCATGTGCGATTTACCCGGGTGAACAAGGCAATGGTCTCCACATGATGGGTCATCGGGTAGATGTCGAAGCCCCGAATGCTCGTGAGCGCATAGCCTAGACCGGTCAGCGTGGCGGTATCGCGTGCCAGCGAGGTCGGGTCGCAGGCGATGTAGATGATCGCCGAGGGATCGGCGGCAGCAATGCGAATGCACACTTCCCTGCGTGCGCCTGCCCGGGGCGGGTCGAGCACAACGACAGTGGGGTGCGCCAATGTGCGCGGCACATGCTTCAGCGTTTTGGCCACATCACCAACTTGCGCCTCGCACTGATCGCGTTGCACGCCGATGTCAGAAAGATTCTTGCGGGCGTTCCTAACGGCTACTGCTGAGCCTTCGACACTGAACGCCCTGACGCCAGGAACGCAGCTCATCAACGGCAACGTGAACAACCCCGAACCGGAGAACAAGTCCCATATTACCGGCGCTGCCGTACCAGCCGCAGCCTGCCTAGCCAACGAAATCACGTATTCGGGCAGCACCAGCGGCGCCATGCGGTGCACCTGCCAGAACCCGGCTGCGTCAACATGATAGAAAAACTGCGTATTCCCGATAATCGCAGTCTCGCGCAATTCATCAGAGCCAGCAATGGTCACCCCCTCGATCTGGATGGCATAATTACTGCCGATAGCGTCGAGCAGGGCTTCATCGCCTGTCGATCCGGGCTGTCCGCCATTTGTCTGCACAACCTCCGACTGCGGCATGCGCGGCTCAGGAACGACAACGCGTATACGAGCGCCCGGTTCCAGTCCGCCGTTCCAAAGCCCGTGCCGACCCATCACAGCCAGTTCGGCGTGTGAAGCCAATGGCATTGTGGTGATCGGGACGCGCACATGCGTGCCTCGCCTGCGCATCGACGGCCTGCCCTCATCGTCGGCGACCATCTCTACCCGCGTGCGCCAATGCAAGCCCTGTACCGCCTCGTCATTTGCTATCCGCTCGACCGGAACATCGTTGATCTCGACATGTCCCATGCGGCGCATCTGCTCGCTGATCGTGGCAGATTTCCATGCCAGTTGCCCTGGCAGCGAGACGTGAATGAGATCGGCTCCTCCGACCCCGCCTCCTTCTGCCGATGAGCCAGCCAGCGGCCATGGCGGCGACACGCGCAATGTGCTGGGTTCACGGACGTCAACGACCTCACCGGTCCAGAAGCGATCCTTGCGCTCGTGCGGCTCATCAAGCTCGATACGCACCAATTCGCCAGGCAAGGCGAAGCGCACAAACACCACGCGGCCGTCAATATGCGCCACGCAGCGCCCCTGGTCGGCGAAGCGTTCGATGCGTGCCTCGATCTGCATTGCAACTCTCCTGTTCTGCTACGTGCGTGCTGATGACTGTATGTGTCGATAGTATCGTGAGTATCGCGCTGGCCGATACGAAACCCTGCCCAGTCAACGGTAGCCAACGTCGATTAGCATGGTCAGCTGCGATTACGCCGCAGGCAGGCAGCTCGGTCCGAAGAGAATTTTGATCTCGGCGAACAACGAGGCATCGCGTTTGACACGGAATCTATCGCCGAAGGTCATCACGCGGGCGTTTCCGCGATCGTCGAGCACTGCGAGTTTGACCTCACAGTACCCGGGGTGGTCGTGCAGCACTTGGCCGAGCTGGCTCATACGGCTGCGATCCAGTGCCACAGGCGGCAAGGTAATCATCACCGGACGCTCATCGGCCGCTTCCAAAGTCGGAACCTGCAGTTCCGTGGCACGGATGCTGGGAGTGGATTCGTCGCGCACCTCGACCTGGCCGCGGATCTGCACGATCTCGTCGACCGCCATATCCTGCGAGGCGGCTTCATATACTTTTCCGAAGAACATGCATTGGATCGAACTCTCCATGTCTTCGATGGTGACGATAGCCCACGGGTTGCCCTTGCGCGAGACGCGCCGGTCGACGCTCGTAATCAGCCCGGCGAGCGTGACCTGCTGGCGCTCATCCATCGTGGCCGCACGGTCGACCAGATGCGCGATCGACATCTCGCGCAATCCGGCCAACACTGCCGTCATGCCGCTTAATGGGTGATCGGAGACATACAATCCCAGCATCTCACGCTCGAAGTTCAGCTTGGTCTTCTTGTCCCATTCCTCGATGTCCGGCACGATGATTGAGGCATCGCCCATCGCCTCGGCGCCATCGCCGCCATCCATATCAGCGAACAGATCGAATTGGCCCTCAGCCTGTTTGCGCTTGAGACTGACCACCGAGTCTATCGCCGCCGCGTGGATTTGGAAAAGCGCTCGGCGGTTGGGATCGATGGAGTCGAAAGCTCCCGCCTTGATCAGCGATTCCACCAGGCGCCGGTTCAGCGCGGTCAACGGCACGCGCCGGATAAAGTCCATGAAGTTGACATAGCGGCCGCGCGCGCCCTCGCGCTCTTCGATGATATCGGCCACCGCCTTGTCACCGACGTTGCGGATCGCGCCCAAGCCGAAGCGCACGACGTCACCGACCGCCGAATACTCCAGAATCGACTCGTTGACGTCCGGCGGCAGCACCTGGATGCCCATGCGCCGCGCCTCACCCAGGTACAACGCCGTTTTGTCCTTATTGGTGCGCTCGTTCTGCAACAGTGCAGCCATAAATTCGACCGGGTAATGCGTTTTCAGATAGGCGGTCCAATAGGAGATCAGCCCATAGGCGGCAGAATGCGCCTTGTTGAACGCATAGCCAGAGAACGGCACGAGGATATCCCACACCGCCTGCGCTGCGCCTTCCGAGTAGCCATGCTCCTTCATGCCTTCGAAGAACGGCACCTGCTCCTTGGCCAGCACTTCGGGCTTTTTCTTGCCCATGGCTCGGCGCAGCACATCAGCACGGCCTAGCGAATAGCCTGCTAGGATGCGCGCTGCTGACTGGACCTGCTCCTGGTAGACGATCAGGCCGTATGTTTCATCGAGCACGGCCGCAAGCGGCTTCTCCACTTCGGGGTGAATCGGTATGATGCGCTGCAAACCGTTCTTACGCTTGGCGTAGTTGATATGCGAATCCATATCCAACGGGCCCGGGCGGTATAGGGCGATAAGCGCTGAAATATCGTTGAAGTTATCAGGCTTGAGCTGGCGCAGCAACGAGCGCATGCCATCGGAATCAAGCTGGAAGACGCCTAGTGTATCGCCGCGCGACAGCAATTGGTACGTCTCTGTGTCGTCCAAGGGAATTTTCGTATAATCGATTTTGTCTTTTCCGTTGCGCTCGATGTTGAGCAGCGTGTCGCGGATGACCGTGAGGTTGGAAAGCCCCAAGAAATCCATCTTGACTAATCCGAGCGTTTCGCAGGTGTGGTATTCGAACGTCGTGGTGACGGTGCCGTCGGTGCGTTCCAGCAATGGCGAAGTGTTGGTAATCGGTTGCGAACCCATGATGGTGGCGCAGGCGTGCACCCCAGTCTGCCGAATCAGCCCCTCGATGCCCTTGGCCTGCTCAGTGATGCGCTTTGCGTCCGGATCGGATTCATAAAGCTCCCTGAACTCGCGTGCCTCAGCATACCGTTTCGAAGTCGGGTCGAAAATATCCTTCAGGCTCGCGTCCTTACCGTTTTTGCTCGGCGGCAGTGCCTTGGTGATATGCTCCCCCACGGAGAACTCATAACCCATAATGCGCGCGGAATCCTTGAGCGCCTGCTTGGTTTTGATCGTGCCGTAGATCACGCACTGGGCGACTTTGTCGCGGCCGTATTTTTCGCCTACGTAGTCCAGCACCTTCATGCGGCCGTCCGGGTCGAAATCCACGTCGATATCTGGCAGCGAAACGCGCTCAGGGTTGAGAAACCGTTCGAAAATCAGGCCGTGCTTGAGCGGATCGAGCTCAGTGATGCCCATAGCATAGGAGACCATTGAACCTGCTGCAGAGCCTCGGCCAGGCCCCACCATCACGCCGTGCGTCTTGGCCCAGTTGATGTAATCGGCGACGACGAGGAAGTAGCCACAGAACTGCATCTGGCAGATGACACCGCATTCGTAGTCGGCCTGTTTAAGCACATAGTCGGGCACCTTGCCCTCGTAGCGTCTCTCCAAGCCCTCCTGCACATCCTTGAGGAACAGCGAGGTCTCATCCCAGCCTTCAGGACAGTCGAATTCTGGCATGAACGCACCGTCTTCGCCGTCGTCAAACATCACATTGCAGCGCTCAGCGATCTCTAGTGTGTTGTCGCAAGCTTCGGGAAAATCATGAAACAACTCGCGCATCTCTTGGGCGGACTTGAGGTAATAGCCCGAGCCGTCGAATTTGAAACGGTTGGGGTCATCGAGCCGCGAACCAGAGTTGATGCACAGCATGGCATCCTGCGCGCTGCGATCCTCTTCAAGCACGTAATGTGAGTCATTGGTGGCCAATAGCGGCGCGTTGATCATACTAGCGATCTTGAGCAGATCCTTGGTCACCCGCTTCTCGATACCCAGTCCATGGTCCATGAGCTCGATATAGAAATTCTCGCGGCCGTAGATGTCCTGCAGCTGTTCGGCGGCACGCAACGCCTCGTCGAACTGTCCCAATCGCAGCCTCGTCTGGATAATGCCCGATGGGCAGCCTGATGAGGCGATGACTCCTTTGGAGTACTGCGCCAGAACCTCGTGATCCATACGCGGATAACGCGCGACACGGCCTTCGAGGTTCGCCACCGAGGACGCGCGCAGCAGATTGACCAGTCCCTCGTCATTCTGCGCCCACATCGTCATGTGGGTGATCAGGCCGCCGCCGGAGACGTCATCGGAACGCTGCGACTCGTTGCCCCAATGCACGCGCGTCTTGTCTTGACGCGCGGTCTGCGGGGTTACATAGGCTTCGATGCCAATAATCGGCTTGATTCCGGCTTTGATGCAGGTGCTCCACATCTCATAAGCGCCGTGCATATTGCCGTGGTCGGTGATTGCCACCGCCGGCATGTCCAACTCCTTGGCGCGCGCCACAAGGTCAGGGATCTTCGAAGCGCCGTCCAACAGCGAATAATGCGTGTGATTGTGCAGCTGCACGAAGTTCCCGGATTTGGCCATGGTTCCACGATAGCGATGCAATGTGACTTCGAGTCAGCTGGATGTAATTGCGCGGATGGCTTGGTTTCCTCATGCCTAAGCCTTTGAGACCAGCCTCGTACTGCCTGGGCGCCCGCTCGAGCCTCGGCTTGGCAGAGCCCGCAAGCACTGTTCTTCACGGCCTTAGGATCGCCTGATATATCGCGGCAAGAACAGCGCCGCACACTGTTTTCCATGCGACATGCCAGAACGCGGATAACTCGAAGCCTTCGACCACATTGGCTGATTCGGTTTGCGAGGGCATGTGCTGAACCTGGAGACTGGTATCAGCCGGTGAAATGCCGGTCGCGCAACGCCTTCCATATGCCGCGCAAGATTTCGTTCAAAGGAGCAGCCATGGGAGCCGGCAGCAAAGAACCAACATCCACATCATCACAGTTGTCTGACACCCCGCGCAACACGCCTCGTCAAACACCTCAACAGCAGCCACCCCGACCTGCGCCGACTGCTGTCGCCTCGCTAGCGTTGGGAGCCAGTTCATCGCTGTTCGCACTCATAGTTTGGGGCGGATTCACCTATCTGCGCCGGGGAAGCTACAATCCTGCAGA
The DNA here is from genome assembly GCA_022640915.1 of Bifidobacterium sp. Classification (GTDB taxonomy): domain Bacteria; phylum Actinomycetota; class Actinomycetes; order Actinomycetales; family Bifidobacteriaceae; genus Bifidobacterium. The sequence continues at coordinate 23,462 of JALCCT010000003.1, read as the reverse complement.
TGCGATTGTGACTCTTGGAGTCTTTCTATCCATCCCACTGTCCGTATCGTGCTCGATCGCCGCTCTGGTGCTTGCCGCAATCGCCAAGTTACGACGGCCCTCCAATCAGAAGCAGCTGGAGACAATGAAACGTGACCGGGCAATGACAGGCACTGCCATGTCGCTGAGCCTGCTGCCCTCGCTCACCTTCATTGTGCTCACCATCGGTCCTCCATAGTCGCGGACGGCTGCGAATTCACCAGCCTCGTCACGCGGTTTTCGTTCGTGCCTCCGGCGCAGCGCCTATGCGCTGTGCAATGAGCACATCAAGCGCATGCTGCAAGTCAGCCGGGTAGTGAGAGTCGACTGTGGTCCAGATTTTGGTGCGCGGGTGGCGGAATTCTAGCCGCATCGCATGTAGCCATTGGCGGTCGAGTCCTAATTCGGCGGCAAAGCTCGGATTGGCGCCATACATCGAATCGCCTGCCAGCGGATGACCCACTGAGGAGAAATGGACGCGAATCTGATGCGTTCGGCCCGTCTCAAGATTCACCGAGACAAGCGTAGCCTTGCCGAAACGCTCAAGCACATCCCAATGGGTAACGGCAGGCTTGCCGGCGGGCGTGATCGTGAAGCGGAAATCGCTGACCTTCGCCCGGCCGATCGGTGCCTCGATCGTAGCCTTGTCATCGCGTAGATTGCCCTGCGCCAGCGCATGGTAGATCTTGACCACCTCATGACACGAGAACTGCCGACGCATCTCTTTGTAGGCCAATTCTGACTTGCACACCAGCATTAGCCCGCTGGTGCCTACGTCGAGCCGGCTGACGATTCCTTGCCTTCCGGGAGCTCCATAGGAAGTGATATGCACACCTCGATGGATGAGGCTTCCCAGCACGGTAGGGCCTGTCCAACCGACCGAAGCGTGGGCGGCGACGCCCACAGGCTTGTCCACAACAATCACATCATCGTCTTCGTAGGCGATGGACATGTCTTCAGCGATCGGCTCACGCCTCCGGCGTTCCTGCGCAATGTCGAATTCGATGAGATCGCCTGCCAGTAACGGAGTGGATTTGTGCATCGAACGGCCAAGCACCCACACCTGTTTGCTTTCGACGAGTTCGGCAGCCTTCGCACGCGAAACTCCGAGCATTTTCGCCACTGCAATATCGAACCGCCTGCTGATGAGCGCATCGGGGACGGGAATCACCGAACTCATCGCGAGTCAGACCCTGTCGGATTCTCTTCGGATTGTGACTCGGTCCCCACTCTGGCATTGCGCAGCCTCGCTGCATGCCGATCATTCATATCACGCTCGCTGAACGGCTCACCGATCAGGATCAGTACGACGATTCCCACACCCGCGAGTATTAGCAAGATATCGGCGACATTGCCTATGGACCAGCCATAGTTGAGGAAATCCACTACCTTGCCGTTGAGGAAACCGTCGGCGTAAGCTACACGGTCGACGAGGTTTCCCGCTGCTCCGGCGAAAGCTATGGCAAGAGCCACGGTCCATCGCATTGAGACGGTAGTGAGTGCCAAAATTGTCAAGAGCACGCATGCCACTGCGGCAAGAATAGAGATCAGCCATGTCATGGAGGAACCCAAGCCGAGTGAAGCCCCTGGATTATGGATTAGCGTCAGCGAGAGCAGCGGTGGCGCGACCGGCACAGTACGCCCATCGACGAGCGCGCTGCTCGCCCAGGCTTTGCTAATCTGGTCGCACGCAAGCGCAACTCCTGCGACGCATGCAAAGACGGCTACGCGTATGCGCAGCCGTCCATGTTGCCTAGTGTTCATATTCGATGAAGCCCAGATCAGTCTTTCGGCTGCTCGACCTGGCCGTAGCTGTTCGTGTCCGAAACCTGCGACACCAGCTGGCCAAGGAAGTCGGTGAGCCGAGTGCGATATTCGGCTTCGAATTGCTTGAGCCCCTGAATGTTGCCCTCAATGACCTTGGACTGCGCCTCAAGGTTGTCACGCACCTGCTGCGCATACGTCTCGGCCGCAGCGCGAGTCTTCGTGTCATAGTCGGCGGCACGACGCTGCACTTCAGCCTCATAGCCGTCTGCCTCGGCGTGTTTATCCTTGGCGTAACCATCGGCATCAGCCTTCGTCTTGTCCAAGTAGCCATCAGCATCAGCACGAGTCTTCGTCGCGTAGCCATCGGCATCAGCACGAGTCTCGTCCGAATAGGCGTCAGCCTGACGATGCGTGTTCTCGGCATACACGTCAGCGTCATTACGTGTCTTCTTGCTGTAATTATCAGCTTCAGTACGAGTACGGGTAGAGTAGTCGTTGGCCTGCGAAATCAACTCTTCATACTTGTCTTGGCTTGCCTTGGTGATCTCTTTCGCCTGGGCCTTGCCCTTGTCGACATACTGGTCATGCAGCTGCATGGCGAGCGTAAGCATTGCGGTGGCACGTTCAGGTTCACTCGCGGCGCCAGACGCAGCTCCCGCGATTTTTTGCAGGCTTCCGGTCTCCGTGCTTGGCTCGATCTTGGCGACTTGAGCGCGCAGCTGCTCTTCGCGCTGCTTGGATTCCTCGAGCTGGCGGGCGACGTCGTGCAGCTGGGCGGACTGCTCCCGCAGCTGCGGAAGCTCCTGCTCGTAGGACGACACCTTGTTCTGTGCGGAAACAAGCTGCTGCTTGCACACGGAGAGCTGCTCCTGGTATGCAGCGATCTCGCGACCCATCGAATCGAGATTGGCGCGGAAGTCATCTCGCTCATGCTGCACCGCAGACAGCTGCTCGCCAAGCTCCTGATTGCCAGAAGCCTCGGCAGCCTGCGCGGTAAGCTGATCGATCTGCGCCGTGAGCCGGTCGACCTGACCCTTGAGCTGCTCGTTCTGAGAGGAAAGCGCGCGGTTGCTTTCCTCCGCCTCGCTCAGCTTCGAAGCGTCAACTTGTGCCGCAGCTGAACTCTGATCCTGCGCGGCCTCGCGCAGATTCTGGTTTTCGCCCTGCAACGACCGGATCTGGGCTGTAAGGTCAGAGATCTTAGCATTGAGGCTGGAGACGTCCGGTCCCAGCGACTGAGTGGCCTGCCCACCCCCCTGCACAGCCTGCTTCCCTAACGCTTCAACAGTTTCGGTGACCTGGTCGAGGAAATCGTCAACCTCGTCGACGTCGTATCCCTCTTTGAACCGAACCGTCTGGAAGGTATGTTCCCGTATGTCCTTAGGCGTCAACAGAGCCATAAATCCTACACCTCGCTTTGGGCATGATGCCTCGATGTGTTTTCATCCACACCGATGCTATCACGTATCGGGCGGTTTCATGTAGTTTCAGGCCCTGTCATATCAGGATTTGCAACACGACCAGCGCAAAATAGAGCACGATGAAACTCATATCGAACGCGATAGCGCCGATTCTCACCGGTCCTATGTAGCGCCGCAGCCATCGCAGCGGCGGGTCGGTGAGACGGTAAACCACGTCGACCAGAGCGGCGATGACCCCCCGGGGATACCAGCGGGGCGCGAGCACAGACACCCAATCGAGAATCATACGGATGAACAGTACGGTGATGTACACGCCGATTGCCCAATCGAGCACCCGGGAGATAATCCATAGCAACATATTTTCAGCCTATCAAGAGGTGGTTAAAGGAACGTCGTGAAAACGATATCCGAATACTAAGTATGTGCGGAGCTCGAAGGGGAATGGCTAGCGAATCGATCAGCTGAATGCGCGCACAGCGCAACGGTGCCAAGCCAGCAACGCGCGTCGAAGATGCACGTCAGCGCAGTATTCGTGGAGCTATTGCCAAGGCCACTAGCTATACAGCTCGATGAAACCGACCAAGACTCGACAGGCACGGATCACGGCAACGCGAAGTTGGCCGCCTCTTTGGCCGATCGACTAATCAACCGCCCGGTTACTCTGTACCAATACTCTGTGCCAACTGATTACTCAGCAAACAGATCGCGCGCCGAGTTAGCAGGCTTCGGCTCCTCGACCTTGATATTGACCTGAGCCGGGCTCAGCAGGAACACACGCGGCGTGACCCGCTCGATCGATCCGCGCACGCCAAAGACCACGCCTGCAGAGAAATCGACGATGCGATAAGCCACGGCCTCGGCTACGCCGGTCAAGTTGAGCACCACGGGCACGCCGTCGCGAATAGCGCGACCAACGAGCTGGGCATCTTCATAAGTCTTGGGGTGAATCGTGGTGATTCTGCTGACACGACCTTGGAAGGGGCTGCTTTCACGCGGCGAGGAATTCGATGAGCCGGATGACTGGTTTGCAGGGGCGACGCTATGATCCGAGTCGAAGGATGGTTCCTCCCCTTCGTCCTGCGCCTGGTAGTCCTCGTCCTCATCGACCACATCGGCCATGCCGAGATACGACATCGCGTTTTTCATAAACCCCGCCATGAAAGTTCCTTTCAGTCAGTATACCAATCGGCGCATGTAAATCAGCGAAGGAAATCAGGAATATCAAGATCGCCCGGGTCGTTGGTGGCAGTCTCGTCGCCCTGCTGGGGCTGGTCGAACGGCAGGGAGGCCGCGTCACCCGCACTAGGAGTGAAATCGGGCATAGGCTGTTGCACCAGAGGCGGCACCTCCGCGGCTTTCTTCGGCTCGCTCTGTCCTTCCGGCTGCACCGGGGCCGCGTGCTGCTTAGCATGCTCGAGCGCGTCGGCCTTCTTGGCGTTCGCATCGAAGCCTGCAGCGATGACGGTGACACGCACCTCATCACCATAGGCGTCGTCCAACGCCAAGCCCCAGATGATCTGCGCCTCGGGGTGGATCGCCTTGCGCACCAGCTCGGTGGCGGCGGAAGCCTCCTGCAGCCCCAGATCGGTCGGGCCCGCGATGTTGATAAGCGCGCCGTGGGCGCCTTCCACGCTTTCCTCAAGCAGCGGGGAGCTGATAGCGATCTCGGCGGCCTGAGTGGCACGATCCTCGCCGCGCGCCGAGCCGATGCCGAAGAGTGCAGTACCCGAGCCGCGCAGAATCGAGGAGATGTCTTGGAAATCGACGTGGATATAGGAGTTCATTGTGATCAAATCGGTTATGCCCTGCACTCCGGCAAGCAACGCGGTGTCAGCGGTTTTGAATGCCTCGACGATGCCGATGGAACGGTCAGAGAGCTCAAGCAGCCGGTCGTTGGGGATGACAATGAGCGCATCAACCTCGTTGCGCAGATTCTCGATCCCCATTTTCGCCGACGCTGCACGCTGTGGACCTTCGAATGAGAACGGCCGAGTGACCACGGCAATCGTAAGCGAGCCCTGCTGGTGCGCCGCGCGTGCCACAATCGGGCTGGCCCCGGTGCCAGTGCCGCCGCCTTCGCCGCAGGTCACGAAGACCATGTCGGCGCCCTTAAGTGACTCCTCGATGTCAGACTGGTGATCCTGCGCCGCCTTCGCGCCCTTCTCGGGATCAGCGCCGGCGCCCAGCCCACGGCTGGACGCATCGCTCAGCGAGATCTTCACATCCGCGTCGGAGCGCAGCAGATCTTTCGCATCAGTATTGACCGCCACGAATTCAACGTTCTGCAGACCTTCGGCAATCATGCGATTGACGGCATTGCCGCCGGCTCCACCGACACCGACCACCTTGATATTGGTCTTGTCGTTGAAATTGTCAGTCTGGGCAGTCTCACTCACCATAGTCTCCTGTCATTCACCGTTATGCCTTACTCTATCGCAGAATCAGGTCACCGCAGGCTTTTTCGCGGCGTGTACCGACCTTTATTGTATTCTCGCACCGTCGCGGCACCTGCAATCCAGCCATCAGTATCCCGCATCCATCGGATCATCGCCGAATAAAGCCTCGCGCTCGGCGCGCGTCGTGCCGCGAGAATTGAGCCAGCCGTAGGGCAAATGGACCTTCTTCGCATAGCGAATGCGGCCGCGCGGCGTATCAATCACCCGTTCGGGAAGACTGAGCTCGGGGTTAAGCCGACCGATCTCGCGCTCGACATCCGCAAGGCTTTCACATTCCATGAATGCCTTGCGCGTCGTACCGCCGACCGGGAAGCCCTTAAGATACCACGCGATGTGCTTGCGCAGATCATGCACGGCCATGCGTTCTTCGCCGTCGAAGAAATCCACGAGCAGCCTGGCATGACGCATGATTACCCTGCCAACCTCCCCCAGATTCGGGTTGGTGCGCTCCGTACTGCCTTCGAAGGCGTGTTTGATGTCAGCGAACAGCCACGGCCGTCCTTGGCAGCCACGGCCGACTGCGACGCCTGCGCAGCCGGTCTGGCGCACCATGGCCAATGCATCGTCGGCACCCCAGATGTCGCCGTTGCCGAATACCGGGACATCAAGTGACTGCGCGAGCTCGGCGATCCGATACCAATCGGAATGGCCGCCATAATATTCCGCCGTTGTGCGCGCATGTAACGTCACAGCTGCGCAACCTTCCTCTTGGGCGATATGGCCCGCCTCGAGATAGGTCTCATGATCGTGGTCGATGCCCACGCGGATCTTCGCCGTGACCGGAATGTTCGCCTTTGCGCACACTGCGACCACACGGGAAATCAGCTCGCGAAAAATATCCATCTTCCAAGGCAGCGCCGACCCGCCGCCGCGCCGTGTCACCTTAGGTACCGGGCAGCCGAAATTGAGATCGATATGGTCGGCCATGCCGCCGTCGACTACCATCTGCGCTGCTTGCGCAACGATGGCAGGATTCACGCCATACAGCTGCAGCGAACGGATCTTCTCACTGGGGGCGAAACGGCACAGCCGAAAAGCCTTGGGATTGCGGGCGATCAAAGCCCGCGCCGTGATCATCTCCGCCACATACAGTCCGCTGGGACCGTACTCCTCGCACAGCACCCGGAACGGCCAGTTGGTGACTCCTGCCATTGGCGAGAGCACAACCGGCGTAGGTATATGGATCGGGCCTAAGTCGACAGGTGCTATGACCGGCGCGATCGCAAGGTCTTTTGCCGTGCCATCATCGGCTCTAGCATCTGCATCGGCACGCGCTGAAGCGCCCCGCCCGGATGCGGCGCCCTTCGCAGGTGCAGTTTCTTTCACAGTCCATCCACTCATGTAGTTGATGCAGCTTGATCAATGCGGCTTGCGTTTTATTCGAGACGGCTCGGTGAGGCCGATCCGCTCCCCGAACAGGCCAAGTACACCGCAGCCTAGCGCGAGCCCGCTCAGTACAGGCCGCCTGCCTCAGTCACCTTCACCGGGGCGCTCAGATCCTCGCCGCTTTCCTTGGCTACATCCGTGCCTCCGTCTGCTGCAGTCGTGCCAACGATATTGATCGGGCCTTCAGGATAGCGCACGCGGCGTTCGCTCACGCGCCCAGCCACGTAGTCGGCGACCTTATCGAGGCTGACACGCTGCTGCTGCATCGTGTCACGTTCGCGAACCGTCACCGCATGGTCGTCAATCGTATCGAAATCGACGGTGACGCACAACGGCGTTCCAATTTCGTCCTCGCGGCGGTAGCGCCGTCCTATGGCCCCGGCTTCGTCGTAGTCGATCATCCAGTCATGCTGGCGCAGCTCGGCAGCGAGGTCATGCGCAATGCCTTGCAGCGCGGGCTTTTTGCTCAGTGGCAGCACCGCAGCCTTGACGGGCGCTAGGCGCGGGTCGAGCCGCAGCACCGTGCGCTTGTCGACGCCGCCCTTGGTGTTTGGCGCCTCATCGATGGCGAATGCATCGACAAGGAAAGCCATGAGCGAGCGGGTAAGGCCGGCCGCAGGCTCAATCACGTACGGAATGTAACGTTCGTCGCTTGCCGGGTCGAAGTAGCTCAGATCCTCACCCGAATGCTTGGCATGCGCGGAGAGGTCGAAGTCGGTACGGTTCGCGATGCCTTCCAGCTCGCCCCAGTCGGAACCCTGGAAGCCGAATTTGTATTCGATGTCCACTGTGCGCTTGGAGTAGTGCGAGAGCTTCTCCTTGGGATGCTCATAATGGCGCAGATTCGCAGGGTCAATTCCAAGATCCGTGTACCAGCGGGTGCGAGTGTCAATCCAGTATTGGTGCCAATCCTCATCCGTGCCAGGCACAACGAAGAATTCCATCTCCATCTGCTCGAACTCACGGGTGCGGAAGATGAAGTTGCCCGGCGTGATCTCGTTGCGGAAGGATTTGCCCATATTCGCGATGCCAAACGGCGGCTTGGAGCGCGAGGAGGTCATGACGTTCTTGAAGTCCACAAAGATGCCCTGTGCGGTCTCCGGGCGCAGGTAATGCAGCGAGTTCTCGTCCTCGACAGGGCCGAGCGAGGTGTGCAGCATCATGTTGAAGTCGCGCGGCTCGGTCCATTTACCGCGCACACCGCAGTCGGGGCAGGCGATGTCCGCCAAGCCGTTTTCCGGCATCTTGTCACCGTGCTTCTCGGCGTAGGATTCCTCGAGTTTATCGGCGCGGTGGCGCTTATGGCAATTCAGACATTCGATCAGCGGATCATTGAAGACGCTGACATGGCCCGAGGCCACCCATACCTGCGTCGGCAGGATGACCGACGTATCCACGCCGACGATATCGCCGCGCGTGGTGACCATCGCACGCCACCATTCGCGCTTGATATTGTCCTTGAGCGCCACGCCGAGCGGACCGTAATCCCATGCGGAGCGAGTGCCGCCGTATATCTCACCGGCGGGGAACACGAACCCGCGACGCTTCGCGAGCGATACGACTTCATCGAGCTTAGAGACAGCCACAGCACACCTTCTACCTAGGGATTCTCAACGTTTGCAACCTGACCGAGTCTAATGCCTGACTATGACACGGACAATGGCTCATTGCAGACGTTGCTGAGCGGCTCGCGGATCGGCGCGCATGCGGCGGATTATCGCCCTTGGCCCTGCGCGCTATAACTGCGCATGGCATTGCAGCGCTACCATACATATATATCCGCATGCATTCATATGCGGCGCGGAGCCGAACGAAGGAGAATCATGATTGATCGCAGCAAAGACCGCCAGGAGGTCCCAGTCAACCCCAAGACCGGCAAGCCGTACATCAACACACTTGCGGCCGTGGCCATCGCACCGAGCGGCACGGGCGCAGAGCTGAGCGAGTACGTCGCCCAGGCCGTCGGCGTAATCCGCGAATCGGGGCTGGTAAACGAGACCAACGCGATGTTCACCAATATCGAAGGCGACCTCGACGAGGTGCTCGCGGTCGTGCGCGACGCCACCTACAAACTCGCCTCGCAAGGCTATCGCACCGGCGTCACCCTCAAACTCGACATCCGACCCGGATTCACCAATCAACTGCACGCAAAGGCGGAGCTAGTCGACAAGATCCTCGAACACAACTAACCGACAGACAGCGGTTATAGGCAGTTTTGCAATGCTATTGCAAAGCTGTTGCTACAATCCAGATGCTAGCAAAGAGTCTGGTGTCACTTGCTCTATTCATCCCGATATAACCATGGCATCGCTGCGCATGGCATCGTCCGCCGCCCGAGCACAATTTCCAACATCTCGCAGCCGGCAACGCAGAGGTAGATATATCGTTTAACGTATGACAACGATGAAAGAGATCGCCCAGCGAACCGGGGTGTCAGTTTCGACCGTTTCTCTAGTGCTCAATAACCGCGACGCCGGACGAGTGAAACCCGGGACCGCATCTCACGTGCGCCAGACCGCTCAGGCCCTAGGCTACCAGCCCAATCCTCTGGCGCGCTCGCTGCGTACCAGCAAAACGCACATTCTGGGATTCATAAGCGAAGAGATCGCCACCACCCCGTATGCAGGAGGCATGATTCTCGGAGCGCAGGACGCAGCCAGCAGGCTGGGGTACGTCATGCTGACCGTCAATACCGACGGCATCGCTAATGCAGATGACGAGATCGCAGCGCTGCAGCGATACGGCGTGGATGGATTCGTGTATGCCAAGATGTTTAACTGTTTCACATCAGTGCCACCGAGCCTTGCCTCCCTGCCTTTCGTCCTCGCCGATGCACAGGACAAGGAGCATCGCTCCCCGAGCATCACGCCCGACGAATTCCAGATCGGATACGATGCGACACGCCGTCTGATTGCCGCAGGCTGCACACGCATCGCCTACATCGGAAGCTTGGATCCCATGCTCGCGCAAGGCTTGCGCCTCGCCGGATATCGTCAGGCCCTAAAGGACGCCGGGCTCGACCCCGGTTCACACATGCAAATCAACGTATCCGGAAACGAGGCGGCCTTGTCTGCAATCGACCGGATGATCCAGTCGGAGCATCCGGACGGCTTCTTCTGCTTCAACGACGCCCGCGCCATGCAGGTCTATCTGTGCGCTGCCAGCCACGGCCTGCATGTCGCCGAGGATATATCCGTAATCGGCGTGGACAACCACCGGGTATTCGCTGAGACCTTGTCGCCTCGACTAACCAGTGTGGAATTGCCGCATTACGAGATGGGATTCTGGGCTGTGTCAAAACTGGTTTCCCTCATCGAAGAGCAGAATCCTTCCGAGGCAACACTCCCGCAGACAGACAGGGATACCGCTCCCATGCCCTCCCTTGACTCCGCTCCGGCGCGAATCCACTGCAGACTCATCGAGAAAGAGTCGGTGCGACGGCGCTAGCTTGCACACAAATTACAGCACCGCTGCACCGCGGAACAATCACGTCGCAAAGACACGAGACCTACAGCGGGACTTAACGTGCGCTAGCCAGCAAGCAAGCATCACGACGGTTACCATCCATATGACTAGACATATGCCTGAATCGAAAGCTCTGAAACATCTGAGAGCGCGTTTTGAAAACCGCAGAGAATCATCACTGCGACACTTTAGTCAATCGATTGACGTAAATCGTTTGACGATATATACTGAATGCTGTCTGGTCTTCATCTCGACACAGCAGCTCAACTGAACGACCAGTCGGCGATGGCTTTGTTGCACGCAGCGCAGCAGCGGCCATTCACGAAAAACGATGGCGTTCGGAGGTCAGCACAGTGGCTGACACCCGCGTCTGATCAGGAAAGGACTGTCATGGTTCGGCATATGCAACACAAGATTTTAAGAATCTGCGCGATACTACTTGCTGCAGCCAATGTACTGGGCTTCTCAGGGTGCGGCGAAGCCCAACGCGAAGCAGCGAAGGCAAGCGCCAAGGAGATAACCCTCTGGACTCATTCCGCCGGTTCGGAAGCTGAGCTTGCTGCAGATCAGCAGATGATCGACGCCTACAACAAATCGCCAAGCAGGAAGGCAATCGTCAGATTACAGTCATTCCCCCAAAGCTCCTACAATGACTCGATCATATCTGCATCGTCAGCAGGTAACCTGCCCTGTCTCGTCGACGTGGATCAGCCCAACACCCCTTACTGGGCATGGGCAAATATCCTCGCCCCAATCACTGACAAAGGGCTGCTCAACCGTGCCAATCAACTTATGAAATCGGCTAAAGGCACGTGGAACGGCAAAATCTACACCGTTGGATATTTCGACGCCACCACCGCCCTGTTCGCACGCAAATCCGTACTTGAGAAGAACGGCATCCGCGTAGCCACCGTCGACCACCCGTGGAGCAAAGCGGAGATGGACGATGCACTGGCCAAGCTGAAAAGAAGCGGGCAGTGGTCCCATCCCTTCGAGATTGGCACCGCAGACAACAAGAGCGAATGGTATGCCTACGCCTATGGCCCGATCCTGCAATCATTCGGAGGCGATCTGATTAACCGCGATGATTATCGGACCGCTGACGGCAAACTCAACGGACCGGCGGCAAAGGACTTCGCCCGCTGGATGCAAGGTCTTGTCACCAAAGGCTATATCAATTCCAAAGGTGGTTCCGACACGGCTCTGGATTTCGTGAACAACAAGTCTGGTCTCCTGTACGGAGGTATCTGGTCTATGTCGACCTTCCAAAAATACGCGAAGGATTACGATGACATCGTCGCCATGCCCATGACTGATTTCGGCCATGGCTCAGTGGCCGGAGGAGGCTCGTGGACGGTGGGCATCACGCCGACGTGCACCAACAAGGAAGCGGCGCAAGACTACTTGCGCTTCTCCTTGCAGGATAAGTTCATTGCAATTATGTCGAAAGCTGGCATGAACATCCCGGTCACGCCAGGCGCTCAGAAGCTTGTGCCACAATTCGCCAAAGGCGGCGACATGCAAGTGTTCACCCAGATCTCAAAACACTACGCCTTGATGCGACCTGAAACCCCTGCCTACAACTTCATATCCACCGAATTCCGCAAAACCATCGGCGACATCATGAATGGTGCCGACGTCGACACATGGCTCGACAAAGCCGTCAACCATATCGACGGCAATATCCAAGGTGCAGACGGATACACCAAGCAATGAGAGAGGAAACCATCATGACTACTGCAAGCAGATTTGCTTCTTCGACAGCAGAGTCCACCATAATCAAGCACAAAAGCGACGACGAACGCCGCCACGAGAATGCCGTCGGCTGGGGAATGCTCCTTCCGGCTTGCGTTCTACTGCTCCTGTTCATTGGTATACCCGTGCTGATCGCATTCGGACTGGCATTTACCAATGCCCGCACAATTAGCCCGAATCCCACTCGGCTGATTGGGTTCAGCAACTTCGCACGGCTGTTCTCTGATCCAACATTCTGGTTCGCACTTCGCAACGTCGCTATATTCACTATCGTCGTCGTGCCTGTGCAGGCAGGGCTCGGCCTATTCCTCGCCGTTCTCATCAACAAGCAGGTGCGCAGCTCCGTGTTCTTTCGCACGATCTACTTCCTGCCGGTGGTCACCTCAATGGTCGTCGTCTCCCTGCTGTGGATGTTCATCTACCAGAATGACGGCATGCTCAACCAGGTGCTCGACAAAATCTCCTTCGGCCATTGGCAGGCCGTCGATTGGCTCAACAATCCCCGCACTGCGATGGCAGCGATCATTGTCATGTCGATATGGCAGGCCGTGGGCCAGCATATGCTCATTTGGCTTTCGGGCTTGCAGACCATCCCGGGCGAGCTATATGAAGCAGCGGAGCTCGACGGCTGCAGCGCATGGCAGCAATTCAAGAACGTGACGTGGCCATGCCTGCGTTCGACACGCAATATGATCCTCATCACTATCACCATCGCCGCGCTCAGCCTGTTCACCCAGATCAACGTGATGACCCAAGGCGGGCCTCGCGATACCACCACCACCGTGGTATTCGAAGCAGTCCGCTCCGGCTTCCAACAGCAGGAGATGGGCTACGCGTCGGCGATCGCCCTCGTCTTCTTCCTCATCATCATGCTGATCACCGGCATACAACGCCGCCTGATCAAGGACCGCTGAGCAGCGATGGATTGCAACGACATAAAAGGAACGTTATCATGACAAATTCAACGATTGTTTCCACTGTTCCCCATTCCCCAGCTGCGAAAGAAGCTGCAGGCAGGCGCGCTAAGTCAATGGCATCCGCACGCCACCGACTTTCTGTCGGCGGCTGGGTCGTGCGCGTCCTGTTCGCCTGTGTCTTCGCCTTCCCGCTACTGTTCATGGTCGTGAGCTCATTCAAACCCGATGATGAGATCATGGCCGACCTCAGCAGTTGGAAGGCTTTCCTGCCGGTCGGCAACATCTCGCTGGAGAATTACGCCCAGGTATTTACCCGCGTGCCCGCGGCCCGCTTCCTCATGAACTCGGTGATCATCACGCTGGTCACGGTCGTGCTCGGCGTGCTGGTCAATTCCATGGCAGCCTTCGCAATCCAACGCCTGAGCATCAAAGGCAAGAAGATTATCTTCACCTTCATCCTCGCTACGCTTATGGTGCCGTTCGAAACCTACGCCATTCCCCTGCTCTGGTGGGTGAACCAACTGCCACGCCCGATGGTGGATCAATTCGGCCTGTATTTCACACGCGGCTGGATCGACACCATGCCTGTACAGATCGTGCCCTTCATCGCCAACGCTTTTTCAATCTACCTCTATATCCAGTATTTCGAGACCATTCCGAAAGATCTTGACGAGGCGGCGCGCGTGGATGGCGCGGGCTGGTTCCACATCTATTCACGCATCGTGATGCCTCTGTCCGGCCCCGCCACTGCGACGGTCGTGATTCTGAGCTTCCTGCCGATGTGGAACCAGTACGTGTGGCCGCTGATGGTCGTGCAGTCCGAGAGCTTGCGTCCAGTAATGATCGGCGTGCAGTACTTCCAGCAGATGACTACCTCCTGGGGTCAAATCATGGCGTATTCATCGCTGATCACCGTGCCGATCATCATCGTGTTCGTAGTCTTCCAGCGGCAGTTCGTCAGCTCCATCGCCTCTTCAGGAGTCAAAGGCTGACCAGCCGCTGACCGAGGTGTCGGCTGCATCCGCAACTGAAACTGCAACGCGGACAGATACAGCTGACACAGCCGACACCTCGAGCACTGCCTGTATCTTCAACCGTAGCCTCTCCACTCACGCATAGCCCTTCAACCGAAAGGATCCAACCATGGGTTTCGTCCCCACAACTACTCCGATCCGCGACCATAGCGCCGAACTCGCCAAGGCTGAGGCAGCCGTCGAGCAGTTTGCCGCGACGCGCAATAACCGCTGGTATCCGAAGTTCCATATCGCGTCGAACGGCGGCTGGATCAACGATCCGAACGGACTGTGCTATTACCGCGGACGGTGGCATGTCTATTACCAGCTGCACCCTTACAGCACGCAGTGGGGGCCGATGCATTGGGGCCATGTGTCCAGCGCCGATATGGTCACTTGGCGCCGCGAGCCGATCGCGATGGCACCGAGCTTGGAGCAGGAGCGCGACGGCGTTTTCTCCGGATCGGCCGTCATCGGCGACGACAGCACTCTGCGCTTCTACTACACCGGGCACCGCACGCTCAATGGCGGCGACGGCCCGGATCGCGCCAAAGAAGTACAGATGCTCGCCACGGCGCAGGACAACAATGCTGTTCACCTCACTAAGCAAGGCATGATCGTCGACTGCCCAAGCAGTAAGGTCGACTGCGACTTCCGCGACCCGAAAGTGTGGAAGACTGACGGCACGTGGTACATGACCTTCGGTGTGTCTTCGGCGGCTAAACGAGGTCAGATGTGGCTCTACACCTCGCATGACATGGTCGAATGGGCCTTTGACCGGGTGCTGTTCGAACACCCAGACCCCGACGTGTTCATGCTCGAGTGTCCGGATTTCTTCCCCGTCACAGGCCCCGACGGCACCGAGAAGTGGGTAATCGGGTTCTCCGCCATGGGCTCGAAACCTCACGGCTTCATGAATCGCAACGCCAGCAACGCGGGATATATGATCGGCTCGTGGACACCGAGCGAGGCTTTCCAGCCCGAAACCGAATTCCGCTTGTGGGATTGCGGGCATAACTTCTACGCTCCGCAATCGTTCGCCGCGCCGGATGGCCGCCAGCTGATGTATGGCTGGATGAGCCCTTTCGCCAGGACCGCACCGATGCAGGACGATGGCTGGTGCGGTCAGCTGACCCTACCGCGCGAGATAACGCTTGGCGCCGATAACGATTTGCACACCGCGCCAGCTGCGGAAATTGCTGGCTTGCACGCCGACACCACGAATCTCGGCCCGATCGACCTTACAGCCAATGAGGAACGTGTCATAGCCGACGATGCCGAGGCCGTGGAAATCGAACTGGGTCTCGACTTGTCCCATTCCACTGCCGAACGTATGGGACTGAAAATCCACTCAACCAACGACGGTTCGTATATATACGTGGCCTACGACGATCAGCTCGGCCGCATTGTCATCGACCGGCAGACGGCCGCCCGTGGCGATCGAGGCTACCGCGCCGCGCCACTGTCCGCTGCTGAGATTGCCAGCGGAACCGTCAACCTGCGTATATTCGTGGATCGCAGCTCGATCGAGGTCTATGTCAACGACGGGCACCAAGTGCTCAGTTCCTACAGCTACCCGTCTGAGGGGCCGCGCGCGATCGAGCTCACCTCGGAATCCGGCACGGCGCATATCAAAGCGATCAAGATCCATCAGCTCAAAGGCATCGGGCTGGAATAGGACATCCTGCTGGAATCATGACTAACGGCACAAATGCGCCGCTGCAAAGTGACACAGTCAACAGCCAGTCCAGACCTGAATCCAACCCTGCCTACTTCTTCACGCCGCCGAAGCGCCGATCGCGCCGCACATAGTGATCAATAGAACGCCACAGAGCCTCGCGGCCGTAATCAGGAAACAATTCAGGCGCGAAATCAAGTTCGGCGTAGGCGGCCTCCCACGGCAGGAAGTTCGAGGTACGCTGCTCTCCCGAAGTGCGGATCACCAGATCGCAGTCCGGAATGTCGGGGTTGTACAGATGCTGGGCGATCATCTTTTCGGTGACCCTATCACCGCTGATCTCCCCGTCGCGCACCTCCTGGGCGATCGCGGCACATGCGTCGGCTATCTCGGCGCGGCCACCGTAGTTGATGCAGAACACCACGTCGATGGTCGTGTTGTGTTTGGTGCGCTCCATTGCGATTTCGAGTTCTTCGATCACCGATTTCCACAGTCTTGGCCGCCTGCCAGACCAGCGCACGCGCACGCCCCAATCGTCCATCTGCGAGACCCGCCTATGAATGATGTCACGCGAGAAGCCCATGAGGAAGCGCACCTCCTGCGGGCTACGCTTCCAGTTCTCGGTAGAGAATGTGTACAGACTTAGACAGCGCACACCGGCCTCGATAGCACCAGCAATCGTGTCAAACACCACGGGCTCCGCCGCCTGATGCCCGTTGGTGCGCACCAATCCGCGCTGCTGGGCCCAGCGGCCATTGCCATCCATGATGACACCGACGTGTCTGGGCACCTTGCCTTTGGGAAAATCCGGGATGATCGAAGGATCAGAAAACGGCGCCGCCGGAACGTCCAGCGACGTATAGTCGACATGTTCGAAAGTCATAGTCACGAATGTAACAAGCGCAGCGAACGAATAGGCCTCTCCAAGTAGTATTCTCCCCATTCTTCGACAATTCGGGCCACAGCGGATTGGGCAGCGTTCCGCGCAGCATCCGCCAGGGTCGGCGCACGGACATGTCCCTCACCGATACCAGAGCGCATCGAGATTTTCGGGTCCGCGGATTCTGCCGCAGACTGTCCAATCCGATGACCTATATCTGCCATTGTGTCTTGCTCTGCACCATCCCGCACCGCGCCACCGTGGTACACAGCTTCATCAAGCGATGCCCAGTCCCCGCTGATGAGCGCGCGCAGCTGCCGGTAAGCTTCCCTGCTGAGCCGCGTCGCCTCCGGCGTACGGTCAGTCAGGCACATCATGCCGCCGGACAGCGTCGAAAAATAGGCGAGTTCGTCGCGCCTGCCGCACACCACGCAGGAATCAAGCCGGGGAGTCCAGCCTGCAGCGGACAAAGCGCGCATCACATATGACTGCGCGACCACAGTCGGTTCATGCATGTGCTTAGCAAGCGCATTGAGCGCGCCAATAGCCAGCAGGTACTGGTCTCGCGCACGTTCATGCTCGGTGGAGACGAGCTTATCCGCTGTCTCGACGATCACATTCGCGGCGGAGTAAGCCTCGAAGTCGATACAGATCTCAGCCGCATACGTCCCGATCGATGCCGCCTGGGATACGACGTCGAGCGAACGGCCTTCAGCAATCAACAGATCGATGCGCATAAACGGCTCGAGCCGACCGCCGAAGCGGGATTTAACTCGGCGCACGCCTTTAGCCACCGCGCGCACTTTACCGTGCTCCTTGGTGAGTACGGTAACGATACGATCGGCCTCACCGAGTTTGACGGTGCGCAGCACTACACCTTCATCCCGGTACAGGGCCATGCGCGCACTCCTCTCAACACACCTGACTATACGTCGTTTTCGCGTTGCCTCGTCGAAAACGACTCACACTTTTACTCCGCGTCCGAAAAAGTGTGAGCCAAAGCGCACAATTTGTGTTCGGTTCTCGAAAGTATGAAACGTTGATAATTCACCAGTTATAGGTCCGAAAGCTACCATATCGCATGTTCGTTTAACTCACACTTTTTCGAGCGAATCCAAAAAGTGTGAGCCGTAATCGACGCTAATAGATGAACAGCCCCCAGAACGCGAACACAAGCAGCACATGCAGCATCGCAACTGCGGTAATCCAGAACAACACACGGCCCAGCCTCGTGGAGGCGACGACGGGCTTGCTGCCGGTCATCACGGCCTTGATCTCCCCTGCGCGCGGCGGCAACTGTGCCAACCCGCGCACCGAAGCCTCCTCGATCACGCGCGTCAGCACGCGCGACCACGCCCATACCACCAGCGTGCACACGATCTGGATGACGGGCCAGCTCCAGTACATCATGCCCGGATCCTCGACGGGAGCCCCGCCCCACGCGAGCTTGACCACGGCCATGACCACCTGCCCCAAGCCCGCCACGAAGAGCACGATCGTGGCCATCGTGGTGACGGTGAGCAAGAGCAGTGCGTTGCGGAAGCCGTGCGAGAGACCCAGCACGGGGCCGCTCTGGACTTTAGGCTGATTCGACGGCTGATTCGACGGTCGGTTTAGCGCTCTCTTCGAAACGCATCTCGAAGCCCGTGTCATACGCCGCAATTTGCCGACGAGCGCGATCAGCGCGATCACCGCACTGGCCAGCATCAGCACGACCATCGCGATATGCAACACCGCACCATACACGCTCAATGGCCTGTCGGAACGCAATTCGAGCGGCACCGCAATGGACTGGTAGATGAGCGTGCCGGCGACCCGTTCACTCGACTGATGCAGTTTCGCCGCCGAGCCGACACTCCAATCGACCATATCACGGACGTAGTTGTCGGAGAATTGCGTGCCTGCCTCGGCCTCGTCGCCTAGCCGCAGCACATGGTTGGCTACCGGGTAGCTGCGCACGGTGACATCCCAGTTGCCGGCCTGATGCGCCAGATCGATGATTTTGCGCACACCCTCGACTTGTGCGGTCATCACATCCTTCGAACCGTAGGCTACAAAGGTCGGGGTGCTATATCCTTCCTTGAAGAGCGTCGGCACATCAAGGTTATGCAGGCCGAACATCGTGGAGTCGACGTGGAACAGCCGGCGCACGATGGACTGATAACCGTTGTGCGCGCCGACCAGCGTGAAATCCTGCGCCACCATGAATCCCAAAGATTGCCGGGGTGAATACACCATTGGACTGAGCAACACCTGGAAGGCGATGCGCCTGTCCATGCGCAGCAGGTACGGGGTGATCCATGTGCTTTCGGAAGTCGCGTAGACGCCGATGTCTGCGCCATCGACCGAGCTCAGCGAGCGCAGGTAGTCGATGACTTGATCATAGGCCGCCGCCGATCCCGGGTAATCGCGGTTGACATCGTTGGTCGACCACACCGGTTTGTCGGGCACAGCAGTCACAAATCCTGCCGAAGCCAGTTCGGTGGCCACATCGCCGAAGGAGTTGTCGCAAGTGCCATATCCGGCGCCATGCATGAACACCATGCCCGGCCGGCCGGCCGGAGCGTCTTTCGGCTCGCGCACGAGTACGCGAATATTCTGGATTTCACCGGTCGCCGGCCGCTTGGCCTTGATCGTGATATGACGGCTGCTGACCTGGTAGCTGCCGCGCCCGGGCAACGGCCTGCCAGAAGGGTTGCTGAATGTGACAGCGGTATCGGGCGACAGAGTCTGCATCGTCTGTCCCGTCGGATCCCTGTTCCAAGGCACCGCGGTGATATTGGACACCGTAACCAGCATGCCGATCAGAATGATGAAAATAGGCACGCTCACCATTAATCGCCTGCCGCGGCTCCACGGCTGCGTATCACGCGCATTTACCTGTTGCCGATCAGACATGAGCCTCATTGTATCCGGCACTGTGACGGTTACGCGAAACGTTGAGCCGGGCTATAGCCGCAGCGCGAGCTGCGCACAAGGCGACGCGACCTAACGCTGACCCGCGTTAACGTCGCCCGTTATCGCCGTTATTATCATCGTTCTCGTCCGGCGCCTCGGACTCAAACGATGGGAATGAAAGGTCAGGGATACCCAGATCCACATCACCGCCGGTCTGCGGGAAGGACGCATTGTCTGGATGCTGGGCGACGTCGGAATCGTCTCGTTCCTGCGCATTACGCGGCGAAACGGACTTGTCCACAGGATCGAAGGCGAAGCGCGGCATACTGAAGGTATCTAACGAAGGCACCGCAGGCTTGAACGGGGATGACTTGACCGCAGGCATTTCTTGCGAGTTCTCGGCCATATGCGCCAAAGCAGCCAGCGAGGAATCAACCGACGTGCCCTGCCGCTCCTCAGGTTGCGTTTCATCTGGTTCGCGCCCACGGCCATCCTCACGTCCATGGCCAGCGGATACCGGCTCTGCGGCGCGCCCACGTTCAGATATCGAAAGCTGTTGGGCGGCAGAAGCCGGCGCGGATGTATGGCCGTCGCGAGCGCCGTGACGTTCGTAATCGCCATGGCCATTAGCGCCGTCAAAATCGGACACCGGGGCGAAAACTTCTGTCTCTTCGCCATCATGCGGCGCAATATCGGACGCAGGCGACACGGCCGCAACGTCGACGTTGCGATCGGATGGAGCCACAGACTCCTTCCACCCGGCAGACCCACTCATGCCCTGGTCGGCATGCCCCCCATCGCCGCCGCTCGCTGCTGGCACTGCTGATGGGATGCTCACGGACGCGGCGAGCCCCGAGGCCGGGGCAGCAAAAATGGCCTGCTCGGCCTTATGCAAGGCGTCGAAAGACTCCGTGTCTTCGCCAGCACCGTGCGTACTGGGAGCAAACGATGGCGCGTCAGCGCCCGGCTTCGCGTCAGCAAACAACGGCCTGACCGAAGCGGCAGGCGTCTGGCTTGGCTGAGCGTCTGCCTGAGCTGCAGGCTGTACCGCTACCGCATGAGGCAAGGAATCCAGGGCTTGCACATCATGCTCAGCGAGATACTGCGAAACACGTGCGTAAGACTCCAAGCGACTCAGTAGCTGCCCGCAGGCACTCAGGAAGTAATCAACTTGCCGCTCGTCGTAGCCGCGACGCCCTTTGCGCTGGGTAAACACCGTATGCGCAACGGTTTTGGAATCGATCGATTTAAGCTTTTCGGCATCCTGTCCATCCATGCCTTCGATCTGCAGCATTGCAGCGGCCTTATCGACGATCTGGTCGGCCAGCCGATCAACCTGTTTGCGGTCGTATGACGGGTTCTTGGACTTCCCGTCGTTGAAGCGGTCGCGCTCATCGCGCTGCACGTGACGCTCGATCTGCCGATACAAATTTTCGGTGCGTGCCTTCCATGTCACCCGACCGTGCTGGTTGATCTCCCACGCAGTCTGCTTATCGACCACCGCACGCTCGAGTCGATCCAGAGCCGCGTCGACCTGTGCATACAGGTATCCGCCTTTGCTCATGTCGAAGGAGACATTCTGAATGTCCTGCTGGGTCAGCTGCACACCCTTGCTGTCGTATTCGCCCTCATACAGCGAGTGCGCGCGCTCCAGAAAGGCATCCACCTGAGCGGCGTTGTAACCCCATTTGCGTTTGCCGGCATGCGCGATGCCGGACGAGTCCCGCTCGGTTTCAGGTTCTTGAGCCATCGGCTATTGACCTCCTACGGATAAGTATTCAACAGCCTAACACTACGCGATTATTGGGACGCGCTGGTATTGGCCCCTGTTTGAGGAGAAAACAGATACAACAGGTACCACGATGACAGCATAAGGATCGCGAAAACCGCCGTATAGTATTGAACCGCGCACGTCGCCGCGAAATCAGGCTTCCAACGCGCCTCTCCATGTCCCAAGCGCCTTCCCCGTTGCTGTGGAGGCCTTCGCGGCATCAAGGAATCGTCCGATATCGATGGACTCATATGCTTGGGCAAACGCCGATCGAGGCGTGTGGCCGTACCGTCTCAGCACCGCAAGCCTTTCCTCGACATCCGAACGTCTGTTATGCAGGAGCATCATCGCCTCATCATTGAAGTACGACCGCATATAATCATCGACTGCAGCCTCGGTCGTTACGCCGATCGCTTTGAGCAGCACCGCGGAAACAAAACCCGTCCGGTCCCAGCCCGAGGCGCAATGAAACAGCACCGCGCCACTACGGGCTTGCGCAATCGTCTTGAGCACCGCGCCCATCAATTCGGGATGTGCGCCGAGATGGGGAGCGTAATATAGCGGCGTGCAACAGCGGTCATCGGTTTCATAGATATCCCAGAACGTACGATCATCACCATCGAGATCTATCAGAACATGGGAGAACCCCATTGGAATGCCACCCGCGCGCTCTTCAGGGTGCCTCAGGTCTATCACCGTGCGAACGCCTAAATCACGCAGCTGCTGCCAGCCCGTCTCAGTGACATCGTCCAATTTCTCGGACCGGATGAACACGCCACCGGGCGTGGCGGTGCCGTCGCTGCGTTTCATTCCTCCCAGGTCGCGCACATTCGCCAGGCCCTCGACCGCTATGGAATCCATAGCCCCATGGTAACAGCCGAAAAGCCACGCGCTGCCCGTTGCCGTCGGCTGCCCGCATGGTATTCGCCGCTCAGCCGAGGCAAATTCACCCCTTCCACCTTGTATCGCCCTTATCTGTAGTGCATCTGACGACATGTGGAGGTATATCTTGGCTATCTGTAGTGTTGATTCCGTCGCATCGCAGCTATCGTCGGCCATAATCGGCGGTTTTGGGCCATACCTAGTCGAGGTATCGTCACAACAACGCTACAGATAGCGGAGATAGGTCTCAGCAGAATGTAAAACACATTACAGCTAAGGGCGATACACCCCCACACAACAAGATGAGCTCATGCCCCGCCATGAAAATCGCAAAACAGAAATGCCCCAGTGAAGCTCAGAAACATATCTCTGAGCTGTGGGCGATGAGGGACTCGAACCCCCGACATCCACCGTGTAAAGGTGGCGCTCTAGCCAACTGAGCTAATCGCCCGCGACATTCTACTGTACCGCACCCCCTGGCCGCAGCGCCATGCCGGGTTGCGCACGTTCGCGCAGACTGTCTGCGGCCTTACAAAACTCTGGTTCAACACCCCCAGCGCATACACACAGCTCGGTTCACACGCCAATCGGCTCGGCGCACGACATCGCGACTGTCTCGCAGGTGCTTATCAGGTCGCTGTACCAGTGGTTTTGCATGGTGGGCGCGGCGACGAGGAAGGTGGGGATCGTAATTGCAGGTTCGATTCTGACGACTCGAATGCCTTCATATTGGTGCTCGGCCTCGTAGGTCTCGTAGATCGGCGTCCACATCGGCGTCGAATTGGCGGCCATGACGGCGAATGTGGCCTCGACGCTGGTGAACGGCATGCCCACGGTCAGCCTCAGTCCTTGAGCCGAGTATGCCTCGTTCAGCACGTCGTGAAGAGCCGGGTTGACGTCGTAGGGAGCCAACGCCACGGGTGACCCGGCCAATTCTTGAATCGACACCGAGTCCTTGCCGGCCAGCGGATGGTGCTCGGGCATGGCGGCGATGAGCCGGTCCTCCCAGACGCGCCCGCTGCGCAACGTCATATCCCGAACGCGCCCGCGGAAGAACGCGGCGTCAATCGTGCCGTCTGCCAGCGAGGCCGCCCGCTGCTCCGGCGGCACCTCGACGGCGCGCACCGTGTAGCCTTTGCGGGCAAGATCCTTGAA
>JALCCT010000002.1 GCA_022640915.1 Bifidobacterium sp. | reverse complement strand
GCCACCGAAGGCCACGAATCAGTCCGCCTGCCAGCAGAAGAGCTCGTGTGGTGGCGGTGAAACCAAGAGGCCGATCGCCCTTCTTACTTCTTCCCACCTTTTTCTGCAATAACCGCCCCGAGCACAAGCTGCGCGATTTTTCTGGCGCTCATGCCGTCGCCTGATTTTGCCAGGGCGGCTTTGGCTGTGGCTATAAACTCCGCGGAGAGGCGGGATTGCATAAGCCCGCGAACCCACTCGGTGTCGGCAACGGTTTTGTTGCCCAGCGAAACCTGTTCGAAGGCGACAATGGTACCTTCGCCGAGCGCGGCGACGATGCTGCCGGCGATGACGGCATTGAGCGCCGCAGCGCCGAGATTAACGCCGGGAATGGCTTTGAGTGCGCTGATCGCGCCCTGGGCCGCCAACGATACTGTGCCGACTTGCACAATCGAATCGAAGAATTTGCGCGAGGCTTCGTTCTTAGCGATCCCGTATATCCGCGCGAGGGCATTGATCTGCGCAATTTCAACCGGGCCGAGAATCGCGGCGTCGGGGAAGGGGATCGGCACGGCGCCTACCAACGCGCCGCTTGTCGTGGCGGCCGCCACGACGCTTTGGGAGAGCACGCGCCTGCGGTTGAGTTTGAATCGTGCAATGTCCTTTTCGGCGGCCCTGCAGCCATCCGGAAGCATATCGTTCGTCGCATCGATCAGCTCCTCGATGCCTTCTGGCGCGGCGTAGGCGTCTTCGTTGAGCATGTAGGTTTGCGCGACGACCGGGAGAATCTTGCGCAGATTCGTACGATGAGACTGCGACGAGAAGGCATTGGTGACCAGCTCAATATTGCGCCGACGGTCGGGAACTGAATACGATTTCGTGATCACCGCAATGACCGGCACCGAAGGCCACATCGACGTCGCCTGCGACAGGCTGCGGATGGTGCTAGGGAAGAGCTTGCTCGACGTTCCGTCGATGCAGAACCAGATCGCATTGATTCGTGCATCTGCTGTATTGCCAGCTTTGGCGCTGTTTCTAGACCAGCTTTTGACTGCATGGATCGCAGCGTGGCGTTTGAGGAACGACGGTTCGAACCCAGCCGTGTCGATGAGCCGGAAACGCAACGTTGCATTCTCATAGACCCGCAGCTGCCGCGTCGTACCTTGTGTACCGAACCCGGCCAGCGCTGTCTCTTCGCCGAGCACCGCATTGATCAGCGTGGATTTGCCCACCCCGGAATTCCCGATTACCAGCACGTTGGCCTTGGTAGTGGAGCCAGATTTTATTGTCGAATGGGCCATGAGCGCGGGCTGCGTGCTGCTCGGGCAAGTTGAAGCGGTTTCGCCGGCCATGCCGTGCGTTGTGGTCGTGACCTCCATGATGCGTCTCTCCTTGTTCAATTGCCCTGGAATTGGTGGAATGCATGCGTGTTCGCTGCGTTCATGACGTCTGCCGATCTGCCAGGAACCTCCTGCGGTATTTCAGCCTGGCATACGCAGTCAGGTTATGCATATACACGGCGTCGAATGCGCCGCCCACCGCGCCGACGACGGGGATGCCTTGCAAGAATTTCATATAGAGCATTTCGTCCGACAGCGCTGAGGCCGTGGCGTGTATCTGCTTTGAGGCGTCGTATGCTTTCGGCAGCGCGTGATGATGAATGAAGGCATTGGCATCAGCGTCGATCATGTCGAGATGCTCGCCGTGAGCGGCCGAGCCTTCGATGAGCAGAAGAATGAAATATCGCTCCGCATCATTGTCGTGCTCGTAGCCGTAGTGCAGGGCGATCTGATGGATGCTGCGCAGCATCGTGCCCACAAGCAGTGCGATATCAGGGATGCCGATGCCGAGCACGCCGAGGCTCACGCCGGCTGCTGTTGAGATGGCGGTATTGGCCCGGGCCGAGCCATTGGCCTGACTGGAAAATTGCCTGAGGTTGCGGCTGCTGGGATGGCCACCGGCTGTGAGGCTGTTGACCCGGTACTCGTGCCGTGCCTTGTCGGCATTGTAGGTTTTGTCGATGACTGGCGTGGCCTTGGAGAATATCAGATCGAACGCCTTGGCGAAGGCTTTGGTCAAGGTGCTGCGCAATCTGGGCGGCACCTTGCCATCCAGAAACTGGTTCAATCGCGATTCCTTCGACTGCCGGCGTTTGGCAAGGAACCGTGCTTGCGCGCGATCAAGCTTCGCCTGCTCAGCGTCAAGCGGCGTCCCACGTCGCAAGAATGCCATCATCGTTCGCCTCCTTGGGTGTTCGCCATGTACGTTCTTCTCTCGACTCGTCGTAAACGTGATTGTCTGTTATGCGGTTGGGTACCCGAAACAATGTGTCGCTTTGCCGCGTATGGTGGAGTCCATGACGAGCCGATACTGCCTGAGTGCTGCCCATGACTCGGTGATTCACACTTTCCAGCATGGCATATCGCAGGCACGCGCAACCGTATTACAGCGCAACGCGAACGGGCGGCGGAGTGTGGAACTCAGCGGTCCAATACGAGGGGCATCGCCGGAAGCTCCAGGTAATTGCGCGATGCAGACTCGATACAATAACACTCACAGGTCTTTATTCTCACAGGTGGCATCATATACGCGAGATAGTGAAGCCCGGTTCGCGGGTTCACGAATACCATACTGCGTGAACTGCGAACCGGGCTTTTGGATTTATTCGTTAACGCATAAATCCAAACTCAAATCCGAACTCAGTGGAACTGCATGCCGCCGTCGACGATGATCGTCTGGCCGGTGATGTAGTTGGAGTCGGGTCCGGCGAGGAACGCCACGGCTGCGGCGACATCCTCGGGCTCGGACAGGCGACCAAGCGCGATGTCCTTGGAGAAGGTGCTCATGCCCCACTCGTCATCCTTGCCGGCATTCTTGCCGACCTGGTGCGCGATGTCGAGCATCATCGGGGTCTTCACGATGCCGGGGGCATATGCGTTCGCGGTGATGCCTTCGGCGGCCAAGTCGCGGGCGGCGACCTGCGTGATGCCGCGGATGGCGAACTTGGTGGAGGAGTACAGCATGAGGTTCGGGTTGCCGACCACACCAGCCTGGCTAGAGGCGTTGATGATCTTGCCCTTCTTCCCCAGCTCGCGGAACTTGCGCACCGCTGCCTGCACACCCCACATGGTTCCGGCCACGTTGATGTGCATGACTTTGTCGAACAGCTCGGGGGTGATGTCCTCGATCGGGGTGGTGGGGCCGAGCCCGGCGTTATTGACAATCACGTCGAAGCTGCCAAGTTTCTCGGCGACCTCGTCCACGGCTGCCGAGAAGGCGTCGCGGTCAGAGACGTCGAGCTTGACCGCGATTGCCTTGCCGCCCTCGTCGTTGATGGACTGGGCAACTTCGCCCGCCTTGTCGATGTTGAGGTCGGCGACGGCGACGGCGAAGCCGTCTTTCGCCAGACGCTTGGAGATTGCCTCGCCGATGCCTTG
Organism: Bifidobacterium sp.; assembly: GCA_022640915.1. Lineage (GTDB taxonomy): Bacteria > Actinomycetota > Actinomycetes > Actinomycetales > Bifidobacteriaceae > Bifidobacterium. The sequence goes on along the minus strand of JALCCT010000002.1, from coordinate 208,107 downwards.
GGCACCGCCGGTTACGAATGCTACTTTTGCTGCCATAACAGCCCTTTCGTCAGTGATATGGGTCGGCATCAATGATATCGAGTCTGATTGACTGAAATACGATATGTATCACCCCTGCGTGTCCAGCCAAGGCCTATGCGCACCAAAACAAGGGCGTTGACGGTCATAGGGGTGCGTTTGACGAATACGCTGAGTCCGCTTTTTCCCTTGTGCGTTGCCCGCCGTTGAGATCTTCGCGCTCGCCTTCGCGCTCGGCCAGTTCGATCTGCTCGCCCAGCCAGATGCGCTCGGCCGGGTTCACATCCAGCACGTCAAGATATTTCTGGTACACGGGGTAGAGCAGACGAAGACCGGGGTACAGGGAGATCAGCGCGCGCTCAGTCTTGTGCCGCCGCCAATGATCGGGGTGGGCATCAAAAGTATTTCTGAACCGTCTCATGTAATTGAGGAATGATGCGAGCGAGGTATCCATGCGCCGTGCAGAGATAGCGCAGATCATATTGCGCAGATAGACGGTTTTCATGTCGTTGTCGAACAGGTGCAGCGAAAGGTCGATGTCCTCGTGCATTACGTCGTCACGGTCGCGGCACACCTGCCCTGCGATGACCCTCCAGGCGCTTGCGCGAACTGCCATATTGGATCCGAAGAGCAACACCTGCCCGCCGTCTGCGCGGTACGTGTTGCGGCGGACGCGGTCATCTCCCCGGAAGGCCATGTGCTTAGCGGGCATGTCGTAATAGGCTACTGGGCCCGTGGCGCCCATTGCCGTCGAGTCGTTGGTGAAGAGCCGTGCGACAACCTCTACCCAATCGGGCTTGAGCATACAGTCGGCATCTACGCGCCCCAGCACATCGCCGGTGGCATGGTTGAAACCATAGTTGCGTGTCGGGATCAGACCCTGCTCGACTTCCTGGTGCAGCAGGCGCACCGGCGATCCAGGATTGCGATCCATGAATCGTTCGACGATGTGGCAGGTGTCGTCGCTCGAACGGTTGTCGACAACGATGACTTCGTGCGGGGCGACGCTTTGGCGGGTGGCGTTGGTCAGGCAGTCGGCAATGCGATCCTGCTCATTCCATGCGGGTATGACGATCGAAACACTCAGCATGTGCACTAACAATAGATGCCCTTGCCTACAGCCGGGCTCACACCGTGCGCCACAGGGCGGCGGCCGTGTCTGCCTTGGGCTGGACATATCCGGTGTCAACCGCCGTAAGCCATATCGCGTTTCCTTGTAGAATGTGAGGCATGACTGCCAAAGACGATCAGAAGATCGATTTCGCTTCTGTGTTTCCCGCCAAGGGCGACTCGCGCCGCCCACCGGACTGGTGGGGCAGGGCGCTGCTGTACGCGGCCATAGCGGTTTTCCTGTCAATATTCGTGTGGCAGTCGTGGGGCAAGGTCGAATTCGTTGTATTCGACATCGTCGTCTCGCTGTTCATTGCGTTGGCCATCGAACCGCTGGTGATGCGCTTGGTTGCGCACGGATGGAGGCGCGGGGCTGCAGCGGGTACGAGCTTGATTGGTTTGATGGCGATTGTGATGGCCCTGCTGGGGTTGTTCGGCAATATGTTCGTTCAACAGGTCATTTCCATGGTCAAAGGCCTGCCCGGTTTGTATGACCAGATCGGCAAGCTCGTTTCCGACAACACGTCATTCAAGCTGCCGGAAATGGAGAGTCTGGGCAACGAGATACTCAAGAACGTGCAAACGTCATGGGTCACGGATTTCGCTGGGCAGGCCCTCACCACTGCTGTGGGCTTCTTTAGCTTCCTGCTCAATGCGCTTACTATCCTCATGGTGACGTTCTATGTGTCTGCCTCAGGCCCCAAGATGCGCCGCAGTCTGTGCCAGTGGATGGCACCGGTGGCGCAGCGGCGCTTTCTGCTCGGCTGGACTGTGGTGCAAGATCAGATCTCTGGCTTCCTGTTCTCGCGCACGATCCTAGCGGCGTTCAACGCCACGGCTACAGCGATTTTCCTCGCGGTCATCCAAGTGCCCTATTGGTTGCCGCTCGCGCTGTTCTGCGGTATCGTCTCGCAGTTCGTACCGACCGTGGGCACCTATATCGGCGGCGCGTTGCCGGTCATCTTCGCGTGGAGTTCGAACGGCATTCTGTATGCAGCGGGTGTGATTGTATTCATCGTCATTTACCAGCAGATCGAGAACCTGCTGCTCTCGCCCAAGGTCTCCCAACGCACGATGGATCTCAACCCTGCCATCGCCTTTCTGTCGGTACTGGTGCTCGGCGCAATATTCGGCGCATTGGGCGCGTTCCTCGCGCTGCCGATCACCGCGAGCGTGCAAGCTATTTTCAAGGTCTACACGAAACGCTACCAACTGGTTGATTCCCCATTGATGTCAGACCCGCAACCGGTGAAGAAGTCCAAGGTCGTTGAAGGCGCCGAGGCCTTCAATGAGCATGTCATTCGCCCGGTAAGCAATCGTATGCCCCGGGCCGCCCAGGGGAGCAGCGCGCGCGTGCCGATGAACGACGAAATCAAGAGGCTGCAGGACGAGCTGTATAGCCTACCTAATTATGGAGATGCGACGAGCGCACAAGATCCGGCGACTGTCGCCATTCCCAAGGGCGTGCTGGGCATCAAACCGCAGAGTGTCGCGTTGCGAGGAACCGGAGGTAACGATGGCGAGGGGGTGAGCCCGGCTGGCCAGGACGGGCGAATCGGTGAAGGCGCCGTCGCCGATGCAGCCAATGGCAGAATCGATTCTGCCGATGGCGATGGGCCTGTCTCGTATGCGCCGGGAGCGGCAAAAGCAGACAATGATCGCGGTTCCGGCAATGGCGATGCCAACGACAATCCTCGAAGCAGGTGGCACTGATGGTTCTGCTCGCCATGCTTGATGTCTTGATGGTGGTGCTTGGAGGCGTCAGCCTAATCTACCAGGTCGTGTGCATTCTCGCGGGCCTGTTCTCCAAGCAGATCCGCTTCCCTGCAGCTCCGATGGATAAACGCTACGCAGTCTTGATCTCCGCGCGTAACGAGGAGAATGTCATCGGCAACCTCATCGATTCTATCCGGGCTCAGACTTATCCCGCCGCTCTCATTGATATCTGGCTTGTGGCCGATAATTGCAGTGATGATACGGCATCGGTCGTGCGCGCCAAGGGCTGCAATGTCGTCGAGCGTTTCAACGGCAAACTGATCGGCAAGGGCTATGCGCTGACCTATTTGCTTGACCACATGATCGATTCAGGCGCCGCCGATCGCTATGATGCCTACTTCGTGTTCGACGCTGACAATCAGCTCGACAAACACTACATCGAGGAAATGAACAAGGCCTTCCATGCGGGCTTCCGTATACTGACAAGCTACCGTAACTCGGTTAACCTTTCTGACAATTGGGTCTCTTCCGGCTCGGCCCTGTGGTTCATCCGTGAATCGCGCTTTCTCAACAATTCGCGCATGGTCTTCGGCTCCAGCTGCCACGTGGGCGGCACTGGATTCATGTTCTCGCGCGAGATCATGCAGCGCAACAAAGGCTGGAAGTTCCATTTGCTCACTGAGGATCTGGAATTCACCATGGATTCAGTGCTTCACGGCGACCGCATCGGCTACTGTGGCACAGCGATCCTCTACGATGAGCAGCCCGTTGATTTCGGCCAAAGCTGGCGGCAGCGGCTGCGCTGGAGCAAGGGTTTTCTGCAGGTCTTCCGCTATTACGGCCCGGCGCTTGTCCAGCGTGCGGTGCGGGAGCGGGATTTTTCCGCCGTCGATTTCACACTGCTGGTCTGCCCTTTCACCGTGCTCACCGTTGCCCGCTTGCTGCTTGGTTGCCTGTTCGCTGCCTTCGGCTTCGTGACGTGGACGAGCCAGCTAGGCGCGCTTTCGGCTTGGTTGAGCGGCGCAGTGCTTGGCGCGCTGGGCATGATGGTTCTTGCCGGGCTCACAATCCTAGTCGAGCGCGATCACATCGGCGCTTCGAACAAGGAACTGTTTGCTTATGTGCTCAGTTTTCCGATCTACATGTTCAGCTACGTGCCAATCTCGTTCCAGGCCATGTTCTCAAAGGCCGAGTGGAAGCCGATCCAGCATCGCGGTGAGCCTGAGCCTGCACAGGAACGGCGCAGCTGAGAACGCCGAAAGGATATGATTGCGATATCGATATGCCGGGTTCATTGAATCCGGGAGGCGACGGATGCTGCTGCTATGGTTAGTGGAGACGGACAGCAACGATCTGTCGATTTTCGACTGGACGGGGAACGCCAACGATGACCGTGAACGCATCATTCACACAAGATACGCCATCCGATATGCCGGTCAACGGCCCTGACAATCAAGGTTTTTCCGCAGTGTCGCCGTACCCGGCGTTCAGCCCATATCCGCCGGACCCGAACGCAGCCGTGTCGATCAGGGGCCTGTTCAAGCGCTTCGGCAACAAGATAGCCGTCAATGGCTTAGCGCTGGACATCCCGGTCGGCTCCTTTTATGGGCTGGTGGGTCCCAACGGCGCAGGCAAGACTACGACGCTCAATATGCTTACCGGTTTGCTCGTGCCAGATGCAGGCAATGCCATGATTCTAGGATCCGACGTATGGAGCGATGTGAACCGTGCCAAGCGGATCATCGGCGTGATGCCGCAGCCAGATCAGATCTTCGACCGACTTACCGGCATGCAGCTGCTGATGTACGCAGGTATGCTGCGCGGCATGGCACGGGCCGAGGTAACCCAGCGTTCCGGTGATCTGCTCACGGCCTTCGATCTCGCGGACGCGGCGAACACAATCGTCTCCGACTATTCAGCCGGCATGACCAAGAAGATATGCCTGGCCTCGGCGATGATCCACAGCCCGCGCATCCTTGTGCTGGATGAGCCCTTCGAATCCGTTGATCCTGTTTCCAGCGCGAATCTTAAAGACATACTCGTCGAATACGCGCAGACGGGCGGTACGGTCATCATTTCCTCGCATGTGATGGCGCTGGTCGAGCGCATGTGCACGCATGTCGCTGTCGTCAACCAAGGCCAGGTCTGCGCGGCCGGCACTGTCGAGGAGGTGGCGGCAGGAGAGGATCTGGAGGATCGTTTCCTGCAGCTGGTCGGCGGTCGGCACAGCGCGGCGCACTTGGCTTGGCTTAACGGCGGAGATCCGTCCAGTACCCAGGCACAGCAGCAGCCGATCGATTCGTCGCAGCCGGTTGATCAAGCATCATTTCAGTCGCGCATGCAGCCAAAGGACGGTGGTTCGCAATGGGAACGGTAGCAACGATTGTCGCACTGCGTTGGTCACTGACCTTGGCGACGCTGCGCAAATCCGCATGGCAGACCGTCGCTATGGTCATATCGGCCGTACTCGGTCTTGGTGTGATCATCGGAGTCACCATTGCGGCGTGGATGTTGGGCGCGCCGCGATTCGCCGCTTCGCAACTATCGGATTCATGGTTCACGGGCATTATGCAGCCAGTTGTTGTTCTCTTGGGGGCGAGCGTCACTATTTTCGTGATCTTTATCCAGCTCATGCTCATCGGAGAGGGCTCATCGCTCGGGCCTCAGCGTTTCGCGCTCTACGGCATCAAAGACCGCACGCTGCAGGCTGGGCTGTTGATATCAGGTTTGACGGGCATCCCTGCAATCGTGGGCGCGGTGTCGCTGCTGCTGTGGTCGCTGGCCTACCGTTGGGCCGGCCCGATCATGGTTCTTACGCAGATCGTTGCGGCTCTGCTGGCCGTGGTGACGATGATGAGCCTGTCCAAGCTGGTGATTGCCCTGTCTACGACGCTCGTGCGGTCCAAGCGTGGCAAAAGCGTGTTCTACATCGTGGCGATGCTCGGATTCATCACTGTGTTCCAACTGCCCAATATCATCTTCAATTCCTCGGATTCGCGCACGTTTAGCCCCGAGTCTTTTGGCTCTGCAGCATCCCTTCTTGGCTGGACGCCGCTCGGCGCTGCGTTCCAGCTGCCGTTTGATACGTATGCCGGCCACTGGGCCGCTCTCTTGGGCCGGATCGCCGTCTTGGTGCTCACCTGTGTGGGGTGCTTCATGGGGTGTACATGGTGCCTGCGTCGAGATCGGCTGACCTCGGAGTCGGGTCTGGTCTCCGTAAAGGCCAAAGGTGTCGGAGCCTTCGCATGGATGCCCGACTCTGTGTCAGGAGCCGTGTCTGCGCGGCTGCTCACGAACCTCAGACGCGATCCCAGACAGGCGTTGATGCTGCTCATGCCGGTGTTCTTCGTGGTTATCTTTGCGCTACAGGCCCACGGCATTTCAGCAGTGACCTGGCAGGCTCTTCTTTGGGGCGGGCTATTCCTGAACCTTAGCGAAAGCAACGGGCTGGCGTATGACGGGCGCGGGTTCGCCATGCAGGCCGCCATCGGCGTGCGTGGGATCGACGACCGGCGTGGGCGCGTACGCGTCTACGCTGTGATCATCGTGGGGTACCTTGCAATCCTCGGGCTGGCGATCATGCTGTTCACCGGCGACTGGCGTACGACGCAAGGCTGGGCTATGGCTGGCGCCTTCCTAGGAGGATCGTTCGCGCTGGCGCTCGGCGGCCTGGGGCTGGCTGAGATGCTCTCCTGCGTGCTCATATACCCGGTTGCTTCGCTCGATAAGCCTTTCTCGTCGCCTCAGGGCCGCGCCTTGTCCCAGAGTCTCATGCCATTTGCAACCATGCTGGGCACTGCGCTCTTCGCCCTGCCGACCATCGTGTGCACGGCGATTCTCGTTGCGAGCGACAATTGGAATGTATTGTGGATCATCGGCCCGGTAGGACTCGTCAACGGTGTGCTCATGCTCGAGCTCGGCGTGTGGTTGGGTGGCAAGATCATGGATGCGCGGCTGCTCAAAATCGTCGCGACGCTCGATTTTTTCGCCTCGCTGCAGAAGTAGGGGATTACACTGGTCGGCGTCGCGCCCCGTTCGTGGCGTTCAGCTCGGGGCAAGATCGACGGTTGGCATGAATATGTATGCGCCGGAACGGCGCAAGGAGGCAGACGCAAGTGGAGAAGAATGGGCCGGGCGAAGGCACAAGGCTCGCCGCGTCTCAATCGGCTAACTGCGCATCGATGGCTTCCGGTGCAGATACGCCCAATTCGACCTTGCCGGCGGCGTCTGCAACGACTTCGTCCGTGCCAATTGCCCTGACAGCGAAGGGGCGTCGTCGCCGTGCAATCACCGTCGCGGCCGCGTCTCTCGTCACCGTGCTGTTGACTGCGGGTTATGTCGTGGCAGATATCGCCGATGCTGTGCCGGGTTTCCTGACCGTCAGAGGCGTGACCGCGGCCGCTGCGCCTGAAGCGCGGCCTGCCGCCACGGTTGCAGGAACGGCCAAACGCAATGTGCCAATCGATGCGGCGAAAGCCAATGCGCTGATCAGCCGATTCGGCGCGGCAGAAGGCGTAGGTGCGCAGTATTCGTTCGCTATTGCGGACGATGACGGTTCGATTGTCGCGGGCCATGCCGCCGATACGCCTAGGGAACCGGCCTCGACCTTGAAGACGCTGACGGCGCTCGCGGCTGCAGCTGTGCTGGATATGGGCTCTACCTTCACGACTTCCACTATGCTTGACCAGAGTTCGGCTGGTGCTTCGACCTTGACACTCAAGGGCGGCGGCGACATGCTGCTGGGCAGGGGAGCGAGCGACCCGGTGCATGTCAATGGCCGCGCAGGGCTGAGCACACTTGCCGATGAAACCGTGCACGCCCTGCGCCAGCGGAACATCAGCTCAATTCGTCTGGCATATGACAATACGCTGTTCGGAGCCTCGCAGCAGCCGCTTGATATCGCCCAGAATAACCCGGATGGCCGGTATTTCACGCCGACATCCGCCATGGCTATCGACGGCGGGCGGATGTGGCCTGACGGCCGGCGGCCAAAGGATCCTGACAGCTATGACAGCTATCCGCCATTGTCCACTACTACTGCCTCGGACACCGCCGGCGTATTCGCCACGCTTCTTAAGGCCCGTGGCATCACACTTGAAGGTGAAGTACGCCCCGGCGCTGCCCCAGCTGGCATATCCCCGCTGGCTTCGGTGGCTTCCGCCACGCTCGGCGAAGTGCTAGGGTTCGCGCTGCGGCATTCCGATAACACGCTGGCTGAGGAGTTCGGCAGGTTGCTTGCCTTGCATGATGACTCGAACACTGGTCATTCGAACAGCTCCGTTGCCATCACTCACAATTCGCCTGCCGGTGCGGTGGCGGCGGTGCGGCGCGAGCTCGGGCGGCTGGGCATCAACCTGTCGGCGGTGACGATGGCCGACTGCTCGGGACTCTCGCCCGGATCGAGTATCAACGCGGCGACGTTGGCGCAGGTGCAGGCGCGCAATCTGAACGTTGGTGCCGGAGCTGAGGCGGGTGAAGGGCTGTCTATGCCCGGCTTGGTCGGCACTGCCACCGACCGTCTAAGCGATCCGGGTGCGACCGGCATGCTGCGCGTCAAAACAGGTTCGCTCAGCGGCGTGACCGCCATGGCGGGCAACGTGTCGCGTTCCAACGACGGCACGCTTGCATTCGCCATCATTGTCAACGGCACGGATGATGCCGACGCTGCGAAACTCGCGATAAATAAGGCCATGAGCGCCATGGTCGGGCTGTGACATGATGAAACTGCGGCATGATGAAATCGCAGCATGAAAAATTGCGATATGAAGAACTGTGACATGATCGGACTTACATGGTCTATACGCAACGATTGAAAACAGCGACTGGGGATGTGCGTCTCGCCTTGGAGCGGCTCGGCATTCGGCGTCAAAGCGCACGGTTCTCACAGCATGGCGAACACGAACCTTCGGCGGATGCGCCGCTGGTGCTCGTGGCGTGTTCGGGTGGACGTGACTCGCTGGCTCTGGCAGCGCTGAGTCATACCGTCTGCGGTTCTCTGGGACTGCGGTGCGGTGCGATAGTTGTCGATCATGGTCTGCAGCAGGGTTCGGCGCTGATCGCGCGGCAGGCTGCGGACAGGTGCGCGGCGTTGGGTCTGGCTCCGGTGAGAATCGAAGCCGTGCATGTCGAGGAGCAAGGGCAGGGGCTTGAGGCAGCGGCGCGTTTCGCGCGCTATACGGCGTTGGCTGCGGCGGCTCGTCGGCTTGGTGCCGCGGCAGTACTGCTCGCACATACAAAAAGCGATCAGGCGGAAACCGTGGTGATTGGACTGCTGCGCTCGGGAGGGTTAGACGCGTTGGCTGGGATGCCGCGATCCTTTGTGCTGCAAGGCATGCAATTCGCCCGCCCGTTGTTGGGCATTACGCGTGCGCAGACTACTGGCATTTGTAGGGATCTAGGCCTGCAATGGTGGGACGACCCGACCAATGGCGACGATGTGGATCGAGACGACGACGGCATCGGCAATGCGAGCGATGACGACAGCGGTGAAGACAGCGGTGACGACAACCGGAAAACCGATGATGCCAACGCTGGCATCGGTGGCGACAGCAAGAGCGAGCAGAGCAATGCCAGTCCCGTGCTGCCAGGCGATTTCCCTTTGCGATCGCGCGTCCGGCACGACCTGATCCCGTACCTCGAACGCTTTACCGGCGCCGATATCATCGAGCACCTCGCCTCCATGGCGCAACTAGCCCGGGATGACAAGAGCTACCTGGACACCCAGGCGGCCAAGCTCACGGCTTTGGCTGTCGGGAAAGACGATGAACACGCAGAGTCCCGGACATTGAAACTGGCTGTTGCAATGTTGGCGAATGAACACGTCGCTATGCGCCGCCGGGTCATCGCGCATGCTCTTTCCTCGCTGAGAATCACGGCTACGTCACGACATGTCGAGGCGATCGACCGGCTTATCTCGGATTGGCATGGGCAGGGTCCGATCTCGCTTCCCAGCGGATATACAGCGACTCGCCAGAAACACGTCATTCGCCTGTGCCAAGATGGTGGGCATGCAAATCGCTGATATCGCAGATGAAATCGACCACGAACTGGTCAGCAAAGCCCAAATCGAGGCAAAGATCACCGAAGTTGCCTGGCAGGTGAGCCGTGATTACCAAGGCAAGAACCCACTGCTTATTGCCGTGCTCAAAGGCGCCATCAACACGATAGCCGCTTTTTCGCAGGCATTGAGCATTCCCGCCCAGCTTGATTTCATGAGCCTATCGAGCTACGGCTCAGGCACAACTAGCCAGGGCACGGTCACCGTCAGGCAGGATCTGTCGAGTGATGTTCGCGGGCGGCACATTCTCATCGTTGAGGATATCGTTGATTCGGGTCATACCCTTGCATGGCTTGTCGATGAGCTCAAACGTCGAGGAGCGGCTTCGGTGGAAATTTTCGCATTGCTAGAAAAGCCGTCGCGCCGCGAGGTGCAGGTCGACGTGAAATACCGGGGTTACGAGATCCCGGACGAATTCGTGGTCGGATTCGGGCTGGATTATGATGAACGCTTCCGCAACCTCGATTCGATCGCGGTGCTGAAGTCGGAAGTATATCAAGGAGAACAGGCATGAGTTTCCCTCAAGGACCACAGCTGCCCCCCGGTGGCGATAGCGGCAACGGAAACCGGAACAACGGCGGAAATCCGTTCACCAATCCTTTTTCGCAGCATGACGGGAACCAGAACCCCAATGGCAAACGGCCGTTCTGGCAGTCGCCGTGGGTGTGGATTGCAGTGCTTGTACTGCTGACGCTGACTGCGTTCCAGATGTTCTCCGGCCAAGGCACGCAGACCATCGATACGAAATATGGCCTGAATCTGCTTCGTGGAGATACCGTCACCTATGCGAATATCGTTGACAACCGGCAGATGGTCAAGCTCACATTGAGCCGCGATTTCACTGTCACCGACCCCAATACGAACCGCGAGAAGAACTACGGCAAGGATGTCCAGTTCTACTACACGGCTTCCCAAGATGCGCAGATCGTGCAGATGGTGCATAAGGCCGACCCGGCCAAGGGATGGACCACCAGCATGCAGGAAACGAGCATCTGGAGTTACATGATCACTTCGGTGCTGCCATTTCTGATCCTCATCTTGCTGCTGTGGTTCGTGATGGGCCGCATGATGGGCGGTTCAGGTGGCATGTTCGGGATCGGCGGGCGCAAGAACAACGGCAAGCTGCTCGAAGGCCAGACCCCAACGACGAAATTCGCCGATGTGGCCGGCGAGGAGTCGGCCGTCGAGGAAGTGCAGGAGATCAAGGACTTCCTCAAAGACCCGTCGAAATACAAGGCGTTGGGGGCACGCATCCCGCGCGGCGTGCTGCTCTATGGCCCTCCCGGAACTGGCAAGACGCTGCTTGCGAGAGCCATCGCTGGCGAGGCGGGCGTGCCGTTCTATGCAATGGCGGGCTCGGACTTCGTCGAGATGTTCGTGGGCCTTGGTGCTTCCCGTGTGCGCGACTTGTTTGATGAGGCGAAGAAGAACGCTCCGGCCATCATCTTCATCGATGAGATCGACGCTGTCGGCCGCAAACGCGGCTCAGGCATGAGTGGCGGCCACGATGAGCGCGAACAGACGCTGAACCAGCTGCTTGTCGAAATGGACGGCTTTGACAACGATACGAATCTCATCATCATCGCGGCCACCAACCGCCCCGATGTGCTTGACCCTGCTCTGCTGCGTCCCGGCCGCTTTGACCGGCAGGTGGGCGTGGAGGCGCCAGATCTGGAAGGCCGCGAGGAGATTCTCAAGGTGCATGCAAAGGGCAAGCCCTTCGTACCAGGCGTCGATCTGCATGCCATCGCCGTGCGCACTCCGGGCTTCACTGGTGCCGATCTGGCCAACGTACTCAACGAGGCTGCACTGCTATGCGCCCGCGCAGGTGCACAGTTGATCGACGACCGCGCTATCGATGAGGCCATCGACCGCGTGCAGGCTGGACCCAAGCGCCAATCCAAAGGCATGGCTCTCAACGAGTTGCGCAACACCGCTTACCATGAGGGCGGTCATGCCTTGGTTGCGGCGGCACTGCGGCATACCGATCCGGTTACCAAGGTGACGATCCTGCCGCGTGGTCGCGCACTGGGCTATACGGCCGTGATGCCGACAGAAGACCGTTATTCGCAGTCGCGTAACGAGTTGCTCGACCAGATGGCGTATGCCATGGGCGGCCGCACAGCCGAGGAAGTGGTCTTCCACGATCCGACCACCGGTGCATCTAACGACATCGAGAAGGCCACGCAGATCGCGCGCAAGATGGTCGTCGAATTCGGCTTCTCCACGAGGCTGGGAGCCATTAAGTGGCAGAGCGAGGACGATCAGGCTTCCGGTCTTGACGGTTTGCAACCGCGCAAATATTCTAACCAGACTGCGCAGATTATCGATGATGAGGTGCTAAGCCTAGTTGAAACCGCGCACACCGAGGCGTGGAATATTATCAACGAAAATCGCCAGGTGCTCGACGAGCTTGTGCGCCAGCTGCTGGTCAAGGAGACACTGGACTCCAAGGAGCTCGCTCAGGTCTTCGCGCCAATCAAAAAGGCTCCCGAGCGCGAGCAGTGGCTTTCGGATCCAGATCGGCCGGATTCGGACATGCCTCCTGTGGAGATTCCTGAATCGCTCAAACGCTCGGTCGGCATGAAACCAGGGGAGTGAAGTCGTGGCACACGACTCAGCGCAGCACACGGGGGGCATGTCGGATAACGGCACGCCCCTCGGCGTTCAGAATGAAGCCGCTAGGCATGATAGTGCTCATGCCGAAGACGATCAGAGCATAGGTATTCGCGCCGAAGTTCGTCTCTCGTTTGATACCTTTGACAAGGAGCGGATCGACTGGTTTCGCGACCACGTCCATGCCGATGTCGTGTTGCATGGTGTCGACGAACACCTGATGCACCAGGATTCGCAAGCTGCGGCACGCGCTGGCGTGCCTGCGGATGCGGCTTCTCGCAACGACGCGGGCACCGCTATTGCGGGGGACGGCGGTCTGGCACTCACGTTTGTCAATGTCCCAATCATTGCCATATCGGGCCCTGCGGGCACGACAACGCGCAATGCTGATACTTTGGGCGATGGCCCCTGCACTGATGCCGCTGCCCGTGTTCCTGCCGCTGCTTCTTCAGCCCCGTTCGACGAATCAGGAGAAGCTGTTCCTGGGGTTGGTATGCCGGCCGCCAGACGCGCTGTCGTCGCCATGCAGAGCAAGGTTCGTGACGCCGAGCGTCGCTTCCGATCTGCTGTGGTATCGCTTGACGCAGTTCCCGGCACGCAGATCGATGGTATTTCGCCCTTATACCATGTCAGCAATCTCGACGGCCCGGATGCTATGGCCGCAGTGGTACAGCTGAGCACAACGATGCCGCCGAAGTCGCTTGCCGCTACGTTGCATTCGCTCGAGCGCACGCATGAGGGCGGTATAGCGCTAACTATCGTCGACATGGAAGGCGTGAGTATCAATGACCCGGACTTCGTGGTGCCATGGCCTGAGGCGGGCAGTCGGGCATCGGTGCTCGCTCCGTGGATGGACATGGATCCCGAGGCGCAATTCGGCGGCAGACCGGTGTCCTTCCTGTTGGCATTGGCGCCAGATGCTATGCGGGTCGGGCTGTTGTCCGACAACTGGATCATCGGCGATACGCGAGCGGAGCAGCCGCGGCAGGGGAACTGGGCAATGGACGGGATGCGGTTTGGAGAACCAGGGTTCGGAGAGCCGCCGTTCACAGGGACTCAGCTGGGAGGTATACAGTGAAAGCGCAACGTACCCCATGGTGGTACTATTTGGTGGCGTTGGCTCTCGGGCTTGGCGCTGGCGCAGGGCTCGCCGCTTACAGTGACCGGATGAATGAGCCGCTTATTGGAGCGCCCTGGTTCGTTGCCGCATTGCTCGCGATTCTTGGAGTGGTCGTGCTTGTCTTGTCGTGGCAAGTGCATAAATACGCTACCACTGATCCCGCAAAACGTTCCAGTGTGTTCGATGTGACCAAGGCTGTGTACACGCTCGTGCTCGCCAAGGCGCTTGGTCTGGCAGGGGCTGCTCTTGCAGGCTGGTATGGTGGGCAGATCCTCGTGATGCTGCCGCATGGAGAGGCCTCGTACTTCTCCCACGCGATCATCGAGTGCGTAGTCACTGGGGCGGTGGGTTTGGCAGACATGAGCATCGGGATCATAGGCGAATGGCTGTGTCAATTGCCGCCGAGTGAAGGGCCTGAACATCCCAAGACTATCGAGGCCAGCCGCAGTCGAGGCCTTGCCCAGCCTGCAGCCAATCGCTCGGTGGAGTGAAAGAGCAATCAATCGCGATTCAGCCGTATTGAATTGACGTTCACGCGTGGAACCTCAACGTCAGCTACGAAAAGCCCGCTGGGCTTTCTCCTTACGCCTGCGATGACGGTACGCGGATCATGGCTTCCTGCGACATGACGGCAACCAAATCACCGTCCTGCGTATAGACCTTGGCGTTGCCCAGCCCACGGCCATGAGCGGCGGTGGGCGTATCCTGCACGTAGAGGTGCCAGTTATTGATGTCGATATCGCGGTACCACCACATCGAATGGTCGATAGACGCGTAAGAGATGCCTGGCGTCGACACGCTTAGGCCTGCGCGGCGTAGCACCGGCTCCATCATCACCTGATCGCAGCCCAGCGCCAGCATCGCGCGATGAAATACCTGCGGCACATCAACGGTTCCATCGATTTTCATCCAGACCAGCTGCTTGCCGGAGTCATGTTCGGCGCTTTGCTCGTCGGCCTTGAGCATGATGGTCTGGGTGACATGGCGAATGTCGAAGGGCGATTTTTCAGCGTAATAGTTGGCGAAGGACGACTGCCCGGCAAAAGGCGTCATAAGCTCTTTCGCGCTAGTGAGCTCTTCAGGCCCGGGAATGTCCTGCGGCATGGGGTCGGAGAATTCCACACCCGACTGGCCTTGCTCCTGGAAACTGGCGATAGCAGTGAGGATCGCGCCCTGCGATTGCGTCACATTCACTCTACGCGCCGAGAATGAGCGCCCGTCGCGCAGCGATTCCACGTCGAAGAGCAGATCCTGTCGGGTGTCTCCCGCAGTGATGAAGTAGCCATGAATCGAATGCGGCAAACGCGATGGCGCAACGGTTTTGGATGCGGCGATCAGCGACTGTGCGATGACCTGGCCGCCATACACGCGGCCGGTGGGGAAATACAGGCTTTCGCCG
Organism: Bifidobacterium sp.; assembly: GCA_022640915.1. Lineage (GTDB taxonomy): Bacteria > Actinomycetota > Actinomycetes > Actinomycetales > Bifidobacteriaceae > Bifidobacterium. The sequence goes on along the minus strand of JALCCT010000002.1, from coordinate 193,071 downwards.
TTGATATAGGTATGACCGCGATATTGCGACGGCTCGCCCAGCCGCAGCACCTTGACCAAGTGTTCCAATGGGGTGAGTTCTTTCTTCTGTGCAGCTTGTGCCATCTGTGCCATGCCAAGTCCTCTACTTCGATCGTTCAGTGCTATATCCTATACCAATCGAGGCCGGGGCTCCCGCCCGATGCCCGGCCATTGAATTGCAACATCAGCCTATCGGCCGCAGGTAAAATCGCGTTCGATATTGTGTAACAGGCGTATGTACAACCGGCACGTGCCAATGATTCCCGATGGGAACGGCGGTATGGACTGTCTTGCCTCGGCGTGCCGTTGGTGCCAATACTGATGTCCGGCTGATTGTGTGGATAGGAATCAGCCGGACATCAGAGAACGATCAGCCGCAGTGGAATGAGTTATCGAGTGAGCTTGCGGTGCAGACGATGAGGGCGTGAGGCCTCCTCGCCAAGCCGGGCGACCTTGTTCTCTTGATAGGCCTGGAAGTTACCCTCGAACCAGTACCAGTTCGCCGGATGCTCGTCGTCGCCTTCCCACGCGAGGATATGGGTGGCGATGCGGTCGAGGAACCAGCGATCGTGGGAGATGACCACGGCGCATCCGGGGAACTCAATAAGCGCGTTCTCCAAGGATTCCAAGGTTTCCACGTCCAAGTCGTTGGTCGGCTCATCGAGCAGCAACAGATTGCCGCCTTGTTTCAAGGTCAGCGCGAGATTGAGCCGGTTGCGCTCGCCGCCGGAGAGCACTCCGGTCATCTTCTGCTGGTCGGACCCCTTGAAGCCGAAGCTTGCCACATAGGCTCGCGTGGGTACCTCAATGCCGGCGACCTGAATGAAATCAAGACCGTCGGAAACAGCCTCCCACAGGTTCTTGTTCGGGTCGAGCCCTTCGCGGTTCTGGTCGACATAGGAGATTTTGACGGTGTCTCCTACGTTTAGCTCGCCCGAAGTGAGCGGTTCGAGGCCGACGATCGTCTTGAACAGGGTTGACTTGCCCACGCCGTTGGGGCCAATGACGCCGACGATGCCGTTGCGAGGCAGCGTGAACGACAGGTCGTCAATGAGCACGCGCTCGCCGAAGGCCTTGTGGATATGCTTGGCTTCGAGCACCTGCGAGCCTAGGCGCGGCCCTGGCGGGATCTGAATCTCAGAAAAGTCGAGCTTCTTGGAATTCCGCGCCTCGGTTTCCATCTGGTCGTAACGTTCCAGACGGGCCTTATTCTTGGCCTGGCGGGCCTTGGGGGAGCTGCGCACCCAGTCGAGCTCGTTCTTGAGACGCTTGGCCATCTTGGCATCTTTCGCGCCCTGGACCTCCATACGCTTGGCCTTAGTTTCTAAGTATGTGGTGTAGTTTCCCTTGTAGGGATACAACTGGCCGCGATCGACTTCACAGATCCATTCAGCGACATTGTCCATGAAGTAGCGGTCGTGGGTGACGGCGATGACTGCGCCCTGATACTGGTGCAGGAACTGCTCGAGCCACAGGATCGACTCGGCGTCCAAGTGATTGGTTGGCTCATCGAGCAGTAGCAGATCAGGTGCCTCAAGCAGTAGCTTGCATAGCGCCACGCGGCGGCGCTCGCCGCCCGAACATTGCGTGACCGGAGTGTCGGGATCAGGACATTGCAGCGCGTCCATTGCCTGCTCGAGCTGCGAGTCAAGATCCCAGCCGTTAGCCGCATCGATCTGGGTTTGCAAGGTGCCCATTTCCTCCATCAGCGCATCAAAGTCGGCATCTGGATTGCCCATCTCCTCGCCGATCGCGTTGAAGCGCGTGACCTTGTCGTAAATGCCACCGAAAGCCATCTTGATGTTCTCGCCGACGGTTTTCGTCTCGTCCAGCGGCGGCTCCTGCTGCAGAATGCCCACCGAGAACCCCGGAGTGACGTAGGCCTCGCCGTTCGACACCGTTTCCAGCCCAGCCATGATCTTGAGCAGCGTCGATTTGCCCATGCCATTGGGGCCCACCACGCCGATCTTGGCCCCGGGCAAAAAGTTCAGGGTTACGTTGTCGAGGATCACGCGGTCGCCGTATGCCTTGCGCGCGTTGATCATCTGGAATACAAATTCAGCCAAGCTGCATCCTATCCTTCGTGAATCTAGTGCAATGAAATGTAAGAGTTCGTATCAACCCACCATATGGGCTCAAGGGTAGCAAACCGGCGCAACAAGGAGATGTTGTGACGTGTGCGTGACACCACCCCACGTTTTCGCGGCCGAGATGGCAGCTACAGCAGCGCGGCCACCTTGCTGTCCAGTTCTTCGGGTGTGGTCTGCGAGGCGAAACGGGCTACGGCATGGCCATCGCGGTCGATGAGGAATTTGGTGAAGTTCCATTTGATGCGGCTGCCGGCCACGCCGCCCTGCTGCGATTTGAGCCAGACGTAGAGCGGATCGGCGTCCTTGCCGTTGACATTGATCTTGGAGAATTGCGGGAAGGTCATCGCGAAGCGGCCCACGCAGAACTCATGGATCTCCTCATTGGTGCCGGGCGCCTGGCCGGCGAACTGGTTACAAGGGAAGTCGAGGATCGCGAAGCCCCGATCCTTATATTTCTTATAGAGCGCCTCAAGGCCTTCGTACTGCGGCGTGAATCCGCAGCCGGTCGCCGTGTTGACCACGAGCAGCACCTTGCCGCGATAATCGGACAACGATACGCTGCTGCCGTCCTGTGCAGTGACAGTGAAATCGTAGATGGTAGCTGCTGTTGCAGTTGAATCAATCGTTTCTGGAGCAGCGTCTGCTGCCGGTGTGCTTTGCGTCATCGGGTGCCTTTCATGCCTGTCTGTGATCATCTGGTATCACTGTATCGAAAACATCTGGTAATTGTTCGGACATAAGCTGAATGATTCAGAAACCGGCGTGGTGCCGGACCTGGACGCGGCAACAACGGCATGTGCGGAGGGTAACTGGCCTTTGCGATGTTTTACCATCGCTCCGCCTGGCTATCCGGCGATATGCGTGGCCTGTGGGCGCAGTGCGTCAGGCGTGCTACGGTAGCAGCCATGAGCGACGAGTACAGGAATGCTGACGAAGAGACAACGCTGACGACTGAGCGGCTGATTCTGCGGCCGTGGAAAGTGAACGATTGCGATGATGCGCAGTCGCTGTTCCGTTATGCGAGCAACCCCAAGGTCGGTCCATCGGGGGCGTGGCCGGTGCATACCAGCGTCGAGAACAGCATGGAGATCATCCGCGATGTGCTTTCGGTTCCGGAAAACTATGCTGTGGTGCTTAAAGCAACTGGCGAGCCGATCGGCAGCATCGGTCTGATAGCGTTGTCGGATAGGATATGCCCTAGGGATGATAAGCCTTCCGACGCGATGGAACTAGGGTATTGGATTGGTGAGCCGTACTGGGGCCAAGGTCTCATTCCCGAGGCGGCTCGCGAGGTGCTGCGCCACGGTTTCGAAGATCTGCGGCTTGCCGCCATCTGGGGCACTCATAACGTCGAAAACCATAAATCCGAGCGGGTCATGGACAAGCTGGGGCTGTCTTGGGTGCGTGTGGCCGAACATGTGCGGATGCCGTTGCTGCCGGGCGAGGTCTACAGAGACGAAGCGGTCAGGCGACTCACGCGCGATGAGTACTTCGGCCGGTCGTGAAGGCGGCAGCGAAGGCGAACCGACAGGAGCAGCCGACGCCTGTGCGGTTAATGAACCTGTGTGGTTAATGGACCTGTGCGATCGTTGCTGATGACAGAGCGTGTTGATACACTGAATGCTTCGTAAGAAGTCGCCGCGCGGAAGTGCCGCGAACATGTGAGAGACGGCTTCAGCGTGTGTCATTAATATATGTAGTGTGTGAAAGGCTATTGTGCCGAAATTTTCTTCTGTTTCTGATTCGAATACTTCCTCTGATCGTTATGACGATGCCGATGTTCACGATGATGCGTCTGGACTTGACGAGGGTGCTGAATCGAGCGCCCTGTTCGGCGACAGCGATGTGACGTTCGCGGAGCTCGGCGTGCCCGAGCCCTTGGTGCGCGTGCTCGCTGCCGACGGCAAAACCACGGCTTTCCCGATTCAGGTCGATACGCTCCCTGATTCCTTGGCTGGGCGCGATCTGCTCGGCCGCGGCCAGACTGGTTCGGGCAAAACCCTAGCGTTCGCGATACCGCTGGTCACCCGGCTCAGCCAGAGCAACGGCAGCGAATCCGCCATCCGCAATTTCGAGCATTGGCGCGACCATGGCGATTCGCGCTCCAAGGCGCAGGCCATGCTGCCCCGACCGCGCGGGCTCGTGCTTGCGCCGACCCGCGAACTGGTCAATCAGATCGACGAAGTGATCGTGCCGCTGGCGCGTGCCTACCATATGACGACCACGACGATCTACGGCGGCGTCAACCAGAACCGGCAGGTTGCCGCGCTGCGTGACGGCGCAGACATCATCGTGGCTTGCCCGGGACGGCTTGAGGATCTGCTGCATCAGCGGTTGCTGTCGCTGGATTCGGTGGAGATCACCGTGCTGGACGAGGCCGATGAGATGGCTGACATGGGCTTTTTGCCGGCTGTTTCGCGCCTGCTGGAGCAGGTCGACGGGGAAGGGCAGCACATGCTGTTCTCTGCCACGCTCGACCACGGCGTCGACAAGCTAGTCAAGCGCTTCCTGACCGACGCGCGGATTCACTCCGTGGATTCCGCCGAGTCGCACGTTGACACGATGACCCACCACGTATTCGCGGTGTCGCAGGGCAACAAGCATGAGGTCATTCGTATTCTCGCTTCCGGCATGGGCAAGCGCATCCTGTTCACTCGAACGAAGTACCAAGCCAAGAAAATGGCTAAAAAGCTCGTAGATGCGGGCATTCCGGCCGTCGATCTGCAGGGCAATCTTTCGCAGAACCAGCGTGACCGCCACTTGGCGGCGTTCACGGATGGCGAGGTGCGTGTGCTGGTCGCCACAGATGTGGCGGCGCGCGGCATCGACGTGAGCGATGTGGAGCTGGTCGTGCAGACCGAGCCGCCGGAGGATCCCAAATCTTTCCTGCACCGATCCGGCCGCACAGCTCGCGCGGGCGAAAGCGGTGACGTGGTGACCTTGGTGCTGCCCGAGCAACATCGTGACGCACGCGATATGTTGCGCCGCGCCGGCATTCATGTACATTCCGTGGAAGTGACTCCCGCCTCGCCTGAGCTCGCTGATCTGGTCGGCGAGCATGCGCCGCTGGTCAAGGACTGGGCGCTGAGCGCTCCTGTGCAGCAACAGGCTGGTTCCGGCAATGGTTCCAAGCGTCATCGTGGCGCTCGAGGAGGGTCTGCCCACCGCGGTTCGCAGTACGGCGATGAGCGCGGTTCGCGCAATTCCCGTGGTTCGCGCGATGGCGGACATCGCCGGTGGGATGCCCATGATGATCGCCGCAGCGAACGCCATAATGATTATTCCCAGTCCGATCAGGGCAATAACCGAGGCACAGCACGCGGCGAACACACAGGCTTGAATCGACGTGGCGGCGCCAGCAGCGCAAGGAACGTTTCGGGTCGCCCCTCGCGCACGGCGTCCGGGTTCCGTCATTCCCGCGGTGGCAAAGGTTCGGGCCCCTTCCGCGCCGGGCGTTAACCCTTTTCATTAGTGATATTGCAAGCATAGGCCGTTCCACAGCGATTCCAGGGGCACCATTGTGCAGTTGGATGACATCCTACGGGCTGGCCTACGTATATTATCAGTCCCCTTTTCGTGGAAATGAGATACGGTAAGAAGCAGCAATCGAATCCAAAGGGGCGCATCGTTATGGCATCGTCGACGCTGAACATACAGGATTGCCCAGGAGCCGCCCATGGAATCCCGCAGGCGATCGAGGTGCGGGGCGCCCGCGTACACAATCTTGCGGATATTGATATTTCCATACCGCTCAACCGGTTAGTCGGCGTCGCCGGAGTCTCTGGCTCGGGCAAGTCCTCGCTGGCGCTTGGCGTGCTCTATGCCGAGGGTTCGCGCCGCTATCTTGACGCTTTGTCGACGTATACGCGACGGCGCATGACTCAGGCGGAACTTGCACAGGTAGATTCGGTGCGGTTCCTGCCGCCGGCGTTGGCGTTGCGGCAGCGGCCAAGCGCTGGGGGAGTGCGCTCGACTTTCGGTACATCGACCGAGCTGCTCAATGTGCTGCGGCTCATGTTCTCGCGGCTCGCGTCGCATCGGTGTCCCAATGGGCATTACCAGCAGCCTTCATTGGCGGTCGCCGCCGAAGTGCCCATGCGTTGCGAGACCTGCGGCGAGCCGATCGATCCTCCTGGGGCACAAGACCTCGCTTTCAATTCGGTCGGAGCCTGCCCACGCTGCCAAGGCACCGGCGTTGTACGCGAAGTGGATGACCGCACGTTGGTTCCCGATGATTCGCTCACCATAGATGAGGGCGCGGTCGTGCCCTGGCGCACATTCGGATTCAATGTGCAACCTGACATCGTACGTGAATTTGGCGTGCGCACTGACGTGCCGTGGCACGAGCTGAGTGCGCATGAAAAGGACATCGTTTTCAACGGGCCCGAGGAGAAAAAGCATATCACGCTGACTTCCGTCAAGGGCGTGCACAAGCTCGATTTCACTTTCCGCAACGCGCGGCTGACCGTCACCAAGGAGCTTGAGCGGGCTAATGACGTGCGGCGACTTACCAAGGTCGAGAAATTCCTGGTCGAACGCACTTGCCCGGATTGCCGTGGAACACGGCTGAGTGAGAAGGCCCGGGCGCCGCGTATTAATGGCGACAACTTGGCCGAGGTATCGTCTTGGGCGCTGCGCGATATTCTGGCCTGGTCGAAGACGATCACACCCACTTTGCCGGTCGAGATGCAGCCAATGGCGCATGATCTCATTGATACGCTGCAAAGTATGGGCGCACGGCTTATACAGCTCGGACTTGGCTATCTGACGCTCGAGCGCTCCAGTGCCTCGCTGTCCACCGGCGAACGGCAGCGTGCCCAGCTTGCCCGTGCGGTGCGCAACGAGACCACCGGCGTGCTCTACGTGCTCGACGAGCCGTCGACCGGTCTACATCCGGCCAATATCGAAGGGCTGATTGGCGTCATGCGAGATCTGCTCGCCTCCGGCAACTCGGTGGTGTTCGTCGACCATGATGTGCGCGTGTTACGGTCCGCGGACTATTTCATCGAAATGGGGCCGGGCGCAGGAAGCCGCGGCGGCCGTGTTCTGGCGCAAGGTACGCCGCAGGAGGTTGAGCGCAATCCCGATTCGCGCATCGCCGGATTCCTCTCCGGACAGGAACCAGTGCTGGTGCGGCACCGACTGCCGTGTCCGCAGGCCGCTGAGTCCGCGCAGTGGCTGCAGCTGTCCACCACGCCCATTCATACCGTGCATGCGCTCAACGTGGCCATACCGTGTGGCCGCATGACCGCGGTCACCGGTGTTTCCGGTTCCGGCAAAACGACGATGGTGCTCGAATCATTGGTTCCCGCGTTGCAGGCGGCGGCTAACGGCCGGGCGCTCCCGGCGCATGTCTCACAGATCGAGGCCAGCGGTATCGATCGCGTCCGGCTGGTCGATTCAACGCCGATCGGCATCAACGTGCGTTCCACGCTTGCCACATACGCGGGCATTATGGATATGCTGCGCAAGGTCTTTGCATGCGCTGCTGCCGCGAAAGTAGCAGGCCTTAAGGTTTCGGACTTCTCATACAACACTGGCTCGCTGCGTTGCCCGCAGTGCGATGGCACCGGGCAGATCAGCCTTGACGTGCAGTTTCTACCCGACGTGACGATCGTCTGCCCGGTGTGCCGCGGCGGCCGCTATCAGCCGCAGGCGAACAAAATCCGCATAGCTACGCCGACAAGGCCTGAAGGCATGAGTTTGCCGAAGGTGCTCGAGCTGGAGGTGGATGAGGCTTTAGCAGTGTTCGCGAACTTAGAAGACCCCCGTGGCGCTCATGTCGCTCATGCACGATCTGAGCCGTCGATGATTTCGGATGCCATGCGTTCGCGAATACACAGAGCGCTACAGACCTTGTCTGACCTCGGCTTGGGCTACCTCAAGCTGGGAGAGGACACACCGTCGCTTTCCGGCGGCGAGGCGCAGAGGCTCAAGCTCTCCAATGAACTGGGCAAACGGCAGAAGACCACGCTGTTCGTGCTCGACGAGCCGACTACCGGACTGCACCCGCTCGATGTGCGCACGCTCATTCGCGTGCTGCAGCGTCTGATCGAAGGCGGAGCGACAGTGATATTCATTGAGCATGATCTCGATATGATCGCCAACGCCGACTATGTCATCGACATGGGTCCGGGCGGAGGCCAGGATGGCGGACACGTCGTCGCTGTCGGCACGCCCGACGAGATCGCCCGTGACCGGCACAGCGTCACCGGCCGATATCTCACCGAACATATGAACTGACGGGGTGACTATGCTGGCATGATGGCCCGCAGTCATCTACTATGGTCGTGGGCGTTGCAGAATGACGAATTGCTGATATTGCAATGGCATGCCATTCGTCGAAAATGCATGCCGGCATGCGACGGTCGCCGCATGAGCCCGTTGTATGGGAGCGGCATAGTATAAGGAGTGACATATGTCTAGGGCGCTTATTGTTGTCGACGTGCAGCCGACGTTCTGCGAAGGCGGCGAACTGGGAGTGCAAGGCGGTAATGCCGTGGCCGGGCGTATTGCTGCGTTCGTGTCCAGACATCGCGGCGACTATGCGTATATGGCTACAACGCAGGATTGGCATATTGAGCCCGGTGCGCATTTTTCTGACCATCCGGATTTCGTTGACACGTGGCCTGTACATGGCCGGGCGTCCACGCCGAATGCCCAGCTGCACCCGGATATCGCCGCGCTGGGCATAACGCACCATTTTAAAAAAGGACAGTACAGCGCCGCCTACTCCGGCTTCGAAGGCATAGAAGACAACACCGATGCCATCCCGTCACGCAACGAGGTCAGGATTAGGGAACAGTCGGGGCGCACTCTGGCCAATGCGCTTAAGGCCGCTGGTGTCGACCAGGTCGATGTCGTAGGCATCGCCGAATCACACTGCGTAAAGGCTACAGCCCTCGATGCGAAACGGCTCGGCTATCGGGTTACGGTGTTTTCGGATCTCACCGTTCCGGTCAGCCCCGAATCAGGCGCAGCTGCGCGCGCGCAACTGCGTGCGGCGGGTGTGCAGCTGGTTTCATCAGCTCATTTATCGAGTAGCGCCAAGTAGCTTCCGTAGCCTTCAGCCTGCATGTGGTCGCGCGGGATGAAGCGCAGCGAGGCTGAGTTCATGCAGTACCGCAGCCCGCCACGATCACGCGGCCCGTCGTCGAAAACATGGCCGAGGTGGATCTGTGAGCCGGCAGTGCGCACTTCGATGCGCGGGCGGCCGGGGATCGTTGAATCACGGTGATTGGTGAGCGCAGAATTGTCGATCGGCTTCGAGAACGCTGGCCAGCCGCAGCCGGAATCGTATTTGTCAGTGGATAAAAATAGCGGTTCGCCGCTGACGATATCGACGTAGATCCCCGGCTCGAATGTCTGGTCGTAGGCGTTGTCGAAAGGCCGTTCGGTCGCCGCCTTTTGGGTCACCGCGTACTGCTCCGGCGTGAGATTCCAGACGCGTTCGATGTAGCGCTGCCGATTGGCGACGTTCGCGATTTTCGCAAACGAAATGTGGCAGTAGCCGCTCGGATTCTTGTTGAGATAATCCTGATGGTATTGTTCGGCGTCGTAGAAATTGCGCAGCTTTTCGACTGCGACGGCAGGCGTGCGTGCATCTCGTGCGGTCAATTGCCGCAGGGCTGCGTCATATACGGCCTGTTGTTCCGGCGAGGTGAAGAACATGCCTGAACGGTATTGCCGTCCGGTGTCGTTGCCTTGTCGATCCACGGAGTACGGGTCGATCACGTCGAGCAACAGCAACGCGAGCGTGCGTAACGTCACCCGTGAAGGATCGTAGGTCACTTGCACACTTTCCGCGGCGTTGCCTATTCCTGAGCAGACCTGTTCGTAAGAAGGATCGGGAACTGTGGATTGCGCATAACCGACCTGCGTGGCTCTCACCCCGTCGACACCTTGGAAATAGCGCTCGAGTCCCCAAAAGCAGCCGCCAGCGAAATAGGCGTCAGCCGAAGGGACGGAAGTGGTGGAGGATGAAGTGCCGGTTTCCCTACAGTCGTTTGTCATAACGAAAGTATCCCACTGCAAGCCGGGTGTTGCCTATATCCGTTCGCTATAGGGGGAGGCGAGTGGCTCTTGCTGTTCTCGCTGGGCAAAGGTACGTGGTACTGCGATAATGGAAAGGTTGCGGCGGACGCGAACCCGCCACGGGAGGACGTATGAGATTTACAACGACGACAAGCATCGATCCGAGCCATCGTGCTGACGGCGACCTGTATGTGATGTTTCACGGGTACGGCAACGATGAGTTCGAAATGGTTCGCATCCTGCGCGCCATCGACCCGGATGCCGACTATATGTCGTTCCGAGGCCCAATCCATCGCGAATATTTGGGCGGTAACGCTTGGTATGACGACACATCTGCCGATTCGCTCATTCAAGAGCGTTGTTCCGCGCTTGGCGATGATATCGTCGACATGCTCGATTCGACATTGATGCATAATAAGCGCATTATTCCGGTCGGTTTTTCCCAGGGCGGCTATCTGGCGTACCGGCTGCTGGCCGAGCATCCGGATGTGTTCGATGCGGCGGTGCTGATGTCGCCGGCTTTCCACGACACGGCGCTTGCCGATGCTGACAGCGAGGCTGGAATCGAGGAATCGTTGGTTGCTGAAGAGGTCACCGACACTAAGCCGCGCGTATTTCTTGGCTACGGCGAGCTTGACTTGCGTATCCCGGCTGCTCAGCAGCAGGGCATCGCGGCCTCACTATCGCGTTTCGCCGATTTGGATGCGCATGTCTATCCCGGCATGCGCCACGAAGTGTGCCCTCAGGAGCTTGACGACATCAAACATTTCCTAGGGTTGTGAGTCGCATTTGGATTGGCATGCTTCAGTCTATGGCTCACGCACCGGCGGCGGCTTTGGTGGCTTCAGTGCATATAACGACGATGGCGATGGCGAACCCGCTTTTGGCGATGACGACGGCGGCCTCACGTTCGGCTCACAGGAGATCATATCCGAGCGTAAATTGAAAAAACTTGGTGGTCCTGCATATTACCGTGCGTATGACGTCATTTCGGGTAAACGCATGCACGATATGTGCGTCGCCGATGACGAGGGGAGGCCCAACGGCCTGCTGCTGTCGGCCTGTGTGGATAGCGCTGATGACTACGCCGACGATTACGAAGTTACAGCGGTAGTCGACGAGCAGGAGGACGATATCGTCGAATCGCATTGCACCTGCCCGGCGTTTGGGCGCTATGGGGCGCGCTGCAAGCATGTGATTGCCCTGATCATGGCGTACAACGAGCGCCCACAGGATTTCGAGCTACAAGGCGGCCCGCTGCGCCGTTCGCCAACGCAGGCTACCACGCGCTTGCTGAAGACCTTTATGGCCAGCCAAGATAAGGAGCTCAAAGAGCAAGCTAGGAACAGGCATCTCGAGCTACTGAAGGCGGTGCATGGCGAGGTTGCGCCGCCGTCTCAGGCTTCCCAGGCAGTAGCGGATTCTGGCTTCATGAACGCAATGCAGCGCATGCCCATAGGCAGCGTCGTGCTGCGACCGGGCATCGGGCGCTCGGCCGACGGCTGGTACCTGCGGCTTCGTGTCACGGTGCCGAACCGTTCGGTGTCGTACGTGGTAAAAGACATCAGTGTACTGCTGCGCGCGGTGCACCATCGCGAACCCATCGTATACGGCAAGAAGCTCGCTTTCTTGCACACCTTGGACTCCTTTGACGATCGCTCTCGCGAAGTCATTGCGATTCTCGACCGGGCTCTGGAGATCCGGCGCGGCGTCCTGCCGCATTATTACGATCTTCGGCTGCAAAATCCCAGCGGCCAGATGTCGCTTTCCGACAACGAGATCGCCGATGTGCTCGACCAATATGTCGATTCCGACGATAGGGTGGACTACTTCTTGTCCGGATTGTGGTCGGGCGGCAGTGCAGTAATGGCACAGGTGCGAGACGGCGACCCCGATTTGGGATTAGGCATGGAACGTGTTGGGGCTTCGCCGGAGGCTACGGCAGGTGTTGCGTCGGATTCGTGCGCAAGCTCACAGGGCTTGGCTCAGCCGAATGGCTTCATAATTCGTCACAGGTGCTATGTGGAGAATTTTGTTGAGGGCGGCCGCTCGAAATATGCGATCGTGCGCGTCTCTGGCACTGGTCATGGCGGTGAGGGGGATGTGCAGATCTGGCGTTGTTCGGAGTCGTTTTATGCCAATCGCGCCGTAGCCCAAGCTATGTGCGGCAACGGCGAAGCGGGGGATCTTTTCCTCGCGCAGGACGATGTGGACGCTTTTTCACGTACAGTGCTGCCTTTCCTCGATTCCGAAGAAGCCGATCAAGCCGAGGAAGACCCTGCGGATGCTGCACAGAATTCGGCAGGGGATAGCAGCGTGCATTCCCGCCATGGCGTGCGTGCGCTCATTCCTCGCGAACTCCTGCAGCGCAAGCCTGAGCCGTGCGTCATCGAAATTTATCTCGATCGCGACCGCTCTGTGGGTGGGGTCACTTGCGATCTGCAGGCACGCTATGGAGACAGGCATTTCCATGTATTCGACGGCATTGCGGCGAATGGGGTAACCGAAGGGGTGAGCCGTGATCGGCAGACCGAGCGGCTTGCTGTTGAAGCGGTGCGGCATTACTTCCCCATGCCGAAAGGTGATATTGCGTTCCTGCCGGAGCACAACGACGGGGCCATCTACAAGCTCATCAGTGAGGGCCTGCCGGTGTTGCGTTCGCTTGGCACCGTGTTTTCCACTCCGGATTTCGACGGACTGACGGCCGTTTCGCACCCGAGCATCAAGGTCGGGCTGTCGCTGCGTTCCGGATTAGTAGAAATCTCGCCGATCGCCGATGAAATCGACCCTGAAGACGTGCCCGCATTGCTCAACAGCTTCCGCAAGCGCCGTCGCTTCCACCGCCTGCGTAACGGCTCCTTCGTTGACATGCACGATGTGGACGCCGGGGCCATCGACGAGCTCGCGTCTGATCTGGGGTTGTCCGCCACTGCCTTTGACAAGGGCTCCGTGACGGTTCCTGCGTTCGAGGCCTATTATCTCGATCATCAGGTGAGCGACGCCGACAAATCGGATGAGTTCAAAGACTACTGTAATGATCTGCGTGTGGTTAACCCGAAGACCTACCAAGTGCCGGAGTCGCTGCGAAAGGTGCTCAGACCCTACCAGATCGAAGGTTTCCGCTGGCTCAATACGGTATGCGACAAGGGCTTCGGCGGTATCCTGGCCGATGAGATGGGGTTGGGGAAAACCGTGCAACTGCTGTCTCTGCTGGTCGCGCGGCGAGAGGAAAGCCGCCAGGTAGGGCCTAGCCTTGTCGTGTGCCCGGCGTCGCTTGTTTACAACTGGGCTGCGGAGTGCAAACGTTTCGCGCCCGAATTAAACGTGTTGACAGTTGCAGGAGACAAGGCTTCGCGACGAGCGATGCTGGAGGAGGCACGGGCGACGTATGCGAGCGTTGATCGGGGCGAGCGCGCGTCTCGCATTCCTGATGTGCTGATCACTTCATATGATTTGCTGCGCCGCGACGTCAACGACTATCAGGGTCTTGAGTGCTTCTGCATGGTGTTGGATGAAGCGCAGTACATCAAGAACCATGCGACCAAAGCTTCTAAAGCCGTGCGATCGCTCGCCGCCCGCCACCGTTTCGCGCTCACCGGCACACCGATCGAGAATAGGCTTTCGGAGCTGTGGAGCATCTTCGATTTTCTGATGCCTGGCATTCTGGGTTCGTATGCACATTTCCGCGAGCGCTTCGAAATGCCCATCCTGAGCGGCGACGAGAACGTGCAGCACAAACTGCAGGCTTTTGTCGGGCCGTTCATCATGCGGCGGCTCAAGTCGGCAGTGCTCAAAGACCTGCCTGACAAGATCGAGAACGTCATTGCCGTGCCGCTGGAGGGTGAACAGCGGCGGCTCTATGCAGCGCTCGAGCAGCGGCTGCGGGCGACACTGCTCAAACAACGTGACATCGAATTCGCCACAGGCAAGATCCAGATTCTGGCGCAGCTCACCCGCTTGCGGCAGGCTTGCTGCGACCCTCGGCTGCTGTATTCGAACGTGGGCCGCAATGTCGTGGAAACGAAAGGCAAGGCGTGGGGCATGCCAGCCCGTACGCTCGAAGAGTCGCAAGAGACGGCTGCGAAACGCGAATTGGGGCTGCTGAATCCGGCCGAATCATCGGCGGCTCGGCTCGTGCCGACTGGTAGAAAACCACGCAAGACACCTTCAGCGAAACTCGATGCCATCGCTGAGCTGGTGTCGAGCTGCCAGGATGCGGGTCGCAAAATGCTCATTTTCTCGCAGTTCACGAGTTATCTGGAACTGATTGCAGAGCGCCTGCGCGCGAACGGCGTCGATTACGATGTCATCACCGGCGCCACACCGAAAAAGCGCCGCGTCGAGCTGGTCGACCAGTTCAATCGCGACAATACGCCGGTGTTTCTTATCTCGCTCAAGGCCGGCAACACCGGCCTCAATCTGACCGGAGCCTGCGTCGTCGTGCACGCTGATCCGTGGTGGAATGCTGCCGCCCAGGATCAGGCTACTGACCGCGTCCATCGCATCGGCCAGACGCAGGACGTTAACGTCTACCAGATCGTTGCCAAAGACACTATCGAAGAGCGTATTCTGAGCCTACAGCATGCCAAGAGCGACTTGGCTTCGCGCTTCGTCGATGCTGCTTCGTCGACTGGCGCCGCCGTCTCCCGTCTCACCAAAGATGACCTCATCGCGTTGCTCGATTGAGATTTGCATGATGATGCCGACTGTCCCCGAGCTGCCGGACAATACTGGGTATGAACAATGTTCTTGTCATCACCAGTAATCCCGAGCCGGCTTCGCTCACCGCAGCGGTAGGAGAGGCGCTCGCTGCCGGCGCTCGGGCGGCCGGAGCCCATGCAGAAGTGATCGATCTGCACAGGATTGGTTTCAGTCCGGTCTATACCGCCGTGGACCGCAATCACTATCTTGGCCGGGCGCCGATGCCTGGTGATGTCGTGCCGATTCAGAACAGACTTGCGGGCGCCGATGCTATCGTGCTCGTTTTTCCCGTGTACTGGTACACGATGCCGGCGATGATGAAGGGCTTTTTCGACAGGGTTATTTGCCGTGATTTCGCCTACGATGCTGCCACTGGCAACCCCCTTGCGCTGGCTGGTAAAACAGTGCGCGTGATCATGCTCACCGGCGGGTCGCAGCAGTGGTACGAGTCGGACGGCATCGATGCCGCCCTGCGCAACCAGATCTGCGCTCAGACCTTCAAGAAGTACTGTGGTGTTAATGATGTAGATCTTGTCTACGTTGACAATGTGACGATGGGAGGAAACGACTGTGACCAGCGCGCCGCTGCCGCCCTGCAGCTCGAACGCATCAAGTCACTCGGTGTGACGCTGGCCTGAAATGCAGATAGCGCTTCGCATACTGTGCGGCCATCCATGGGTCGGGTTCGAAGAGTGGATCAGATCCACCGCAAGAGTCAGAGCAGTGCGCAGATGAGCCTGCGCGACCATCGGCGATGGCTTGCATGAAGGCGAGCATTCCTGTGGCGTCGTAAGGGTATGGGGTGGCACACCATACCGGGTCGATTTCAAGAACGATCGGGGCGTCTTCGTCGTTTCTAAAGGCGATGATCATACTGGCGTCGTGGGTACCGGTTTCCGCAGCCGCCTGTTCGGCGATACGCGACGCAATTGTGCGATACCGGTGATGAAAGTGCGCAGGAGAAGCCGTGAAAAGAACATCCTGAGACAGGTCGAACACTGTGACGACTGTGTGGCTGTCGGGGGGAGCATGCAGGCAATACGGACTTGCAGCCGCTGCTGTACCACGGTGCACAAGTATGTTCCATTCCTCACGAATACCGGGAACATGCTCGCTTAACACGATACGTGAGTTGGCTGGCGCCCCGCTGAGGGCTAGCTGCAATGCGGCTAAATCACGTCGCGCCGCATTGAATCCGTCGGCCCGGCCATTGCCTAATTGCGTCCAAGGTTGCATGCCCAAGCTGTGAGGGAATGCATGCCATGCTCTGATGAGCCCGGCAGTTGCAATCAGCATGCTGCGACCGGCTGATTTGCCGGAAAGCCGCTCAGGCCAGCGCGCAGATGGGGCGCGCAACAACAACGGAACCAAGGACTGTTGTTGGCGCCAAGCATTGAGCGACGCCAGAATCTCGGGAGCGATCCACACGGCATCTTCACCGGCGATGTCTTCCACCGGTTCAAGTGCGCAATGCCGCACGATGCGCCATCCGGGAATGTCCGTCTCGGCGAGAATGTTCGCCCGATGCGCCGACTCATCAATGAATGGCTTTTCGAAGGCATCAGCAATCCAGCTCAGCGGGCTGATGACGTGCAGTGTCTGACGAGCAGCAGCCATAGGCCCATGCTCTGCGTCCATATGCATCGCCTTTCTGCCGGCGCCTGATTCGCCCGGTAAGTTGCGCGCCGCAGTAAGATTTACCGTCTTACCGCGGCGAACGGTATCCCGCCCGGACATGTGCCACTTCTAAGGTTGCGAAACGCCAGATTATTCCCGCTTTTCTGTCAGGGCAATCGTCGTCGGAATCCCACACTATTTCATATCATATTAGTTATTCAAGCCTATCCGGTTTGATCAGACCCGCCTCGATATGAAAAGAGAACATTCATGACCACCATAGCCGTCCTTGTAGGTTCGCTGCGCAAGGACTCTTTCAATCTGCGACTTGCCAAAGCCATCGAGCGTTTGCTGCCGGAAGGTGTGAAATTCGTCTACGCGAATCTCGATCTGCCGCTGTTCAACCAAGATCTTGAGGCGGATTTCCCTGCTCAAGCAACCGAGCTCAAACAGCTGGTCGAAGGCGCCGACGGCGTGTTGTTCGTTACGCCGGAATATAACCGCAGCTTCTCCGGCGTACTGAAAAACGCCATCGATTGGGGTTCGCGTCCGTGGGGCTATAACTCCTTCGCCGGCAAACCTGCGGCGGTTATCGGTGCATCAGGCGGCGCTCTCGGCGCCACGCAGGCCCAGGCAGCTTTGCGCAATGTGCTGCTGTTCCTTGATATGAAGATTATGGGCCAGCCCGAAGTTTACTTCAACGCGCTTACCGGGCTCGATGAGAAGGGTGATCTCGTTCCTGCCGCGGAAGGATTCATCGCAACCTTTGTGAAGGCTTTCGTCAAGCATGTCAACAGCGAAGCCACCATTAGCGAGTAAGGGCGTCGAACCGAAGATGTCCGTCGGCTGATTGACTCGGTCGACGTGTGGCGGGCCTCGGGCCCGCCTATGACGCTGCCTTCTGATGTATGCCGCAGTGGTGCGTTTACATGGCACCGCTGCGGCATAGCATTATGTGTCATTCACCGGCAACGACTGAGCTATTCTCGTATAGTATTGTTTCTTTCATTTTGCAGTTTTCTTGCATGATAGTAGTTTGGTTGTCGCCGATTGATAGCTGTCGCCCGCTGGGCAAAATGTCGAAGATCCTTGGTGCGTCATGCACGTGGCCTGCAGCGGCCGGTGGATTCGCGAACGACGAGTTCCGGCTCGAAATACAATGTGTCGCGTCGTTTCGCCAGTTTCGGACTCTCCATCATTGCCAGAATGCCATTGACCACTGATCTGCTGATCTTGCCTACGGGCTGACGCACGGTGGTGAGTGAAGGGCAGATCGTGCTCATTTCCGGCGAATCGTCGTACCCGGTGACCGAGATATCGCCGGGAACTGATAGGCCCATTGATTGTGCCGCGCGGATGGTGCCGAGGGCCAGTTGATCGCTGGCGCATGCGATGGCGGTGACTCCTTGTTCCAGGAGATTGCGGGCAGTCATGCGTCCCGACTCAGTGCCGTATGTGGTCCACGCGTAAAGGCTTTCATTCCGGACGAGTTGACGATCGGCGAAGAACTGCTGGGCAGCTTGGTATTTAAGGATGCTGGGATAATGGTCCCGATCTCCCAGCAGCAGGCCGATTCGGGTATGGCCAAGGTCGACGAGGTGGCGCAGTGCCATGGTGATGGCGCTGCCGTCATCGGTGCCGGCGTAAAGGCCGTCCATGTCTCTCGGGGCGCCGTTGAGGAATGCGCAGGGGATGCCGCGTTCCGAGAGGGACCGATATATAGACAGATTCGTGTTGCGGGTGTCGTAGATGCCGGCGAGGAATATCGCCGCCCCTATCGGCTGGTTCTGCAGCATAGTGAGGAATTGTGACTCCGATGCGCCCGATGGGGTGTAGGTGCACACAACGGCGAGCAGCCCGTGTTGGGCGAGCAGCGTGACGAATTCGGTAATGAACTCAGGGAATATGGGGTTGGAGAGGTCTGGGGTGATCAGCGCCACGAGTCTGGTCTCATTGCGCTGAAGCTGTTCCTTCGCCATCCCCATGGACGATAGGGTGTCGAGAACCTTTTTCCTGGTGTCCTGCGACACGCCAGGTTTGCCATTGATGACGCGAGAGATGGTCGCCTGGCTCACCTCTGCCTTTTGAGCGATATCCGCAAGTTTCGTAGCCATATTCGGTTGGTTCCATCCAGTTCAAACAGCCTGTAAGCGCATCTGTATCGATGCCAGCTTAAGCAGCAACCGCGACGTTGTATGAAACAACATGAAAATTTGCGAAATAAAATCATGTACGCTACAGTGGTGCTCGCCGATACAAGACGACTCGGCTCCTAGTGACTAAGACGTTGCGAGGAAGATCAAAGAGGAGATTTCACATGATGAAGAAAAGTGTGGCATGGAAGGTCGGTGCTTTGGCGTGCGCCTTGCCACTGGCATTGGCTGGCTGCGGCAGCGGCTCATCCGATGGCATGGAAAACGGCAAGCCCGTGCTCACGGTTCAGGTCGTCCACGATTCACGTATGCAGGGCATGGCGAAACAGGCGTGGACCAAAGATCTTGAAAAGGCGTGCGGCTGCACGATCAAGTGGCAGGAAGTCGCCGATTCTTCTTGGGATCAGCAGAAAAAGGCCTCGTTGACCGCAGGTGAAGTGGCCGATGTCACCCTCAGCGGTTTCGGCACGAGCGATATGAGCCAGTACAGCAGCCTGTTCCTTGATCTGAAGCCTGAGCTCAAGAACATGCCGAATCTGTCAAAGGCGTTCAAAGCTGAACCCTACGCACAAGCGATCTCGTCGACAACAGACGGCAAGATCATGGGTACTCCTGAAATCCAGCCCCAGCTTGCTTCCCGCACAAGCAACCATATGTTCATCAACAAGACCTGGCTCGACAAGCTTGGCCTCAAGGTGCCTACGACTTGGGACGAGCTTGAAACCGTGCTCAAGGCCTTCAAGACCCAAGATCCTAACGGCAATGGCAAGGCCGATGAGGTTCCGCTTGATTTCAATGCGCCCGATACCAGCGGTTTCGGGCTGTTCCAGCCCAACGTGCTGCTTTCCAGCATGGGCATCGTCGTACCGTTCGGTCCCCTTGGCATTTATGTAAAGGATGGGAAGGTCGCCAACTATCTTACTGATCCTCGTTATAAGAGCCTTGTCGAATACCTGCATAAGCTGTGGTCTGACGGTGTGATCTCCTCCCAGGCATTCACCCACGATTGGTCCCAGTACACCGCCGGGCTCAAGGGCAGCAATGGCAAGGCCACGGTAGGCATGACCTGGCTGTATGCGCCGACCGGAACGTTCGGTAAGCCCCTCGCCGACCAGTACATCACGATTCCAGCTCTGAAGCAGACTGCGGATCAGAAGGAAGCTCCGGTATGGGGCTACAACGGTGACGATGCCTCGTATTCACCGTATCGCGCAGTGATCTCTGCCAACGTGAAGAATAAGGATGCGGCCATCAAGCTCGTCGATGCCTTCTACAGCCCCGACGTTTCCGTGCAGGCGCATTTCGGTTCCTTCGGGACTGCGGTGAAGAAAATCGCTGTCAACCACTACGAGATTCTGCAGGCTCCCAAGGGTCATGAAGACGATTGGCAGTTCTACCAGTCGCTCGCCGATCGTGCCCCGGGCTGGATCAGCAACGACATGAAGCTCGACTATCCGAAGGAGACTCAGGCGGAGAGCGACGAATGGAAGAAGGCCGACGCTGTCTATGACGAGAACTACAAGAACGTCGATTTCAACAAGGACATCTTCTACTCGAACATGCCTATGACAACCGACCAGACGAACACGGTCAACGCCAACAATACC
The DNA here is from genome assembly GCA_022640915.1 of Bifidobacterium sp. Lineage (GTDB taxonomy): Bacteria > Actinomycetota > Actinomycetes > Actinomycetales > Bifidobacteriaceae > Bifidobacterium. The sequence goes on along the minus strand of JALCCT010000002.1, from coordinate 172,849 downwards.
GGCATCACGCAGTACGCGATGAGCAAGTTCGCGACATGGGTCACCAAGGGCGGCGTCGACAAGGACTGGGACACCTATGTGTCCTATCTGAAGAAGAACAAGATCGATGAGAACGTCGCAACCTATCAGCAGGTCTACGACTCCTTCCAAAAGAATATGGATAAGATCGGCGTCAATCTGAACAGCGAGAAGTGATTCAGATCGCTAAGGCGTCGAGGCGATGAAATTGGGGGAGCGGCCGGCAACGCGGCCGCTCCCGCAATGATGTGCCAACAAGGACTGCCCTACGCATTCGCATCATGCGAGGCAGAGAAGAAGCAAGAAGAAACATGACTACCAGGCAGCGAAAGACCGTGCCCGATACTATCCGCACCAATGGAGCCAGTCCGAACCCGTGGTGGGCCAATGCGGTCGTTTATCAGATTTACCCCCGTTCCTTCCAGGACAGCAACGGCGACGGATTCGGCGATCTCAAAGGCATCACCTCGCGTCTTGAGTATTTGGCCGAGCTCGGCATCGATGCAATATGGCTCAGCCCCGTCTATCGTTCGCCTCAGGATGATAACGGCTACGACATCTCCGACTACCGTGATATCGATCCGATGTTTGGCACGCTCGCGGATATGGATGCGTTGCTGGGCAAGGCCCACGCGCTTGGCATCAAGATCGTCATGGATCTGGTAGTCAACCACACGTCAGATGAACATGCATGGTTCCAAGCTTCCCGGGACCGTCAATCGCCCTATGCGGATTGGTATTGGTGGCGCCCTGCCCGCGAAGGCTGCGAGCCGGGAACGCCTGGCGCTGAGCCCAATCGCTGGGGGGGAACCTTTGGAGGCTCCGCCTGGCAGTATGATCCCGTGCGTGGCGAGTATTACCTCCATACGTTCTCCAAAAAGCAACCGGATCTCAACTGGGAGAACCCGGATGTACGGCATGCCGTTTACGACATGATGAACTGGTGGCTTGATCGCGGTGTAGACGGCTTCCGCATGGATGTCATCACGTTGATCTCCAAACGCATCGATGCCAAGGGGCATCTGCCTGGCGAGTTCGGCGGCGACATCGAGGATGAACCCGTTGGTGAAGAGGGCTATTCCAGCCCTTGGCCTTTCAGCATGGACGGCCCGAGGCTTGACGAATTCCTCCAGGAGATGCGTCGCGAGGTGTTTGCAGGCAGGGAAGGGTATCTTACGGTCGGCGAAGGGCAAGGCATCTCCCCGAAACGTAACGAGGCCATCACCGATCCGGCGAATAACGAGCTCGATATGCTCTTCTTGTTTGACCATATGGGTGTCGATCAGCGCGGTGCGAAGTGGAATATGGTGCCGTTGCATCTGCCTGATCTCAAGCACGCCATGGCTGAGCAGCAGGATGCCGTCAGATCGAAGGGCTGGGCGAGCCTGTACCTCAATAACCATGACCAGCCTCGTTCCTTGTCGCGGTGGGGCGATACCTCTTCGCCGGAGCTTCGGGTCAAGTCTGCCAAGGCCTTGGGGTTACTGCTGCATATGCACAAAGGCACTCCCTATATTTATCAGGGCGAGGAAATAGGCATGACCAACGCCGGTTTCACCCGGCTGGATCAATATCAAGATCTCGAATCGATCAACGCGTACCATCAGCGGGTCGACGAGGCGCATGTCCAAGACGCCGCATCGATGCTGGAGTCGCTTGCGAAGGTGAGCCGCGATAATTCGCGCACGCCGATGCAATGGGATGACAGCCAGTTCGCTGGTTTTACCGATCCTGGTGCGAAGACGAAGCCTTGGCTGGCGGTCAACGCCAATAAATCCCAAATCAACGTTGATGCCGAGTGCGCAAACCCCGACTCGGTGCTTTCGTTCTACCGCAAGCTTATCGCCCTTCGTCACAGCGACAGCGTCATCGCCGCGGGCGTGTTCCAATTGGTGGATGGCGACGACGAGTGCATTTACGCTTTCACGAGGTCGATCGCCGAGCGCCGGGTGCTGGTTGTCGTCAACGTCAGCTCGAAGAGTGCGTCGTTGCCTGTCGAAACCAGTTTGCTGCTGGTCAACGGCATTGATGCCGAAAAGGTACTCATTGCCAACGAGGACAGCGATGCCCTTGCCGCTCAAGTCGCCAAGGGAAAGCTCTCTCCTTGGTCCGCATTCGCTTATCAGATCTAGAATGGAGAGGAATCTCATGGATGCAATTCAACACGGCTCGCAGGCCGTAGCGAAAGACAACAGTGCGGAACGAAGGCATATGTCGTTCTTCGCGAGAATCGTCGAGCATTTCCGACTGTACTGGCAATTATGGGTGTTCGTGCTGCCGTCGATTCTTTTCGTCGTGGTATTTGCCTACATCCCCATGTATGGCATCCAGTTGGCCTTCAAGGATTTCGATTTCACCAAAGGACTGACCGGAGGCCGGTTTGCCGGCTGGAAATACTTCGAGAAGTTCTTCAACGACCCGTTGTTCGTCGAGATCATCACGAACACATTCCGTATCAGCATGTGGACGTTGGTGATGGGATTCATTGCCCCCATCGTCCTTGCGTTGCTCATTAATCAGATCGGCAGCTCGAAGATCAAAGGCTTCGTGCAGACGATTACATACATGCCGCATTTCATCTCCACTGTGGTCATGGTTTCCATATTGCAGATATTCCTTTCCCCGGGCACCGGTCTGCTGGGCCGTTTCTTCGGCAAGACAAGCCTCATGGGCGACCCGAACGCCTTCGCGCCGATCTATTGGATTTCCGAGGTCTGGCAGCATGCCGGATGGAACTGCATTATCTATCTTGCGGCCTTGTCTTCCGTTGACCTGGCCTTGTATGAGGCGGCACGTATCGATGGCGCCGGGCGGCTCCAGCTGATTCGCTATGTTGACATTCCCACGATCATGCCCACCATCGGAGTACTGCTGATCCTCAACATGGGCTCAGTGCTCGGCGTCGGATTCGAAAAAGTTTGGCTGATGCAGAATACGCTCAATGTCACAGCGTCTGAAGTGATATCGACATACACGTACCGCATAGGCATACTCGATAATCAATTCTCATATTCAACGGCTATTGGCCTGTTCAATTCTGTTGTGAACTTCTTCTTCCTGGTGATGGCGAATGCGATTGCCAAGCGGACCAGCAACACGAGCATCTTCTAGGAAAGCGGCGAATACCATGGCAAGTTCTCTTCATACTTCGGTCGCGCAGGCACCTCTGTCCGCAATCGCGGTTGGGCCTGCGGCGAAAGAGCCGCACTCGACGATACCGTTCAACAAGCATACGTCGCAGAAAAAAACGGTTTCTGATTGGATAGTCGATACGATCATCGCCGTGATCATCGCCGTGATCGTGGCGGCTGTTATCTATCCGCTCTGGTTCATCGTCATTGCGTCATTCTCTGACCCCACCGCTGTGGCGCAGGGCCAGGTCTCTATTCTCCCTAAGGGATTCAGCGTGCAGGGGTATGCCAAGATCCTCACCGACAGCCGCATTTGGATAGGCTATCGCAACACCATCCTGTACACCGTCGTCGGCACTGCAGTGAACCTCATCGTCACAATCCCGGCCGCTTTCGCGCTCTCGCGCAGGGAATTTAAGCCCAGACGCATCATTATGTTCCTGTTCGCATTCACCATGTTCTTCAGCGGCGGTTTGATCCCCAGCTATCTGCTCATGAAGCAGCTCGGACTGCTTAACAGCATGTGGGTCTTCATCCTGCCGGGAGCATTCGGCGTATACAACATGATCATTGCCCGGTCGTTCTTTGAAAGTTCGATACCTGAAGAGCTGCGAGACTCGGCTCGAGTCGACGGCGTATCCTATTTCGGTTTCTTCTTCAAGATCGTGCTGCCGCTTTCGAGCGCTGTTCTTGCGGTCATCGGGCTGTATTGCTTCGTCGGGCACTGGAATGATTTCTTCACCGGTCTGATCTACATCCGTAACCAGGATCAGCAGCCCTTGCAGAATGTGCTGCAGATGATCCTCATCGCCAACCAGGCGAATAACGGTGCGAACAATGCCAGCATGACTGCTTCTGAGGCGCAGAATTTTGCGGATCAGATAAAGTTCGGCATCATCATAGTGTCCACGGTGCCGCTGCTGGTCCTCTATCCGTTCCTGCAGAAGTACTTCAACAAAGGCGTGATGATCGGCGCGGTCAAAGGCTGATCTTCACTATAATAGGACAGCCGGAAGCTGCGTACCCCAGACTCGGGATCAGCGGCGTTCGGCCGTTTTGATTTCCGGTACGGGTGTGCCCTGCACACCGGATGCGATTCGCCTTCGGCGCCACGCATTGTGCAGCTTCGCCGCTCAGGCTGCGAGTCTGCCCATCATTCGTCACAACCATAATCGACCCTTACGAAGGTGCAATCATTTATGAGCGCTTCATCTGCTGCTTTCAATCCCCGCAAAACATTGCCCCACGGAGCCCATCCCCGTGCGCGGCGCTCGTCGATCATCCAAGGCGAGCACTGGCGTTTCACAGTGCTTACTGATTCCCTGATCCGCCTCGAGTGGTCGGATTGCGGACGTTTCGAGGATCATTGCACACAGACGGTTATCGACCGGGATTTCGAAGACGTCTCGAATATCCATATGCGACAGTTCGAGCAGGGTGGTCTGCTGGTTATCGACACCCCGGAAATACATCTGACTTACGACCGTAAACCGTTCAGCAAGGAAGGGCTGCGCATCACGCCTAAAGGCATGGACGGCTTCTGCAGCACGTGGCATTACGGTGATGACCAACATGCCAACTTGGGTGGCACAGCGCGCACGCTCGATGGCGTCAATGGCTCCACTGATGTTGGCATCGGGCTCAACTCGCCTGATGGCTGGTCGCTCATCGACGATTCATCCACGAACATCCTCGTGCCGCCGGATGATTCTGACCGGCCCGACGCCATGTTCAGCCCCGACGGAGTAGGCATCGCCTCGCGGCCCAATCAGGGAATCGACCTCTACTTCTTCGGCTATGGTCATCGATACCGGCAGGCAGTCCAAGATTTCTATCGCCTGACCGGCGCGACCCCGCTGCTGCCGCGTTTTGCGCTCGGCAACTGGTGGAGCCGCTATTACCGATATTCGGCCGATGAATACCTGCAGCTTATGGATCGCTTCCATGCCGAAGGCATACCATTCACTACCTCTGTTATCGACATGGACTGGCATATCACCGACATTGATCGCAAGCTCGGCGGCGGGTGGACAGGCTACACATGGAATCCCGATCTGTTCCCCGATCCCGCGGCGTTCCTGCGCCGCCTCCATGAGCGTGGTATGCGCGTTACCCTCAACATTCACCCTCGTGATGGCGTCCGTTCCTTTGAGCAGGCCTATCCCAAGATGGCTCGTGCTTTAGACATCGACCCGAAAAGCGAAGAGCCGATCGAATTCGATCTGACCAGCCCGGAATTCGTAGATGCATATTTCAGCATGCATCACGATCTGGAGGACGAAGGCGTTGATTTCTGGTGGATCGATTGGCAGCAGGGTGGCGTGACCAAGCAGGTCGGGCTCGATCCGCTGTGGATGCTCAACCATTTGCATTACCTTGACTCGGCTCGTGAAGGGCGTTGGCCGCTGACGTTCTCGCGCTACGCCGGCCCGGGATCGCACCGCTACCCGGTTGGCTTCTCCGGCGATACTGTCGTGAGCTGGGATTCGCTACGGTTCCAGCCTTACTTCACCGCCACGGCTTCGAATATCGGCTACGGCTGGTGGAGCCATGACATCGGCGGCCATATGATGGGCTTCCGCGACGAGGAGCTTGAGGCGCGTTGGTACCAGCTAGGCGTGTTCAGCCCGATCAACCGGCTGCATTCGAGCAACTCCGCATTCAACGGCAAAGAGCCATGGAACTTCCACGAGCCAGTTCGTTCGGCCATGGTCAAGGCACTGCGCCTGCGCCAGGCGCTAGTTCCTTACCTGTACACGATGAACTGGCGCAACGCCGCTGAAGGTCTCGAACTCGTCGAACCGATGTACTGGCAGCATCCTGACCGAGGCGAAGCCTACGGTGTGCGCAACGAATACTATTTCGGCACCGAGCTGATCGCGGCGCCCATCACCGATCCTATGGATCCGGCCGTGCTGCGGGCGAAGGCAAAAGTGTGGTTGCCGCAAGGGCAGTGGTTCGACATGTTCAGCGGTAGATGCTACAGTGCCACGGCCGAGTCAGGCATGCAATTCGCTGCCTGGCGCACGATTGACACGCTGCCGGTATTTGCCAAGGCCGGCGCTATTGTCCCCATGCAGCTTGATGACCGCGGCAACGACGTTGCCAACCCCGATGCCTTGCGGCTGCTAGTGTTCCCCGGCGCTAACGGTGCGTTCACCTTGCGCGAGGACGACGGACGCTACAACACAGATACGGCTGGCATGCATGTTGCCGACACTGCGATTTCGTTCGACTGGGAACATGCGGTTCTGCGCATAGCTGGCGTTGCTGGCGCAGCCGACGCCGTACCGCAGCGGCGTTCGTGGACGATAACGCTGCGCGGTGTCGACAATGCGCGGGTGGCCGTCAACGCAGTCGATTGTGAGAGCTCCTATGACGCCGAAACGATGAGTTTGACTGTTGCGCTGCCCGCCATGTCCAGCGGCGATGACATCGTCATCACGTTCCCCGAGGGACTGACGATCGCGCGGAATCCGGTAGAGCATGACGTTTTCGAGATCTGCAAGGACGCCCAAATCGCGTACCCATTGAAAGAGGACGCGTTCAATCTCATACGGGACAAGGGCGTGCGCGGGTTACAGACCTTGGGCACGTTGGATTATGAATCGTCGGACGATCATGGGCGTCGCCGGGACCAGCTGCCGCAGAGCATCGTTTCCGCCTTCGAAGAGGTGCTTTTGCGTTCGTGACCGCTGCGGCCAGCTACGCGTGCATCCGGCCTGCCAGGGATCATTCCTGACAGGCCGCAGTTATTCGTGCGATCGCATATCCTGCGGTGTGAAGATCCTGCGTTGGCAGGCTATGTCCACATACTGGTCGGCACTGACGCCATAGTCCGGGCACGCTCTTAGTATCGCTCAACAAGGCCGGTCTCACAAGGACTGCTGTTGCCGGGTCGTTCTCTCCACCTCACCAAGGAAAGAGACGAATCGTGCCACGTACCGTTCTAGGTGCGTTTCGAGAGTTCCTAAGAGAGGAAAAGGACTGTGTCCTCAGTAGCCGAAGAGGCGACGGACATGGCGGCATTTCCAGCCGCAACCGTCAACAAAGCACAAAACAAACCGTTAAACTCGCCTGCGGAAGTGATCGCCGCAAGCCTGGTGGGCACGACGGTCGAATTCTATGATTTTTACGTATATGCAACCGCGGCAGTGCTGGTCTTCCCGCACTTGTTCTTCCCGGTCGGCAATGCGGTCGCCAGCCAGCTCGCTTCGTTCGGCGTGTTCGGCGCCGCGATGATCGCGCGCCCGATTGGCGCCATTTTCTATGGTCATATGGGCGATAAGCGCGGCCGCAAGGCGACTCTTGTCGCCTGCCTTATGACCATGGGTATCGCAACGTTCTTGGTGGGTGTACTGCCTACATACAACCAGATCGGCCTGTGGGCGGCGCTGCTGCTCCTCATCCTGCGGCTGACCCAAGGTTTCGCGCTCGGCGGTGAGTGGTCCGGCGCTGCGCTGGTTGCGACAGAAAACGCCCCGGCTGACAAGCGCGCGCTGTATGGTACCTTCCCGCAGCTGGGTGCGCCGATCGGCTTCATCATCGCCAATGGACTCTTTCTCATCATCAACTTCACGCTGCCGCATCCCACCAGCGCGACCATGCAGTCGGAGGCGTTCCTCAGCTGGGGCTGGCGTATCCCGTTCCTGTTCAGCTCGGTGATGGTGATCATCGGCCTGTATGTGCGTTCGAAGCTCGCAGAATCGGAGACCTTCAAGCAAGCTGAGGCCAAGGGCGCCATCGTCAAGGTGCCGCTCTTCGACACGCTGCGCCACCACATGAAGGCCGTTGTGCTCGGCACGTTCGCCATGCTCGCCACCTACGTGCTCTTCTATCTCATGACCACCTTCAGCCTGTCCTATGGCACTCACCCCTCCAATACGAATCCTGCCGGCTTGGGCATCACCTATACCGATTTCGTACTGATGCAGATCATCGGCGTGGTGTTCTTCGGCCTGTTCACGATTCTCTCCGGCCCGCTCGCTGATTCGATTGGACGCCGCAAGTTGCTGCTGTGGGTCACCGCCATCATCATCGTCTTCGCGCTGATGTTCCCCATCTTCCTCGATAACAAGGCGAACACATCGTTCAATGGCGCGCTGGTCGAGGCGTTCCTCGTCATCGGATTTACGCTGATGGGCTTCACTTTCGGTCCGATGGGTGCGCTCCTGCCCGAGATGTTCCCCACCAACGTGCGCTACACTGGCTCTGCCATCGCATACAACGTCAGTTCGATCATCGGTGCTGCGCTCGCGCCGATCATTGCGACTGCGCTATGGGCGGCCGCTGGCGGCAGCACGTGGCTCGTCGGCGTCTACCTCGCCATCGCTTCGCTGATGACCTTCATCTCGTTGATCATGACCAAGGAAACCAAGGACGTCGACTACAACGGCGATCTAAGCGGAGCAGTCAAGTAACCAGTGAGTTGAGGCCTGCCATACCACTAACCGGCTGGCGGCAGCATAGGGCGGCATCGGATACGATTTGAGTTGCGATCGTATCCGACGCCGCCCTGCTGCATGTCCGGCTTATGTATGGAAGATTTCAATCACTACGCGCAACTATCCCGTCTTATTTGTTCTCTATGTGTTGTCACAAACGTGAGTGGATGCCGCCCAAACTGCGGCAGCGCTGCGCGCACGGGTGAATGCTCGTGATTGGGTCTTGACGTTGTGCGCATGAGGGGTGTACCTGTTGATGGTGATATCAAACGAGTTGACATGTCATTGCATGCCAGTTCGCAGCCGGAATCGTCCGCACCGCGGGAAAGCTGGAAAATGAGCATAGGACAGGGAACAACCATGACGGATACTCGTGTCGGCAACGACGCAGTGGGCGGCTACGGAGAATCTGGGAATGCGGCCGTCGCCGGCGCGGATGACTCTGTGGTAGATCGTTCGGATCTCGCGAATACCGCGAACCGCGATCGTTACTGTATCACCGTTGTCAGCGCTGGCGTATCCGAGCATTCCGCGACGGGAAGGCTGGGCGATGCCGTAGCGCTGGGTGTGCAGGAGACGCTGCACCGGCATGGCCGTGAATGCGAGCTGCATCATATCGATCTGAAGGATTTCGCGACCGACATCGCAGTGGCAGCTGTCAATTACCAGTTGACTGATGCGTTGCGCGGCATCCTTGATCAGGTGACGTCCAGCGATGCGCTGATCGCGGCGACGCCGGTGTTCAAAGCTTCGTATTCTGGGCTATTCAAGTCTTTCTGGGATATCGTAGATGTCAACGCGATCGTGAACGCGCCGGTGGCGCTGGTCGCTACTGGCGGGTCGCGCCGCCACGCGCTCGTGCCCGACACTGCGATGCGCTCGTTGTTCGCTTTCCTGCGTGCGATTCCCACGCCGACCAGCTTGCTGGCTTCGGGGGAGGACTGGGGTACCGAGGCGTTGGAATCCCGTCAGCACCGCACAAGCTGCGAGCTGGCGGCGATGGTGATGTCTGGGTTGCGTGAATCGATGACGATGGCGGATGCCGACGCAAAGGCCGTGCACAACGAGGGGGCGCAGATTCCTGTACGATGAGGCTCAAAAGCTGAAATCATACGGTGATGCGTTGTTTTCGCCGGTGATCAACGGTGACCTACAGCGCGGAGAAAAGCGATGAACGAGCAGAATACGGCCAAAATGGCGGATGTGACAGCGACAGCGGCAATTGCGGCATCAGCTGCAAAGAAATCGTACGGCAAGGCGCGTCACCGATGGAGTAAGGAAGTCTCCATAGTCGAATTCCACCTCGATAATTTCGACAGCACTGCCACGATCATCTGGCGCAAACGCAACGAAATGGTCATTGAACAGGGCGCGAAGCTGCGCCGTGTAGCCCCGCTCAACAACGATGGTTCGCTCGGTTTTGACGGCCGCTGGGGCGCCATGCTTCGCCAAGAGCATGCCGACGCGATCAAGGACTTCACGACTACTGCCGACATCGTGCTCAAAAGCGTGAACGAGGCCGGCCTGTTCCTCTACTTCGGCCGCGCCAACGGCTGGCTTCAGTTCTTCGACAGCGACGGCAAGAGCATCAACGACTGGACGGTGGTGGAGTAGCAGTCGCCGCGCATTTGTCTCATATCTGTTAAGCCAATCGGAGACATGGAGCCGTAGGCAAGAATTCGATGAACCATCACACGTCGTTTCGGATCAACGATCCAGCGCGGATTTTTCCCGTATTCGCAGGTCGCTGCTGGGAATTGCTGCATTGCTGCGGTTGGCGCGCTCCTGGCTATACGGTAGCCGGCATGATGGCTCGTCCAATATTGCACAACCATAAGTACGAACGAGGCAACGACAATCAGCAGGAATCTCAAGCTCAGAAGATTGCGGACAATCTGGCGTCTGGCAATAGAACAGTTCATTTTCCCAACCCATTTTCTCCTTACGATACAAAGGTTTGATACGCCTTCGAATGAATACATCATTGAAGCGTTTTGCAATGGTGAATGGAGTTCACTCAACGTACTGCGGGTTGTATGCCTGAGCAATTCGGATGACTTTTTTGTAGTCCAACGGACTACACCTGTTTGCATGGGAATGGACTAGGCTTCGGTGCTAGACATAAAAGCACTCGGCGTTCTTTCTGGATTCAGGCGGCCCCTGCGTCCTCTTCAACGCTGAAGGCGCAATTGGGGCCGAGCTCTGCCACGACGGTTATTTCGGCATAAAATAGAGGCGTTTGTGAGGTTCGTAAACTCTACGAGGAGGTAGTTATGACATATCAAACGGTCAATCCCTACACTAATGAAGTCGTTACGGAATATCCGTACGCGACGGACGAGGAGCTGCAAGACGCTTTGGCGCTTGGAGCGCAGCGCTACGAGGAGTTCAAGACGCAGCCAATCGCCAAGCGTGGTGCGCTGCTGCACAAGGTCGCTGCCGCGCTGCGCGAGCATGCCGACGAACTCGCCAAAATCTGCACGGTCGACATGGGCAAGCTGGTCGGCGAATCGGCCGGCGAGGTGGAGCTGTGCGCGATCATCGCGGACTGGTTCGCCGATCACAGTGAGGAACTGCTCAAGCCAGATTCGATCGAGACGATTGCGACTGGCGAGGCCGAAGTGCGGCACCATGCGGTAGGGGTTGTCATGATGGTCGAGCCATGGAACTTCCCGTACTACCAGATCATGCGTGTCTTCGCGCCGAATTACATGGTCGGCAACGCGATGATTCTCAAGCATGCGGCAAACACGCCGACTGCAGCCAAGCGGTTCTGCGAAATTGTGGAAGAAGCTGGCGTGCCAAAGGGCACGCTGACGAACCTGTTCCTGACCTACGATCAGGTCACGGATGCGATCGCTGATCCGCGTGTGCAGGGCGTGGCGCTGACCGGCTCCGAACGCGGCGGCAAGTCGGTCGCCGAGGCCGCAGGCAAGTATCTCAAGAAGAACACGATGGAGCTTGGCGGCATGGATCCCTTCGTCGTGCTCGGCGATGCGAACATGGACGATGTCACCAACCTTGCTTGGCGCGTGCGGCTCTACAACTGCGGGCAGGTATGCACCTCGTCGAAGCGCTTCATCGTGATGGATAACGTCTACGACGAATTCCTCGACGCGCTCAAGAAGCATTTCGCCGCTGTCAAGCCCGGCGACCCGCTCGACCCGGCTACCACGCTCGCGCCAATGAACACTAAGCGTGCTAAGGAGAAGCTGCAATCCCAGCTCGACGACGCGCTCGCCGCAGGGGCGAAACTCGCCTATCAGTACCCTGAGATTGATTCCGATGGGCAGTTCTTCCGCCCGGCTATCCTCACCGACATCGACAAGGACAATCCGGCCTACCAAGGCGAGATGTTCGGGCCGGTCGCAGCCGTGTACCGCGTGCACAGCGAGGATGAGGCGGTGGAACTCGCCAACGACAACCCCTACGGGCTGGGTGGCATCCTCTTCGCCGGCGACCCGGATCATGGCGCTGAAGTCGCCTCGCGCATCGAGACCGGCATGGTCTACGTCAACAACTTCATGGCTTCGCTGCCTGAACTGCCTTTTGGTGGCGTCAAGCTGTCTGGCTATGGGCGCGAGATGAGCCGCATCGGCCAGCTGGCCTTCGTCAACGAGCAGCTCATAGTCAAGGCCGCACACCCCGATCTGTCGAATCTGGCTGGCGGGTTGGTCGTGGCGTGAACCGACAGCGTGCCAGAGTATTGAGAGATATGACAGTGGCTTAATACGGTGTGCCAAGTCAGTCAGGATACATCGGCGTCATCTGCTGAGCTTTTCAGCTTTCAGCGGGTGGCGCCGATTTTTGCACGGTTACCGGCGTATCGTCAGGTGACTGGACACGCAAAATACGCGGAACAGTGAACGTCTTGCCGTGACGAAGTGCTGGTACAGTGGCGCTTGACGTTCCCGCCCGAACTGCGCAGGTCAAGGGGCGCCTGAGCTTTGGAGTACCGTGGCGTCTTCAGAGCGAGACAATAGTACTGTGCGCAGCGCGAGGGATCGGAATACCATGAGCATATCCGCCAAAATCAAAAAGTCATCGTCTTCATCGTCTTCAGCTGTGCATTCATCCGTTGGCGCTGCTCATTTGCGCTGGCGTCCCGTCGATATCGCTGTCGGCGCGGCGCTCGGCGTGGCCTGCGGTCTGGTGTTCTGGGGCTTCAATTACGCCTATGTATTCATTTCACCGTTCCTTCGTGCGATCCTGCCTGGGGCCACCAGCATCGTGCATGCCTTCTGGTATTTTTCCGGTCCGCTGGCCGTGCTCATCCTGCGCAAGCCCGGGGCTGCAATCTATGTGAACCTCGTTGGCTCCATGGCTGAGATGATATTTGGCAGCGGCGGTTTCAGCTTCAGCTTCGTCTTTATTTCGGCAGCGTTGCAGGGCATATGTTCCGAGCTGCCATTCGCGGTGACTCGGTACCGTGTGTTCAATCCGGCGATCACCATCGCCGCCGGGGCATTGACCGCAATCGAATATGGCCTGTACCTGCTGTTTTTCCAATTCCAAGGCGTCGCGTTCTTCAGCCCGCGTGGCATCACGCATATGATCTGCGAGATTCTAGGCGGCGTGCTTTTCGCAGGTATCATGAGCTGGGCGCTGTACCGTGCCATAGCTAGAACGGGGGCGCTTGAGCGTTTCGCTTCCGGGCGTCAAGGCGCTGAAGAGGCGTGATTCGACGCGTGTCGGCTCACACTTTTTTAGTACGCAGAAAAAAGTGTGAGCTAAACGAACAGTGACGATGGTAGATTTTTGCACTTGAAATCGCGAAGTTGCAACGTTTTTCGCTTATGAGAATCGAACACGATGTGTTCGATTGACTCACACTTTTTATGGCGGTGTCAAAAAATGTGAGCCAGATGCTACACTATCCGAGTTGGCCTATGCCAACGTGGGGCCCTAGCTCAGTCGGTTAGAGCAAACGACTCATAATCGTTCGGTCCAGGGTTCAAGCCCCTGGGGCCCCACTCGCAAGGCACTGGAATCCTTGAGTTCTACGCGCTGTCGTGGTGATGACACCCATTCGGGGCATATGAACAAGACGGGTTTTATTGTTTTTCATGGCAAATATCTGATCCACATGTCGTAAATGAGATAGGACATATAGCGTATGCTCAGGGCTATGCAGGCGTCCGCATAGGCGGCTATAATCTGTGAGGTTCCGGTTCACGCCCGCCAAAGGGGCGCGGCGACCCGGGTCTCTGTTGAATCCATAGGAGATATTATGAAGCAGGGTATTCACCCCGATTACCACGCTGTGCAGGTCACCTGCTCGTGCGGCAATACTTTCGTCACTCGTTCTACCGCCCAGGGCGATCATATGACCGTTGACGTGTGCTCGAGCTGCCACCCGTTCTACACGGGCAAGCAGAAGATTCTCGACACCGGCGGTCGCGTCGCTCGCTTCGAGCGTCGCTACGGCAAGAAGACCAAGTAGCGTTATCACGCCAGTCCTTGTGGGTTTGGGCCGTTTCGGCGACTCGCCTGCGGACTGGCGTTTTCATATCCGCATATCCATTCGGCGGAAAGTCAACAGACTTTTTATCAGCGCGGCCATATACAACAGCACAATCTAAGGATAAGCATGGTAGACGAACAGTTCCCCGCGGCGCAGAGCGCCTTGGAGGAATACCAAGACATCGAGCGGCAGATGGGCACGCCCGAAGTTGCGGTGGATCCTGATGCGATGCGTAAGCTCGGCCGCAAACGCGCCGAACTGGGTGTCATCGTTTCCGCCTACCAGCGTTACCAGCAAATCCGCGACGATCTTGAAGTGGCTCAGGAGATGGCAGCCGAGGACGCGGATTTCGCCGCAGAGGCCCAGCGTTTGCAGGCTCAGCTGCCTGAAGCCGAAGAGAAACTGCGCTCAGCGCTGATTCCGCGTGACCCCGACGACGCTCGAGACACGATTATGCAGATCAAAGCTGGCACGGGCGGCGAGGAAGCGGCCTTGTTCGCGGGCGATTTGCTGCGCATGTATACGCGCTATGCGGAAAAGCGCGGCTGGTCTACAGCCATCCAGAGCGAGAACTCAACCGAGCTCGGCGGCGTCAAGGACATCCAGCTGGCCATCCGCTCCAAAGGCAATCCGGCGCCTGCAGACGGCGTATGGGCGAGCCTCAAATACGAGGGCGGCGTGCATCGTGTGCAGCGCATCCCCGTCACCGAGTCGCAAGGGCGCATCCAGACCTCGGCGGCAGGCGTGATTGTGTTTCCTGAGGCCGATGATGACGATGACGAGATCGAAATCGATCCCAAAGACCTTAAAATCGACATCTTCATGAGTTCCGGCCCCGGCGGTCAATCGGTTAACACCACGTATTCTGCAGTGCGTATGACGCACATCCCCACTGGCATCGTGGTGAGCATGCAGGACGAAAAATCGCAGATTCAGAACCGCGCTGCCGCCTTGCGTGTGCTCAAATCGCGCCTGCTCGCCATGAAGCACGAGCAGGAGGCCGCCGAAGCCGCCGACATGCGGCACTCCCAGGTGCGTTCACTGGATCGTTCGGAGCGCATCCGTACATACAATTTTCCCGAGAACCGTATCGTCGACCATCGCACGAACTACAAGGCCTACAACCTCGACCAGGTACTCGACGGCGATCTGCAGGCTGTGATCGATAGCGACATCCAGGCTGACGAGGCTCAGCGCATGGCGCGTTGAACGCTGTATCCATGGATACTGAGAACTGATAGCCGTGCACAATGAACGCTGACATATCTTGCGCATATTCCCATGCTGCATCTGGCACCGTGCGGAAGTGGCTGCGGTCGGCTGCAGAAACATTGCGCGCGGCCGGCATCGAGACCCCGCAGGTCGATGCCAAGCTGTTGCTGGCATGGGCATACGGCTTGGAGCCGCGCGATATCGACAAGGCCATGCTGCTCGGTCGCGAACTGCCTGACGACACGCATGCCGTACGCCTTTTCGACTCTATGCTCGCCCGTCGTGCCGCCCGTGAGCCCTTACAATACATCACTGGGCATGCGCCCTTCCGTTTTCTTGATCTTGCCGTCGGTCCCGGTGTGTTTATTCCCAGGCCAGAAACCGAAAGCGTGGTGCAGGCTGCACTCGATTGGCTGCGCAGACAGGAGCTTGTGCAGCCGCGAGTGGTTGATCTATGCGCGGGCAGTGGAGCCATCGGATTGTCCATTGCAACCGAGCTGCCCAATGCCCAGGTCTGGGCGGTCGAGTGTTCGCCGCAGGCATTGGTGTGGACTTGCCGCAACCGTGACGCTGTACTGAATGCTGTTGATGAATTTGCTCGGTACCACCTCATGCGGGGCGACGCAACCGATGCCACGACGCTGGCTGATCTCGACGGAACAGTAGACGCTGTGGTCACCAACCCGCCGTATGTGCCGCTTTCACAGATTCCCGAGCAGCCCGAAGTGCGCGATCATGACCCTGAAATGGCGTTGTACGGCGGATCCGACGATGGTCTGACGATTCCGTATGCGATTCTTGCACGTTCGGCAGCAATGCTGCGCCGTGGCGGGCTGCTGGTGATGGAGCATGACATTTCTCAAGGCCAGCTGTTGGTTGAGAGCGCTCTGCACCGCGGCTTTGCGACAGCCCACACTGGCAACGATCTGACGGGACGCCCAAGATATCTATTCGCGATTCGCGGCTGAGTGCTTGATAGGGTTGTAGCGGGTCACGTGCAGCCGTTATGCAATCTG
The DNA here is from genome assembly GCA_022640915.1 of Bifidobacterium sp. GTDB lineage: Bacteria > Actinomycetota > Actinomycetes > Actinomycetales > Bifidobacteriaceae > Bifidobacterium. Next base: position 156,564 of record JALCCT010000002.1, on the reverse strand, counting down.
GAAAATGTGGGCAGCAGCCAGCCTGTGCATCAGGGTCACGTGCGCACGTCGCGGCGCAATGGTGCAATTGGTGGTTGAAACGAGGTTACGGGAGGCCATATGAGCGAGATTCGTGCCATTACCGATGAGTCGTTGGCGCTTGCGTCCGATATTGTGCGTGGGGGAGGACTTGTCGTCATTCCCACAGACACGGTGTACGGTGTGGCGTGCGACCCTTTCAACGCCAAAGCGATTGAGCGCATATACGAGGCGAAACGACGCCCGCGTTATAAGGCCCTGCAGATCATTCTTTCGTCGATCGACGAACTGGATGGACTAGGGCTGTACCTGCCGGCGCCGCTCAATCGTCTGGCCGCTACCTTCCTGCCGGGCGCGTTCTCGCCGATTGCGCAGGCGATGGAAGATAACGCTGCCGTCGATCTTGCAGCCGACTCGGCTGCCAGAAGTTTGGGCACGCTGCGTACCGAATCGAATGGCAAACGCACGCAAGCCATCCGTATACCCAATTCGGCGGTTTCGTTGCGCATTCTCAAGGCCGTCGGACCGGTGGCTGCCTCGAGTGCGAATCGTTCGGGCGGCGAAAGTCCGCAATCGGCGCAGGAGGCCTACGAAGCCTTGGGCGACGACGTGGAGTTGTACTTGGACGGCGGGGCGACACAAGGGCACGTCGCCAGCACAGTCGTCGCAGCCGATCCGTTGGAGCGCGACGGCATCGCCATCATCCGAGAAGGCATGATTCCGGCATCCGTAGTGCGCAAGGCGCTGACCATCAACGGCGGAGGACTGGGCGCGTGAGGGTCTACCTGTTCATCGCGGCAGTAGCTGGCGGCGTGACCTGGCTGGTCACCCCGCTGGTGCGACACCTGTCTATCAGACTCGGAGCGGTGGGCGAGGTGCGTGCGCGCGATGTGCACACGGTGCCGACTCCGCGCATGGGTGGGGTCGGCATGCTGGCTGGGTTCGCGGTGGCGCTGGTATTCGCCAGCCATCTTCCGTTTATAGGTGCGTTGTTTGTCGACTCGCGTCAGGCGTGGGTCATTCTTGCCGGAGCCATGCTGATCTGCCTGCTTGGGGTCACTGATGACCTCTGGGACTTGGATTGGATGCTCAAGCTTGCCGGGCAGCTGCTCATCTCGGTATTTGTAGCTTGGGGAGGCCTGCAAATCATATCGTTGCCGCTGGGCTCGCTGGTCACGGCCTCGCCCACGATTTCCATGGCCATCACGGCGTTTCTGATTGTCGCCTCGATCAACGCTGTGAATTTCGTCGACGGATTGGATGCTCTAGCCTCGGGAATCGTGGCGATAGGCGGCATAGCCTTCGCCATGTACTCGTATATTCTCGCCCGCTCTTCGCCCAACTACGCTTCGATGGCGACGCTGCTCGACGTGGCGATGGTCGGCATCTGTATCGGGTTTATTCTGCACAACTGGCATCCCGCCAAACTGTTCATGGGCGATTCCGGCTCGATGCTGCTGGGCTACCTCATCACCTGCGCTTCGATTGTTATGACCGGTCATTTGGATCCTGCCTCGGTGAACGCCAGCGTGTATCTGCCAGCGTTCATGCCGATTCTGCTGCCGATTCTCGTGCTGTTCTTGCCAGTGCTCGACATGTGTCTGGCCATCGTACGGAGGCTGAGCAAGGGGCAGTCGCCCACGCACCCCGACCGCATGCACCTGCACCATCGCATGCTGCGCATCGGTCATTCGGTGCAGGGCGCGGTGCTTATTCTGTGGGGTTGGGCCGCGCTGATCTCCTTTGGATCGGTCACGATCCTGTTCTTTCCGCCGCGCTACGTCGTTATCGGCATGGGGCTGGCGAGCGTGGCTCTGACCGTGTTGACGATGTTGCCCTATGTCATGCGCAGAATGCGCGAACGCGATGCGGAACACGCAGTGAAACGTCCTCCTTCCATGGGCGCATAGCATAGGCGAGACGCGGTCTGCCCGGTTCGTCAGCCCAGCCCCATATAGTGACGATATGGCTTCAAATCCTGATATGAATACAGAATTCCCATACGCTCCTGTACCTGCCGTTTTCGCCAAGCTCGGCTTGGCCTACGACGATGTGCTGCTGCTGCCCAACGAGACGGATGTCATCCCCTCGCAGGTAGACACCACAACACACTTCACCCGCGAAATTACCATGAAAGTCCCAGTGCTTTCCGCCGCGATGGATACAGTCACCGAATCGGACATGGCGATCGCTATGGCCCGCAACGGCGGCATCGGCGTGCTGCACCGCAACCTCTCCATCGACGACCAGGCCGCACAGGTCGATGTTGTCAAGCGCAGCGAATCAGGCATGATTACCGATCCGCTCACCGTCAACCCCGAGGTGACGCTGGCCGATCTCGACAAGCTGTGCGCGCGCTTCCACATCTCCGGTCTGCCGGTGGTCGACCATGACAGCCGCCTCGTGGGCATCATCACAAACCGCGATATGCGCTTCATTGCCTCCGAAGACTACGACCGGCTCAAGGTCAAGGACGTGATGACCAAGGATAATCTCATCACCGGCCCGGCTGACATCACCAAAGAGGATGCGCACGACCTCTTAGCCAAGCACAAGGTCGAGAAGCTCCCGCTCATCGACAAGGACGGCAGGCTCGCCGGCCTGATCACCGTCAAGGATTTCGTGAAAACTGAGCAGTACCCCGACGCGACCAAGGATGAGCAGGGACGGCTGCGCGTGGCTGCAGGTGTGGGTTTCCTCGGTGACGCCTGGCAGCGCGCATCCGCGCTGATGGAGGCCGGCGTCGACGCGTTAATTGTCGACACGGCGAACGGCGAGGCGCGGCTGGCGCTCGATATGATCCGTCGCATCAAGGCCGATCCCGCCTTTAATAGCGTGCAGATCGTCGGCGGCAACATCGCCACCCGCCAAGGCGCGCAGGCGATGATCGACGCTGGGGTAGACGCGGTCAAAATCGGCGTGGGTCCGGGCTCCATCTGCACCACACGTGTGGTGGCTGGCGTGGGCGTGCCACAGCTGACGGCCGTGTACGACGCGGCACAGGCTTGCAAAGCGGCAGGGATTCCCTGTATCGCAGACGGCGGCATCCACTATTCCGGCGACATCGCCAAGGCTTTAGTCGCCGGCGCCAGCAGCGTCATGCTCGGCGGTGCGCTAGCGGGCTGCGAGGAAGCTCCGGGCGAGAAGGTGCTCCTGCATGGCAAACAGTATAAGCTCTATCGCGGCATGGGATCGCTGGGTGCCATGGCCCCGCGAGGCAAGAAATCGTATTCGAAGGACCGCTACTTCCAGGCCGACGTCACAAGCAACGACAAGGTCGTGCCTGAAGGAGTCGAGGGCGAGGTGCCGTATCGCGGGCCGCTCAACGCGGTGCTTTACCAGATGGTCGGCGGCTTGCATCAGTCGATGTTCTACACCGGCGCGCGTACGATTCCTGAGCTGCAAGAAAAGGGCCGTTTCATCAGAATCACCGATGCAGGCCTGCGTGAATCGCATCCGCACGACATTGTGATGACCGCCGAAGCCCCGAACTATAACGGCTTCCATAGCTGAGTCGCCACGGCCGAAGAACTGCTCAAATATTCTGAAACACCGTGTTCTTAGTCATGTACTGAAAACGCTTCGGAGGCGCTGTTTCGGCGAATTCGCGAGCAATGCGATGCGGACCATGCATCGGCAGCGGTGATTTTGCGTAACGGTGTTATGGGATGCGCAGTCGCATTGGCGAGGTAGTCTGATTCGTTCGGCAAATCAAAGAAAGGCGGGCTGGCATGGCTCAAGGCAATGAGGATCTGACGTTCACCCCCGAGGAATCGCGGATGATATGGATCGACTGCGAAATGACAGGGCTCGATGTTTTGCATGACGAGCTGTGCGAAGTCGCGGTCGTTCCCACCGATTTCAATCTCAACGTACTCGATCAGGGCATTGATCTGATCATCAAGCCTTCCGACGCTGCCGCCGCCAATATGAATGACTATGTGCGCAACATGCACACCTCGTCAGGCTTGGTGGACGAATGGAATGCATCGGGCATGCGCCTTGAGGATGCGCAGCGGCAGATCGTCGACTATGTCAGGCCCTTCTTGCCCGCACGTGGCAAGGCGCATCTGGCGGGCAACTCAGTCGGTTCCGACAAGCGGTTCCTCGACCGCTATATGCCAGACCTCACAGGCCTGTTGCATTACCGGATCATTGATGTGAGCACGATTAAAGAGTTGTCCCGCCGCTGGTATCCCAGTTCGTACAGCAACAAGCCGGTCAAGCACGGCGGGCACCGCGCACTGGCCGATATCATCGAATCGATCGACGAGCTGCGCTACTACCGCGAGATGTTTTTCGCGCCTTCGCCTGGCCCGGACGATGCGCAGGCCGCACAAGGTGCCGCGCAGATTGAGGCCACTAGCCTGCTGCGCAAATATGAGGCGCAGGGCAACGCGGTCGAAGACCCGAAGCATGCGCCCAAGCGCGATTACTGATCGGCGTTCGTCTGCTGGGCTGATTTGTGCACGCCACGTGTTGAGGGATGAATAGGCAGGGAATATGAAGCAGGCTGATGCACTGGCGATTCTTGAGGCTGGCGCGAATGTGTTCATTACGGGTGCGCCGGGAGCTGGCAAAACCTATGTGCTGAACCAGTTCATCAGCCATGCGCGTGCCGAGGGCGCTACGGTAGCAGTCACTGCCTCGACTGGCATTGCTTCCACGCATATCAACGGCCAAACTATTCACTCCTGGAGCGGCGTTGGGGTATCGACCGCGCTTACGCAGAATTTGCTCAGGCAAATCCGTTCGCGTCGTAAACGCCGGATCGAATCGACTGACATCCTTGTTATCGATGAGGTTTCGATGCTCCATGCGTGGCTCTTCGACATGGTCGATCAGGTTTGCCGCTCCTTGCGGCATAGCCCTGAACCGTTCGGAGGCCTGCAGATCGTGCTCTCCGGCGACTTCTTCCAGCTGCCTCCGGTGCGCCGGCCGGGCAGAAACAACGATCTGCTGGCGCCGAGCGCCGAGTTCCTAGAGTCACGGGAGCGCTATGCCAAGGCCGGCCGAGACCCGGAGGGCTTCATGACTGAATCATTGGTCTGGGACGAGCTCGATCCTGTCATTACGTATTTGACGGAACAGCATCGTCAAGATGACGGCCAGCTGCTCACTGTGCTCACCGACATCCGCGAGGGCGGGGTAACGCAAGAGGATCACAACGTGCTGGCCGGACGGCTGGGGACGCAGCCTAAGCCTGACGAGATCGCCGTTCACCTGTTCCCGGTCAACAAACAGGCTGATGGCCTTAACGATCTCCAGTTGGCGCGTATCGCTGAGCCAGCCCATGAGTACTACGCCGAATCCGCGGGACAGGCGAATCTGGTGGACAGGCTCAAGAAGAACATGTTGGCTCCGGAGCAGTTGGTCTTGAAGACCGGTGCAGCCGTCATGGCGCTTCGCAACGACGCGGAGCATCAATATGTCAACGGCTCGATCGGCACGGTGCGCGGTTTTGTGAGTGAAGCCAAAGGCGGCTGGCCGATTGTTGAATTCGAAAACGGGAACACTGTTACCATGAAGCCGGCTTCATGGGAGATGATGGACGCGGACACGGTGTTGGCGTCAGTCAAACAGGTGCCTCTGCGCTGCGCGTGGGCGATCACAATCCATAAATCCCAAGGTATGACGCTCGATCGGGCCGTGATGGACCTGCGTCGTACCTTCGCTCCGGGCATGGGTTATGTGGCACTCTCGCGTGTGGAAAACCTCAATGGACTCTATCTTGGCGGCATTAACGAGCGTGCATTGCTGGTTTCGTCGGATGCAGTGTTGCTCGACGGGCATCTGCGCGACAATTCCAAGGCCGCCAGCGCCCGGCTCGGCGATGAAGGACCTGCGGCCTTCGCCAGGCGTGCCAGCGGTCAGCTCGCAGGCGAAGACGAGTTCATGCAGGAGGAGCTGTTCTGAGGTGACTCGGCCAACACCTGCCGATATAGGTTGGCGGGATCTTCCGAGAGCAACGATGTGCAGGCCTAAAGCGATGCGCTAATCGTTGGCCAGCACATCGTTGGCCGGCTCAGCGGCGGGCTGTGCCTGGCTGGGCGAGCGCCTGCCGCAGCAGCTCCAAAATACCTTCCTTGGACTTCGTGCCGGCAATAAAACCAGTGCGGTGGCAGAACACCGAGTCGCCGACACCGGTCACCGCTGCGAGTTCGTCATTGGCCAGACCCTGCCATGCCTTCGGTAAGTCCATGCGCGCCTCGAAGGTACCGTCGTGCGTCGCAACAGTCTGGATGCGCCAGCCTTCGGTGGAATCAGGGAAGACGACGTAGAGCAGCTCGGGCTGCTTGATGGCGATGTGGCCGTGCGGAACAAAGCGATCAAGGATGACATAACGCTTGTCCGGACTGGCTTTATACGCATCGAGAAAGACACGCTCACCTTCGACAGCATCGCGGGTTTTCTCGCGCGTGCGCAGCAGCAGCTGACGGGCGAAGGCGACAGCAACGAAGAACTGTTCATCGTCCTGTTCGTCTCCGCACGTGCTCATGGCGTTGAACCAGCCGATGAGATCCGAGATGGTCAGAGGCTGCACGCCGAAGGCGGACACGCTGTACAGGTCTTGGCCGTTGTCTATCGCGTCAATGACCTGCACAAGCTTGAGATCGATGCGATGCCATACACTGCGGTCGTTGCCGCAGAACTGCATCCCGTAGTGCCGCCACAGCAGGCCGAATGCGGAGTAGCGGATACCGTTCTCCCGAGCCTCTCCGGTGTTCTGGTGATGATCGAAGCGCAGCGTGGCCTCGTCGTGCACGCCGCCGACGTCAAGCACGATGTCGGCTGGAGCGAGACGTTCGGGGTCTCTGGTGCGGATGACGGTGGCATCCGGGTAGAGCTCGGTGAGCAGGGTTACGCCGAATACATCGTCGGCATGGAATTTACCATTATGAGTCGCAATAAGCACACACCAAGTGTACGGCTAACTCGCAATCGCACGCACGATGTGGTGCGGGGGAGACCTCGATGAGTTTTTCGGGAACGGTGATGGCCAAATGCGGATGTCCTCTTGAACGAATAGGTTTGAGCCATGAATTCCACAGCACTTCGTATGTCAACCCTGTTCCTGCGCACGCTGCGCGAAGATCCTGCCGACGCCGACGTCGATTCCGCGCGCCTGCTGCAGCGGGCCGGGTATATCCGCAAGGCGGCCCCCGGCATCTGGACATGGCTGCCGCTCGGTCTGCGCGTCCTTAACAAGATCGAGGCCGTGGTGCGCGAGGAGATCAATGGCATCGGTGCGCAGGAGGTGCATTTCCCGGCTCTGTTGCCGCGTGAGCCATATGAGGCTACGCACCGCTGGGAGGAATACGGCGACAACATCTTCCGGCTCAAGGATCGCCATGATGCCGATTATCTGCTGGCGCCCACCCATGAGGAAATGTTCACCTTGCTCGTCAAAGACATGTACTCCTCGTACAAGGATCTGCCGGTGACGTTGTATCAGATCCAGACCAAGTACCGCGACGAATTCCGCCCCCGTGCAGGACTGGTTCGCGGTCGCGAGTTCATCATGAAGGACGCGTACTCCTTCACCATCGATGAGGAGGGGCTGCGCAAGGCCTACAACGACGAACGCGGCGCCTACGAGCGCATCTTCCAGCGTCTGGGCGTCAACTACGTGATCGTGAGCGCGATGTCCGGCCCGATGGGCGGCTCGCAGTCCGAGGAGTTCCTGGCGCCGCTGGCTATCGGCGAAGACACGTTCGCACTCGCCCCATCGGGCAAGGCATGGAATGTTGAGGCGCTGACCACGCCAAAGTTGGACGAGCTCGACTATTCGCAGATTCCTGCGGCCGAGAAGCGTGCCACGCCCAATGCCACAACCGTCAATGGCATGATCGCTCTGGCCGATGAGCGCTATCCGCGTCCCGATGGCCGCACTTGGGCCGCCACGGATATCCTCAAGAATGTCGTTATCGCAGTTAAACATCCCGACGGCGGTGAGAACGACAAGCCGTGGCGCGAGGTAGTGGTTGTCGGCATCCCCGGCGACCGTCAGATTGATATGAAGCGGCTTGAGGCCCAGTTCGCGCCTGCCGAAATCGAGGAGGCTAATGAGGCCGACCTTAAGGCTCATCCTGAGCTCGTTCCAGGTTATATCGGGCCGATGGCACTGGGCCAGCAGGCTAAGGCTAAGGCCGGCATCGAGCGTCCGGTGCGGTATCTGATTGACGCGCATGTGGCCAAAGGCTCCGTGTGGTTCACCGGTGCCGACGAAAATGAGGTTGATTATTACGATCTGGTCTACGGCCGCGATTTCGAAGCTGACGGCACGGTCGAAGCCGTCGAAGTGCGCCCCGGCGATCTCAGCCCCGACGGCTCGGGAGCGCTGAGCTTAGAACGCGGTGTGGAGATCGGGCAGGTCTTCCAACTCGGGCTCAAATACTCTAACGCGCTGGGTCTTAAGGTGCTCAACCAGAACGGTAAAGCCGTGCCGGTATGGATGGGCTGCTATGGCATCGGCGTCTCGCGTGTGCTCGCCTGCGTCGCCGAGGCGCATCACGACGCCAAAGGCTTGGCGTGGCCGGCCAATATCGCGCCTGCGCAAGTACACGTCCTTGCTACCGGCAAGGATCAAGCCGCGTTCGAAGCCGCTGAGAAGCTGGTTGGCGAGTTGGAATCACGCGGTATCGAAGTACTTTACGATGATCGCTTGAAGGTGTCGCCTGGCGTTAAATTCAAGGATTCCGAACTGATTGGCGTACCGCTGGTGGCTGTCGTCGGCCGTGACACTGTGAATAACGGCACGATTGAGATCCGCTGTCGCGACGGCTCCGACTCGGTGGCGGTGCCGGCTGCCGGGGCTGCCAATGCGCTCGTGGAACGGATTGCTGCGCTGCGCTAACGCAATGCACGCACAGTGCACCAGCGCGCAGCGCTAGCCGTTCGTTGCATTCGCCGCATGGTCCCGTTCGATCCGCGCGGCGAATGCAGGTCAGGTCGCGTTTATTGCCGTACAATGTGTTCAGGGTTCAACGTAGTCCCTGAAAGAAGGCAAAGATGCAACATGTTACCGTGCTGGGCACAGGCGTGCTCGGCTCACAGATCATTTTTCAGGCCGCATACAAGGGCAAGGATGTCGTGGCGTACGACATCAGCGACGAAATCCTCGCCAAGCTGCCGGAGCGATGGGAGTACCTCAAAAAGGCGTACCGTCAGGATCTGCCCGACGTCACACACGAGGCGCTCGACGCTGCAGTTTCCCGTATCCGAGTGACCTCCGATCTCAAGGATGCGGTCAGCGATGCCGACATCGTCATCGAATCAGTGCCTGAGCGCATCGACATCAAGCAGGACACATGGCGCAAAGTGAGTGAGGCCGCTCCTGCCAAGACGGTGTTCTGCACGAACTCCTCGACGCTACTCCCCAGCAAGATTGCGCCATTCACCGATCGTCCTGACCGTTTTCTCGCCTTGCACTTCGCCAATGAGATCTGGAAGAACAACACCGGCGAGGTGATGGCGCAGTCCAAAACCGATCCGGAGGTTTTCGAAAGCGTTGCCAAATTCGCCGAGGAAATTGGCATGGTTCCGATCCGTGTGCTCAAGGAACAGCCCGGCTATGTGCTCAATTCGCTGCTGGTACCGCTGCTCAGTGCTGCGGCTGATCTGTGGGTGCGCGGCATCGCCTCGCCCGAAGACATCGACAAGACTTGGCGTATCGCCACCGGCGCGCCGCTCGGGCCGTTCCAGATTTATGACGTCGTGGGCATGATGACGCTTTATATGCTCAACAAAGACAGTGCCAATCCGGTGCTGCGCGAGTTCGCTGGGCGCATCAAGGCCGAATATATCGACAAGGGCCGGCTCGGCAAGGGCGTTGGCCATGGCTTCTACGACTACGAGTGAGCGCAATAATTCAGGCGGACGGCATGGTACCGATGGCCTGAGTCTCCTCAGCGGCTTTCGATTCGTCGATTAATTGGCTTGAGTTGTCGAAGAGCGCCACCCGCCGCCGCGGGTGGCGCTCTTCGACGTGTTGCTCTGGTGGCAGGGTTGCCCATACGGCAACAGAATGTGGACGACCTGATTTTCGTTCACATTCTGTCCACAACACGCCAGAATCGTACCCTTTGACCACATGATCCGCTCTGAGTTGCGACGTGGTGATTGTCTCCAGCATAGTTGGATCACCGAGGGAATCGTGGTGTGAGCGATGGCGAATGGTATCGAGGTTGTCGTGCAGATTTCTTCCTACCATGACAGGCGTTCTTCGCTGCGATTCCTTCGGTCCAACAATGAATGGAGGAACCATGGCACAGCAGGGCACCGTCACCATCACCGGATTCGTCGGCGCGGATCCCATCAGTTTCGGCCGAGAAGGAGGAACCGGCGCATGCTCGTTCCGTGTGGGATCGACACGCAGCTATTTCTACGCCGCAAGCGGCGAGTGGAAGGATCATCCGACGACATGGATCACAATCAAAGCCTTCCGGACGCTCGCAGCGAATATCCTCGCATCGGTGAGAAAAGGGGATCCGATCATCGTCACCGGTTTGTTGAACACCGAGGAATGGCAGCAGGATGGCAATAACCGCAGTCGCATTGTCATTGAAGCCAATGCGGTAGGGCATGACCTTGCCCGCGGCACCGGGACGTTCCAAAGGCAGTCGTCTCGCCGCGCCCCGGTTCTCGCTCAATCGACCGGGCAAGCAGCCAAGCAGCCGCAAGACGCTAGTGATCGTGACGATAATCGTATCAGCGAGTTCGGCTACGCAAGCCCGCCGTCGAATGGTGATTATGCGCCCCAGCACCCGTACAGCGAAAGCAGAGCCAACGATGACCCCAACGGCGAGAAAGGCATAGAAGATGGCGGGAACATAAAGGTCCCCGCCGGCGAAGATCCATGGACTGCCGGGACAGAACATGAGAGGGCTGGCGAACCCTCACATGCTCAGGAGTTCGCCAGCCCTGGATTCTAGATTTCAGCTGGATGCTGGCCAGTCATTGCATACGCTGACTGCAAGTGGTGAATCGCATTACCAGATGTGCACGCGCTGGCTTTCGTCAAGCCACATGCTGTCCTCCGGTCCCACGCCGAACGCCGTATAGAACAGGTCGACATTGCGGGTGATGCCGTTGGTGCGGAATTCGGCGGGCGAATGCGGGTCGATCTGCAGGTACTGCTCGGCGAGCTCGTCGCGCAGCGTCTCGCGCCAAATGGAAGCGTAGCTCAGGAAGAAACGTTGCAGACCAGTGAACCCATCAATGTGCGGAGCCTGCTCAAGCGTCTTCGCGATGGCGGCTGGAGAGCCGTCACCCTTGCGGCCAGCAGCCGCGTCGAGCGCGAACGCATATGCCTTGAGTGCGATGTTCACGCCGCTCAAATCACCGATGTTCTCGCCGATAGTCAGCGCGCCGTTGACGTGCGGGGCCTTGCTCGGGTCGTCGGCGTATTTATCGGCCAGCTGGCTGGGAACGAAGGCGCTGTACTGCTCGATGAGCTTAGAAGTCAACGCTTTGAAATTCTCGCGATCCTTCGTGGTCCACCAGTCGTTGAGCTTGCCGTCGCCGTCGTATTCGCTGCCCTGGTCGTCGAAGCCATGGCCGATCTCGTGCCCGATGACCGCGCCGATGCCGCCATAATTCGCAGCGTCATCAGCCTCGGGATTGAAGAACGGAGGCTGCAGAATCGCGGCAGGGAAGACAATGACATTGAGCGATGGCTCGTAATAGGCATTCACCGTCTGCGGGTTCATCAGCCACTCGTCTTTGTCCACTGGTTTGCCGGCTTTGGACAGCTGGAAGCCGGATTCATATAGCGCGGCTGCGCTCATGTTGACCACCAGACCGGCATGAGCGTTTACGTTTAAAGCACTGTAGTCGCGCCAATGGCTCGTGTATCCGATCTTTGGCGCGAATTTCGCGAGCTTGTCCAGCGCCTTGGCCTTGGTCTCCTCGCCGAGCCAGTCGCTGCCGGAGATTGACACGCGGTAGGCTGCGATGAGGTTGCCGACGAGCATCTCCATGCGCTTCTTGGAACTCTGTGGAAAATGGCGTCTGACATATTCTTGCCCAACTTCCTCACCGGACACGCCGTTGACGGTTGCCACGGCTCGTTTCCAGCGGTCGCGCTGCTGCTTTGCACCCGAAAGCGTCTTGCCGTAGAAGTCGAAGACTGTCTGGTCGAAGTCGTGGCTGAGCAGCCGGGCCGAGCTGATCAGGACATGGACGCGGGCCCAGAGCTTGAGATCCTCAAGGTCACTGGAATCCCAGAAAGCATCCAAGCCAGTTAGAAAACTCGGCTCATGCACAATGGTGCGCTGCAGCACACTGGCTAAGTCTACGGGCATGAATTGAGCTGTTGATGTGGCGTTATAGGAGTCCTGCCAAGCCTTAGCCCACGCGCCGATGCCGAAGTGGGAGAGTGCGGCCTGCAAAGCCGCGTAGTCCGTTGGATTGTAGATCTTCTGGGAATCGCGCGTGGCTACATTATCCCAATGATTCGCGGCTATGCGGGTTTCAGTCTCAAGGAGGCGGGCTGCCTGGCTCTCATTGTCCGCCGTGTCGCCGTATCCAGCCAAAAGCAACAGCTTGGCCACCATGATGATGTATTGATCACGAATCGGCGCATATCGATCTTCGCGGTAGTAGGCTTCGTCGGGAAGACCAAGGCCGGATTGCTCGATATGCACGATGTTGTTGTCCGGGTCTCCCGGGTCTCCGTAGACGCCGATATCGAAGAGATCGGGGCCGCCGGTCGGGTTAAGCGAGCCAAGCAGGCGAGTCAGCTCCTCTTTGCCGGCCACGGCGTCGATAGCGTCAAGCTGGGATCGGACCGGTGTGAGGCCTGCGGCTTCGATGGCGTCGGTATCGCAGAAGGAATGATACAGCGCTTGCGACTTCTTTGCTGGGCAGTGCTCGTCCTCGAGAATGTCGCGGATCTGCGCCTCAGCGTCTTCGGCGAGTTTATCAAACGAGCCATAACGGGAGCGATCATCAGGCAGACAGTAGGTGTCGATCCACGGCCCGTTGACGTAGCGGAACAGATCGTCGGTGGGTTTGATGACTGAAGAGAATGAAGCCGGGTCAAGGCCTGAAACCATAGTTGAATCCATAATCTCACATTATCTGCGTTCGATGACATATGAACGCCGGTGACGTTGATGTGTCATATCGGCGTGGAGAAAACGTTGTTGGGCAGCCGAAGTAGGGTGAGGGCATGATAGAGCTGAAAACACCTGCGGAAATCGAAGCGATGAAACCCGCCGGACGATTCGTCGGCGGCATTCTCAAAGAGCTGAAGGCCATGACGAAGGTCGGCACGAATCTCCTAGAAATCGACGAATTCGTCGCTGGGCGCATCGCCGAGCGCACAGGCGCCGAATCCTGTTATGTCGACTATGCGCCGGACTTCGGGACCGGCCCCTTCGCCCACTACATCTGCATCTCGGTGAATGATGCGGTGCTGCACGGCGTGCCCTTTGATTACAGCCTCCACGATGGCGACTTGGTCTCGCTTGATCTTGCAATCAGCGTGGACGGCTGGATCGGCGACTCGGCCATCAGTTTCGTGGTTGGCAACAAGGTCGATCCCGAGGATCTGCGACTGATCAAGTGCACTGAGGATGCGCTCGAAGCTGGCATCGCACAGGCGCAGCCGGGCAATCGGCTCGGTGACATCTCCAATGCGATCGGCGATGTGGCGCGCTCGCAAGGCTACCCCATTAACCTCGATTTCGGTGGCCACGGCGTAGGCCGCATCATGCATGGCGATCCGCATATAGCTAATGATGGCAAAGCCCACCATGGCTACCGTCTGCGTCCGGGGCTGGTGATCGCCATCGAGCCGTGGTTCCTCAAAACCACCGACAAGATCTACCAGGATCCCAAAGACGGCTGGACGCTGCGTTCGGCGGATGGTTCGCGCGGTGCGCATACCGAGCATACAATCGCGATAACCGAGCACGGCCCGATCATCCTCACCGCGCGCGACTGACCCTATGTTACGGCTGCGTGCGTTCGCCTCTGTTAAGATGAGCCTTTCCGGCAGCTGCGCGCGGCATGTGCGCACGCGATCCCAGCGACCGGCGCAATAGCGGTGAGTCGACTATGCGGCACAGTTAAGCGCTGCGGGCGCATAGGACGAGAACGACCGGATGACGAATCGAAAGGGGATCGTCGATGACCAAAGCCGAATTGGATGTCGACACAAACAAATTCACTCTGCCTGTTGTCAAGGCCACCGCAGGCCCCGACGGCATCATGGTCTCCGATCTGCGCAACGACGGCTGGGTGACGCTCGATCCAGGCTTCCTGACCACTGCGCAGTGTGAATCGAGGATCACCTACATTGACGGCAACAACTCAATTCTGCGCTATCGCGGATATCCGATCGAGCAGCTGTGTGATAAATCGGATTTTCTGGAGGTCGCCTGGCTGCTGCGGTTCGGTGAGTTGCCGACGCAGGAGCAATTTGACAAATTCAGCTCGGCAGTGAACCACCGCACGATGGTGGGGGAGGATTTCCGTACCTTCCTGGGCTCTTTCCCGCGCACGGCCCACCCGATGAGCGTGCTCGCTTCGGCGGTCAATGCGTTGGCCACGTTTTATCCAGACACCACCGACCCCAACGATTCCGACCAGCTGGACGAGGCTGCCACCATCATCATGGCCAAGGTGCGCACGATCGTGAGCTATATCTTCCGCCGCCGGCGCGACGAGCCGATGCTCTATCCGGACTATTCGCGCGGTTACGTCGACGATTTCCTGCGCATGTGCTTCGCCGTACCATACGAGCCGTTCGAATCTGATCCCTTGTACGTGCATGCGCTGGGCAGGCTGCTCATCATCCACGCCGACCACGAGCAGAATTGTTCGACTTCCGTGGTTCGTATCGCGGGCAGCGCCCAGGCGAATCTTTATTCCTCGCTCGCCGCAGGCATCAATGCGCTTTCCGGTCCGTTGCACGGCGGTGCGAACGAGGCCGTGCTGCGCCAGCTCAAAGCCATCCGCGACAGCGGGCTGAGCGTCGGGGAGTTCGTTGAGAACGCCAAAAGCGAAGGCCGCCGCATCTCGGGGCTTGGCCATCGCGTCTATAAATCCTATGATCCGCGGGCCGCCATCGCACGGCAGTATCTTGAACAGCTGCTTGAACGCGAGGATACGCTCAAGCTTTCCCAAGAGGAGCGCGCGCTGTTCGACGTGGCCACCGAGCTCGAAAGCATCGCGCTCAGCGACGACTATTTCGTCTCCCGCCACCTCTATCCAAACGTTGATTTTTACACAGGACTGATCTACCGCGCCATCGGCTTCGACCCGGCCATGTTCACCACGCTGTTCGCGCTTGGGCGTATCCCCGGCTGGATTGCGCAATACCGCGAGATGCGCACCGACCCCGAAACCAAGATCGGCCGCCCGCGCCAAGTTTATACTGGCGAAGCTAGGCGAGACTACGTTCCAATGAGTCAGCGGTAACGTTTTGCGCCACTTGTCATGGCCTGTGACGCAAACAGATGCCGGTTTGCAAAGGATCGGGGCGAGACGCAGGAACCCAGAAGCCAGCTGCCTAGTTCTTGTGCAGCACGGTATTGAGTTCTATACCGGTTTTGCGCTGGCGGGCTTCGATGCCGCCGGTGATCGAATTGCGGATGAACAGCAGATTGTCCTTGCCGGACAGATCCGCGCCCTTGACCACGTCGAAGGGTTCTCCTGCGGCCTTTTTGGCCTTGTCGACGACGGTGATCTTGGTGCCGGCGGTCACGTACAGGCCGGCCTCTACCACGCAGTTGTCGCCGAGCGAGATGCCGATGCCGGCGTTTGCGCCGACGAGGCTGTGCTCACCGATCGAGTTGCGCAACTTGCCGCCGCCCGACAGCGTGCCCATGGTCGAGGCTCCGCCGCCGATGTCGGAGCCATTGCCCACGACGACGCCTTGTGAAATGCGACCTTCGACCATGGAGACGCCCAGCGTGCCGGCATTGTAATTCACAAAGCCCGCGTGCATTACCGTGGTACCTTCGGACAGGTAGGCGCCCAACCGCACGCGGTCAGCGTCGCCGATGCGCACTCCGGCGGGTACAACGTAATCGACCATGCGCGGGAACTTGTCGATCGCAAGCACATTGACGCCCGCCTGCGGCACGCCCGGATTCGCCCGCAGCGTTGCCGCCGCCACATCGATCTTGCGCAGCGCAAAATCTCTGACGGCAAAGGGGCCGTAATTCGTCCACACTACATTGGCGAGCTTGCTGAAGATGCCGTCCAGATTCAGCGTGTTCGGTTTGGCTAGGCGCATGCTCAGCAAATGCAAGCGCAGGTAGGCGTCGGCTGCATCCACGAGGTCACCATCGAGCTGCGACACCGTGAACACCGGGATGCGCCTTACGCCTCGCGTGTCTGGCTTTGTGTGGACTAGTGCGTCGAATCCGTGATTCGGACGCGATGCCTCGACTGGCGCATCTCCTAAGTGCAGCGTGGGATACCAGACGTCCAGCGTGGTCCCAGCTTCGTCAATCGAGGCAAGCCCCCAGCCCCATGCAGTGCGTTCGTCGCTCATGTGCGCTCCTTTACACATCGTCATTCACTTATATTCTTTGCATTTGTTTATATCGGCCCGGCGGTGCCTCCCAATGCTCCGCAGTCACCACACACGATACAACGAAGGTCAGGCGAAGAGCTGATTCACGGGTATGCTTCGTGCCGGAAAGCATGCATCGCCCGGCACACGTTCATGCATAGTGCGGACCAGGCGCCCGCGCACGCCGGCTGTTCAATAGCGAGCGCAGCCTCGCACTGGCGGCAGCTGTTCGGTTCCCATGGTAATCCGCTATGTCTTAGTCACTGCCATGTCTCATAGCGGTGCCTCACTGGATTGGCAGGTTCGTACGCACGCATGAGTACAGTGGTGGCCTATGGGCAAGGAAAGCGATGAACGGCTGCGGCGCGAGAGCCGCCGGCGCACAGTGGTGCGCGCGGTGTGCATCGTGTTGGCTGCGGCTATGCTGCTCGCGATGGTGATCCCCGCGATCTACGCTGGTCTTTGACTTGGCTGTTTCGGCATGATCGCGGTGTGCGGCGCCATGCTCTGAACAGACTTTGGGCAGGTTCGCGGCCAAAAGTGGGGCAGGGCGAAGGGGGTTTGCCTCGCGAATTCATGCAGGCCTGTTTGTGCAGGCCCTGTCGATGCGTGGTCGACGACGATAGTGTTCAGACGATACCTATGTATGGTGGTAATGATGGCAGATTTTGATTTTTCCCAAGCAATCGGCGAGGCCCGGACTAAATACGAGTCTATCGCCGAGGCGTTGAATATCGAGCGGCTTAAATCCGAGATCTCCGATCTGGAGCAGCAGGCGGCCGCGCCGGGGCTGTGGGATGACCCGGAGAACGCGCAGAAGGTGACGAGCCGGCTTTCGGCTTCGCAGGCCCAGATCAAGAAGCTCGAATCTTTGGAGAGCCGGCTCGATGATGCCGAGACGCTATTCGAGCTCGGGCAGGAGGAAGCGGATGCTGATTCGCTTGCTGAGGCCCGTTCTGAAGTAGATGAGATTCAGAAGGATCTCGATGAGATGGAGATCCAGACCCTGCTTGATGGCGAGTACGATTCGCGTTCGGCCGTCGTGACGATCCGTTCAGGCGCGGGCGGCGTTGACGCGGCCGACTTCGCGCAGATGCTGCTGCGTATGTACTTGCGCTGGGCCGAGCGCGACGGTTACAAGGCGAAGGTGATGGATACCTCGTATGCGGAGGAAGCCGGCATTAAATCTGCGACCTTCCAGGTCAATGCGCCCTATGCCTACGGCCGGCTTTCAGTCGAGGGTGGCACGCACCGGTTGGTGCGCATCTCGCCTTTCGACAATCAGGGCCGGCGCCAGACAAGCTTTGCCGCCGTCGAGGTGGTGCCGCTGGTGGAGGAGACTGATCATATCGATATTCCCGATTCTGACATCCGTGTGGACACTTATTGCTCGTCGGGCCCCGGCGGCCAAGGTGTGAACACAACGTATTCGGCGGTGCGCATCACCCACTTGCCCACGAACACTGTGGTGACCATGCAGGACGAACGCAGCCAAATCCAAAACCGCGCGGCGGCGATGGCCGTGCTGCAATCCCGGCTGTTGGTCATGCGACATGAAGCCGAGGCGCAGAAGAAGAAAGAGCTCGCCGGCGATATCAAGGCCAGCTGGGGCGATCAGATGCGCTCCTATGTGTTGCATCCCTATCAGATGGTCAAGGATCTGCGCACTGGTTACGAGACTTCGCAGACCCAGGCGGTCTTCGACGGCGATATCGACGGGTTCATCGACGCGGGTATTCGCTGGCGGCATGAGCAGCGGCGCGAGGAAACCGAAGAGGCCGAGAAAAGCTGAATAACAGACCGGGCGATAGGCCTGACAACTGGGCCCGTGACGAAATAGCATTGGTAAGGATGGTATAGCATGGCGCTTATCGCGTTGGATCACGTTTCGAAGATCTATCCCAAGGGAACCCGCCCGGCGCTTGACGATATCACAGTGCATATCGACCGCGGTGATTTCGTTTTCCTCGTCGGTGCATCCGGCTCGGGCAAAACGACACTGCTGAGCCTGCTATTGCACGAGGAAGAGGCTACGGACGGGGAGATCCGCGTCGCAGGCAACGATCTGCGTCGGCTGTCCGACCGTCAAGTGCCTCAATACCGCCGATCCATCGGCTTTATCTTCCAAGATTTTAAGCTGCTCAACAACAAGACCGTGTGGCAGAACGTCGCTTTCGCTCTTGAAGTGATTGGCACGAGCCGTTCCACGATTCGTTCTTTGGTGCCTAAAGTGCTGGAAACTGTGGGACTTACCGGCAAGGAGCGCAACTATCCGCATGAATTGTCGGGCGGTGAGGCGCAGCGAGTGGCGATTGCACGGGCTTACGTGAACCATCCGCAGATTCTGTTGGCCGATGAGCCGACCGGTAATCTCGACCCGACGACTTCGCTGGGCATCATGGAGGTGCTCGACGCAATCAACCGCACCGGAACTACAGTGGTGATGGCGACACACAACGAGGAGATCGTCAATTCGATGCGCAAACGCGTCGTAGAGCTGCACAATGGCACAATGGTGCGCGACCAGACACGCGGTTCATATGATTCTGCGCTGTTCTTCCCCGATGTTGAGGTCGAGTCGAAAGCCACAGCCCAGCAAGTGCCCGCCGGTGCGCACAATGCCGAGGAGCCTGACGCAGAAGTTGCCGGAACCGTTGCAGCAAACGGCACGCTCGGGCATAGCGCCGCTGAAGGCAGCGGTGCCGGACTGATTGCAGATGCAAGCAAGGCAGACGCGGCGCCGGGCGCCGGTACGGACCCTGTACACGCAATGAACGCTGTGGTCGAGGCGATGCGTGCTGACACGGGACAGAACGCAGGGATCGCCCGGCTGGCAAAGTCCGTGCATTCGGGCCGCACGGGCCGCTATGGTGAGACCTTCAAATCGGTTGAAACGTCAATGACCTGGGGGCGAGGCCTCGTTGTTGATGGCGGCAGTGATCACAATGCTGATGACAATAACGGCGGTATCGTCGATGCCAGCGGTGCCTCCGATCGAGAAGACGATGATGGCGAAAGCGTTGCTGCAGATGTCCGCGAGCGGCTCGCGGACCAGTCGGCATCCACGCCCCCGGCCCCGCCCGCTCCGCCAGCGAACGATAAAGGCGCACCGGCTGGCATCGCGCCTGATGACTTGAGGCAAGAGCAAGAGCCGGAGCCTGCCGGCTTAGTCGACGACCGAACGGAATCCGACGGCCATACGGTGGATCACGTGCCCGATGCGGGCCTCAATGACAATGCCGACGGCAACGAAGGAGAGCAGCGATGAGAACGCGGTTCATTCTGTCCGAAACCTGGACAAGCCTAAGGCGTAACGTCTCGATGATTTTGTCGGTGATGCTCGTCACTTTCATCTCCTTCCTGTTCATCGGAGCTTCCGGGCTCATGCAGGCGCAGGTCACGAAAGCCAAAGGAGATTGGTACGACAAGGTCGAGGTCGTTGCCTGGCTGTGCCCTGACGGCACCAGCCAAGCCGCCTCGTGCGCGTCTGGCAAGGCACCGACTCAGCAAGAGATCGTGGACATCGAGGAACTCATCCATGAGGAGCTTGGCGATGTGGTCTCGAAGATCACTTATGTGAGCAGGCAGGAATTCTACAAGAACACGTTCCTCAAGCAATATCCCAACGGAGTGTATGAAGGCCGTACGCTCAGCGCGGCGAATATGCAGGATTCTTTGCGGCTCAAGCTCAACGACCCGACGAAATACCAGGTGGTTTCCGAGGTGCTTTCTGGACGCACAGGCGTCGAGGACGTAATCGATCAGCGGCAGATCTTCAATCCGGTGTTCAACGTGCTCAACAAGGCGACTGCAGTCACTGTCGTGCTCGCGGCGGTTATGGTTATCGTCGCCATTTTGCTCACCGGCACGACGATTCGTATGAGCGCCGCCTCGCGCAGGAATGAGACCGAGATCATGCGCCTGGTGGGCGCATCAAACTGGACGATCCGCCTGCCGTTCATCCTAGAAGGGATCTTTGCCTCGTTCCTGGGATCGTTGCTCGCGTGCGGTGCGCTCAGTGGCATTGTGAAGCTATTCGTCACCGACGGCCTTGCCCGAAGTGTGCAGTGGATGCCATACATCGACCAGCGCACAGTATGGTTCATGGCTCCCGCTGTGATTGCGGGCGCTATGGCACTTTCGACCCTTGCCTCGGCTATTTCGCTGCGGCGTTATCTCAGAGCCTGAGCATCTCAAAAACTTGAGATGCCCGCCATACGCATCTGCATCGCCAGATGGGGTGCAGCATATGAAACACACTCTCGAGTTCTTGAGTGTCATCCGTTACAATATGGGATCACCACTGAAAGGAAAGGTTCGCACAGCATGAGGCATATGAGACGCATTAACGCCGCAGCAGGCCTTCTGTTGGCTGCGGCAACCGTATTCGCTGCAGGTTCGGCAGGCATGATGTTCACAGCGCAAGAGGCGCAGGCAGTGCCCAGCGTGGACGCTTACCAAAGCAAAATCAGGGATCAGCAGAATCTCAAAGGCCAGCTTGCAGGTATCAGCAAAAACCTGGCTGACCAGATTCTGCAGCTGAATGACCTGACCGATAACCAGATCCCTGCCGCGCAGGATGCAGCTAGCGTGGCGCAGCAGCAGGCTGAGCAGGCTCAGAGTCTTGCACAGGCGACGAATGAAAGGCTTGAGGCGGCAAGGAAAGACAAAAGCGACCTTGAGGCCCAGATCAAGAAGACTGGTGCCGATTATGACGACGCCCGGGAAGCGGTCGCCCAGCTTGCCCGGGACAGCTTCCACGGATCCAGCGCTTCCGACGTGATGGATGTGGTGACCGATTCGACCACCACCCAGGATTTCGTTGACAAAATGCAGTCGGATGCGGCAGTTACACGCATCGAGGCAAATGCGGCCAATGAGGCTGCCACCACACTCAACACGTCGATGAACCGCCAGCAGCGTCTCAGCGCGATTGAGGATCAGATCAGCGAACTTAAACGCAAGGCCGATCAGCAGGCTGCCGCCGCTCAGAGCACCGTCCAAGACGCCCGAGCCAAGCAGGCCCAGCTTGAAGCGCTGCGAGAGCAGGGCAACACCGAGCGCGCCCGGTTAGAAGAGCAGAAAAGCGGACTGACGACCAAGGCAGCGAAGGAGGCTGCTGAGATCGTTGCGATGAAATCCCAGATCGATGCATACAACGAGCAGCAAGCCATTCAGAGGGCGGCTCAGGCCAAGGCGAAAGCCGCAGCCCAGCAGCAGATAGGCAAGGCCAACCCGAGGCCAAGTCAGCCATCGCAGCCTGCTCGCGGCAACGGCGGCGGTCGCGGCGGCAATACCAGCGGCTCCAGCTCTGGCAGGAGAGGCGGCAACGGCGGCGGTGGCAGTGCCAGCGGCATGAACTATGCGGTTCCCGGAAGTTGCCCGGAGGGTTCGTCGTTCTGCTACGGTCATTCCACCGGCAACACCATCGGAGGCAGATCCTATCCGGCCAGGCAATGTACGCTGTGGGCGTATATTCGCCGTTCGCAGATGGGCTTGCCGGTGGGATCCCACATGGGCAACGGCGGACGTTGGGCTGCGACCGCGCGCAGCTTGGGCTACTTGGTCAATCGCACGCCGCATGTCGGCGCGGTGGTGGTATTCGCCCGTGGGCAAAGTGTCGGCGGCGTATGGACTGCCAGCTGGCAGTATGGTCATGTCGCAATCGTCGAACGGGTCAACGCCGATGGCTCGATACTGATTTCTGAAGGCGGCACCAAGTCGGCTTGGCCGACGTGGCAGATTCTGGCCGACCCTGGCAGCTACGAGTACATTCATTACTGAGTGGGCAATATGATGCCAGTCAGACGGATGCAACGAGGATGAAACGATGGCCAAGGAACAGGGAACGGCGGTGATCGCGCTTAATCGCAGGGCGCGGCACGACTACGAGATCGAGGATCACTACGAGGCAGGGCTCGCCTTGACTGGGACCGAGGTCAAATCGCTGCGTGAGGGGCGCGCTTCGCTGGCGGAGTCATTCGTATCGATCGACCGGCGCGGCGAGATATGGCTGGAAAACGCGAATATCCCCGAATATCTCAACGGGACATGGAACAACCACGCACCCAAGCGCAAGCGCAAGCTGTTGCTGCATGCCGCGCAGATTGCCAAGCTCGCACGCCGCACCGAGGCCAAAGGGTATACGATCATTCCGCTCAGTTTGTATTTCAAAGATGGCCGGGTCAAGGCGGAAATTGCCGTGGGCCGCGGTAAACGCGAGTACGACAAGCGGCAGACTCTGCGCGAAGAACAGGACAGGCGCGAGGCCCAACGGGTGATGCGCTACAAGAACCAGCGCTCCAGCTGAGGTGTGTGGGCGGGAATCGGCTTTCGATATCGCGTCTGTCGCATGTGGTTAACGCTTTCGTAGCAAAGCGCTTTTATTCTCGCCAGTAGTCGGTTGCCTGCGGGGTGGCCGTAAAGAGAAACGGAACGAAATGCGCAGTTTAATGTTCACGAGTGCAGTTTTCGGTGGCAAGGCCTTCAAGCGGGCAGGCGTTCTCGTGCTGGGTGCAATGCTTGCGGCATCGCTTGGCGCATGTGGTACCACTGATGCGGGCGACTCACCTGCCGGGGCGGGCAGCAGCGACGCGGCTTCCAAATCTTCGCCGCAAGGTTTCGATACGAGTGCTATCACCAAGGACGAGAAGATTGCGGCGTTGTTGCCCGAATCGGTCACCAAGGACGGCACACTTACCGTCGGCGCTGATACTTCGTATGCACCGGCCGAATTCCTTGCCTCAGATGGCAAGACCCCGGTCGGCTTCGATGTGGATCTTTCCAAGGCTCTGGCTGCGGTCTTCGGCCTCAAAGAAGCCACGGTCACTTCGAGTTTCGATTCGATTATCCCTGCTGTTGGTTCGAAGTATGACATCGGCATTTCCTCGTTCACCGTCACCCCTGAGCGCATGAAGGCCGTCGATTTCGTCACGTACTTCAACGCCGGATCGACTTTCGTCGTCAAAAAAGGAAACCCCGCAAAGATAACTACGTCGAGTCTATGCGGCGTGAAAATCGCTGTGCAGACAGGCACCACGCAGGAGGAAGAAGCCAACAAGGCCGAAGCACAGTGCAAAGCTGACGGCAAACCGGACGTCCAGATCCAATCCATGAAAGCGCAGACCGATGTGACCACCGCTGTGGTCACAGGCAAAGCCGACGTCTTTTATGCTGACACTCCAGTTGCCGGCTATGCGATCAAGCAGACAGGTAAGGTGCTTGAGGCGCTTGGCGAGGATGTTGGCATCGCGCCCGAAGCGGTAGCTGTTAAGAAGGGCGATAGCGCTACGGCGAGCGCCGTGCAGCAGGCGCTGCAGAAGCTCATCGACGACGGTACCTATGGCAAGATCCTTGATACGTGGGGCGTCTCGAAGGGCGCTGTCACCAAGGCCGAGATCAATCCCAGCGTGGAATAGACGCTATCGCCATGGCACGCAAACGCAATTCCGGCGCATTGGATATTCCCGACAAAATCGACGCATTGCCGGTTCGTCGACCGGGCTCACTGATCTCGGGCATCATCGTCGCGTTGTTGGCGGTCATGCTGGTGCAGGGCATGGTCACGAACAAGAACATGGACTGGCCTACGGTCTGGAAATACCTGTTCAACGAGAATGTGCTGAGCGGTATCGGCTGGACGTTGATTCTCACCGTGGCTTCGATGCTCATCGCGATCATCCTCGCCGTGCTGCTGGCTGTCATGCGCCAATCGACCAATCCGGTGCTGCGCTGGGTTAGCTGGTTCTACATCTGGTTTTTCCGCGGTACGCCTGTATGGACCCAGCTGGTGTTTTGGGGCCTGTTCTCCGTGCTGATTCCGCAGTTGTCGTTCGGAATCCCCTTCACCGATATCACCTTCTGGTCGATGGATTCCGAACGGCTGGCTTCGGCGATCAAGCCCGGTTTGATCGCCGCGATCATCGGCCTGGCGCTGAACGAAGCGGCTTATTTGGCCGAGATCGTGCGTGCTGGCCTGGAAGCGGTCGACCCCGGTCAGCGGGAGGCTGCTCAGGCACTTGGCATGCGACGCGGCCTGATCATGACACGCATCATCCTGCCGCAGGCCATGCGCATCATTGTGCCGCCGACGGGCAACGAGACGATCGGCATGCTCAAGACCACCTCATTGGTTTCCGCAGTGCCGTTCGGCCTTGAATTGCAATTCG
Source organism: Bifidobacterium sp. (assembly GCA_022640915.1). Classification (GTDB taxonomy): domain Bacteria; phylum Actinomycetota; class Actinomycetes; order Actinomycetales; family Bifidobacteriaceae; genus Bifidobacterium. Next base: position 131,847 of record JALCCT010000002.1, on the reverse strand, counting down.
CTACAAATGCGATCTCCAGCCGAACATACAAGCCGATTCCGCTGCTGATCGTGGCATGCATCTGGTACTTGATCGTTACTTCGATTCTCATGATCGGGCAGGCCTACTTGGAGCGGCATTTCGGCAAGGGCTTCGACGCTCGTCGGGTCTGGCCGAAGCCGGCTGCGCCGCTTCCGGGCAAAACCGAGGGCGAGCCAAAGGATGACGTGCAAAAGATCAATCAGGCGGCCTTTGTGGGCCTGAACGCGTGAACGAGGCGATGATGGCACTCAATGAGATGCAGCAACTCAATGGTGGTTTCCAAGCTGCTCCCGGCAATACCTCTGACGGCGGCACGCCCGCGGTCCAAGCCGTCGGCGTGCAGAAGGCTTTTGGCTCGCTGCATGTGCTCAAAGGCGTTGATATGACGGTGATGCCTGGTACGGTCACAGTGATTCTGGGACCGTCTGGATCCGGCAAATCGACATTCCTGCGTCTTATTAATCAGCTGGAGACCTTGACCGGCGGTCGTATCGAGGTCGATGGCGAACTTGTGGGCTTTAAGCACGTCATGAGGCACGGGGCCGATCGGCTGCAGGAGCTGAGCGAGAAGGAAATAGCGGCGCAGCGGGCCAAACTCGGTATGGTCTTCCAGCGCTTTAACCTTTTCCCGCATAAGACTGTGCTCGAAAACGTGATGGAGGCGCCCATTCATGTGGCGCATCAATCCAAGAGGGATGCCCGCAGCGAGGCCGAACACGAACTGAGCAGAGTCGGATTGGGTGACCGGCTCGATTATTATCCGGCGCAATTGTCTGGCGGCCAGCAGCAGCGCGTCGCCATCGCCCGCGCGCTGGCGATGCACCCTGAGATCATGCTCTTCGACGAACCGACCTCCGCTCTTGACCCCGAACTGGTCGGAGAAGTGCTCGGTGTCATGCGCTCGCTGGCAAAAGGGGGCATGACGATGATCGTCGTCACACATGAGATAGGGTTCGCGCGCGAAGTCGCCGATCAGATCGTCTTTATGGATGGCGGTGTGGTCGTTGAAAAGGGTGGCCCGCAGATCTTGGACAATCCGCATGAGCAACGCTTCAAAGATTTTCTCGATCATGTGCTGTGAATATCCGGCGGCTGCAACTCGCTGACGAACCGGGAGATGGAACGTGAAGGTTCCGGCATGGCGGGCCTGGACGCTCGGAAAGTCCCATAGACTGGTGAACCATGTGTGGAATTGTTGGATATGCAGGAAATGTCACAACCGCTTGCGGCAAGCCTTTGGAAGTCTGTCTGCAAGGGCTACGCCGGCTGGAGTACCGCGGCTACGATTCCGCGGGTGTGGCACTTGCCGCCCCCGGTATGGGCTCGGTCGCGGTACGCAAGAAGGCTGGCCGGCTGGCCAATCTCGAAGCCGATCTCGAACGCCGTCCGATGCCGGATGCGACCGTGGCCATCGGGCATACGCGCTGGGCTACCAACGGCGTGCCGAGCGACGTGAACGCGCATCCGCACACTAGCGCCGATGGGCATATTGCGCTGATCCACAACGGCATCATCGAAAATGCTAATGAATTGAAATTCAACTTGCAGACCGAGGGCTATGCTTTCGTGTCTAGCACTGACACTGAGGTCGCCGCTAAGCTGCTGGGCAAGGTCGCCGCCACGGTGATCGAAGAAATCGGAAAGCCGGATCTGTTCGAATCCCTGCGCCGCGTCGCGTGCATGCTCACCGGCACATTTACGCTGCTGGCTGTCGATGACCGTCAGCCGGATATCGTTGTCGGTGCGCGGCACGATTCGCCGCTCGTAGTGGGGTTGGGTGAGGGTGAGAACTTCCTGGGCTCCGATGTGGGCGCTTTCGTGGCCTACACCAAGCAGGCTATGGAATTAGGGCAGGATCAGGCCGTATGCATCAGTGCTGACACCGTCACCGTCACTGATTTCAAAGGCAACCCGGTCACGAACTCCAAGCATTTCACCGTGGATTGGGACGCCAGCGCAGTGGAAAAAGGCGGCTGGCCCTCGTTCATGGACAAGGAGATCCACGAGGATCCTGCGGCCGTGGCCAACACGCTGATCGGCCGTTTCAACAAGGATGGCGCCATTGTGCTGGACGAGGTGCGCATTGCTCTTGAGGATTTCAAAACCATCGACAAAATCATCGTCGTTGCCTGCGGCACGGCAAGCTATGCCGGCATGGTCGCGAAATACGCGATCGAGCACTGGGTGCGCATCCCGGTTGAGGTGGAGCTGGCTCATGAATTCCGCTACCGCGATCCGATACTTACTCCGCGCACGCTTGTGGTCGCCATCTCGCAGTCCGGCGAAACGATGGATACCTTGATGGCGTTAAGGCACGCCCGTGAGCAGGGCTCGCGCGTGCTGGCGATCTGCAACACACAGGGCTCCACCATCCCGCGTGAATCTGACGCTGTGCTCTACACGCATGCCGGGCCGGAGATAGCGGTCGCCTCGACCAAGGCTTTCGTGGCGCAGATCGTGGCAGCGTATATGCTTGGTTTGTATCTCGCGCAGATCAAAGGGACGATGTTCCCCGACGAGATCCGCGGCATCGTCACACAGCTCAAGGCCATGCCCGCCAAAATCCAATGGGTGCTTGATACGCAGGCCGAGAGCGTTGACAAAGCTGCCAAGCGCATGCTCAACGCACGTTCCTTCCTGTTCTTGGGGCGGCATGTAGGCTACCCGGTGGCAATGGAGGGCGCGCTCAAGCTCAAGGAGATCGCTTACACGTTCACCGAGGGCTTTGCCGCGGGCGAGCTCAAGCACGGGCCGATCGCCCTGGTGGACGAAGGCGAGCCCGTCGTGGTGATAGTGCCGTCGGCTCGCGGCCGTAATACGCTGCACAACAAGGTCATATCGGGCATCGAGGAGGTCAAGGCGCGCGGCGCGTTCACCATCGTCGTAGCCGAGGAAGGTGATCCAGATGCTGAGCGCTACGCCGACGTGGTCTTCTGGCGCCCCGCCTGCCCCACGTTGCTCAGCCCGCTCATCGATGTGGTTCCGCTGCAACTCTTCGCCATGGACATGGCCAACCTCAAGGGCTACGACGTCGACAAGCCTCGCAATCTAGCCAAGTCCGTGACGGTGGAGTAGAGGCTGATTGAATTAGGCACGGCTGGGTAGCGTATCGGCCTGATAGAGCAGTCCGCGTGGCAGGCTGGTCACGCGGACGCGAGGTTAGCTTAACTTTCACGAGCGGCAGTCAGCTCGCTGGTTCCTCGACGAATGCCGTGGTACAAGGTCATATGGCAAACAGTTCACGCAGATGCCGCCACAGAGCATTGCCTGTCTCCCGGCGCGCCGGACATTCTGTTGACTGACGTATCGATGGAGGGCGTTTCCGGGCTGCAAGTGACTCGTGACATCAGGATCGTCAATGGCGCAATAGTCATATTGTGCATGACGTCGTACACGCTTGAAACCTACGCCTATGGGGCGGCCAAGGCCGGAGCGCAGGGGGTATGCCCGAAGACGCCGATAAACCTGCTGTGCAAAGGTATCGAGGCTGTGGCGCAGGGGCGAACCTGGTGCCCGATCGAAAATATTCCCTTCGAAAGCGCCGAAGCCGCGCATATGCCAGCCACGGTTTCGATTGCCAGCAACGTTTTACCAAGCGTCCTTGTTGAACGGCAACCGTCGTTCAACGGCAATGAAGTAACACTAGGAGCAATCATGGCAAACATCAACAGCCTTCAAAACACACCGATAGTTTCCGCCTCCGCGGGAGAAGCAAAAGACGTGAAGGCATGTATCAGCCTTATCAGCTGCTCGCTGATCGTCGCTGAAGAAAGATGAAAGCTTGGATGCTTTCGCCGGATACAACAATGCAGTCCAAAGCGTTAGTGCCAATGAGAGTTTCGACTATACGATCATAGAGGCCTCGAAATATACAAACCGCGGAGGCTTGTATCACGGGGATCTCAGCTCGGAGAATATTATTGTCTCTGACAATCAGACTATGCATATTATCGACTTCGGTTCAGCTTCGGATTCTGACGCACATCCAGTGAACGATATCCACGCGACTGCAATAGACACTAGGCAGGCGCAATCGAACCCGCAAATAGATGATGAATTTATACGTAAGATCAAGGAATACCTGATCTGGCCTGAATCAAGGCATTACGTATACGCGAGAAGCTATATCTTCGACATGCTGCATGATTTGCAAGTGCGGAAGCTTTGCTCTGGTTCCTTTATAGATGAAGTATCCGGATTTCTTGCCCCATCAATCGGTGATCGTGAGCGGGAAGCATCGCGGCATGCACTGCAGGCGAGCAGCATTGATGAAACGATGCCGGCGATTCAAAGAAAAACAGGGCGACTGTGGAGCACGTTCGCTGATCGGCTTGAGATTGATACGGATTTTCTTTCGGGAGCTTTTGGCACCGCGTGTCTGCTATCGCGAAGCTCCACAATGGATCTCGCAAGCAGAAATCAAGCCACTGCATACGTCGATAAGTGCAATAAGGCTGTGAATAGGCTATTGGAATGCAATGGCTTGGGCATTTCCTTCACAGATGGCATTCTCGGCGTGATTGTCGTGGAGGCAATCATTGGAGATTCTGCGATGGAACACAAGGTCGTGCAGTATGCTGAAGCCCTATTTGGCCGTGTTGCGAATGCGCCCGCAGACAGATTGACCAAGGAGCTGCTTCCGCTCAGGCTTGCGCATTGTTCGGGATACATCAGGCAGTCAGTTTCACTGTCGATGTGGCCGGCAGATAAAATCGGCACGGCGACATCCATGGGTTGGGGATTTGGGTCTGGTCTTCTCTTGCAACATGTGCTGGCGAGACATTTCGAATGAAAAATCCAAGCAAAATAAGAATGGTATGATTACCGCGCTGACCAGACAGGACAGGTTTTGCCTTATCCGGGGGAGTGCATGGCGCGGCGGGCGACTGTAAAGAAACGTTGCACTGTACGAGCAATACCATGGAGACAATAAGGGAGAATCGAGGACGATATGAGCAAGGGAACAGGTGCGGCGGCCGTTGCACAGCCGGGCAGCGAGGATCAGCAGCTGAAGCAGGGGCCGAGCCACGTTCGGCAGGCCGCGCGATTCGCTGGCTACGCCGTGCTGATGGTAATCAGCGGATTCGAAGGGGTGGTGCTCGCCCAGGCAGTCTCCTCCATCCCGCAATTCACCGCCCATTCCTCATTGCGATCCATGATTATTTTCGGCGTCACATACCTGGCGCTGTTCCTGATCACCTGGTCAGCCAGCCCGCTGGCGACAATGATAGAGAATATCATCATCCGCGATATCGTGATCGAGAAGAAAAAAGCCTTCATCGAAACGAAATTGCGCTATGTCTCGGCAGCCAAGGCTTCCGAGGTCATCTCGCGCATCAACAATGATTTCGATCTGTACAGCGACAGCTATCTCAAGGCGAAGTTCTACATCGCGGTCGACCTCACCACCGGCATCGTATCCATGGCCTACGTGCTCTGGCTGAGCGTGCCGGTCGGACTGATGTTCATCGCGTTCTCGCTGCTGCCGATGAGCGTGCCCCGCATATTCTCCTCGGTGCTGAAAAAGGCCGGCGAGCGATGGTCGAAGAACACCGAGGGATTCAACAAAGTGCTTTCCGACGCTTTCTCGTCACAGCACAGCCTGTATACGAACGGCGCATTCAGAGCGGTGACGGCATATCTGCGCAGCCGGCTGGACAAATCCGAGTCGTCGAAATGCACGATGGGCAATCTGCAAGAGCTTGCAGGCATGGTCGCATCGTTGTTTGCCGCTTCGTCGTATATGATTCCCATCACGCTCGGCCTGCTGATGATGCACGCGGGTTGGGCGAGCATCACCGGCACCGGACTGGTCGCCATGTTCTTGGCCAGCGACCGCGTGTGCGGCCCGTTCCGCGCCGCTACAGGGCATTTCAATGAGATCGCCACCACGAAGGAAATTCGCGAGGAGATGCGCAAAACACTGAGCGAGACTCCGGGAGCTCCTGCGCTGGCCCAGGTGGAGGACACTGCAGCGGCGCAGACACAGATTGATGCTGATGCCCCGGCGCAAGGCGAGACCGCTGACGTCGCGGCCCGTGTCATTGTGAAGGTTCCCGCTGTGGTGCATGGCGACACAACGCTGCTGCAAAGCCAGCGGCTCGATATCGCAAAGGGCAAGAAGATCGCCCTCGTAGGGCCGTCCGGCGTGGGCAAGTCCTCGCTGCTCAATGCCATGCAAGGCTTCGTGGTCGATCGCGATATGCAGAGCGACGACGATCTGGTCAGGCAAATCGGATTCATCGAACAGCGGCCATTCATCTTCGACGAGAACGTGCGCTTCAACCTGACCTTCGGGGAGCCATTCGCAGATGATCGCTTGCTCTCCGCGCTTGAGCAGGTCGGGCTGCTGCACGAGCTTGGCGATGATCCGCTGAACTACGAATGCGGGCAGAATGGTTCTCACTTGTCGGGCGGCCAGATCCAGCGCCTCGAAATAGCGCGCGCCCTGCTGCGCAGGAAGCAGATTCTCCTGACCGACGAGCCGACCGCCTCGCTCGATGAACACAACGGCAAGCTGATCGTCGCACTGCTGCGTTCGCTGCCGAACACGCTCATCATGGCCACGCACGATCTGCAATATGTCAAGGACTTCGATGCGATCCTCGAGATAACGCCTGATCATCAGCTCGCCACGGCGAACGAACAGGGCGCCGATAACGCGGGCGCAGGCGCGGATGTGGTTTCCGTGACCACGAGTGCCCCGCTTGTGTGAAGATATGACAGCTGCGTGCATAGTCGTCGTGAATGAGCGTTGACGTTGCTGTATAACGTGCGACAGCGTGTGAGAATCTGCGATGAATCCTGGCAAATGCGTACATGTGGCAGTATGGAGGCATGACTGAGAGGCACCGCTGGGTCGGAGATGAGCCGGAAATCCCGTTCGACTATGACGTGATATACGAGGATTCGGGCATCATCGTCATCGACAAGCCGCACTTTCTGGCCACCACGCCGCGCGGCATGTGGTACCGGCAGACCGCGTTGATCCGGCTGCGCGAGCAGTTCGGCGAGCCGGATATCGCACCGGCCCACCGGCTGGATAGGGCGACCGCTGGCATTGTCGTGTTCACGCGCAAGCCCCGTTTACGCAAGACCTATCAGATGCTTTTCCAAAAACACATGGTGGCGAAGACTTACGAATGCCTCGCCCCCGCAGCGCCGATCGCGCGGCCACAGTACGGCACTATCGCTCGGCTCGACCCGCCTGCCGTGTTCCCGCTACTGCGGCGTTCTCGAATAGTCAAACAGCGCGGCATTCTGCAGGCCTATGAGAGGCCGGGCGAAGTGAATGCCGAAACGGTGATCCGGCTGGGCATAGATAGTGACTATGGCGACGTGAATGGGCAGATACGGTGGGAAACAATGCATGGGCATACTGACTGTGAGCGGCAGAGAAGACTGGCAGGGAGCCGCGCGGGCAGGCTCATGGGGGACGATGCCGAGGAACAGACAGAAACGTGTGATGATGTCCGGCCTGCTCGACTCATATCGACAGCTGCCTGTGCGAAACCGGGAGGCGGCCGAGGCCCCGGTCGCGGCTGCATAGGTCGCAACGCCATCAGATTGCATTCTGTCGGCCATGATTTTCGATCATACGCGGCTAATGGGCAGCGGCCCCGCCCAGTCTGCTATCGTCGCTACATACTGGAACCGAAAACCGGCAAAACGCATCAGCTACGCGTGCATATGAACGCGTTGGGTCTGCCGATCGCCGGCGATGATCTGTACCCGAGGATCAATTACCCGGATTATGACGATTTTTCTGCTCCGTTGCAGCTGGTTGCCCGCTCGCTGGCATTCATTGACCCGATCAGTGACGAGCTGCGTCGCTTCGTTTCACGCGTGCCACTGGGGTAGGTTGATTGCGCACGATGCCCAGCGTTTGCAGAGTGCGTCCGCAACGAACACGCCCGGCACGGTGATGATCAAGCAATCCCTGCAATATCGAGGATTGGCTATACCGAGGGGAATTGGTGATGCTCATTGCATGCGCACTATAGGAATTGGCGGTTGCGTAGTGTGCGGATAGGTGCAGCGCGGACAAGTGCTCGCGATCAGGTGGCTTCGCTGATGTCTCGCACCGAGCGGCGTTCCACGAATTCGGTGGGGATCACGGTTTTGACTCCAGCCGGAATGCGCTCGCCCTCGCATTGGCGTTTGACCATGAAGAACGCCTCGCGCCCGATCTCGTCAAATTTCATGCGCATCGTTGTCAGTTCCAGCCGTGGCACCGTGCCGACCAGGGAATCGTCGACACCTACGATGCTGACATCGTCGGGCACCCGTTTTCCGGCGGCGCGAAGACCCTGCATCACACCGTACGCCATCTGATCATTTGCCGCGTACACGGCGGTACAGCCAGGATCGTGGGCCAGCGAAAGGCCAGCCTGATAACCGCTGTCCGCCTCCCAGTCGCCAATGTAGATTCCGGGCACTGGAGCGCCGACCTGCTCCAACGCATCGCGCCAGCCTTTGAGACGGCTCTGCGCAGCGCGAGAGGAGGACGGGCCGGCAACGTGATACACGGTCTTATGCCCTTTGCTGAGGAGATAATCCACAACGGCTGTCGAGCAGCCGTACTGGTCGGCATCGATCGTGGGGCAGTGGTCGGCCGGCTCCTCGCTGATGAGCACGACCGGCAGGTCGCGCGAGGGTACGAATGTGGCGAAGTCGGGGATGTTCTCCTCCATCACGATGATGACGCCGTCCACCGGCAGCTGTTTCATCCGCTCGATAGCGGATTGCAGTGTTCCGGCCGCGCCCTGGCCAATCATATGCAGGGTGATTGCGTAGCCGCTGTTCACTGCTGCCGCCGTGATGCCATTGAGAATGCGGGCATTGCCGAACGGTGCCATGGTGAAGAGCACGACGCCGATGTCTTTGAACTTTCCGTGCTTGAGTGCCCGCGCGGCGTAATTGGGCCGGTAGCCGAGCTGCTCCATGACGATCTCGACGCGGCTGCGAGTCTCCGGGCGCACCGCGCTGCTGCCATTGGCCACGCGCGAAACCGTCTGCGGCGAGACTCCGGCGGCGTGCGCGACATCCTGCATGGAAGCGGGCCGAGTGCTGGACTTCTTGCGTGCCAAGGAACCCCGATTCTTCTCATTGCTTCTGTTTTCGTCACCATTATAGTCGTTCGAAGGCTGCTTGGTTTCGAACAATCTGCGTGTCGAAAGAAGTCATGGTGATAGCCTGATAACGCAAACATTATGAATCCAGGTTATGTCGGCGCAAGCGCTGGATGGGCTTCGGTTCTCCTTCGACGAAGAGGGGTGATGGGGATGGCTTCGGTCGGCTTCTCGCTCGCTGTCAAGCGCGGTGATCTTCAGCTTCAGCGGCTCCTTCCCGGTGCCGAACGAGCCTTCAATCAAGTAGAACATGATAGCCGGAGCCGCGCTCGCGACGTAATACATGCCGAATATGCATATCTACAACCGGAGCTTCAGCGGCAATCAGAGCAATTCTGCGGCTGCATTGGCCAGTGTGATCGCCATGATCGTTATGGCCGTAGCCTACGCCGTGCAGTCGGGAAGTATGAAGGAGCAGATGCGATGAGTGCCGCAGGGAATACGACACCGTCTAGTGCTGCGATATCGGATGAAGCTCCGGTTCTAACTTCCGAGGCTACGCGCTAGCTAAATTCGGCGACTAACGTTACACACAGCAAGGGAGCTTCCTTATGACCACAGCACGCAGAGCCTATCGTTGGCCGCAGTCGCTGGCTGGCGAGGTACCACGAATCTGGTACGGCGGCGATTACAATCCCGACCAATGGCCTGAGGAAGTCTGGGATGAAGATGTACGGCTGATGCGCAAAGCCGGCGTCAATCTGGTGTCGGTTGGCATCTTCTCCTGGTCTCGTATCGAGCCGGAAGAGGGGGTCTACGACTTCGACTGGCTCGATCGCGTCATCGACAAGCTGGGACACGCGGGCGTTGCCGTAGATCTCGCTTCGGCTACTGCTTCGCCGCCGATGTGGCTGACCCAAGCTCACCCAGAGGTCTTGTGGAAGAACGAACGAGGCGATGTCTGCTGGCCTGGGGCTCGGCAGCATTGGCGGGCTACCAGCCCGGTCTTCCGCCGTTATGCGATCGAGCTGTGCCGCAATATGGCCGAGCACTATCGCGATAACCCGTATCTGGTGGCGTGGCATGTGAACAATGAGTACGGCTGCCATAATCGTTTTGACTATTCGGATGATGCGATGCGCGCCTTCCAAAGGTGGTGCCGAAAACGCTATGGCACGATCGAGTCCGTGAACGATGCATGGGGTACTGCGTTTTGGTCTCAGCGGCTCGATGACTTCGATGAGATCATCCCGCCGCGCTATATCGGCGACGGCAATTTCCATAACCCTGGAAAACTGCTTGATTTCAAGCGTTTCAGTTCGGATGCGCTCAAAGACTTTTTCATTGCCGAGCGTGACGCGCTGCAAGCAATCACTCCGAATCTGCCGTTGACCACGAACTTCATGGTCAGTGCTGGTGGCACAGCGCTGGATTACGACGACTGGGGGAGTGAAACCGATTTCGTCTCCAATGACCACTACTTCACTCCTGGCGATCAGCACATCGACGAGTTGGCGTATTCCTCGTCGCTGGTCGACGGCATAGCGCGCAAGCGGCCGTGGTTTCTTATGGAGCATTCCACGGGAGCGGTCAACTGGCGTACCATCAACTACCGCAAGGAACCCGGGCAGCTGGTGCGCGATTCGCTGGCGCATCTGGCTTTGGGAGCCGATGCGATCTGCTTCTTCCAATGGCGTCAGTCGCAGGCGGGAGCCGAAAAATTCCACACCGCCATGCTGCCGCACGCGGGTGAAGACAGTCAAGATTTCCGTGATATATGCGAGCTTGGCGGCATCTTGAACACGTTGAGCGAAGAGGGCCTGCCGGGCAGCGAGCTGGCCAAGGCCAAGATCGCTGTAGTATTCGACTACGGCAGCGAATGGGCCACCGAGCACACAGCGACTCCCACGCAGCAGGTGCGGCATTGGAGGGAGCCCTTCGACTGGTTCCGGGCGTTGGCCGATATGGGGCTGAGTGCCGACGTGGTGCCGATCGCCAGCGAGTGGGACAGCTATGAGGCCGCGGTACTGCCTGCTGTGTATCTGCTGAACGAAGCGAATGCCCAGCGTGTGCGTGCGTACGTTTCCGGAGGCGGCAAGCTGTTTGCCACGTACTATACGGGAATCGCCGATGAGCATGACCATATCTGGCTCGGCGGTTATCCCGGGGCAATCCGCGACGTTATGGGCGTTCGCTCCGAGGAATTTGCGCCGATGGGTGATGATCTCGCAGGCGTGCCTGACCATCTTGACTTGAGTAATGGTGCGGTGGCGCACGATATCGCCGATGTGATCACCTCGATCGGCGAGAACGCGCACGTATTAGCTAGCTACAAGGCCGGGCATTGGTCGGGCATGGACGGCGTGCCTGCCATTGTCGTCAACGAGTACGGCAAGGGCCGCGCAGCCTATGTGGGCAGCCGGCTTGGGCGCGAAGGGCTGGCAAAGAGCCTGCCGCAGCTATTCGATGCGATGGCGATCGACTATGCAAGGTGCGATCGCCAAGGTGCAGTGTTGCGTGTCGAGAGGGGCGGTACGAAGATCGACAGGGTCAACGAGGCCAACGGCGTCGAGCGTCGTGACAGACGTTTCGTATTCGCTTTCAATCGCACCCGGGATACGGCAACGGTACAGGTCGAAGGCGAGCCCGTGGTCGTATACCGTGCGCGGATCGACGATGGCGGCCGCACTGCTGCGATTGAGCCGAATGGCGTGCTGATTGTGCGGTGCTGAAGGAAGTATCCGGTGTGCCGGACGGCGTTAGCGAGTGGCGCATCGTCCAGATGCCGATGTGGGATGCCGGCACGACCAACGCTGAAAAGTGCGGGTTATTTCTCGCGATTATGGCCGTTACGAAGAAAGCGGATACCGCGTAACAAGTTCGCCGATTTCGCAGAAACATCCTTCATCGAAAAGGAGCCGCTGGCTCGTGCATGTTCCTCGTGCGCACATGCTTCCGGCCTTTTGCGTAGTACGTGTTGCTGTGCTGTTCTACGCCCGGTGTCGTAGACTCGACGTCAGTGATTCGGTGTTGAGTGGTTTGGCATTCGAGCAGTCAGGCATTCAACGGATTTCGTCGGAGTACGGGCATGCAGTGGAAAGGATACGATTCGATGCGATTGTGGTGGATGAGGCGTGCTGCGCGGATGAAGCGCGCCTTGGTCTTCGCTACCGCTTCGCTGATGCTGGTCGCCTTCGCTGCGTGCGGGCCGCGCGACACGCGCACGCTCGTCACCGTGTGGTCCTGGGAGCCGAGCATGAAAGCGCTCGCTGCGGATTTCGAGAAGCAGAACCCGGACATTCACATCGTCATCAGGGACGCTGCCGGTTATCAGAATCTCAACACGGCGATCGAAGACGGCTATGGCATGCCTGACGTTGTGCAGCTCGAGTATTTCGCCTTGCAGCAGTATGCGATCAGCGGCCAGTTGCGCGACCTTACAGCTAGGGTTTCGAACTACGGCAGTTTCTTTACACCGGGCACATGGTCTTCAGTGCAGCTCAACAGCCGGGTATACGGCCTGCCGATGGATTCCGGTCCGATGGCATTCTTCTACAACAAGGACGTATTCGACCAGGCTGGCGTCAATGCCGCTGCGATCCACACATGGAACGACTATTATGAAGCGGCAAAAAAACTCAAAAAAATCGGCGTGTACATCGCGGCCGATGCCGGCGATGCAAGTTTTTACGACGCGATGATCTGGCTGGCAGGAGGCAGGCCCTTCCATACCTCGGTCGACGGCAAAACGGTGACTGTAGATCTCGACGGTGACGCAGGCACGAAGATCTTCACCGCATTCTGGCAGAAAATGATCAACGAAGGACTTGTCGACACACATCTGTCCACGTGGTCTGGCAGATGGAAGCGGGCGCTGGGATCAGGCGAGGTGGCCTCCGTGTTTTCTGGAGCATGGATGCCTTCGCTGCTGCTTTCGGATGTGCCTGGCACCGCAGGGCTTTGGCGAGTAGCTCCGATGCCCACCGCCGACGGGGCATCGACGAACTCGGAAAATGGCGGTTCGGCACTTGGTGTGCTCCAATCCAGCCGCAAACCCGATGCAGCTTTCCGCTTCGTCGAGTACGCCTGCCATGAGGTTGCGGGAATACGTACGCGTGTGGACGGCGGCTCTTTCCCGGCCGACAAAGATTCCCTGAACGCCCCCGGATTCCTCTCCAAAACCACAATCAAGGACGCGCGAGGTATCAGCGTGCCGTATTTCGGCGGTCAAGAGTTCAACAAAGTGCTTTCCCAATCCGCTGAGAATGTGTCGGTGGGCTATCAATACCTGCCCTTTGAGGTGTATGCGCGCAGTGATTTCCGTGACACCGTAGGCAAGGCGTACCGCTGGTCAAACCGCGAACAGGCGGTGTTGCGGGCCCAGGCGCGCATCGACCTCGGGTTGACCAATCCTGACGGCAGTCAGATCACCGTGCCGGTCTCGCCCGGGCCGAAGGTCGCGCTGGGCGACGGCATCGCCCTATGGCAGCAGGATCTTAAAGCATATGGGTTCAATCAGGGCTTCACGATCAAATAGCCCGAGGCGCTGTCAGGCACTGCTGAAGACAGGCACTGCTGGTGACAGACGCAGTGTGCATAGCGCAGGATTGCCCACTTATCTGGCGTTGCGCTCGTAAATCGCGGCCATGCCTTTGAACATCAGTTCGGGGTCGTACACGTCGATCAGCTCGGTGTCGTTGGCGAAGATGCTGCCAAGCCCACCGGTGGTGATCACGCGGAAATCCTCGTTGATCTCATCGTGGAATTGTCGGATCGTGCGCTCGATGCCGCCGAGAAAGTTGTAATACAGCCCTGCCTGCATGGCGGTTTTGGTTTCGGTTGCCAGTATCGAAGCCGGGCGGGTAATTTCGACCTCGGGCAGTTGTGCGCTCTCGCCCCACAGCGCCGCTGCGGCGGTGCGGATGCCAGGCGCGATAAGCCCGGAGACGATAGTTCCCTTGGCATTGACGTAATTGAAGGTGGTGGCGGTGCCGAAATCCGCGACTAGTGCTGGTCCGCCATAGGAATAGTAAGCGCCAGCGCAGTCGGCCAGGCAGTCGGCGCCCAGCGACTTGGGGTCGTCGAGCCTGATGCCGATGCCCGATTTGATTCCCGGGCCCACGATTATCGGATCGACGCCGAGGAACTTGATAATGCTCGCGCGGAAGGAATGGATGACTTTGGGCACCACCGAGGCGATGATGACATCGTCCACGTCGGCAGGCTCTAGGCCGCTTAAGGTCAGGAACTGGCTGAGCATGAGGCCGTATTCGTCCGAGGTGTGGTTTGCCTTGCTGGTCATGCGGTAGGAGCCGATTACCTGCTGCCCGTGCAAGAAGCCGAGCACAATATTGGTGTTGCCGATGTCAACCGCGATAAGCATGGGGCCTCCCGACCTACGACGATGCGCTGCGGATTCTGCACACTGTGCGGCATATCGTCGCGAGCTATGAGCGTATCCGACTTCCCATCATAGGACTATGCTGGCGCTATCTAGACGATACCGTGTAGACGGTGTATAGACGGCACTGTGCGGACGACCCTTACCGGCGGCCAGCATGGCAATCGGATACACTGCGTACCTCCATCAAGCCATTCGAGGAGATTATGACACAGCAGAATGGTGCGTACGGCGATGCCGACGCAACCATGGCTTATACCACCACTGACGCAGCCAGCCCGGCTCCAGCTACTGCAATTAAAACGGGAACTGATGCGGAACTAAACGCCCGCGTGAAACCGCGCAGGCCAGGCAACGGCCGGCGAAGGTCATGGATCTGGATCGCGATTGCTGTTGCGGTCATCGCGGCAATTGTCGCCGCACTCGCATTCAACCGGGCATCCAAGCCCGCTCCTACCGCCGCAGCGAAAGATACTGTTGCTATCGGCCTGAAGCTTCCGCCGACCAATCTCGATATCCGTAACCAGTCTGGCTCCATGCTCGATCAGATCCTCATCGGTAATGTTTACGAGGGGCTCGTGGCGCGCAATGCAGAGAACCAAGTTGTGCCGGCGCTGGCCAAAAGCTGGGATATCGGTAGTGACGGCACGACCTATACCTTCCATTTGAATACTGGCATCACCTTCTCCAACGCAGACAGGCTCGACGCCGGCGACGTGGCGTGGTCGATCAACGAATTGGTCTCCAAGCAATACCATGGTGCCGAAATGCTGCATAACTTTAAATCCGTGCGTGCCGTGGATGCCAATACGGTCGAGATCACGCTAAGCGCGCCCTACGCCGACCTGCTGTGGTCGCTTTCCGGCCGGCCGGGGCTGGTCTTCGACCAGAATGCCCATTATGATGCGAAGACCGCGGCTATCGGTTCAGGCCCGTACACGGTGCAGCGCTTCGTCGCGAACGATTCGATATCGCTCAAGGCCAATCCGAAGTACTGGGGCGCCAATAAGGCGAAGACTGCTAATGTGCTGATACGCTTCTTCGCCGATGATAATGCCGCTGTCAATGCGTTGAAGTCCCGGGACGTGCAAGTGCTCGCGCCGATTAGTGAGAACCTGGCGGCGCCCTTCCGCAAAGACACCGCCAACTACACCGTCAAGGCGGGCGATGACACCGACAAGTTCGTGCTCGCATTCAACTCCAAAGGCTCGAAGACCTCGGACAGACGAGTACGCCAGGCCATCCGCTACGCTATTGACCACAAGGCCATCATCGCCTCGCGCGGCGGCGTTGACAAGCCGCTCGGCGGCCCCATCCCCAGCCTCGACCCGGGCTACGAAGACCTGGCCGGCCTGTACCCGCATGATGAAGCCAAGGCGAAAAGCCTGCTTGCACAGGCCGGGTACAGCACATCTCACCCGCTGCAGCTGAGCCTGACATATGCGAACACGTACGGCACCGAACTGGGTGACCAGCTGCGGTCGCAGCTCAAGGCCGTCGGCATCGAACTGAAGGTCAATATCGTCGAATTCTCTACTTGGTTGCAAGACGTCTACACCAACAAAGACTATGACCTCTCGCTGGTCGACCACAACGAGAGCCATGACTTCTACCAGTGGGCCACGCCGACTTACTACTACAATTACGATAACAAGGACGTGCAGGCGCTCTACGCGAAGTCCCTCGCGGCGACGAGTGCCAAGGAGAGCGAGCGGTACCTCGCCCAGGCTGCGCGCATCGTGAGCCAGGACGCGCCTGCCGACTGGCTGTTCAACTACCGGGTCACCACGGCGTGGGCGAAAGGCGTCGAGGGCTTCCCAGTGAACCTCAACCAGACGCTGCTGCCGCTCTACAACGTGGTCTATCGACCATAGCGTTGCGGCTTGGGCGGCGCAGCGTCTTGGGCACGCAAATTGCCAGAGCCTGACATGGGTTGGGGCCAAACGGTTAGCAGACACAGTGACACAGAGTAAGGTACGGTTCGCATGCGATTCTTTCTTCGACGCCTCGCGCTGTTCATAGTGGCGCTCGCAGTCATCTCCGTTCTCATTTTCATGGCGCTGCGGGTGCTTCCTGGTGATGTAGCCTCGGTGATGGCCGGCACGAATTCGCCGCCAGCGCGGGTTGCGGCGCTGCGTGCGCAGCTCGGGCTTGGTCGGCCGCTGGTCCAGCAGTATACGGACTGGGCGGTTGCGCTGCTGCACGGCGATTTTGGTGTGTCGATGCTCACTGGACGCACGATCTCCGAGCAGGTCGGCGCTCGTGCCCGGGTGACCTTCCCGCTGATCGGCATGGGGATGGTCATTGCGTTGCTCATCGGCATTCCGCTCGGCTGCGCCTCGAGCTTGGTTCGCAGTGAGCGGTTGCGCGCGCTATTTCATGTGCTTGCCATTGTGGGCGGCTCGATCCCGGCGCTGTGGGGCGGGCTGCTGCTCATACTGCTGCTCGGCAAAGGAATCGGTCTGATCGGGCTGTTTCCTTCTCAGGGCTTTGCGCAGCGTGGGTGGGCGGATTTTGCACGGGCGTTGTCCTCGCTGGCGCTGCCTGCGCTGACGGTTGGGATCATTGTCGGCGCAGGCCTGATGCGTTATACTCGTGCGGCATTGGGGGAGTTGCTCTCGGGCAACGCTGTGGATATGGCGATGGCCTGCGGTATGACGCGTGCGCGAGCCATGATGACAGTCGGATTGCGACTGGCGATGCCCCAGCTCGTATCCGTGATCGGGCTGACTTTCGCTCAGATGATTACTGGCGTGATGGTCGTAGAGAATCTCTTCGACCTTCCCGGCCTTGGCGAAGGGTTGATAGCCGATGTAGGCAACCGTGATCTCATCGCCGTGCAGGGCGAGCTGTTCATGCTCGCTGCCTTCTTTCTGGCTCTCGGGCTGATTGTCGATCTGCTGCACCGGGCGCTTGACCCGCGGCTCAACGATTTGAGAGGAGAGCGCTAATGAACGTGCTGAAATCTATTTGGGCGCATGCGCAGGGTCGCTACGCATTGATCGTGCTCGGTGCGTGGATGTTGATCGCGCTCGTGTCGCTGCTGTGGACGCCGCATTCGCTGTGGGATACCGACGGTTACCGCGTCTGGGCTGCGCCTTCGAGGGACCATTGGCTCGGCACCGACGGCACGGGAGCTGACGTATTGAGCTGGCTGATGGCCGGCTCTCGCACAAATTTGCTGATCGTTGTGCTGACCGTCGGCGTCGCCGCCGTGATCGGGCTGTTGCTGATCGCCGCCATGGTGTCAAACGCCGCGATGCTGTCGGGTGTGACAGTTGTCGCCGTGGACGCGCTGATTTCGATTCCCACAGTGTTGATCGCCTTGATTTTGGCAGTGCCCGTGGGTGCATCAATCGCCGTCATCGTCATCGCCTGCGGGCTGGGATACGGGCTCAATCTCGCCCGCGTATCGCGACCTCAGGCCTTGCTTGCGGCGCGTTCCGATTATGTCGAAGCGGCCCGGGCCGCTGGCATCTCACCGTGGCGCGTGCTGGTGAGCCATATTGTGCCCAATACCTTGCCGACCATGTCCGTGCAGCTTTCGCTGTCCGCCGGCACTGCGGTTTTGGCCGAGTCGGGGCTGACGTACTTAGGCATAGGCGTGCCCTCAGGCGTGCCGAGCTGGGGACATTCTTTGGCGACTTCGGTCACATTCATTAGTCTGCATCCGCTCACGGCGTTCTGGCCGGGACTGGTAGTCACGGGCGTCGTCGTGGCGCTAAACCTGTTTGGTGACGCGCTACGCGAGGCTGCTGACCCGTTGGCGAACCCGGCGTTGCGACAGGCGCGCCTGCGGCAAGAGAAGACGCGGCAGCTGCAGTCGCGGCAGCTGCAATCGAAGCAGGTGCGTCCATGAGCGTGGATATCCAAGGGCTTTCGATTGCCATCGGTGGCGTGCCGATTATCAGTGGCGTGGACCTGCAGATCGCCGATCATAGCCGCGTCGGATTAATCGGGGCGTCTGGATCAGGCAAATCGATGATCGCCAGAGCCATGATGGGACTGCTGCCGATGGCCTCCACGTGCGTCGGCTCGATTCGCTACGACGGTGAGGATATAATCGGCATGAACGAGTCCGAACTTGCCGATTTGCGTGGCCGGTATGTGTCGATGGTGTTCCAGAATCCCGCTAGCGCGCTCAATCCGGTGTTGACCGTCATGCAGCAGGTAACGCTACCGCTCGCTTTGCATTTCGATCTTTCGATGGCGCAGCGCAAGGCTCGTGCGGCTGCAATGCTTGCTAAAGTAGGACTTGATTCGTCGATTAGCAGCCGGTTCCCGCATGAGCTCTCCGGCGGCCAACAGCAGCGTGTCGGCATCGCCACCGCATTGGTGAGTGCACCAAAACTGATAATTGCTGACGAGCCGACGACTTCGCTGGATTCCATCACCCAGCGCCAGATCGTGCGATTGCTCGTGTCGCTCGTCGATGAAGCGGGCGCTTCGATGTTGTTCATCACGCATGACTTCTCCGTGCTCGCGCACGCTACCGACGACTGCTATGTGCTCGACGCCGGCCATATCGTCGAATCCGGTTCGACGCGTGTCCTGCTTAAGCGTCCGTGTACGCCGCAGGCCCAGCAGCTCGTGCATGCTGCCCGAGAGTTGACGTTGCACCCGGACTCGGATGAGAAGACAGTTTGGCGACATGAGCGACATGAGCGGCATGAGAAGGAGCGCTGAGGAACGTGAATAACGGCTCCAGTTTTGTGGCTAATGGAACGCCCACGGGCAGAATTGTTACTGACGACGCTCTCGAGAGCGCTGCCAATAACAATGCCGTGATAATGCGTGTCGGTCATATCAGCAAGCGTTTCAATCGTGGCACCGATTGCCGTCGAGCCCTTTGCGATGTGTCATTAGCTGTTGCCCAGGGAGAATCCGTGGCGATTATCGGCGGATCAGGATCTGGTAAATCGACGCTTGTCCGCATTCTGCTGGGGCTGGACAGTGCCGATTTAGGAACGGTAGAGTACCGTGGTCAGGTTGTTCATGGCAGGCGTTCTCCTGGCTGGCAGCTACTGCGCCAAGAATCCGGCCTCGTGCTACAGAATCCTTTCGCCTCACTCGATCCACGCTGGACCGTTGCGCGTTCGATCACCGAGCCGTTGTTCGCCGCTGGAATTCGTGACCGCAAAGCGATGGCTGTTGCGGCCGAATCAGCGCTGGAACAGGTTGGGTTGGAACCGGCTCAGTTCATGGCTCGCTACCCGATTGACCTTTCCGGTGGTCAGGCGCAGCGCGTCGCCATCGCACGCGCCATGGTCACTAATCCGGCGCTACTTGTCGCCGATGAGCCGATGAGCGCTATCGACGTGGTTGCTCGGCTGCAGATCCTCGGCTCATTTACGGCATTGCGCCATGCGCGCCCGGAAATGGCTTTGATCACGGTCTCCCATGATCTCGGTGTAGCACGTCGCCTCGCTGAACGAATCGTCGTGCTACATGAGGGGCGCATCGTTGAGTCAGGCCCGACCGTCGCCATCCTCGAGCACCCGAAGCATGACTACACCAAGTGCCTTATCGACGCCGCCTCGCTGGAGTAATTCCAAAACGACGGTAAGGCACTTTCTTACTCCCGCCTACCCAAATAGAGCGTGTTGATGACGTTCTGGGGTATGAACAGTATTGCATCGAATATAGCCCAAGCCGTTTTAGCGTAATCAGGCGAGAGCTACAACCCACGACACAGGCTTTAGTTTGCGATATTGAAGGATTCGCCCTTGAAATATGCGGCGAGCGACTGTGAGAGTTGCTTGGTGAGGCTGGTGTAGGCGGCTTCGGCTCGCCACGCGACATGTGGGGTGAGCACCACATTGGGCATTGTGCGCAATGGATCGTCATCGGCCAGCGGCTCGGTATCAAATACGTCCAGCCCGGCGCTGATGTCGCCAAGCTTAAGGCGGCTGGTCAGTGCGCCTGGTTGGATGACTTCTGCGCGCGCAGTATTGATGAACAGAGTTCCTGGCTGCAACCGGTTCAGTTGTTCCGTAGTGATCAGCCCGGCGGTCTCCGGCAGCAGCGGTAGATGCAGGCTGACGACACCGGAGCTTTCGAAGAGTTCGCCCAGATCTGCTACCGGTGTGGCCTCCAGATCATGAGCAGCCTGGGCGTCAAGATGCGAGTCCCAGACCAAGACCTGCATGCCGAAGCCCCGCGCGATGCGGGCCACTTGCTGTCCGATGCCGCCGAACCCGACCAGCCCGATGGTCTTATCTTCCAGTGAAACACCGTCTTCGCCGTGCCATCCGCCGACATGCATCGCGGCGTCCATCCGGCCAACGTGGCGTGCCAGCTCCATCATTAATGCGACGGTATGCTCGGCCACCGCGCCGTTGCCGTAATGTACGACGTTGCACACCCGGATGCCACGTTCGCGGGTCGCTATGAGATTGATGTAGCTTGCGACGCCGGTGCCGCCGAACGCGAAGCATTCGACATGATCGCTGACGCGATTTAGCATTGCATCGCTCACATGGAAGCCGATGACAACAACGCCTTTGGCGCCCTCCATGCGCTTGACTAGCGTATCGTCGTCAAGCGTTGGTTCGGTGTAGATGCGTACGCGAGCGACGTCATGCAAGAGACCCAACGTGCTAGTGAACGGCTCCAGCATGGCACCGACAATATTGGGAACGACAACGAGTGGCAGATCGGTGCGCTCCGGCTGTTTTTCGATAATCTTCATACCCATTACCCTAAGCGATGCCATGCACGAGCGGTAGGGGCTGTATGATCCTAGTCTTGGCCATGCGAACAGCGAAGGGGCGAGCGTGCGCATCATAGGTACAGGGCGATTTGCACGACAGAAAATGCAGGAGAGGGTCGGCTGTGAACACCTGACGAGTAAGGTTGTAGACATGTACCACGAGGACGCGTTAATGGGGGATAGGGCTTCGCGGGCTTTCGTGCGCGGCATCATGATCGACTGGTCGCAGATTGGCGCGGATTCGTATCTGCGCCGCATTCCGGCGCTCGCATCGCTCGATGAGTTGCGTTTCGATTCTCCGGTGACAATGTTCTGCGGCGAGAACGGCACCGGCAAATCCACGCTGCTTGAGGCCATCGCCGTGGCATACGGCTTCAACCCGGAAGGCGGCACGCTCAATTATCGCTTCTCGACCTATGACGATGTGTCCGAGCTGGGGTCTGCGCTGACCTTGGTACGCGACCAGGCGCGTAGCAAGTCAAGCTATTTCCTGCGCGCCGAAAGCTTCTTCAACGTCGCCACGAAAGCCATCGAATACGATGCGCACTACGGCAATCGTGACTTGCATGAGCAGTCTCACGGCGAAAGCTTCCTGTCGTTTTTCAACGCCTTCGACGGCGCTGGATTATATCTGATGGACGAGCCTGAGGCCGCGCTTTCGCCGCAGCGTCAGCTCGCCCTGCTGGTCAGGATCCACGAGCTCGCCGACAAAGGAGCGCAGTTTATCATCGTCACTCATTCGCCGATTCTGCTTGGGATGCCCGGGGCGCGGATCCTCGAGTTCGGCGAACATGGCTTGCAGCTCTGCGATTGGGAGGATACCGACAGCTATCGCGTCACCGAGCTGTTCGTGAACCGGCGCGAGACCTTGCTGCGCAGGCTGTTTGAATGAGTCAGGAACGCGGCGCATCTATTCGGCGCTAGCTGTTCGTTTCATCTCTGCTCGTTTCACCATCGAGATGATGATGTCGGCGGTGTCCTCGATCATGTTTTCCCTGTCGTAGTCCACCTCGGGCGTCTGCGGCCACGACAGCTCATTCTGCACGGCGTCGATCAGCATGCTCGCCAGCATCGACTGCTCTCTAGGGTGTCGCAAAGCATAGCCATGGACCTTATGTTTGCCGAGAATCGTCTCCGTGAGCACGGCGATGGTGGAATTTAGGAACGCTTCGATTTTGGTATCGCTGTAGTTGAGCGACATGAAATCGTCGGGGTTTTCTGCTGTATCAGTCGAGTGCGTCCACAAGAGAATGCCCAGATTGTCGCGCTGGTCGTGGGAATAGGCGTATACCGTCCGCACGATCCTGAAGCGTATTATGTGATATAATACACTCAGTATGTATGATGAGGTGTGTAGGGCAACTCGCACAGAAAGGTTCCCGGGATGATAGATATCGATCTCAAGAGCCGCAAATCGATATACGAGCAGGTGATATTCGGCATCAAGGAGCAGATCCTCAGCGGCGTGATCGCTCCGGACTCCAAACTGCCGTCCGTGCGCGAGCTCTCCAAGCAGCTCACCGTCAACCCGAACACTGTGCAGAAGGCATTCAGGGAACTGGAATCACAGGGGTATATCTACACCGTGTCCGGCGTTGGCAGCTTCGCGTACGCTCCGCAAGATATCACGCCCGACGACGGGCTCATCAACGAGACGCGGTCGAAACTTGCCGACTCGCTGCGCGAACTGCGTCTGCTGATACCCGATAGGCAGGTTTTCGCCCGCATGGTGGATGAACTCGTGCAAACGGTGGAGCCGAAGCTGACATCGGTTGATCGGGCCGCAGCCGCACACGCCAATCACGCCAAAGTCAAAGGAGACGCGCGATGATAGAGGTAAAATCGGTAAGCAAATCTTTCGATGGTCTGCGAGCTATCGACAATATCGATATGACCGTCAACTCCGGATCGATCTACGGCCTCGTCGGCACCAACGGATCGGGTAAAACCACCATCCTGAACATGCTGTGCGGCGTGACGCGGCAGGACACCGGTACCATCATGTTCGACGGAGCCCGGGTGTACGAGAATCCGGCTATCAAGCAACGGCTGTGGTATATACCCGACGATTTGGCATTTTATGGTCCGTATACCATCAACGAACTGGCGCGGTTCTTCAGCCGCATGTTCCCGCATTGGAACGCCGCGATCCTCGACGTCACGCTGCAGCATTTCCAGCTGGACCGTGATAAGCGCATCTCTCGCATGTCGAAAGGCATGCGCAAGCAGGCGGTCTTCGCGCTCGGATTCGCGACCGGGCCGGACTATCTCATCCTTGATGAGCCGATCGACGGACTCGACCCGCTGGTGCGCCAATGCATCTGGGAGCTGATCGTCGACGCATCGGCCGACCGAGGCATGACCACCGTCATCTCCTCGCACAATCTGCGCGAGATGGAAGGATTCTGCGACAGCATCTGCGCCATCAACCATGGCAAGGTGTTCATCGAACGGGATCTGGATGATCTCAAATCCGATACTCACAAGCTGCAAGTGTCGTTTGGCAGCAATGTAGGAGGGACAGCCGATAAGCAGGGGTCCGCCGCACGCACGGGCATCGACGTGTACCGCGACCTTAATGTGCTTAAGCAATGGTCCAGCGGCTCGGTCGACTTCCTCATCGTCAGGAACAGCCAGCAGGAGCTCGACCGTTTCGTGGCAACGGCCAAACCGGTTCTCTTTGACCGCATACCGCTGACGCTCGAAGAGATCTTCATCTACGAACTCGACAGGGGGAACAAATGAGTATACGTCGATCTTACGAAGTCGTCGCGGCGAACCCGCCAGCAGCAGGCAATCCTGCTGCTGCAGTAGCAGCTCGTAGCGATCCCAAGAGAAGCGCGGGAACGCTCGTTAGCGCAGCGATTGTTGTGGAGAATTTCAGACGCCTGTGGTCGCTTGCTCTCGTCGGCCTGGCGGTTCTGCTCGTCTCCGGCCCGATCGCACTCTTACTGAGCAGCCCGGGTTCGCGTCCGGGAATGCTGAGCACGTCTCTTGAAAACGCCAATATCGGGTTTGTGGGCTATCTGATTGTCTTTCCTATGCTGATTGCGGTGATGCTGTTCCGTTACCTTGATTCCACAGGCAAGACCAATACGATTCACGCCCTTCCTATCACTCGCACAGCGCTGTTCGCCAGCAATATGCTCTCGGGGCTGGTGCTGGTGATTGTTCCGTGGCTGCTGCTCGCGTTAAGCTTGCTGCCCTTCGTGCGCTTCGGATTACACGATTTCATGAGTCATGCCACAGGAAACAATGGCCTGTTCGGCATCGATTACTCGTCTCAGCCAGGTGCTTCCCCCCACGACATCGGCACGCTGCTCCGGTGGCTGCTAGTGAGCGTCATCGTCATCGCATTCGTCTATGCGCTCTGCGTGTTGGCGAGTGTGATAACCGGTAACGCGGGCATCGCCTTCGTCGTCGCGATACTACTGAACATCATCGCGGTCGCGCTCTATTTCATTGCCGCCAACATGCTGAGAACATTCCTTTTCGGGTTTCCCCGGGTGAACTTCGATTATGCGGATTGGCTGCATCCTATCGGATATCTCGTGCTCAACGGCACTCATCTGGACAACGTGGGAGCTTTGCTTGTTTTCCTCGTTGTGAGTGTCGCCGCGATCATCGGCGCAGGCATGCTCTACCGATCATTTCGTTCGGAGCGGGCCGGAGACGCAGTGGCCTTCCGCGGCTTCGAGGTCGGTGTATCCACGCTTGTGGCCTTTCTGGGTATGTGTCTGTTGGGGTTCGTGTTCATCGCCATCGACAGCACGCAGCCGCCTCGGCCTTCGCGAGGGCTTTTCCTGGTCGGCGCTGTGATCGGCGGCTCCGTCTGCTTTGTGGTCATTACCATGATGCTGCGCAAGAGCACGAAGATCTTTACCATGCTCAGTCTCAGGCGTTTTGGCGTCTTCGTGGTGACTGCTGCGCTGTTTCTAACCATGACGACCGTAGACGTGACCGGGTACGAGCAGCGCATACCCAGCCAGGCAAGCGTGCTGTCGGCGACAGCGAACCTCGCCGATTTGCCCATGCTGCCCTACGATTACTCGTTCCAAGGACGGGACATAACCCTGAGTGACTCGGAGTCAATCGCGCAACTGCGCGCCCTGCACGGGCAGATTCTAAAGCAACGATCCCAAAAAACAAACGAAAACTCCGCGAAACGAGTTGATTCGGACTGGTCTGTTCCTTTGGATATCGATTACCGGCTGGCGTCGGGATTCGCGCTTTCGCCGCGCTCCACACTGCGCCGAGAGTACACAGTCGACGGCGATTTTCTGCTGGGCAGCGAGCATTATGTGAATCTGCTCAACTCGCGCGGCTATCGGCAGGCCAATAGCATCAATCGCATGGTAGGATACGAGAATCTGAAATCGTTCACTGTCGGCGGAACCATGGGCGACAGCATCCATACCTATTCCCTTGATGGGATATCCTACGGCGAGCTCGACTTCGATTCGAAGGACGCTCAGACCTTGGCCGCGCTGCTGGATGAGGATTACGAGGCGCTGCCTGCACAGAGCAGTGCTGATATGGCGGTCCCCGACGGTTCAAGCACCGCAAAGACTGCAAACAGACAATATCTGCTCGGATTGCAGTTCGTCATCAAGAATCCACATGCTGATGGCAGAGCGAACGACATCCCAGGTTTGGCTGCCGAGCCTACTACGCGTTCCAGTGCGATCGGCGACGCTCCATTCGAAATCGTCTTCTATTACGGCGTGACCAAGCAATACTCGCGCAGCATCGCTTGGCTCAAGGCGAAGGGATATTACGAGCGCTTGGTGAAAGCCTCGGACAAGCTCATGGACGCCGAAAAAGCCCAATAAATACAGCGGGTTCGCCGAGTGGCACAGGATACGCGCAACGAGGCGGTTTCGCCGGCGCTCGGCTCGCCTGTTTTGGTGTGCTTGCTTCGTCACGCAAGTGTGGTTTTGAACGTATGGCATGGTGTGCTATGGTGGCGGACATGACGTATCTCTTATGTTGTTGTCTCTGACCGACGCCGACGAAAGCGGACGGGTGACGACGCATAATTGAAGAGACAATGGCGTTGAGCTGATTTATTTGTTCATTACCTTGAGTTGATGACGATGCAACTGGCTTGTTGCGTTGCGTATGTGTGGCAGCATGCATGGCCGGTATTCTGGTTCGCCGATGTACACGTTCGCATCCTGTATGATGCCTGTTTCATTCGCAATATCATTGTTTCGCATTGTCACGTCGTTCGTTCGCGCCCCGTCTTCAATTCTGGCATCGCATAATCCCATATCCGCTGCAAATCCTTGCAACCGATAGTGCCAAGCACATTCCAACCATTGAATATTTGCATTTTTCAGGCGATGAGCATCTGGCCCATCGAGAAAACGAGACATGATGACTTCTTATTTCATCGATACATATTTTGGCGACATGATTACTGGCGGGGCTGATTCTTCAGCCTTTGACAAGGACCCCAGCCCAGCGCAGCCCCATTCCTCGCTCGCCTATGATCCAGCCAATGGCGGCTCGGCTATTTACGGCTCGGTAACCGAGCTGATAGGCGACACTGCGCTAGTTCGGCTGAATCGCATCGCAAGCGATATCGCCGCAACCATCGCTGTGAAAATCGAATATCTCAACCCTGGCGGCTCAAGCAAGGACCGTATTGCGCAGCGCATCATCCAGGCCGCTGAGCGTTCCGGGCAGCTCAAGCCCGGAGGCGTTATCGTCGAGCCGACTAGTGGCAACACCGGCGTAGGACTGGCCCTGGTGGCCCAGCAGCGCGGATACCGAACCATATTCGTCTTGCCTGACAAAGTCTCGCAATCCAAGCGAGCCGTGCTGCGCGCGTATGGCGCTGAAGTCGTGGTGACACCGACGAATGTGGAGCCGGGGGATCCGAGATCGTACTATCAGGTCTCCGAGCGGCTCGCACACACGATTCCCGGCGCATTCAAGCCGAACCAGTACTCCAACGACAACGGCCCGCTGAGTCATTACCAAACCACGGGGCCTGAGATATGGCGTGACAGCGGGCAACGCGTCACCCATTTCGTCGCCGGCATCGGCACCGGCGGAACGATCTCGGGCACCGGGCGCTATCTCAAAGAGGTTTCGCACGGTGCAGTGACAGTCGTCGGCGCCGACCCAGAAGGCTCGATCTACTCTGACCCTGCGAATGTGCACGGCTATGACATCGAAGGGGTGGGCGAAGACTTCTATCCCAAGGCTTTCGACCGCTCGGTCCCAGACGAGATTGTGCAGATCAGCGACAACGAGGCTTTTTGGATGACCAGACGCCTAGCTCGCGAGGAGGGCCTGCTGGTTGGAGGAAGCTCTGGCATGGCAGTTGCGGCGGCCGTGCAATACGCCCGCGAACATCAGCTTTCTGCCGATGATCTCATGGTGGTGCTGCTGCCCGACTCGGGCCGCGGCTATCTCGACAAGATCTTCGATGACGGGTGGATGCGAGCGCACGGCTATGCGGATGTCGTCGAAGCGACCACGCCCGAACCGCTGGTCGGGGCAGATGACGAGGCGAGTGCAAATGCCGACCTGGCGACGGCTGCGGATGCGGTGCCTACTGCGGATACTGCGGTCGCCGGAATACGGGAACTAGCGCATGCTGCGGCATAGGCGCAGCGTCGGGCTGTTGCGGCACTTGCTGCGGCGTTTGCTGTGGCGCTGCGTCGCCGATCGAGCCGACGGACTTCGGCGATGTCCGTCTTCTGCAGAGCTTGGCGCTCGTGGCAAGTAAGCATGCAAGCCATGCATCAAACAGTCAGATAATCGCATAATCGCACAAACACGCAAACACGCAACTACACATATTCATATCAATAAGGAGCAATCAACAATGACCACCGAGAACATCGCCACCGCCGCCCTCTCCACCCGCGCCATCCACGCAGGCCAGGAGCCAGACCCCACAACAGGCGCGGTCTCCACGCCGATCTACATGACTTCGACCTTCAAGCAGGATGGTGTCGGCGGCCTGCGCGGCGGCTACGACTACAGCCGGTCCGTCAACCCCACAAGAACCTCTTTTGACAAGCAGCTGGCGGCAGTGGAAGGCGCGAAGCATGCGATATCCTTCGCCTCCGGACTGGCCGCCATCGATGTGCTGCTGCGTGCGACCATCCGACCCGGCGACGCGATCCTGCTTGGCAATGATGTCTACGGCGGCACCTACCGGCTGCTGTCTCAAGTGTTCGTGCCATGGGACGTCACGCTTGACGTCGTCGACATCACCGATCCCACGGCGCTCAGCGCGGCATTGGCACAGCGTCAATACGCTTACGTGTGGGTCGAGACGCCGAGCAACCCGCTGCTGAGCATCACCGACATCGCGGCCACGGCGGCGCTCGCGCATGCACGCGGCACCAAGATCGTGGTCGACAACACCTTCGCCTCGCCGGTGCTGCAGCACCCGCTGCAGGATGGCGCCGACGCGGTGGTGTATTCGACCACGAAGTACATCGGCGGCCACTCCGATGTGGTCGGCGGCGCGGTGCTCGTGGACGACGACGACATGGCTGAGAAGGTTGCTTTCCTGCAGAACGCGGCGGGCGCAGTGCCTTCGCCCTTCGATGTATGGCTTGAGATTCGCGGACTCAAGACGCTTGCGCTGCGCGTCAAGCAGCACAGCAAAAACGCGCTGGCCATCGCGCAGTGGCTTGAGCGGCACAGCGAAGTGGAGCAGGTATGGTACCCGGGGCTAAAAAGCCATCCGGGCCACGATATCGCAGCGCGCCAGATGCACGGCGGCTTCGGCGGTATGCTTTCCATTCAGCTCGCCGCCGGGGGAGAAGCCGTACGAGCCTTCGTCGGCGCGACGAAGATCTTCACGCTCGCTGAGTCGCTGGGCGGGGTCGAATCGCTCATCGAACATCCTGCCGCCATGACGCACTCCTCGGTTTCCGGCACGACCTTGGAGGTGCCCGACAATCTGGTGCGCCTGTCGGTCGGCATCGAAGGCGTGGACGATCTCATCGCCGACCTCGATCAGGCCTTCGCGGCGATTGCGCAGTAGTGCTGCTGGCCATAGTGCGGCAGAATATTGGACTGCTTCGCGCTCAGCGTACGTTTTCCATATCGAAAAGGTTTCAGATGTCGGGAAACGTGCGCTGACTCATGGGCATCGTACGCTTTCCGGTACGTCCTTGGCGAACGTGCCGAATAACGTGCGCTGAGAACTACTGATTGTTGGAACCCGCGATTCGCGTGAGATTTGTGTCCGATTCGACAAGGCTATTCGTGGCGAAATAAGCACGCAGCTATAGACTCGGAGGTATGGCACCGTCGTATCCAACTGAGTCTCTTGCAGCCGAGCCGCGGCATATCGAATCGCCGTGCGCTCAATCGCGCGAGACCAGGCCGGACCACGCCGCAGCTCAGCAGGCGGCGCTCGAGGCGCTGCACCGGTATTTCGGCTACGACTCGTTCCGCACCGGGCAGGCGGGATTGGTCGATGCGATTCTTGCCGGGCGTGACGTGCTGGGCGTCATGCCCACCGGCGCAGGCAAGTCGATCTGCTACCAGATTCCTGCTACGCTGCTGCCGGGTCTGACCATCGTCATCTCGCCGCTGATCTCCCTGATGCGCGATCAGGTCGACGCCCTGAACGACCTCGGCATTCCGGCGGCATACATCAACACCACGCAGGGTATGGACGAGCAGGGCATGGTGCTCGCCCAAGCGGCGCGCGGCGACGTGAAGCTGCTCTACGTTGCGCCGGAACGCCTGGAAACCGAGCGGATGCGCTCTTTCGCAGCACGAGTGCGGATTTCGCTGATCACCGTGGACGAGGCGCATTGCGTCTCGCAATGGGGCCAGGATTTTAGATCGTCGTATCTGGGCATCGGCGAATTCATCGCCGCTTTGCCGAGTCGCCCGACTGTGGCCGCATTCACCGCGACCGCCACGCAGCGCGTGCGGCACGATATCGTCGCGCTGCTGAACTTACAGCACCCGCAGGTTACGGTGACCGGCTTCGACCGGCCGAACCTGTTCTTCGATATTCTGCGCAAGCCGACGAACGCCAAGAACGTCTGGATTGCGAACTACGTCATCGACCATGCGGACGAGTCCGGCATCGTCTACTGCGCCACGCGCAAGGAGACCGAGGCGCTCGCGGGGCTGCTGGCGGAGCGCGGCGTGTCGGCGGTCGCCTACCACGGCGGCATGTCGGCGCAGAACCGCAATGACGCCCAGCGCGCCTTCGTCACCGATGCCGCGCCCGTCGTCGTGGCCACGAACGCCTTTGGCATGGGCATCGACAAATCCAATGTGCGCTACGTCATCCACCACAACATGCCCGAAAGCATTGAGGCCTACTACCAAGAGGCGGGCCGCGCCGGGCGCGACGGCGAACCGGGCCGCTGCACGCTGCTGTGGAACGACAGCGATATCGTCACGCGTCGCCGTCTGCTCGACATGGATTCGCAAAACGACCGCATGAGCGAGGACGAGCGCGAAGTCGTGCGGCTGAGCAAACGTCGGTTGCTTGACGCAATGATCGGCTACTGCCGCACGACCGAATGCCTGCATGCCTATATGACGCGCTATTTTGCCGATCCGACTTCCGGCGCCATTGCCGATGCAGTCACTGCAACGGGCAAGACCGGCTTGCGGGCTGTGGATGTGGCCAATAATGCCGCTGGCACCGCTGCTGATGAATCTGGTGTGATGAAATCTGGGCTCAGAGATTCGGATCCGGTGAAACAATCCGTCGCGGGCGCCAGTGCAACGCCTGCCAAGCCCCGCGGCTGTGGCAACTGCGCCAACTGCCTGAGCACCTTTGCCACCATCGACGTCACCGACATCGCGCGCTCGATCAGTCGGTGTGTGCATGATCTCAATCAGAACTTCGGCATGGGCAAGATCGTGGCCGTGTTGCGCGGCTCGAAAACCCAGGATCTTCTCGCTCGGCACCTCGATGCCTGCCCAAGCTACGGTGCGCTTGACCAAGTGCCGCAAGCCCGCGTGCGCGATGTGCTCAATCAGATGACCACCGACGGCTTTCTGACCGTGTCCGAGGGGCGGCTGCCTGTCGTGCATTTCGGGCCACGAGCTGCTGTGACGGCCGGCAGCGATTTTCATTACGAAATCAAACGCATCGAGCGGCCTGCTGCGGTTGGCGGGCGAACCGGTCAGCTGCGGTCCGGACATACGCTTGGCTCGGATGCCAGCATGGATACCGAAGTCGACGAGCCGCTGTTCGAACGGCTGCGGGTTCTGCGCCGCGACATCGCTCGTGAAATAGGCAAGCCGCCCTACATCGTCTTCTCCGACAAGACCCTGCGCGATATGACGCGTATTCGCCCGATGACCAATGCGCAGTTCCTCGCGGTCAACGGCGTGGGGGAGAACAAGCTCAACCTCTACGGCAAACGCTTCATGGAAGCCATCCGCTCATTCAACGCGTAGGACTGTCAGGATCAAAGAGGTCTCCACGACGAGATATTGATGCGACGGGGCCTGCCTGTGAATGTGTGATGATGTCAACCTTCACTGGTGACTGGTCGCTCAGTGCCTTCGATTGCCCAGCAACTTCGGCCAGAAACGGCCAGAGCTCGACGCAATGAATATGACTTACAATGTCTTGCGGTTGAAAAGGGAACCGATCACGGCCAACAATAGGAAGCCTCGTAATACGGCACCATACGATGTGGCGACATAGCGGGGGCTGCTTCAATGATCCGTCTTCGAATTGCGCATCGGCGGCGTAAGTTAGGGGAGAGACAAGTGAAGAGGTTCATGGCGCTGCAGCCGGCGTTCCGATGGCTGATGCTCGGTTTTGTGTTTTCGAATCTGGGCAATGCGGCCTTCGAGGGCGGCTGGGTGCCGGCGGTGCTGATCGCAGGGCTGCCCACGTGGGTGGTCGCTTTCCGCTCGACGTTCGGCACCGTGAGTGATTTCATGTCCCCGATTGCCGGCTATGTGGTCGATCGTTGCGGCTCCTTCAATTCCCTCGCATTCGCCGAAGGACTGGAGGGCGTTCTGTGTTTGGGAGTCGGGCTGGTGCCCGAAAGCCTGGGCTGCTGGAAATGGCTGCTGCTCGCGTTGGCGTGCTCGCTGCTGGTGACCGGTCAGGTCATCGATGTCGCCGGCGAAGTATTCCAAGTCGACGCCGCCGATGGCGACGATGACATGCTCATACGCTACAGCAGCTTGATAGCCATCGTGGCGAGCCTGACCGGTTCGCTCGTCGGCGGCACGCTAGGGGCTGCTTTGGCGGCGTTCTCATTGCAGATCCTGCTCTTCTTCTCCGCGGCGGCCTCCTTGGCTTGCGCGGCTACGAGATTCGCGACCCGTCATGTGATCAACCGCGATGTCGATAAGGAGAAACAGGCTCATGCAATGGCGTCGGCGGCGTCGGCGGAGCCGAATGAGAATGATTCCGTGGCATCGGCCGATGCTACATTGCAGAGCCAGGAAGATACGACAGCACAACGCCAGGAGGCGCCCTCCTCAGCCGCGAGCCCAGATGTTTCAATGCTCAGGCAAATCAGCCTGCTGGTGAGCTCCGGCATGCTGGCGTTCATCCCGGCAGTGTGGATCTCGTATTCGATCCTTGGGCTTGGACGGCAGTTCGGCAAGCCTTCGATGTCGATGGCATACGCGTTCTTCGGAGTCGGAGGCGTGGCCGGGTCGTTCATGTTCGCCGGTATCTCGCGCCATCTGACTATGCGCAACGCCGCCGTGCTGGGCATAGGGCTGACTGCTTGCGGGCTCGCCGTGCAATTGGCGCCCATGCTCTATGCCATCCTCGCAGGCATGCTGATCACCTCTTTGGGCCGGGCGATCATGGTGCAGCCGGTGATACTCTCTCGTCAGCTGCTCATGCGCGACCATGGACTGGCGCGATTCACCGGTTATGCGCGATTCGCCTATGCCTGTGCGAGCGCTGCCGGATCGTGGATCGGCTGGCTGTTCGCCGACCGGCGACAGCTGCTCCTTGTCATATCGATGCTGGGCTGTCTTGTATTTCTCGCTGTCGTTCGTTCGCTCGTCAACGTGCGTCCCGCGGCGAAAACCCAATCCTGAGGCACCGTGTCGATTTCGAGCGGTGATGTCACCTGCTGCTCTCGTCACATGAGCGCGTCAAGCGGCCGGAATCTTCCGGCGAACTGCCCAGCGGCGGGCCATTATTTGCATATCTGCTCGGTCAGAAGTTTTGCTGTCGTTGCTGAGCGCAAACTGGCGTCAGCGGAAACCTTGCACGGCGTAGGATGCTCATAGTGGCGAATAACGGCGGACTTTCCACGCGGCCAATTGCGGGGGGAATCGGACGCCGCAACATGTACGAACCACATACGAACGGAGGAATCATGCCCACAGAGACAGCAACCACAAGAGTCGAAACGAAGAACGCCAAGCCGGAGAGTTTCCAGCTCGATCACACCAAGGTGAAGGCGCCGTACGTGCGTTTCATCGAAACCGAGACTGGCCCGAACGGCGACGTCATCTCCAACTATGACTTGCGCCTCGTGCAACCCAACGAAAATGCCATCCCCACGGGCGGCTTGCATACCATCGAGCACACGCTCGCCGTGCTGCTGCGCGAACGCATCCCGGGCTACATCGACTGCTCGCCCTTCGGCTGCCGCACCGGATTCCACCTGCTGACCTGGGGCGAACACTCTACCGTGGAGGTAGCCAAGGCGCTCAAGGAATCCTTGGAATTCATTGCGTTCAAAGCCACATGGGAGGATGTGCCAGCCACCACGATCGAGAGCTGCGGCAACTACCGCGACCACAGCTTGTTCACCGCCAAGGAGTGGTGCAAGGACATCCTCGCCAAAGGCATCAGCTCCGACGCCTTCGTGCGCAAGGTGGTGTGAGACAAGGCGGTCTGCAGCCGAGTCGTATCTCGTTTGTGTGAGGCGTTATCGATGCGTTGCATTCGCAGCACTAAAGTAACGCCTCACATAAGGGGAATAGCAGACAATGTGTGCTGGAAAGTTGCCGAAGAGCGGTTCCGAGGCGAATAGCTGATTGCGCCTGCGAAGGCACGATGTGATGTCGGCATGATAATCTAACAGCCTATTCTTGGCAGTATTGATTGGTATTTGGCTCAAGGCGGTGCGGTATGGGCAATTCGGTGTCTTCACGGCATTTTCGCCAGGCGATTGCGTGCGATTACGAGCAAATCCAGCGTATTTATGCCCATGCCCGTGCGCTCATGGCAAAGAATGGCAACCCGACCCAGTGGGGTGACTCGTTCCCGCTTGCGGACACGGTGCGCCGGGACATTGCCGCAGGCCGCACGATGCTGCTGGTCGATAATGAAGCCAGCAATGAAGCCGGGGCCGAGGGCAGCACAGGCGATGGAATTGCGCAAGAACGTATCCTCGCCCAATTCGTTCTGTGCCCGGGTGACGATCCGACCTACCGCGAGATCGACGGCAACTGGCTCGATGACGACCCATATGTGACCATCCATCGCATCGCTTCATCAGGTCTGGTTGCGCGCGTCGCTTATGACTGCCTCAAGTGGGCGGTGGAACAGTACGGCAACGTGCGCATCGATACACATCCCAATAACATGGCCATGCAGCACGTCATTGAGCGCAGCGGCTTCGTCCGGTGCGGGCTGATCTCATTGCTTGACCGCGAAACAGACAAGACTCGCATCGCTTACCAGCGCCACAATCGGTAACCGGTTCGTCTGCGACGCGAGTCACAATGAAGCCATGACTGCGAACGCATGCGGATTGCCGCATTTCTCCTCTCTCCAAGGCGAATTGAATTACGAGGCTGCGTTGCGGCGATACCCGGGACAGGCGATCGTCGACTTGGCTACATTGCGCGACAATATGCGCCATCTCGTCGATGTGGTGGGCGGGCCGAAATCCGATACGGCGGTGATGGGCGTGGTCAAGGCCGATGCCTACGGACATGGGCTGATCCCTGCGGCGCTCGCAGCGCTGGCAGGAGGCGCCACATGGCTTGGCACGGCGCAATCGCATGAGGCGCTGACTCTGCGCAAGGCAGGCATCGGGCCGAATCGCTGCCATATTCTCACCTGGGTCTACAACGGCTTGGCAGTGCCTTTCGACGAGCTGATCGCCAACGATATTGATATTTCGCTCGGTTCGCTGGCCGGCATCGACGCGCTGGCCGATGCGGCCCGGCAGCTGGGCCGCTCGGCTCGCGTGCACATCAAAGTGGACACGGGCTTCGGGCGCAACGGTTTCACCGAGCAAGGCTTCGACGCGGCTTTACAAGCACTGGTTCCTTTGGCCAAGGAGGGCGCGCTGCATATCGTCGGGCTGTGGAGCCATCTCGCTGTGGCCGATGCGCCGAACGTCCCTGAATTCGTGGACTCCACGGACCGTCAGATCGCGCACTTCCATGATTTCGAGCGTCGCATGAGCGTCGCGGGCATCGCGCCGGAGATCCGGCACCTGGCGAACACGGCCGCCACGCTGACCCGTCCCGAGATTCATTTCGAACTGACCCGCCCGGGCATTGGGCTGTACGGCTATGAGGCCGACCCTGCGATGGGCACTCCGCAGGATTACGCGTTGACGCCAGCCATGACCCTGCAAGCCCAGTTGGGCACGGTCAAAGACGTGGAAGCCGGACATGGCATTTCCTACGGACGCACGTATATTACCGAGGGGGAGACCAGCACCGCCATCGTGCCGCTGGGCTACGCGGACGGCATTCACCGCTCGGCCTCTGGATTCGACGAGCGCGGGGCCAAGCATACCGTTAAGCCCGGCGGCCCGGTGCGCGTCATGACTACTGCAGGGCCGAAGCTCATGCGCGTCTCGGGGCGCGTGTGCATGGATCAGTTCATTCTTGATCTGCATGGTTCTGCCGCACGACTCGGCATCCACGAGGGCGATACGGTCGAACTGTTCGGGCCCGGTCTCGGCGAACGATTGATCGAACCGACAGCTGACGACTGGGCGTGCGCCGCCGACACCATCAGCTACGAGATCTTCACCTGCTTGCGCAATCGCATTCCGAGATTATATACGCATGCGAACGAAGTATTGGGTGCCGCGGACATTGCTAAGATTGATCCCGCGAGCGTGCTGTAGAGAGTGGTTGTGCGACTCACACTTTTTGAGGCCAATCAAAAAAGTGTGAGCAAAACGAACAATTCATGTGAGTTTATCTCGGTCGGCAAATGTTGGAACTACGCCATTTGCAATGCGGAAAACTAACATTTCCGATGTTCATTCAACTCACATTTTTTCGGGGCCAGCAAAAAAGTGTGAGTCGTCAATACGGCGAAAGATCCTATGCTCCTCCCCAAGCACGTATGCTGGGGTTATGGAGACGACGCGGGATGGCGAGCTGGGCGACGAGGGCTATGATGCCTTCGATGAGGAGCGCTGGGCGGCTGAGCCGCCGAAATCGCGCTCCCGCACCGCGTTCGAACGTGACCGCGCGCGCCTGATTCATTCTTCCGCGCTGCGTAGGCTGGGCGCGAAAAGCCAGATTTTGGTGGCCGGCACGGATGATTTCGCGCGAACCCGGCTGACTCATACGCTTGAAGTGGCGCAGATTGGCCGGCAGATCGGCATGATGCTCGGCTGCGACCCCGATGTGGTGGATTGCGCCTGCTTGGCCCACGACCTGGGCCATCCGCCCTTCGGCCATAACGGCGAAAAGGTGTTGTCCGATATCGCCGCAGGCATCGGCGGTTTTGAAGGCAATGCGCAGACGTTGCGGTTGCTCACGCGCCTAGAACCTAAAATCTTCCACGCCGATGGCCGCTCGGCCGGCGTTAATCTGACCCGTGCTTCCTTGGATGCCGCCGTAAAATACCCGTGGACACTCTCCGAGGCCGCGCAGCACCCGAAGGGTGAACGCAGCGCCAAATATTGCGTGTACCCCGATGACGCCGACGTGTTCAACTGGCTCAAGCAAGGCGCCCCAAAGGCTACGAAGCCGATGGAATGCCAGGTCATGGATCTGAGCGACGACATCGCATACAGCGTGCACGACGTCGAGGATGCGATCGCCACTGGCGCGTTTAATCCGATGGCATTGACTGACACCCGTATTGTCGACGCGATCATTGAAGACACGCGTGGCTGGTACGGCGGGAAATGGGATGCTGGCAAACTCCTCGCGGCTTTGCTTCGCTTGCGTGGTGAACAGCTGTTCCCTGCGCATTTCAACGGCTCGCGTCAGGCTTTGGCCCAGCTCAAGAACATCACCAGCGCCTTGATCGGCCGCTTCGCCAGTTCGGTGGAGACTGCCACGCGCGAACGTTACGGCTATGGCCCGTTAACTCGCTACAGCGCCTCGGTCGTCATTCCTGAACAGACGTCATATGAGATCGTGATACTCAAAGGTATCGCCGTGTATTTCGTCATGGAGCCGCGTGAGCGCGAACCTATGCATCAACAGGAGCAGTCTATCGTCGCGGATCTGGTTGATGTGTTCATGGCAGATTCCCCGAGGCCCAGCGATGCGTTGGAAGCCGTGTTCCTGCAGGACTGGAACGAAGCCACCAATGACGACGAGCGACTGCGCGTGGCCATCGACCAGGTGGCCAATCTCACTGACGGGTCGGCGCTCGCGATGCACTCGATCCTGTGCTAGGGGCATTTTCGAGCGTTGCTACAGATATGCTCGGCGTATCTCATGGGCTTGTTTCGCCCGGAACATTCATGTCAGTGGCGTTGCCAGCTTTCACATTGCGCGAGTTTGGCATGCTGGTATCCGGGGGCATCGCGAATCGATCGGCATTCGCGATGGGGAAAATGATGCACAGCACGATATGGACACGGTCGAGTATCGTGGGGCACTATGGCTGGAATGATTCTGAAGGAAGACGTGGAGAAGGTGCGCGCTGCTGCGGACCTGTACGACATCGTGTCCGCGTCCGTGACGCTCAAGCCTTCGGGAACTGGCACCTACGTGGGGCTGTGCCCCTTCCATGATGAGAAGACGCCAAGCTTCTCGGTGCGACCGTCGTTGGGGGTCTGGCACTGCTTCGGGTGTGGTCTGGGCGGCGACGTGTTCGGCTACGTCGAGCAGCAGGAGAACATCGATTTTCGCGAGGCTGTAGAGCTGCTGGCCGACAAATACCACATCGAATTGCATTATGAGGCCGGGTCGGGCCACGAAGAGCACTCCGGGTCGAAGCGCACGCGGCTGCTGGATGCTAACGAGGAGGCGCAACGCTTCTTTGTGTCGCAGATCCTGACGAAAGAGGCGCTCGCGGCGCGCAAGTTGCTCGGCGGGCGCAACTTCAGCCAGGCTGACTGCGAGCGATTCGGCTGCGGGTATGCTCCGCAGGGCTGGGACAATCTCGTGCTCTACTTGGCAGGCAAAGGCTTTACCCAACAGGAGATGCTCGATGCCGGGCTTGCGCGCCAAGGCCAGCGCGGCGTCTACGACTATTTCCGAGGGCGGGCGACTTGGCCGATCCGCGACTCCACCGGACGCACGTTGGGCTTTGGCGCGCGTAAGCTCTACGACGACGATACAATCGGCGCGAAATACATCAACACTCCGGACACTCAGCTCTATCGCAAGACGCAAGTACTCTACGGCATCGATTTGGCCAAGTCGGCCATCGTGAAAAAACGCCAGGCGGTCATCGTCGAAGGATATACGGATGTGATGGCCTGCCATTTGGCCGGCATCACCACCGCAGTGGCTACCTGCGGCACCGCATTCGGCGCAGAGCACGCCAAAATCGTGCGTCGGCTCATCTCCGACGATTCGCTCGGGGCCGTGCAGCTCATCGGGCCGCTCAATGTGGAAGGGCAGTCGCTCAGCTCTCGCATTGTGTTCACTTTCGATGGCGATGCAGCGGGACAGAAGGCGGCGTTGCATGCTTTCTCCCTTGATTCGGCGTTCCTTTCGCAGACTTTCGTGGCAGTCGCCGAGAACAATCTCGACCCGTGTGACCTGCGTTTGCAGCAGGGCGACGAAGCGGTGAGTTCGCTGATCGAACACGCGAAGCCGCTGTATGATTTCGTGATCGATGCCGCCATCGCACGTTTCGATACGTCGTATACGACCGGCCAGATGGGTGCGGTCAAGGCCGCGGCACCGTTAATCGCACAGATCCGCGACCGCTCGCTGCTGGACATCTACACGCGCAAGGCGACACGTCGCATCGGTGTGGATCTCGACATCATGCGCCGCGAGGTCAATGCCGCACGGCGGCAG
Source organism: Bifidobacterium sp. (assembly GCA_022640915.1). GTDB lineage: Bacteria > Actinomycetota > Actinomycetes > Actinomycetales > Bifidobacteriaceae > Bifidobacterium. Next base: position 92,504 of record JALCCT010000002.1, on the reverse strand, counting down.
CTCAACGTGCGTGACGACGATGCCTATGCGTCGAAACGGCGTTTCGGCGGACTGGCATCGGGAGGCGGCTTTACAGGCCGAGAGGAGCGGGGTGAGCGCGGTCAGAATCCGTACGAGAATCCGGTCCGGCGCAAGGCTCTTGAGCGCCGCGATGCCAATGAACAGACCTATTATCGTATCGACGACGCCGTGTTCATCTGCGAGCAGCAGTTCATGGCCATGCTTATCCAAGTGCCTCGAGCCATCGGCCATACGTGGTTTGCACAACTGAGCCTGGCAAATTTCATGACCCCGGTGTTCCGCTCGCTGTTCCAGGCGGTGGCTGCCGCTGGCGGACTGCCCAGCGACGATACGCCGCAGGGATTGTGGATTCATAGCCTCGCCAAAGCCGGCGGCCCGATGCTTGAACAGGTCATCAACGAGCTGGCGGTCATGCCGTTGCCGTTGCCGCCCGATCCGCGTGACTCGTCCGGTTCTGCGGGCGCTGATTCTGGCACGGGGAACTCGTCGACTGCAGCCCCAATAGGCTCGGCGGTGCAAAACGGTCAGATTATTCAGGCTGCGGCTGTGCAGCTGCGTGCGCCGAGTCCGGCCGAGCAGCGTTATGCCGCCGAACTGCTGGTGCGGCTGCTCGATATGGGCTTCATGCGCCGCATTGGCGCCGCCAAGCGCAAGATGTCACAACTGCCCGACGGCGCTGAGAAGATCACGTTGTTGGGCGACATTACCACGATGGAGACCGCCCGAAAAGACCTGCAATCGCAGGTCTATGGCAATGTGGCCTGAGTAGTCGGCGGGGCCGGGCCGATCATGCGGCGAGAGGCATGATGGAGATTGCGGCGCTGCCCGTAGCCCGCTGGTAACATGTGGGGCGCACAATGGCTGGCATGCTGAAAGCCGATATGCGCAAGCTCGACGCGAGAATCCGGCGCTATGTGTGCGCCGGAACCGCGCAGGAACGGAGCGCCGTATGGGAGTGAACGCTGTGCTGAATGACGAGTTGTGCCACGCGCCCAAAGGTTCGCGCAATCTGATAACCGACGTGCCAGGGATCACGGTGGGCCACATTTCGCTGCTTGCTGGGCTGAAGGCACGCACTGGTGTCACGGCGATTGTGCCACCGGGTGACTGCTTCGCCAGCAAACTGCCTGCTGCGGCTTACGTATCCAACGGATTCGGCAAAAGCATGGGGTTGGTGCAGGTCGAGGAACTCGGCAGCTTGGAGACGCCGATCTTGCTGACCAACACCTTCTCGTGCGGCGCATGCTTCGACGCGCTGGTTCGTTATTCGCTGGATCGGCATGAGCAGATCGGCGTAAGCACAGGGACGGTCAACCCCGTGGTGCTCGAATGCAACGATGGGACGCTCAACGATATCCGGGCGATGCGTGTCACGCCCGCAGACGGCCTGAACGCGATCGCCCGCGCTGCGCCGGAATTCGACGAGGGCGATGTCGGCGGCGGCAGCGGCATGGTGTGCTTCGGGCTGAAAGGCGGCATCGGCTCGTCCTCGCGCGTCGTCGCATTCGACGGCCGGCGGTTCACTATCGGCGTGCTGGTGATGTCCAACTTCGGATCCATGGAATGCCTGCGCTACAACGGCCAGCCGATCGGCAGGAGCTTGGCGCGCGAGCTTGCAGTCGAATCATCTGACGCACACGCGCAGTCTTCCGAACCCGTATACTCCGCCGAAGACACCGAAGTTTCCGAAAACACAGAATGTTCTGAAATTGACGAAGATAGCGAAAACAGCGACGGCGCTGAAGACAAAGGCAGTATCGTCGCCGTGATCGCGACCGACCTGCCAGCGGACTCGCGGCAATTGCGGCGGCTGTGCAAGCGGGTGACGGTCGGCATCACGCGCTGCGGCGGCTACATCGGCAACGGCAGCGGGGAGATCGTCGTGGCGTTCAGCACAGCGAACCGCATCGCGCACTGGGCCGGCGGCGACCGCGGCGACGAACGCGGCAATGACTATGGCGACGGCCATGGGCCGATGATCAGCCAAGGCGAGTTGCTCAACGAGAACGCCATGGACGCATGCTTCCGCGCGGTGGCGGCCGCCAGCGAAGAGTCGATCATCAGTTCCCTGACTCACGCTTGTAGCGTCATAGACGGAGCGCACGGTTCGGCGTTCAGCCTGCGCGACGCGTGCCGCAAGGCGAACATTGCGATGCCGGAAATTTGAGTGAGACCAGACCCAGTCTAATTTGACCGTGATCGTCGTTGGTCTTGAAACCACCAATCAACGATCTGCACCACCAGCCACCACCTCAATCAAGGAGCACCACATGAGCGAACCCATCATCCCGGTCATCGACGGCCACAATGATCTGCCGTGGGAGTCGCGCGCCGAGCGCGGCTATAGCGTCGAGGGCATCGACCAGGAATTGCCGCAGACCCTGCACACCGACATCCCGAAGCTCAGGCGCGGCGGCTACTTGGCGCAATTCTGGTCGGCGTATGTGCACAGCGATTTCGCGGGTGGCGACGCCGTGATCGCCACGCTCGAGCAGATCGATTTCATCCATCGCATGTGTGCCCGCTACCCCGAGACGTTCAAACTGGCCACGAGCGCAAAGGACGTGCTGGCTGCGCGCGATGAAGGCCGCATTGCCTCGCTCATCGGTATCGAAGGCGGTCATCAGATCGTGAACAACATGGCTGTGCTGCGCGAATACGCGCGGCTGGGCGTGCGCTATATGACGATGACATGGAACAACACCAACGAGTTCGCCGACGCCTCGATGGGCGAGCACAAGTGGCACGGGCTCAACGACCGTGGACGCGAGATCGTGGCCGAGATGAACCGCATCGGCATGATCGTAGATCTTGCCCACGTCTCGCCCGACACTATGCGCGACGCGCTCGAGGCTTCGCAACTGCCGGTCATGTTCAGCCACTCGTCGTGTTATTGCGTCAATCCCCACCCGCGCAACGTTCCCGAAGACGTGCAACGCATGCTCGTCAAGAACGGCGGTGTGCAGATGATCACCGCTGTTCCCGGCTTCGTCTCGGCCGAGCTGCATGACTGGTACGAGGGCGGCGAGCACGGCCCGCGTCCTGCAGTCACCGTGGGCATGGTGGCCGACCACGTCGAGGCCGCACGCGAGGTGATGGGTGTGGACTATGTTGGCGTCGGCGGCGACTTCGACGGCACTGACACCATGCCCGAAGGCTTGTCGGACGTTGGCGAATACCAGAATCTCTTTGCCGAGCTGCGCTCGCGCGGCTGGAGCGAGGAGGATCTCAACAAACTCGGCTGGAAGAACGCCCTGCGCGTGCTCGAAGCCAACGACGATGCCTACCGCGCCTTTATGACGGCGGGGGAGTAGCTGGCTATTCCCATAAGCGCCCATTGCGTCTTGCGCATCTCGAATTTCCGTGCTTGGAAGGGCAGCGGCATGCGGTGCGCAACACCTGAAACGAGCCGAAACGACATGATGCGTCGCACAGTGTGTTACATGATGATAGTTTGCGCAACATCATCTGGTAACACTTCAGGTCTTCAATCGGCTTATACCTGCGTACCAGGAACAGTGCGCGGGAGCAGTTTCAGGGTTTTGCCGAATCACAACTGTAGGAGAGAGATATGAATCATTCCACCACAATTCTCGGCGGCTACCTGCGCAAATTGTGCAAGGTTTCGCTCGCTGCTCTGGCGGCCGCAACTATGCTGATTACCACCGCAGCGTGCGGGGGCGCTGAGGGATCCAAGGGAGCAACGGCCAATACGGGCAGCAATGGCTCGTTGGTGGTCGATAGCTCGTTCGATATCATCACCCTCGATCCGGCAAGAAGCTTCGAAACTACGGCCGTGACCGTTCTGCGCGCCGTCTACCAGTCAGCATTGAAGTTCACCAATAACGACATGAGCAAGCCACAGCCCGAAATCTGCACCTACACGATCTCCGATGACAACAAGATCGTGACCTTGACGTTGAACGGCGACCACTACTTCGCCGATGGCAAGAAAGTCAGTGTGGACGACATCGTGTATTCATATCAGCGCGTCCAGGGAATTCAAGGCAACCCGTCCTTCTACCTCGATGGCGTTACCGTGGCCAAGAAGAATGACACGAGCCTGACGCTGAGCAGTGAAACGCCGAATCCGGCGATCCCTTACATTCTGCCGAGCGTCAACCTCGGCATCGTGGAAAAGAGCGTCGTGGAGGCAAACGGCGGTGCACTCACTCCGAAGGACAAGGCCGATAAGTATCTCAACGCTCATTCTGCAGGCTCTGGCCCGTACCAGTTCGATTCGGTTTCGATGGATTCCAAGGTCACGCTCAAGCGCAATCCGAAATTCAAGGGGGACAAGCCCCGGTATGACACGGTCGTCATGAACAATGTCGACTCCTCCACCGAACTGACCAACATCAAGGCCGGCTCGACAGACATCGCCCTGTCAATTAATTCCGATGAAGCAGCCAATCTCAAGAGCTCTGAGGCTCATGTATCTTCTGGGCCTTCCGGATCCACGACGTTCCTGTGGTTCAATTCTGATCCGCAATATGGCGGTAAGGCTGCTGATGTGGAATTCGTGAACGCCGTGCGCAAGGCGGTCAACTACGAGAAATACGTGGCGATCTACGGCAAGGGCTCCGAACAAGCCTATGGCATGGTGCCCAATTCGTTCCTTGGCGCGCTCAAGAGCTCAAGCGAGAATACGTATGATCTCGACGCTGCGAAGGCACTGCTCAAGAAGTCGGGATACAACAACGAGCAGATCAGCTTCCTATATTCGTCCGATGACGATTCTGCCACGCAGATCGCGCAGCTGTTCCAGGCCGATATGAAGACGCTGGGGGTCAATATCAAGCTTGTCGGCCAGCCGACCACGACCCGGCTGGACACCTTCCGTTCCGGCAAGTTCCAGGCGGGCCTGAGCACATGGGGAGCAGACTATCCCGATCCTTCGGACTACTTCGTTTTCGCCCCCGACCAGAACATCGCCAAACGGGCCGGCTGGTACACCGCCGCCGGGGCCAAGGCGTCGGGCGGATGGGCCGCTTCTGCTTCGGCTGATGCCATTATGCCGCTTGTCGAGGCTGCGCAGAACGCGAGCGGTGAATCGGCTCGAAATAAGGCATGGCAAGATCTGCAGAACGCGCTCAACCAGGCTAGTCCCTACGTTCCGCTGGTAGTGCAAGGCGCAAATGTCGTTTCCCGTCCGGACCTGACTGACGTGAACTATGACCTGCTCAACAATCTCGACCTCACTACGCTCAGATAAGCAATGCGCCTGACGCGGATCCATGGGTTCAAAGGTACGGACTTCGCGTGGATCTGCGTCGGGCGCGGCTGGGGCCATGCGTTGTTGAATCTCAGCGGACGAGACGTTCACGATACATGCTGAATCACGAACGCAAGAACAGGAAATGGTGATATGACAGCACAGGCAGTATCTCCCGCAGCCGGGAACATGCAGAAGGGCCGCAAAGGCGGATCCACACAATCAGATCCTTCGGATTTCCGTCGTCGAACACGGGCCAGGCATCCGCTCGCCTTATACATTGGCAAGCGTTTCGTGATCAGTGTGTTCTTGGTCTTTGGCGTCACGCTTGTTACCTTCGTCCTCACCAATCTTGTCCCTGCCGACCCCGTGAACTCAATCTTGGGCGAGCAGGAGGCCAATGATCCCGCCGCCGTGGCTCGTACCAGGGCTGAGCTCGGGCTCGACAAGCCATTATGGGAGCAATACTGGCTGTACTTGGTCCGCTTGTTGCACGGCGATTTCGGCGAATCATTCCTGACCAAAACACCGGTGCTCGACGACTTGAGGCGCGTCGTGCCGGCCACGCTGGAGTTGGGCGGGTTCGTGTTCATCTTCACAATCATTTTCGGCGTGCTCATCGGACTGTACGCGGCGCTCAGGCACCGGCGCTTTGCTGATCAGCTCATTCGCGTGCTGTCATTGGGCGGCGTATCCGTGCCAACGTTCTGGCTCGGCGCGATGGGCTACTACTTCCTTTTCTACGAACTGGGGATCTTCCCCGGCTCGGGGCGGCTGGATTCGCGCATAGCTCCTCCGCCCAACGTCACCGGACTGTATACCATCGACTCGCTGATAGCAGGCGACTGGCCCACCTTCGTCAATGCGCTGTGGCATCTGTGTCTTCCTGCGTTGGTGTTGGCAACAGCCAATCTGAGCAGCCTGATGCGCTTCGTCCGCTCGGCGGTGCTCGAGTCCATGAACCAGGATTACGTGCTGGCTGCTCGGGCGAAAGGGTTGCCTTCCCATAAGGTCGTGTTCGGATATATCCTGCGTGGGGCCGCGGTGCCTATCCTCAACCGCACCGGGCTGCTGTTCGCAGGGCTAGTCACCGGCTCGGTGCTCACTGAATCGATCTTCGCTTGGAACGGACTCGGCCAGTACGCTTTCAAGGCGACCATGGCCCTGGATCTACAGGGCATCATGGGTGTAGGCATCGTCATCGGCATTGTCTATATCATGGTGAATTTCCTTGTCGATATCGTCACTGGATTCGTTGACCAGAGAGTGAGGATCCAATGAGTACGGCCAATGAAACCGGCGAACCGGCTCGGGTGAGCCCAGCGGTTGCAGACCTATCGGCAGTGGGCATTAATGCGGAGGCAAGCCCTGCGAGCAAGGAGGCAGCGGTTCCGGCGGGCCCGTCGCTTCCCGATAAGGTCGCGCGCAAGATGAGCCGCCGCCGTTTCGCCATTCCTAGGAGCTTGCGCACGCCGTTGGCGATTATCGGCATGATTATCATCGTGGTGTGGGTCGCGGTCATCGCCTTCGCGCCGCTGCTTGAACCACATGATCCGCTGGATCAGAGCGGCCCGCGCCTCGCATCGCCGGGCGGCGACTATTGGTTCGGCACGGATACGCTGGGTCGCGATATCTTCTCCAGGGTGATTGCTGCATCTAGGGTTTCCATACCCTCCTCGATTGCCCTTGTGGTCATCTCCTCGGCGCTGGGCTGCTTCATCGGTGCCATGGCCGGGTATTTTGGCGGTCGGATCGATGAGATCTTCATGCGTTTGACCGATCTGGTTTTCGCCTTCCCTTCGACGATTCTCGCAATGGTCATTTCAGCAGCTCTTGGCCCCAGCATCCAGAACGCCATCATCGCCGTCGTACTCGTCAGCTGGCCCACTTACGCCCGACTGGTGCGCTCGCTGGTGCTGGGCTTGCGCAACAGCGAATTCGTGATCGTTGGCAGACTGCTTGGCCGAAGCTCGTTCGCTTCGCTGTTCAAGGACATTCTGCCCAATATCCTGCCGCACATCTTCGTGCTCATGTTCGTGGATCTGGGGGACTGCTTACTTACGCTTTCAGGTCTCTCGTTCCTAGGCCTCGGCGCCACGCCGCCGACTCCCGAATGGGGGCAGATGGTGTCCGAAGGCGTGCTCCGCATGACGTCATGGTGGCTTGCATTCTTCCCGGGTCTTGCGATCTTCACGGTCGTGATAGCGGAGAACTTCGTCGGCGACGCAGTCAGGGACTGGTTCGACCGTAGCTATAGCGCAGGCAGGCAAGGGGAATGATATGAGCGAACGTACAGACGAGGAGAACATGCTGTTCGCATCGAAGGAAAAGGCTGCGGGCATCGTGATCCGCGGGCTGTCATTGGATTTGTATGGCAAACGACTGCTGAATCAGGTCGATCTCGACATTGCGCCGGGAAAGATCAGCGGGCTGGCCGGCGAATCAGGATCGGGCAAGTCGTTGACTGGCATGACGATACTCGGTCTGCCTCCTGAAGGCTCGAAACTGACAGGTTCGGTCAGATACGCCGACGGAATCGAGCTGCTAGGGATGAAAGAGCGTGAGCGCAACACGTATCGCGGCCGCCGCATCTCCATGGTGTTCCAAGACCCTACATCGAGCATGCATCCGATGCTATCCATCGAGCGTCAGCTGACCGACGGCATGCGCTATCATCTGCACTTGAACAGGCGGCAGGCGCACGAACGCGCGGTCGAACTGCTCCGGCTCGTGCAGGTTCCCGACCCCGAGCAGGCCCTGGAACGGTTTCCGCACCAATTCTCCGGCGGGCAGTTGCAGCGCATCGCCATTGCCATGGCGCTGAGCTGCGATTCGCGCGTGCTGATCGCCGATGAGCCCACTACGGCACTTGACGTGACCGTGCAGGCAGGCGTTCTGCACCTGCTCAAAGATCTCAACGAACGACTTGGACTGACTATCCTGCTCATTACGCACGATCTGGGAGTCATGAGTGCTTTGGCCGACACTATCGCTGTGATGCGGCAGGGCAGAATCGTCGAGGTCGGCGATCGATACAACATCATCAACCACCCACAGCACCCGTATACCATTGACCTGATCAATTCGCTGCCGACGAAGGTCGAGGAGCGCATGGAAGCAGCTGGTGAAATTGGCGAGGAGGCTGGGCATGAAACAACGGCATGATTTTCGCACTGCGGCTAGGTTGAATTCCGGGCTGGATCTTCGCCACGTCACTGTCGATTACACAGTAGGTGGCAGATTGGTGCACGCCGTGCGCGATGTCGATCTGTGCGTGGCCCCTGGCGAAGTTGTAGGGCTGGTCGGCGAATCGGGATGCGGTAAATCGACGCTGGCGAAAGTGATCTGCGGGCTGGTCGCTCCTACATCGGGAAGCGTTGTATTCGACGATGTGCCGATCACGCCGCTCGGATTGCGAAGGCGAGCGACCGAGTTGCGGCGCATCCAGATGGTATTCCAGAATCCCTATGCTTCGCTCAATCCGCGCCGCACGGTGCGTGCACAGATTGAAGAGGCGCGGGCGATCAGCCCGTTTGCAGTGCCGAGCGTGGAAGAGCTGCTCGGCGAAGTACAGATGGATGCCTCGGACGCTGACAAACTCCCCCATCAGTTCTCCGGCGGCCAGCGCCAGCGCATCGCTATAGCCCGCGCGATGGCGACTTCGCCGCTGCTGCTGATAGGCGACGAGCCGATTGCTTCCCTCGACGCGTCGTTGCAGGCGAAGACCGCGATCTTGATGGAGCAGGTCGCTTCGCGCTCGGATTCCTCGCTGCTGTTTATCAGCCACGATCTGTCGATTGTGCGGCTCATCGCTACCCGCATAGTCGTGATGAACCAGGGGAGGATAGTCGAATCAGGGCCGAGCGATGAAATATGGAACCGGCCGAAGGAAGACTATACGAAGAACTTGCTCGGCGCCATACCGGTGCCTGATGGCCTAGGACACTTGCCTGCATACCATGGACAGCTGTAGCGGGAACATGGCTCGTGTCGTGCTCCGATCGATGCATTCGCCACGAACGCGCGGAGTGCAGAATGCAGTCAGGGCAGGCATGGAAAATGGGTCATATGGGTGTAATCAGCGATTATAGCGACGGAACGGCGCAAATTAGTTTCACACTGCGCGATAGCTCAGGGGAGATTCTGGCCCGGCGCGCGGGGGAGCGTGTCTTCTATGCGGCTTCGACGATCAAGCTGGCGGTGGCGGTGGCGGTGATCGAGCAGATCGAAGCTGGCCGCTTGGCTTGGACGCAGGTGGTTCCGGCTACGCATACGTTTGTGTCGGCCACGGGCACGCCATTCTCGATCGCCGACGACCCCGATGAGGTCGACGACGAGATTCCCGAGGTTGGCACGCCCATGAGCGTGCGGCAGCTGCTCGACGCGATGATCGAGCGGTCCAGCAACGAGGCGACCAACATGCTGCTCGGCCTGATCGGCATTCCCCGCGTGCAACGCTCATGCCGGGAGCACGGCATGAGCAGCCTGCACATCGAGCGGCTTATTGGTGATATCGCCGCCCGAAACCGTGGCCTGCCCAACGAGGTCACCACCGACGACCTTTCGAAGCTGATGCTCGAGGCGGTGCGTGGCGACTGGGCGGCTCGCAGCGATACCGAGATCTTGCGTCAGGCGCTCTCCCGGCAACGCTACGCGACGATAGCAAGCGAAGTGCCCCGGGGCATGGCATGGGGATCGAAATCAGGTTTCGTTGACGGCATCGAGCATGACGTCGCATTCATCGGCGATCCTGATTCCACTGATCTGCGCGTGCTTGCCGTGTGCTCCAGAGGATATGCGCCGGATGCTGCCCAAGAGGCGATCCGTGCGGTCGCTGCCGCGTTGATCAGCGAATAGAGCATGTAGCAGCGACGATACGCGAGTGCCTGGTTAGCTTGATCGTTCAGTGCACAGCGGCCTGTTGCATGCAGATAGCCGCAAACCGGTCGGCGAACCGCTGCGCGAGCTTCTCGTTTTCGGTGTTGGCCTCGTGCGCGTGGCGAACGACATCATCCCAAACGAATCCATCAGCTTCAACGTCGCGCCTGTCATCCTCGCCCCAAGCGGCGATATTTCCGGCAGACACTTCCGGATGGAATTGCAAGCCCCATGCGCATTCTCCCAGGCGAAAGCCCTGCACGGGGGAGCGCTCGGAACGCGCCAGTAGAACGGCGTCTTCAGGCAGCTCGGTGATGTGGTCCACATGGTTCTCCGCCATGGGGAATCGGTGCGGCAATACCGCGAAAAGACTGTCTTCATTGGCCTGCGGCGTTAGCGTGATATCGGTCATGCCATGTTCTGGCCTGAGGATGCGGTGCTCAACGCGCCCTCCTCCCGTATAGGCCAGTAACTGGCCGCCAAGACAGATACCGAGCATAGGAATGCCACGCTCTAGCGCCTGGGCCGTGAGTGCCCGAGTCTGGGGGAGCCAAGGGAAGCGATCGTCTTCGTTGGGCAAAGGGGCACCGCCGAGCACAATGAGCGCCGCATAGCCATCGAGCCGCTCTGGCAGCCCGTCGCCGCCGAACACCACTGCGCAATCCAATCCCGCCTGCTCAAACCAATGACCCAGCCGTCGGAGGCTTGCTGTTTTCGAATGGCCTATCGCCAGTGCCCTGACCTCTCTCATGCGTGGCTCCTTTCCTGTGCGTCCGGTTCAGCCCGGTGGCCGATCCCGGCTGCATCTGCGATGATGTGAGTCTGTGGCTCGATAGTTATGATGTCGTCAGTTTTCGGCAGGTCAGCCACAGCGAATTCGAGGCTTTCGATTCCGGGCGGCTGCAATGGGCTGAGCCTGATCGAGCAACGCAGCGGGTGATACTGGCAGCACATGGTCCACGATAATTGCGCAGGGGTCTGGGCCGTTATCTCGAGAGTGTTGGACGGAGCACGCAGATCTGCGTCTGCGCCGGCCTCGGCCGGGTTACGACCGGTTAACGGGCCGGTTTGCGCGAGTATGGCCGCGAGTTCATCGGCGCGTCGTTCTAAAGCCATATCGATGACGATATTCATCGAGAACAGATCACCCAAGGATCGCAAGGCTGCCAAGCAGCTCTTTGCATCGCAGCTAGGGTGTGGCAACGCATGAAGCATCGCGCAAACCCGGTTCATGGCAATCGTAGTTTGCGGCCATAGTCGTATGTTGCGGGCGGGAACGCGTGCTGGCGCGCTTGAGCATTCCAGCAGCGTGGCCAGCGCCTGCGCGGCGACGCCACCCGGCGTGGCGTACCGGCCATCGGCCATGGTGACGATGCCGATGCCAGAGCCCAAATGCCAACGCATATCCGATCCGTAACCCGGATAGCCGCCTGAATGGTGCGCGATATCGCCATATCTCGCATCGTGTTCGAGCACCAGGCCGTAGCCATATGACTGGGATTCACTCGTCTCTCGGCGGGTCAGCCTGCCGCGGTTCGAGCCTGAACGCGCGATAGGCGGCACTGGGGTATGCCCGATTTGCATGAGGCGTCGGAACCGGCGCGGCAACACGATGTCATCCGATAGCGAGCCGCCACCATTTGGCAGAGCTGCGCCCGCGTTGCCAAGATCCCAGAAAGGCTCGCTCAGCCATGTGTTCCAACGCACGATGTCATGCACGGTGCTGATGACGCCGCCGATCGGGCTGAATGCTCCGGGCGCAGTGAACTCCTCGAATTCCCAGGCTCCGCAAGGAGCGCGGTGATGCCCGCAGATGAGCATCCGGGGATCTGCGTCTCGGTAATCGTAGCTGGTTTCATGTAGACCTAGCGGTTCGAGGAATTCCGTGCGCACATAAGTGGGCAAATCTGACCCGGTGACGAGGTGTACCGCTTCGCCCAAGAGCGCGAAACCGATATTCGAGTATTCATAGCCCTCGCCGGGCCGAAACACCGTTCGCAGCCCGTGGCCGAGCAGCTGCCGGAATTGGGCATGCGACATAGATTCCTGTCGGTCGGCCCAGGCATCGTCGGTGGCGAGCCCGGAGCGCATGGAAAGCAAATCGGCGATGGTGATCGGGAATGCGTCGTCGGCTATGTTCGTCATGGCCATTTCCGGCAGCAGCGCGGCAATCGGCGCGTTGAGATCGATCCGACCTTGCCATACGAGCCTCAGAACGGCGGCCGCGGTGAAGCTTTTCGACATGGAGGCGATGCGCAATCTCATATGGGCGTAATGTGCCGCAGGATCTAGCTGCTGCGCCGAATCTGGTTTCACACCTGACAGATGTTCTCGCGCAAGCGCCGATTCGGACGGTGCCGATTGAGATAGCGCCGTTTGGCGCCGTAAGGTCTCATAGTGCATTGCCAGCGTTTCAGGTGTGCCGAAGCCGTTGACGTGGACGAGCGAACCCTGCTCGTAGATGCCGTACACACAGAATGGAGCTTTGCCCTCGGTGACGACGGTCTGGATCATCCTGTCGATTTCTGGGAAGCATCGCGCGTCGACGCCGCTGGTTCCGATCTGGGACTGCCCCATGTCTGCTCCTTCTGCTGGTCTGGCGCGTGCATCGCCTCAGCTATCTGACCATAGTGGCCATAGCGACTGGACGGCGATATAACTCCTGCCATTCGATCCCATGCCATTGCCAAAGGAACAGCGTAATGCAACACCCGCTGGCGAGTGTAACTCATGGTGATACACGGCGTGTAACGTGGCATCTAATGCCGGGAGCAGGCGGTTTTCGGTCGCAATCACTCCTGATTCATAATACTGATTGCGGCCGATAGTCAGGAGCGCATGATGCCGATCATGCCAACGGGTGCAGTTGTGGGCATGGGATTGTCGGGTGTGAAGCCGGTGCGGCCCACAGGCAAGGCGAAACAGGGAGCGGACATATGAATACGGTGAAGCATGGGCGGACGGCGCTGATCGGGCATGATGCATTGCAGTCGCTTGTTGATCTAGCCATTGGAGAGTATGGCGTGCCGGGCGCGGCGGTCGGCGTACTCGCACCGGCGCAGGACGGCACGCTGCATGCGGACGCCGCATGGGCGGGCGTAACCAATCAGACCACCGGATATCCGGTGATCGAGGATACGCTGTTCCAGATCGGCTCGATCAGCAAGATCTGGACTACGGTGCTTGCCATGCAGCTGATTGACGAAGGTGTGCTGAGGCTTGACACGCAAGTCAAGGATGTTTTGCCTGACTTCCGCATCGTCGGCTCGCCGGAAACCACCGAGCACTGCACTATTCGCGATCTGATGTGCCATGTCAGCGGCATCGAAGGCGATGCCTTCCCGGGCACGCTGGGGCGCGGCGACGACTGCGTGGCCCAATACGTGGAATACATCGGGCGTTTCCCGGCGCGCACGCCGCTGGGAGGGCCGCTGAGCTACTCGAACGGCGCTTTCGTGGTGCTCGGGCGGGTGATCGAGGTGCTGCGCGACATGACCTGGGATGAGGCGTTGCGTAGGTACATTGCCGAGCCAGCGGGATTGGGACATGTCTGGACGCTGCCGGAGGATGTGCTGCGCTTTTCGGCGTGCTTGGGGCACCAACGCGCCGTTGCAATCGATCAGACAATATTCCCGGCTCCTGTCCAGCCAGCTGAACTGTGGCATCTGCCGCGATGCACCGGGCCGTGCGGACAGGTGTCCGCGTCGATCGACGACTTGCTTGGCTTCGTTTCCCTCTTCCTCAACGATGGCATCGCGCCCAACGGCGCGCGGATTGTGTCGGCAGGCAATGCGGCGCTGATGACCCGCGAGCAGGTGGATCTGCGTGAGCAGGGCGTGCAAAACAACGGCTGGGGCTTGGGCTGGCAGTTGCCGAACTGGGGTAGCGAGCCCGCTTTCGGCCACGGCGGCGCGACTGAAGGCCAGCGTGCGAACGTCGTGGTCTTCCCGCAGCGCCGCACCGCCATCGCCGTGCTGACCAATGCCGACGCCGGTACGCAGATGGCGGCGCATCTGACGTCCGTTCTGGCCGCGCGTGCAGGGGTCGCGCCGCGCCCGACAGTCCAGCTCGACGAGACGCCGATCAGTGCCGAGGATATGGCGACTGTTCTGGGGACCTACGAACGTCTCGGAGAGCATATGGAATTCAAGGCAGGCGGCCCGACCGGCGTGCTGGCCGTTATCGACCCGGACGAGGACGATGGCCCCTATGGAGTGCAGCTCACTCTGCCGCTCTATCACACGACGCAGGGATTCTACGCCATCCAGCGCCCGGACGAACGCGACCCCACCGAAATAGCCTTCGTCAGCTCGTCGCGCGGCACCAGATACGTCGCCTCCGGACACAGGGTCACGCCGAAAGTAGCGTGACGACAGCGTAAACGGCGAAAGCCGGGCTATGCCTCATACGCCCCCAGCGGGCTGATCTCGAGGGCATCGTCATGGGTGCGGCCGGAATGGATCGCGTCGTTGATGGCGCTGATCTGCGACAAGTCGACCTCAAGAGGCCTGCCGTCCAGCGAGGAGACGGGGATGGCCCAGCCGCCGTGCGTGACGAAAAGCCGGTCGGCTTCGCGCAATTGGGCCAGCGGAAGCTTGCGGTACTCGATCTGCAGCCCCTCCTGCCGCGCCCAGGCGAATACTTCGCGTTGCGACGTGCCATTCAGGATGCCGATGCGTGGGTCAGGGGTGACGATGCGTTCGCCGTACTGCGCAACAATCGAGGAAGTCGGGCATTCGAGCGTGAAGCCGTCTGAGGTATAGGTCACGGCGTCATCGACTCCACGGCGCCTGCATTCGCGGCGCATCGCCTGGTTAACCGCGTAACTCAGCGTTTTCGCGCCATTGAGGAGCCACGGGCTTGCGGCGGTGGCGTCGCTAGCGTAGCCGCGGCTGAGCGTGGTCAGGCTGATCGGCGCCACGTCGTGCAGCGTGCCGCGCCCATCCAGAAAGATCCACACGCTTGGCACGCCGTACTTTTCCCTGCCGATGCCGGTGTTGGGATCCATGCCTCGCGACACGAGGATGCGCAACAGCGGAGCCGGTTCCGGATCGCCGTATCTGGCGACGACTTCGCTGATCGCTGCGGTGAAAGCGCGCTGATTCGGCTGGGGCATATCCATTAGCTTCGCCGAATTTGCCAGACGTTTGAGATGATTCTCCAACGAAAGCGGGTTGCCATGCCATACCGTGGTCGCCTCGAAGATGCCGTCGCCGCGCAGCACACTCAGGTCGAAGGGCGAAACGCAGCGCTCATGCGGATCGACAATGCGCACCAGATCCTTGCCGGAATCGTTCGGGTAGGCGTCCTGTGGCGCGAACAGGGCATCACCGTCGCCCACCGCCAGAATGATCGAGTCCATCGTGCTCCTTTTCGTGCAGCGTCATGTCGTATCCTGAATTCGAGCAGTGCGGGCTAAGTCGTGAAAATCACGGCCATGGGCACGCAGTCGCGTGAATCAGGGTGCAACCGAACCATAGCGTATCAATTATTTCCGTTGCATGCATGAGTTTGCCGGCATGTAACGGGCCTGCTGGGCTTGTGTGCGCATGGACGATGCCTCGCCGATGCAACTGTGCTTACGACAGTGCTGGTTAACACAGGTTTCAACCAATGGTAATCCGCGTTTAACTTCCGGCGGTTAGCGTGACAGATGATACAGAGCCGAACGGCTTCTTTATCGGCATACCGCACAACACGCATGCGATAACGTGTGGCATGCTAGATAGCCACATCGATCCGAAAGACAGACAAGCTGCATGGAACATATTTCGCTCGACGCATCCACCACGCCGGCACAGACGCGCGAGGCGTTCAGGAACGGGGACGCTCGGCCGACTTGCGGCATCGCCCGCGGATTCGCACAGGCCAATATGATCAGCCTGCCCCAAGAGTATGCTTTTGATTTCTTGCTCTTCGCTCAGCGCAATCCCAAACCCTGCCCCATTCTGGAGGTGCTCGACCCGGGTTCCTACGAGCCGGGGATCGCGCCGGGGGCGGACGTCCGCAGCGATATCGGACGCTACCGCATATGGCGAGACGGCGAGCTGGCCGAAACTCGCGACGATATTCGTGATATCTGGGGAGAGCATGACGATCTGGTTACGTTCCTCATCGGCTGCAGCTTCACCTTCGAATTCCCGCTGATGGACGCCGGCATCCCGGTGCGCCATATTCTCGCTGGCGCCAATGTGCCGATGTACGATACCTCGATCCGCTGCGCCGATGCGGGCCGGTTCAGTTCTACCATGGTCGTCTCGATGCGCGGCGTCCAGCCGGACCAAGTTGCCGAAGCCGCGCGTATCTCCGGTCGTTACCCTGGCGTTCATGGGGCCCCGGTGTGGGTGGGAGACCCTGTGGGCATCGGCATCGATGACATCATGCACCCTGATTACGGCGACGCGCCGATCCTCGAACAGGGTGACATTCCGATGTTCTGGGCGTGCGGCGTCACTCCTCAGGCTGCCGTCATGGCTTCGCGCCCGCCATTCGCTATCACTCATGCGCCGGGCTACATGTTCATCACCGATATGCCCGACCGGCAGTACATGGTGTAGATGAACAAAAAAGTCGGTGTTTGCAAGGAAGGATATGACGCAGCAATGCATATCAATGGGGATGAACCAGCGGTTATCGACGCTGCTGTGGTTTCTAATTCCGAATGCTTGGCGGTGGGCGATGCTCGCTGTGCTGGCACCGGTCTCAGCAGCATCGATCTGAACAGCGACATGGGCGAAAGCTTCGGTCGTTGGACGCTGGGCGACGACAAGGCTCTGCTCGGGGTGGTGACCAGCGCGAACATCGCTTGCGGATTCCATGCGGGAGACCCCGCAGGTATTCTGCGCACCGTGTCCAATGCCGCAGCCAACCATGTGTGCATCGGTGCTCATGTGGCATACCGCGACCTTTCCGGGTTCGGGCGGCGTTTCCTCGACGAGCAGCCGGAGGATCTCACGGCTGATGTCATCTATCAGATCGCAGCTTTGGAAGGCATCGCTACAAGCGTGGGCAGCCGCGTGTCCTATGTCAAGCCACACGGTGCCCTCTATAATCGCATCGCCGTTGACGAGCAGCAGGCCAAAGCAGTGGTTGATGCCATTGTGGCCGTCGATCCGTCGCTCGCCTTATTGACGTTGCCGGGCTCAGCCGTCGGCCGCGTCGCCGAAGATGCCGGTCTGCACGTTTTCCGGGAGGCATTCGCCGACCGCGCCTATACCCCCGAAGGCCGTCTTGTCCCACGCTCGCAGCCGGGCGCGGTTATCCATGATGTGGCCGAGGTGGCCGATCGCATTGCCACGCTCGTTGCCACGGGCCGTATCGAAGCAATCGACGGGACGATAATTCATGTCGATGCCGATTCTGTCTGCGTGCACGGCGACAGCCCTGGGGCCGTGGATATGGCCAAGGCGGTGCGTGCGCGCCTGGAATCAGACGGCGTATTGCTGGAGCCGTTCGCTTTCAAGGAGCAGTCTTGAGATTTCTGAACGTCGGGGAATCGGCGCTGCTCATAGAACTTGATGAAGACGATGCATTCGGCGTCATGGGCCTGCATGACGCCATTGTCCGGCAACGGCATGCGGGTGATACCTGTTTGTCACAGCTCATTGAAATCGTTCCGGCCGCATGCACGCTGCTTGTGCGATTCGATTCGCTTGCGATCGATCGCGCCGCAATCGAGCACGCGATTCGCGATCTGGGAAGCGATGACGGCCTCACGGACTATATAGCCCAATCCGGCAGGGCCCGTGCGGGCATTGATCGAGCAGCCAATGAGCAAACGATCGATGTGCCGGTCGTCTATGACGGCGAGGATCTGGGATCGCTCGCCGCACTGCTGGGTATCTCCAGTCAGCAGCTTGTAGAACGGCATACGATGTGCTTGTGGACTGCGGCTTTTGTCGGATTCGCACCGGGTTTTGCATATCTGATCAGCGATGATCCACTGTTTGACATTCCGCGTCGCCAAGAACCGCGTGTGCGCGTGCCCGCCGGCGCTGTAGGGCTCGCTGGGTCGTACAGCGGCGTCTACCCGAGGCAGAGCTCGGGTGGCTGGCAGCTGATCGGTTCTACGGCTCTCGCTGTATGGGACGAGCGCCAAGACCCGCCGGCCCTGATACGGCCGGGTGACAGCGTCAGATTCCGTGCAGTGCGTGAACGAATCGCAGCCGCTGACCCCACCGACGCATTGCCCTCTCAGGTGATTGCACACACAATTGGCGGCCCGGTCTGCGGCTTGTACGTTGATCGTCCTGGGGCGTTTGCCATATTCGAGGATGACGGCCGGATGGCCGCCGATATGGGCGTGAGCGGCTCAGGTGCGGCGGATCCGACATCATTGCATCGGGCCAATGTGCTTGCGGGCAACCCTGCAGGCGCGCCGGCGGTTGAAATCGCCGGTGGCGGCGCATGCTTCACAGCCAGTGGGGAAGTGGTGGTGGCGTTTGCCGGGGCTTCAGCGCCTATCGTCGTGCGTGGATTGGACGGCTCTTCTACAGCTATCGTGCGTCAGGAAGCATTCCTGCTGGCCGACGGTGATCGACTGGAGCTTGGCGCGCCGCGCTGCGGATTGCGTGGTTATCTCGCCATGCAAGGCGGTTTCCAAGTCCATGAGGTGCTCGGCAGCGCTTCCAGCGACACTATGGCGCATATCGGTCCCGATCCGATTCAGGCCGGCGATTTTCTCGCGTGCGCAGGTCATCCTCATACAGTCACCGGGCACGGCGTCGAATGGGCCCGATTGCCGGTGCGCTCGGCGCTTACCGAACTGACGCTCACCTTGGGCCCGCGCGACGACTGGTTCACCAAAGAATCGATCGACGACCTGCTTACCCAATGCTGGAAGGTTACCGCGCACTCTGATCGTGTCGGGTTGCGCCTGCATGGCGAGCGGCCCTTGATGCGCACCGTCACACGGGAATTGGCCAGTGAAGGCACTGTGGCTGGGGCGATTGAGATACCCGGCAACGGGCAGCCGGTGCTGTTTCTGCGCGATCACCCTGTCACCGGGGGCTATCCCGTGGTTGCAGTGCTCGATATGCGCTCGCTGGAGCTCGCGGGCCAATTGCCGGCAGGCGCCCTGGTGCGGTTCCAAGCACCATGCCGGGAGCTGGACATTTACCAAAGAAGGAAGGCGGCATGATGCAAAGGATTCTGATAGCGAATCGAGGAGAGATCGCCGTGCGCATCATCCATGCTTGCCATGATGAGGGACTCACCGCGATTGCGGTATACGCCGACGATGATGCGGACGCACTGTTTGTCGACCTCGCTGATGACGCTTATGCACTGCATGGTCGCAGCATGCAGCAGACGTATCTGAGCATTGATGCGATCGTGCGGGTTGCCCTCCAAGCCAACGCCGATGCGGTGCACCCGGGCTATGGGTTCCTGTCGGAAAACGCTGATTTCGCCCGAGCGGTAATCGACGCCGGCATGATATGGATAGGCCCGAGCCCTGAGGCTATTGGCGCGTTGGGAGACAAGGTGCGGGCACGCGCTATTGCTGCGGAAGTCGGCGCCCCCATGGCTCCCGGAACTACGGAGCCGGTGCACGACCCGGCTGACGTTGTGGCATTTGCCAAGGAATACGGTCTTCCGCTGGCCATCAAAGCCGTGCACGGGGGTGGTGGACGAGGACTTAAAGTCGTGCGGCGGCTTGATGAGGTACGTCAGGCCTTCATCACGGCGACGCAGGAAGCCGAGCTCGCCTTTGGCAACGGCGAGTGCTTCCTCGAGCGTTTTCTTGACCGGCCTCGTCATGTGGAGGTACAGGTGCTCGGCGACTCCTCCGGCAAGGTAATCGCCGTGGGCACTAGGGACTGCTCGCTGCAGAGACGCAATCAGAAGCTTATCGAAGAGGCTCCCGCACCGTTCTTACATGATGGAACGATCTCACGCCTCGAAGATGCCGCCGTGGCGATCTGCTCGCGCGTAGGCTATGTGGGCGCAGGCACAGTGGAATTCCTCGTCGCCGACGACGGGACGCTGTCGTTCATGGAAGTGAACACGCGCATCCAGGTCGAGCATCCGGTCACCGAACTGGTCAGCGGCATCGATCTGGTACGAGAGCAACTGCGCGTTGCCGCAGGCGGCTCAATCTCCCAACTGCATCCGGTCGTGCACGGTCATGCGCTTGAATGCCGCATCACAGCAGAGGATCCATCCCGGGGGTTTGCTCCATTCCCCGGCGTCATCGGTGCGTTGCGCTCGCCGACTGGCCCGGGGGTACGATTCGACACCGGCATTGCAGCAGGATCGCGGATTCCTGACCAATTCGATTCGATGCTGGCCAAGCTCATTGTCCACGCCGATACGCGCGTCGAATGCATCAGGCGCATGCGCCACGCGCTCGACGAGCTGAGCATCGACGGCGTGCCAACGGTTGTGCCATTCGACAAAGCGGTGCTGTGCGATCCCGATTTCATTGCCGATGATGGCAACCTGAACGTCTACACTCGATGGATCGAAGAGGAGTTTCTGCCGCGCACGGCGCCTGAAACCCTTGACGGCGGGGTTACTGGAATCCGCGCGGGCAGCACGAGCGTAACACGCACATGGATCGAGCTTGATGGCAGGCGCGTTGAGCTGGGGTTGCCCGGTCAGCTGGTTGATGCGGTTGCGTTGGCGGGGCGCGGCGGTACGGCTGTTTCTCCGTCCGGCGTGGCCAAGCCGCTAAACGCTAATGATGATCTGACCGACGCTGATGTGGTGAACACCGCTGCGGCGGCACGATCCGATGCCGCGCTGGTCTCGCCGATCACCGGGACGGTAGTGCGGTGGCTGGCGCTCAACGGAGACACTGTGAACAGAGGCGATCCGCTCGTCGTCGTTGAAGCCATGAAGATGGAAACCCAGGTCGCAGCCCCGCGTGACGGTGTGCTGGTTATGCTCGTGCAGGCGGAGGAATTCGTTGAATATGGACAGAAACTTGGTGAGGTGCGATGAGTGAGACGAATGATTCGCACGTCGAAAGGCATGGTCACCGGCAGCTATTCGGATTGCGAACCTCGCTGAGCATGTGGCGTCATTATTCCGATGTGGCTGGTATCCGGACAATGGCTGCCAGCGATGTAGGTCGTGGCAGTGAGACGCTGATGACCTTCGTTCGAGGCGATTTGTTCCGGGTCGCGCGCCGCTTTGCTTCTGGTGCCAGCCGTAAGGCACTGGTAGTGACCGGCTTTTTTATACCGCAGGCGCAGCAACCTGCTGCGGAGAGCGATGGCCCGGTCGGTGCGGTCGAGCTGTGCGCCGCCATGCGTGCCATGGGAGGTGATGCCTGGCTGGTCAGCGATACGTGGTGTGAGCCGGTTGTAGGGGCGGCGGCCGAGGGTATTGTGCCCCACGATCATATGCTCATAGCGCCTCATGGCGAGCATTTCACCGAATGGCTGGAATCGGTCAGACAGCTGGTCGTTGAGCAATCGATCGACACCGTGATCTTCATCGAGCGTGTGGGGCCGTCTTTCGACGGCATTCCGCACAATATGCGCGGCGTAGACATCCTGCAGTGGACTGCACCGCTCAGCCGCCTGGCTTCGTTGGGTTTGTACTCGATAGGCATCGGCGACGGTGGCAATGAGATTGGCATGGGTCGCATCGCTGATTTCGTCATTGAAGGCGCTGTCCTCGATGGCGCTCGGATCGCCTGCGCTGTCGCAACGCGTGATCTCATTGTGGCTGGCACATCGAATTGGGGAGGCCACGCATTGGTGTGCGCGATGTATTCGCTGGGCTGCCGCCAGGTCGCGCCGTTACTGGACGAGGGATGGCATCGCGATTCGCTCGCGCGGGTGGCGGCTGCCGGCGGGCTCGACGGGGTGACGCTGCTGAATACCCCGACGGTGGACGGGTTGAGCGAGGAGCGGTACTACAACCAGATTCGTGCCATGTCGAACCGTGCCATGCTGAAACGGTCAGCTGCGAAATTGGTGGTATCAAATCGTGTCCGCCGTCATCATCATGGGTGAGTATGGCAAAGCAGCTTCGCACAATCTTCGGGCAGAGGCCACAGACGAAAGCCAGATATGGGCAATGCCGTTGTTTTTATCTGCCCTGAGAATTTACGGTACGCGTGGGAGGCGCGTTGAGGCCTTGACGCATTGCGTTTCCCGATAAGTTCGCGCCTGGTTGGCTTTGGGCTCAGAGGGTGCTGCGCAGCACGTAGGCCGCCTGATTCTTGTTGAGTCCGAGCTGCTGCCCGATAGTACCATGCGACATACGGTGATTCCGGTCATTGCCCGTAATCGCAAGTCATCGTATGCAATCGTGTGCAATCGCCAGCACGGCTAGCATTGCGGGTGCGCTGTGATCTTAGGATTCGCATCCCAATAGGCGCTGGTTCTGAGGCGCCCCGCGAGCGGGCGCTGTTCTCGGCGCATTCGCCATGCCTGCGCGCTCAAGGTCAGAACGTCTTCGTCCATACGCTTGTGCAGCTGCGCAGAGGTATTGCCGTGCTCGGTATGGTCGTAGGTAAAGCCGCAGCGTTCCAGTACAGTGCGCGAGCGCGAATTTCCCAGAAGGTGCTTGGCATATACGATGTCGAGGCCGAGCTCGTCGAAGCCGTGCTTCAACAGTGCCTCCAGCGCTTCGGGCATGAAGCCGCGGCCCCAATGCGGTTCGCCGAGCCAGTAGCCTACTTCGCGGCAACGGGATGGATCATGGCCGAGTGCAAGCGAGATCTTCTTCGGCATCGTCTTGAACGCGATGCTACCGATCGGCAGGCCGGTTCGCTTATAGATAATCGCGAAGCATTCTGGGTCGCGAGCCTGCACGGTGTCATGGTATCTGCGGCATTGCTCGATATCGTTGTATGCAGACCACCCGCTCGCTTCGGCGACCTTCGGATTGCTTGCGTACTGATATTGCTCAGCGATCTCCAGCTCGTCTCCCGCTTTCCAATGACGTAGGATGAGCCTGGGTGTGCGCAGAACGACGGGATACCTCATAGATTGCTCGACAGTGTGATCGGCCATACTTATACGGTATAGCAGAGACTTGGCGCACTCGCCTTCGCACCGTCGCGATACGGAGGTGCTGGTACAGTGTCGTACTGATGTTTTCGGCCCCGTAGCTCAGTTGGATAGAGCAGGAAACTTCTAATTTCAAGGTCGCCGGTTCGAATCCGGCCGGGGTCACAAACAACGGGGCTTCATGCCCCAAAACGTTGCTATTGCGCCATTTCTGCCCGAATGTGGAGGTCAACTTGGCGGGATGTATAGGTAAGAGCTCCGAGGAACGGGGTTCCTCGGAGCTCTTACCTATACATGTATTGACGACGTCTACCGCGTCGGACAGGGATCAGGCATTTGGCCTTTTGCCGTGATTGGCGGCCTTCTTGCGGCGATCCTTGCGCTTGCGTCCGCGCATACCCATGATGGACTCCTTTACTGGAAACGTTATTAGCCTAGGGGATTATCGCACACCGGCACGACGTTGGCAATCGTGGCAGCTCAGGCGTCCCGTCCGAGCTGCTGTGCGCGCTATGCGTGCCGCTGCTTGGGCTAGACGCCTGAGCCTGCCACGATTGGCGTCACTCTTGCTCGACGCGAATGAATAGCGCGGTCGAGACACAGGCCCCCGGCTCGATTGCAATCAGATCTTTGCCCGTGTTGAAAGCATTGGCATAGGCGGTTTGCGGTTCGATGGCGACTCCGCAAGGATGCTGGGATTCAGGGAATCCGGTTCCGGTGCACATCTGGAACGAGGTGATGCTTTCGTCTCCGCCGACGCTGATCGTGCGGCCGTCGGGCCGTTCGAACCGCGCGGCGACAGTGCCGTCAACGTCATGATGCACGTCGGTCCACGCGTCGTCATACGGCTGCTGGGTGAGCAGCTGGCCTTCGCGAAAATCGTATTTTGTGTTGTCCACTGGCTCAGTTCCAGTGGGCAGCAGGCGCTCATTGACTGTTACATGGGTATCGGCGGGAATCGTCACACGACACTGGGCGTTGAGCGCATCGATCTCGTCCCCATGGCCGGACAGGCCGTTCGAGAGCCACGGGTGTATCGCCAAGGCCCAAGGTGCGCGTTGCCGCCCATGGTTCGTGGCGCTGACGCGCAGATGCAGGCCGTCATCGGTGAGTTGGTACTCGGCGCTGACTACGAGATCGAAAGGATAGCCGAGCATGTTGGGGACACGCCACCACAGTGTCACCTGGTCTTCCTCAAGCCGTTCCAGCGTCCAATACGAGCGGTATCCGTAGCCGTGGATGGCGTTGTGGCGCTCATGTTCGTCGATCGGTAGCTCGTGCGTTGCTCCGTCAAAGGTGTATTCGCCGTCCGCGATGCGGTTAGGGAAGGGAACCAGCAGCTGCCCGTTGCAGCAAGGCGCGGCCTCATCAGGGCCCCATGGAACGATGATATCGCTGCCTCGATAGGTAAGTTTGCGCAGCGTTGCGCCGATTTCGGTGACTATGGCAGCATAGCCGCCATGGTGCAACGAATATTGCTGGCCTGATCGAGGGGGCAGGGTGGTGGGCATTTCGCATCTCCATGTCATTCGTGTCGTGCATGTCGCTGTCCGCTGTCATGCCGGCGTGTTCAAACTGTATTCATACGGCGTTGTTGAGCGTATGACGATTTTATTTATATACCTCTGCCATTGCCGGCATGAGGCGCTGTTAATATCGGTTACGATATGCCTTCACTGCGTCATATCACGGTGTTGCCTATCATCATGAACAGTCACGGCTGGAATCGGCCGTGATCCCTCATAGTGTGCGCTCCCTACTGTATCCCGAGCGATGGTCTTCCCCTGAAACTTATTGTCTCCGTGCCTCCTATACTGAGCAAGCATTTCGAGCGGAATACGTGGGCTAGGGATGGCGTGTAACGAGAGCGAATCTGAAATTGTGTGATGCGAGGTGGGTATTCCCTACGACAGTAGATGCCGACACATCCATGCCGCGCGAAGCGGTGATCGTCTTGCCGTCACCACGTAGCGATTGCCGCAGCTGTGGCGTGCAGGACTGCGAGGAGATCAGCGGGCTTGACCCCGACATCAAGCCCCCGTTTGCCGCCTGACACCAAGATGGTTTCGAATTGCAAGGCGCTGTCGTCGAGCACGGTGCGGTGCCGGGTTCGCTGGCCAAATGGTGAGATGCCGCCGAGCACATAGCCACTCTCTCGTTGTGCCACGTCGTGGTCCGCCATGACCGCTTTCTTCACGCCGACTGCTGCCGCCAGCGCTTTGAGATCGAGATGCCCGCTGACCGGTACGATGCCGATCACCCGTTCGTCGCCAGTGTCGGCCATTAGGGTTTTGAAGATCTGATGTGGGTCGAGCCCGAGCTGCTGTGCGGCCTCGACGCCGTAGCCATCGGTCATGTGATCCGAAGAATGCTCGTATTCATAAGTTGCGAAGGGCACGCCGGCTTTGCGCAGCTGCACGATGGCAGGTGTGCCGCCTTTGCTTCCTTCGCCCTTGCTATCAGATGCGTGCCTGTTCCGTTTCGCCATACAATCCGTTGTATCGCATAGAGACGATATCCACGCCATATGGTGGTTTGTGCCAGGAGATCCGATGCCGTAGCAACGACTTCGCCCCTACCCGGCGTAAGCATAACGCTCATTGCTCGGTAGGGGCGAAGCGACAGACGAAAATGCCTGCAATCAGTCAGTCAGCGATGCAGATGAGTCGCAGCCAACGCGCGGCCCACATGCACCATCGCTCACTTGGAGACTTCGGCGAACTTCATCAGCGTGCGGATCATGTTGCAGGTGAAGCCGTTCTCGTTGTCGTAGAAGGCTACGGTGCGCACCAAGGTGACGCCGTCAACTTCATTGACCGCGGTCTGGGTCGGGTCGAAGACGCCGCCGTGGGTGTCGCCGATGATGTCGGAGGTTACAATGCCGTCGGCGTTGTAACCGTAGGTCTCGGAATCCGAGTACGCCTTCTTGAAGACCTCGTTGATCTCGTCTGCGGTCGCGGACTTCTCCAGCACGGAGGTCAGCTCGGTGACAGAGCCATCAGGCACCGCAACGCGCTGGGCGTGGCCCTGCAGCTTGCCTTGCACAGACGGGACAACCTTGCCGATGGCCTTGGCGGCGCCGGTGGAGTGCTCGATCGTGTTGACGGCAGCGGCGCGGTTGGCGCGGCCGTTCTTGGAGCGTGGTCCGTCGAGTATCATCTGGGTGCCGGTGTACGCGTGGATCGTGGTCATGAAGCCGGCCTTGATGCCGAAGTTCTCATCCAGTGTCTTGACCATGGCGGCCAAGGAGTTGGTGGTGCACGAGCCGGCAGACACGATGTTGTCGTCAGCGGTCAGAATGTCGTCGTTCACACCAGCCACGACGGTCGCAGTGGTGTCGTCCTTCGCCGGGGCGGAGATAAGCACTTTCTTGGCGCCGGCGTCCAGGTGAGCCTGAGACTTCTCGGCTGAAGTGTAGAAGCCGGTGCATTCGAGCACGAACTCGACACCGTCGTTCTTGACCCACGGAAGATTGCGGGCGTCTTTCTCGGCGTAGACCGTGTAGGACTTGCCGTCCACCACGATGGCGGTGTCAGTGGAAGTCACGGCGTAGGCGGTGCCGTCGTCGTGACGGAACGAGCCCTGAGTGCTGTCGTACTTGAGCAGATAGGCCAGCATGGACGGGGTGGTCAGATCGTTGATGGCTGCGACCTCGATGTCACCGGCCTGTCCGCCACGCTCCTGAAGCTTGAGGATACGGCGGAATGCGAGGCGTCCGATACGGCCAAAGCCGTTGATACCAATCTTCACTGTCATAAAAATACTCCCTTAGGGATTCAGGCTCGGACGCGCGCCCGCGCGCCCCGGCCGTTGTTTACCGACGGCACCTACTTTATCCTGTCGCCTGTACTTTCCAGCATGCCGCCCCATGCCTCAGGCGAAAATCCGACCAAAATACCGTGAGCGCTCACAACTATTGGTCGCTTGACGAGCATGCCGTCGGTGGCCAGCAATTCCAGTGCCTCGTCATCACTCATCGAAGGCAGTTTGTCTTTCAACCCCAAGCTTCGGTACAGCTGCCCGGATGTGTTGAAGAAGCGCCGGATTGGCAGCCCGCTGGCATGATACCAAGCAGCGAGTTCGGCTTTCGTGGGGTTGTCGGTCTTGATATCGCGCTGCGTGAACTCGATGCCCTGCTCGGTCAGCCAGCGCCGTGCTCGAGCGCAGGTCGAGCAGCGCGAATAACAGATAAACAGCAGGCGGTCTTCGGTGCGCCCAGCGATTGCAGTCATGTCAGTCATGGAACCTCCTGATTCAATGGTTAGTTGTATGCTCGCGCAGCTGCGTGGCGAGCAACGGCGAAACCTCGGTGTCGAGTGGCCCTAGACCGCCGCCGAGCTCGCGGTAGCGCGAAACCGCCGGCATCGGCGTGGCGATGGGGAAGGTCACGATCAATGTGCCTTCGTGTACGTTGATGGCGCTGGGAATGCCGGGCAGGAACTCGTTGCTCACGCCCTGCACCACGCTGTTGGTCAATGTCGCGTGGCGCAACTGGTATTTCAACCCCGGCTCGTTCACATCACGTGCCGAATCTGACTGGGCGAACACCGATACCATGCCACCGGGCACTGCAGCATGCGCCTGGAATGCAAGCTCGCCGTCGGTAATCGCGGTGACGATAGTGCCTTCGCCATATAGAAATCCGATGCCTCCGTGCCGCGATAGCAATCCCATGAGCTGGATGTTCGCGATCGTGTGGTCGATTCTGCCGCCCAGTGCGCCGAGGATATGGAACTCTCGCGCTCCACGATTCCAGCCGACCTTCAGTGCCGAAAGCATATCGGGATCGTCTTTTTGCGCCGGCAGCCGTAGCGTGCGCTCGTCATCAGGTATGCTGCCCTGCACCGAGTCGAAGTCTCCGATCACGATGTCGGCGCTGATGTTATCGGCCCGTGCGTGGTCGAAGCCGGCGTCGGCGGCGATCACCAAAGGGCGGGGAATCCCTGCAAGAAGATCCGCAGGCAAGTCCGGCATCTGGCCGTAATACTGTCCCGCTGCGAAGATGACACATACTCGGTTCGCCTGGTTCATGCTGCCACTCTAGTCCACGTGCGCCACGCGCCGAAGTGGACACAAGTTCACGCGCGCATTCGCATTGGTCTGATAGGCTCGCCGTGACATTGATGTTCAGCGTCTGACGCTCGCAGTAAAGAGGAATTATGCCTACCACGACCGCTACGGCCACCACGACGGGTCAAGCCCGTCCGATCCTGCGCTCGAAGATGTTCCTGTACGTCACCGAGTTCTTCTCCGGCATGGCTGTGATGGCTGCTGAACTGGGCGCGTCGCGTCTGTTGGCTCCATATTTCTCCAGTTCGCAGATCGTGTGGACTATCATTATCGGCACCATTATGATCGCGCTTGCATTAGGCAGCGTGTGGGGTGGGCGCAAGGCTGACCGCGATCCTAATCCTGACAAGCTCTACATGCGTGTGATGATGGCAGCAGTGTGGATTGCACTTATTCCGCTCGCGGGAAAATACCTTATTATTGTTGTCTCCGGTTTGCTCGTCGTCACGGTGTCAACGAATTTTCTGGTGGCAGCCGCGTTCATTAGCTGCATGCTGATCTTCGTGCCGCCGCTGTTCCTGCTGGGCACGGTGACCCCCGGCCTGGTCAAGTTTGCTACCGATTCGCTGGACGACAACGCCTCGGTGGTCGGCCGGCTGAGCGCTTGCAACACCATTGGTTCGATTCTGGGCACCTTCCTGCCGACCTTCGTCACGATTCCGGCGGTCGGCACGTTCGTAACCTTCCTGATATTCTCCGGGCTCCTGCTGGCACTCGCGCTCACGTACTTCATCGCCTCCAAGGTCCGGCTCGTCGCCAGCGCCGTCAGCGCAGTCGTCTTCGCAGCTTCAGCGCTCGTTTCGCCGATGAGCGGCTTCGCATTCTGGGAGCGTGGGTTGGCCTATGAGGGCGAGTCAATCTACAACTATCTGCAGGTCAAGAAACTGGCCGATCGCACTATACTGTCGACCAACGTGCTTTTCGGCGTTCAATCGGTGACGATGAAGCAGCCGGGCCTGACCGGCATGTACTACGACACCGCGCTTGCTGCACCGGCGCTGGCCGACCACGCCGAGTCTGCGTTGATCCTGGGCATGGGCACCGGGACATACGCACGCCAGCTGCGACAGTACTACCCGCATATGCGCATCGCCGGAGTGGAGATTGATGAGAAGATTACAGCGCTAGCAGGCCAATATTTTAAGGAGCCGCAGGATATTCCGGTCAGCACTTACGACGGCCGTGCGTGGCTGGCCGCAAGTAAAGACACTTATGACGTGATCATGGTCGATGCTTATCAGGACATCACGATTCCCTTCCAGATGAGCTCGGCCGAGTTCTTCACGATGGTGCGGCAGCATCTCAATCCCGGCGGCGTCATGGTCGTCAATATGAATATGATCTCGGACGGCGAGGGCTCGATCAACGAGGCGCTGGCCGGCACCATCGCCAGCGTGTTCGGGTGGCGTAACATAGTGACCGCCGATGTGCCGGGCACGACCAATCGCGAGCTCTTCGCCAAAAAACCGGGCTCGGAAAATCCGAATATGCCGCATCAATCAGGTGACGGGCCTCATCGTTCCAGAACCAGCGATATCGTTCAGGCGGGCGCCGCACTGCGAACCACAACGTTCGCGCGCACGCGCGACAGCAATCTCGAACAGGCGATGGGGGAGGTCGCCGGCCGGCTCACGCCGTCATCCAGACTGCACCACAATGCAATGATCCTCACTGACGACAGGGCTCCGGTGGAGCTGCTCGGCATGCATGCCATCGACGAACTCATCGCGCGGGAGGCTGGGCCGTATCGTGAGATCCTGCGGACTAAAGGCATCCAAGGCTTGCTGGAATTGCAATGAGACGGTAATGCAATGAGGCGCGCCGACCTTGTCCAGGCCCATGGTATGCTTGATGACTGGCTTGAGAAATCAAGAAAGCGGGGCAACCCCACCTGAAAGCTTGTCATGGCTTTGGGTTCAAGGCATAGACCTGGTGATTTGCTGCGAATGGGTTCGTAGCTGGATCATGATGCATGATGGTGCGAGATGTAGCTCGACATGCGATGCGCTGAATGTAGCGCGCAGAAGGCGGTGCCATGGATCTGCTGCCGAAGTGTTCATCTGGTCCCGTGAAGGAATATAAGGATTGGAGTAATTATCAGCGACGAACCACGTATCAACGATGAGATTCGCGTCTCCCAAGTGCGCTTGATCGGCCCGAACAGCGAGCAAGTCGGCGTCATTGCCACCTCGGTCGCGTTGAATCTTGCGAAGGAAGCGAACCTTGATCTCGTCGAGGTGGCACCGAATGCGAAGCCTCCGGTCGCCAAGCTCATCGATTACGGCAAGTTCAAGTACACCGAGAAGATCAAGGCTCGCGAGGCCCGCCGCAACCAGAACACGGCGGAAATCAAGGAGATTCGCTTCCGCCTGAAGATAGACGAACACGACTTCGAGGTCAAAAAAGGCCATGTGACGCGCTTTCTGAACGGCGGCGACAAGGTCAAGGTTACGATCATGCTGCGTGGCCGAGAGCAGTCGCGGCCGATCGGCGGCGTCGAGCTGCTGGAGCGATTGGCGAACGAGGTCGCCGAATACGGCAGCGTCGAGTCCTACCCCAAGCAGGAAGGGCGCAACATCATCATGACGTTGACACCCAAGGCCAAGAAGGTGCATACGCAGTCAGAGCAGCGCCGTCGCGGTGATCAGTCGCGCGCCGAGCGCCAGGCTCGCCAGGCTGCACGCATGGCCGCCAAAACCGGTACGGGCGAGACCGAGCGTAACGAAGAGAAACCAGCTCGTGCAAAGCAAGGCGCCGACCCTGTTCCGCAGGATCTCAAGGCCTCACAAACGGCCTGAGGTGAGGCGCCGCACACGCGCACATGAAATGTCATGCCGGAGCTAACTCCGGCTGATCATGCAAGTCATCGGGAAACGTTGCGATGACGGAACCACTGTGATGCCACATGCTGGCATCAAGCACAAGGAGGGCAGCAATGCCGAAGATGAAAACCAATTCCGCAGCCCAAAAGCGCGTCCGCGTCACCGGCTCGGGCAAGCTCATGCAGGCCGGCAGCGCCATGCGGCACAACCTCGAGCACAAGTCCGCGCGCAAGCGTCGCGCCTTGAAGGCCGATCAGGTGCTCGCGCCCGCGCAGAGCAAGAATATGAAGAAGCTGCTCGGCCGCTGAACCGCGACGAGCGATAAGACGTTAGACACAGAAAGAAGTTACTACTATGGCACGTATCAAGCGCGCAGTGAACGCTCATAAGAAGCGTCGCGTCGTCCTCGAAAGGGCCTCCGGCTACCGTGGCCAGCGCTCTCGTTCCTACCGCAGGGCCAAGGAACAGCTGCTGCACTCATTCAACTACAACTTCCGCGACCGCAAGGCGCGCAAGGGCGATTTCCGCAAGCTGTGGATCCAGCGCATCAATGCCGCGGTCCGTGCCGAGGGCATCACCTACAACCGTTTCATGCAAGGCCTGAGGCTGGCTGGCATCGAGCTGGACCGCCGTGCCCTGTCCGAACTCGCCGTCTGCGACCCTGACACGTTCAAGGCTATCGTGGCACAGGCGAAGGCCGCGCTGCCCGAGGATGTCAACGCACCGGTCGCCGCCTGACCCCTTGATGTATTCGGAACCGTTGCAGCTTTCGGTTTTTTCGTGATTTGGTTGCCCACGAACTTGTGAAGGCAACGAACACGCCGGGAGAGAGTACGGGATTGCATATGCCTCATTCTTGGCGTGGCAGAACATGATTTCAGTGTTCTGCCACGCCAAGAATGAGGCATTTTTTATAGCTAATGGCTTTGTGCCAGGGTAGGCGATCCAGATGTGCGGTTTCCGTGGTCTTTTGATGACCCATGAGGTGCGTTACCTAGGAGATAGTGGCTTTGAATTCGAAGGAACGGTGCAATGGTAAAGTCCATGCGATTCGCGCAGCATTGTGCTCGATGGAAAGACGTTGCGGCATCGTCCGATGCGCTCAATAACAACGGCAAGCAGTTCGTTATGGCCTTGACGAACCCATTGCCGCTGCGACAGACGTGCATAGTGCGGCGCAGCACCTAGAATAGGTCGGTATGGAACGGAACGGATTCGCCGCATTGCTTGAGCAGTTCCTCGCGCACATTGACGTGGAGCGCGGGCTTTCGCGGGCAACGGTGAAGGCGTACGAATCTGATATCCGAGGGTATGTCGACTGGCTGCAAACTCGCGAGATCAGCATGCCGAGCGCCATCGGCAAACAGGATGTCGAGGATTATGTCGCGTTCCTTGATGCGTCGGGGCAAAGCGCGCGAAGTAAGGCGCGTCGCCTCGCCAGCATCCATGAGTTCCACAAGTTCGCGCTCGCACAACATGCGGTAGACGACGATGTCGCGGCAGCAGTAAAGGCACCGAAGGCATCAAGCGCCTTGCCTGATGTACTCAGCATTGATGAGGTCGGGCGGCTGTTGGATGTCGCAGCGATGCATGGTAGCGATGACCCGGTTGTACTGCGTGATCATGCGCTGCTCGAGTTTATGTATGCGACCGGGTCACGTGTTTCGGAGGCGGTCGGCGCAGATTTGAGTGATATCGACGTGGACGAGCATGTCGTGCGACTAACCGGCAAAGGCTCGAAGCAGCGGCTTGTGCCCGTCGGCCGGTATGCTCAGGAGGCCTTGGCAGCATATCTTGATGCAGGCCGGCCTTTGCTGGAGCGCAAAGCCAAAAAAACTGCGGAGCGGCGAGCTATATTTCTCAACAAACAAGGCAGGCGGCTGTCGCGTCAGAGCGTGTGGGAAATCATTCGCCTTGTAGGGAATCGAGCTCATATCGACCGGCCATTGCATCCGCACATCCTGCGCCATTCCTTCGCGACGCATCTGATTCAAGGCGGCGCCGATGTGCGCACCGTGCAGGAGTTGCTCGGCCATGCTTCGGTCACCACCACGCAGATCTACACGCATGTCAGCCCCGAGAACCTTATTGAAACCTATCTCACCTCTCACCCCAGGGCGAGGTGAGGCTACGTCCGGATCGCAATGGGCTAGTCGGTGCTACGCACCTGCTGATGCGCTGCGCGCGTTATGATATTCGGTGATATTGCGATCTGCTGCTGCTGCGAATCGCAGCAGCGATTCGACAGATGCGTCAAGAACGGAGGGGCGATGATGGGCGCGGGGCGGCGGAACATGGCGGGTACTGAGGATGACGAAGCTGGCGGGGCAAATGACGCTGACGATCCAGTACAGGAAACAGCTCAAGCGGGCGTTTCGGTGGCATCACAGCCGAATGCATCAGATATTTGGCATCGTCGAGCCGTGCAAGATCAGCTCCCGATCAGGGGCACCTTGCGCGTCCCAGCTGTCGACGATAGCGCTGATGCAGGTGCGGTTGCGAGAAACGTGGACGGGTGCGGTAATGACGCCGGCAACGCTAGCGGCTCCGACAACGCCGACGAGAACGGCAAGGTGCTCGGCATTCGTACCGATGCAGGCGATATGACCGGCAGCGCCGCTGGTTCGTCCCTGGGAACGGTGAACAGGCCTGTTGATAAGGTGAGCACCATGCCTACTGATCTTCTTGGTCGCAAATATGAGACCTTTTCCGCTCCGCAACCCCTGCACCAGCACGGTCCGGCGCGCATCCTCGCCATGTGCAACCAGAAGGGCGGCGTCGGTAAAACCACTAGTTCCATCAATATTGGCGGGGCGCTGAGCCAATACGGCAGACGGGTGCTCATCGTCGATTTCGATCCGCAGGGCGCGGCCACTGTGGGCCTGGGCATCAATGCGAACACCGTCGACAATACGATCTACACGGCTCTGTTCGACACGTCAATCGATCCGCATGAAATCGTGCAGCATACCGATTTCGAGAATCTCGACATCATGCCGGCCAACATCGACCTGTCTGCCGCTGAGGTGCAGCTGGTCACCGAGGTTGGGCGCGAGCAGATTCTGGCTGGTGTGCTGCGCCAGATCCGCAATGAATACGATGTCATCATCATCGATTGCCAGCCCTCGCTCGGCCTGCTGACAGTCAACGCCCTGACGGCCGCCGATGGCGTGGTCATTCCTGTGGCCGCTGAATTCTTCGCCCTGCGCGGTGTGGCGCTGCTCATGCAGTCGATCGATAAGGTGCGCTCGCGCATCAATCCCAGTCTCGAGGTCTACGGCGTGCTGGTGACGATGTACACCCGCACGTTACATTGCGAGGAGGTGCTCCAGCGCATCTACGAAGCCTTCCAGGAGAAGGTGTTCCATTCGGTGATCTCGCGCTCCATCAAATTGCCAGACGCGAATGTCGCAGCCGCCCCGATCACGATTTATGCGCCCGGGCACAAGACCGCGAAGGAGTATCGCGAAGTCGCACGTGAGCTCATAGCCCGTGGCATCGTCGCGTAGCGTGTGATCGTGCTTTCTGCGGAAGAGATGCCAGTTTCCGGCTTCCAGGTGGACGTTGAAGGCTACGCAGGGCCCTTTGATGCGTTGCTCGGCATGATTGCCAGCAAACGGCTTGAATTGACTGAGCTCTCATTGTCGGCCATTACTGAGGAATTTCTGGCGTATGTGCGTCGTTTGATGTCGGCACGTCCGCAGCCGGCCCAGCCGCTTCCGCCAGCGTCAGCTGCCAGGCCAATGCCGTTCGAGCAGCATATGGATGAGGCCAGTGCCTTTCTTGACGTCGCTTCGATTTTGGTCGAGGCAAAAAGCGCGGCGCTCCTGCCAGGCGATGAGCAGGGTGAGCGTGACGAACAGAGCATCGAGGCGCTGCGCGAGCGCGATCTGCTGTTTGCCAGGCTGGTGCAATACCGAGCATTCAGACGTGCGGCAAACAATTTTCGTGCGCGTTTCGCTGCGAATGCCGGACGTTTTCCTCATCCGGCAGTTATGGATGACGCTGTGGCGGCCATGTTGCCCGAGCTGGTCTGGACGCTGAAACCTAATGATCTTGCTGCGTTGGCGGCCCATGCCTTTTCCAACGCGCCCGCCGACAAGGTGTCGATGCACCAACTGCACGTGCCGATGGTCGACTTGCAGGCCCAGTCGGCGCTGGTACGCGACCGGCTGCGGGCGTTGGGGAGCGAAGGGGCGATGACTTTTGCCGCGCTGAGTGCTGACGCGGCGTCGAGCATCGAAATCGTCGCACGGTTCTTGGCCGTTCTCGCCTTCTTCAAGCAGGGTGCGGTGCAATTCAAACAGTCCGGGCCTTTCGAGGCCTTATATATTCGTTGGGCTGCCGGTGAGCATGCCGATCTGACGGTTCATGAGGGGGATTTTGCATGAGCGACGATACTGATACGCCAATGATGCAGGAGCTACATGCCCAGGCTATTCCGATTGCTGCCGATGGCGGTGCTGAAACTGCCAGCGCTGGTGATACCGCTGATATCGCCGGCGCTGCTGCTGGCGCATCGCGCGATCGCAACACGCCGCCTGCACGCCCGGAATACGTCGATTTCGACGTCGAGGATTTCCCAGGCGGACTGCGTGGATGTCTTGAAGCAATCCTCATGGTCGCCGACCAGCCGCAGCAATCCGCAGTTCTGGCGCGCGTGCTCGCTGTTGACGAGACGCAGGTCGACAAGGCTTTGCGGGCGCTGTGCGCCGATTATGATGGTCACCGGCGTACAACTGGTCAGGACGAGGCCCATGATACCGGTGATGCATGCACCGCTAGCGATGGTAATGGCTCGGCCGGTGTGCCACGCGGTTTCGAGCTGCGGCACACCGCGCGCGGCTGGCAGTTCGCCAATCGCCTAGCTTACGAACCGGTTGTCGCCGCATTCGTGACTGATGGGCAGACCGCACGCCTTTCGCAGGCGGCGCTTGAGGCGCTGGCGATCATCGCGTATCGCCAGCCGGTGACCCGCGCCCAGGTCGCGGCCATCCGCGGGGTGAACTCAGATGGGGTGATCCGCTCGCTCGTCGTGCGCGGGCTGATTCGTGAAGAGGGTGTCGACACCGAATCCCGCGCCGCGCTGCTAGTGACGTCAGGACTGTTTTTGGAGCATATGGGGTTGGATTCGCTTGACCAGCTGCCATTGTTGGCTCCGTTCATGCCGTCCATTGGTGAAATGGAAAACACGGAAATGAAAAACGGTGGAAAGATAGAGAACGCAATGGAGCGGAACAATTCGGAAAGAAACAACGACACCATCTGAGCGGTGCCACGTCTCGCGTGTCACGCGCCGATTTGACTTATAGTCATAATGACCATAAATAATAAATCGAATGTGAAGGGCGGCGGGATATAGGTTCGAGCAATGTGACCGAGCGACGCCGACAGCAGCCGTTGATTGGCGTATCCACAGTCATTCTGGCGCTCGGGAGAGGGGTCAAACCCAAGTTTTGGCTGCCGTTGGTTCGTCGGGTGCGCCAGCCCTTCCTCGGCGACTGGGCGCTGCCCGGCGGCGACGTGCAATCGAATCGTTCGTTGGAGGAATCGGCGTACGAAGCGCTTGCCTCCACAACCGATATGCGCCCCAGCTACCTCGAACAGCTCTACACCTTCGGCGATGCGCAGCGTTCGCATGAAGGGCTGCCGATGATCTCCGTCGTGTACTGGGCCTTGGTGGGCACGGTCGAGACCCAGAACTTTCACGAGGCGAACAACGTCACATGGTTCGCGGAAAATGACCTGCCCGCGCTCGCCTTCGATCACGGCCGCATCATCGCCTACGCGTTGGAACGGCTGCGTTCGAAAATCGACTACCCTGACATCGTCGCCAAACTGGTCGGGCCGACCTTCACCCTGGCTCAGCTGCACGACGTCTATGAGGCGATGTCGGGCACCACGATTGACCTCGCCAATTTTCGCAGACGCACGCTCGCCTCGGGTCAGCTCGAAGCCACGGATGAAAAGGTGCGGCATGGCCGACAGCGCCCTGCGACCCTGTATCGCTACGCGAGCGCCGACGAAGGCGACGAATCAGACCGGGAGATCCGAGAAGCAGGGCAGCGTTCCACGGCATTCGACGTCATGTGGCGTGGAGGAAACAGCGCGTCGGAGTCTGACCTCGAAGAGGTACTTTCGGTGCTGTCGCCTGAGCCGCGCGCAAGGGATGCGCCAGCGAATATGTCGCGCGACGATATACGCCAATCCAACTTCAACTCAGACTTCAACGACAAGGAGTCGCTATGACATCCCAATCCGATATACCAGCTCCCAAGGCTGCACAAACCCCGGATCCCCAAGGGGCCGCCAACATTGCGCGTGCCCCGGAACAGGCGCTGACGCGCAACGAACGACTGGATCGGCTGCCCTTCAACGCGGCGCACCGCAAGCTGCTGGTCGCTTCGGGCGTCGGCTGGGCCTTCGACGCAATGGATGTCGGTCTCGTCTCCTTCGCCATCGCCGCAATCGCCGCTGACCCTCATTTCGCGCTAAGCAATGCCGAGCGCTCCTGGGTGCTGTCCATCGGTTTCGTCGGCATGGCGATAGGCGCGGCCCTCGGCGGCTTCATCGCCGACCGCGTCGGACGCAAAACCGTATTCACCGCTACGCTGATTATTTTCGGTCTGGCCAGCGGGGCCATGGCCTTCGCGTGGAGCCTCGTGGCGTTGCTGGCGGCGCGCTTCGTCATTGGGCTGGGGCTGGGCTCCGAGCTGCCGGTCGCCTCGACGCTCGTCAGCGAATTTGCACCGACCAAGCACCGCGGGCGTATGACGGTGCTGCTCGAATCCTTCTGGGCGGTGGGCTGGATCATCGCTGCCGCCATCGGTTTCTTCGTGATTCCCAGCACCGGCGACTGGGGCTGGCGCTGGGCGCTGCTCATCGGCGCGTTGCCGCTGCTGTATGCCCTCGTCGCCCGTGTACACATCCCCGAATCGGTGCGCTTCCTTGAGGCTCACGGTCGTGACGCGGAAGCAGAGCAGGCCGTACGCTACTTCGAAGCTGCCAGTTCTGTGGCCCCTGTGGACTCGCCCATCGGTATGCCGCTACCCAAGATGCCCACGCGCACCTTGTTCGGAAAGCGTTATCGCGGACGCACGATTGCGATATGGCTCACCTGGTTCTTCGTCAATTTCTCGTACTATGGCGCCTTCACCTGGATGCCCTCACTGCTCGCCGACCAGTTCGGTTCCCTGACCAAATCCTTCGGCTACACGCTGGCGATATCCTTGGCCCAGCTTCCCGGGTATTTCCTCGCCGCATGGCTCGTCGAGGTCTGGGGCAGGCGCAAGACGCTGGGCATCTTCCTCGCGGTGTCCGCAGGGGCTGCATTCCTCTTCGCCCAGGCCGGCACCCCGGCCCTCGTGCTCGTCTTCGGCATGCTGCTGTCCGCCGCGAACCTTGGCGCATGGGGAGTGCTGTATGCGGTCACGCCGGAAATATACCCGACGCGTCTGCGCGCCGCCGGTTCCGGGGCGGCAGCAGCAGTAGGCCGCATCGCCGCCATTATCGCGCCATTGCTGGTGCCGTGGCTGCTGACCATCGCCGGCGGTGGCAAGACGGTCGCGTTCATCGTGTTCGGCCTGGTATTCGCGTTCGCCTGCCTTTCGGGGCTCGCCTTGCCCGAGCGCGCGGGGAAGGAGTTGGAGAACTAGCGGCAGCGTGCCGGGTCGTCGCCCCACTTGGCGAATAATGGCTCTGCCATCCTATCACGCTACGCTGTCGCGCTGCCTCGCTAGCATAGGGAAGGTTTGCGGTTAATTATAGCGTGTAAATACAGGTGGAAACTCATTCGATGTTGGGCCGGTATGCAACGGCAGGTGAAACGCAAGAACATCAAGGCATTGATAAGCATTAAAGAGAGGCTTTTTCATGGCGGTACGTGGTGATATTCGAAATGTGGCGATCGTGGCGCACGTCGATCATGGCAAGACGACGCTTGTCAATTCGATGCTGCAGCAGTCACATGTGTTCTCGGAGCGCGAAGAGGTGCCTGACCGGGTGATGGATTCCAACGACTTGGAACGCGAGAAGGGCATCACCATCCTCGCCAAGAACACGGCCGTGCAATACACCGGTCCGCTGGCTGAGAAGTACGGCCATCCCGAAGGCATCACGATCAACGTCATCGACACCCCCGGACACGCCGATTTCGGCGGCGAAGTCGAGCGTGGCATTTCTATGGTCGACGGTGTGGTGCTGCTCGTCGACGCCTCGGAAGGCCCGCTTCCGCAGACGCGCTTCGTGTTGCGCAAGGCGCTGGAAGCTAAGCTGCCTGTCATCCTGTGCGTCAACAAGGTCGATCGACCTGATGCCCGCATCGAAGAAGTCGTGAGCGAATCCACCGATCTGCTGCTTGGCCTTGCCCAGGACGTGACCGAGGAAGGCGTTGATCTCGATCTCGACTCCTTACTCGACCTGCCCGTGATCTACTGCGCAGCTAAGGCCGGCTACGCCTCGACTAACCTCCCCGAAAACGGCGGTCTGCCTGACAACGACGACCTGGAGCCGCTGTTCGAGTCGATCATCGCCAACATCCCCGCGCCCGAATACGAGGAAGGCGCGCCGCTGCAGGCGCATGTCACTAACATCGACGCATCAGACTATCTGGGCCGCTTGGGCCTGGTCCGCATCTACAACGGCACGCTGATCAAGGGCAAGCAGTACGGCCTTTCCCGTGTCGACGGTTCCCTTGAGAACTTCAAGCTCACTGAGATCCTGCGCACGCAAGGTTTGGACCGCACGCCGGTTGACGAGGCCGGCCCTGGCGATATTGTCGCCGTCGCAGGTGTGAACGACATCATGATCGGCGAGACTATCGTCGATCCTAACGACCCCAAGCCGTTGCCGCTGATCCATGTTGACGAGCCCGCGATCTCCATGACCTTTGCGACCAACGATTCTCCGTTGGCCGGTACCGAAGGCAAGGATCATAAGCTCACCGCGCGCATGATCAAGGATCGGCTCGACCACGAGCTCATCGGCAATGTGTCGATTCATGTTTTGCCGACTGATCGCCCCGACGCTTGGGAGGTGCAGGGCCGTGGCGAGCTCGCGCTGGCGATTCTCGCCGAGCAGATGCGCCGCGAAGGCTACGAGCTGACAGTCGGCCGCCCGCAGGTGGTCACCAAGATCATCGACGGCAAGATCAATGAGCCGATGGAGAACGACACGATCGACGTGCCTGAAGAGTATATGGGTACTATCACCCAGCTCATGGCCGACCGCAAGGGCCGCATGGACTCGATGAGCAACCACGGCTCCGGCTGGGTTCGTCTGCAATTCACGGTTCCCTCGCGCGGCCTTATCGGCTTCCGCACCGCGCTGCTCTCCGCCACGCGCGGCACCGGCATCTCCAGCTCCATCTCCGCAGGCTACGCCCGCTGGGCCGGAACCATCGTGACTCGCCAGAACGGCTCCATGGTTTCGGATCGTGCGGGCATTGCCACGCCGTATGCCATGCAGCGTCTGCAGGCGCGTGGCAACTTCTTCGTGGAACCGCAAAGCCCGGTCTACGAAGGCCAGGTCGTCGGCGTGAACAACAAGCCCGATGAACTCGACGTGAATGTGACGCTTGCCAAGCATATGACCAACATGCGTTCGGCGACTGCCGACGTGCTCGAAACCCTCACACCGCCAATTCAGATGAGCCTCGAAGAGGCACTCGACTTCGCGAACGAGGATGAATGCGTCGAGGTCACGCCTGAGGCCATCCGTGTGCGCAAGGTGATTCTAGATCGTGACGACTGGTACAAGTGGCACGCCAAGCAGCGTCGCCGCGACGGCAACAAGTAGGCCACGCTTCGTGCCTGCCGTGATCATATGACTGATTGCGCCTCGAACGGCATTCCTACCGGGGATGTCGTTCGAAGCGTTTTCGTATATTGCGCGCCTCGCCGCGGCATGCTTGGGCAATGGCTGAGGCATACTGGGAGGCATGACTCAGAGCAGCAGCACGAATGATGATCGCGTCATGAACCATGCGCAGGCCAGCTACTTGCCGTGGTCGCATCAATTCAATGCGCTGGTTCGTGCGCTGATCTGCTTGGCGGCCGGGGTGGGGGTCGGCGTGATCGGCACCTTCGCGCACCGCATGGGTGCTGCGCGCGATATCCCGTATGGCCTTGTGTTGGCGTTGGCAATTGTCAGCATATCGACGTGGTGTGCGCGATCCCGTTCAGGGGCCACCGGGCTCGCCTTGCATCTGATTGCGTCATCGGCTGCTGCCTGGCTTATCGCGTTGGGGTATCCCCATGGGGATGCGCTCACACCAAGCGGATTCGGC
Source organism: Bifidobacterium sp. (assembly GCA_022640915.1). GTDB lineage: Bacteria > Actinomycetota > Actinomycetes > Actinomycetales > Bifidobacteriaceae > Bifidobacterium. Next base: position 51,245 of record JALCCT010000002.1, on the reverse strand, counting down.
GGCGCTGTACCGTATTTCAGCCAGCATGTGGGATACCTGTGGCTTTTTGGCATGATTCTCGTTCAGGTCGCATTGCTGCTGCTGCCTGCCCGGCTGTTGCGCATGCCGGAAAGACGCGTGGACGATGATTCCATGGCGGACAATGCCGATGCCATGGATCACGCTGGAGTTGGCAACGGGGAATCGCGCGATCACATGGCATCCCATAAAGCATCCGCTGAAGAAGACGCTCTGCAATGACAGCGCGCACACTGTACTATTTGGGGCCGCAGGGCACCTTCACTCATCAGGCGGCTGCCGATGCCGAACGCCGGCTGCAGGCATACGAGCCGGAAGGATTCGCACTGGTCCCCGCACGCAATGCTTCTGAAATCATCCGCATGGTGCAAAGCGGCCAAGGATGGGGCGTGATCGCTTGGGAGAATAACGTCGAGGGCTATGTAGTTCCCAATCTTGACGGGCTGATCGATGCAGGCGGCGTGGCCGGGTTTGCACGCATCGGCGTCGACATCAGCTTCGATGCTTTTACTCGTGGCCCCGATCCCTTGGACGCCCACGCTGCAGTCGGGGCCGGCGGCATCGCTGGCATCCCCGATCATGCCACGGTCAGTGCCCATCCGCATGGCCTGGCGCAATGCCGTCGGTTCGTCGAGCACCACCAGCTGCAGCCGGTGCCTGCGGCATCCAACGCCGCAGCGTGCCGTGATTTGCAACCGGGACAGGTCGCGCTCGGGCCATCAATCTGTGGGCCGCTCTATGATCTGCATGCCATTGCCACTCAGGTGCAGGATTATCACGGCGCGCGCACGGAGTTTCTGGTGCTTGGGCCGCGCGACGAGATACCGCAACTGCTAAAGACAGCCAGAACGCAGGGCGTGAACGAGTTCGAAAGCATTATTGCGTTCATTCCACTGAGCACAGGGCCAGGTGTTTTGGCGAATCTGCTCGACATGCTGCGCGATGCAGGATCGAACATGACCAGCTTCATTTCGCGTCCGATCAAAGGGCACGACGGCACATACAGCTTCATCGCTACCATCGATGCCGCGCCGTGGCAGGATTCGCTGCGCGGGGCGCTGGCTGCGATCGTCAGCCAGGGAGATTGGGTCAAAACCTTGGCTGTTTATCCACGCCGCGAACGCCCTAATCCGCCGGTTGATGCGTGGATGCTGCCAGCCGGAGGGATGCGCGCAGCCACGATTGCGATGCAAGACGACGCAGCCCACAACGTTGCAAGAAGGGAATTGCTGTGGTGACATCAATTGGCATCGTTGGCCTCGGGCTGATAGGTGGATCGTTGGCGCGCCGCGCCGCCGCCAGCGGATATGAGGTCGTAGCATGGAACCATACTCCCCGGCCATATGAGCAGGCTGGCCATGATGGCATCCGGTGCGTGGAAACGCTCGCAGACTTGGCGCAGGCCAAGCCCGGGCTGCTTATCTTGTGCAATCCACTCAAGGCTATGCCCGATGTGCTTGCGCGCCTTGCGCCGGTCATCGATCCTGCTGCGACTACGCTGAGCGATGTAGGAAGCGTCAAAGGCATGGTTCGCGAGCAAGCTGAGCGGGCTGGTCTGAAGGAGTGCTATGTCGGTGCGCATCCGATGGCCGGCAACGAGCATTCCGGATTTGAGGCTTCCGATCCGGCGCTCTACGACAACGCATTGTGGGCCATTACTGTCGATGGCAGTACCCAATACCGACGTTTCCTTACTGTTGCGCAGTTCATTGTCAACGGACTTAATAATGAGCTCATTGTGCTCGACGATGCGACGCATGACCGCGCCGCTGCACTAATCTCCCATATGCCGCACGCCATCGCCACCGCGATGGTCAACGAGCTGTGCGCGAGCCCCGAGCGCAATATTGCCGCCGCGCTCGCCGCCGGCAGCTGGCGTGACATGACACGGGTGGCCCTGACCGACCCGAGCCGCACCCGCGCGATGATCGACGAGGATCGTACGAATGTCGAGGCTTTGCTGCGCGCCATGGCAGCTCGGCTGCTGGCTTTTGCCGGCGATCTGCATTGCGGAGACGAATCCGCCATCGCCGCCTATTTCGCCCAAGGCCAGCCCTTCCGCGATTTCAAGGCTCATGGGGCTTTGACGCAGACTATGCGGGCGACCTCCCGGGATGCGCCGGGTGGTTCTGCGCAATGGTATAAGGACACGCGTGATATCGACCCTGCCCGTTGGCAGTGCGAGCTTTTCGAATCGGCAAGGCAAGGGGAGCGGATCACGTGCTTCCTTGATAATTATCGCGTCGCGATCCATCGACAGCCTTTACTTTGACGGGCGCTCGGAATAAAGGCCTGATGCACGTTTCGCCGCGCTGATCGCGTTTTAGGCGTCGCGAAAAGGCATAACGAAGAGCTTCACGTCGTAGCTGCCTGGCGCTTACACCGTTCCGGAACCGGCTTGATCGTTACGATTGCATCGGCGGCGAGGCTGACGTCCTGTTCCGGACGTGATCCGTTGGCCGCCGCGTCGCGGGTCAGATCGAGGTGCTTCCCGTCCCACGAACGCACATGTCCGATGAAATCACGGAACTTCATGCGGCCGTCCCGACTGTCTACGCCGTCGCGAACGCGCACGACGATGCGAGCTCCGGCAGGTATGTGCTGCGGTATCGGCATATGGCCTCCCTCCGTGCGACGGCACGCAATCACATGGCAAACAGGTATAGATAGATCGTGTTTTCGAGCGTAGTCGTCAGCCCGGCCAGTTGCGATAATCGCTGTTGCGCTATGCTGGAAAGGCGAAGACTGGATATTGCAGGGCAACAGCAGTGCACACAAACTCGAATTCGAATGCGGCGATGGACGTGAGCGACAATAGCAACGGCAAAAAGGCAGGACCCGGCTTGGCAACTGACAAGCTGGGTCGTTACCTGGCGTATATGCGCGCCAACCGCGGCGTGAGCGCGAATACTGTGAAAGCCTATGCGTCGGATATCAGTCAGTGCCTACACGCACTGTCGTTGCGCGGCATCGAGGATCTACGGGAGGTGACCATCGAGGACCTGCGCTCGTGGATGGCATTCGTCTCGCGCAGCCACTCACGGTCCAGCATGGCGCGCAAAACTGTTGCCGTGCGCAGTTTTTTTGTGTGGGCTCATGAGCATGATGTGATCCCCGTCGACCCAGCGGCGGCGTTGATGACGCCGAAAATACCTGAGACGCTGCCGGCGGTGCTCAGTGAACAGCAGGCGGAAACGCTGATGGAGAGCGCAGAGACTGCGACGCAGCTGCGATCAGACGGTTCCCACGATCTCAAGCGCCGTGCACTCGAGCGGCGGCGAGCGTGTGGCTTGCGCGACGCTGCGATTATGGAAGTGCTGTATGCCACAGGCATTCGCGTGGCTGAACTTGTCGGGCTTGATATCAGCGATGTGCAATTCGCGAACCGCACCATGAAGGTCACCGGCAAAGGAGACAAGCAGCGGGTCGTGCCCTTCGGCGCCCCGGCTGCTGACGCCTTGGAAGCCTGGATGAAGGAGGGCAGGCCGGTGCTGGCCGGAAAGCAGTCCGGCAGCGCGCTGTTCCTCGGCACACATTCGGGCAGGCTCGATCAGCGGATCGCGCGAACGATCGTGCACGAGGAGTCGCGCCGAGCTGGGGTTCCGGACATCAGCCCGCACGCCCTACGACATAGCGCCGCCACGCATATGCTCGATGGGGGAGCGGATCTGCGCGAGGTGCAGGAGATGCTGGGCCACTCCTCCCTTAAAACTACCCAGCGCTATACGCACGTCTCCATTGAGCAACTCAAGAGCCGTTACCGCCAGGCTTTCCCTCGCGCTTGAAGGAGGCGGGCGGCCTGGCCTGCCTGCTCAGCGATCTTGTGCATGTGCCGCATCAAGACGCTGTGCTGCGCGAAGCGTTGGCTGCCCCATTGGTCTGGCCCTTGCCGCTCGAATATGCATGAAGCCGAAGTGTTGGAATCGGGCAGCGAGCCGGAATACCTGCGTCTCAACCATTATTCGCTCGTGAATGGATGGTGTAGGGTCGGGGGTTATGACCATTACTATCGCCACTTCGAATGTCAACGGCCTACGCGCCGCGAACCGCAAAGGCATCTGCGATTGGGTGGGCGCCACGACCCCTGATGTGTGGTGCATGCAGGAAGTGCGTGCGCCACAGCCCGAGATCGAGCCGATATTCGACAGTTTCGTCGGGCAATATGCCCACAGCAACAAGGCGGTGTTGCCGGATTCGCTGGTGCGTATGAACGAGGTATGCAAGATCAAAGGACGCGCCGGAGTCGGTCTGCTTTCCGATCTGCCGGTGACCGCGCAGCGCTACGGGCTGCCGGGGCTCGAGGAGGACGTGGACACTGGGCGGTGGATTGAGGCCGACATCACGACGCCACAGGGCTACGAGATCACTGTGGCGAGCGTGTACGTACATTCGGGGGATGCGGCTGACCCGCTGAAAATGACGCAGAAATTCCGTTTTCTCGATCAGATGCTCGTGCGGATGGGCGAGCTGCGCGACGAAGCGGCGCACGGTGGCAGACAGGCTGTGCTGTGCGGTGATTTCAACATCGCTCATACGCCGCTCGATATCAAGAATGCCAAGGCCAATCTCACACACGCCGGTTTTATGCCTTCTGAACGCGTCTACATCGACAAATGGCTTGACGAATACGATTTTGTCGATGTCGTGCGCAATCTGGCCGGCGATATCCAGGGGCCGTACACGTGGTGGAGCCAGCGCGGACGCGCTTTCGACAACAATGTGGGTTGGAGGATCGACTACCAGTTCGCCACGCCGGAGCTGGCCGAAACTGCGCGCGGATTCATGATCGACAAGGCATCGAGCTACGAGACTCGTTGGTCCGACCATGCGCCGCTGATTATCACGTACGACGTGTGAGATGAAATGCCAACTGCCAACGCTTGGCAGATGAGGTAGCAGCTGCCGATAGGGACAGGCCCGGATGTTGCCCCGGATGATGAATGCCGGGTGCTAGGCTTGACTCGATTGCAACCGTTAGAAACGAGGAATCATGGGATTGTTTGGCTTCGGTAGAAAGAAGCATGATCCGCAGGCCAGCGAAGAGAAGACTCAGGATGCAACGAAGGATGCCGTCGATGATTCTCGCGAAGCTGATCGCGACGATGCGGCAACGTCGAATCGATCTGTGGATGAGCCCTCGTTTCCTGCTGCACCGAGCGCTGATTATGAAGGCCGCGGCGAGGATTACGGCCCGTGGGATGTCGACGATGAGGCGGCGCCCGATTACGATGAGTATCTTGATCTCGGAGCGTTCTATCTGCCGTTCCTGCAGGGAATCGAGCTGCGCATCAAGGCGGGCCGCAACAGCCAGCAGGTGCTCGGCTGCACAATCACCTATGGCTCGTCCAGCTTGGAGATAGAAGCGTTCGCGGCGCCTAAAACATTGGGACTGTGGGATGATGTGCGCGGCGATCTGCTCGATTCGAACGCGAAGGCTGCCGAGCGTACGGGTGTCTTCGGCACGGAGCTCGCGCTGCCGGTATCAGTCAAAGGCGGCAAAAGCGTGACCACGCGCATCGTCGGTGTCGATGGCCCGCGCTGGATGCTGCGCGGCATCTTCTCAGGTAAGGCCGCCACGTATCCTGATGATGCCGAAACCAAGGCTTTGAACGGGTTCTTTGCTGATATCGTAGTCGAGCGCGGCGAGGAACCGCTCGCGCCTCGCGACCTGATCCCGATGCATCCTCCCGTCGCCCCGGCTGAGCGCAAGGCCGCCAAGGCGAACGCGCACGCCGATGCTGAGGATGGTGGCAAATCGATACCAACACGTCCCGAGGGCCCGTTCGATTCCGATCAGCAGACCGAAGTGAAGACCACGCTCGCCCGCGGGCCGATGTTCTCCGAAGTGCGATGAGCCTAACGGAATCGGCGAATTCAGCGCGGGCCGCTACGGCCCTGCCCGTTACGGATGACTGCGATGTCATAGACGAAAGTCGTGCACACCAGTGAGCGGGCATGAGCGCTATGGCAAACGTACCGGGTTGTCCGCGCTTGCGAAATCGGAGGGCGGTGAGAACTTCTCGGTCGTCGACGCGATAGGCGGACCCCGTGGCGTCATCGAATCGATGCTGCCGGGCGTGGTTTTCATCGTGCTGTTCGTTGTCACCAAGGACGTGCGTTTAACCGTCATTATTTCCGCTGCACTTGCTCTCGTACAGGTGCTCGTACGTCTTGTCCAGCGCCAGTCGGCGTTGGGCGCACTCAGCGGCGTTGCTGCAGTCGGCATCTGCCTAATTTGGGCGTGGCGCAGCAATGAGGCGCGGGACTATTATCTCTTTGGTTTCCTAACGAATGCCGTATCCATAGTGCTGTTAAGCATTTCGCTTGCCGTACGCGTGCCGGGCCTTGGGCTGCTGATCGAATTCATCAGATCGCTGCCCACCGAGCATTTCCGTGCCTGGTTGCATGGCTGGCGTTCCGACCGTGAGCTGAGGCGTGCCTACACGCGTATCAGCGCACTGTGGATCGGCGTTTTCGCGCTGCGGCTAATCGTACAGGTGCCGCTGTATGTCACGAACCATGTGACCTGGCTTGGCACGGCACGCCTGCTTATGGGCATACCGTTCTGGGCACTGGCCATCTGGGTGTCATATCTGATCGTCGCCACCCCTATGCGACGTCATTTAGGTGCCGAACGCGCTCTCGACGCAGCCGGTAACGGGCCGTGCGAAACAGACTCCCGTAACGAGGCGGAGTAGGCGCTGTTCTTCGCGGTGGCACTGATGTCGAAGAAGGCGGTGCCGAATGCAGCGCGACATATGAATGTACCATGCTGTCGCAAAAGGATGTGGCCATATAATGACGTATGTGTATTATGCGATATAATACACACGGTATACAAAATGACTATAGATAAATGAGCGAAAAGGTTCGGAGATGACAGATATCAAACGAATAAAGCTTGAGTTGTCTGCTCTTTCTTCTTCTTCCCGCTGGCGCATGACCGCCGCATTCGCTGCAGTGGCGCTCGCCTCGGGCGCGCTCAGCATGGCGCTCGGTCGGAATGTCTCAATATGGTTCGATGAAGGCTATTCCATTATGATCAGCCGTAGGCCGGTGCTTGAGCTGATTCATCTGACATCCGTCGATGCGCATCCGCCGCTGTATTACCTCCTGCTCAAGGCGTGGGGCGAGATCTTTGCATGGCGCGAGCCCATGCTGCGCTTGTTGAGCTCGATATTCGCGGGGCTCGCCGCAGCCGTTATGCTGCTGTTGATCCGGCAGCTCGCCTCCGAACGTATCGCTCTGGCCAGCATCCCGTTCCTGATCATCGCTCCATATCATCTGAGATTCGGCTACGAGATCCGTATGTATTCCCTGGCTAGTCTGATCGTTGTTACGGCGACGCTGCTGTTTGTGCGGGCGCTTCGCACCCGACGCCAACGGCTGTGGATCGCATATGCCGTGCTGGTGGCGCTGGGCATGTACACGCTGTTCGTCACTGCGATGGTGTGGATCTCCCAGCTCGCCGTGCTGGTCTATTATGCCGCGCGACACCGCGCCTCATGGAAAAGCCTGTATGCCTACCCGCTCGCGATCGTGTGCTACATTCCCTATCTGCCGTTGGCCATCAGGCAACTGCTCAATCCATTTCTGAACCCGTACCTCGGGCAAGGGGAGAGCCTTGCAGGGCTCAGCGACACCCTGAGCCTGTTCGTGCTGGGGCGTTCAGGCGCCGCTATCGGCGTCATTCAGACGTTCTTGTGCTTTGCTGAACTGGGGATGTTCGCGTGGTTCGTTGTGCGATTGCGCGATATCGACGATTCTTGTGCGGCTCGCGATTCCAAGGAATCCAACGATTCTGACGGTTCTCAAGGGAACGGCGAGGCTGAGCTGGTTCATGCCCGGCGCGCATCTGTCGAGCTGTTCTTGATGCTGGCTATGCCGCTTGCGGTGTTCTTCCTCGTCGACGCGACCCGGCAGATCGTGGGGGCAGCACCTATGTATATCCCTCGGTATGCGTCGTTTGTGAGCATTTCGTTCTATGCGATGATCGCTGTCGCGTGCGCTGCTGTGCTGCTGAACGCAAATCCGCGCAAAAGGCTCGTCGCACTGATGGCCTATGTCTGCATTGTCGCCATCAATGTCGTCGCAACGGCGCATGTAGCTGTCGACGGCAATGTAGATGCGGGCGGCCAGCGCGTTCCCATATCGAGGGCGGAGCGCGCGGCGGTCGACTGCTCGCCCGATGTTACAGTGCTTGCCACCGAAGCGTTCCTGTACGTCGAAAGCTCATATTATTTCGACGGTTGCACTATGAAGTTTCTCGGCAAGAAGGATGTCAGCCCCTACGGTGGCTTCGCCCCCTTGCGGGGCAGCCCGGCCAGAATTAGTGATATCAGCCAGCTTGACACGCCCACCGTTATCGTGCTCACGTGGACGGCGACCCGTGCGCCCTTAGACGACCCACGCTACCGGCTCGTGAGTGAGCAGGCGTTCAGCAAGCAGAAGGTCGTCGTCTATGAGCTGCGATAATCCCATGAGGCGTTCTGCGCGAACGCTCACCGTGCTCGTGCCTTGCTGGAATGAGGGCGATGTGCTGCCCACGCTGTTCGCACGGCTGGAGGCGTTGCGTTGCAATGAAACGCGGCCGATAACGTATGCCTTCCTATTCGTGGACGACGGCTCGAAGGACTCCAGCCAGAGCCTTATCCGGGAGTACGTGCAGACGCGGCCCTACGCGCACTATATTTTCCTATCGCGCAACTTCGGCAAGGAGCAGGCCATGTTCGCGGGCATCGAACATGTGGACACAGACGGCATGGTCATTATCGACGCAGATTTGCAAGACCCGCCCGAACGCATCGGGCAGATGGCCGACCTGTGGATGCAGGGGTACGAAGACGTCTATGCTAGGCGCCGCACTCGGCAGGGCGAACACTGGTTCAAAACAGCGACTTCGCATGCGTATTATGCGCTACTACAGGCGGTGAGCAATGTGGAGATCCAGAAGGACACGGGCGACTTCCGGCTGCTGGATCGAAAATGCGTGCAGGCGCTGCAGCGGCTGGGCGAGTCGGAACGCAATTCAAAGGCATTGTTCAGCTGGATAGGTTTTCGTAAGATCGAGTTCGTTTACGACCGCGACGAACGCGTGGCTGGGCGGACGAAATGGAGCTTTGGCAAGCTCGTCAGGCTTGCGCTCGACGGCATCACTAGCTTCACGACAATGCCGCTGCGTGCGGCCACGTGGTTGGGCGGCGTTATCTCGCTAATCTCCATCGCATATGCGCTCGTCATTACGGTAAGAACGCTAACGACCGGAATTGATGTGCCCGGCTACGCCTCGACGATGGTCGTCGTGCTGATGCTGGGCGGCATGCAATTGCTCAGTCTGGGGGTCCTGGGTGAGTATATCGCCAGGATCTTCAACCAGACCAAAGGCCGGCCGAACTATCTGATCGAAGAAGACGACAGCGAGATGCGACGGGCGGCATAGCAGCCGGTATCTTGTGCCGCATCGCAATGACGCCAGCTGACACACCATATATCTCACGGTGATATCTCACGATGCGGATGGGGCGCGGCGCGCGATGCGTTGTGTGCATGGGGTGTGGCTACCATGGAGTGGTATGAGCGATAACACCATGCGAATCATCGACCTGCGCGGCAGGCGCCTGACTCGAGCCGAACTGCTGGAAGCTATGCCACGAGCCGAAATGGGCACGAGAGAGGCCGGTGAACTGGTTCGGCCGATCCTTGACGACGTTAAGGCCAGAGGCGCCGCCGCCCTGCGTGATTTCGGCGAGAAGTTCGATCATATCCGTCCCAAGAACCTCCGTGTGCCAGGCGAGGCCATGCAGCATGCTCTCGAAGATCTCGATCCTGAGGTGCGGGCGGCGATTGAGGAATCGGTACGCCGTGCTCGTGCAGTCGGTGCCTCGCAGGTGCCCAAGGATTTCCATACTGATTTAGCCGAGGGTGCGCGCGTGAGCGAACGCTGGGTTGCGATCGAGCGTGTCGGGCTGTATGTGCCGGGCGGCAAGGCTGTCTACCCCAGCTCGGTTATCATGAATGTGGTGCCCGCCCAGACCGCGGGTGTGCGCTCTCTCGCGATCGCGACGCCACCGAGCAGGGACAGTGCTGAGGGACTGCCGGATAAGACGATTTTGGCTACTTGCGCGATTCTCGGAGTCGAGGAAGTCTATGCGGTCGGCGGAGCGCAGGCGATCGCCATGTTCGCGTACGGCGCTCGCGGATCGCAGCCTCAAGATGGCGAGATCCTGTGCGATCCGGTCGACAAGATCACCGGTCCGGGCAATATCTTCGTGGCCACGGCCAAAAGTATGGTTTCCGGAATGGTCGGCATCGATGCTGTAGCTGGGCCGACTGAAATTGCGATCCTTGCGGACAAGGATGCCAATCCCAGCTGGGTGGCCGCCGATCTGATCGGCCAGGCCGAGCACGACGAGCTCGCTGGATCCGTGCTCATCACCGACAGCGAGGCACTTGCCGCCGCTGTGCAGAAGAACCTCGACTATCGGGTGCCGCGCACCGAGCACGCCGAACGCGTGGCTACATCACTGACGGGCCGGCAGTCCGGCATCATTCTCACCGACGACCTCGAACAGTCTGTGGCTGTTGCGAACGCGTACGCGGCCGAACACCTAGAGATTCAGACCGCTGACCCGGACGCCGTCGTACCGCGCATTATGAACGCCGGAGCCATCTTCTGCGGCCCGTATTCGCCGGTGCCGCTGGGCGATTACATGTCCGGCTCGAACCACGTTCTGCCTACCGGAGGTACCGCCCGCTTCGATTCAGGTCTTGGCGTGCACACGTTCCTCAAGCCTGTGGAGGTCATCGAGTACGACGAACGGGGGCTCAAGGAGCTCGCTGCCCGCATCAACGCCTTCGCGGTTTCTGAGGATCTTCCCGCACACGGAGAATGCGTGCTGAGCCGCTTTATCGACGACCCGTATGACAAGGCAAGAGTGAACGACCAGGAGCGCGAGGCGGGGCTGCGATGAGCGCGTCCGAGGCCACAGGCAATACCATTCCTGCGTCGCTGCCGCTGCGCAACGACCTCATCGGGGAAGAGCCGTATGGCGCTCCGCAGCTCGATGTGCCGGTATGCCTGAATGTCAACGAGAACCCATACCCACCTGCCCCGGATGTTGTCAAGGCCATCACTGAACGTATTGCGGCCATTGCGTCGACGCTCAATCGCTACCCTGACCGTGAGCATATCGAGCTGCGGCAGGCGTTCTGCGACTACCTGTCGCGCGAATCCGACGCTCACCTAGCCGTGGAGCAGCTTTGGGGTGCGAACGGCTCCAACGAGATTATGCTCCAGCTCTTCCAGGCTTTCGGAGGTCCGGGCCGGATCGCTTTAGGGGCTGACCCGACCTATTCGATGTATCCCGAGTATGCGCGCGACACCTTCACCACATGGCATACGGCGCACCGCAACCCGGATTTTACGCTTGACGTTGATGCGTTGCTCGTGGCGATCCACGATACCAAGCCTGCTATGGTAGTGCTCACCAGCCCGAACAATCCGACTGGCACGGCGCTGCCGATGGACGATCTCAGGCGTATTCTCGAGGCCTGCGAGCAGGCTCCAGTCGCCGGTGCGAATGAGGGTGTGCACCCGATCGTCGTCGTTGACGAAGCGTACATCGAATTCCGCGATCCGGGCCTTGCCTCGGCGGCGATCCTGATAAATCAGTATCAGAACCTCGCAGTGAGCCGTACGATGAGCAAGGCTTTTGCCTTCGCTGGCGCGCGTGTGGGCTATCTGGCGGCCTGCCGAGGCATTATCGACTGTGTACGCATTGTGCGCATGCCTTATCATCTTTCTGCGGTCACGCAGGCGGCAGCGCTCGCCGCGTTCGACCACACTGATGAGCAGCTGGCGCGCGTGGCGCATCTGCGCGACACCCGTGAGCGGACAGCACAATGGCTTGCGACATTGCAATACAAGGGGCAAACGGTCAAAGTCGCGCCTTCGGAATCGAATTTCCTGCTGTTTGGCGGCTGTTTCGACAACCGTGGAAGCATTTTCGACGAACTGCTAAAACGTGGTGTTCTGATTCGTGTGGTCGGTCCGGACGGCTGGCTACGTGTGTGCATGGGTACTGACGAGGAGATGGCGCGATTCCGCGAGGCGTTGGCCGAAGTCCTGCCTATCGTAGGGCAGCTGTAGCGGCGGAGCGCAATCACTGGAACAGGCAGTCGACAGGTCTGTGTGCTTGCGTCGCAGCGTGGGCCGGTACATATAAATCGGTGGGTGAACGCGGTAGACTGCGAATGGCAGGCTTCGAACAGGAGGATCAAGAATATGGCACGTACGGCCAGCATCGTCAGAAAGACCAGTGAATCCAACGTCGAGCTCAGCCTCGACCTTGACGGCACCGGCGCGAGCGATATCGACACCTCCGTGCCGTTCTTCAACCATATGATGACGGCGCTGAGCAAGCATTCGCTGATCGACCTGCACATCAAAGCCTCTGGCGACACCGATATCGACGTGCATCACACGGTGGAGGACACGGCGATCGTCTTCGGCGAGGCGCTCAAGCAGGCGTTGGGCGACAAGCGCGGCATCCGGCGCTTCGCCGACGCCACAGTGCCGCTCGACGAGGCGCTGGCCAAAGCGGTCATCGATATCTCGGGCCGCCCGTACGCCGTGTGCACCGGTGAGCCGCAAGGCTTCGAATTCGCTTTGATCGGCGGGCATTTCACCGGGGCATTGGTGCGTCACGTCATGGAATCGATCGCTTTTCACGCCGGTATCTGCCTGCATATGCAGCTTATCGCCGGGCGGGATCCGCATCATATCGCTGAGGCGGAGTTCAAAGCGCTGGCTCGCGCCCTGCGCTTCGCTGTCGAGCCTGATTCGCGGGTAACAGGCATTCCCAGCACGAAGGGGGCGTTGTGATGGCTGATGAGGGCACGAGAGATGACGGCGACGCCTCGCCGGGGGATTCCGGGGATGGCGCGTATTTCAGTGACGAGGAGCTTCAGGCTGCGCTGGAAGGATTCGAAAAGGAATTCGACGGACAGGAGTCTGGACAGCCACAATCGCCCAATGACAGTGATGGCATCGGCCAGGATGCTCATGACGGCGTTGATGAGGATGCTGAGCAGGGCACTGACATGCCGGCTGGCGACGACTTTGACGAGGAGCTCAGGGGACTGGTCGGCGATAAGGCGAAAATCGCCGCGCTCATTACCCGGCTCGCATCGGCTCAGCTGCTCGCGGCATTCTGCCAGCTTGCCGACATCGCGGCTGATTGCATAGGCTCCGAACAGGGTGCAGTAGCCGTGTTGCGCAATCTCGATGGTGATGCGCCTGAGGCGGCAGCCAAAGACCTCACTACAGTCGTCTCGGGCATGGCTGCCGTACTGGCCGTGAACCGTGCAGACAAGCTCGAATCGACGCTCTACTTGCACGGCGAGGCCGGGCAGACCTTCGCGCCGCCCATTCTCTTCGCCTCCACACCAGGATTCGTTGAAGACCTCATGCTGGGAATCGCCAGCTTGGACGACTTGCGCGTCCAAGGGCTGCACAGCATCGATTCGGCAGCGTTGAGCCGCGATCAGGCGATGACAGTGATCGCCGACCACACGCGTTTCGGCCGCAGCGGTTCGAGCGTCCAATAATCGAATCGACTGGCGGCGGGGCCGGTGAGTGCACCATTCCGGGCGCGCTATTTCATTGCAGCCATACGGGTTATCGCGAACACTTCTTTTTCCAAACACTCGGTAAATTCCCAGCGAACGCAAGATACGAACGCCAGGCGCTGCGATATCATCGCAGGAGAACGACAAGGAGAACTTCATGACGACGGCCGTGGTATTCGATTATGGATTTGGCAACGTGCGTTCGATGCTGCGCGCTCTGGCCAATATCGGGGTCGATGCGACCCTGACCTCCGATCATCGCCAAGCCCTAGAGGCTGATGGGCTCGTGGTGCCGGGCGTGGGCGCGTTCGCTGCGTGTATGGAAGGACTTAAGCAGGTCGGGGGAGACCGCATTATCTATGACCGGCTGCGGGCGGGACGACCGGTTCTCGGCATCTGCGTCGGCCAGCAGATCCTGTTCCAGCGCGGCAATGAGAATGGCGCCGAAGCACAGGGGCTGGGTCTGATCGGCGGCTCCGTGGAGCGCATCCAGGCCGATGTTATTCCGCATATGGGCTGGAACACCGTTGAAACGCCTGCAGAAACGACGCTTCTGCAAGGTGTAGAAGGCGAGCGCTTCTACTTCGTGCATTCGTATGCCGCTACGCTGGCGGCGCCGATCGATGGCTCGCCGCTGCAGATCGATTTCGGCGGCCAACCGCAGCATGTTACCTGGTGCCAATATGGGCAAACGAAGTTCGTGGCGGCTTACGAGCGTGGGGCCTTGTCAGCCACCCAGTTCCACCCTGAAAAATCCGCCGAGGCAGGAGCCCAGCTGCTGCGCAATTGGGTTTCGTCCTTCTGAAATGTTGCGAAGATAACACTGTGCCAATAACACTTCTAGAATACCGTGCAGGCAATCTGCGAGAAAGGACAACGATATGCTGACGCTTCTCCCCGCCGTCGATGTGCGTGAGGGCAAGGCCGTGCGGCTGCGGCAAGGCGAGTCCGGGTCCGAAACCGACTACGGCAGCCCTCTTGATGCTGCCCGTGCATGGGTTGAGGCCGGTGCCTCGTGGATCCACCTGGTAGATTTGGACGCTGCTTTCGGCACAGGCGACAACCGCGTCCAGCTGCGTACGATCGTCGCTGAACTCGGAGACAAGGTCAACATCGAGATGAGCGGCGGCGTGCGTGACGACGAGAGCCTTCAAGCTGCGCTTGACGCAGGCGTAGCCCGGGTCAACATCGGCACTGCGGCGCTCGAAAACCCCGAATGGACTAAGCGTGCCATCGGCGAGTACGGTGAGAAAGTGGCTGTCGGGCTGGATGTGCGCGGCCATGTATTGGCTGCCCGCGGCTGGGTCAACGAGGGCGGCGATTTGTTCGAGACCATGGACATGCTCGATGCCGCCGGTTGCATACGCTATGTGGTCACTGACGTGACGCGCGACGGCATGATGGGCGGGCCGAATCTCGAGCTGCTGCGGGAGGTCGCACAACGCACAGGCGCCAATGTCACCGCTTCGGGCGGCATATCGTCGTTGGATGATCTGCGCGCGATAGGCGAATTGGAACCCTTTGGGGTAGACAGCGCGATTCTGGGCAAATCGTTGTATGCGCGCGCCTTCAGCCTGCAACAAGCCTTGCGAACGGTGTCGCAAGCCGGTATCGTCGGGGCATGAGCAGACAATCATGAGCAGACGAGCCTGAGGAAGGTAAGCAGGTCGGCGACACGACACGGCATATGTCGAGTCGCCGAAATAAATGCATGGGAGCATGTGCCTTATGGATAAACAGCAAGAATTCGCGTTGCGCACGGTCGAGGAACGCGACGTACGCTTCATACGGTTATGGTTCACCGATGTGCTGGGGACGTTGAAGTCCGTGGCCATCGCCCCCGCCGAGTTGGAAGCAGCCTTCGAAGAGGGCTTGGGATTCGACGGTTCGGCGATTGAGGGCATGACGCGCGTGTCGGAGGATGACATGATCGTAAGCCCTGACCCTTCGACCTTCCAGATTCTGCCGTGGCGTGATGGGCCGCAGGGTACGGCGCGCATGTTCTGTGACATTCTCACGCCAGACGGCGAGCCGTCGCTAGGAGACCCGCGCCACGTGCTCAAAACGACGCTGTCCAAGGCCAAAGAGAAGGGCTTCACCTTCTACGTGCATCCGGAGATCGAGTTTTACCTTTTCGAGCAGCAGGATGACTGGTCCAAGGCACCCACGCCGATCGATGAAGGCGGGTACTTCGATCACGTGCCGCGCAGTCCGGGGATGGACTTCCGGCGCGCCGCCGTCAATATGCTCGAGCAGATGGGCATCTCGGTCGAATACTCGCATCATGAGGGCGGTCCCGGCCAGAACGAGATCGACCTGCGGTACGCCGATGCACTGACCACGGCCGACAACATCATGACCTTCCGCACCGTGATCAAGGAGATCGGACTTGAGCGCGGCATTCACGCCAGCTTCATGCCCAAGCCGCTCACCGATCAGCCAGGATCGGGCATGCACACGCATCTGAGCCTGTTTGAGGGCGACGCAAACGCCTTCTACGAGGCGGGCCAGGAATTCAATATGTCGCTGATCGCACGGCAGTTCGCCGCCGGCATTCTGTATCATGCCGCCGAGATCTGCGCGGTGACCGATCAGTACGTCAATTCATACAAGCGCCTGTGGGGTGGCAATGAAGCCCCGAGCTACGTGTGTTGGGGACATAACAATCGTTCCGCGCTGTTGCGCGTGCCACAATACAAGCCGGGCAAGGGCAACTCAGCACGCATGGAGTTCCGCGCGCTCGACCCGGTCGCCAACCCATATCTGGCATATTCTGTGCTGCTTGCAGCCGGGCTCGACGGCGTCGAGCAGCAGATGCAGCTCGCCGAGCCGACCAGTGACGCTGTCTGGGACCTCACCGACGCTGAACGCAAGGCGATGGGCATCCAGCCGTTGCCGGAATCGCTTGACGAGGCGCTGAAGATCATGGAGAAATCCGATTTCGTGCCTGGGGTATTGGGCGAGCATGCATTCGAGTACTTCCTGCGCAACAAGCGCAGTGAATGGGAGGACTACCGCCGCCAGGTCACGACCTACGAGCTGGAGAAGTTCCTGCCCAAGCTTTAGGCCGTTTGGTGCCTGCAGCCGGCTAGTCTTCCAGCGCCTTCCTAATGCGTTGCAGGCTGACGGGCTTTGCGGTGCCAAGCTCTTGCGCCCACAGGGAGATGTAGAACTCCTCGAGCAGCCAGCGTGCGGCGCTATAGCGTTTGTCCAGCGTTTCGTGTCGCGGCCCTGCAGGCTCGGTTTTTACCTTCGTGTGGAAACGTTCGACGATCTGGCGGGCCTCGTCGGCCTGCCAGGCCCAGCGCACATCTCGATTTTTATCACTTTTCGCCTTGTTCAGACGCAGGATATCGCCGTGCAGATAACGTTCGATGGAGCCCAGCGCATCCGGGGGCGCGGCACCAATGAAGCCCCTGCACACCAGTGCCGCAATATGCTCGCGCACTGATTGCAGCACGGAGAGCATCGGCAGATCGGCCGGCCCGGACACCGCCTTGTCAACCTCGGCGTAACGTTTCAGGATCGCGATCACATCGCGCGCCACCGCATAGACTGTGTCCTCGTACACCTGCTCGACGCCGGCCACAGCCTGTGCTAGAGCGTCGTCGTCAGTTAGCTGGTCGATGTCGGGCAGCAGTCGCTTGACGGCAGCCAATTGCAAGTCCTCAGCCAGCGCCTTGGTCGAATTGTACGGCGCTGCAGCCAGCATTAGCGCCTCGTTCCCCAGCCAGCGCGAGGAGATGCGTTCGCTGGGAAGCTGCAACTTGTTCAACGCCCCTTGCCAGAGCATCGTCGCGCGTGATTGCGTGGTGGCGCCGGCCTTATGCAGCAGATTCGCCTGCTCGACCAGCTTGCCCTGAGCGCCGGCAGAGGCGGCTTTGCCGCGCACAACCTGCCGTGCCGAAGCCTCGGCTTGCAAGGCAAAATGGCGCTGTAGTTCGACCAGCGAGCGTCCCGAACCCAGTACGGTCGTCGCTTCGCCCATGCGGACGTGCTTTGGGCCATGGCTACTGCGGGGGACTGCGGGATTCGATTTTTCGATGATGAAATTCATACGCAGGTACGGTGGCAATTTCGACCACTGATCGCCCTCGAAGACCTGTGGATGAATTTGCGCGCCGACCACGCGGATCGCGGCTTCGGTGAACACATGCGTAAAATCAGGCCAGCTCGTCATGCCGGTTTGCTCGTTCTCCGGCGCAATATTCGGTCGGCCGTCGGCGCCTGATCCTGGTAGCTCGCAGTAATGCTCGTCGATATAGGCTCGAATCGCACGCGCGGTATCAGGAGCTGGCACGAATTGTACGCGCAGGGCCTTGGGCAGCGATTTGATCATCGCCACGATGAGTTCGTCCAACAGGCCGGGCACATTCCAAGTGAACTGCTCAGGGCGCAGCCTGGACAGCATAGCAATGGGAATATGTACGCTCACCCCGTCGGCTGGGTCGTGCGGGTTGTATACGTAGCTCAGTTTCAAGTCCAGCGCCGTGTTGTCTGTGCCCAGTGCATGCCAGCGATCGGGATAGTCATCTAGGCTTACGCTATCGCCGGTCTGCAGCCGCTCAACTGCATCGGGGTCGAAATCCAGCAGGTCGCGATGTTTGTCGTGCTCTCGCTTCCACCATTTCGCCAAATCGGCGAGCGAGGTGATGTCGGAGGGAATCACCGTGTTGTAGAAGTCGTAAAGATCCTCCTGACTCACGCTGGCGGCCGTCTGCCGGGTGCGGCTGGTGTCTTCGGCAGCGTCATGCAGCACATCGAGGTTGCGGGTCACAAAGTCGTCGTAGGAGAACCGCTGCTGGATGTCGCCCTCGACTAAGCCCTGGCGAATCAGAAAATCGCGCGCCTCGACCGGATTGATCCGCCCCCATTGCACGGTGCGGTCCTGGATAATCGGCAGCCCGTAGAGCAAGACCTTGGCTTTAGCGACCGCTGAGCCCCGGGAAGCTGACCAGTGCGGCTGCGCATAGGTGGTTCGCGTCAGGCTTCCGGCCAGTGACTCCGCCCACGATGGATCGATGGCGGCGCAATATCGGGCCCACAAGCGGGAAGTTTCTACAAGCTCAGTGCTCATGACCCACGGCGGCGTTGTTTTAGCGACGGCGGAAGCAGGGAAGAGGGCGAAACGTGTGCCGCGCGCACCTTGATAGTCGTTATGTGATTGTTTCGTCGCACGCTTCATCGCCCGTGCCTTTGCCGCGCCCTTGAGCCCGGCGAATTGCGAGGCTTTGGGTTCACGGATCTGCTGCATGCCGATCATCGAGAGCAGTCCGGCGAGCATAGCGGTGTGCACGCCCTGTCCATCCCATGCGCAGCACAGACTATGAGCGGCCTGCTGGCTGAGCGGCAGCTGACGGATGTCAGGTGCCGGGCGAGACAACGGCTGCGGCTCACCGACAGTGAACTTCAGTTCGCGGCACATATCGCCCAGCTGTGCGACGAGATCGCGCCACTGCTTGAGCCGCAAAAAATTGAGGTACTCGGTTTTGCACAAGCGGCGCAGCGCTCCATTGCCGGGTTCGCCGTCTGCTTGGAACACCCGGTCCCACAGATTCAGGGCGGTCAGGAAATCGCTGGATGCGTCAGCATAGCGATTGTGAATGCGGTCGGCCTCTTCACGCGCCTCATCAGGCCGTTCGCGCGGATCCTGCAGGCTCAGGAAGGCCACAATGATCAGCACAGCCGCCAGCGTGTTCGGCGTAGTTGTACGCGCGGCTTCGATTATCATGCGTCCCAGACGAATATCGATGGGGATGCGAGCCAGCTGCCGACCAATACGCGTTAGCGTCATTTCGCCATGCCTGCGCTCGACCGCCCTGAGCTCGGTAAGCTCGTTGAAGCCGTCAGATACCGCCTTGACATCCGGCGGGTCGATGAAGCCGAATCGTGTGATGTCTTCGGCGCTTTTCGCCACTCCGACCGAGAGCATATGCAGCACTACGGCGCCAAGCGAGGTGCGCAGTATCTCCGGTTCGGTGAATCGCGGCCTGGTTTCGTAGTCGTCCTGTGAGTACAGGCGTATCGCGATGCCGTCCGCCACACGTCCGCAACGGCCCGATCGCTGATCGGCGCTGGCTTGCGAAATCGGCTCGATGGGCAGTCGTTGCACTTTCGCGGATTTGGAATAGCGCGAGATCCTAGCGGTTCCCGGGTCGACGACGTAGCGGATTCCGGGCACGGTGAGCGAGGTCTCGGCCACGTTCGTGGCGATGACGATGCGTTGGTGCGCATGTGCCTCGAAGACTTTGTGCTGCTCTTTTGACGACAGCCGTGCGAACAGCGGCATGATCTCGATAGCATCGCTCCGACGCATATCAACTGCCCGGGGGCCGAAATGACGGCGCAATGCGGTTTCAAACTCGTGGATATCGTGCTCGCCTGAAGCAAAGACCAGAATGTCTTTGGCCCCGCGCTCGTGGCTGGCGTGGATCACCAGCTCGGCGCATGCTTGGGCCACGGCCATGGCCATATCGGCGTCTGCGGCGCGCCCCGAGTGGGGCGTGGTGTCGGCCGTATCGTTGCCGTCTCGATGTTCGAAACCAGGGACATAACGCATCAGTGATGGCGCGGAGCCCAGCGGCTCGTAAACAATCTGCACAGGGTAGGTGCGCCCCGACACCTCGATGACAGGAACCGGCCGGTGTAGCGCATGCTCGAAATGATGCTGGAACTTCACCGAATCGATGGTCGCTGAGGTGATGACGAGCTTCAAATCGCGCCGCTGGGGAAGCAAGGCGGTCAGGTATCCGAGAAGAAAATCAATGTTTAGGCTGCGTTCGTGTGCCTCGTCGATGATGATTGTGTCGTATTGGCTCAGTCGCGGATCACGTTGGATCTGCGCGAGTAGGATGCCGTCGGTGACGATGCGCAGACGAGTCTTAGGCGAACTGGCGTCCGTGAAACGCACTTGATAGCCGATTTCGTCGCCCAATCGCACGCCCATCTCCGAGGCGAGACGTTCAGCGACCGTACGAGCAGCGATGCGGCGCGGCTGCGTATGCACGATTTGGTGGCCGTGTGTGCCGCGGCCCATTTCCAACAGGATCTTGGGAATTTGCGTGGTCTTTCCCGAACCGGTCTGACCCGAGACGATCACGACCTGCGACGAAGTGACTGCCGCGGCGATCTCGTCGTGGGCGGCGCTGACCGGCAGTTCTTGCGGATACTCGTATTTCATGCCTGACGTATTACCTCGATCACGCGATAGCCTTTCGCACTGGCGTATTTTGATACGGCATACCCCTCGCCCAGCTCTTCGGACAGCCAAGGAACCAACGAATCCGCACCGAGGTTGCGCTGCACCACCAAATAAGCAGCGCCGTGGTCTGAGAGCCGCGGTATCCAGCGCACGAGCATATCGTGCAACGCCTCCTTGCCCACGCGGATGGGGGGATTGGACCAGATCGCGTCGAATCGCACGTCGGTGGGGACATCGGCGGGCTCTACGGCGTGGATATTGGCCAGCCGCTGGCTGACAGCGTTGCTGCGCGTCAGCTCCAGCGCGCGTCGATTGACGTCCACAGCCCAGATCCTTGCTGCCGGGGAACGCAGGCCCAGCGTCAGCGCGATCGGCCCCCAGCCGCAACCTAAGTCGAGCAGATCGCCGTGCTCAGGCGGCGCAGGTGCGCGCCGCAACAGCACCGAAGTGCCCAAGTCGAGTCGATTGCCAGAGAATACGCCGTGCGAGACCTCGGCGGCCACTTCACGCCCGGCCAGCTGGACATGAATGGTGCGACGCGCATCGGGCGAATTCGGTGAAGCAGTGAAATACTGCTCCTGGCGAGCCGTCTGTTTCTCCTGTTTCACCGTCTGGGAGCCTGTACCTGTGCGAGCAAGGCCTTGCGAATCCTTAGCTTGCGGATCCTTAACGCTCATAGTTTCCCTCGTCTCTTTGGTTCGCCCACGGCTCAGCCGTGCCTTGCGTCGCATTGTTGTCGTCCAGAATGATGATAATAGAAGACTGTAGTTCCAAAGTGAGAGGTGTCATTGACCCAACAGTCCACACAACAGTTCAGAAGCGACAACGACGTAAATACGGCCACCGGCGTGCTTGCCGACCGTTGCGAGGTTCTGCTTGACAGATCCTATGATATTACAGATGCCGACCAGGGCGGCGAAGAATGGGCCGAGCGTGAATCGCGCAATGCGCTGAAGCATGTGGCGGGTCTGGGCGAGCTTGAAGACGTCAGCGAAGTAGAATACCGCAAGATTCGGCTCGAACGCGTTGTACTCGTCGGCGTATGGTCGAGTGCGACTGGCACACAAGCGCAGGCGGAAGAATCGCTCAGGGAGCTTGCAGAGCTGGCGCACACCGCCGGCGCCGAGGTGTGCGACGGCATGCTGCAGCACCGAATCAAGCCTGATGCGGCGACTTACATCGGTTCGGGCAAAGCCAAGGAGCTTGCGCGAATCGTGGCTCAGCATGAGGCGGACACGATCATTGTCGACGACGATTTGGCACCAAGCCAGCGGCGCGCGCTGGAAGATGTCGCCAAGGTCAAAGTGGTCGACAGAACAGCGGTGATCCTCGATATTTTCGCGCAGCATGCCACAAGCCGCGAAGGCAAGGCGCAGGTGGAGCTGGCGCAGCTGCAATACATGCTGCCCAGGCTACGAGGCTGGGGCGCGGCACTGTCTCGGCAGGCAGGCGGCCAGGCAGCGGGAGCTGATGGCGGCATCGGCTCGCGAGGGCCGGGAGAGACGCAAATTGAACTTGATCGGCGTGTGATCCGAACAAGGATTGCCCGATTACGTCGCCAGATCGCGCGGATGGCTCCGGCTCGCGAGGTCAAGCGC
The DNA here is from genome assembly GCA_022640915.1 of Bifidobacterium sp. Classification (GTDB taxonomy): domain Bacteria; phylum Actinomycetota; class Actinomycetes; order Actinomycetales; family Bifidobacteriaceae; genus Bifidobacterium. Next base: position 28,799 of record JALCCT010000002.1, on the reverse strand, counting down.
GGTTCCCGGCGGCGCTACGGATTGCCGACGATCGCGGTAGTCGGCTATACCAATGCCGGCAAATCGTCGCTGACCAACCGTTTGACCGGCTCAAATGAGTTGGTGGAGAACGCGTTGTTCGCCACGCTTGACACCGCTGTACGTTCCGCTCGAGCTAAGGACGGGCGCGCGTACGCCTATGTCGATACTGTCGGCTTTGTGCGCCGGCTGCCGACACAGCTGGTCGAGGCCTTTAAATCGACACTGGAAGAGGTGGCGCAATCCGATCTCATCGCCCATGTAGTTGATGCCTCGTATGGTGACCCGCTAGCGCAGATCGACGCGGTGAACGAGGTGCTGGCAGATATCAAAGGCGCACAAGACATCCCGCGCGTTCTGGTGTTCAACAAGGCCGACCGCATCGACGACGCGACGCGTTCGCGCTTAGCCTCGCTCTATCCACAGGCACATATCGTCTCATCGCTTAGCGGCGAGGGCGTCGATGCGCTGCGCGACGAGATCGAAGAGCGGCTTCCTGTGCCCGACGTGCGTGTCCAGGCGGTGCTGCCGTACGCACAGGGTTCGCTGCTGTCGCGCATCAGGGAATACGGCAAACTGGAGGAAAGCGAGTACCGAGATGACGGCGTTCGCATTGTGGCGCGCGTCGATAGTCGATTGGCCTCTCAGCTGGTCGACGCCTCCATTGAATAAGCCGTGTATAAATCCTGATATCACGCCGTTTTCCGCGTATTAATGCTGCGGTTTACACTGCCCGGATAGGCCGTCAGCAGCGGTGTAAACGTCATAGAGTGCAGATACAGTGAAGTGATGTAGGACGCGGTGCGACGCCCATGGTCGCACCGGATAAAGAGAGGTTCGAAGAACATGGCTCAATCTACCAACAAACCGACGAAGCTTGCGATCATCGGAGCAGGCGCCGTAGGCTCGACCTTGGCGTTCGCCGCCGCACAGCGCGGCGTCGCCCGTGAAATCGTTCTCGAGGATATCTCTAGGGAGCGTGTCGAGGCTGAAGTGCTCGATATGCAGCACGGTTCCAGTTTCTATCCTTCCGTTACCATCGACGGATCGGATGACGTCGAGATTTGCCGCGATGCCGATATGGTCGTGATCACCGCTGGCGCCCGGCAGAAGCCTGGGCAGACTAGGCTTGACCTGGCCGATGCGACGATTGGCATCATGAAGTCAATCATTCCCAACGTCATCAATGTGGCGCCCAACGCCATCTACATGCTCATCACCAATCCGGTGGACATCGTCACCCGCGTCTCGATGGAGCTTTCGGGTATGAAGGCCAATCAGATGTTTGGCTCAGGTACCAATCTCGACTCTGCTCGGCTGCGGTACCTCATCGCCGACCAAACAGGCGTGAACGTGAAGAATGTGCACGCGTATATCGCTGGCGAGCACGGCGACTCCGAGGTGCCGCTGTGGGCTTCTGCGACGATCGGCGGCGTGCCGATGTGTGATTGGAAGGCATTGCCTGGCCACGAGCCACTCGACGCTGCTATGCGCGAAAATATCCATCAAGAAGTCAAGAACGCTGCTTACCGGATTATCAACGGCAAAGGCTCCACGAACTACGCGATTGCCATGTCCGGTGTCGATATCGTCGAAGCGATTCTGAACGATACCAATCGCATTCTGCCGGTTTCGTCGTATCTCGACGATTTCCATGGCATCTCCGGCGTGTGCATGTCTGTGCCAACGTTGCTCAACCGCTCTGGCATCAACTCTCGGATCAACACGCCGGTCTCCGACAAAGAGCTGGCAGCGCTCAAGCGATCTGCCGATACGTTGCGTGAAACCTCGGCGCGTTTCGGCTTCTGAGTCACCGCATGGCATATGATGCAGTATTCTGAATCGCCGCGCGACGCTTTAGCTGAGGGTCGCGCGGCGCAAAGCCGCAGTCATCAGCATGTGCTGATGCTGACGTTAGCGTTAACCGGAACGATTTTCATTGCTGAAGTTGCCGGAGCCATCATCACGGGTTCGCTGGTGCTGCTCGTCGACGCTGGACATATGCTCACTGATATCGCAGTGCTCGCCGCGTCCACGATCACCGCTGTGCTAATGCGGCGCAAGCCCAGCAATCGGCGAACGTGGGGCTGGGCTAGGCTTGAAGTGATCACTGCTGCAGCCGGGGCGCTCGCCCTGCTGACAGTCGGCCTGTATGCACTGGTCGAATCAGGCACACGCCTGTTCGGCACTGCGGACGATGGTGTGCGTGATGTTGGGCTGTTGCTCGCCTTCGGCATACTGGGGCTCGCTGCCAATCTTGGATCGATCGCGATTCTGTTCGCCCAGTCTCATGACAACATGAACATGCGCGCTGCTTTCCTTGAGGTTATGAACGATGCCATGGGCTCAGTGGCTGTTGTGATTTCCGCGATCGTTATGATGGGTACGGGATGGGACGGCTTCGATGCTGTTGCTGGCGGCCTTATTGCGATCGTCATGATTCCCAGGGCGATAGGGTTGCTTCGCAAAGCGGTGGCTGTGCTGCTCGAAGAGACGCCGAAGGGGTTAGATCTCGAGCGGGTACGTGAGCATATGGAGCGGGTGCCTCATGTGATAGCTGTGCATGATGTGCATGCCAGCACCGTATCAACGGGCATGCCGATACTCATGGCCCATGTCGTGGTGGATCGCGGGCTGACCATGGAGCAGGCTGGGGCTGTGCTCGATCAGCTCCAGCTGTGCTTGCGTGAGCATTTCGCGGTGTCCATCCCGCACACGACCTTCCAACTCGAGCCAGAAGGATATTCCTCGGACTCGGCCCAGGATTTGCATAACTGAAGACATGAGCATCTTCCCGATTTGGGAGCTGATGCTGTCACCGATGGGCGCTGTGTGCAGACGGCGCCCATTTCAATGCCCGTCAAACAAAGCTTGTCCTGTTCAGAGCTTGCGCAGCACCGTGACGACCTTGCCCATGATCGTGGCATGTGTGCCGTCGATGGGGGAGTAGGCGGGGTTGTGCGGCATCAGCCACACATGCCCTTTGTCATTGCGATATGTTTTCACAGTCGCCTCGTCGTCGAGCAAAGCTGCGACGATATCGCCATTGACGGCGGAGTGCTGCTCACGCACTACGACGAAATCGCCGTCGCAGATCGCAGCGTCAACCATCGAATCGCCATGGACTTCCAGCATGAAGAGGTTGCCGGTGCCGGTAAGCCTCTCAGGTAGCCGCATTACATCGTCAACATGTTGTTCTGCGGTGATCGGCACGCCTGCGGCAATGCGGCCTACCAAAGGCACATCGCTCGATTCGATGATTGACTCTTCATCGTGAGGCATTGAGCCGGTGAAGGGCAGAATCGTCGCAGTCGCCTTGAGATCGCCGTCCGATTCCTCTACCAGTTCTATGGCGCGCCCTTTGTTCGCGCTCATGCGGATGAAGCCTTTGTCAGCGAGAACTTGCAGCTGATGCTTAACCGAAGAGGGGCTTTTGAGACCTGCGGATTCGCCGATCTCACGGAAGGAGGGGGCAAATCCGCGTTTGGCGACGTGAGAGCGTATAGCATCGAGGACTTTGCGCTGCCGTTCAGTCAGCGCGTTAAATCCTTCCGCATCGCTCGCCCCGACAGCGCCGTCGGCCATAGCCTGCTGGCGTGTGCGTCGGGGATCGAAGGGGATCTTGCTCATAGGGGCTCCTTTTCGCGTCGTATATCCCTAGCATAACGTGGATATCGTGTGAAATCAAACAGATGTTCGAAAAGTGACTTGTGCTGATCGAACATGTGTGCGATACTCAAACATATGTTCGATAGAACAAACGTTCGATACTGGTGTGCATGGGTATTTGTCCTAAGGCAATGACCACTCAACGAACAATGCGAACAATGCAATGAGCATGGTGCGGACACGGTGTGATGCCGTCGGCACGTGCACACGAGGATATGTGTAAGGAGCGCTGGAGATTATGGCTACAGCAACAACATATGCAACTATGAAATACGGCAATGGTGCTCGAAGGAAGACATTATGGAAAGGCGTCGCCCATTCGCGCACGAAAACGAATATGCTGCGCAAGCTAGCGGCGGCACTGATGACGCTGTCGATAGTGTGGATGGGGTGGAGTGTTCTCGTCCCTTCGCAGGAGGCGCAGTCGGCGACGGGAGCGGTGGAGGTTGTGAACTATACAGTTCGTCCAGGAGATACGCTGTGGTCGTATGCGCGTAGCATCACGCCCGAGAATGGCAATGTCGCGAATATGGTGCAGGAGCTCAAGACGCTAAACAATTTAGAGTCGTCCAGCTTGCAGCCGGGCCAAAACCTGCTCGTCCCTGCACGGTGAAACACGGTTGAGCAGCGCAACATCGTCAATAAGCCGGCTTGCTATGCCTGGCTTGTAGTGAGTTCGTGAGAAACCCCGGTGACTGCCCGACAGCGTCGAGTTCCGGCTATTCTTATGGTCATGCACTGCCCGTTTTGCCAGAATTCCGATACTAAAGTCGTCGATACGCGCCTCAATGAGGACGGCCACTCCATCCGTCGCAGGAGAGAATGCCCAAAATGCGGGCGGCGTTTTACCACAGTGGAGACCACAATGCTGCTGGTGCTCAAACGTTCCGGCAACGTTGAGCCTTTCGAGCGCGAGAAGGTTATCGCGGGGGTACGCAAAGCGTGCCAAGGCCGGCCTATCAATGAGGATGATCTTAAACTGCTCGGGCAGAAGGTCGAAGAGGATCTGCGTTCGCGTGGCTTAGCCCAGATTAAATCGGATCAGGTAGGCAGGGCGATCCTCGGTCCTTTGCGTGAGCTGGATGAAGTCGCCTATCTGAGGTTTGCCAGTGTATATCAGAACTTCGAGGGGCTCGATGATTTCGAAAGTGCCATCGGTGAGCTCAGGCGCGATAAACGCTCTTCTTGAACGCTTTCGGCTGCGGTACGGAGTTGTGTGGCATGCACTATTGCTGCATCAGCTCAACCGATGACCCGCATCCGGATTGTGCCGGTGATGCGGCGCAGCTCCTCGAGCGAGGCCTCGTCTGGCCGTGCTGACACATCAGTGACCACATAGCCCAGCTCGCCCTGTGTACCGAGGGACTGGGCGGTGACGTTGATATCCGCTCTGCTCAGTATCTGGTTGACGTCTGCCAGCTTGCCCGGCATGTTGGCGTGCAAATGAGCGATCCGAGCTCCCGATACGCAAGGTTTCAACGTTATCTGGGGCAGATTCACCGAAAGCATCGTAGAGCCCTGGCTCCAATAATCTACAAGGCGCTGCGTGACGAAATGCCCGATGGCCTCTTGGGCTTCGAGGGTGGAGCCGCCGATATGGGGGGTGAGGATCATATTGTCCTCTTCGGCAAGCGAAGTGATGAAAGGGTCTCCGCTCTTTTTGGGCTCTACGGGAAACACGTCGATGGCCGCGCCGGCAAGATGTCCTGAGTCTAGATGCTCTTTGAGCGCACCGAGGTCGACAACAAAGCCGCGGGAGATGTTCATGAAGATTGCGTCCTGCTTCATGTGCGAGAATTGGTCTTCGCCGAAGAAGCCCGTGTTCGCCTTGCGTCCATCGACGTGGATAGTTACGGCATCGGATATCTCCAGCAACGATTGAAGGCTGGGCATGCGTTGCGCGTTGCCCATGGCAAGTTTCTCCTCCACGTCGTAAAAGACCACACGCATGCCCAGCGCTTCTGCCACGACGGATAGCTGCGATCCAATATTGCCGTATCCAACGATGCCCAGGGTTTTGCCCCTCACCTCGTGCGAGCCCGTGGCTGACTTATCCCACAGCCCGTGGCGCATGTGATGCGTATGCGCGGGGATGCGGCGCATGAGGCAGATGATGTCGCAAATCACCAATTCGACGACTGAGCGCGTGTTGGAATAGGGCGCATTGAACACGGCGATGCCGTGCGCCCCGGCGAAGCCGAGATCAACCTGATTGGTGCCGATGCAGAAGCAACCGACCGCGGTAAGCGTCGGCCGGGCGGCCATGACTTTGGCGCTGACAGTCGTTTTCGATCGGATGCCAAGCAGGTCGACGCCATCAAGCGCCTCGATCAGCTCGTCCTCACCCAAGGCGCCGGGCCTAGTCTCGACTTGGAAGCCATGCTCGCGCAATGATTGCGCGGCGAAGGGGTGAATGTTTTCCAACAGTAGTGCTTTAGGCATAGCCTTCAGTTTAGAGCGGGAGCTGGTCTTCGTCGTCGCGCGTCCGCACAATGAGCAGACGCTGAGTTGGCCGGGTCATCGCCACATACAGATCTGAAGCCGCCACGAGTCGCGAAGGGGCTTGTGCTTCGATTTCTGCGGGTTGCACAACGATTACCGCATCATATTCCAAGCCTTTCACCATTTCGGTGTCGCAGATTGTAACCTGTTCGTCCCACGAATGCTGGGCCGCGAGTTTGGCGAAGCGGTCAAGCGCCAAGTGCCGGCGCATTAATTCATAGACTGTGGCGCGCAGCACGGCGAGGCGGTCGTTAGGGGCAATGATCGCGATACGGCCAGTGCCATCATCACCAACGAAGCTGGACACCAGGTCGAGCGTATGATGTGCCACCGTCTCGTTGAGCAAGCCCGGGTCGGTGACGCTAATCCGTACGACTGAATTAGGCAGCGCCCGCACCGCGTTCACCGTGGAGATATACAGACCCTGGCGATGCGCGAACGTGCTGGCTATGTTCGACACTTCCTGCGGGTTGCGGTAATTGATGGTCAATTCGTCCAAGTCCCAGCGCCCCGCACCGAATAGCGGATCCATCGTGTCACGCCAGCGCCGAGTGCCGCCCAGTGCCGCAGTCTGCGCCACATCGCCGACAATCGTGAAGGAGCGCGACGGGCAACGGCGCATGAGCATGCGCCAATCCATGGCAGTCAGCTCCTGCGCTTCGTCCACGACGATATGCCCATATGTCCATTCGCGATCTGACCCGGCGCGCTGCGCGACCGCTTCCGCATCCGCGGCGTTCATCTCGTCAAGTAGCATGCGCGAGCTGACGATGCCGTTGCTCACGCCCGACTGCGCAAGGGAATCCTTGGCGAATTGCTCATCCTGGCTACGTTTGGCCTCTAACGCCGCCTGTCGGGCCATCACCTTGGGATCTGGGCCAAGCAACTCCAGCGCCTCATCGAGCAGCGCAATGTCGCAACGCGTTAGTGCTGACCCCTGTGGGCGCATCAGCGAGGTCACGTCATCGTCTCGCAGCCAAGGGGCGAAGCGGCGCAACTGCTTGGGCTTGCTGAAGAGCTGGTCAATGAGCCAGAGTCCAGTCATCGGAAGCCACGCGAGATTGAGCGTGTGGCGCACGTCATCGTTCAGGCGCAGCTGCAGCGTCACGTCGGTGAGCTCGGCCTGTTCGGGGGTGTAGTCCAGTTGCTCGACATAGTGGCTCCGCATAGCGCTCAAGACGTTGCGCACGAATGTCTCGCGCGCCTTGTTGTGCGGCTGACGTGTGCGATGCGCATCGATCTGCGCCTGCTCGACATCGATGCGGAGCATGGGAACGTTGATGCCGTTGATTCGGGCGGTGGGTAGTTTCGCGGGCACGCGTTCGCGCGCCGCCACGGCGTTTTCGATGACCTCGCGCATGCGCCTGTCGCCTTTGAGCATGGCGTTCCGGGCAGTGTCTAGGGCCTCGCCGCGCATTCCTGGAATCAGATCAGCGATGGTACGGCTGACCACGCCGGTTTCGCCCAGCGAGGGCAGCACCTGGTCGATGTAGTGCAGGAAAGCTGAGCTCGGACCGACAACGAGAACGCCAGAATTGCCCAGTTTGCGCCGGTGGGTGTAGAGCAAATATGCCGCGCGGTGCAGCGCGACCGCCGTTTTGCCGGTGCCCGGCCCGCCCTGGACCACGACCGGGCGGTCGAGCGGCGCCCTAATAATACGATCCTGCTCGCCCTGGATGGTGGCGACGATGTCGGTCATCTTGCCGGTGCGTCGCGAGCTGAGCGAAGCGAGCAGCGCGCCTTCCCCGGTGAGCGTGCCGGCTGAAGAAGCGTGGTCGACCTGCGAGGAATGCACATCGAGCACCTCGTCCTCGATGCCTACGACATCGCGGAAATGCAAAGTGATATGTCGACGCATCACGATGTCCCCATGGTTCGAGGGGGTCGCTTCGTAGAACGGCCGCGCCGCCTCGGCGCGCCAATCGGTCAGAATTGGCTCGTGCTGCTCGCTCGACAAACCGATGCGGCCGATATAGCGCCGGTCGCCGTGTACGTCGTCGAGTCGACCGAAGACCAAGCGATCCTCGACGGCGCGCAATTGGGCGAGACGATCCTCGTACATCGTGGCGAACGAATCGCGTTCAGTGCGCTGGGTGGGGGAGCCGTGTGAGCCGGCCGAGCGCACTGCATCTAGCCGTTCGTGCGCCTGGTCTCGCAGTGCATCCAAACGCTGATATGCGCAATTTACTGCGGCCTGTTCCTCGTGCAGCTGTGAGGAGTAACTCGACATACTTGACGTCCTTTTCCTTCAAAACTCAGGGAATCAAATTTATCGCATGCTCCCTACGACTGCGCCCATTGTGAAACTGCGCTGAACGAAACTGCGCTGAACCAATCCGATCGGGCGAGGTGCACCGCGGCCAGCCCCTTTCGGGCATCGCATTATGTGGCCGTGTCGGGCGGCTTCGCGGGCTGCAGTCACGGATGGCGCTCACCGATAGGAATTGACAAGGCCGTCGAAACCGGATGATCGGGGATCGGATCATGCGGTTTATGGGAATTGTGATGCAATGCACTGGTCTTTTTGCCATTTCGTGGAGGAAAATGGTGAAATGTGGGGTAGAGTGGTGAATCAACTGACGTGTTGCATTGCCAAATAGTGCGAGGAGGTGGGGAAATGTCTGACGAGCCGATGCCGCAGGGGCAATCCGCCGCCTACGATGGTCCCACTTCGCATAATGGCGCCCAACCTGCCGCTCAGGCGATGCCATTCCTGCTGGGCACCTATACGCCCAAGATTGATGCTAAAGGCCGCATGGCTCTGCCTGCGAAGCTGCGCGGTCAGCTCGGCCCAGGCATGGTCATGGCGCGCGGCCAGGAACGTTGCGTCTATCTGCTGCCGCAGAGCGAATTCCGTCGCATTGCGATGCAGATCCAACGCACGTCGATGGGCAACAAGGCGGCAAGGGATTATCTGCGTGTGTTTCTTTCCGGCGCGCTTGACCAGGATCCCGACAAACAAGGGCGGATTCTGGTGCCGCAGATGCTGCGCGACTATGCCGATCTGGGTTCCGACATCGTGGTGATCGGCGTGGGCACACGCGCCGAGATCTGGAATCGGGAGGCTTGGGAGCGCTACCTGAGTGAGCAGGAGCAGGGATATTCTGATATCGCTGATGATGTGCTTCCGGCGGTGGAATTCTGATGACTGATTTCTCCGCGATCCACACCCCGGTTCTCCTCGAAGAATGCGTACGACTTGTGACGCCGGCTTTGAGCAAACCTGGCAGCGTCGTCGTCGACTGTACGTTGGGCTTGGCAGGGCATGCATGCGCTTTTCTCGCCGCAGCGCCGAACGCGCGCCTCATCGGCATCGACCGCGACGCGGAAGCGTTGGCCATGGCTACCCGACGCATTCGTGAAGCTGGCTTTGCTGGCCGCTTCACGCCGGTGCACGCCGCATTCGATGAGTTATCTGGCGTGCTCGCAGGGCAAGGCGTCTCCGCTGTGAACGCCGTGTTCATGGATCTAGGGCTTTCGAGCTTGCAGATTGACGAGAACGACCGCGGCTTTTCCTATTCGCATAACGCGCCGCTCGACATGCGTATGGACGTCTCGCAGAAGCTGACCGCCGAACGCGTGCTGGCCAGCTACGACGAGCATGCGCTCGAACGGATCTTTAGAGCATATGGCGAGGAGCGCTTCTCGCGGCAGATCGCCCGCGAGATCGTCAGACGCCGTGAAAGCGAGCCGCTGACCACTTCAAGCCAACTCAACGCCTTGGTTGATGCGGTGGTGCCGCAGGCACACCGGCCGGCAGGGAACCCAGCCAAACGCGTGTTCCAGGCATTGCGCATCGAGGTCAACGGCGAATTGGACAAATTGGCCTCGACACTGCCGCAGGCCGCGCTCCACTTGGCCCTTGGAGGGCGAATTGTGGTGGAGTCCTATCATTCCTTGGAAGACAAGGAGGTCAAGTCCTTCATGAGCCTTGGGCTGCATGCGGATGTGCCAGCAGGGCTGCCGGTGATACCGCCAGACGCGCAGCCGTTCTTCCGCGAGATCACCCGCGGCGCGCTCAAGGCGGACGAGAGCCAGGTCGAGAGCAACCCAAGATCGGCATCTGTGCGGCTTCGTGGCGTGGAGCTAACACGTCGATTGCCTGAGCGCTTCGCAAGCCGGTTCGAACATGTGGCGCAAGGAAGATCGGACACCGGGGGACCTGCGCAGTCGGGAAATGCGTCGCGCGACAAATACAGACGTGGTAACGCCAGACGCAATGGCCCCACACTCATCAGCAACAGGAAGGGATGATCATGGCGCCATCAGCACGAACCGTGCGCTCGAATGCAGCGCCCGCACGGCACAGCCGCACGATGCCTGCATTTGCGACCCGCCCTGAACTTAAAGTCGTCAAGGGCACACGAGGCCGGCACGGTGCCGTAAGCGAAGGCTTTGGGCGTTTCATGGCTTGGAGCCGTGCGCGCAGCATGTCGCTGCTGCATGTGGTCGTCGCTGTGTCCTTCCTTGCGGCGTCGTTGCTGGGGTCCCTGGCACTGCGCACACAGATGGCCCAAAACTCTTTCGAGCAAACGCAGATCCAGAACCGCATCTCCACGCTAACTCAAGATGTGGAAGACGATCAGGCCAAGCTCGACGAATTGCAGGCTTCACTGCCTGACAAGGCCCAACAAATGGGCATGGTACCCCAGCAGGGATCCGTTTCAATCGACCTCAGCGGATACCGCCCCAGCGAAGGAGCCCGGCATGAATAGGAGACGAAGTACCTCAGCATCCAAGACGTTTGCTTCGCGATGCATGTCAATTAGCATAATTCTGGCTCTCGTGTCTGCGCTGTGCATAGGTCAGCTCGTCTCTATCCAGCTGTTGCACGGCAGATCCACGGCTTTGGCGGCGAGCGCGAGCCGCACGCTACCGGTGACCATCAGGGCGCAGCGAGGAAGGATCCTCGACGACAACGGCTCGGTGCTGGCGCAAAGCGTTGAGCGCTACACCATTGTTGCCGATCCGCAGGTCGCGCAGACCTTCAGGCCCACGGCATGCACCGCTGACACCCAAGGCCGCTGCCAAGAGATCGATGGCAAACCGGTCGGCACGACAGGTGCCGCCGCTGTGGCGCGGCTCGTCGCCCCGGCGCTCGGTATGGACGCAATGGAGTTGGGGGCTAAGCTCAGCGCACCCAGCCGTTATACCGTGCTCAAACGGGATGTGACACCCGAAGTCAAACGCGCCATCGACAAACTCGGCCTTGGCGGCATCGTCTATGGCGAGCTGAGCAGCCAACGGCTGTATGCCAATGCAACGTTGGCTGGCGCTCTCTTGGGCGGTGTGGACGCAGACGGCAAAGGCGTCGCGGGCCTCGAGAAGACGCAGAATTCCACACTGACAGGCGAAAACGGCTACAAGGTTTTCCAGCAAGGCAACGGCGGCGAGGAGATTCCCGGCACTGTCACCAAATCCAAGGATGCGGTCAACGGCAGCGATGTGACGCTGACGATCGATGCCGATGTGAATTGGTACGTCAAAAAGGTCCTGGTTCAGGCCAAACAGCATTACCAGGCTGACTGGGCGATCGCCGTCGTGCAGGAGATCGGCAGTGGGAACATCCTGGCCATCGACGACAGCGACGAGATCACCGCCGGCACGGATGCGGCCAAGCTTAACGTCTCGAAGGCGGTCAGCCAGACCTTCGAGCCGGGATCGATCGGCAAGGTGGTCTCGGCTGCCGGCATGCTGCAGACAGGGGCGCACAAGCTGACCGATAAGTTCACGGTGCCCGACCAGATCAACAAGAACGGCCAGGTGATCCATGACTCCTCACCGCATGGCCCTTCGCACTGGACGCTCTCAGGCATTATTGAGCAGTCTTCCAATGTTGGCATGGTGATGGCTGGAGATAAGTACACCAATCAGCAGCGCTATGATTTCATGACCAAGTTCGGCTTCGGACAGAGCAGCGGTCTGGGCCTTTCAGGCGAATCCAGGGGATCGCTTCCCAGCCCGGAGCGGTGGGATGGGCGCACTCAGGACACGGTGCTATTCGGCCAGGGATATACCGTGAACGCGCTTCAGTTGACCAATGCTGTCGCCACGATCGCGAACAAGGGCGTGCGCCAGCAGCAGTCGATAGTCAAGTCGGTGACTGACGCAAGCGGGCATGTTTCGACCCTGAGCAAGCCGCAGCCCACGCGAGTGGTCGACGAGAATGTGGCGGCACAGATGATGGACACCATGGAATCTGCGGCCGAGCATTATCAGAAATTCATCGGCATTGACGGCTATCGCATTGCCGGCAAGAGCGGCACCGCCGAGGTCGCAGGTCCGGATGGCCGTCTCTCCTCGATCATCGGCGACTGGTCAGGCATCCTCCCGGCCGATAACCCGCGCTTTGTCGTCACTGTCGTGATGAAGAACCCGCACGGCATCTATGGCGGCCTCACCTCTGGCCCGGTCTTCAAGCAAATCGGTGAATTCCTTATGCAGAAGTATGAAGTGCCGACTTCCACGCCTCGAAAGAGTGCTATTCCGGTGGATTGGTGAGCATGCGACAGGAAGAGGTTGACCAATGAGTTCAGTGAACGAATCCGTTGGCAGGCGTATGACATTGGGCTACTTCGTGGAGCATTATGGATTCGACCTTGAGCCCAAATTCGCTACTGATGTGACGATCACCGCCCTGGCAGACGATATGGACTCGGTGCGACCTGGCTGCCTGTATATTCCCATGAACGGCGTTGATGGAAGGCGCTTGGAGCAGGCTAGGTCGCGTGGGGCGTATGCCGCGCTCGTCCCTCATGCGCTGCGTCAGAGCGTGTCGCAGGCGCAGTTCCCGGTGCTTTTCGCTGATCCAGATGATGCGCAGCTCGGCGCGATGGCCAGTGATATCGCCGCAAACCCCTCGAATGCGCTGGCTGTTTTCGCATTGTGCGGTGCCGATGCGGACGAAGTGCAGGCCAGCGTGGTGCGTTTGGCCGATTTTCTCCATATGCTGGGCAATCCGGTTGGTGTCATCAGCGCAGCTGGCTCCACTTCGCTGGAACGCCAGCTTGAGCTGACCCATCCTATCGGCATTTTTGACGTGCAACACACGCTTTCGGTATGCGGGGAGGACGGGGCCGCGGCGGTCATTATTGCGCTCGACAGTCAGACACTGCGGACGCATGCGCTTGAATCGGTTGGTGTTGATGTTCTCGGCAGCGTCGAAGATGTCCCGCCTGCGGGAACGCCATCCTCAGCGGTTGTCGCCGAGCAGATTCAGCGCTACGGCTTTGCCACTGACAAACAGCTGCGGCTGACTATCCGCAGCGAAGAATCTGATGCGCTCGCCAGTCTCAGCTCGCTTGCCGATGACGACGCCAGCGTACGCCGGCTTTCGCTGGCGATAGCAATGGTGCTGGCTGCGGGCGTACGCCGAGGCAACATCCGCAGCGCCTTGCGTGTCTCGCGGGAACTGGGCTAGAGTCGCGCCTCGGGCTGTGCACATAGTGGTTTTTATAAGTGCAGGGCCATGAGTGCGGACTCGCAAACGTGTGTGAACAGCGCATGACATGAGAATACAAGAATCAGGGTCGAGAGACGACGATCGCAATCGGAAGGACCAGCGATGATAACGATGAGCGTGCAGGAGGCGGCACATGCAGTATCCGGCCGCATCACGTCGGTGTCGGGCGAGGGGAAGGCTGATCTGGCGACCGGACTCAAGGTGAGCTCGGTCACGACCGACTCGCGCCAGGCGCACTCCGGCTCGATATTCGTCGCGATCGTTGGCGAACGTGTCGATGGGCATGATTTTCTAGCCGCTGCGGCGAAGGCTGGTGCCGTTGCCGCAATCGTCGAGCATGAGGTTCCTGGAGTCGGGGTGCTGCAGATCGTCGTAGATGATGCGGTAGCGGCTCTGGGCAGCCTGGCCCGACGCAATCTTGAACTGCGGCGCGCATTGCCCGCACCATTCTCCATTGTGGGTATCACGGGGTCGGTCGGCAAGACGACAACGAAGGACCTGCTGCATGCGCTGCTGAGCGAACTGGGGCCGACGGTGGCGCCGGTCGGCTCGTTCAACAACAATATTGGCATGCCTCTGACCGCATTGCAGGTTGAGGGCGAGACGCGGTTCCTCATTGCGGAGATGGGCGCCAACCATGTCGGTGAAATCGCGCGACTGACCACGATAGCGCCGCCCGATGTCAGCGTAGTGCTCAAGGTCGGTACGGCGCACCTAGGTGAATTCGGTTCCGTTGAGCGTATCGCCCAGGCCAAGAGTGAGATCGTACGCGGGCTGCTTCCTCAGGGTGTCGCCGTGCTCAACGCCGACGATCCGCGTGTGGCTGCCATGGCGGGCCTCGCCCCTGGAAAAGTGCTCTGGTTCGCACCGCAGCTGGATGCACCGGCCAGTGCCGCGAATGCAGCGCAAGAGCGTGTGAGCACCGGAGCGTTCGCCGCTGAAACGCTTGCCGCCGGGAATATCGAGACCGATGGACTTGACCACCCACGTTTCACGATGCAGCTGGTGTCGGGAGATCGCGCTGAGGCAGGCGCTGCCGAATCAGTCACCGTGTGGCTGGGCCTGACGGGGCGGCACAATGTGGCCAACGCGCTGGCCGCAGCTGTCGTCGCGCACCACTTTGGCATGACATTAGACCAGATCGCTCGAGGCTTGGGTCGCGTGGAACGCATCAGTCCCCACCGCATGGCCATTTCGCAAGTCGAAGAGGAGCCGGGGACATGTTTCACGCTTATCGATGATTCTTTCAATGCAAATCCCGATTCAATGAAGGCCGGGATGGACGGCCTCTGCGCATGGCAGCCGGGCAAAGGTGAGCCGGTGTACCGCATGGCGGTGCTCGGAGCCATGCTGGAGCTAGGAGACCAAGAGGGCGCGTTGCATGAGCAGATCGGCGCATATGCTGTGGACCATGGCGTCGATGCGCTGATCGCGGTGGGCAGCGACACCGACGCCCACCTCGACGCGCTGGCGGCCAGCTTGGCGCGAGGGGCTTCGAGGAGCCGGGAGGCAAACGGCGGTTCGAGCGTATCGGTAGACTTGGTGCATAGCCTCGGACAGGCTCGCGCCGCTGTGCGTCAGCAGGTGCGTGCCCACTCTGGAGTGATCGTGCTACTCAAAGGTTCGCACGCCTGCGAACTGGACGTGCTGGCGCAGCAGTGGAATGCCGGCACGCACAAAGCGTGACGGCATGGCGTGCAGTATGGCGGTAGCCTCGGGTTGGCTGGCGCAGCATAGATGTCTACGGGGCAGATAGCACAGGCGAGATGACAGAAACAAGGACACGGACAAGAGAAGTGGGGTTGCAACATTGATTTCGCTCATCGTGGGGATTGTTGTGTCGCTGATCGTGGTGATCGTCGGCACGCCGCTGCTTATCCGTTTGGTGCACCGGCTGCACTATGGCCAATACATTCGGCAGGATGGTCCGCAGTCCCATCTCGTCAAGCGTGGAACGGCGACCATGGGAGGCGTGGCCATTATCGCTGCGATTGTGCTGGGGTGGGCTGCGTCGGCGCTCTACCGCTATCTGCATTCCGGCACGGTGCCTTCGTGGTCGGCGCTACTGGTGATCTTCGCCATGGTCTCGATGGGTGCTCTGGGTTTCATTGACGACTTCGCCAAGGTCAGTAAACACCAGAACCTCGGGCTTTCGGTAGGGGCTAAATTCGCAGGGCAATTCATTTTCGCCACGCTGTACGCTGTGCTGGCCTTAATCGTGCCTACCAGATCGGGCTTTCCCAGCGCCCAAGCGGGCATGAGCTTCATCGAGCGGCCGTTCTTCGATTTTGCGTTTGCAGGCAGGACATTGGCTATCGTCATCTTCGTCGTCTGGGTCAATTTCCTCATGAGCGCATGGACCAATGCTTTCAACCTTGCCGACGGGCTGGACGGGCTGGCTTCGGGCTCCTCCATGATCGCCTTCGCGGGCTACTCGTTCATCGCCTTCTGGGAGAACTACCATCTCAAGGGCGCAGGCCACGGGGGCTACTCCTATGCAGTCTCCGATCCAATGGACCTGACAATCATCGCGGCCTGCGCTGCCGTGGCTTGCTTCGGATTCCTATGGTTCAATTCCAACCCTGCCACAATCTTCATGGGCGACACGGGTTCGCTGGCCTTGGGTGGATTGTTCGCCGCGCTCTCGGTCGCCACGCATACGGAGCTTCTCGCCGCGATCATCGGTGGGCTGTTCGTCATCGAGACATGCTCCGACGTCATTCAGGTTGGATGCTTCAAACTCACTCATAGGCGCGTGTTCAAAATGGCCCCGATCCATCACCATTTCGAGCTGCTGGGGTGGAGCGAGACGAAGGTCGTCGTGCGTTTTTGGATGATCGAATTCATGTTCGTGCTCGTCGGCTTGATGACGTTCTATGCCGACTGGGCCGGACGCTCCGGATTGCTGCTCTGATCAGTCCGGTTCTAGGATGATCAGGCGCAGGCCATTATTGACAGGCAGGTGAAGGTATGGAAGATCTCAGCGAGAAGACCATAGTCATAGCAGGGCTCGGCGTCTCCGGGCGCAGCGCCTTGGAGGTGCTGCAGGGCCGTGCGAAGCGCATTATCACCGTGGATGAGCGCAAGCCGGAGGCTGACTTGCACTCCTTCGAAGACGTGGATTGGGACCGAGTCGATATCGTGGTCACGTCTCCGGGCTTCAATCCACGCACGCCGTTCCTTCTCGACGCGCAACGGCACGATGTGGCGATCTATAGCGAAGTGGAACTGGCCTGGAGACTGCGCGCTGCAAATGAACGCACGGGGAAGCCGGCGCCATGGATCGGCATCACCGGCACGAACGGTAAGACAACCACGACGCAAATGACTTCGGCCGCACTTGAGGCATGCGGCTTGCGCGCCCCTGCCGTGGGCAACATCGGCAACGCGCTCTCGCACGCTGCCGTCGACCCGACCAACGACGTACTGTGCGTTGAGCTGAGCTCTTTCCAACTACATTTCACGCAGTCGCTGAAGCTAGATTGTGCTGTCATCACGAACATCGCCGACGATCACCTCGATTGGCATGGTGGCATGGCCAATTACGCCGCTGACAAGTCGAAGGTGTTTTGCGCAGTCAAGCGTGTGCTGGTCTTCAATGCCGATGACGAGCGCGTCTCCCGGCTTGCCGCGCAAGCCGTCACCGCTCCGGGTTGCCGCAAAGTCGGGTTCACGCTCCATGAGCCGCAACCTGGTCAGCTGGGACTATCCGGCGGCTGGATCGTCGACAGGAGCGACGGTACAGGCCAGCCGGTGCGCATAGCGCCGGTCGCCGATTTCACCCATTTGTGCGAGCCGGACGGAACGCCCTACCCACATCTGATTGCCGACGTGCTCACTGCACTCGCGTTGGCGCGAGGCATGGGTGCCGATCTATCGGCCGCGCTGGAGGCGCTGCGCCGTTTCTCGCCCGGAGATCATCGCATCGAGACCATCGCACAGCTGCCGGTCAAGGGCGGCAGGTCGATTCGCTTTGTAGACGATTCGAAGGCGACGAACGCCCATGCGGCCAACGCCTCACTGGCCAGTTTCGCGCCCGGCAGCGTCGTGTGGATCGCCGGTGGTCTTGCCAAAGGTGCGCGATTCGAACAGCTCGTGGCACATTGCCATGACCGGATAAAGGCGGCGGTCGTCATTGGGGTCGATCAGAAGCCGATACTTGAGGCTCTGCGCACTCAAGCTCCCCAGATACCGGTGCATGTGATCGATCCAGCAGACGCCTCCACGGTGATGCAACGGGCCGTGGAAGCTGCCGGAGATTTCGTCCAGGCCGGTGACGTGGTCTTGATGGCTCCTGCGTGCGCTTCGATGGACCAGTTCGTGTCCTATGCAGACCGTGGCGACCAATTCGCCGTTCAGGCTCGGCGCTGGGTGAGCGATCATGGTGCGAAGTAAGCGCCCCGCTGATTTGACAGACACGGGCTTGCAAAACACAAATGCGCAGCCCACCGGCTCGGCTGCGGGTTCACGCGGTACCTCGCCGAGCACGGGCGAGCGGTATGCGCAGCAATACAGCGGCATTCGTGCGTTGTCCAATCCGCTGTGGTGCTATCACGGCTTTCGTATCGCGGTTGTGGCGCTGACCTGCTTCGGTGTAATCATGGTCTTCTCCAGCTCTGCGATCACCATGATCTCGCACGGCGCCTCGCCTTGGAAACAGGCGCTATCGCAGGGCGTGTACTGCGTGGTGGGATTCGTGCTTGGCCTCGTCGCCATGATTATCCCCGTTAAGGCATACCGGCGCCTGGGTTTCCTGCTGGTCTGCTTTTCGATCCTGCTCCAGCTACTGACGATGACACCGCTGGGAGTATCGGTGAACGGTAACTCGGGCTGGATCGGCGTCAGAGGCGTGTTCACTATGCAGCCAGCCGAAGTGGTCAAGCTGGCGCTGTGTATCTGGATGCCCTCCGGTATGCAGCTCGCCCAGCGCCGTTACAAGAAGGAAGGTATCCGCGCCTACGGCCTACCTGTAGGTATGTTCGCGCTGTGCCTGTTGGCGGTCATGGCAGGCAAGGACTTGGGCACTGCGATGATCCTGGTATTCATCGGTGTGGTGGCGATGCTCATCGGTGGTTTCCCTACGCGCTGGCTGCTTGGCATGGGGGGCGTGCTCGTCGCCTTCATCGCCGCCTTCGTTATCACCAGTCCCAATCGTATGCAGCGCATCTTATCCGCCTACCAGGCCTGTTCGCCCGACCAGGCGATTGACGAATGCTACCAAGCTATCCACGCGAAATACGCAATGGGTTCGGGCGGCTTGCTCGGGGTTGGCATCGGCAATTCGCGCGAGAAATGGAACTATCTGCCTGAGGCGCACAATGATTTCATCTTCGCCATAATTGGTGAGGAGACCGGATTCGTCGGCGCGGTCATGGTGATCCTCATGTTCGTCGCACTAGGATGGTGCTTGGTCAGCGTTGCCATACAGAGCGAAAACCGTTACGTCTCTATGGTGCTCGTGTGCATCGGGATATGGCTGGTCGGGCAGGCGTTGGTCAATATCGCGGTTGTGGTCGGCGTGCTGCCGGTTATAGGCGTACCGATGCCCTTCATATCCGCTGGAGGGTCCTCGCTCATTATGTGCTTGGTGGCCGCGGGCGTGGCCGTGAGCATGATGCGCTCGCACCCGCAGATCAGCGCGGGCACATCTGCACTAAACTCGTGAACTATGAATAACGCACAACGACATATCGTTCTAGCCGGGGGTGGCACCGCTGGCCACGTCAACCCGTTACTCGCCGTGGCCGATGCGATCAGCGGCATCGATCCGCAGGCAGCCATTAGCGTGATCGGTACGGCCGTAGGATTGGAGCGCAATCTTGTGCCGCAGGCCGGCTACGAGCTCGATACGATCGCCAAAGTACCCTTCCCTCGCCGTCCGGATCTTGACGCCCTGCGCTTTCCCGGGCGTTGGATGGACGAGCGTCGGCGCGTGCGCGAGATCCTCACGCGCCGGCAGGCGCAGGTCGTCGCCGGATTCGGCGGCTATGCTTCGGCGCCGGTGTACGCCGGAGCACACCACATGGGCATTCCCATTGTTATTCACGAGCAGAATGCGCGCGCCGGCATGGCGAACAGGCTCGGGAGCCGTTGGGCTGCGTTTATCGGTACAGCATACGACGGCACAGGCTTGAAACCGCGCCGCGACGCTGTGATGCGACGCGTTGGCCTACCACTGCGGCCGGCTATCGCTACCTTGTGTCAGCACATCGCCGCTGATCCTGAGGCCGTTAGGGCAGATGCCGCACGCAAGCTGGGTCTCGACTCCAGCCGACCGGTGATCGTCGTCACCGGGGGTTCGCTCGGCGCGGCCAGCCTCAATCATGCAGTGGCAACATCGGCCAGGGCTCTGCTCTCCCACGCGCAGATCATCCATTTGACTGGGCGCGACAAGTTCGAGGAAACCCGCCAGCTGGTCGCTGATTCGGTGGGGGAGCGCGCAATCAACGATCTTGACCCGGCGCACGCCGGGATAGGTGACTATCATCTAGCACCCTACTTAGAACGCATTGACTTAGCTTTTGCCTGCGCCGATTTGGTGGTTTGCCGTTCAGGCGCGGGCTCTGTATCGGAGTTGGCGGCGATCGGATTGCCGGCGGTCTATGTGCCGCTGCCGATTGGCAATGGCGAGCAGCGTTTCAATGCGCAGCCGGTGGTTGAAGCAGGTGGCGGCCTGATGGTGCGTGACCGCGAATTCACGAGCGAATGGGTGAGATCCCATGTGCCGGATTTGTTGGCCGATCGTACGCGCCTGCGTGCTATGGGAGCAGCGGCGTGGAAATACGGGATCCGAGACGCGGCCGAGGTCATGGCACGTGAGATACTGGCGTTGGCTCGTTGAAGTTGACTTGTGAGGCAGAACGACATTGCGGCGCAACCGAGGCAATCCGAGCGACAATACACATGCAAACGCAAGAGGACAGTGTGATTTCAACAGGCCAGATGTCATATGTAAGGCAGCCAATCAAGGAGTGTGCGATGCCGGGGAATACGAATAACGTCGATGCCGTTGAGCTCAATCCGACCGTCGCGGCTTTCGGGCTGCAGGACGGAATTTCGGATCTGGGGCACACGCATTTCATTGGCGTCGGCGGTGCGGGCATGAGCGTGCTCGCCGAGATGCTCCATGAGCGGGGCGTACAAGTAAGCGGTTCGGATCGCGAGGTTAGCGCGAAAACCAAGAGGCTTGAATCATTGGGGATTCCCGTAGTCATTGGGCAGGCGCAGGCCAATGTCGAGGGCGCACGCACTGTAGTGTATTCCAGTGCGATTAAGCCCGATAACGTCGAGATTGTTGCAGCTGCCGGGCAGGGAGCCCACATCGTGCATCGCAGCGATATTCTGGCTTTGCTTATGCGCGGCAGACGGGCGGTGGCCGTCGCTGGGGCACATGGCAAGACCACGACCAGCTCGCTGCTGGCTCATATTCTTGTCACTTCCGGAGCTGGCGCTTTGGCTGATCCGAGTTATGCGATCGGCGGCTCGATTCAACGTCCTGATGGCAGTGTTTCAGACGGCGGACATGCAGGGGCTGGCGAAGTCCTGGTAGCCGAGGCTGACGAATCCGATGGCAGTTTCCTCAAATATCGGCCCGACATCGCGATCATCACGCACGCCGAAGCAGACCACCTCGATCATTATCATGACGAGGAGCATTATCAGGCGGCATTCGTCGAGTACTCCGGCCACACGCACGACCGGGTGATCATCAGCATCGATGACGACGGTGCATTGGGTATATTGCAGGCGCTGGATCCGGCAGTAGCTGCGCGTGCGATCGCCTATGGCACGCGGAAAATCGCTGGAACGAAGCGCAACGGCGCAGCCTTCGTCAGCATCGAAGCAGAGCATGAGGCCGCAGGCAGCGGCGAAGAGCGTTTCGTGCTGCATATTCCTGATGGCGTTTTCAGTCGTCTTGGCGATACAACGGTGCCAGTCACGCTGCATATTCCCGGGTTGCACAATGCGCGCAATGCTGCTGCGGCTATTCTCGCGGCGGTCCAGCTGGGCATGGATCCCCAGGTCGCAGCCGGTGCAGCTACCAGTTTCATCGGTGCGGCGCGGCGTTTCCAGGTGCGCGGGTGCGAGAAGCAGGTAAGCGTCATCGACGATTATGCCCATCACCCTACCGAGATCACGGCGCTGCTGGAGGCGGCGCGGCGGCGCTATCCTGAGTCGCGCATTCACGTACTCTTCCAGCCGCATCTGTTCTCGCGCACCGCATTCTTTGCGCATGAATTCGCTCAGGCGCTGTCCCTGGCAGACGACGTAATCGTGACTGGCGTCTATCCGGCCCGTGAGCGTCAGGAGGATTTCCCCGGCATTGGCGCGTCAAGCATTGTCGATGCGGCTGCTGGCCTGCCGCATGA
The DNA here is from genome assembly GCA_022640915.1 of Bifidobacterium sp. Classification (GTDB taxonomy): domain Bacteria; phylum Actinomycetota; class Actinomycetes; order Actinomycetales; family Bifidobacteriaceae; genus Bifidobacterium. The sequence goes on along the minus strand of JALCCT010000002.1, from coordinate 6,779 downwards.
CCCAGCGGGCAAGTGGATCCGAGCAGTCGAAGACATGCATACTGCGGCTCAGATGATCGTAATGCGCGCCCATCACGGCGACGTAATCTTCACCATCGGGGCGGGCGATATCACTGATATGGTGCCGGTGCTGCTGCATGCGCTGCATGCACACCGCGACTCCTGCGAGGCGTGATGGCCAGGCGGATCGCGAGTTCTGATGGCGGACGAGACCAAGGACACGGCAAGGGGAGTGGGCGCGGGCAGGGAGCCGGACGCGGTTCATTGCAGCGTTTCGGCGTGGACGATGATCCACTGAAACAACGCCGTGGTGCGCGCACGTTTTCCAGCGATGCCTCGGATGCGTCGGACATCACCTTGAGCAGCGCCTCGGGGGACGCAGATCAATCACCGCGACCAAACGTTTCGAAGCGTGAACCGGGTAAGATCAAAGCTCGCAGGCTCGCAGGCGCTGCCGCCAGTGCCCGGGAAGGGTTCGTCGACGCGCGGAAGCTGGAGAGTGAAGACCTCGTAGCCAAGGCTCTGCGGGAGACTGCCGGGCCGCTTGGCGTCGCGTCACGGCCCAAAGTCGTTGATTTCAATGCACGCCTCAAGGAACGACGCCGTGCCAATACGCGCATGTTCGCCGCACGCATCGCCATTGGTGCCGCAGTGCTTGCTGTGGTCTTCGGGTTTATCTGGCTGCTGCTGTTCTCAAACGTGTTCCGGCTGGACTCCGCGAAAATAACTGTGACCGGCGCCAACGAATGGGTTGGCGAGCAACGTGTGCACGACCTTGCCGCCAAACAAGCCGGAAAGTCGCTGTTCCTGGTCTCTGGCAATGATGTGATTGCACAGCTCAAAGCCATACCTGGCGTGAGCGATGCAACCGCCAGTAAGAAGTTCCCCCAAGGATTGGCAGTGACAGTAACGGCACAGAGGCCCGCTGCCATGCTCAAAACCGCTGATTCGCTGGTTGCTGTCGATGCCAAAGGCCGTGTGCTCAACTCGGTCAATGGGGCCTCAGCCGAAGGTATACCGGTCATCGAAGTCGATAACGTGGATCAAGGGCTTCGCGACCGAGCAGTCAGGCAGGCAGTGAAGATCCTCAGCGCCTTGCCTGACCAGATGCGACAGAGCATCACCAAGGTCAGCGCCCAAACACAGGACTCAATCACCACGGAATTGAACGGCGGCGACCGCGTCATCATCTGGGGCGATGCCGCGCAGCTGGAGCTGAAGAAAGCTGTCGTCGACAAGATCATCAATGATCCCACCAAGATCGGCGATAAGCACCACGTCGACGTCTCAGCTCCGTTGCGACCCATTATCAAATAGGCAAGCCCTCCGGCAACACGATGTTCGGGGCCTCGCGCCGTTTGCGCAGACGTGGGTATATGGCTCGACGGACTAACCGAACAGCTCGGCGTGGTGTGCATCCGGCGTGGCGTTGGCGCCGCCGTCGGTACGGCACCCGCTTCCTCCGGCCGATTTTCTCAGCTGAATGCTGGTATCCGATGGTTGGATGCCGGCAGCGAGCAGGGGAGCGGGCTATGCATTTCGCCGAATCTGTCGGTTCGGCCGTTCGCAGGGAAAGAGATCATGCCGCTGATCGGAAACGAGCTAACGGCACCAGCCGGTAGGGCTGTCCAATAGCATCAGTCGTCCTGCGTGTCGTCCTCATCGTCCGCGGAGGATTGCGACTCGGAATGATCGTATTCGCGGTAATTACGATCCCATTGCCGCGCTGCTTCCTCATCATGCTCCCTCAATGCGGCCTTGACGCCTGATTTCACGATGGCCCTATAGAACACGAATGCCAGGAAGAGCATGGCGGCTGCGACACCGAATGTCGCCAATGCATCGCCGAGGCTCTTTTTCTCTTTTTTTGACAGCGGCAGTGGGCTCTTTGATTGCACTGTCTGCTGCGCGTTTTGCGCGGCGTCGCGCAACGTGGATTTGAGATTGTCCGCTCGGTCGCTGATTTGGTCTCCGATAGCCTCAAGATTCAAATCGTTAAGCGTGTGCAACGTCATGTTTCCTCCCTCGTGGTAACCCGAATAGCGTGCATGAGACATTGGCATCCCGCAAGCCTCTAGACCCCGATGATGAGTCCTCTATTCATCATCCCACAAAGCCATGCACAGTGCCAGCGCATGGCTGAATGACTGCGGCTGTGCTAGTACGTCCCTAGGTTTGCGGGCTTCGCGACTTTGCCCTGGTGCGAGGCGCTGCGCTGACAGCGTAGTCCGCAGATCAGGGCACGTGACGGCCTGCTTTCGATTAACTGAGGCCTGTCTTCGCTGAGCGGTGATATTCGCGCGGCGCAGGATACGCGGGGCGGTAGGGTGGGGGCATGCCAGAGCTACCGGAGGTGGAAATCGTACGCCGCGGACTGTCCTCGCACATTACAGGCGCTGTCTGCACGGGTGTTGATGTAATCGACGAACGCATACTGCGGCGGCACGGGGCTCCTGCGGCGCCGCATCTCGATGGTGCTCAATTTGCGCGCAGCCTCATAGGACACCGGATTAACGCCGTGAATAGACGAGGGAAGTTCCTGTGGATGCCGCTTGCCGACGACGTGCTGGCGCCGCGGCGTATCCCTCAGCCGCAGCAAACCGTGGCCTTGGTGGCGCACTTGGGTATGAGCGGCCAGCTGCTGCTGCGGGATTGCGCTGCGCAGATGCACGGGCCGGTGTCTCCTCACATGTCATCGTTCGATTCGCAAGGGGATGCGGTGCTTGGCGTCCAATCCCGCGATGTACAGCATGGGAACGCGATATCTGATGAATTCAGTGCGGATAGCTCGTCACGAGTGGCGCTGGCTCTTGCGGGGCCGCACGTGCGCGCCCGTCTGCATCTCGTACGAGCAGACGGGCGGGCTATCGAGCTGTCGTTCGTCGATCAGCGTATTTTTGGACGGCTTTCGCTCGAAACGCTTGCTGATGATGGTCGTGGCCGGCTGGTGCCTGGCAGCGTTGCTGTCATCGCGCCGGATCCGCTGGAACCGGTGTTCGACGATGATGCGGTCGTGGCCTGTATGCGAAGATCGCGGGCGAGCGTCAAGGCGTTGCTGCTCAATCAGCGGCTGATTTCCGGCGTGGGCAACATCTATGCCGACGAGTCGTTGTGGCGGGCGCGCATTTACTGGGCGCGGGCCGGGCGCAGCATTGCCACGCGTACACTGCACCGGCTGCTTGCGGCAGTGCGTGAGGTATTCGCACAATCACTCGACCAGGGTGGCACATCATTCGACTCCCTGTATGTCAATGTCAATGGCGAATCTGGTTACTTCTCACGCAGCCTCAACGCCTACGGCCGAGAGGGTCGGCCGTGTCTGCGTTGTGGCACGCTGATCCGGCGCGAACGCTTCGGTTCGCGATCGTCGTACTACTGCCCGCGTTGCCAGCGCAAGTACTCGTTGTCGTCATAGCTCAGATCTTCGTGTTGTGCTGGCGCGGCCGTCATCAGGTCAGAGCATCTCAACCGGGAATACCCGTGCCCTCTCGTAGAATGGGATCGAGATCCAATGCCGGGGTTTCGCGCCCCGACTCGAGCAGAACCGAGATTGAGAATGGCTGTCCCTGCAACAAAGGAAGACCTCCTTGCCGCTATCGAGAAGACTTTTGCGCAGCTGGAAGACGACCTCGATAGGGTGCCCATTGAGGCAACACGAAATCGAGTGCTGGAAGGCCACGTGAAGGATACGGTGATGAGCCCATCAGATCTGGTTGCCTACCTCGTCGGTTGGAACCAGCAAGTTCTCACCTGGCATCGACGTCGAGACGAAGAACTCCCGGATGAGTTTCCTGCTGCAGGTATCAAATGGAACGAGCTCGGTCTCCTGGCCCAGCGCTACTATGCCGAGCATTCTGAGGACTCATGGCATGCCCTGCGATGGCAGCTGCGCAATGCGAAAAAGGAGATCATTGCTTTGGTGGAACGGCACTCGGATGCGGAGCTCTACGGCTCGCCCTGGTACGGGAAGTGGACTATGGGGAGGATGATCTCCTTCAACACCGCTTCGCCGTATGCCAATGCGCGCCGTCGTGTCCGTTCCTGGCTTCGAGGGGTACAGAGCGAGGTCGCCTGACGAGACCGGCCATCTTCTGACGTCAACGTCAGAAAGTGATGGAGTCAGGTTGCTTCTCACGCAGCCTCAACGCCTACGGCCGACAGGGTCGGCCGTGTCTGCGTTGTGGCACGCTGATCCGGCGCGAACGCTTCGGTTCGCGATCGTCGTACTCCTGCCTGCGTTGCAACGCACTCAGAATTTTCGAGTGCGCTCGAAATAGAGTATACTCGATAATGACGCAGAGTATTTGCATTCCTGTCATTGGAGGTGACCGCATGGGAGTACGAATCAAAGTGAAGACTAACCGCCGCGAGCGTAACACCATAGCGACGCGTGCAAAGATTTTCGCGGTTTCACACGAACTGTTCTCCGAAAAAGGCTATGATGCAGTAACCGTCCAGCAAATCGCAGACAAGGCCGACATCGGCATTGGAACATTGTTTTATCATGCATCATCGAAAACCGAGCTGTTTCTCATGGTGTACAATTCTTCGCTCGAGCATGCCATACAAGCCGGTCGAAACGCCCAGCAGAATCTTCCTGCAAACGCCAGTCTGTGCGAACGCATCCTTGCGCTTTCCTTGCCCATGGCCGATTCCATGAACAGTCCTGAGGCTGGCAACTTCGCCAGATATCACAAGGAACTGCTGTTCGGCGATTCCAACGACCGTTACCGGCGTGCAGGCATTGATCTGGTCAGAGGATTTGAAAGCGAGGTCGCGTGCGTGCTAGGCGATGCGCTGCATATTGATGCCCACAGTTTGCTGACTCGACTGAGCGCTCGCGCCATCTTCGCGGCATTGCATCTCGACATCGCCTTGCCTGAGACGGATTTGAATCCGGCCACGAGGTTCGCGAGCGCCGGTTCGATGAGCCTGCGCATGCAGATTGAGATCATCGTCGAAGGTGTCCAGAATATCGCCGCCCAGCATGCAGCGCTCGACCACAATGAGGCGAATCCGGACACTCAGACGCATCAGGCTTCCTGGCTGGATGTCATCCAGGGAGGTGATGCCTCCTAACAGTTGCGCTGCAGCACAATTCTCAGACATACCATTACGTTTGAAAGGGAATACCATGCATTACTCAAGTGGAAATTATGAAGCGTTTGCCCGTCCGCGCAAACCAGCTCGATCTGATTCGGTGTCCGCGTACATTGTAGGTACCGGTCTGGCTGGACTTTCGGCCGCCGTCTTTCTCATCCGAGACGGGCAGGTCGATGGAGAACGCATCCATCTGCTGGAGGAGCTGCCACTGGCGGGGGGATCCCTCGACGGCATCCAGCGACCTGACATCGGGTTCATCACCAGAGGCGGCCGCGAAATGGAGAACCATTTCGAGTGCCTGTGGGATATGTATCGATCCATTCCATCGCTCGAGGTTCCGGGAGCCTCGTATCTCGATGAATACTATTGGCTCGACAAAGACGACCCGAACTCCTCAAATTGCCGGCTCATCCACGACCGAGGCGATCGTGAGCCCACCGACGGCGACTTCACGCTGAGCGATAACGCGCAAAAGGAAATCGTCAAACTGATACTGATGTCGGAAAGCGAAACCAGCGATAAGACCATCGAAGACTTTTTCTCAGAGGAATTCTTCGCCAGCAATTTCTGGTACTACTGGGCGACTATGTTCGCATTCGAGAAGTGGCACTCGCTCGCTGAGATGCGCCGCTATCTTATGCGGTTCATTCATCATATCGATGGGCTGCCCGATTTCACCGCGCTTAAATTCAACCGCTACAACCAGTATGATTCCATGGTCAAGCCTCTCCTCGCATACCTTGAGGAACACCATGTCGACATTCGCTATGGCACTACTGTTCGCAATATCGAAGTCGAAACCCGTGATGACAGCATCGTCGCTAAGAAGCTGATTCTCACCGTTAACGGCGAGGATCAGGAACAGCCATTAGGCGAGGATGACCTAGTATTCGTCACCAACGGTTCCATCACCGAATCGACGACCTACGGGGACCACCACACTCCTGCGCCTGTTACCCACGAGCCAGGAGGCAGCTGGACGCTTTGGGAGAACCTGGCGAAGCAGTCGCCCGAATTCGGCCACCCTGAAGTGTTCTATAAAGGCTTGCCGCAACGCAGCTGGTTCATCTCCGCAACGGCGACCATAGAAAACACCGAAGTCGACCCTTATATCGAGCGTCTGACGAAGAGGCCTCTGCACGACAACAAGATCAATACCGGCGGTATCATCACTGTCACCGATTCCAACTGGCTGCTGAGTTTCGCCGTGCACCGCCAGCCGCATTTCAAGGAACAGCGGCCGAATGAAACCACCGTGTGGATATACGGCCTGTATTCCGACACCGAAGGCAACTATGTGCACAAGAAAATCACCGAGTGCACCGGCGAGGAGATCACCCAGGAGTGGCTCTACCACCTGGGCGTTCCGGAGGCGTTGATTCCGAAACTCGCCAAGCAGGATTCCATCAACACCAATCCCGCATACATGCCGTTCATCACGAGCTACTTCATGCCACGCAAGGCGGGCGACAGGCCGGCGGTGATACCCCAAGGGTCAAAGAACCTTGCCTTCATCGGCAACTTCGCCGAATCGCCCACCAGGGACACCGTGTTCACCACCGAGTACTCCGTGCGCACGGCGATGGAAGCGGTATACACGTTCCTCGATGTGGAACGCGCCGTACCTGAAGTCTTCGGATCTACTTACGACATACGAGAGCTGCTGAAAGCCGCAT
>JALCCT010000001.1 GCA_022640915.1 Bifidobacterium sp. | reverse complement strand
TCCAACATCGTGTCATAGGTACTGATTTTTCGATCGAGGAATGCTATTTCCGTTGCGATTTTCGCCTGTTGCTGTGCAAGCAGGGTTTTCTGTTGGTGTAGCAGTTTCAGCCTGTCGGGTATCGTCGTATCGCCTTGTTGACGAAGCCGTGAGTATTCCTCGACTTGGTGTAAAGGCATTCCGATCTGGAGAAGTCGCTGCACGAACTCGATCCAGGCCAAGTCGTGGTCGGAATAGCATCGATACCCTGAGTCGTTTTTATGTGGTTGGAGTATTCCTCGCCGCTCGTAGTAGCGCAGCGTGGAGATTGGCAGGCCGGTCTTTTCTGACACCTCGCTGATGAGCATGAATCTCCCTTCCCGTGCAGCTTGCTATGAACCGTGGTTCATACTTTACGCTGTGTGGTGTCGGTCTAGATAGAAAAAGATGATGGGGATGAGTATGACGAAATCGAGATTTGAGGCAGGATCGGAAGCGCTGGCCTCTATTGACGGTGCCGATGGGCAGGCCGTAGTGGATTCACTGAAAGACATAGCGCCCGATCTGGGCAGGTGGGTGGTGGAGTTTGCGTTCGGCGATATCTATACACGACCGCAGCTTGACCCTATGCAGCGAGAGCTTGTGACATTGGGGAGTCTCGTCACCCAGGGGGATGCGGTTCCTGAGCTCACCGTCCATATTAACGGCGCCTTGCATGTGGGAATCAGCGAGGAGCAAGTGGTGGAAGCAATCCTTCAATGCGTTCCCTACGTCGGATTTCCCAGAGCCATCAACGCCGTAAACGTCGCGCGGAAGGTGTTCGCTGATCGAAATGTCGTACAGGGCGATTGAGCAAAGCTGGAATAGGCCTTTGCAGTGTAGCTGAGCGGGTATCGGGAGTTTATGAATATGGATGAACCCGTTCGTGCTTGGATTCGAATTCCCCTGCCGGCATTTTGCATTCCTGCCCATGATGTCTCCTGTGGGCACTTGACGATATGCGTCACTGCCAGTTCCTCGAAGCATACGCGCACTTCGTACATATCTCGCACATCTTTCTGCGTCAGTCCGGAGACTATGCAGCTTTGCCGTCCACGCGTCACAAGGCCTTCGTTGGCTAGTAGCCGCATCGCATCGCGCACCGACCCCCCGACTCACGCCATAATGTTCGGCTATCTCGGTTTCGACAATGCGTTGGCCCTTCGCAAGTTCTCCGCGGATGATTACCGAGCGCAGATCCGCAGCAATTCGTCCGCCAAGCGACTCGATACGAAGATGCCCATTCATCGTTACCTCTTCTTTTGGCGATTACATACGGTCTTGATGGCCGAAACTCAAACCCCAATCTAGTATGTGTAGAATTATTCGATCCACTTTCGTTGGGTGGCTATGTCATCTTATACGTGGAGGAATGCGCTGGTTGTGCGACGGGGGCCAGCGACACTTTTGGTGTTATCGCACATTTGAAACATAACCGCTTAAGTTATTGTAGTCGAAATTAGCGCAGATTAATCTCTTGGTGGATTGTCGATGAATTGCAGATGGTCTTGAGTGCGGGCTTGGTTGCGCATGACTGTCTCTGACAGGGCACAGCCATAGATAGATGCTTGGCCAGACGTCGTTGTGCGCTCTGCAAAGATTGTATATAAGCTTGGTTTTGTTGAGGAATCAGCGATTGTAACGCGTATTACCGGTCGTAGCTTTTTAGTCGAAGGGGCTGACCGGGCAGCTGGAAAGCTTGTTCGGACGTGGATACGTCGAAGAAAGAATCGCCATTAGCGATCTGAAGTTAGGTTTTTCTGACGGCCAGATACATATGATCGCTCTTGGTTCTGACGAAAGAAGGTAAACAAAATCGAGTTCAATTCGACCCGCGCAACTTAACCGGTTGACAAACTCTCCTGATGTATGTTATCGTGCAAGTAATCGCGTTGAGGACCGGCGAAGATCGACGGTTCAAAACGGGGGAGAGCCAACGAACCCGCCGAGAAAGCGAAATCCGCGGCCAGAAAGAGGATCAAGGAAGTCCTCTTTCCCATCATTGTCTGCAAATGACGTGAGGAGAAAAGAACATGATGTCGTTGAAGAAAATCGCCGCGGCTGCTGTCGCCGGCGCGTGTGTCATCGGACTGGCAGCGTGCGGAGGCAGCGGTTCATCCGGCGCAGCCACAGATCTCAGCTATCCCAGCATCGAGCTGGGCAAAACCGGGAAAGACTTGAAAGCGTCTATCAAGGTTTTCTCGAACCGAACTGATATGGCCCAAGCTTCCTACCCAGGAACGTCGTGGAAACAGTATGTGGCCGAATTCAATAAGATGTATCCGAATATCAAAGTCGAAATCCAGACTGACGCCGATTATGCTAAGGATTCACTCACTCGCCTCCAGGGCAACGACTGGGGGGACATCATGCTCATCCCGGCTGTGGATCGTTCTGATCTGAGTACGTACTTCCTACCCTATGGCAGTACTTCAGATATGGACAAGGAGATCAAGTACGTTCATGCTCAAGAATATGGCGGCAACGTATATGGTGTTCCGAGTACTGGAGCAGCTGTCGGCATCGTATACAACAAGGCCGTTTTCGCCAAGGCGGGTATTACAGAGTTGCCGAAGACCCCTGAGGAGTTTATCAACGCGTTGAAGGCGATCAAATCGAAGACCGATGCCACTCCACTGTATACCAACTATGCAGCTGGTTGGACGATGGGCGCCTGGGATCAGTATATCGGCGGCACCGCGACTGGCGATAATAAATATATGTCTCAGGAGCTGCTGCATACCAAGGATCCCTTCGCGAATCCTGGTGACGGTACTCATGCTTATAACGTGTACAAGATTCTCTATGACGCCGTTGCAGGCAAGCTGACCGAGGATGATTACTCCACAACTGATTGGGAAGGCAGCAAGACACAGATGAATAGTGGCAAGATCGGCACTATGGTGCTTGGATCTTGGGCTGTCTCGCAGATGAAGGCCGCCGGTGACCATCCTGATGATGTCGCATATATGCCCTTCCCGATTTCAGTGGACGGCAAGCAATACACGTCTTCCGCGGCAGACTACTCGTATGGCATTAACAAGAAGGTTTCTAAGGACAATCAAGAAGCTTCTATGATTTTTGTCAAGTGGCTGACTGAGAAGTCTAACTTCGCATATAACGAGGGCGGCGTTTCCGTGGCAAAATCTGATACTCGTCTGCCTGAGCTGTACGGGGACTTCAAAGATGTGAAGTTCCTTGAGGATGAGCCGGCAGCCAAAGGTGAAGAAGATCTCTTCAACGATCTGAACAGCGATTCCGAACTCGCCATCAATACAGGCGGTGATTCTCGAGTCCAGTCGATAGTTGAGGCGGCGGCCACCGGCAGCAAGTCCTATGACGACATTATGAAGAGCTGGAACGAGAAGTGGAATTCCGCTCTTAAGACAGAAGGAGTGGACGTTAAGTACACAACTGTCGCCAAGTGATTTGTCACGCTAGCGACAAGCCATAGGAAATTCCCTCGTTGCGGATGCCGACGATACGGCTCCTCAGGTCGCATCCGCTGGTATCCGCAACGAGCGTTTTACTCGGCTCATTGGTATGAGTAAAGTACACATCTTGCTGCACTGCTGACATGACACAGTGAAAGCAGAATGCAGAACACACAACACCCGCAAAGGGAGAGACAATGACTGCTGCCACAAGCGATTCAGCCGTATCGAGGTACGGTACCGGCGAGATACCGGTCAACAAGCTGCCGAGGAACTGGCGCAAGGCCGGAATCGTCACGGCGTTCAGTGCAATTCCTGTCACGCTGCTTGTTGTATTTACTTACCTTCCCTTTGCCAGCATGGTAGGCTACAGTTTCTTCAAAATGAAGTACATCGGTGCGCGCAGGTGGGTGGGATTTCAGAATTACGTCGACGTGTTCAGCCGACCGGATACGCTCTCTTCACTCAAGCTCAGCCTGTATTATATGGTCGGCGCCATTTTGCAAGTGCTGCTTGCGCTGTATCTTTCATCAGTGTTGGCATTCAAGGTGCGCGGCGGCAATGCGTTCAAGGCCATTTACTTCTTCCCGTACCTGATCAACGGCATTGCAGTCGGCTTTATCTTCAAATTCTTCTACACCCGCGGGTTCGTTTTTGACACCGTTTTGCAATGGTGTGGTTTCCAATTGGATCAGCTTCCCTATTGGCTCAGGGATCAGGCAGTAAACAATTGGTCGTTAGTCGGTTCTTCGGTGTGGCGCAACCTCGGACAAGCAGTTATCCTTTTCATTGGCTCGATCATGTCCATCGATTCCTCGCTTTATGAGGCGGCGGAAATCGATGGAGCGAATAAGTTCCAGCAGTTCCGACACATCATTCTTCCCGGGATTCGCACGATTCTGGTGCTGAATGTCATTCTTTCGATCACTGGTTCGCTCACCGCCTTCGAAGGTCCGTTTGTGATAACGACCGGCGCGAATGGGACAGCGACAATCTTCGTGCTTATGGATCGGCTGGCGCATATCAATCAAAAGGTCGGGCTAGCCTCAGCGATGGCTATAGTGCTGCTCGTTATTATTTTGATTGTTGCATTGTTGCAGCAGCTGTTCTTCAAGTACGTATTCAGGGGTGCCGACGATGGTACTGAGGCCGCGAGGAAGCGGGCGCGTAAGATCGAGCGCCAGCGTCGCAAAATGACAAAGAAAGCGGCTCCTATCTTCCGCAATGGCCCATCGCATAATCCAGCGAGCAGCGCAGTCGGTAATCCTTTGAACAATCTGCCGAACCAAGGCGAAAAGACGGTGGCGTGATGACTGATACATTGGCACAGATCAAGGCGCGTGAAGCTAAGCGGACAGCATCCCCTTGGTATACTGCGAAGAACGGCATTTTTGTAGCGCTTAAATACGTTACTCTCGTCTTCATAGCATTCTGGATGCTCCTGCCGTTGGTCACTTGCTTCGTGACGGCGGCGAAAACGAGTGAAGAATATCAGTCTACCAACGTCATGCAGATGCCGAGAAACTGGTTCAATTTCGAGAACTATATCGAAGCTTTTACCACTAGCAACATGGCGGTTGCATTCCGCAACTCGGTGTTCATACTGGTGATTGTGCTTGTTGTCACCACGCTGATCGGAACGCAACTGGCCTATGTGCTCAGCCGTTTCACTTTCCCGGGCAACGCCTTCATCCGCAGTATGTTCACGGTTGCGGCACTCTTGCCTGGCGTGGCGATGCAGGTTGCATTGTACAAGATCATGGTGAACCTGAACGCCGTGAACACGATGTGGGGCTACATCATCATGATGTGCGGCACCGACGTTATCTCGATTTATGTGTTCATCCAGTATTTTGAGAACATTCCTACTTCGTTGGACGAGTCAGCCATTGTTGATGGGGCGTCGTACTTCACCATTTATGCGCGTATCTTGCTGCCGTTGCTCAAGCCTGCCATTGTCACCTGCATGATTCTGAAAGGCGTCGGCGTCTACAACGAATACTATGCATCGAATCTTTATTTGCAGGATTCAAGCCTGAAAACTATCGCTATCGCGCTGTACTCCTTCACCGGCCCGATGGGCAGCAAATACAACCTGATCTGCGCGGGCGTCATCATCACGCTGCTGCCGATGCTGATTCTCTTCCTCATTTTCCAAAAGCAGATTTATAACGGCATTGCCGCAGGATCGGTCAAGGAGTGACCTGAACTGCGCAGTCTTTAGATCGGACCTATCCGCACTGTCAAGCTTTCTGCAGCCATGGCGGCAGAAAGCCGAATGCCGCGCTATCGGCAACAATTCATATGAGGAGCATTTTATGACTCACGTTCCCTCCACCTTCACGCCCATCGCGGACGGCTGGTCAGTTAAGGCACTGAATCCGCAGGTCGCACCTGTCGAGTTGCAGGAGCAGATCGCTGCAGGTATTCCGTCCACTGTTCCGGGTGAGGTCACGCTCGACTTAGTCAACGCTGGGCTGATTCCGGATCCCTTCGATGGGGATCAGGAGCGCCACCAGCAGTGGATTGGCGATGTGGACTGGCAGTTCAGCTGCGATTTCGAATGGCATGCGAACGGTCAAAGCCGTCACGATCTCGTGGCCTACGGACTCGACACGGTCGCGGCGTTGTCAATCAACGGTCGCCTGATAGGGAACGTGAAGAACGACTACCGATCCTATCGCTGGGACGTAAGGCCGATGCTCCATGACGGCCGCAACACATTGACGGTGACGTTTGCCTCGTCAGTGCGTGAATCAGACCGGCGCGAACAGGAGATCGGATACTATCCTCATACCGAGCACCACGCCTTCAACCAGCTGCGCAAACCCTCATACCAATTCGGTTGGGACTGGGGTATCGACGCGGCGAACGCTGGAATCTGGCGACCGATCGGCATTGACTCATGGTCCGGCGCGCGTGTAGTCTCCGTCCGGCCATTGGTGGACGTGCTTGCGAATGGCACTGGCGTGCTTACTGCAACGGTTGAGATCGAACGTGCCGGCGAGGGGCGCATCATGGACAGTCCTGATGCGCACGCGGGCGCGCAGCCCGTTCCGGTCCGTTTAAGCGTTTCGGGCAAAGGCTTAGACAATGTAGCGGATAGCTCGATTGTGATTGACGGCGAAGTGGCGCAGGGCAGAAAGTCTACGGTCCTGACGGCGAATATCCCGCAGGTCAAGCTGTGGTGGCCGCGCGGGTATGGCGAGCAGCCGCTTTATGACGTCCGTATCTCACTCGGAGGCGAGGCGGATCATGGCCCCGTGGCCGTGTGGCAAGGAGAAGTCGGTTTCCGTACCGTGCACGTCGACACGCGCGCGGATGACACTGGGCGTCCGTTCCAGATTTACGTGAACGATGTGGCCGTGCATGCGCATGGCTACAACTGGGTGCCAATGGATGCATTGTTGTCTCGTGCAGACCAGGAATGTTACAGTCGCAGATTCGCGGATCTCGTGGAATCGAACTCGAATATGGTGCGCGTCTGGGGAGGCGGCATTTACGAATCAGATGAATTCTATGAACTCGCCGACCGGATGGGCGTTATGGTTTGGCAGGATTTCACGCTTGCATGCGGTGCCTATCCAGAAGATGCCGAGACCAAAGCTGAAATCGAAGCTGAAGCGCGCGAGCATATCGCTCGGCTCTCCTCGCATCCGAGCCTAGTGGTGTGGAACGGGTCGAACGAGAACTATGTCGCCTACTCGGAATGGGCCGGGTTTAAGCAGGCTCTGCGCGACGACGACCGACCAGCGAATGTGTATGGATACGGCGAAAAACCGTGGGGCGATTACTATTATTCCGAATTGTTCCCCCAACTACTCGCCGAGCTGGATGCTACGCGCGTTTATCTGCCGAGCTCGCCGATGAGCTTTACAAAATTCGTGGATGCGAACAAAGATGTTGATGGCACCATGCACATCTGGGACGTGTGGAACCGTGTTGATTACCGCAAGTTCACTGATTACACGCCGCGTTTCGCTGATGAATTCGGCTATCAGGCACCGCCTGCCTGGAGCACGCTTACGCGTGTAGTACATGACGAGCCCATTGAACCTTTTGGCAAGCAGATGCTCATGCATCAGAAGGCCTCAGGGGGCAACTACAAACTTGCCCGGGGCATGAGATCGCACCTGACGCCGGGCCATATCGACGATGTAAGTTACAACCCGGATGGCACGCGAAGCTGGCTGATACCCACCGATTCCTGGCCGAATACGGAAGACTGGCATTGGGCCTGCCAATTGCAGCAGGCGCAGGCCGTGCGCTTCGGCATCGAGCATATGCGCTCGCTGGAACCAACCAACGCCGGCGTGCTCATCTGGCAGCTCAACGACGACTGGCCTGTTGTCTCTTGGGCGGCAGTGGACTATGACGGTCGACGCAAACCCTTGTGGTATGCCTCGCGTGATTTCTTCGCCCCCCGATTCGCCACGATCCAGCCGCGCATTTCCGCAAAGTCTTGGCAGGATCTGAGCTGGGAGGGCATGCGTCCCGCCTGTGACAGCTTGGCGCTGATTGTAGCTAACGACACCAATGCGGCATGGCAGGGCAGCTGGAGTGTCGAACGCAGAACGCTTGCCGGCGAAACGCTCGCCTCCTGCGAGTTCCATGCCGATTTGACGGGGCCAGGCCATGCCACCTTTACGCTTCCGGATGATGTTGCGTCGCTGCGTTGCCCAGCCGATGAAATTATCGTCGCCGTGGCGAGTGACGGTGCATTCTCCCGCGCAATTTACAACGGCGCAGAGGTCGTGGACCAGCGGCTGGACGGCGACCCGCTTGATGCCAGCGTTGTCAGAACGACGGGCGGATACGATATTGAGATCACTGCCAAAGCATATGCACGTGACGTGTTCTGCATGGTGGACAAGGTCGATCCGAGCGCTACGATCGACGGCGGCATGGTAACTCTGCTGCCTGGTGAGTCCGTAACATGGCACGTGACATCGCAATTGGACGTGGATCCGGCGCAGTTTGCGGATCCCATGGTGCTGCGCAGCGCCAATGATCTACGCACGCGGCGCTAGGTCCTGTTGGGTCTACTACAATATTCCCTGATATTGTTCTCGTCTACGGCATTCTGCAGCCTATGATAAGAAGGGCGTGAACGCAATGCTGGTGGGCTAAGACGGGATCTAGCTGGCCATGCGTCCGGTGCTGAGAAGTGCGAGAGAAGCACAGACGTCCTGACAGCGAGGTGGAGTATATGATCGCAGCAAAGATGAGAGTCACGATTTCCGACGTGGCCAAGGCATCGGGCGTGTCGAACAGCGCGGTTTCCTATGCCTTGAATGGCAAGCCCGGGGTATCGAAGGCTACACGAGACCGTGTGCTCGACGTCGCCGCCCAGATGGGCTGGCGGCCGAACAGTGCAGCGAAAGCCTTGTCGAATGATGCGACTCACAGCGTCGGCCTCGTGCTTACGTACGATACCACCGTGCTGTCGGTGGAATCCTTCACTACCGAGCTCATCGCCGGTCTGACTTCCGAGCTGGAGAAGGAAGGATACTCGTTACTCATCCGTTCCTCGCGCAACCAGCAGTACGAGCTTGGTGTCATCAAGGAATGGATTGCCTCCGGCGCGGTGGATGCGATGCTGGTTCTGAACGTGGAGTTAGATGACCCGCGCATCACACTGCTCAAACAGGATGCCCGAATGCCTGTGGTGGCGCTGTGCGATCCCTCGATGGCGGGCGGGCTCCCGGCATTGTATGACAACGAACAGGACGCGGCGCATCTCATCGTTGATTACCTCAACGAGTTGGGCCACATCCGCATTGCACGGGTGGCCGGCCCTGAACGGCTGGGACATACCTTCATCCGTGACAATGCGTTCATGGAGGAGGCAGCGGCATTGAACATGACATACAGCTGCTTTCATGCTGATTATTCGCCTGAACAGGGTCGACGCTGCACCGAGCGTCTGCTGTCGCTGCCGCATCCGCCCACCGCAATCGTTTACGATAACGATGTCATGGCATTGGCCGCGTTAACCGCGGCGAAGGATATGGGCATCACAGTGCATGACCAGCTCTCGATTGTCTCATGGGACGATTCTTTCATGTGCGAGGTCAGCGTACCCAGCATTACCGCCCGCAGGCGCAGTGTCGTGTCCCAAGGCCAGCATGTTGCCCGCATGCTGCTCGACCTCATAGCAGGACGTCATGTTGACTCGATTCAAGAGACTGACAACGAACTGGTATTCCGCGATTCCAGCGGTCCGCTTGCAGGATAAGAAAGGACAAAAAGATATGCCCATCACTGACAGTGCCATTGCTCAGGTCGATGACCGCCTGTGTTCGGCAGGGGTCGAGCTGCTCGCGCGGCTGAATCAGACAGTCGGACAGTATGCGCTATTCGGCCATCAATCAGATGAGCTGATCGCACGCAACAGCGGTGGCGCAGCATCCGATGTGTTGGAGGCCACCGGCACATATCCGGCTGTATTTGGTTTCGAACTTGGCGGGCTTGAGCGTTTCGGTGCTGATGATTATGACGCCGAGTACTTCGAGCGTATTCGAAACGCAGTCCGGCAAGACTATCGTCGCGGCGGCATCATCACGTTCAGCTGGCATTCGGTCAATCCGATCACCGGCGGCGGCTACGGGCAGAACCTAGCTCAGGGATCAGTGACTGCTGTACTGCCAGGCGGATCGAGCCATAAACGCTACCAGCAGTGGCTGAAGGCCTTCGCGCAGTTTGCATTGTCACTGACTGATGATGAGGGGTCTCTCATTCCAATCGTGTTCCGCCCATTCCATGAACATAACGGCGACTGGTTCTGGTGGTGTATCGGAGGAAGGGACGAAAGCGAGCAGGACGTAGAGCGGCTTCGTCGCAACGGGCAAAGCGGGCAGTTCGGCCCAGAGGCAGACGCTACGGAAGAGGACTTCGCTGCATTATGGCGATATGTCGTCACCTATCTGCGCGACCAATGCGGCGTGCACAACCTGCTGTATGCCATATCGCCCGATCGTAGCCGCATTCGACTAGATCGAGCGACCTTCGCCGAGGACTATCTGCGAGGGTACCCCGGGGACGGGTTTGTCGATATTTTTGGGCTCGACGACTATATCGACATTGGCCGCCAAGACAACCCAGGCGATCCCGAGCAGATACTAGCTGAATTTGAGCTCTCGTTGGAAGAACTCGCCCGCGTGGCGCAGGCTCATGGCAAGCTTCCGGCGATGACGGAGGTGGGTACGCCCAATGCGCTCGCAGGAGTACCGGACAGGCCTTGGACGCAGTTCCTCGACAGGGCGGCAGCCTCCAGCGCGCTCACGCGGCGGGTGCTGTGGTATCTCGCGTGGACGAACTCCTGGCATGGCGAGGTGAATATCTATGGCACCCCATTGTCGCATGAGCGCACTGGCCCTGATTTTCGTCGTCTCGCCAAGGACGGATATATCAGATTTCTTGATCGTGTGGATTCGAACGCTCAAGTGTGAACGTAAAGCGCTATTGGCTGACTCGCGTATGGGTTTTGAGTTGGATGATTCTGCTGTTAAGCATCATACCGATGTTGAGATACGCGCTGGCGGCGGTGAAGAGTAGCCCCCAGAAGAAAACGACGAATGGTAACCCGCCAGGCACGAGAGTCGCTATGGCGAGTGGGATTATTGTGAGCGCGAGAATCGAAACCGCGACGAGCGGATGATGCAGAGCCACGACGAACGATTGCTTGATCTGTTCCCCGATTGACAGTTTGCTACGCGACATGACTGGGAAAATGAATCCTGCGCCGGCCGACAGCACGACGCTCAACGCCACTATGGTGCCCCATGACAGCGAGGCCATGTTCGCGTCAGGCATGAGCTTGGTCGTGTACCACAGGTCGAAGGCAGCGAGTGCTACGACGGCGAGCATAATAAGCGTCAGCGCCAGCGAGGCGCCGAAACGTCGTTTGAATGCGCGGGCGAATTGTCGAAGGACATGCGCATCATCGCCCTCATGAAGCGAGCGTATCACTTCGTACATGGCGCCCGTCGAGGCGCCAATGGTGACAATGGGCAGACAGCACGCTGTCCAGGCTATGTTAAGCATCGCCAGATCGCCTACGCGCGACATGAAATCGTCAAATACACTGCCGGGTCTTAAAGACTGCATGATGCCTCCCGATGGTTATGACCTATGATTGTGAGCGGAGATTGCGGCCGCAGCAGTATCGTTCTCACGAGTGGCGTCCTTGGTACAGGTAGTCGAAGAGCGCCTGAGACGTGCCAAGATTCTTCGAGCCTTGCACGAAGCCGATCACTGCGTCAGCCCGCGCAGGGTGTAAGGAGTCCCAGCCTTGTGCATGCGTGAGCCGAATGCCATACGCCTGGGTTGGCCCTTTGCCTGAGCCGTCGTAAAAGGCATCCGTCGACTCGCTGTCGTCATAGCCGCGCAAACGCACCCAGTCGCTGCTTGATTCGGCGCGTTGCGATGCGGTGAGTGACGTATGCACCGCAGTGAAATAGCCATATCCGGCAAGCTTGGCGAAATCCTTTGGTGGCGCGATGATCGCATCGACTTCGCCGCTGCTGAGCAGGGTCTGCAACTTGCTCAGATCCCCTTCACTGAAATTGAAGGAGGCGTCGACTATGACGCCGCCGTTGCGCCCTTCGGGCAGATTAAGCGCCCGTGCCGTCTGCGATTGCAGCGTTGCGGCACTCTGCGAAGACAAAGCTCCGTCAATCACGGCGACGTAAAGCTGTGGTTTGGCGGCCGGGGCGAATATATGCACTGCCAGAAAAACGGCAATGCCAATAGCCGCAAGGCCTGCCACTGTTTTCAGAAGTAACTGGTCGCGGAAGTAGGGCCATTTGCCTCGCCACGGCAGGGCGCGCAGAGTGGCAAGGCGCGAGCGTCGGGGTGGGCGTGAATCGTGATATTCGACCAAAGCATCGACGGCTGATAACGAGTGAGATGGCTGGTTTTCCCTGCCTGCTGTCGTCGAGGAATTCTCAGGTGGCGTTGCATTGGGCGCAGATGCCGTGTGGTGCGTCTGTGTCATGCCAGGCCTTCCTCGTTGACGTTGTTGTGACCCCCACTATATCGCAGAATCCGTAATCTCTGAACCGATTAAGTCATGGAAGGTTACCTTCAGGGTTCTGTTTGCGATGATCGTGCCCGATCGCATAATGATCGCCTAGCCAGGCATGCGACCAATCACCCATGCGCGAATGTCACCGGGGTTTGCTGCATCGGCGCCGCACTCAGTCGTAGGCTATAGGGGGCACGAAATGCAGCGGTAGGAGGTGGCGGATGGGTGGAGCAACAGCGCGATCGGGCAAGCCGTTACGTTCGGGCGTCAGAATGCTGGTCGTGTTTATGCGCACCCATTGGATCTCGTACGCCTGTGGTGTGGCGTTCATGCTGCTGGCCTCATATGTGCAGACGCTGTTTCCCAAGGTGCTTGGCCGCATCATTGACTTGATGAAAACCCCACGGTTCGATGAGCGTGCGGTCTATGCGCAGCTGGCGTGGATCCTGTGCATTGCAGCTGGCGTGTTCGCGTTCACGCTGTTATGGCGCAATCTGATCATCGGCAACGCACGTAAGCTCGAATACCATTTGCGTGACTCGTTGTTTGACCAATTCCAGCGGTTGTCGCCGGAGTTCTACAACAGCCGAAAAACCGGCGATCTGATCGCATACGCCATCAACGATATCAACGCGGTGCGCATGACGTTTGGCCCGGCACTTTCGATGTCGATCAACGGCATCGTCGTATGCGTGATCTCTGTGGCGATGATGATCCGGAGCGTCGACTGGCAGCTCACCGCGCTGGCGCTCATTCCTATGCCGCTTATGGTGTGGATCATGATGCATATCGGAGGCCGCGTGCGCAAGCGCTTCCGCACAGTGCAGGAAACGTTCTCCGCGATCTCAGACCGAGTGAATGAGAACATCAACGGCATTCGAGTCATCAAGGCCTATGCGCAGGAGGACGGCGAAGTGCGCCGATTCGAAAGCCTTAATCAGCAAATGATGGACTCGAATATGGGCATGGTGCATATTTCGGCGTATCTGTCTTCGCTCATCGAGCTGTGCTTCACGGTCAGTTTCGCGATGAATCTTGCGATCGGCGGTCGCATGGTGCTTGACGGCAGTATTTCGCTTGGCAACTTCGTCGCGTTCAATGGATACTTGGCGATGATTCTGGCACCGGTGCTCAACATCGGACGGGTCATCACGATCGTGCAGCGCGGCATGGCGTCGCTCGCTCGGCTCGACGGCATCTTCGACGTGAAACCGGCTATCGAGAACATTGGCACGGTACGTGAATTGCCTGAGCAATGCTCGGTGGAGTTGCACAATCTCACCTTCGCCTACCCTGGCGCCAATGTGCCGACACTGCGCGATATTTCGGTGAGCGTGCCGGCTGGCACGACGCTGGGTGTGATCGGCGCCACCGGCTCGGGCAAAAGTACGCTGGTCGCGGCGCTGCTGCACCTGTACAACGTGGAACGCGGCGGCATCCGCATCGCAGGGCATGACATCAACGACATCGAGATCGGCACGCTGTGCGACGCGATGGGCGTGGTACCGCAAGACGTCTTTCTCTTCTCCGCGTCAGTGAGTGATAACATCGCGTTCTTCTCGTCGAACCCCGATCAGGCGCAGATCGAAGCCATGGCCGAGGCATGCAATGTCAAGGATGATATCGATGCGCTGCCCCAAGGCTTCGACACTGTGCTCGGCGAGCGCGGCGTGAATCTCTCCGGCGGGCAGAAACAGCGCATCGCCATCGCCCGGGCGCTGATCCGGCAGCCGAGCATCCTTATCCTCGACGACGCGCTCTCCGCAGTGGACACCGTCACCGAGGCCGCGATCCTGCAGCACTTGCGGCACGAGCGGCAGGGGCGCACGACGATCATCGTCTCCAACCGCATCTCGAGCATCCGAGACGCCGACGACATCATTGTCATGGATGGTGGGCGTATCGCCGAACATGGCACCCACGAGGAACTTGTAGGGAAAGGGGGCGAATACCGTGACATCGTCGAATACCAGCTCCAGCACGAACGCAACGGCGCCGGCAACGACTGGCTCGCCTGATGCTGGTGATGGGATGGCAGCTAATGCAATGGCAGCGCCGATGGCCGCGAGCCGTCCGGCGTCAGCGCACGCTTTGCGCCGCCTGATGGCGCTCAACATCCCGCATTGGAAGCCTATCGTGCTCGCAATGGTCTGCACGCTGCTCGTCAACGGCGCGCTGATCGCCAAGCCGTACATTCTCAAAGTGGTCATCGATGATTTTCTGACTCGCCGCGTGCCCCAGCATGGTCTGTTCTCGTTGTGGGGCATGGCCGGAGCCTATCTGGCCGTTGTCGCAGCAAGCGGCCTGCTTAGCGTCGTCCAGACGAATGTCATCAACCGGGTAGGCCAGGAGATCATGCGCGATTTGCGCCGCCGCGTGTTCACCACCATCCAGCTGCTGCCGTTGAGCCGGCTCGACAGAACGCCGTCAGGTGGTCTGATCACACGCGCGACGAACGATACGGAGGCCCTGAGCGACCTGTATACCGACGTGCTGCTGAGCCTGTTTCAGGACGTATTCCTGATCATCGGCACGGTAGCGGCGATGGCGGCGATGGACATCCATCTCACGCTGATCTCGTTCAGTGTGCTGCCGGTGATGTTCCTGATCATTTTCCTCATGCGAAAGGCCGTGCGTAATACCTTTGCGCGAATGAAGCGGCTGGTCGGCAGAATCAATGGTTTCCTGGCCGAGACGTTGGCGGGTATGCGCACGATTCAGATGTTCCACAAGCAGTCCACCCGCAGGCGCAGCTTCGTGACGCTGAACACCGATTACTATGACGTTTCCCGGCTGCAAGTGCTCATTAACAGCATTCTCAAGCCGGCGTCCACTGTGTTCGAGAATCTCGCCATCGCGCTCATTATCTGGTACGGCATGGGCAGAATATCTGATCAGAGCCTGCAGATCGGCGTGCTGTACGCATTCACCTCGTATATCTCCCAGTTCTTCGACCCGATTTCCGACATGGCCGACAACTACACAACTATTCAGTCCGCGCTTGTTTCGGCCGACCGCATCTTCACGCTGCTTGACACCTCCGATACGCTCGAAGACCTGGAAGCCGGGCGCCCTTTGACGCATATGTGCGGCACCATCGAATTCAGGCACGTATGGTTCGCCTACCACGACGAGGATTGGGTGCTTAAGGATGTCAGCTTCGCGGCTCCGGCCGGTTCCACGCTTGCGTTTGTCGGGCGCACCGGGGCAGGCAAAACGACGGTGACGAATCTGATCAGCGGATTCTATCGGATCCAGCGCGGCCAGATTCTCATTGACGGCGTTGATATTAACACGATCAGCAGGCGCGATCTGCGCCGCCAAGTAGCGCTGGTATTGCAGGATGTGTTCCTGTTCTCCGGAACAATCAAGGAGAATATCACGCTCAACGACCCGATTGACGATGCTGCTGCGGAGTATGCGCTCGCCGCTTCGTATGCCAAGCCATTCGTCGACCGGCTGCCCGCTGGGATCAATGAGCCGGTGATGGAGCGCGGCGAAACCTTCTCGGCTGGCCAGCGTCAGCTGCTCTCCTTCGCGCGGGCGATCGCGCACAAGCCCCGTGTGCTCATCCTCGACGAGGCGAGCGCGAACATCGACTCACGCACCGAATCCCTCCTACAGCGGGCGATCGCGAACGTGTCGGCGCATACCACCACGCTGATCGTCGCACATAGGCTTTCGACCATCCGCGACGCCGATAGGATCATTGTGCTCGGCGCGGGGCGCATCCTCGAGCAAGGCAGCCACGACGAGCTGATGCAGCGTGACGGCTATTATCGCCGCATGATCGTATCGGGCGAGGAATCGACGCAGGGCGCGGGCGTGTTTGCCGGCTAGACACCTTCTATTCGGTCTCTCTGCTAGCCCTGATCCCTTCGCTATAGCCGCGCATCAGCGTGCGTATGGTCTCGTCCCGGTCGACATTCACCAGCATTGACATGGTGTTGATCGGCATGTTTTCCAGGAATAACTGCATGGTGGGATCCTCGAGGGTCGAATTGCCCTGTTCGGCGAGATTGTGCAAAAAATCGTCAATGACCGGTCCGCCAAAGGGATCATCACGCCATTCGCTGAAGGTCGACCACTCATCAAGCGGCATTGTTTTGCCGTCACCGGACAGCGTGACTTGTGCGACGCCAGCGATGTCGCGTGAGGAAGTCGCGACTTCGATGCGGTAGTCGCCGGCCTCCACGTGCCAGTCGTTGAAGCGCGTGGACCAGTAGGCGAATGAGCGCTCATCAAGATCGAAGCTCACCGTAGTGGATGCGCCTGCCGCGAGGAAGACCTTCTTGAAGCCTTTGAGCTCGTGGGAAGGTCGTGATACCTGCGATGTGGGTGGAGCCACATAAATTTGCACGGTCGCATAGCCGTCGCGCTCGCCGGTGTTGGTGACCTTCGCGCTGACCGAAGCGCTGTTGTTTGTGGTGTTGCCCTCGGCATCCTGTGCGCTCTTCGTGGCCGTGACTTCGCTGATATCGAATGTCGTGTAGGACAGGCCGTAGCCGAAGGGATAAGCGACTTCCTTGCCGAAGCTGTCGTAATACCGATAACCCACATACACGCCTTCGCCATAGGCGACATGGCCTTCTTCTCCAGGCCAGTTGATCGTGCTCGGGTCGTCTTCGACGCGCATTGGGATGCTCTGGGCGAGCCGTCCGGAGGCATCGGTGTCGCCGAAGATCACATCCGCCAGTCCCGCGCCGCCAGCCTGGCCAAGCAACCAGCCTTCGACGATCGCCTGCGCGCGCTCGCGCCAAGGGGCGATCGACACCACCGAACCGTTCGACAGCACGACTGCGATATTCGTGTTCGTGGCGCTCACCGCGTTGAGCAGTTCCAGCTGCTTGGCGGGCAAGTCGATGCTCTCGCGGTCGAACCCTTCGGATTCCGCCTCTGCGGGCAGTCCTAAGAACAGCAGTACGAGGTCCGATCCAGTGGCCGCTTCCACGGCTTCACGGGTGAGGGCTGGATCCTGTGGTGCTTGGTCCAGCGTGAACCCGGGCGCGAACGTCAGCCGTGCGTCGTCAATGCCCTTGCCTGCCGCGGCCTCGAGGAACGAGGTGAGCTTGTTTGGCGTGATATGCGAGGATCCGCCACCCTGGTAGCGCGGCGTGCGCGCGAACTCTCCGATTACCGCAATATGCGCGCTTTTGGAGACTGGCAACAGGCCGTCGTCGTTCTTGAGCAGCACGACTGATTCCGCCGCGGCGCGGCGCGCAACGTCGTCATGTTCGGCGATGTCGTAGCGGTAGCCGTCACGATGCATTGCGGGTGAGGCCTTGGCGTTCAGCTCGATCATGCCGGCTGCCATTCGGTCGAGCTGCTCCTCGCTCAGCGCGCCGCTGTGCATGCCAGCGACGACGTTGGCATCGGTGCCGTCCGGAGGCATCTGTAGGTTGAGCCCGGCGTTGAGAGCAGCGACACGGTTGTGATCCGCGCCCCAGTCGCTCATCACGATGCCGTCGTAGCCCCATTCGCTGCGCAGCACATCGGTGAGCAGCCAGCGGTTCTCTGAAGCATACGTACCGTTGATCTTGTTGTAAGCACACATCAGCGTCCATGGATCGGCTGTTTTGACGATGTATTCGAACGCCGGCAGGTAGATCTCGCGCAGCGCGCGCGGCGAGATGAGCGCGTCGATGCGCAGACGGTCAGTCTCCTGATTGTTGGCTGCGAAGTGCTTCAATGACGTGCCCACGCCTTGCGACTGCACGCCTTCGACAATGCCTGCGGCCTCATGGCCAGCCAAGTACGGGTCTTCCGACCAGAACTCGAAGCAGCGTCCGCCGAGCGGATTGCGCTTGATGTTGACGCCGGGGCCGAGGATCACTGCGACCTTCTCTTGCACGCATTCCTCGCCCATCGCCCGTCCCACCTCGCGTACGAGTTCAGGGTTCCACGAGCTGGACAGCCCGGCGGCTGGTGGGAAGCAGGTGGCTGGAACCGATTCGTTGACGCTCGCGCTGGTGTCGTTAATGGCCTTGCGCAGCCCGTGCGGGCCGTCGGTGATCATGAAACCTTCGACACCTGCGCGTTCGAGGCCCTGCAAGTGCCAGGCGTCAGCGCCTGAAGTCAAGCTCGCCTTTTCTTTGAGCGTCAAGGATTTGACTAGGTCCACGGCCTGTTGCCTGGCGGCTGTTGCTGTGGTTTTGTTGCCCATATGAAACGCTCCTTTGCGTGGTAAAGCGGCAGTTGGCCGGGAGGGCCGTGCAAGCGTCACGTTGCACACTGCGTGTTGACGTTTGGCCGTGCCGAGCATGATGCCAGAAACAATGTAATAGGCCACGACGTGTTGCGTCGCGCAATACAACAACGACTCTGTCATCGCCGGCTGTTGTCAGTTGGCGCTTCACAGCCTATCCAGCCAGGTTTGCGATGTCAATTGGTCGACGAGAATAGCGCGAGCCCTTTTCCTCAAGTCAGGAACAAAGTCGCAGCCCATTAGGCCTGCAATGTACCCAAAAAAGAACTCACGAAGCGAAGCGCGTCAGCACGATGCCGATGAGCACTAGGGTGGCGCCCGCAATCCGACGGGCGGTAATGGGTCTGCGGGCGAGACCGAGCAGTCCGAAATGGTCGAGGGAAAGCCCGCCGACAATCTGGCCGAATAGCACGACGCTGACAGTCAGGGAGGTTCCGAGCAGCGGGGCGTCGACGGCGTTGACGAGCACGTAAATCGCCCCGAGTACGCCACCTCCGGCCCACGCCCACCACGGGAGTGTGGCTGTGGTTGCGGGAAGATGCGTGTACTGCCGGATGGTTGCGAGAATGAACAGCCCGATGCATGAGGTGCCTACGCAAAACGAGGCAAAGGAAGCTGCTTGCGGTGAACCGAGCACTGCGCCGAGACGGCCGTTGACGGTGGTCTGCGCGGCGCTCAGGCATCCACCGAGCACTCCGGCGACAGGCAGCAGGATGCGTCGCGTGATTCCTAGGCGGGCGGTGTCGGCGCGTGCATCGGTGTGCAAATGCGTTGTCATATTGACGAGTATTGCGCCAGCCACTACCAGCGCCGTGCCTGCAAATCGGCTGAAGGACGGTGCCTGGCGTGCCACGTCGAAGATGCCGAAGATGTCGATGATCAGCCCGCCAATCACTTGGCCGCAGATGGCGAGCACCACGGTGATGGACGCGCCGAAGTGCTGCATGAGCACAATGTTTATCGTAAAGAACGAGACGCCGAATAGCCCTCCGAGCCAGATCCAAGCGGGCTGCTGGGTGTAAGTCTCGCCCCATGGCAGATGTTGTCTGAGCGCAAGCAGCACGAGACCTAAGAACATTGTGCCGACGGTAAATGAGATGCCGGTTGCCAGCACGATTGAACGCAGGGCCCCAGCTAAGCGGGTGTTGACCGCGTTCTGCAGCGGCAGGAGCGTGCCCGCGGCGGCACCCATGAGCATCCACAGTATCGGTAGCGCATTATTCATGAGCTGTGCCTTCTTCTGCTGTGATCGTTGCTGTGCTGCGGACAAAAATGCTGCTGCCGCTGCTGCCTCCGTTATTGCACTTTGGGCTATTGCGCTTGGAGTGCGGAGCGGCGCCGGCAAGGAATTGTTCGACGGCCTTGGCCGCGCCACAGATAGTGTCGGAGGTTTCGCCGCAGTAATAGAGTGCGCGGTGATACAGCGGTGCGAAGAGCTGATCGATGGCGATCTCGATGTCAACATCGGAGCGGATTTCGCCGCGTGCTATGCCACGCTGCAGGATGCGGGCGGCGGATTCGCGGCGCGGAGCAAGCCATAGGCGTCGCAGCGACTGTGCGGTATCGGGGTTCTCTTGGGCTTCGACAGTCAGAGCGATGATCAGACGTCCGAGGCATGGGTCGGCGAACAAACGCTGCAACGCCTCAAGCTGGGTGATGAGGGCGGTGGCGGTGTCTGCATCATCCGGGAATTCAAGCGTAGGAACGGTGATTCTGGCCAATGCGTCGAATAGCAGTTCGGCGCGCGATGACCACCAGCGGTAGATGGTGGCCTTGCTAACGCCGGCCCGTGCCGTGATTGCGGCTATAGTGATCTGCGCAGGCGTAAGGGTAGTGGCGAGGTCAGCGACAGCTGTGAGAATCGCGTGGCGTGAACTCTCGCTGCGCGGTCGTCCTACGCGCCTGTGCCCATGCTCGTGTGCGGTTGCAGCTGTAGTTGATGGGGGAGCTGCTGGCGGCACCGATGGTGCAACTTCCGGCGGAGCTTGTGGTGTGGACAGTGCCGCGAGCCGTTCTGTCGGCGACTTGGCGGAACGCGTAAAAAGTGAACTCATAGTTTCGATACTATCAGTATCGTAGTAATCTGAGAAACGTAATCCGAGGTAATCCGAACAACAGGAAATTCGAACGCGAGGAGAACGGTCTTTTGACTACTCAAGCTACCGATATCCCTATGTTGAAGCTCAACGACGGGCACACTCTGCCAGCCGTCGGATTCGGCACGTATAAACTCAATGGTATCGCGGGATCCCAAGCTATCGAAGGTGCGCTCGGCAATGGTTATCGTCTGCTCGATACCGCCTTTAACTATGAGAATGAAGGCGCTGTTGGCGCTGCGGTGCGTCGTTCAGACGTGCCCCGTGAACAGATCATCATCAGCTCGAAGCTTCCCGGCCGTCATCATGCGTATGCTGAGGCTTTAGCTACCATCGAGGAATCGGTGTACCGTACCGGACTCGATCATCTGGATCTTTATCTCATCCACTGGCCCAATCCGAAACAGGGCAAGTACGTTGAGGCGTGGAAAGCGCTGATCGAGGCGAGAAGGCGAGGATTGGTCACTTCGATCGGAGTGAGCAACTTCCTGCCCGAGCACTTGCAGCGGCTTATCGACGAGACCGGCGTGACTCCGGCGGTGAATCAGATCGAAATGCATCCCTATTTTCCGCAGGCCGAGCAGCATGCATGGGACGCGGCGCATGGCATCGTCGACGAGGCATGGTCCCCGTTGGGGCGCGCCAATTCGCTGTTGCGGGACCCGGCCATTCAACGCATCGCCGACGCACATCGCCGCAGTCTGGTGCAGGTCGTGCTGCGCTGGCATGTGCAGCTGGGCGTCATTCCGTTGCCGAAGGCCACCCATGCCGAGCGCCAGATGCAGAATCTGTCGTTGTTCGACTTCGAGCTGAGCCCCGAAGAAATGGCTGAGATCACTGCCTTGGGTCGCCCAGACGGACGCACCGCAAACCAAGACCCTGCTGAGTACGAGGAGTTCTAGGGCCTTGGTGACCGTCTGCTAGGTTGCTAATGGGCAGCGTTATGATAAGCCGTGCCCGCTGTTGTAGGCGGCAATAAATCCGGAGGGATTCATCAGCCCCAACACGAGGTACCACGCCACGAACACAATGAGGCAGACGACGAGCAGCGGCACTCGGGCGACGAACAGGCGCACTATGCACAGGATCAGCATCACGGTCAGTAGCACGATGAACGCCATCGACGCGAATCTCAGCCAAGTCAGGCCGTAGACGTTGATGTAGAGCCTCAGCCTGGTGGATGATGATGCCAGCAGTACAACGGTGGCTGCGAGCAGGGCGATTTGCATGCCCAGCACCGTTTTTGTCCGCCGGCAGCACAGCAGCACGATGCCGAAGCTGACCAGATTAATGCAGGCCACTAGCAGCAGCTGGAAGAACCCTTCTCGTGCATACTGCGCATAGGTGTAGCCGTTTGGCAGCCCTTGGCGCGCGAACAGGAACGTGAACTGGACGACGCTGAACGCCAAGTACAGCGCCAGTACTGCGCCGAGCACGATCTCGACAATGACGACGTCGAAGATTTCGTTGCGCTGAATCGGCTCCTGAGCGGGTGCGGCGGATTGCCTACTACGCTCAGTCAACCGCGTATCCGCCCGGCGATTGATGTTCGCCAGCAATGAGAAGAGGAAGGGGATGGGGGTTGCAATCACCAGCAGGTGACGGATTGCAGCCGTTAGATCAATATCGCCGATGGCGTGCCGGACAAAGTAGGCGAATACCAAGTCGGAGGAGTACAGCAGATTGGCGAGTACTGCGAGCACCGGCACGGCGATCAATGTGGCAATTGCGATTTTTTGGGCGAGCTGACGCGACGCTGGCACGACATCGTGGCCTGTGGTGCCTTTTCCTGCGGTGTTGTGGCCTGTAGCGCCGGGACTGTGCTCCGCATCGTCAGTCTTCGAAGTGGCGACGGTTTGCAGCGCTGCAACAAATCTTGGCAGGTAGGAAAAAGGGTCGACGAACCAGCCGCCAAACCACCGTATGACGCTGCTCGAGGGATGATAGGGCTCCAAGAGGCCTGTTCCGAGCTGCAGCTGAAGCATGAGCAAAGCAGGTGCGAACAGCGACAAAGTCAGGAATTGGTAGTAGGAATTCGCGTCGCCCGGTGAATCCGGGAACGTCAGCGTCCGTATGAGCAGTGCCAGCAGCGCGGCCGCGAGAAACCACCACATCGGCTGACGGAATGCGCTGCGCAGAAACAGCGCAATACTTGCAGCCAGGCACACCATCCAGAAAATCGCGATATGAAGCACGATCGTGTGGGGTTCGCTGGTGAGCACAAGCCGGTCGATGCCCACGGTGACGGCCAATGCGCCGAGCATGAGTGCAAGAATCCGGCTGCGATGGGGCAGCGGCTTCGATAGTCCGCTGCTCGAAGCCAAGGTACAGGTTTCGGTTGTACTTGATCTGCTAGCCGCTGGAATCGGCGCGGCCGCCTTGGCCGGAGCTGCTGTCGTTTCGATGTTGTCGTTGTTGCACGCAGGTTCCTGTGCGGATTTCATAACGCTCATACCAGTGAGTATCTATCGAAAAACAATAAATAACTATCGAATTTCAGCTTCTTTACAGAAAATACATATCGATATACGGTCGATACTATCGTAATACGATATATTCGATGGCGAAGCGGCACCTACTTCGGCTTGCAGGCGTGCACATCCTCGGCGTAATGCAGCCATGAGGGAAGGCCGGCGATGAAGGCGTCGCGCACATGCGGGCTGCCCGCGGCTCGCCAGTCGACGGTGTCCTTGATTTCGATTTCCTCCTTCTGCCATTCGAACCAGTTGATCATTTTTACTTTGGGGAATTTACGGGCAAACGAATCAGAGAACACTTGTCGCCACCAGGCTTGCTTGATGTCCAGCTCGTCCGCACCGCCGCGCGACGGGGTGTAGATCGCAGCGGTCTCGGGTATAGCGATCGGTTTGTGATGCAGCTCCCCATAGACGTGATAGAAATCGGGGACGCTGGTGTCGTTGCCGGCGGTGCCTGCATAGGCCCCGGTGAGCATTTCGTCGAATTTGTGATCTTCCACGAGCCGGTCGTTGTCTCCCCATGGGCGTTGATTGCCCCAGTGATACAGTGAGATTCCGGCCCAATCGACCACGTCATCGCCGGGATAATAGGGCGCATACGAGTCGTCTGACATCGTCAACGCACCGTCGTTGTTCGTGTCGAGGAGCTTAAAATCGGAGCTTCCATGGGCCGCGGCGAATTTGCCGCCGAAGAATGGATATCCTCCGCCGTAGTTGGGCGCCCACATCATCGCAGTGCCAGGGGCACTTTCGTGCACCGCGGCGGCGACGCGCCGGAAGGATGCGATGTATTGCGCAGGCTGCTGGCCCCACGCATACCATGAGCCGTTCATTTCATGGGCGTACCTGAGCACGACCGGCACGCCGCTGTCGTTCAGCTCGCGCAGATCGTTGGCCAGTTGCGTGATGACGTCGGCGCTGAGGGCAGAGAGGCCTGCATGTGGTTCGAGCGTGAGCAGCAGCGCGCCGCCGTTGCTGCGCACCTGTTCGACTGCGTCCAACGTATGCTGCCAGGTTTCGCGATCATAGGGGATGTCGGTGAATTGCACGGCCATTGCCGGAGCGTGGCCGAGATTCTCCTTGTACTGTGCGAGCGACTCATTGTCCCAATCCAGATTAACGCCGAATAGCACGCCTTCGTTGGGGATGATCAAACTGGCATCGTCCGCCACGCAGAACTCGGTTTCGGATGATGCAGGCGATGATGCCGGCACGACCCGATTCATCATCCAGGCGACGCCGATCGTGGCTGCGGCCATAAGCAGGACCGGGACCAACATGCTGGCCCGGCGCAGGCGTTTGGACTTGTGAGGAACCTGGTCAGTGTCTTTGAATTGATTATTGGACGGTGGCATAATGGACTCTCCTGGTCATATCGATGGCGGACGCTCGGGCTGATGGACGTTATCGGCAGAGAGGCGGTGTGAGTATGCGAATGCCCTCATCTCTCACGCGAATGTGCTGTGCTGTCGTTGCCATGGGTCTGACGCTTGCTTTGACGGCCGCGTGCGGCGAACCTGTTTCGAAGGCCAGCGGCACCCATAGTGGCGACTCCGCTTCCTCCGCTGCTGCACCGTCTCAACAGGCAGTGAAGTGGGGTGTCTATCTGCCGCCTTCGGACTCGCTTTCGAACAGCTACAAGCAGGTGTCCGGCAGTGCGGGCGCGCGCCCTGATTATGTCCTCGACTTTTCTGCGGTTGGAGAATCGGTGCCCGAGGAGCGATTGCGTGAGATCTCGAGTCTCGGCGCCACGCCGATACTCTCTTTGGAGCCGTGGAATCCCAATGTGGGCACTGGAGAAAATGAAACTGCTGATAACGGCTCTGCCGAGGCAAACACCGCGCAACCGGAATTCGCCTTGGCACGGATTGCGGCTGGCGACCACGATGCTGACCTCGCCCGTTGGGCGACGGTGCTGAAGGGCCTGGAATTTACTGTGGTGCTGCGCTTCGCGCATGAAATGAATGGCGATTGGTACCCGTGGGCTGTTGGGGTGAACGGCAACGTGAGTGGCGATTACGTCGCTGCGTGGCGGCATGTCCATGGCCTTTTCCGCAGTCTCGGAGCTTCGAATGTCAAGTTCCTGTGGTCGCCGAACGTCCCCCTCGCCAGCCAGACGAGCGATCTCGCCGCAGCCTATCCCGGTGCGGACACGGTCGATATGCTCGGTCTGGATGGCTACAACTGGGGAGATGGCGACGGGCACGCGTGGATTGAGCCCGACGCGCTGTTCAACGCGGGGCTCAGTCAGCTGCGGGCGCTTCCTGGCTCGCAGCCAATTCTCATATCTGAGACCGCCTCTGCAGAAGGTTCCGGGGCCGGCCAGTCGAAGGCGGAGTGGATCGCCAGGCTGATGGCTCATTGTTCCTCCCAGGATCAGGTTATGGGCTTCATTTGGTTCGATGTGAATAAGGAGAGGGACTGGCGGATCAACTCGAGCCAAGCGGCTCAAAAGTCGTTCGCAGCATCGCTTTCCAAGGTTTCATAGACTGTCATTGAGGTTGTGCCGGTCTCATTCGCGACAGTGGTGTTGTCTGAAATGCCAGACCCGTGCGGGACGTTGACTTCGGTTCGCGGGCTGGGCTGTGAATGATTAGCTGATGATTGATGCTGCCCGGCCTTGCGCGCCGAGCCGCTAGGGTGCGCCGCCCACGCTTCGGCCAGGCCCTTGTACACGCGTGTGAGCCCGTCGATGCGATATGCGAGGTTAGCGGCGTCGAGTGCCTGACAGACCCCGAAGATGCGCATATCAGAGCCTTCGGCGCGCACCAGATGCAGTGTCTGCATGAGACAGGCGATGCCGGCCGAGCTTACAGTGGTCACTTTTGAAACATCAACGAGAATGATTGTTTCGCGGCTGCCTGATATACCACCGAGCTCCGCAGCCACTGCATTGCGCAGCTCCAGCGCCGCGTGCGCGTCGAGAATCGGGCCGAATGCATGCACTTTTGAACCGATCGCGACGTCATCCTTCATTGGCATGCTGGGAGAGACGCGCAGCTGGGTGAGCTGCTCGCCCAGCGTATTGGGCTGCGATGAGGTAGAACTGGTCAGCAATGCCGCCAGCAGCTCGTGCTGGGGCAGGGTCGGCGCAGTGATCTCGCTGTCTTTCGGCCCTCGATATCGAGCTGCGGAAACCGCAGCCCATAGCAACGCCATATCGATTGCCACCCAGCCAAGCGAGACCAAGGTGGACGGCAGGCCGGATGCGCCGGATGCTGCACGCGCCACTCCGATGCCGGAAGCCACGAGCAGCAAGCCCATGGCGACAAGTTGGGGGATGATCCAACGGAAGCCCATATTCGCCTCGGATTTCGTTTTGGACGTCACTGAAAAATCCATGCGTCGTCCGGTTGTCGCTGCCACCAAGCCTTTTGCGGTCGCCTCAATCCATGTGGGGAAGAGTGCGATCGACATCTGCTGTCCTTTCCAGATGCCGCGGCAACCGTGACCGGTGACTTGGAAGAACGCCTGGCACAGCAGGAAGAAGGGAAGAAAATGCGCGAAGAACGTCATGGGGTCGGCGTTCAGCGGGAATATTCCCGTGGTGAGATACACGATGGGGGCAGCGAGGAACGTGACTGCTGCGAAACCGTTGAGATAGCTGGTCATAGTGGACAGATACATGAGCCGCTGACCTAGGGAAAGGCCGGGCACGAACAGCGGGTTTTGCGCGAAAAACACTTGCATGGTACCCAAAGCCCAACGGTTGCGCTGCGAGAGCATAGTCTTGAGATCCTCGGGCGCCAAGCCTTGCACCAGTACCTCATGATGATAGATGCTCGACCAGCCCATGGCGTGCAAATGCAGCGCCGTCACCATGTCTTCCGTGATGGAGTTCGTCCGCATCGGATTGATGACCAGAGCCTGTTCGCCGGCGATGTGCGTGACCTCAGATTCGATCTGCGAGAGCGTGACGAGCACGTCGTCAGGCAAGGCGACTTCGATCTGCTGGGACTCGGCAATGTCATCGGCAAGTTGGTCGAGAATATCGACAAGCGGCTGCCCGCGACGCAGCCTCGCTTCGCAGCCGGAGATCGAGGCAATGACTTCGACTGCGGTGCGCTCTGCGGCTGGGTTGACGCGGTACCACCGAGCGCGCAGGCCCTGCATCTGCGTTTTGGCGCGGCGCAGCACACGGCGCACGGTGGCAAGCGAGCTTCTCGTGTATGACGACAGTCCGAGTGCCATCAGCGCCTCGCGCCGCAGCACCGCATTGGAGCCGCAGAAGAACGCGGCATCCCAGCCGTCCTTGCCTCGTTGAATTGGCCCGTAGAACAGCTCCGCCCGGCTGCCGAGCGGATCGGTCTTCCCGACATTCCAGAACTCCTGCGGCGTTTGGACGAACGCCACGGCCTCATCCTCGAAATAGCCGAGCACATGGTCGAGGAACATGGGATTCGGTACCTGGTCGGCATCGAGTATGGCGACGAATTCGCCATCGGTCTGGAACAAGGCGTTGTTGATGTTCCCGGCTTTGGCGAATCGTGGTTTGCCATCCCACTCGGCACCGCGGGTGATGTAACCTACGCCGATGCGCTCCGCAGCTGTTTCGAATTCGGGGCGCTGCCCATCATCGAGAATCCAGGTCTTATGCGGGTACGCCACGCTTTTGGCGGCGAGCGCGGTCTTCAGCACCAGCTCAAGCGGTTCGTTGTAGGTGGTGATGAAGATATCCACGCTCAGCCCCTTGCGAGCTGATGGGGGAGAAGGCCTGTTGCGGGAGTGCCACATGGTGAATGCGTAGAGAATCGCTTCCCCAAGCGAGTATGTTTCGGCCAGGGCGAGGGGAATGGCCAGCCATAAGGCGTTCATATTGAGCGTGAACGCCCATCGCCATGAGACGTATACGATGCCTGTGGCCACGACGAAGATTGCGATGGTGCGGGCGATGATGAGTTGTGTCGGTTTCATGGTGTGCTCCAACTGGGTTTAGCTATACGTTGTGCGGTGCTGCGCAGGTGCAGCGCTGAGGTGTGCACATACGGCGGCGCAGAATGCAGGGAACGAAATGCTGTGCGGGAAACGTGTCCCAAAAGCGAGGTACGGATAGTGGGTAGCTCGTTGAGCCGAGGTGCTGGGCGCTTGGCGTGTAGCGCGACTGTACGACACCGCGCTGGTGGTGTGCAAGAGCTCCTGTTACAGCTGCGTTTCGGTGCAATGTCATTGCCGGGTTATTTGCCCATGACTCGCTGTTCGCAGTAGATGCTCAAATCGAAATGAAGTCTAGGATGAAACGCCACCCGGCCAAGGAATGGATCATTGTGAACGCTGTATGACGGTGTGACGAGGGTCACAGCGGTTGTGCTGTGCTTCGCAACGAACGTGAAGCACAGCGAAGTGGCCTGTTGCCCTGCAGGAATCCTTGGGACTGTATTTCTGAAAGTCCCCTTATGAGAACGTCGTCGTGAGATCGTAAACCTGCCGCGCGAGACTCAAGCCAAACGTGGAATCGTCTTCGTTCCACGTTTCCACTATGAAGAAGGGCCCCCGAGAGACTCCGGAAACCCTGTTCGTGGAGCTGATGGTAATCGGTATGTTTCTAGTGGAAACGTTTGATAACAATGGGTTACGAACTATATATGAATCGGTGCCACATCTATTACCACATATAAGGTGTGGGGACTGTTCTAAAAAGTGTGTAACTGGCTTTGATTGCCTGTCCTCTGGATGGGTGGGAAGGAGCCGGTGATTATGCCGACTGAGACAATGGCTGGTATGACAGCCAGGAACAAGGGGCCCGAGCAGGAGCGGCCCGCCGAGATGGTTGCGGCCGTTGAACTGGTGCGCATGGCCAAACGGCAGGGGCTGGCGTTGACCGGTCCGGGCGGTTTGCTCAAGCAGTTCACCAAGACGGTGCTGGAAACGGCGTTGGACGAGGAGATGAGCGAGCATCTGGGCCGCGCCAAGCATGAGAAAAACCCCGAGGGACGCTCTTCGAACGCGCGCAACGGCACCATTTCGAAGACGGTGGTCACCGATGCGGTTGGCCCGGTCGAGATCACCGTGCCGCGTGATCGTGACGCCTCGTTCGAGCCGGTCATCGTGAAAAAACGGCAGCGGCGACTCAATGATCTGGACGAGGTGGTGCTCTCCCTGTATGCGAAAGGTCTGACGACCGGGGAGATCAGCGCGCATTTCCAGGAGATCTACGGGGCGAGTGTGTCCAGGGAGACGGTCAGCCGGATCACCGACCGCGTCGTCGAGGAGATGAACGAGTGGGCGTCAAGACCCTTGGATGCGGTGTATGCGGCGGTGTTCATCGACGCGATTCGAAAGTCAAGGTGCGCGACGGGCAGGTCGCCAACCGCGCGTTCTACGCGGCCATCGGCGTCGGCTTGGACGGTAGCCGCGATGTGTTGGGCATTTGGGGCTCTCCGGCGTCGGAAGGCGCCAAGTACTGGTTGAGCGTGCTGACCGATCTGAAGAACCGGGGTGTCATGGACGTGTTCTTCCTTGTCTGCGACGGGTTGAAGGGTCTGCCCGACGCGGTGGAGGCGGTCTGGCCGCTGTCGATCGTGCAGACGTGCGTGATCCACCTGATGCGCAATACGTTCGCATATGCGTCCAAGAAGGACTGGGACGCGTTGCGCCGCGACGTCAAGCCGATCTACACGGCCGCCACGCCTGCGGCGGCCGAGACCGCGCGCGACGAGATGCTCGAACACTGGGAGAGCAAATATCCTGCCATCAAAGGCTTGTGGTTGAACGCGTGGGAACGGTTCATCCCTTTCCTGGACTACGACGTGGAGATCCGCAAGGTCATCTGCTCCACGAACGCGATTCGCGTGTCTGAACGCCCGGTTCCGTCGCTCCATCCGAGCACGCGGGCATTTCCCCAACGAGCAGGCAGCATTGAAATGCCTCTACCTGACCGTGCGCTCACTCGACCCTACCGGCAGAGGCCAGGTACGATGGGTCACACGATGGAAACCCGCATTGAACGCGTTCGCCATCACCTTCGCCGACCGCTGGCCGGACAGCAGGAACCAATAATGAAAAACACCAGTTACACACTTACTGAGATAGACCCAAATCGTGCGACGATCCATGTCAAGAAGCTTCTCCGCTTCCGCAAGACCAACCCACTTCGGCAGGTACTCAACCGTGTCACTCATGATCTCTGCTCCTCTGCAAACGCGGGATTATGCAGTCGCGGTAGATTGGACTTATGAACTGGACCGATATCAGCTCGATCGTCGTTGGCATTGCCGGGATTGCCCTCTCCCTCGTCGCGGTCTTCCAAGCACGCAAGGCCAATAAGATGGCGAAGAACGCGAACGAGCTCGCCGAGACGGCCAACCGTGAAGCCAGGGCGGCCAACAAGCTGGCCGAAGACTCGAACCAGATAAGCCTGGACGCGAATACGCTCAGCAATCGCGCGCTCAAAGTTGGCAGCGACCAGACCGTATACCACTGGATCCCCGGGATCGAGAACGGTTCGGTCATCACCATACGAAACGACTGCGCAAGGGAAGCTGATGAAGTCTCCGTGTTCATCGAGTCCGGTCGAGCAGCCATAGGACATGGCCGATTCGGTCATGTCGCCAAATTCCGCGAAGTGAGCATTGATCTCACTGGCACGATGAAGAAGATCGTCGAACAAGAGCGTGCACGCCGGTCTCCGGCTTTCCGGGATATGCCCGTGAAAATCGCCGCAGTCATCCATGTAGCGTGGATCAGTGAGCTCGGGGTACATAGAGACGAGACAATCAAGCAGACTATCGATTGCCCGTAGCTCCGATCCGAACGAGATCCCCGGGAGCGGCAGTAAGTCCCTCATGACTCCTGCTCCTCTGCGAGCGCAGGGTTGTGGAATTGGGGTGGTAGTAGGTTTGCAGGTTTTTCATGAATGGCTTCGGCGAGCGCGAGTATGTCTTCGACGTCAAAACCCCTGTAACCTTTGAGTTTGCTGTTGAGACTGGAGTAGGGCATGCCGGATTTCTCCGAGATGGCGCGTTTGGTCATCCCCTTGGATTTAATGAGGTCGGAAACTCTGTTTCCTATCCACAAACGTAGTTCTGATTTGCTCATATGAGAAAACATAATCTACTGATGTGGAAATGTCAATCGGCGTGTTGCTTATTTGAGAAAAATGTTACCTACTTTGTAGATTGCATTTATTCAAACGTAGAAATATACTGACCTCTATGAGTTATAATGAGAACAAAAGAAGTCAACGTTTCGCTCAATTGATCGGGCTTCAGCTCAAAGGAGCGTTCCAGACAACCGAAATGTCACAAACGGAAGTAGCTGACAAATTGGGGCATTCAAGGTCTGGTTATTCAAGGTGGATCAATGCGCACCCATCTATGCCATTCGAGGCGTTTCTTAACACCTGTGAACTAATTGGCGTGGATCCGCGCGAAATTATGGACGCCGCATACTCTCGTCTCATTAAGGAGATGGGTCCGTATGAGGATGAGTCCCAGCGTGAGGCGCTGATCGATCGTGTCGTCATGGATCCGGAAAGCTTCGGCGTTGCTGCATTGCACGACGAGAACAAGTCTCGTGAAAGCCAGGGGGGTGAGGGGCGATGAGCGACGATATTGAGAAGCAACCAAGCGCGGATATCGTCCTCTACCAGTCCGACGGCAGGAACGTTCCTGTGCAGGTCACCTACTGGAATGAATCATTTTGGCTATCCCAGAACGGCATGGCCGATCTATTTGGGACGACCAAGCAGACCATCAGCTACCATTTGAAAAACGTTTTTGCTACTGGAGAATTGCAGCAGGATTCAGTTGTCAAAGGATTTTTGACAACTGCCGCGGATGGTAAGACCTACACGGTGAACTTCTACAATCTGGATGCGATCATCGCAGTCGGGTACAGGGTCAACAGCATGCAGGCGACCAGATTCCGCCAATGGGCCACGGGCACGCTCAAGGAGTTCATCGTCAAGGGATTCGTGTTGAACGACGACATGCTGAAGAACGGCAGGCCCTTCGGCAAGGACTACTTCGACGAGCTCCTTCGACGCGTCAGAGACATCAGAACCAGCGAGAAACGGTTCTATGTGAAGATCTGCGAGGTGTTCCAGGAAATCAGCGTCGACTACGACTCCGATTCGCCCATCACGCGTGAATTCTATCAGGAGGTCCAAAACCGGTTCCATTACGCGGCCACCGGTCATACAGCGCCGGAGATCATCAACGGCAGGGCCGACTCATCCAAGCCGCACATGGGCCTGACCACGTGGAAAGGCGCGCCGGAGGGACGCGTTCACCCTTCGGATGTGACCATAGCCAAGAACTATCTCGACGAGAAGGAACTCGACCGGCTTAACCGACTGTCATCCGGATTCCTCGACGCCATTGAGACGCGCATCGAGAACATGCAGACCACGACCATGGCCCAATGCATCGTCCTGGTCGACCAGTACATCCAGTTCACCGGCGGGCAAATACTGCAGGGCAAGGGGAAGAGGACCAGGAAACAGGCGGACGCGAAGGCGAAGGAGGAGTTCAGGAAGTTCAATGCCATCGACCCGGCGCAGCTGTCCGACTTCGAGCGACGGATCAGACGCGTTGAGAAGAAGGAAGGCGCGTGAGGGAAACCCGGTGAAGGCAGGTAGCGTGGTAGGTCTCGGGGAGCTGTTCGACGAAGCGGAGTCGCTTGGGCTGCACGTCGAGGAGCGCCCGTTGAGGAACGGGCTGTGCGGCTTCTACTTCGACCGCATGAGGACGGTCGTCATCGACGGGAACATGCTGGAATTCCAGAAAAGATGCACGCTGTGCCACGAACTCGCGCACGCCAGATACCTTGATGCGAACTGCAGGGGAACGGCGGAAACCAAGACCGAGCTGCGAGCCAGACGCTACACGGCGCTCAGACTCATCGACCAGGTCGAATACGCGAGCGCCGAGAACGTGTATGAGGGTGATGTCTATCTAATCGCCTGTGAGCTGGATGTGACGTTGCAGGTCATCAATGATTATCAGCGTCTGGCTTTGCCGCGGCTGGTGGGGGATTTTGATGTGTAAAAGCTGCTTGGCCTTTTGGCGACACGGGGATCGCGTTCATGTGATTTTCAGGATAAACTAAGGTTTAGCCAAGGCGTTGATGCCTGGCAGAGACCGAAGGGAATTTTATTACAGAACCAACCCAACCTCAGCAGCCTATGCCTCCACAGCAGTTCCAGGCACAACCGCCAATGCAGCAGCCTCCGATTGGTGCTCCGTATCAGCAGGGGCCTGTTGGGAAAGGGACAAGTGGGATGTCGGTCACGGCACTTGTCCTAGGGGTTCTGGGATTGGTATTGTCGTGGATTCCAATTGTCAATAACGTGGCCGCGGTTCTTGGTTTCATTGGCTTGGTCTTCGGTCTGATCTCGATTTTTACGACAGGTGCGAAGCATAAGAAGAAAGGTCGTGGACTGGCAATTGCCGGTTCCATTCTCTGCGTTATCGCGCTTATTGTGACGTTTGCCATCCAAGCGAGCGCGTCCAAGGCGCTGAAAGATGTCGCAACACAGGCGGGATCGGCGCAGTCAAGTTCAACCGCGAAAGAGTCAAGTTCCTCTGATTCAACGAAGTCAACTTCATCAAATGCCCAAGTTGTTTTGGAAGCAACTGCGACCGGCAAGGGTACGGTGATTTGGGGAGAAGCGGGCTCCACTAACACCGAAGACTTCAACGGGCAGTGGTCCAAGACCATATCTGGCGACGATGCCAAGAAAGGCTACACCATAAGCGTTACCGGTGATTTTATGGGTGCAAGTGATCAGAAGGTCAGCTGCACGGTAACCGTGAATGGCCAACAGAAGTCTCACAAGGAGGGCTCCGGCACATCTGGTTCTGCAATGTGCGACACCTACGGCATATTCAACTGATCAAGATGTTTTTCCGTTAAGAAGGGCCCCATTATGGGGCCCTTCGCTTTATTTGTAGCATTCGCGTGACTGGGAGAAACGGGCAGACTGATGCGTTGGTGGAGCTGAATCAGCGGTATTCATCAGGGAAGCTGACTTTTGGCGAGTACACGCGTCAGAAGAGAGCGCTACTGGACGGCTGAAGTTTTCAACTGCCCGATTTTCAGCACCAGCTGCTCGTTTTCGGCTTCCAGCCTCTCAAGCACAGTGATTCGATGGTGTCGGGTGCAGGGGAACTTCATTCGTGGAATTCGAACTCTCCCTGTTCGGTCTCCTCGACTGGTATGTGTTTCCTTACCTTGGTTATTGTATGCCGTGACTTTAGCTTGCCGTCCTTGCCGATCGATGAAACGGTATGGAGCATGACGACGAAGATGTCCTTCTTGCCGATTCGCTTCCCATTCTCAATCGACTGCAGGAACCCCTCATCTTCGATGTCCACGGTGTATTTGGTCTCGCCGCCGACCGTCACATGCCATTTCTTGCCGGGTTCGAAGTGCGCGTCCAGGGGCTGGACGGTGAGTTCCGTGTCGGTCTGTCTGACGATGTTCTCCTCCGGGGTCCAGTCGGCCATCGTCCGGGCGGTCCTCTGATCGACATTGATGAGTTCGCCGGCACCGGCGAGCTCGGCACCATCGACGCCGTCTTGGTCCGATGGACCTGCGAGCGCCTTGCCGGTGCTGTTGACGAATCTCCTATTGTTGGCGATTCTTATCGATGTCCTGAAGTAGGTGACGGTTTGGCCGTCTGGGTATTTCACGGTCACTTTCTCGTCGGTGAAGGTGGTCCCATCGTCTTCGGCGGGTTCCTTCTTCTCGATGGTGCCTTCGCCCTGTTTGAATCTGTTCGAGGCGAATTTGAAGGCTCCGATCAGAATGGTGAGGAATCCCACGCCGCCAATGGCTGTCAGATATGCAAGACCTTGGCCTGGGGTCGTGGTGGAGAACTGGCCGACCGCCTGCAGGAACATCATCAGATCAAAGGATCCGACCTCGGTGGCCTCAACGCGAAGTTCGATTTCCGAATCGGGTGATACCTCTGATTTCGCCGCTTCTATGGCGTCTGCCAAGTCGAGCAGTGCCGGTGCGAGAACTCTGGCATTCAGCGAATGGTTGATTTCGAGTGCCGGACCGTAATAGCGCACGGACAGGTCGCCGAGGCGGTGCTCTTTAGTTTCCGTAACGGTTTCGTCCATGTTCAATCTCCTGTTGCTCAAGTTGAATCCTACTCTTGGAACCCGGAGATAGCGTGGAGGGCTCGTCGAAGTACCGATTAATGATTGGATTCCAGAAGTGCCGAGATCTTCAGGCCGAGCGCCTCGTTCGCTTCGTGTAGCCGTTCAATTTCCAGATGGTTCTCCCATATCCGCGAGCGCAGTGTTTCCTCGGTGTCGGGGGTTGGTATGAGGTTGCCGATGCGTCGTGCGAGGTCTTGTGATCGTGATTGGACGGTGTGTTGGTATCGCATGGCCATGGTGGGGTCGGCGTGTCCGGCGGCGTCCATGAGTTCTCGGACGGTGGCTCCTTGCTGGGCTAGGAGTGTGAGTGCGGTGTGGCGTAGGTCGTGGAATCTCAAGTCGGGGCGGTTGGATTGTCGCGCGGCTTTGTTGTACCAGCCTCGGAGCACGTTGGGGTGGATTGGTTCCGTGTGGTCTCGCGGTGCGGGGAACAGCCAGGCGTCCGGCTCGGGGTCGGTTCGTTGGAGAAGCTGCTCGAACATGGGTTTGAGTTGCGGCGGTATCGTCTCGTCGCGCATGCCGTTGGTGGTTTTGGTTTTGCCGACGAGCTTGGCTCCGATGGTTTTTCTGCTGGCGCGTATGTGCAGGGTCAGGTGGTCGAGGTCGACGTTCTTGCGTTGGAACGCGCAGACCTCGCCGATTCTCGGACCGTTGCAGAACACGGCGATGTAGATCGTCTCCCGGTATCCGTCCGGCATCGCGTCGTGGATGGTTTCGACTTCCTTGACGGTGGCGGGGATCGTCTGGCTTTCCCGTTCCGGCTTCGGCGTTTTGATGTGGCACGGGTTGGCCGTGATGAGCGGGCTTTCGCCGTCGCTGCCGGGGCTGCTGGCCGTCCTGAGGACCGCTTTGAGGACCTTGAGGCTGTTGATGCACATGCCCGCCTGCGAATGGTCGAGCGAATCCCACCACCGTTCCACGTCGCGGCTGGTGATCTCGGACAGCCGCATGCCGCTGAAATGCGGGAGCACGTGGTTCTCGCAGTCCTTGCGCAGTCGGTACGCGGTGCCGGGTTCCAATTGAGCGCCGTCCTTGGTGCGTCTGGATGCCATCCATTGCTCGAAGTATTGGCCGAACGTCAGCGTCCCGCGTATCTCGTCGCGCCTGACCTCGACCTCGGGCTCCCAGACCCCCGCCTCGATCCGGAGCTTCGCATCGTGCAGCCAGGACCTCGCCGCGTATTCCTCGTCGCTCTCGAAATTGGCGTACTGTCGGTCCTTGAGACCGGGCCATTTCGCGAACGCCCACACCGGTGTGAGATAGCTTGCCTCGAGCCACGTGCGGTTGCGTGATCGTTTGGTCCTGACCGCGCCGAATCTCCGTGCCACCGTGCCTCCAGACGAGAGACGTGGGGGTGGTTTTTACCACACCTGTTACCACATCAACTGTGCACAATCATGGCATGTCGTGCCGCAAAATGCCAGTACGTCCAGAGGGGGAAACCGCAGCAGAATGGCCCAACAAGGGCGGAATAACAACGAAAAAGCCGCCCGGAGCGAATCCGAGCGGCTTTTGTTCGTGGAGCTGAAGGTAATCGAAACCTCGACCTCTTCGATGCGAACGAAGCGCTCTACCAACTGAGCTACAGCCCCATTGCCCTCAACGGGCAACTCCCGATACTGTAATACAACCTCTGTCCAAGCGCAATTCAAGGTGACGCGCAGGCTTACGTGCGGGCCAGAGGCTAGGAGCCGGGTTCGCGGCCCTTCTTATTCGCGGTTCGCGCGTAAACTGGGGATCATGCGTTTCCTCCCCGGGCAAGAGCCCATCCATGACCTGACGTATGACGATGTATTCCTTGTGCCATCGCGTTCTG
This sequence comes from Bifidobacterium sp., assembly GCA_022640915.1. GTDB lineage: Bacteria > Actinomycetota > Actinomycetes > Actinomycetales > Bifidobacteriaceae > Bifidobacterium. The sequence goes on along the minus strand of JALCCT010000001.1, from coordinate 252,026 downwards.
ATGTGACGTCGCGTTTCGACGTCGACTTGTCCTCAGACGATGGCACGGGCACTACTGTCCCGATCGTAGTGGCGAATATGACTGCGGTGTCGGGTCGCCGCATGGCGGAAACCGTGGCTCGGCGTGGGGGCATGGCCATTATTCCGCAGGACATTCCTGCCGATGTCGTTGCGAAAGTCGTGGCGCGGGTTAAGGCTGCGCACCCGATTGTGGACACGGCGATCACCGTGCGGCGTGACGATCCGGTGGCTTCTGTGATTTCGCTGATTGCGCGGCGCACGCATGGCGCGGCTGTGGTGGTGGAGAACGGCAAGCCTGTCGGCATCGTTTCCACGAAGGATTGCGAAGGAGTGGATCGCTTCGCGCAGGCGGGCACGGTGATGACACCTGAGCCGCAGGTGGTCAAGCTTGCCGATGTGGGCACGGGCGGCGAACGATTGCGCGAAGTGTACGGGCAGCTCACCTATCACCGCCGTTCCTTCGTGCCTGTAGTTGATGATGCCGGGCTGCTTGTAGGCGTGCTCACGGCCAAGGGCATCGTGCGTTCAAGCATCTATCGTCCCGCGTTCGACGCGCAAGGCCGTTTCCGCATCGGGGCCGCCATCGGCATCAACGGCGATATCGAGGCTCGTACGCAGGCGCTGCTTGACGCTGGAATAGACACGCTCGTGGTCGACACTGCGCACGGTCATCAGGAGAAGATGGTCAGCGCCTTGCATCGGGTACGTTCGCTTGATCCGAAAGTACCGGTCGTTGCCGGCAATGTCGTCACGGCAGCGGGCGTCGAGGATCTGATCAAAGCCGGCGCCGACATTATCAAGGTGGGAGTAGGGCCTGGCGCCATGTGCACCACGCGCATGCAAACCGCCGTGGGCCGCCCGCAGTTCTCGGCTGTGATTGAATGTGCTGAGATGGCGCACAAACTCGGAAAGTCCGTCTGGGCTGATGGCGGCGTGCGCCACCCACGCGATGTCGCGTTGGCGATCGCCGCTGGGGCCAGCCAGGTCATGGTCGGCTCGTGGTTCGCTGGGACTTTGGAATCACCAGGAGTGCTGCAGGTGGACAGCGAAGGCCGGCGATATAAGGAAAGCTTCGGCATGGCATCGGCCAGAGCCGTCGCGGCGCGAACGGCAGGAGCCGATTCCTTTGATCGCGCGCGTAAGGCGCTCTACCAGGAGGGTATTTCCTCCTCGAAGATGTATTTGGATCCGCAACGCCCCGGCGTCGAGGACCTGATTGATGAGATCACTTCAGGCGTGCGCTCCTCGTGCACCTACGCGGGTGCTCGCAATCTCAAGGAATTCGCTGAGCGTGCGGTGGTCGGCGTCCAATCAGCCGCTGGCTATCAGGAAGGCCGCCCGCTGCCACAAGGGTGGCGGGCGTAAAAGCAGGGTTTCTTCGGCTCTTCTTTATTCAGTCATCCACGTCGTACACCGTGTCGGCGGCATCAATGTCGGCGGCACTTGATGTGAGCATGATGACGCAGCGCTTCGGGTCGCCGGTGTGGGCGATTGTTGCGAGCAGCGCGAGCACGGCTTTGGTCTCATCGCCGCCCAGGCCTGCTGTCGGCTCATCGATGACCACCGCTGTGGCTTCGCAGCAGATAGCTCGGGCCACCGCTGTACGGCGGCGTTCGATTTCAGACAATTCACGCACTGGCACACCGGCATGCACATCGTCGCAGCCTGCTGAAGCCAGCAGCTCGCGCGCCAGCACCGGTTTGGGCTTCAAGAAAGTGCGGCCGGAAGCCTCCATGGCGTACACAAGGTTCGCCACTGCGTCCAAATCCTCGCGCAAGGCGAAACGCTGAGGCACCAGAGCGATGCGATGACCGCGGATTTCGTTGATCTCCAGCTCGTTGATATTCGCGCTTTTGAGCATTACCTGGCCGCTGTCCGGCCTGACGAATCCGCCCATGACCGCCAGCAAAGCCGTCCGCTGCTCGTCGTCGTTGACCGACACGGCATACAGCTGCCCTGCATAAAACGGCATTTGCACGCTGCTGAGTACCGCGCGGCCGGACTTGCGGTTGCGTACCGTGACGTGGTCCAAAGCAAAGGTGGGGTAGGACTTGAGGAGAAGATCGTCGCTGTGGCGTATCCATGCGTCCGAGGCTGCAGGCTCCGAGATGTTGTCGCGGTCAGCGATGTGTGTGCTGGTGCCGCCGGCCTCGATGTTTTCGGTTTCCAGATGGGCGGTCAGGCGGCCATCGGCGGTATCGGTGTCGTGTGGCTGTCTGTCCGCAGCGTCAGCATCGTTGCGCGAGGCGGTATCCGATGGATCAATACTCGGCGGCTCAGCGTCCGCCGTCAATTCGGCGTCGAGACTATCGACGGTCGGGACGTCGTACTCCGCGTCGTCGTCGAATACGACGCTGAACTGGACGGTCTGTCGCTCCGCGGGGGTCTCGGGTTCTTCAGATGCTGGCTGGCCTGCCTCGGAAAGGTTTTCGTTTGCACTGTCGTCGCGTGTCATGCCGCATCTCCTTGCTTACTGGTTTTTGTTTGCGGCGCTATTTGCGTTGCCGATTGTGGTTTCGAATGATAAGCAGCAGCCGAATCCACTGTTGAAGCGGCATCGTCGCGCCGCTCGAAAAGCGCCGAATTGCGGGCAAGTAGTGCTCGCAATGAAGCGACGAACCCCAACGCCACGCACGCGCACACCCCCCAGCCGATGACTCGCCAGATCATGGCTGCGCCTACGGGGATCTGAGCTCCGCTGGCCAGCGCAGCTCCCAGCGGCCGGGAGCCGAAGCCCGCCGCGAGCAAGCCGATGGCAAGCCCGAGCAGTGTGGGCAGCAGTATCTCGACGGCGAGCTGCCAGCTGATGCGTGCCTTGCCGACCCCGATAATCAGCGCGGTCGAAACCTCGCCGCGCCGCCTTCGCACGCTCAATCCCACGAGCACGAGCATCGCCAGCGCGCCAGCAGCCCAAGTGGCGACCATAACGGTGCGCATCGTTGCAGCGAGATCGCCCAGCGGAGCGATGCTGCGCCGATAGGCATCAAGCGATGGCGAAGAGATCGTCAGCGTGGCCGGTATCTTCGTGGCCTTCGCCAGTGTGGCGAATTTTTCGTAGTCAGCTGGATTGCTCAACTGGAATATGACATTGAGATCGGGTGTAGACCAGCCTTTCGCAGTGGATGAATCCAGGCCATTCGCGCCGAAGGCGTAGTAGCTCGTGTAGATTGCATTGTCACGATTGTCTTTGGCGAGCTTGGCGTCTGAACCATAGCCTTTGGGCGCGGCATTGGTGTATGCGTATATGCCCGATACCGTGAAGGAATAAGTCTTTTTGGTGTTGGTGGCGTCGCCGACTGTGAATTTGCTGCCGATTTTCAACTTGTTTTTCGCAGCCAGCTTCTGCGAGACGAGCACGCCGGACTTGTCTTGGCCGGTGTAGTTGAGCTGCTTGCCATCGACGAGTTTGAAAGTGCCGAGATCATTGGATTTAACGGCGTCTTTGGTGTACAAGCCGCGCAGGATGAAGTCTCCGCCCGTGGCCGAGGGTGAAGCCGAGCTGTTCGCTCCGGGGATCGCCGCAATGGAATCGCTCTGGCGCACCGGCACCGATTCGGCGAATGAGTAGGCGAATTGGAGGTTGCTGTTCTGTGCTGCGGTGGCGTATGCGGAGTAGTCGTTCCACGACAGATAGTTCTTCACCCACGCCACGTCGGCGCCGTCGCGCTTGGCAAGGGCGGATGCCTTCGGTCGTATCACCGCTGTGGCTTGCTGCTTCTCATACGTGCTGCCTGTCGCGCTGTCATTTGCCTGTAGGGCGGCTTGGCCGAACATACTCGCAAAAGCGACTAATGCCGCGATCGCAATCATGAATACGGTGCGCCAAATATGGCGTGTCAATGCTGACCATGCGTTCTTGAGAACGAACATGTGGTGCTTCTCCAGTTCTCCTGCGGCCCACAGCTGATACGTTTTGGGTCATCGAGCCGCTTTTCGGCTTATAGGTTACAGCGTAGCCGGGTCGCAGGCCGAATGAGGGAAGCGTCCCGAACGCCACCATTATGGGCAGGTTTGATAGGTGTTTCTTGGTTCTCTTCTGATACATAGCTGTTAGCAATCTGAAAGGAAACTGAGAAAGGCGGCGCCGAGGGGGGCTCAGTACGCCATCGGGATAGGTCCAGGGCGATCATGGCGGAATTGTAGGTGGCCATACCCTCCAATATTCTGCCCGTCAGCGCTGCGTAACATTCCGTAACATAAAAGTTCTACCCCTCGAATATACTGGCGGACGATACGGAGGCAACGGTAATGACGATGGCAAATAACATAGGCAAGGTCACCATGAGTGACCCGTCCGGCGCGGCGCGTAGACGACCATTGGTGACAACTGCGAACGGGCGCTCGCTCGAGGAAATCAACTCGACGATACGCGTTCCTTCGCGTTCCGTAGGATTCTGGAAGAGCCTCGCGGCCTTCTCTGGTCCCGGTGCGCTCATTGCCGTGGGATACATGGATCCGGGCAACTGGATCACCTCAATCGGCGGCGGAGCCCAGTTCGGCTATCTGCTCATGTCGGTGATCCTGATCTCCAGCGTCATCGCGATGATACTGCAATACATGTGCGCCAAGCTCGGCATCGTCACCGGTCTTGATCTCGCGCAGGCCACGCGCATGCATGTCGGGCGCAAGCTGGGATTCGTATTGTGGATCTGCACGGAGCTGGCTGTGATGGCCACCGACATCGCCGAAGTGATCGGCGGCGCGATCGCGCTCAATTTGCTCTTCGGCATCCCGCTGACTGTGGGAGTGACGCTCACCGTGCTCGACGTGCTGCTCTTGCTGCTACTCACGAGAATCGGGTTCCGTAAGATCGAAGCTATCGTCGCTTCGCTGATCGGCATCATCGTGGTCGTATTCGTCTATGAGGTGGCGATCGCCAAGCCGGACATGGGTGCTATGTTCGCCGGGTTCTTGCCCAGCCCTGATATTCTCAAGCCTTCGCAGCTCACCATGGCCCTAGGCATCGTCGGCGCGACCGTGATGCCGCACAACCTCTACCTGCACTCCTCAATCGTGCAGACGCGCGACGTGGATCGTGACGACGAGGCGCAGGTCGATCATGCCGTGCGCTTCGCCGCCTGGGATTCCAATATTCAACTCAGCGTGGCGTTCGTGGTCAATTGCCTGTTGCTTGTCCTTGGCGCGGCGATGTTCTTCGGCCATGGCGACGGGCTTGACACCTTCACCTCCCTGTACAACGCGCTGGGTGACTCGTCGTTGGCTGGCCCTGTTGCCAGCGCTGCGCTTAGCACTCTGTTCGCCGTGGCGCTGCTGGCATCCGGTCAGAACTCCACGATCACTGGCACGTTGACCGGTCAGATCGTGATGGAGGGCTTCATCCGTATGCACATCCCGCTGTGGCTGCGCCGCCTTGTCACGCGCGTCATCTCGATCATCCCTGTGCTCATCTGCGCCATCGTCTTCGGTGGCAGGGAATCCGCCCTCGACAGCCTGCTCGTCTACTCGCAAGTCTTCCTATGCGTGGCGCTGCCGATCTCCATGGTGCCGCTCGTGTGGCTTACTTCGTCCAAGAAGATCATGGGCAAGCATGCTAACCCGCTCTGGCTGGCCATCGTCGCCTGGATAGTCGTGGCGGTGCTCACCGGCCTGAACATCCAGCTTATCGTGCAGACAGTCGGCGATCTGTTCGCAGCGTTGTGAGGGCAATGCTCTGATAATAATCTGTGTCGAAGGTGGGCATACCGCTGGTCTCGAAGGTTCGGGGAAACCATCTGGCCAGGCCGGCATTTCTACTTGATGCCGCTGTGCTTTAATGATGCTGATGTGGCGCGAAGGGATCGTCACATGGGTTCTCGGCCCAGCGGTACTCGGTATGCTCGGCGATACGTCGTGCGAGCGCTGGGCCGTATTGCGCGGCGATCCAGCCCAGCGCCATATCGATGCCGGCGCTTATGCCTGACGAGGTAACGTATTTTCCATCGCTCGTCCATCGGGCCTGATCTTGCCAATCTACTTGCGGCCGCACGGATTTCACCCAGTTCAGGGCACGCTTGTTCGAGGTTGCACGCATCCCATCGAGTTGGCCAGTTGCTGCGAGCAAGGCCGAACCGGTGCAGACCGTCAGGCAATGCTCGCTGCGCGATGCCAAGGAGTCGAGCATGGCAATGAAGCTGGCGTCCTTGCTCAGTGGGCGTGTGCCGCCTCCACCAGGAACCAGCAGTACATCGGGCTTGTCGTCGTTCGCAACCGACGCTGTCTGTACGGGTACGCCATAGCCGCCGTGCACCACTGCGCCATGCTGCGACACGAAACGCAGCCGTGTTTCGACGCTCGATCCGTCGACCTTGCCAAGATACCCCAGCATTTCCACCGGTCCGAACGCATCCAGCGGCTCGAACCCCTCGAACAGCAGCACCTCGATATCCAAGCACGCCATGTGATGCATCCTTTCGTTGTTCCTGCGTTGAGGCCCATTATGGCATACGAGAGAGGCGTCGAAGACGACGGATGCGTTACAAACGGCGAATTTGCTATCCCTGTATCGCGACTGCTCTTAGTTCGCTGTGCTTTCTCCAGCAGAGTCTCCTCCAGCAATGTCTTCCTCAACGGTGTCTTTGTCGGCAGCGTGCCCGCCGATGATGCGCACATGGATGTGATCGGCCGACGAAGCTGGCAGATTGACCGGTTGGGAAGATGAAGCGGCGGTTTTTGGCCCACTGGATGGTGATGCTGCTGGTGCTGATGCATGCCCTATCGTTCTTGCCGCCAGCAATCTTGGCAAAGGCACGAGCGTTATCGCACCGGACCGCGCGTCGTGTGCTGCGACCCGTACTGCGGTGCCGATGGTGATGCCTTCTGCGTCAAGATAGCGCAGCAGGCTGGGATCCTCATCGCTCACACGCTCGATGCTCACGGATGTTCCTGCTGGCACCGTCGACAGTGGGGTCTGGGCGACAGCGGGAAGCGAGCCGTTGGCCCGCGGGATCGGGTCGCCGTGCGGATCGGTCGCAGGATGGCCGAGCATCGCGTCGATACGGTCGATCATCATATCCGACGCGGCGTGCTCTAGGGCGTCGGCCTCGGCATGCACTTCGTCCCATGAATAGTGCAGCGCGCTCACCAGAAAAGTCTCCAGCAGTCTATGCCGCCGCACCATGGCCAATGCATAATGCTCGCCCTTGTCGGTCAGCTCGATGGCCCCGTACGGGTCATGCCGCGCATAGCCGCCGGAGACAAGCCGGGTCACGGCGCCTGAAACGGTGGAAGGCCTAACGTGCGCACGATTGGCCAGATCTGAAGGTTGCACCGGGGTACTGCCCCATTCGTGCAGCCCCCAGATGACTTTGAGATAGTCCTGCGCGTTGGAGGAAAGATCCTGTAATGCCATGATCCTAAGTGTATCGTTGCCCGGCGCATATGCCTCGCCCGTTACTTGCGCGGGCACCGGAGCAGTATCGAACCGGTGACAGGCATGGGGTTTGATGCCCATGCCCAGGCAAGCGGCGCCTAGGGGGGCGTGGCTTGGCGAAGGCCAGAGGGGCTTGGATAGGCACGGTGCAGCTTTCCAGTGTGCGGAGCGGTTCGCGCAGATTCGCTCGATTGCGCGTGGGGCTTGAAAGGATGCGCGCAACGGGCGTGGCCGGTATCGTCGTAAGTGCGACCGATCCATTCGGCCGGCGGCATGGGGTTGCGGCATGCGAAAGCGGTGGTTGCGACCACTATTCGACAGGGATATCGCGGCTCGGAACGACTGCATATAAAGGAGGACGACATGGCAAAGGCCATCGAAGATGCAAAAGTTGTGATCATCGTGCAGAACTGGGGCATCGAGGAGAGCGAAATGACGCGCCCACTACGCGATCTGAAGGCTGCGGGGGCGCAGGTGACACTGGCTGCGGCATCCAAAGACCCGGTCGAAACGGTGCAGCACGACCGCTACGAAGGCGAAACGGTACAGCCGGACACCACATATGACAGTGTGAGCGTGGATGATTACGATCTACTAGTCGTGCCCGGTGGCACCTGCAATGTGGACCGTCTGCGCGTAGCTCCGGCTGCCATCAAGCTCGCGCAGGACTTCGCGCATGCTGGCAAGCCGATCGCCGCGATTTGCCATGGCCCGTGGCTGCTGGTCAATGCTGGCCTGTTGCCGGGCAAAACGTCGAGCAGTTGCCGGTACATTAAGGCGGATATCGAGAATGCTGGCGGTACGCAGGTCGATGAAGAGGTGCATGTGTGTAACGCGAACGGCTGGCGCCTGATATCCTCGCGCAAGCCTGATGATCTCGATGCCTTCGTCGCCGCAATCAAGGATACGCTCACCGAGTAAGGTGCATCGCCTGCTTGCAGCGCCGACCGCTATCAGTGCGTTCAAGCTCATATACGTGCTCTACGGCACATTGGGCAGCGTGGCGTGCTTCGCGTGCACAAGGCCGTAGCTCATCTCGGCCAGATCCTTTACACGATGATCGCCAGCATGGGTATGCACGACGCAACGCCGCGCGGACATTATCGGATAAGTGTGCGAGGCGGCTCGTGCTCCAACGCGAACGAGCGCGAGGGCGCGAACTACTGGACTGTGTTCATTGGTACCACGTATCTGTCCCACACCGGCCCGACGAATATCAGCGGGCAGTACATTGAATCCGAGGTGGCGAAGCTGAGACATCCAGCCTCGCCCGGGTGTGTGCAGCTTTCCATCGCAGCTGCCTGCTGGTTTCACGACGCCCATGCTTGGTCGGCAGTCGGTCCATATAGGCTAGGCGTGCCCAGAGATGCAGTTGAGAGCGCTTCGATGGGAATACAAGAAAACCCGAAAACCGTTGAAAGCCAACGATCCCCGGGCGCATTACAGCACATCGCGGAGGATGCGGGATTCGAACCCGCGAGGCTGTTACACCAACACGCTTTCCAAGCGTGCGCCATAGGCCACTAGGCGAATCCTCCAAATTGCGTACGAGAGACATGCTCTCGTACGCAACTCGTAAAGAATAGCATGGAACTAAGAGAATCGGCACCTTCGCGTGGCGGGGGAAACTAGATTCGAACTCAGTATTTATTCGAGCCGAGTCCTCGAAAAGGGCGGTGAGGCTCCGCCCATAGTGGATGAACACGTTCGCACCGTGGCGGTCGACATCACGGTGAGTGCAACGAAATATTAGACAACATCCACAGTCCGTAGCGTTGCTTTGAGTACCAACACTTATGGGGCTCATTGGGGAGCCGATAACAACACCCCCAGCGTTCTTATTGGTGATACTGGAGATCTATTCGCTCAGCAAACTCAGAGCGTCATCGATGTCTCGGAGCAGCAAAGGATCATCCCATGTTGTTGGATGTGGCGGATGGTTCGTTGCTCGACGGAGGGCAGGTCAGATTGTGGCCCGCGAATGGAGCATTTGCCCAACTGTGGAGGGTATCGCATGATTCGCAAGGGTATGTGACGTTCCTCAATATGGGCTCAGGGAAGGCGCTGGACGTGATGTATGCGTCCAGCGCGATGACCAGTTCGCCGCTATGGAATCTACGCACAGAAATGGGTGGATAACGAAGGGAAAAATGGTTCGCTCAACAGGTATTCCGGGATTAAACAGGATATGGTGCTTGATATCGCCGGGGTGTCAACGGCAACGGAGGACAGAGTACAGCTGTGTTCCAAGAACTCCACTACCGCCCAGAGGTGGAGTTCTTGGAATGATTCGTAAGTGGTGCTCTATCTACGGTACGCGTGATGTAGATAGACGAATTTGTTGGATTCAACGATGAATGACTTCCGGCTGTTCTTGGCGATGACGTCGAGAATGATTCCTGTGGCGATGCACAGCAGTCCAGCGATTACGAGCATGACGGCTCCGATGAGTGTGGGGAAACGGGCGACCATGCCTGTTCTCCAGTAGTCGAAGGTGACGCTTGAGGCAAAGGCGAGACCTAGGATGGTGACGATTACCCCTATCCCACCGAAGAAGGGAAGGGGTTTGTACTCGCGTATCATGCGAAAGATTGTGGAGAGCACTTTGATACCGTCTCCCACGGTATCCAGTTTGCTGAGCGAACCTGCGGGGCGGTCTCGATATTGAACGGGCATCTCGTAGAGCCTGAGATTATTGTTGAGGCTATGGATGGTCATCTCTGTTTCCACCTCGAACCCGTGTGACAGCACAGGATATGTTTTCACGAAGGTGAACGAGAATGCTCGGTATCCCGTCATGATGTCGGCGACGTGGGCGTTGAACATCCCATTGATTGCGTTGCGGACGAGTTTGTTGCCGAAGTTGTGAAAGGGTCGCTTGTTCTCTTCAAAATATGTTGAGCTCAGGCGGTCGCCAATCACCATGTCATAGCCTTCGAGCACTTTGGATACCATGGCAGGGGCAGCCTCTGCCGGGTATGTATCGTCTCCATCAGCCATGATGTAGACGTCGGCATCGATGTCTTCGAACATGGCACGAATAACGTTCCCCTTGCCCTGGCGAGGTTCCTTGCGCACGACTGCGCCTTCCGCTCTCGCGATTTCGGCAGTGCGATCCGTCGAATTGTTGTCATAAACGTAGATGGTGGCTTCCGGCAATGCAGCATGAAAGTCGTCAATTACTTTACCAACGGTGATCTCCTCGTTATAGCAGGGGAGCAGGATCGCGACGTTGGATGGAGCTTTCTTAAGAGACATACAAGTAACTATAGTTGAGGTTATAGTCGAAAGAAGTACACGAACGGGGACTCCTGTAGCTATAATCGCGACTTATGGACTTTAAGGTAAGGACGCTGCCACAAATGGGTATGCGGAAAATCCTGCGTAGACATTCTGCAGATATCTTGATCGTCGTTGCGATGGTATTCATTGAGTTGTTCATTTTTAATTTGCCTCATTGGCAAACAATCTTGAATACTTCATCCGATGCGACTCAAGTTGAAGTTGGGCCTGGACTAAAAAAAAAGAATAATGGCACTGCTATCATCGTCGATAAGGATAAGGCCTGGCTCACTGTCTCAGCTCGTTCTACCATAAATTATCTTCGTGTTAATGAAAGACCTAATGAGAATGGTTTTGATGTAGTGAGATGGACTATATCGACGAAGAAGGCAACTGATGGTGAATTCTATAAAGCGAACTCTGTGAGTAGCTATTCCCCGAAGTATGACGTTTCTCGGTATATCCATCTCGGAAATGGGACAAAACAAGTCCGTTTTTATTATGAATCTGAAAACAATTCTAACGTTCCGATTGTTTCATTCAGCGCAAATCCAAATATCCCATTGCGATTTTCCAAGGTCCGACTGTTCTGTGAGCTTTTTATTGTCTTGTTGCTTGTAGCTTTTCGTCCAGGATCGTTGTTGTATCGGAAAAAGATTTCATTTAGAAATACTTCGTGCTTGTTTCCGATATTCGTGATTGCGGGAATCCAAATTGCGTGTGCGATAATGCTTTGGTTGGTGGCAGGTGGCGCCAACTCTGTCACCGGATTCGGTGATTTACCAGGAACCGGCTCGAAGGTGGACTATGATCAATACGCTCAAACTGCAAATTCATTGTTGAATGGACATGTGCATTTGGACATTCCAGTCAATAGGGATTTGGCTGCCATGGCAAACCCCTATGATGCCCCTTCTAGATTCAAGACAGCGATACTGTCGCAAGATAGAAATTCAGTACTGTTTGATGTTGCATATAAAGATGGGAAGTATTACAGTTATTTTGGTGTCTTGCCCGCTGTGATTCTTTTTATGCCCTATAAGCTACTCACTGCAAGGGATCTACCTGTTGGTCCAGCCGTTTTGACTTTTGCTATTTTAATCATTTTGTCTTCTGCATTGCTTGTCGTACAAGGAACACGGCTGTTGGTCAAGCGGAATCATAAAGTGAGCCTTGGTGCGGTGCTCTTGTTGGAATGCGCTATCCCCCTAGGGCTGCCGCTTTTTATGGTGATACAACAGATACTGTTTTACCAACTTCCACAAACTTGTGGATTGGTTATGGTATTTCTCGCTTTATCATGTTGGATTGAATCCAAAATGAAAGATCTGAGTAAAGGATGGTTGGCTGCTGGATCATTTTTCATGGCGCTAACATTGGGATGTCGGCCGCAACTTATATTAGCTACGTTGATTGCGCCAGTTTTATTCCGGGAAGAGATTAGAGATCTTTGGCATAGAGGTAAAATTAATAACAAAGAATTCCTAAATCAAATTCTGGCTTGGTCATCTGCATTGTTACCGTTCGTCATCGCGTTTATACCAATACTGGAATATAATAAACTTAGATTCGGGAGTTTGTTCGATTTTGGCGCAACATATAATTTGACTGGGTTCGATATGACGCATGATAATAGACCTTGGACTGAAGTCATTCCTTTGGCATTCTTGTATTTTTTCCAACCTCCATACTTATCCACCACCTTCCCCTTCGTATTGAGGACGGCACAAGGTCTACCACTTTGGATTCCTATGCAGCCAAGCCTAGGTGGGATGCTGACCACATTGTCGCCTTTTGCATTCATTATTCTTATTCCTGTTATTTGGGTTAAGGTATTGCGCAGGGCAAGATTAATTCCATTTGCTGTCTCGCTTGTAACATATGCGCTTGTTATCTTTCTTTTTGATGCACACAGTGTTGGATACGATGTGCGGTACATCTTGGATTTTGGATGGGCCTTGATGTTGTTCTTTGGTCTTTGTCTCTTCGCATTAGACTCACGTCGAAGTCCGCTATTTACACAGTTAGCACGGGATAACGATGAGAATGATGGCCGTGAGATTCTTGCGCCGATGTCGGATTTGGAACGGACAATGATTGGCCTTATTTTGTTCGGATTAATTGGCGCATGGGCTTTCTCCTTCTTTAGTATGTTTCAACCGAATCCTTCGTTGCATTTGGCGCCATTGTGGTGGAATGTCAGTTCGTGGTTCCTTTTCATTTGAGACGACGTGTTCAATTAAAAAGAACCTTTGTCGAATCTTCTAAAGGCTAGAGTGGATATCGTCGATATTGTCTTGAGACTTGATCGTGTTGGCATTTTATGGTGTTAGTGTATTGGTGACGTCAGTACCCCCCGTTCGATACCATGCATACGGATAGTTGGATGGATGGAATGCAAAGAGGTGTATATGCCAACAATGAAATTCGCCAGTGTACTGCTGGAGAAGAACCCGCGCTCACTGAGCTACCCTTCGCTCTACTGCAAAGCTGATGGCGATGTCATCGAGAACAAGACTGACGGCTCGTGGCTGTTGTATGGCAAGGGCACATACGACTTTTCAACGTACTTCAATTCATTGTCGGTGCAGAAACTTCGTAAATACACCCGGGCGACGAAGTTCGTTCTGCACCTTGAGCTCAAAGGTGCGGCGCTCGCGGTGCAGCAAACCAAGGGTGGCGTGTTCTCAGCTCATCCAGAATCGGTGGGGAAGCCTCGTGAACTGGCTGCATCGCAGGATTGGCAACATGTCGATATTGATCTTCAGGTTGATGACGACGCCGTAATCGTTGGATTTGTCATTTCCACCGACGGCCAGGTTGCTCTACGCAATAGCTATTACGCGTTGGAATATGAGGGTGATTTGCGACCGGTTGAGCTTGCTCTGGCGACTACAACGTTCAAAAAAGAAAGCTATATCGAGCGCAACATCTCGTTGATCCAGCAAGACATCCTTGCTTCTTCAGAAGAGATCGCCGACCATTTCCACATGTATGTCATCGATAATGGCCGTACATTGGACGTCGACAAACTCAGTGATGAGCATGTCACCATCCGCCCCAACCAGAACGTTGGGGGTGCAGGCGGTTTCACGCGTGGCATGATCGAGGCCATGGAGCAGAAGACACCTGCAACGAACGTGCTGCTGATGGATGACGACGTTGCCGTTTCTCCAGAAAGCATCAAACGAACCTACAATCTGTTGCGCATTCTCAAGGATGACTACTCCGATGCCATGATCAGCGGGGCCATGCTCAACTACGAGGTCGGTGAGGACCAGTGGGAGGACACTGGATACATGGCTGATGGCGGATCTTTCACACCTGCAAAGCCGCCGCTGCGGCTCACGCAGTTTGAAGATGTGGTATTCAACGAGGCCTTCCGGGTTCCTAAACGGGTGCGGCCTGAGCAGCGTTATGCAGCCTGGTGGTATTGCTGCATTCCCATTAGCGTGATCAAAGACGAGGGTTTGCCGCTTCCTGTGTTTGTGCGTTGTGACGATGCAGAATACGGCACGCGCTGCCGCCGCGAACTCATCACCATGAACGGGCTGTGCATTTGGCACATGTCGTTCCACGTTCGTTACAACGCCGCAGTCGAGCGATATCAGACCACGCGCAATACTATGATCGCCCAGTGCACCACCGGTTTCGCGCCGAATTCGGACTTCATGCATGAACTGCACAACAATATTCGGCTTGAGCTCAAAAAATTCGGTTATATCAACGCAAAGCTCTGCCTTGATGCCTTCGAGGATTTTCTCAAGGGACCGCAATTTATTTCCAAGCCCGGTGTCGCCGAAGAGACCTTCATGGGGGCCAATAAGCACAAGGAAACTTTGGTGTCTTTTGACGAGTTGCAGCATCAGGCGGAAGAACTCCATATCGATGGTTTCAACATCAAGGATGTCACGAGACAAATCGTTGATGACGACGTTCCGCGCACCATTCCCGAACGGTTGCAGGATTATGTGACCAACAACGGGCAACGATTCATGAAATCCGATGGTCAGGGCTACGCGGTGATCCCGCTGCTTGGCTGGGCTTACCCAGCTGGCGTGATTCGCGGTAAGAAGTACCTCATCGTGATTGACTGGTACAACAAAAAGGGTGCTATTCGAGTCAAAAGCGCTGATGCATATACAGAGATCGTCAAGCGTTATGAGCGCGACCTGCGCTATTACAAGGCCAATATCGGGCGACTGCGTCAGGAATATTCCGCTGCCCGTCCTGAGTTGACTTCGGTGAAGTACTGGAAGCACTACCTGCAAATGGTCTGAGGGCGCTGGGCATTTTCTTCGGGCATCACATGTCTGCATAACTTACGTGTGCTGCCCCGATGCCTCTTAGCGAATTCACAGCGGATTCACGGAGGGAAGAGTATCATTGTGCGACAATGAACCAGCAAAAGAAATGGATTTGAATTGTCGTTACGAAAACTTCGTACTCGGTTTCTCTGGCCATCCGAACGATCGATGCAGATCGTCATGGAGCGTCTCGAGCGCTTGGAACGTGACAATCGGCTGCTTAGCGAACAAATTGCACATGATGGAAAGTCGATTGATGGACTTCATGGTGAATTGAATAATCTGCGAGAGCAGATTGCACAAGTTCACGATGGTCAGATGGCCGAAAGAGCCAAAGACGAAATCCGATTCTGGGCGCAATATCGTCAACCTGAAGAAAGCGATATTCAGGCAAGGCGACGTTTCTTCTCCAATCTTCCGAAGGCATCGGGTGATTTGGGGTTGTTGCAGTCAGCGCTTGCTCGGATGCTTAAGGACTTTGCTGCAATATGCCGGGAACACGGGATTGAGAACTATTGGTTGGTCGGTGGAACCTTGTTGGGAGCGGTTCGCCATCAAGGTTTCATTCCTTGGGATGACGATCTTGATCTTGGCATCATGCGAGATGATCTCAGCCGCTTGATTGCAATTCTGAGCGCAGATACCCACTACAAAATTACAGTAGTGTGGGATCGCATCGTCCACTGTAGACAGGTGCGGTTCGCTCCTCGTGATCTTCGAATACCCGGATTTATCGATCTATTCATTTTTGATTGGTGCCGTTCCGCGGATGACTCGGGTTTTGAACTTATGCAGAATATTCGTAACCAGACGATTGCACGAGCAGAATCGGATCCGGTTATTCACGCGGCATGGGATAAGAGTGTGTACGTGCAAGACGACACTGTTGCGGGCCATGCCATTTCAGCGGTGTTTGATGCTGGTCTTGAATCATTGCAACACTCTGGTCTCATTTGTTCTCGCGAGCAAGCCCTCGGCATTATCAGGTCGTTCGACAACATGAATCACCCGAGTGGTTTTCGTTGGATCAGTGGCACCAAGGAGACTTTCCCTCTCAAACATTTGAAGTTTGGGGATGGTGAATATGCCGTTCCCGCCAACTTTGAATATCTGCTTGCCGGGGCGTACGGCAATATTCTCTCGTTACCGAATGATGTTGGGCTGCACTTCGAACATGTCGATCGACGCAAGCTTGCGCAAGTTGATGCGAAGGTTATTCAAGCATATGCAGAGGGCGTCGATTCCAGACAATCCACCGCAGCAGATGACAGTGAGGACAACGGTACTGTTTCTGCATAACCTGTTTTGGATAGGGGAGAATAGAAATAATGCGCACTGTAGCGTTGATTGTCGCAGGAGGGGCCGGAACCCGAATGGGGCAGGATATCCCCAAGCAATTCATCAATGTATTTGACCGCCCCGTACTGGTCTATACCCTCGAGAGTTTTCAACGGCATCCTGAAGTAGATGCCATTGAGGTGGTGTGTATCGACGGTTGGTCGGCTGTGGTCGAGGCATATGCTAAGCAGTTCAATATCACTAAACTTAAGTGGGTTGCCCCCGGCGGAAAGTCGGTGCAGGAATCAATTCACAATGGTGTAGAGCATCTAACTAATGAACTCGATGACGGCGACATTGTCATTATTCACGACGGGATACGCCCACTAACCGACTCTGCGGTGCTAACTGATGTGATCCGTGTATGTAAACGATACGGTAACGCAGTAACTTCCACGCCATACAACGAGCAGATCTTCCTAGTTGATCAGGGGGATCCCTCAACAACCACCCAGTATATTCCACGCGAGGTCATTCGGAGAGTGTCAACTCCCCAAGCGTACCGATTTGGCAAACTCCGTGACGTTTACCGCAAAGCTTTCGCTCAAGGAATCGGCATCGGGGGGTCGAGTTACACGAACACTTTGATGGTCGACATGGGCGAGCGCTTGCATTTCGCCGAAGGATCCGATAAGAACATCAAATTGACGACAAGAGCGGATCTTGAGCTCTTTAAAGCGTATATTACGAGTGACGAGGACAGCTGGTTGAAGTGAGTGCTGACAATAATGTGACAGAAGAGTTACAAAGCGATGGACATGGCCATCGATCACGGCTGTCTTCGGCACTATATCAAGAAGATCTGCAGTATTGCGCTTCGTTGCCTCTACCTTGGGAAGTGCTTGACGGTTCCATTATCATGGTTTCAGGTGCCACTGGCATGATTGGGACTTTCCTAATCGATGTGTTGATGACAATGCGGCACGATCATCATCTAGATTGCCGTGTCGTGGCTTTGGGCAGGGACATCGAACGTGCAAGGCAACGGTTCCCATATTATGACGAGAAGTGGTTTCAGTTCGAAAGCATCGATGTCTCAGCTATCGGCTCCGTACCACACCAATATTGCGACATCACATTTCATTTGGCCAGCGTGACACATCCTCTCGGATATGCCACGGATCCCATCGGTACCATTACATCGAACGTTATCGGACTCCGGAATCTCCTGGAGCACCAAGCTCGATGCAGACGGAATCTGGGCGACGCACAGCCTAATGATTTTGTGTTTGCCTCTTCTGTAGAGATTTATGGCCGGAGCCGTGGCGATGTTCACCCATTCGGCGAGGATTACTGTGGCTATATCGACAGTAATACGCTGCGTGCGGCCTACCCTGAGTCGAAAAGACTCGGGGAATCGTTATGCCAAGCATATATGGCCCAGCGTGGTATTAGTCCAGTGATTCCTCGTATAGCTCGGACATATGGGCCAACTCTCCACCGTGACGATTCGAAGGCTTTGTCGCAGTTCTTGCATCGTGGGTTATCCGGGCATGACATCATCTTGAAGAGTTCAGGAAACCAGATGTTTTCCTATGCATATGTTGCAGATGTAGTGGCAGGATTATTCTATTGCCTACTTCGGGGTCATCGTGGCACGGCTTACAATATTGCCGATTCTCGTTCGGACATACGGCTGCTGGATCTTGCTCAACACGTGGCACATATCTGTGGGGTTTCTGTGCGCACTGATATTCCTGACGATGTTGAACGTTCCGGATACTCCACCGCGCAATATGCCGTAATGGACTCCACGAGGTTAAGAGGGCTGGGGTGGTCGGCGAGATATGGGCTGACGGACGGTCTTGCTCGTACACTGCGCATTATATCCGCATCATCCCCAATGTGACGGAATGTAAGATGTTTGCATGTGCATACTGTCATAGGGCAGACCGCTGATAAGATACCAACCGTGAATCATTTGGTGAAGAGGATATCAGACCGGTATCGGTATGCGTGGACCGTGCTGCGGGGTTTGGTGAAGACCGATTTCAAGCTGCGTTACCAGGGTTCGTTCCTCGGTGTGGCTTGGTCGGTGCTGAAACCGTTGATGCTGTTCTGCGTAATGTACGTTGTGTTCGCGCGGTTCCTGCGCATGTCTGACGGCACGTCGACCTATCCGGTTGTGCTGCTGCTGGGCATCAGCTCCTGGCAGTTTGTTACGGAGTCCACCAACATCGGCCTGCGTTCCGTTGTGGACCGCGGTGATCTGCTGCGTAAGATCCATTTCCCGAACTACATCGTCGTGGTCTCCGCTACCATCGGAGCGCTCATCAGCTTTGGTATCAATCTGGTCGTGGTGCTGGTCTTCGCGTTCATCGTACGAGTCAAGTTCACTTGGCGGGTGTTGCTGCTTCCCATCAATGTCGCCCAGTTATATATTGTGACGCTGGCCGTCACCTTGCTCATGGCGACGTTGTACGTGTATTTCCGTGACGTCACGCATATCTGGGAGGTGCTCCAGCAGGTGATCTTCTATGGCATGCCGATCATCTACCCGCTGACATACGTCACCAATCGTGGCGGTCTATATGCCGTGCTCGCGCGCCTTGAGTTGCTCAACCCCTTCGCGCAGACCATTCAGGATATCCGGCACAATTTCGTCGCGCCAGAGACACAGCCCACGATTTGGAGCGAGTTCAACAACTGGGGCGTCAAGCTCATCCCCGTGGCGCTCACGGTACTAGTGCTGTGGCTTGGTGTCTATCTGTTCAGGCGCAATAGCCGTAAGTTCGCGGAGGTTATGTAATGAAGAAGCAGCAGGAAGACAGCGGGGTGTTCCGCAGAGACTTCTCCAAGTCGCCGATCATTCTGTCGGTCGACCACATTTCGAAATCATTCAAGCTTCCCACCGAGCAAGCGACCGGGCTGAAACAGGCCGTCATCAACTGGACCAAAGGCATCAAGGGATTTCGCAGTCTCGATGTGCTCAAGGACATCAGCTTCGACGTACACCAAGGCGAATTCTTCGGTATCGTGGGGCGCAATGGTGGCGGTAAGTCCACGCTTCTGAAGCTCATCTCGCAGATCTATTATCCCGATACTGGCAGCATCAAGGCAGTCGGTAAGCTCGTGCCGTTCATCGAATTGGGAGTTGGCTTCAACCCCGAGCTCACCGGTCGTGAAAACGTGTATCTCAATGGTGCACTGCTGGGATTCACCCATGACCAGGTTGACGCGATGTATGACGACATCGTCGAATTCGCAGAGTTGCAAGACTTCATGGATCAGAAGCTCAAGAATTACTCTTCGGGTATGCAGGTGCGGCTCGCCTTCTCCGTGGCCATCAAAGCGCAGGGTGACATTCTGGTACTCGACGAGGTGCTGGCCGTCGGTGACGAGGCGTTCCAACGCAAGTGCAATGACTTCTTCACGGAGATCAAGAAAGATCCGACGAAAACTGTGATTCTCGTGACCCACGATATGGGTTCCGTCAAGAAATACTGCACCCGTGCTCTGATGATCTCAGATGGTGAAGTCGAAGCCATGGGTGACCCGGAAACCGTGTCGCAGCAGTACACTTTGGCGAACCTCTCCGCTGAGCAGCGGGAGTCGGAGCGCCGACAGGAAGCGCGTGGAGGATATCCCAACGGGCTCGATGAGCATTGCCCGGTCTTGCGTACCATCGCGGTCTCGCCTCAGGTGTGCACCGGTAGGGAGCCGTTCGTCTTCGACGTGGAGTACCAGTATGACGAACCGGGAGACTTCTACCTTGCGATCGCATTACATGATGTGCGACGCGGCGGCATCACCTACGATACCGGTGCCAAGGTGTTGAAGATCAAGGAACACGGACATCACACCATCCGGTTCAGTCTGCCTCTCGATCTATTCAACAACGGGGAATTCCGTCTCATCACCTCACTGCGAGTGCCGGTGGTCGACAATCCGAAGGCGACCGATGCCGTGGGAGTCGCGTTGGACGAGAACGCCTGTAGTTTCGCGATCCGGAATAAGCGAAACGAGGACTATGCGCTGCTCAGCCAGCGTGCGGTGCAGATCACCCCGGTACAGGATGACGCAGTTGAGATCGTTCCGAACACACCGGGCTGGGTTGCTGTTGATGGCCGCACAGCTTTGACCGTATGAAGACGTACGTGGACGACAACTCCAACCAGATCATGGCATGGGGAGTGCCATCATCTCGGGTTGCTTGGTGACGGCACTCACCAAGCTATATGAGACAGGCCCCGGGCACCCCTTTGGATGCGATTGACGGGGCCTGTCTCATATAGCCTGGTGCAGGCTTATTGCCTCTGCTGCTCGTCGTGGATGGTCTCGGTCTTGAAAATCCGTCCCCAGACATTGACGCTGGCCATGTCGTAGTCGCGGTACCGTTGCGATAGATCGCTCCACTGGGCCAATAACGTGCGTGCCAGTCGCCGGCCTTCTCGGATCTGTTGCCGGAAGAGTTTACTATCTCTCCGACACCAGGCGACGGTGCTGCCATCCGGAGAGGTGACCAACGCTGAATTGATGCCGACGAATGACCGCCAGATCGCTTGATCCGCCGGAATGGCGACGTCCGGTCGAGCGTCATGCGTGCCGTTGCCGCGGGACACAAGTGCGCCCACGATGGCTTTGAGTCCTGCGCGTTTGATGTGATTTGAGGTGTCGGGCGTGGCTCTTTGGTCGAATTCACGGCTCGGCATTGGGAAGGAGTCGATGTCGGGTTGCAGCGTGGTGTCGGCGAAGCCCTGGCGCGCTTTGCGAACCTCCGCCATTTTGTGAGGCAGCGATTCGACGATGTACTCGGGTCCCTTGAGAATATCTTGTATACCCATATGCCGTAGGCGGAGCGCCGAGTAGACGAGTTTGAGGCCGATGTTGATGTCGCCGTATAGCATCTCGAACGAGAAATGGCGTGAAGGCCGTGGGCTGTGCAACAATCCACAGATCCAACGGTTACGCTGGAAGAAGTATTCTTCCCAGGTGCGTGATGGGTCCTTGTCATGCCAAGCCTGGTGCCACACGGCGACGCCTGGCAAGCAGACGGTGTGGAAACCATGCTCCGCCGCTCGCAGAGCGTATTCGGTGTCATCGAATTTGATGAAGAACGGCATGGACAGGCCAATGGTCTTCATAATCGTGGTGGGGATAAGGCACATCCACCAGCCATTGAAGTCCGAGTCGACACGACGGTGACGTTCGGGGGAGTCGCGCAGCGGAAAGCGTGCGAAATCATGATTGTAACCGAGCCCCTGTGAGGACTTCATCCACACTCGTGCGGCGTCATATCGTTCTCCCTGGGTGTACAACACCGTACGGTTATCGAGATGCATCATGCCGCCACCCACGATGGTGGGATGCTTGGTGTAGTCCGCAAACTGCATGGCGCGCAGAATGGCTTCGGGCTCGCTGATTGCGTCATCATCTAGTAGCAAGGTGTAGGAACTCGACCCGGCCTGAAGAGTCTCATACATGCCGCGCGAGAAACCCGCAGAGCCGCCCATGTTGGTTTGGCGTAGATAGGTCAACTGCGGGCCGAGCTCATCGGCGACCTCTTGGAAACCAGACTCATCCCGAACCAGCGTGGTGCCCTGATCCGTGCAGTAGATGGTATCCAATCGTTGGCGCAGCGACGGTTCCTGAGCGATCGCCTGCAACTGATGCAGGCAATATGGGGCGCGGTTGAACGTGGTGATGGCGACTGAGAGCGTCGTATGGGCCGACGCCGATCGTTCCTGCACGGGTACTGACCAGGCGGCGTCTCGGATGGTGAGCGTGGCATGGTGGTCGGATTTGGCATCGAACCAGAAATAGCCGCCATCGAGCAACCCTGTCATGGGAAGTATCGATTCGACGAGTACGTCTTCTTCGCCCTCCGTGTGCACCGGGAGGGTCGCTACGGCGTAGAACAGGCCGCGCCCCGTGGACCGATAGAGCATGATCTCTCCCGTGCCTCGCACGTGCGCGCTGAATCGTACGGTGCTAACGGCGGTCCAACGTTTCCAGTAGCTCGCGGGGAAGGCGTTGAAGAACGTGCACAACGAAATGTGCTTGCCCTGACGCACCGTGACCGTATCGCGTGCATCGATGGTGAATATGTCATCGGCCGACGTGACGCTCCGTGACTCGACGCTTTCATTCACCAGATGTCTGAAATCCGATTTGTTCATGCCGTCGAATTGCAGTTTCTCCATGTTAAGACGGGGATTGAACACGTCATCCGTCAAATGCGGACGGGTCCATTCGACGGCGTACAGCGGAAGAGTCAGATCCTGATCGCGCAACGGATAGACCACGCGGTTAACGGTCTCCCATGTCGTAGCGCTCGTGGCGGTGCCCGGCTGGTTCATAGTATGCATGTCTTTCATTATATGAACAGAGGTGCCGATGTCCGTGCCATGGGCTGTCCTGCGATCCAGTTGGGCATACTGCCATGCGAAGGGCATGCGTGATCAGCGATTATCCATACCAGACGGCCGGGGATGCGAGCAGTGCCATGACCCGAGGGAACGGAACGCAACTGGCGCACCCACCCCCATTCTCCCTGCTCATGGCCGTGTAGTCGGGGGACGTACGGCGTATCTGCAGCGTGCGCTGCTCTCCAACACCGTGGAACAGATGAGGGTTCCGACCCAGGTGGTGCTCGTGCGGGACGGTGAGGCACTCCTGCAGCAAATCGGCACGATTATAGGATACGACCACGGCGGTAACGGAAAAGCTCATGTCCTCTCCAGTATGGGTTGGACATGAGCTACTAACGGGGTCAGGGAAGTCGCATGAAATCGGTGTCTTTGAGATAGTTCTTGCCGGTGCTGATGTCGTATTGGATGAGCTGATAATCGTGCAGCATCGAACGCGCCTGGGCGGACATGCTGGTCGTATCGATCTCTCTGCCGGTCGCGTCAAGGTATACCGGCTTCTCATGGCTGTTGCCGCTCGAAGCCGGTACCGACAGCGCTGGGATCTGCTCGTGCATGGCTGACAGGAAGGCCAGATAGGGCGAAACCTTGGCGTTCATATGCTGCGCCGTCTGGGCGAGGAAGTAATTCGATGACGTGTATTGGCTCGTGTCGTCCGGCAGCTTGGTGGTGTGTGATGCCGATGCCGCGTTGGACCAGATGAAATAATCGGTTTCGTGCAGTCCAAGTACATTGTCCTTATTGGCGTAAGCGCTCGGGTAAATGCCGGGTAAATGGTCCCCATAGAACACGAGGGTTACCGGCCGATTCAGCTTGTTGAGCTGATTAAGGAAATCAGCGGTGGCTTGATCTGTATAGTGGACACCTTTCGCGTAGGTCTCCACATTGGCGCGCTCGGTTCCGGTCAAATTACTTGAGGTATCGTCTGCCTTGAACTGGTTATTATCGTACCAGTCGTTATAGGGCAGGTGATTCTGCATCGTAACAACCTGCAGGAACTGATTATCGACTGTACTGTTGCTCAGGCGTTGGATCACATTGTCGTAAGTACATTGGTCGGATACATACCAGCTGCGATCGATCTTCGTGCAACCAGTGATCTTGTCAGGGCCGTTGAGCGCCCAGAACTTGTAGAATCCGAACTTCTTGTAGTTGCTATTGCGGAAATACATGTTGTTCATGTATGTGTGAATGGCCTGCGAACCTTGTGCGCCGTATCGGGAATTCCACAGCTGGTTGAAAGTCGGTGTCCAACGCTCTTTGGGAACCAGCTGCTGGTAGGCAACGGATAGCGAAGAGCTATAGTTGGCCATGCTCAGCCCTGTGAGCGCCTGATACTCAATGTTCGCAGTGCCTCCGCCATAGCCGGGTGAGAGCATGTACCCCGATGTGGTGCTGTTTTTGATGGCACGGATCTGCGGCATCGGATCTTCATTGAAGGAGACTCCCGGAACCCGCGTGGGATCAGAGAACGACTCGGACAGCAGTACGATCAGCGTGCTGTCTGTCAGTGAGGCATCACGCGTGGCGTTGATGGTCTTCGCATCAGATGCGTATCGTTTCGCGATAGCGCGCATGGTTGATTCACTGTAGTCCGTTGGCCGATCCATGATTTTGGTGTGGGCCAATCGCAGGAGAGTCATCATCGGCCCGTTGGCTGCGGCATCGCCCCAGCCGTTCCACAGTTGCGGCTTGTCTCCCAGCGACGCCGCCCAGCGCGTTGACCAGGAGTTCGGCAGGCTCAGATTCCAGGTAAACGAGAATAGAAATACGACAGAGCAGATGATGGCCGTCAGCCGGGTGAGGTTACCCGCAATATGACCAATGCCAGCTAGCGGTCGGCGCCAGTAGGTGGGGATAAATGAACGGCGTTTATCGAGAATCTGTAGCATGCCGCAGGCGATTGCGAATACCACCAGCCGCAACGCTAACGCTTTCACATGGTGGATTTCTTCGGCAGGTAGGAACGAAAGTAATTCGCCGGTATTGCCACCTGCCAGGAAGTTAAAATCTGCCAGGAGAATCGGTTCGTTGCGCAGCTGAATCTTATAGTTACCTGCAATGGCGAAGACGGCAGCCACGATGCCAAACACCGCGGTTGCCGACCAGAAGCGATTGATAATCACGACAAGCAAGGAGTAGATGGCTCCGATGATCAGTATGTTGAGCACGAACTGGTAACTCTGCATGAGCCAGGCCTGCGTGACAAACCCAGTAAGCTGCCCCCGGACGCTTTGCGCGGCGCGCGTTGCCGCGTCCACCTGAGCTCCTGCATCGTATGTCGGCTCCACATATACGCTGGCCTGAATGGCCAACGTCGCTGCCACGGTGACCAGAACGAAGACCACCGCATACAGTACATACGAATATCGTGGGCGGCGGTCCCACTTATTACGCAGTGACTTCCACAGCTCACGGTCGCGCCGATTGTTCTGGCTACTGTTCTGCGCCGGAGTAGCAGTATCACGCGCATGCCTGCCATGTGACGACGCTATGGTCGGCGCCAGCGTACGACTGGGGGCTTGCGAAGCTGGTGATTGAAAAGCATGATGCCGCATAAATGGTGCATGACGATATGGTTGACGGTGACGACGTTGTGTCATTACAGTGGTTTTCGGGCTTGGGCTTGTGCTTGGGCGGCGTCGGAAGCGCTGACTCATCTGGCGCTGGGACCGGTTAGCATGTATCTGAGCCTGGCCGTGCTGCACAGGCCGGAGCTGATGATTGCAGCGTGAGGTATGTGTGTGTGCCATTCGTTTCATTAGCTTAAGTATCTCTTATTGAAAGTTGGAGCCTTAACTTTATTGAGCGGTGTGGACGCTAGCTAAGTTGCCTGCCGAGTCAGCTGCTAAGGGTGTCCCGCCGCGTAGAATGGCAAAAGCGTTTTTCGGTGGTTGCACCTCAGAAATGGTGTAAAGGTACATGTTAAACGGTTTACAGTTTGAGCCAGCGGTGAACTAAGACGGCAAGGCTGCAGCAGAGAATCAAGTGAAGAAAGAGGTTGACATGGCGAACAGCGAGATCACAAAGCCCGATCTGGTAGTGGTTGGCGCCGGCTTGTTCGGTCTGACGGTGGCGCAGCAGGCGGTTGAGCGCGCAGGGGCGCGTGTTCAGATCATCGATGTGCGTCCGCATATCGGTGGTAACGCGTACTCGCGTATGGATGAGGAGACCGGTGCGGAAATCCACCAGTATGGCGCGCACCTGTTTCATACGTCCAACGAACGGGTATGGGAATATGTGAATCGCTTTACCTCGTTCACGAATTATGTGCACCGCGTGTATTCGACCCATGCGGGTGAGGTATATCCGCTGCCGGTGAACCTGGGTACGATCAATCAGTTCTTCCATGCGCACTACACGCCGGCCGAGGCCCAGGCGCTGGTCGCGCAGCAGGCGGGGGAGCTCGCTGGCACGGAGGCCAAGAACCTCAATGACAAGGGCATCCAACTGGTGGGCCGTCCGCTCTACGAGGCATTCTTCAAGTACTATACAGGCAAGCAATGGCAGACCGATCCGGCGGATCTGCCAGCCAGCATCATCAACCGCCTGCCGGTTCGCTTCAACTACGACAACCGCTACTTCAAGGACACGTACGAAGGTCTGCCGACCGATGGCTACACAGCGTGGATGGAGCGCATGATCGACGACCCTAAGATCCATGTGACCTTGGGCGTCGACTTCTTCGACGAATCGCAGCCGCTGAACAAGACTGCGCTTGTAGGCAACGTTCCGATCGTTTATACCGGCCCGGTCGACCGCTACTTCGATTATGCGCTCGGTGAGCTCAAATGGCGCACGGTGGACTTCGAGGAGGTTCGCTACGACGAAGGCGACCACTATGGCTGCCCGGTCATGAACTATCCGGACGCGGATGTGCCGTTCACGCGCGCAATCGAGTTCAAGAACTTCAACCCTGAGCGTCGTGAGCAGCAGAATCCTAACAAGACAGTCGTGTGGCGCGAATACAGCCGTTCGGCTGGCCGCGACGACGAGCCGTACTACCCGGTAAACACGCAGGACGACCGCGCCCTGTACCAGCAGTACAAGCAGCTGGAGGACAAGGAGCCGGGCGTGCTCTTTGGCGGGCGCCTTGGTACGTATGCGTATTACGATATGCATCAGGTCATCAATAGCGCCCTGGCCGCCTACGATAAGCGCATTCACCCGATTCTGTCCAAGTAGGCGTGCTCCTCGAGCGGGAATACAACGCAGTTGACGGCTTCCCAATCCTGGGCTTTCGTCGCGATATTCGGTTGATGCATGGTCTAGCCGGGCGTATGGGAGCATATTCTCGCGTGTGCGCCCTCGGCTGCTGGCGGTGCACCGAACGCAGTGGCATATGCTATCCTGATGCCGCAGAGTCAAGCACGGGAGCCCGCAAGGCGAGCTGAGAAGGACCTCAAGTCCAGACCGTAGAACGTGATCCGGTTAGCACCGGCGAACGAAGCTTGTGCGTCGCATCCGCGAGGATTCCCGCTTGACGATAGCCATATCGAAAGCGAGGAATGTGATGGCGGTCAATGGAACCGAAGGAAGCGTTTCAGACGCAAGCTTGCGCTGGAGGATCGTGGACGTCGCAGTGACAGCGGTGATCGCGCTCGCGGTGCTGTCGCTCACTGGCCGATCGAGCCGGGATTTAGTCTCATGAAGAACACAACCGGCGACCCCCAGCTGGATATCGTGGGGCAGCGATGGCCTGACGTGACGCTTGAGGAGGCAAGCAGGGTGCTCTCGCTTCTGCTCCATCCGTTGCATGCCCAGCGCGTGCTCTCGCATAGCGGGCGTCCTACGGCGGCGGGCTCCATGGTGCGCACCGATCAGGGCGATGTGTTCATCAAACGCTATTCGCGATCGGTGCGCGAAGCCTCCTCGGTGCTGCCCTACCACCATTTCGTCCGGCATCTTGCCTCGCGTGGCATTGCGACTCCGGTGTTTCTGGAATTCGGGCTTGATCGCGGGCATGAGTCCGGCCATGGGCTCGACGCCAACGCAGTGCCCGAAACATGCTGCACGGAGGGCTGCGTTCAGACGCAGGAGACGACGCTGAGCACAAGTGATGCCCTCTATGAAGTATGCGGCAGAGCTCCCGGCGAAGACCGCTACCGTGAAGCGCTGTCGTGGGATCCGCCGCATAGCGTGCCGGAGGCCGAGGCCCTGGGCGAGTTCATGGCGCGTATGGCGCAGGCCTCCCAAGGCTTCGATGAGGCAGCTGCGGCACCTAATTTTTTCCAGGATCGCTTCGGATTGTTTGCAGCATCCGACTTTGATCAGGCGATGCAATCGTGGCTTGCCGAACGTCCACTGGTGGTGCGATATCTGCACGACACTCGCCGAAACCTGATGCGCGACCTGCGTATGCACAGACGCTATGTAGAACGCATAGCGCAGCCGTATTCGCGACTGCCTGAGCGATGGACCCACGGCGATCCGCATATCTCAAATTTCCTGTGGCGCGGGCAAGCTCCAGCCAGTGTCATCGATTTCGGGCTAGCGCATCGCAATACCGCCATATTCGATCTGGTGGAGGCTTTGGAACGCAACACCATTGAATTCGTCGTTATTATGAACGGCGATGATGAGGCGTACCACGGCGATTTGGCCACGGCCATACTGCGCGGTTACGCTCGCGTGCTGCCATTATGCGCAGCGGACCTGGAACTGATAGCTGATATGCTGCCGGTCGCCCAATCCGAAGCCGCGCTGAACTGGATCGGCTATTATCTCGTTGGCCTCAGGCCTCAGGACGCAGCGTGGTGCTACGAAACGTCGTTGCTGGCCCATACCGCGTGGTTCGAGCGTGCCTCCGGGCAACGCTATCGTGACGCAATCCGCAACGCTACGTCCTGAGGCAACGAAAAACCGGCAGAAACCGGCAAGTCGCGAAGGATGTGCTGCCTGAGACTGCAGCCAACGTGAGTTTGTGGCATCCGACAAGACGCTGGACGTAATCGCCCCCGACGAGGTAGGGCGCGGAGTGCCTGCCATGGGATCGCTGCCGCTTACAACGCCCTGCGATAGAATAGCGTGCGATAAGATAGGACTTCTATCGGTTCGGCGATCCTTGACTTCTCGGCGCGCGGATCTGCACGAGCGAAAGGCGGTACAGGTGGGCGATGGCCTTGTAATCGAACAGTCGCAAGGGGGTTGCGAGCCGGAGGCGGCGGGATGCCCCGTGCCGCCATTTTCGGTGCTGATGGCCGTCTATGCCGCAGATCGGCTGGACTATCTGCGTCGCGCGGTGTTGTCTAACACGGTTGATCAGACATGTGTTCCGGCACAGCTGGTCATTGTGCGCGACGGCCCAGTTCCCGCGGCGATACAGGATTTTCTCGATGGTCTGGACTCGTGGCTGGGCGGGGTGTTCGCACGTTCGGGCCGTGACGGGCAAGAAGGCGCTCCGAAAATCGTCGTGCTTGAGCTGGCGCGTAATTCCGGTTTGGCCCACGCGCTCAATCAGGGTCTGCAGCGGTGCGAATATGATCTGGTGGCCCGGGCGGACAGCGATGACATCGCGCTGCCGCAGCGTTTTGCCACGATCATCCCGCTGCTGGGCGACTCGCACGATAATCCGCATACCGGCCGATACGACGTCGTCGGCAGCGCGATCCGCGAATTCAGCGGTGACGGACGGCATCCCGGTCAGGTGCGCACCTTGCCTGCTGGCGGCAAGCCGCTGCTTGACTTCGCCCGCGCACGTTCCCCGTTGCATCATCCCAGCGTAGCCTTGCGCAAAAGCGCGGTGCGCAGCGTCGGCGGCTACCCTGAGCACAGCGGCCGTTTTGAGGATTACATGCTCTGGGAGCGACTGATCCTCTCCGGGGCTCAGCTGCATAACGTCGCCGAGCCGCTCGTGCTCTACCGCGTTGACGCGGGCGCTTACCAGCGCCGTGGCGGATGGGCCATGTTCCGTGACGAGGTGGCCCTGCAACGTCGCTTTCATGCGGACGGTTTCACCAACAACATCCAATTCGCGCGCAATGTCATCGTCCGCGCGCTGTACCGGCTGATGCCGACGCAGTTGCGCAGGCTCGGGTATCGCATGCTTACCGCGCTGCGCAACATGCGATCATGGACAATATAAGGTGATGGGTATGCAACTGTCTACGTGGCCGCAGGCCATGCCGCTGATAGCGCTCGTCGCATCGGCCGTATATCTGCCTGGCATGCTCATCGTCGCGATATTCGGCCGACGCAAGGCCATGGATATCGTGGCGCTGGCGCCCTTGGTCTCCATCGTCATCGCCGGGCTGAGCGGTGTCGCCGCCTACCCGCTCGGTCTGCGCTGGAACTGGTGGAGTTACCTTGCCGCCTGTCTCATCGTGTTGGTCGTCGCGCTATCGTCAGCTGGCCGGCGCAGACTGCTGACGCAGCCCGAACGTTTCGCGCCGAGCGAAGACCGGGACACGCTCGCGGCGCAATCGCCCGAATCAACAGTGCGGCCGTCGAATTTCTGGGGCTATGCTCTCTGGCGTTCGAGCCTGCCGGCGCTCTCAGGAGTGGCTCTTGCCGCGTCGATCATAGTGATACGGCTGATGCGCGCTGTCCCTTCGCCCGAGCAAGTTACGCAGAATTACGATTCCGTATTCCATGACAATATCGTTGCCAGAATCATGCTGACAGGCCAAGCCTCCTCGCTGCATGCCCTGCCGCCGATCAGAAACGTATACCCAATAGCGTTTCAGCAATTCGCGGCCCTCTCGGGCATCGCCGTCCACGCAGCCTCGGCCACAACCGCGATCACCGCCGCGTGGCTGGTATTCGCTGGCCTGATCTGGCCTATTTCGATGCTCTACCTCGTGCGCGCCATGTGCGGGCGTCATGTCGCCACCGATTTTCTGGCACCGTCCTTGTCGGCTGCCTGCGCCGGATTTCCCTTCCTGCTGCTGGACTGGGGCACGTTGTACTCCATGTTTGCGGCCCAGACGATCCTGCCAGTGCTGCTTGCCCTACTCTGGCAATGGTGCCGGCGTGATTGGCTGGCCGGCGGTGGTAGATCGGCCGCGGCGCTGGCATGGATCGCCATGACGGCGCTCGCCGTGACCTTCTGCCATTTTCGCGTCATGATGACGGCACTACTGCTTGCGGCGCCGCTGCTGCTGGGCTGGTTGTCGCAAGCATGCGCCCTGCTCAAACGCAGGAGCGACAAGGCTTTCCACATCGCGTTGAGTGTGGGAATCGCCGCGCTGTGCGCATTGCTCGCCCTCGGGGCACGGGTCTTCATCGGCATGTACCTGCAGGGTCGCTCGCGGCCTATAGCCGACCGCCTCAACGGCGGCCCGGCGCAACCGACCGAAAACATCAGCTCGGCGCTCGGTCGCTTTGCGCTCGGCCAGCCTATCGATTCGGCGAATCAGCGCATGCCGGTGTTCTGGCCGATCGCAGTGCTGGTGCTGGCCGCCATCCTCATTGCGCTGATTGCGCACACGCGCGAGAGTTTAGTGCTCGTGGCATCGTTCGCATTGCTCGGCCTCGTGTTCGCCAGCAGTGCGGGCACCCAGGCCGACTGGGCGAAAATCGTGACCGCGTTATGGTATAAGGATCAGCGCCGTCTGTTCGCAGCCTGGCCGGTGGCTGCGATAGCCCTGATCTGCTGGGCCGTGGCCTATGTGCTTGATCGCGCGTCATTACTGCTGGCTGGCCATATGCATACGGTATGGGCGTTCCGCCTCAGTGTCGCGGCTTTGGCCGCGGCTTTCGGGCTGTTGTCATGCACGCTCAACCCTCAGCTCGACAGCATGCAGCGGGCGGTGGGAGCCACTTATGCGTTCGCCGCTAACGGCTCGGACGACCCCATGCTTTCGAGTGACGAATACCTGCTACTCAGGCGCCTTGGCACGTACGTGGGCCAAGATGAGCAGGTGGTTGCCGACCCGTGGAATGGCAGCGGATTCATGCTCGCTATCGGCCGGCGCACGCCGTTTTATGCGCATCTGAGCATGCAATGGGATCACGATCACTACTATCTGGCCCGTCATTTCGCCGATATCGGCACTGATCGCGAAGTGTGCGCCATCCTGCAGCGTCACGATCTGCACTGGTATCTCGATATGGGCGGCTCATACGTGCCGGGCGACCCGCAGCATGCGATGTTTACCGGCCTGAAGCCGGTGCATGGCGCGATGCAGGCCATTGATAGGCAAGGCCGGGCGACCCTGTATTGGATCACGGCTTGCGGCATGGGCAGCCGGCCTTAAACTTCCGAGCCGCCTGCGGCTCTTGATTCCACAGCCTCGATCTTCGCAACGATATCAGGGTTGCCGCCCAGGATTGCAGCATTGCTTGCCGGCTGCTCGTTGACGCCTTCCTGCAGCCCGCGTTTGAGGCAGTCGACGAGAAGCGGCCGGTTCGTGGATCGCCAGAAGGTCAGCGCCCAGCGGCGCAGGCTCTTGAGTACTAATTCGGCGTATTCGATTCCGCTGAAATTGCGGCGTGAGAAGCGCGCAATCCAGAGTTTGTTGCGCACTTCGAAGAAGAAACGTGCGCCTGGGTCGGCGTCGCTGGAGCCGAAGATCTTCGTCTTGTGCACGACCCGGCTGGCGGGCACATAGTAGCCGGTCGCGTCCTTGAGCAGCTTCGTAGTGTATTCGTAGTCGTCGTTCCACAGGAAATATGCGGCGCATGGCAGTGCTCGAGCCGATTCGATCATCCTGGCGTTGATCAGGCAGGAGACGAACGAGAGCGAGCGGATCTGGAAGGCCCCATCTGACTGCCGCAGCTCGCGCGCGCCCAATGCCCGCCAGGCTCGTGGGCGTGGCTTGTTCATCAGATGCTCACGACCGTCGATCCACAGCGCCCGAGATCCGAGTGTCGCAGGCCAGACGCCATTGAGCGCGCGTGCCTCGCGCGCTGCGGCAAGCAGTGCCTCCAACGCCATGGGAGTAGGGATAGTGTCGTCGTCCATAAGCCAGATATAGCGGGTCGCCTGTCCGCTGGGGTCGGACGGGTCCTGCGGCGAAGCGTCCAGAGCCTGGGCGATTCCTGCGCAGAATCCGCCCGCGCCGCCGACGTTGCGCTTGAGCACGGTGACTTCGGGCTGTAGTGGATGGTGCCGTGCCACTTCGACGGCATCATCGGTGCTGGCGTTGTCGATAACGATGACGCGATTCGGACGCCGCGTCTGCCCGGCAAGCCCGTCGAGGCATTCGCGCAGAAGGCCTGCGCGGTTGTAAGACACAACTACTGCGGTGACGTTAAGATTCATGCGTCTCAGTATAAGCGCCGTCATCAATACTGCTGGTGCATGGTGTCTGCAATGCGTGCGTTGCGCAGGAGACTGACCTGGTGGCATTGGTGCGATCTTTAATCTGCGCACTATCTCTACGCCCCTGCACGTATGCGACAAATATCCTCAATTAGAATCCGTATAGGAACGACATGAAAGAGAGCGGCAGGTCTAGTTTTGGCAACAACGGCAACAACACAGACGCGACCCCGAGGCGGCGAACCGGGCCGCGGATACGGCGAAACGTGGGCCAAAGCCATTCTTATGGGTGAGCATTCTGTGGTCTACGGCTACCCGGCGGTCGCTGTGCCGCTGAAAACGTTGAAGATGCGTGCTTGGGCTTCCTCCACCGGGCGCTCGGGTCGAAACACGTTGCGTGCATTGGGCTATTATGGCCCGATGCTCCAAGCTCCTGCGCAATTCGGCGGGCTGATGCGGGCAATTCAGGTTGCCAAGGATTTCGCCGGCTGTTGCGAATGCGGCTTTGATATCATCACCAGGTCGGATTTTCCTGCTGGGCGAGGCTTGGGGTCTTCTGCAGCAGCGTCTGGAGCCGTCATCCGAGCGGTGCTCGACGCATGCGGCATCAAGGCGGGTGCCGCACAGCTTGCGGCGCTGACGAACGAGGCTGAAACCGTGACCCATGGCCACCCCTCGGGTCTTGACACGGTCACCACCAGCGGCCAGCATCCGGTGCTGTTCACGCACGGCGACATGCGCAGGGTGAGCGTGAATACGCCCGCATACCTGGTAATCGCCGATTCAGGCGTGGCGGGAAGCACCAAGGAGGCAGTGGACGGCGTGCGAGGCCAATACGAACATGATCGGCTGCGTGTTGCGCCCATACTCAAAGATCTGGGCGCCTTGGCACAGCAGTCGGCAGAGGATCTCAAGCAGGGCGGCTTGGATTCGCTGGGGCTGCGCATGGACGCAGCACACCGGCTGCTGTCCGAGCTTCATGTGAGCCACCCGATTGTTGACGCCTTAGTGCGCGCAGCCCGATCCCGCGGCGCTTTGGGCGCTAAGCTGACCGGCGGCGGGTTGGGCGGCTGCATCATCGCGCTGGCCCCCGACGTCCTGTCCGCGCAGCGTATCAGGCACGCGCTCTTGGCCGCCGGTGCGCCCTCAGCATGGGTACACCCATTGAACCAGCTGGATGTCGAAGTCGCTAATGACGCCTCTGTGGAGTTTGACCGCATTCCTGAACGCTATGACTGCGCCGGCCCGCTTCCCAGCGCTGGCGCCTGCTTCGTGGCCGGCACGGATGCCGATGCTGATGCTATCGATGCAGCGTTCAGAGGCTGAGATGCTGAGTCCCTATTGCGCGACCGCATGTGCCCACGCGAATATTGCACTGATCAAATATTGGGGTAAGGCCGACGAATCCTTGGTGATCCCGACCACGTCGAGCTTGTCGCTCACGCTGGATGGCCTGACGACGCAAACCACGGTGGAGTTTCATGCTGACGACGAATCCTGCGAACAAGCTGGGGCGTCGGCAACCGGATCGCCGCTATTGCATGACACGTTGAACATCGACGGGCAGGAGCAAATCGGAACGCCGCTGCAGCGGGTGTCGAAGTTTTTGGACGTGATTCGAGAGCGCGCGGGCATCGCGCTGCCGGCTCGCGTGGTGTCTCACAACACTGTGCCCTTCGGCGCCGGGTTGGCCAGCTCTGCTTCCGCTTTCGCGGCGCTTGCCGCCGCGGCTTCGCGCGCCGCCGGTCTTGAACTGTCCGACCGGGAGCTATCGCGGATCGCCCGCCGCGGCTCGGGATCTGCCTGTCGTTCGATCTATGGCGGACTGGTCAAGTGGAACGCCGGTCATGACGACGAATCGTCGTATGCGGAGCCGGTCGAAAGCCCGTTGGACCTAGCAATCATCGTCGTGCTGATTTCGGCCAAAGAGAAGCCGATGTCCAGTCGGGAGGCCATGCGCCTGACGGTGCGCACTTCGCCGTTGTACCCCGCGTGGGTGTGTGCCAGCGAAGTCGATATGCGCGATGCGCTCGCCGCTGTATCGCACAGCGACTTGCGCGCGCTTGGTGCGGTAGCCGAGGCGAATGCGCTGGGCATGCACGCTGCGATGATGTCCGCGCGCCCGGGCGTTGTTTACTGGCTGCCCCAGACCGTCGCTGCCTTGGCTGCAGTGCGGGATATGCGCACGCAGGGCTTCGACGTCTGGTTCACGATGGATGCCGGCGCCAATGTCAAAGTGCTGGCATTGGCCAGCGAAGCCGAACATGTCGCCGACGAGCTGCGCAACCGAATGCCTGACTGCGCCGTCGAAGTGCACCACCCTGGCTCCGGCGTGCGAATAGTGCACTAAGAAAGGGGCATGCTTATCGGCAGTACCCTGCTGCTGATATCACCGTGTCTCCGACCGTCAATCGCGCATACTGGAAGCTCCAAAACCGTCATGACAGGATGCATTCGCACAAGCGTGCTGTGCAAGCCGGGTTTCGGATG
The DNA here is from genome assembly GCA_022640915.1 of Bifidobacterium sp. GTDB lineage: Bacteria > Actinomycetota > Actinomycetes > Actinomycetales > Bifidobacteriaceae > Bifidobacterium. The sequence continues at coordinate 216,648 of JALCCT010000001.1, read as the reverse complement.
CCTTGCTGTTGTATGCGAAAGGGTGCATCTCGCGCTGTTGGATCCGGCATGCCCGCTGCTGATTCAGGCGGCCTGTGACTGCTGCGGGAGCTGCCCGAGCTCTTCGAGTTTGATCTTGAGATCGGTGGCGGATGGCTCGACCTGGAATGAGCCGTCGCTAAACAGCACGACGGGTATGTGCTTCTGACCGCTGATCGCCACGGCCTTGTCCGCAGCGCCGTCCTCATGCTCAATATCGTGCCAAGTGAAGCCCACGCCGAAACGGTTCAGTGCGTCCTTCGCACGGCGGCAGTCCCCGCACCAGTCGGCGCCGTATATTTCAATGGCAGGTTTATCGCTCGTCATGATGATCTCCTTCGTACTGAGGGCGTTTGAGCCGGGGATTCCGGTTCATCGTTTGCAAATATTCTGCTGATTGTTACCAGCAATGTACCTCGTATGAGCTCCGGTCGCGGTGATTCAGCCGAGAGCTACGGTTACGCAGGTGGCATTGGCGTTCATAAAGCTGATTACAGGATCGGAGCACGAGGGGCGTGCCGATCTTGTAATGTCATCATGCGAATCGCGTGTTGTGCATGATGGAACTGCCGGGATTGTCTCGTCACGCTCATCATGCTCAGCGCGCCGCAGGGACATAGCATTGATGCCGCGCACATGCAAATCGTCAATCATCGATCGCTGAGCTATCCCCAGGTTATGCACTGACTTATCCCCACCATGTGGATAAGTCAGTGCATTATCCCCTGTGACACGCCTGTGATGTGGATAACTCGATATTATTATCCACCGTGATTAGCCCGTGCGTGTCGCAGGTGCAGCGCTGCGAAAGATCCGAGTCGCTCCGCCGGTCTCCCTATACTCGAGCGTATGGCAGATGGAAATTCGTGGGACGAATCACGCCCTAGCAGCCGGCAAAACGCGTATGCTGGCGGCGCATCGTATGTTTCAGGCGCGGCTGGAACCGCAGTGCGAGATGCGCTGTTCGACCGTGTGCCGCCGCATGACGATGACGCCGAAATGGCGGTGCTCGGTGGCATGCTGATGAGTAAGGACGCCATCGGCGAAGTCTCGCAGATGATTGACGTCACCGATTTCTACCAGCCCAAGCACCAGACTATCTACGAATCCATCATCACGCTTTTCTCCACATCCCAGCCGGTAGATGTGGTGTTGGTCGCCAACGAGCTGCTCAAGGCCGGAGATCTCGAAAAAGTCGGTGGCGCCGATTACCTGCACAGCCTGGTCGCCTCGGTGCCTACCGCCGCGAATGCCACATTCTATGCCGAAATTGTGCACCAGCGGGCGATCTTGCGTAATGTGATCGCTGCCGGCACAAAGATTGCGCAGCTTGGGTACTCCGCAGAAGGCTCACAGGCCGAGGATGTCGTCAACTTGGCGCAGTCCGAAGTCTACGAGATGAGCGTAGGCAAGGTACGGCAGGATTATTCGCCCATCGAATCAGTGGTGCATGACGCACTCGATCAGCTCGACAAACTGCAAAACCACGAGCTAGAACGTGGTGTGCCGACCGGCTTTCGCGACATCGACGACGTGACTCAGGGCCTGCAGCCTGGTCAGATGGTCGTCGTGGCCGGGCGCCCGGCCATGGGCAAATCCACGCTGGGCGTCGACTTCGCCCGTTCGGCCGCGCTGCATCACAACATGACAGCGGTCATATTCTCATTGGAAATGAGCAAAGTGGAGCTGGCGCAGCGCATCATCTCAGCTGAGACGAACATCCCGCTCAACGCTCTGCGCCGTGCGGACGAGATCACGCCCGAGCGCTGGAACACGCTCAACACCTTCTGGGGCACGCTGCAAGAGTCGCCGCTGTTCATTGACGACAGCCCGAATATGAGCCTGATGGAGATCCGTGCGAAATGCCGGCGACTCAAGCAGACCAACGATTTGAAGCTCGTCGTGATCGATTACTTGCAGCTCATGAGTTCGGGCAAGCGCGTTGAAAGCCGCCAGCAGGAGGTTTCCGAGTTCTCGCGTGCCTTGAAACTGCTTGCCAAGGAGCTTGAAGTGCCGGTCGTGGCCCTTTCCCAGCTCAACCGTGGCCCCGAGATGCGCAATGACCGCAAGCCACAGCTTTCCGACCTGCGCGAATCCGGCTCAATCGAGCAGGATGCCGACGTGGTGTTACTCGTGCATCGGCCCGACGCCTATGACAAGGAGGATCGGCCCGGCGAAGCCGATATCATCATGGCGAAGCACCGCAACGGGCCGACCGACACCTTCCATCTGGCGTTCCTTGGCGCGATGTCAAAGTTCAAGGATATGCCGCAGGACTACCAGCAAGGGGCGTGAAACCGATGCGGGAGTTCGACGCTATCGAGGGCGGTTCTGCTAGCAGCGGCGCTGCCGATGGCGGAGCTACAGGTGACGGGGCTACAGGTGACGGGATCGAGATCGCTGCCGGCGAGGCTGAGGGTGCAGAACACGGCTGTCTGCAACACAGTGGTTCGGAAAGCCACAGTGGTTTAGATAATACCGTTTTGAATAATATTGTTCTCGACGATGTCGGTTTTGAGATTCCCGCCATAGAACCCACTGGTTTCCTTACCGCTGCAGACGTGCAAGGGACGGGCGTTGAGCCGATACAGGCAACTGCACAGTCCCAGGCACAATCACAGACAGCGCCTGAAACAGCATCCGATTCCCATGCGGCAGCCGAATCCCGGTCGTTGACCGACATGGAATCACAGCCGGGGATCGCGCCGCAGCTGGAATCAGAATCGCAACGCGGCCGAACCGAAGTGCGATCTGGGTCGGCGTCTCGCGCGTCGTGGCGATCTTTCGTGACTGTGCCGCTGGAGACAACTGTGCGGCTGGCCTCGCGGTTGTTGATCCATGGTGGCGGCGCGTTTCCTGGGAGGATCATCGAGCGCATCGACCATGGATTCCTATCGCGCACACTGGCTGAGGTGCCGCAGGGTGTAGTGATGGTTGCAGGTGCCTATGGTGCATCGACGGCACGGCACATGATTGTCTCGATGCTTGAAAATCTTGGTCTGCGCGTTTTCTCTGATGTTGTCCCTGCAGCTGCTGACGCCGCCGATTGTGACGCATGCCTGGTCGCTGACCTGCTCGGCAGGATCGGTTTCAATGGCAGACTCGCTGCAGATATCGTCGTTCTTGAGCTAAACGGCACGGTTGCTGCGGAAGAGATCGGAGCGAAGGCTGCCGACACGACGCATGCGGCGCGGCTTTTAGAACGAATTGCGCCACGATACGCGCTGCTGCTTGGCGCGGAGCGTGACCGGTTCCGGCAGGTCAGCGAGATTGGTGCAAAAGACGGGGCCAATGAGGCCGATGCTTTCGTGCAGCTGCTTGGCCGCGTCGCGCAGGCGACAACCGACGCTGTGGTGCTCAACCGTGAGGATGCCCGCGTTGCGCACTTGGCCACCTTGGTTCCACGCGATACGAAAGTCGCCTATTTCGGCATGGTGAACAGCCTGCGCGTGCCTGACACTGGTTCGCCGCGCCTGAACCTGAGTCGCGAGGCGTTCGAAACCACCGCGCAACCTGCGGACGTGGTGCTCAAACACGTGGACAAGGGTGAAGCCGAGTTTCTCATTGACAGCCGGGTCTGCAATGCCCGGGTGAACCATGATGGGGTGGCTGAGATGTTTGATGCTGCGGCCGCGCTCGCTGCGGTTCGGGCCGTAGCAGCCGCGGCATCCCTTGATGCCGGCGACGAACGGTTGCTGCAGACGCTCGCATAAGTATTGTGGTTTGCTGGCGCCCGCATTCTTTTCAGCGTCCTCATAATTCCGCAGACCATTCGATTCAACATATGACGAAGGGCTTGTTTGGTAAGGAATCATACGCATGATTCCTTACCAAACAAGCCCTTTGCCAGCTGTCAGCTGTGATCAGGCGCAGCTAGCGGGGACAGCCGCGGCGGCGCCTGTGCCAGTATCAGACTCAGGCCTGCTTGGCGTTGCCGAGATAGGCCGGAGCAAGCACGAAGCGGTGCACGAGCGCACCCAATGCCGCGCCGACGAGAGGGGCCACGATGAAGAGCCAAACTTGCGAGAGTGCCTCACCACCGGTGAACAGTGCCGGAGCAAGGGACCGGGCTGGGTTCACGCCGACGCCGGTGAAGGGCAGGCCGATGAGGATAAGCCCGGAGAGCGTCAGACCGATAACCACACCGGCAAGCGAGGAGAATTCAGGCTTTGCGGTGACGCCGAGCACGACGAGCATGAAGAAGAACGTCAGCACAGTTTCGATCAGGAATGCCGCGCCCATGCCGGTGTTCAGCGCTGAAAGGTCGCCGTAGCCATTGGCGCCGAGCGATTTGTTGGAACCGGTGAAGGCGACGAGCAGACCAGAGCCAGCCAGCGCGCCAAGTACCTGAGCCACGACGTAGCCAACGAAATCGGTGACGCCCAGGCGGCCGTCGATAAGCATGCCGAGGGTGAGGGCGGGGTTGAGCACGGCGCCGGAGACGTTGCCGATCGAATAGGCAGCGATGATGATCGATATGCCGAAGGCGAGAGCGATCACCAGCGTGCTCAGGGCCAGCGGCGAGCCTTTGAGCCCGGTCGCGCCGGTAAGTGCGGTGGAGCCGGCAACTGCGCCGGTGCCGACGAGCACGAGAATTGCGGTGCCGATGAATTCGGCCACGTATTTGCGTAGATTCATGGAATGTATCCTTCTTCTTTTTGGTTGCGCAAGCTGTTTAGCCTGCGGATCACATTGCCAGTCTACGACATGATCGGTGCGAGAGTAAGGTCTGCTGAAGATGGGAGGCCCGACCAATGACGAATTGAGAGCCATGTCACAATAGGGTGCGTGATGTAGAGTGAATGTGCATTGACCTTGAAGGAGGTATATCATGGCTAACTTTGATTTCGGTGATGGCTTGCGCAAGGTGTTTCTTGCAGGCGTAGGCGCTTTGGCGACTACGGTCGAGAAGAGCCAGGAGATCATTGACGATCTGGTCAAAAAGGGCGAGATTACGGTCGAACAGGGCAAAACGCTGAACACTGAGCTCAAGCGCAAGGCCGGCGAGGCCAAGCGCGAGGCCGAAACCAAGGTGGAATCTGAGGATTCGGCCGAGTGACGGTGTCTTTTGCAGGCGCTTGATCGGTGCTCAATGCGGTGAATCCGCTATGAATGCAGCGTAATCAGATTCTCGCTGGATTTTCAACGCGCAAAGGCGTGTGGCCGAAAAGCGGATGGCCGGATGATACGGCAGTTGCGAAGGGCGGGTAGATTGTTGAGTCAGCACGAAGAAGAAGCCGCCGTCGGCCAACGTGCAAACGGCGACGACCCGCAACAGCCTGAGGCGTTGCCTTTGCGCAGACCGAAAAAGACGTCTAGCACAGACAGTGACGTTGCCGGCGTCGATGACGACGTCGACACCATCGGCTTGTTCGGAAGGCGCAAAGACTCATTCTCCCAGCGTTACCATCTCACGCGCCGCGGCAAGGTGAGGAGGCTCAGGCAGATCGCCGGTATTGCACGTCACTTCGATGTGATGCACGGGCTAACGCCGGTTCGCCTGCGGCTCATGCTGGAAGCTCTCGGTCCCACCTTCGTCAAGGTCGGGCAGATGCTTTCAATGCGTTCCGAGATCCTGCCGCAGCCCTTCTGCGACGAGCTGGCGAAGCTTCGCGCCGATGCCGATCCGATGCCATATCTCATTGTGTTGGAAACGCTGACACGAGAATACGGCCGACCGGTCGAGGAGATATTCGACCATATCGACACCACGCCGCTGGGTTCCGCCTCGCTGGCCCAAGTCCACCGGGCCACACTGATCGACGGTAGAGACGTGGCCGTGAAAGTGCAGCGGCCGGGCGTGCGTGAGACGATGGCGCAGGATGTCTCCATCATGCGCTCGATCGCGAGGCTTGCGACGCGGGTAGTGCCCAGTGCGCAGGTCGTCGATTTGCGCGGCGTCGTCGAGGAGCTGTGGGACACCTTCGAATCCGAAACCGATTTCTTGCTCGAAGCTAGGAATCTCGGCGAATTCAACCGTTTCTGCGTCCCGTACCAATACATGGACTGTCCTAAGCCGTATATGGAACTGTGCACCGAGCATGTGGTCGTCATGGATTATGTGGAGGGCATCGCGCTCTCCCGACCTGCCCAGCTCGCCGCAGCAGGCTACGATCTCAAGGAGATCGGGACCAAGCTCGTCGACAACTTCGCCGCGCAAATGCTCGACGAGGGCTTCTTCCACGCGGATCCTCACCCGGGCAACATCATTGTCTCCGGCGGCAGCATCGTGCTCATCGACCTGGGCATGGTCGGCCGACTCAACCAGAAGACCCGTGCTGTGCTGCGCGATATGATCTTCGCGGTCGGTTCCCAGAACTCGCCTGCGCTGGCCGACGGCCTGCTGCGTTTCGCTGGGACGCAGGCCGATCCGGAGGATTACGCGACGCTGCTGACCGATCTCGATATGATCGTCAAGGAATTTGGCACTGTCGACCTTGCCGAGCTTAATATCGCCGAGTTCCTCACCGCACTCACCCAAATGGCCCAGCGCCACGGCATCGAGCTGCCAAGCTCGATCACTACGGTGGGCCGCGCGCTGGTGACGCTTGAAGGCATGCTTGACGAGTTCATTCCCGACGTTAACATGATCCAGATCATCTCGAGGCATGTCGCTTCCAAGAAGACCATGTCTGGCGCAGGCAAAAACGAGCTGAAGACTTTGGGGCTGGAAGGATTCCAGGCCTTGCATGGCGCGCTGGGAACGTTGACAGAGAGCAACGTCGCGATGCGTATGCTCACACGGGGCCAGTTGCGCGTCAACATGCAGCTCGTCGGCTCGCAGGAGCCTTTCTCCATGCTTTCGGACATGGTCAACCGTTTGACGATGGCGCTGATCGTAGTCGGCCTGTTCGTCGGCTCTTCGATCGTTTACTTCGCAGGCATGAAGCCCATCGTCTTCGGCATTCCCTTGGTCGGCTTCATGGGCTACGTGGTCGCCTTCATCCTCTCGGCGTGGATCGTCTTCGACATCTACTTCAAAGGGCGCAAGAAAAAGAAGCGGTGATGGGCGCCAGCCGCTGGAACACACATTTCACTGTATTCGCGGCGGCTGATGTCCGTTAGGACTGATGCGCCCTCTGGCTAATGGTTGTGGAATCCTTGACTGCAAGACGATGGCAACGAAAGGCAGCGCAGAGCAAGGCTGATAAAAGAACGGTTGCGTTGTGTCTGGCGCAACATAACGAAAGGAATAACTATGGCTTCCCATGGGTTTCTCAAACGTGTGCTGGTGGGCGGCGCACTCGCCGCTGGCGCGGCGGGATGGGCTATCGCTCCGCGCAGCTTGCGGGAGCGTAAGAGTCTTGGGGTTCCAACGGTTCCGGATGTGCTGTACGCCCATCGTGGACTGCATGATGCAGGATCGGGGCTCACCAGGCAGTATGCAGCGCACAGCGGCGAGTATGTGGCATTGGCGCGGCGCATGGCGCTCAAATCGGGTTATGGTACCGCCGATTTTCCTGGGGCCATCGCGCCCGAGAACTCGATGGCCGCATTCGCCGCAGCATGCGAGGCTGGCTATGGCATTGAGCTTGATATTCAGCTCACGGCGGATGACCAGGTCGTCGTCGTGCACGATCCCGATCTGAAACGAGTTGCGCACGATCCTCGCCGTGTCGCGGATCTGACGTATGCGCAGCTCTCGCACATCGCGCTGTTTCCTGCGCCTGCGAGGCCAGGAGATGCGCAGGCCGGTGCACTGGCGGAATTCGATCCGCGGACCGGGGGTGAGCATGATGCCCAATCCGCGCCGCAAGGCTATTACCAGCATGTTCCGCTGTTCGCCGACGTACTCGATCTCGTTGCCGGCCGTGTGCCGCTGATCGTCGAATTCAAATTCGACGCCAAGCCATGGGACAAACGCTGCGAGAAGCTCATGGAGAAGGGCGATGCATTGCTGAACGCCTATGATGGGCCGTATGTGGTCGAGTCGTTCCAACCGCAGTCCATGGGATGGTACAAGAGGAACCGGCCGGAAATATGCCGCGGACAGCTTGCTTACCAGGCCGAATTCGATACGTCTGCACTGCGGGAGTGGGCTGCGGGCAGGCTGTTGGGCAACTGGATTTCGCGCCCTGATTTCACTGCCTACGACTGGGCGAATGGCGGCAGCCCTCAGGTTCGCGCCACGCGCGCGCTCGGCGCCACGGCTGTGGCTTGGACTGTGCGCAGCCAGGTCGAGCTCGGGCAGAGCAAGGCGTGGTTCAGCCGTTACATCTTCGAGGCTTTCGTACCGCGCCTGTGAGATAGCGCGCAGGTTTTTCGACGTTATCTATCAGACGGGCTATGAACGGCCGAACAAAGGCATATTGCATATAGGGAGTTTTGATGACTGATACCACAAGCGCTGCTGCCCCGGCTGAAGGGCGCACAATGCCCGAAACCGTCGAAATCCTGCAGAATCGCAGAACCATCCGCAAATTCGTTGACAAGCCAATCGCACCAGACATCATCGATGCCATCGAGAAAGCGGCCAGGCAGACGGCGACTAGCGAATCGTTGAGTGCATGGTCGGCGCTGCGCATCAAAGACTCTACGATACGATCTGAGATCGCGCGTGTCTGCGGCTTCGAGCGCATTGCCCATGCGCCGTTGCTCTACGTGTTCCTCGTCGACCAGCACCGCAATCTCCGCATTGCGCAGGAGCTGGGCGCAGATGCGGAAAACATAAGTCTGCGGTCGGCGCATCTTTTTCTTCAGGCCTATGCCGATGCCGTGTTGGCGGTGCATACCACTGAGACGGCTGCGGAGGCGTTCGGACTGGGAGCGGTGATTCTTGGCTCCATCCATAACGATGTTGCGCGCATCATCGAGCTGCTTCATCTGCCCAAGAATGTGTTCCCGGTACTGGGTCTGGGGATCGGCTACCCGGCGAAAACGCCTGAGCTCAAGCCTAGGCCGCCGCAGGAATGCCAGTATTTCGACGACGTATATCCCAGCGATGAGCAGACGCCGAGCATGCTTGAGGCGTTTGCTCAGTATGACAAGGAAGTCCATGATTACTACGCTCGGCGCAACCCCGACAATCCATTGCAGGGCTTCACTAGCTACGTCGCCGCTGTGGCACAGTCTCCTTTGGCAGGCAAGGACGACCTCTTCCAGATGATCGAGGAACAGGGCTTTAGAATTGGCTAACCGGTTGGCTGGCCGTACCTGTCAGCCGTGATCAGCAGCTGACAGCGAAAACGCCATCTTTGTTTGCGACCGTTGCCAATGCCAACGGTCGCAAACAAAGACGGCGTTTTCGGATGCATACAAATTCGGTCGAGTGCGAGCCACCTACGAATCGAGGGCTCAGTCGATCAGGCCATACAGACGATCGCCGGCATCGCCCAAGCCAGGCACGATATACGCTTGATCATTGAGCTTCTCATCGACTGCGCACACGACGACCTTGAAATCGATGCTCGGGTCAAGCGTCTCTTCGAGTTTCTTGAGGCCTTCGGGAGCTGCAATGATATTGATCGCAGTGATATCTTTCGCCCCGCGTTCGGCCAGATAATGCGTAGCGGCGACGAGCGTGCCACCTGTCGCGAGCATAGGATCGAGCAGGAAACACTGGCGCCCGGTGAGATCCTCCGGCAGACGATTCGCGTAGGTGATGATGTCGAGCGTGCTCTCGTCGCGCCGCATGCCGAGGAATCCTACTTCGGCAGTCGGCAAGAGCTTGGTCATGCCATCGAGCATACCCAGACCTGCGCGCAGCACTGGCACTACCATCGGGCGCGGGGAAGCGAGATGCTTGCCGACCATCGGCGAGACTGGCGTCTCGATTTCGCGATCGACGACGGCGAGGTTGCGCGTAGCCTCATATGCTTCGAGGGTGACGAGCTCGGAGATGAGCTCACGGAAAATGTTGGAGGGAGTGTTCTTGTCCCGCAGCACGGTCATTTTATGATCGACGAGGGGATGGTTCAAAACATGAAGTTGCATACCTCTAAGAGTAACCCCGGGCGAGCGTGCTTATGGTAATCGTCGTGTTTCGGCTATGTAGGGCGTTTGCGATGATGAATGCGCCGCATGCTGCTCGCCGGAATGGCATCGCCGAGGTCAACGACTGTGGTGAAGAGATGAAAACGCTGGATCGTGAAAGCGCCTGTCGGCGCAAACGCCGCTCTCGGCGGCAACAAATGGAGCCCGGGGCTTAAGTACGATCCAGCGCGAGTTTCCAGTATAACCGCTCGTAGCGCCTTCGCAAGATTACGCGCTAAGGAATTGGCCGTATACAGGTTTACTCCAATTTGCCCTGGCGCCATAGGGTCGCCCCATGCAGGAAGTCGCGCGACGTGGCCGTGAGATTGCCAGCGGTATGCATGAGGCGTGCAGCGGCTGTCTGCGGGGACGTGGCGGCCGCCGCAGTGCCTCCAGACGCCGTTGATAAGCCGTTGCGATGCGCGACCTGCTGCGCTTTAAGGCGCAGTCCTGTGGCCGCCACGTCGGTGAACTCGGCCGCGCGCTCGAGTGCTACGGCGAAATCGCCGGTGAATGCGCCGGAAAGAATTGAATCGGCGATGCGCGCGATGTCTTCGGCGCTTGGTGCTTGGTCTACGCCAGCTACGGCTGAAGATGAAGTCACCACTGGCTCGCCCATGCGCCACAGCTGCGAAACCGACTCCTGGTGGCGGTTCATCCAAGTGCGCAGCAGATACAGCCGCCAGAGCATGCCTGGCAGTGAATCGGGTTGCGAGTGACTCCACAGTCCGGCTATGATATCGACGCCTTCTGCATCCACAAGGCCGAGCACGCGCTGCACGATCTGCGGGTCTTCACTATGATGCACGCGGTCAAGGAGCGCCGCAGCTGAGGCATGGCTCATTTCATCGATCTCCTGGGGATCGGTGCCGCCAGAAAGACCTTCGACGATTCCCGGGTCGACTTGTGCTGGTCGAGCTGGTCGAGCCGAACCGGTGCCTGAAGCGACGAAGCCTTCGCGGCTGGAGCGGATTGAATCGGAGCCGTAATGGGAATTGCTAGTAGACAAGTGGTGCCATCCTCTGGATATCGATGATGCGCGGCCCGTTGGCCGTCTCGACTATGAACAACGCCGTCGCATTGCCGGTCGGCATGTACGGCGAAGTGGCGGACAGTTGCTTGGACAGCGGCTTCGATGCGCACATGGCCCGCACATAGTCGAAAACGCCGCCGATAACGGGTCGATGCATGCATATGGCCGTGGCCAGCTGTGGAGCCGGTTCCACAACTGGAGCTGTTGCGGTAGTGGATATTGTAGCGCAGGGCGTTATGTCTTCTTGGCGGACGGCGCAATCCGCTGCCGAGATTGGGGATGCAAGAGGTCGTTGCGTCAGAGCGGGCGGCTGTGGCGCGCGATGGCGTGCCGCAACGGGTTGCGTTGCATACGATTCAGAAAGCAGGAGATCGATTTCCGCGTCGATGCGATCGTAGGCGGCCTGCGGCTTCGCGGCGAAAGCGTCTTCGGTCAGCTCTTCGGCTGTCGTCATTGGCAGTCCGGTCTGCCAAGAGAACACCTCGATGGTTTCCATGCAACGCACCCAAGGCGATGTAATCAGTCGGGAGGGCGCATAGCAGGCGAGTTCGCGGTTGAGCGCATATGCGGCGGCCGCCCCTTTGGGGGTGATCGGACGCGTGGCGTCGCCGCCTTTCCATAGTTTACGTGCCTCCGCTTTGCCGTGACGCACGATGAGCAGCGTCCGGCTGAGCAGTGCCCCTTCTTCGGCACGGTCGACGAAAAGATCGAGGATGTCTCGATCCTGCGCGTGCGAAAGCAGACGGCGAGCATGCTGCACTCCGACCCAGGCGATATTGTCTATTTCGCCCGCATCGGCTGGAGTTACCGGCCCGAACGCCGTCGAGCGCATTGCCGCCGCTGGCCTTGCAATCGGGCGGCCCATCCAATAGACAACATGCTTGATGCTGCCAGTTTCTGCCTTCGTGCGCCGTCCCTTGGTGCCCTCGGCACCTAACGGGTATTCAATTTCGCCGAGTAGCGGCCCCAGCGCCACGTCCACACCGGTCTCTTCGCCCATTTCACGCACGGCAGCGTGACGATGCGATTCGTTGGCTTCCAACTTGCCCTTCGGCCAGCTCCAGTCATCGTATTTCGGCCGGTGCACTACGCATAGCTCGATATCAGCAAGCAATGATCCCGGTTTTCCGTCGTGCTCCGATCGCCCATTGCCGCGGGATCGCAGCGCTGGGCGGGTCTTTGCATATTCGGCCCCATTCTCTGCATATTCGGGGCTTTGGGATTTGGCCTCGGTACCACATTGCCGCCGCCGGTAGATGATCCCTCCCGCGGCTTCTACGGTCTGTCTGGCCATGAGACCCGTCCCTTCTGCGCGTGCTTGATCGTTGCGCGGCCGTTGCATAGACGACTGTGCCTATCCACAACCGTGCCTATCCACAACCGTGCCTATCCACGACTGTGCCTATCCACAACCGTGCCATACTACGACGTCTCCATGCGTCTGAGGCCATCAGCAGGTGATGGGCAATCCAAAAGACAGCGAGACGTCAGCTCACCGTATGAGGATGGCGCTGATGAGTCCGAATCAAGTATTCCTGGCAGTCAACGAGCGGGCGATTCTCCTCATCATGCGAATGCCGAATATACTTTCCGTCCGCCTGCATATGCCACGAAATCGTGGAGTCGGCCATCTGCAGATCCATGTAGCGGATGAGCTCATCGATCTGGTCGGGGTCGCTGATACGCACCAGCGCCTCGACACGTCGGTCGAGGTTGCGGTGCATAAGGTCAGCGGAGCCGATCCATACTTCGGGGCCAGCTGCCGGGCCTTCGCCGATCTGTGGGCCTTCGGCGTTTGCGAAGGCGTAGATGCGGCTGTGCTCGAGGAAGCGACCGAGAATGGAGCGCACGCGCACGTTGTCGCTCAGCCCTGGGACACCTGGCTTCAGCGCGCACATGCCGCGTTCGACGATATCGATGTTCACTCCTGCCTGGCTTGCGCGGTACAATGCGTCGATGGTTTTCTCGTCCACGACGGAATTGACCTTGATCTTGATCCAGGCCTCCCTGCCGGCGCGTGCGGCGTCCTCTTCGCGGCGGATGCGCTGGATCAGACCGGTGCGCACGGTGCGTGGGGCAACGAGCAACCGGTGGAAGCTCGATTTCGGTGCATATCCGGAAAGCTGGTTGAACAGTCGAGTGAGATCCTGCCCTACCACCGGGTCGCAGGTCAGCAGGCCCAGATCGGTGTAGATGCGTGCAGTCTTGGGATTGTAATTACCGGTTCCCACATGGCAGTAGCGTTTGAGGCCGTCGGCCTCCTGGCGTACCACGAGCGAGAGTTTGCAGTGAGTCTTGAGTCCCACAATGCCGTAGACCACATGCACGCCGGCGCGTTCGAGCTTGCGCGCCCACGCGATGTTGGCGTCCTCGTCAAAGCGGGCCTTGATCTCCACCAGCGCCAGCACCTGCTTGCCTGCGTGGGCGGCATCAACCAGCGCATCGATGATAGGGGAGTTGCTTGAGGTGCGGTACAGCGTCTGCTTTATGGCCAGCACTTTGGGGTCGGCAGCCGCCTGAACGAGAAACGCCTGCACTGAAGTCGAGAAGGAATCGTAGGGATGATGTAGCAGGATGTCGTGGCTGCGGATCGCCGCAAAAATATCCGGCGCACGGCTTGATTCGACTTCGGCGAGCTGCCGGTTGGTGATCGGGATGAACGGGCGGAACTTCAGATCCGGCCGGTCAAGGCTTTGCAATTCGAACAGCACCGTCATATCGAGAGGTGCAGGCAGACGATAGACCTCGTCAGCGCTTACGCGCAGCTGGCTGGCCAACAGCTGGGAGAGGAACGGGCTGGTCGTGTCGGAGATCTCGAGCCGGATCGGCGGCCCGAAGCGGCGGCGCAGCAGTTCCTTCTCCATCGCATTGAGCAGGTTCTCGGCGTCATCCTCTTCGACGTCGATGTCCTCATTGCGCGTGACGCGGAAGGAACGCGCCTCTTTGATAATCATGCCGGGGAAGAGCGATTCGAGGTGTGCGATGATGAGATTCTCCATCGTGATAAAGCCGAAGCGTTCCTCGCGGCTTTCCTCGTCGGTCAGGTCATCGACAGGCAGCAGACGGTTGAGGTTGCCCGGGATCTTGACGCGCGCGAAATGCGATTTACCTGAAGATGGGTTCTCGACTAAAACGGCGAGATTGAGTGATCCGCCGGAAATATAAGGGAACGGGTGCGCAGGGTCGACCGCTAGGGGAGTCAGCACAGGGAACACCTGCTGGCGGTAATAGCGCGACAGCCGCTCTTGCTCGGAGATGCTCAGCTTGTCCCAGCTGAGCAGCACGACATGCTCCAGCTCCAGCGCCGGCATGATCTCGTCGATCACCGTGCGGGCGTGCTCCTGCTGCAGCTGGTGTGCTGCCTCACTGATCGCGCGCAGCTGCTGGCGCGGGCTCATTCCCGAGGCTGCAGTGACGGCGATGCCCGAATCGATGCGGCGCTTGAGGCCAGCCACGCGCACCATGAAGAACTCGTCTAGGTTCGAGGCGAAGATGGCGGCGAAATTGGCGCGTTCGAGTATGGGCTGTTCGTTGTCCTGTGCCAGTTCGAGCACACGTTGGTTGAACTTGAGCCAGCTCAGCTCCCTGTCGAAGAATCGATCAGGTGGCAGTGGCTCGTCGCCGGCCTGCTCGTCACGTCTGTCGACTTTGTCGGTTTCGGCTATATGCTCGGCGATCTGGCTGCGCAGTAATGCCTTGGAGGGTGCGTCAAAAATCTGTGCCATGCTCCTACTGTAGGCGGCGATCTGGCCGTATGAAAGCAAACTCGCCGGATTCGTGCCGTGTTCATAAAGAAGTTCGTAAGGCAGTGCACAACGAACGAGCGCATTGGCGGTGTTTTTCCTTCCGAGGCCTGCCTCGGAAGGAGGTGTTGCGACACGCTGAAGAGGTCTGCGATAGCGTCATTGCAGGCTGAAAATACACAGAAACGAACATTCTCAAGGTATTTTGACACAGTTTGAATCAAACGCAGTGCGTTCTTGGATGGGAACGAACACTTGGGAAAATAACCGCACAAAAGCCGGCCAACTGCTTGCGATGCACGGAGAAACTGGCATAATAGTAGTACAAGGAAAACTTAACAGGCAGAAGCCCACAAAAGTGTATAGCCACGATGGCTGCTACGTTGAACGGGCAATGGAAAGACTTACCGTTATAACGATGAGGTTGTGCAGAGATTCTGCTTGAAGTTCGACTTGTAAAGGGAGACCCGCTTCGGTGGGTCTCCCTTTTGCGTTGCGTGAGCACGATTCCGTGATTCACAGGCGCGAAACACCCGGGATTGTGGATAACTCGAAGCATTCGACCACATAGTCCCGCAGCGCTTGGCGAGAGTGTGCGGCATGCGTTTGAATCGGCCTATGGATACGGCAACGATACAGGAGCGGGCGATGCCCCAACGGTTCTATGCCCCGTCTGCTGGCCGCAGCGTGAATGGGAGCGTGCGCGGGACTAGAGACGAAGCTGTGTGCGGCGATTCCCGCAATGAGCTATCGGGGGCCGACACGAGAAACGAGCCTTTAACGCAACGAGGAGGCCCGAGACATGGTTCGGCATCACTGCCGTCGTCGGTATCGATATTGGCGCAGGGTGCGACCGTCTGTGCCGGGGCGGCCAACGGAGTGGGCAGAGACAATGTAATCGTGCTAACTTCGCCGATCGGGGGCATTGGACTGAGCATATTCGGGGCAATGCTGTCATGGGAGTTGCGGCGGCGCGAGAAGACTTGCGCCATGGTCGATGCCGATTTACATGCTGGCGGGCTCGATGTTTTGCTTGGCATCGAAGGGAACGAGGGCTTGCGTTTCGGTTCGTTGGATGCTCCTTTGGGGATAGTGGACGGTAAATCACTTGATCGCGATTTGCCGAGATGGGAAGACGTCGGCATTCTGGCCTGCAATCCATGGAACGGCAATATGCCTGATTGGTGGGAGGTGCAGGCGGCTATCTGCGCTCTCGCTGAAGTCAATGATGTAGTGGTGGTTGATGCGGCTGACGGGGCCATTCTCGATGCCGTGCCGGCGCTAGCCCAAGCGTGGCATGTCATGGCGGTCGAACTCTCCGTGCTGGGCTTGGGCCGTGCAAAAGCCCATATGGAAAGGTTTGGGATGCGCGGTGCCGCAGATTGCGAGGGTGCTGGCCGTAATGATGATGGCACCAGTAAGGTGGTTCACAGTATTGCTGGTCAGCGTGTTGTGAATCGCAATACGATGGATCGCAAAGAATGGCTGTCGATCGTTGGCATGCGGCCTCACGGCCTGCGCGGCGCGGCAGGGAGTCTGAGCGTGGATGAGGCGGCAGACTACTTGTCGTGCGATGTCATTGGCCCTGTTCGGTCTTCTCGGCGGTTGCGGCGCAGTGTGCTCGAGGGAGCGGGCATACAACGTATCGGCAGAGGAAGCGCCGGCTGCGTGCGTCTGTTGGCGGGGCGGATCGAGGCGCTGTTGGCGCAAGGTGCCCGATCGTGATCAGGGAACTGATGCTTGGACCATTGCAGGATATAGCACGCGACCCCGGTCTCACCGATATAGCTGTGACCGGCGATGGTCGTGTGTGGGCCGATTACGGGAATGGCATGGTGCAGGTGCATCCTAGTATCCCCTTTCGCTCACCGGACGTGGTACGCGAATACGCGGTGCGGCTTTGCGCGCAGCTCGGCTGCAGATTGGACGACGCCTGCCCGATAGGCGATGCCTCAGGAGCCAGCGGCATCCGCGTCCATGCGGTGATAGCGCCCATCGTGCCGATGGGTGCCGCCATATCCATTCGTTTGCCCAAACGCGGGGAGGATGACTTGGAGGCGTTATGTTCACAGAACCTGTTCCCTAGGTCGTGGATGGCTGTGCTGCGCGCTCTTGTGCAGGGCCATGCCAGTATCCTCGTCACGGGCGGCACCGGAGCGGGCAAGACCACGTTGCTCAAAGCGCTGCTCGAAGCTTGCGATATGAGGGAGCGCATTGTTAGCGTCGAAGAAGTTCGCGAGCTCGGCGCCATTCGGCGTGGTGACCATGTTTCGCTGCTGGCCAGATCGGCGAATGTCGAGGGAGCGGGGGCTATAGGGCTTGGCGAACTGGTCAAAGCCACGTTGCGCATGCGTCCGGACCGGGTGATTCTCGGTGAATGCCGCGGCGAAGAGATAGCAGACCTGCTGCGTGCTTTCAACGCAGGTCACCGCGGCGGCATGGCGACGCTGCACGCTGACAGTGTGGAACGGGTACCTGCGCGTTTGACAGCATTGGGATTGCTTGCCGGGCTGAGTCCGCAAACCTTGACGATGCTGGCCGTGGACGCTTTTGACGCCGTTTTGCATGTGTGCCGCACACGATTTGGGCGCCGCATCACACAGATAGGTGATTTCCGCGTCGTATCTGGCATGTTGCTCACCACTCCTCTGGCACGTTGGGACGGCAGGGCGCCGCCGGTTTACGAAGAGCGTTGGAAGCAGTTCGCACAACGATGGGCGCAGGATTGAGTGTGCCGACATCGCCGATCATATCGATCTTGCTGCGTCGGCGATGCCAAGGTCGACTCCTCGCTCTGTGCTGGCAAACGGGAGACTGATACGTATGCAGTTGCTGGTGGCAATAGCGGCTATATGTGCCGCGTTAGCTTCGTTCGCATGGCTGATGACACCGCGTTCCTGGTGTGCGCAGCGGCGTCTTCACATGATCTGCGCCGTGCGGGCGACGGATTCTGAACGCATCGGCATTGCGGCGATGCTCGCCGCTCTGAAGGCACGCGTGCGATCGGGGGCTTCGCTGCGGCAGGCTTTCGTCGCGGTTGCCGCTGCCGGCCCGGAAGAATCGAGCGTTGGACGGCAATTCACGAACTACGAGGAGTTGCGCACGATCCTGCGCTCGCAAGCCTTGGAACAGGAGACGGAAGAACAGGTCAGCAGTGTCGCTGCAGAGTTGGAGCTGGCATACCGCTTAGGCGAGCAGCTCGGGTGCGAGGCCGGTCGTTGCCTTGACGCCGTCGCGGCATCGTATCGGCGTTCGCAGCTGTTGCACAAGCTGCGACGTAGCGCTCTAACCATGCCGGAAGCCACAATTAGGCTTCTCTCTGCGCTTCCTGTTGTCACGCTGCTGCTTGGTGAATTGCTGGGAGCCAAACCATTGGTATTTCTCTTGGGCTCGACCAGTGGGTGGATATGCCTGGCCGTAGGTGTTCTCGCGTATGGGGTGGGTCTTATCTGGGTGTGGCTGCTGCTGCACTCATTGCGGCAGAGCGTGCAGGGCGACGCTCAAGACATGGGACATTGGCAGGAACGGTGTAGTCGTAGGGAATAAGGTGCGGTAGGGAACAGCACAAAGGATGTGGCAGGCGCAGATATGCCAAGAGGGCAGCGCATGGACTTGTACGCTTTGTTCGTTCGGCATGCGGCACTCAAAGCTGCCTGGTGGGTGCACCATATGCCCAGTCGAACCCCACGAGGAGAGAATCCATGGTCTACATGATGTTATCCAGCATATGCGCCTGTGTATGCTGCCTGTTGGCATGCTGTCCGGTTCGCCGTGCACTGCCCGGGCCGGATTTCGGATGCGAGGGGGTGCAGCGACCCATGCCTTCAGATGCCGTTGTATTGGCGATGCTCGCTGTGGCTGTGCGGCAGGGATCGTCCCTTCCGAGGGCGTTTGAAGCGGTAGGCGATATTGTCCGTGGCGATTTTGGCGCTGCACTCACATCGGTTGCCTGTGCGCTCAACGGCGGATACAGCTGGAGAGACGCTTGGAACGGCGCATTGCATGCGCACCGAGCAGGGCAATCGATGATCGTTGTGCACGATGCTTTGGACGAGGCATGGAATCGTGGCGCTTCACCCGTGGGGCCGCTGGAAAACGCGATTGAGCAGGCTGACGAGACTCATCGTGCGGCCATTGAGCAAGGCGCTTCCCGCCTGTCGGTGCGCTTGCTCATTCCTACGGGGCTATGCTTCCTTCCCTCCTTCATCCTCATAGGCGTGATCCCGGCCATCGCTTCTTTCGGTGCATAAAACCGGGCGCGTTGGATGGCACTTACCGAATATGTGGATGCAGCTATCCCGACATGCCGAGGTTGTGGACAACCCTGACCCTTCGACCACATAGCCCTGAACCCGATGCACCCGCAACGCCTTTCAGCCACACTGGAACCACCGGCGAATCGGCCGGTAATGCCAAGGAAAGGAATGATCATGAATACGGGAATTCCCATCACCATCGAAGGCCAGGCAGGTATTTTCCAGTATGCCAGAGCCCGGTTGGCAGATGTGCTGTGCAGTGCAAGGCGTGAAACGACGCTCTTCGGCGCCAAGATCAGGTCTCTGTCCAGTGAAGCGGATGAAGGTGCCGCAACAGCTGAATACGCGGTCGTGCTAGTAGCCGCTACTGGTTTCGCAGCCGTGTTGGTGGCGCTACTCAAATCGGATGCCATCAGGACGCTGCTCGGCAATCTGGTGAAAACGGCACTGAATGTGGGGTGATCGTCATGGCGAGACGGCTTGCTGCATGCCGATTCGCGGCGCGCTTGCGGGTGCCAACATGGTGGCGAGAGCCAAACTGGAGACATGAATCGTGCCGAAGATGGCCGTTGTCCTTGTGGCCATCGTTTGCACACGTGCCTCGCACTGATGACCAAGGCGCTGCCACGGCTGAATTCGCGATGGTGCTGCCGGCGGTAATTGTCATGGCTGCGCTGCTGATGTCGCTCGCTAGGGCCGTGACAGTGAGTATGGACTGCCAAGATGCCGCAGCCGTAGCAGCCAGGCAGCTCGTGATCACCTCGGGCGAGGCTGACGCGAGCGCCATTGCTCGATCGGTGGCGGGCGCTGACGCTGCTACAAAGGTTTCACACCAGAAAGGAACGTTCACCGTGAACGTCCAGTGCCCGGTTTTGCCGGGGCCGTTGCGTGTGCTGCCGACGCATGTACACGGATCCGCAACCGGGGTCGAACAGTGATATCGAATAGCGATTGGTAATCGGCGCAAGTCGAGAAGGGCGCGAGAGAAAGGAGGTCGGGAAACCATGGAAGTCAAAGAAACGAGAGAGATCAGGGAAGCTAAGGAGATGAAAGCGGCTGGCGAATTGGCTGAAGCCGCGCCGCCGGGGAAAGTGCAGCTGGGCACGGTGCTGCGGTGTTTTCGCAGCAATGATCCAGGATCCGGAACGATGGCAGGTGTCGCGCTTATCATGCTGGCTGCCACGATGCTATCCGTTCTCGCGGCTGCCGGAAGCTTGTTTATTGCGCAAACCCGGGCACGTTCCGCGGCCGACCTCGCGGCGCTTTCCTCCGCAACATCTCTATGGAATGGCGAAGGGGATCCTTGCACCGAGGCGAAGAGTATCGCGCTCGCCCATAAGGGTCGCCTTGAGTCCTGCCGAGTTGACGGCGAGATCGTGAGCGTCAAGGTCTCAGTGCGCACCCGGGTGCCGTTGATCTCCAGGGTTTCCAGATCGGCCCGCGCCGGCCCCATAGATTGCTCCTGAGAGGGCCCGGTTTCCGGAGATCGAAGATATCGACTTTTGTCTTGTTGTGCTCGTTCTTTGTTTTTGTGTTCATAATGAATGATATAGGTCGGCGAATTCTCAGATATCTCGTCGTGCTCGTGCGTTGCCACAATATTGACGCAGCGTGACTCTGCATCGTCACCGTGTTGCGCTGCCGCCGTATTGCCCTCTGAAGCGCAGAAAAGCCAGGCAGTACTCATATGACGCTTGCGACAGTGCAACGGTGAGGAGATGGCCAATGAGGACGTGCGCGTCATCGCTCCGGCATGGCGCTTCTCCTAGCGTGGCGGCAGCCGTACCGCTATCGTTGCCACTATGAGTATTGCGCATGCGACCGTGGCGCTGGTGGGGAATCCCACAGCGAGTCGCGGCAACGGGGCCAAGATCGGTGCACAGGTGCTGTCGCGCCTGAGCGAAGAGGGACTGCGACATGATTTCGACGTGCTTGATTTGACGGGGCGCAGCTATGAGGATTCGCTCGCACGAGTCCGGGCCCGGCGCGACAATTTCGACTTCCTCGTCGTGGCAGGCGGGGATGGCATGGTGGCGTTGGGACTCAACGCTGCAGCATCGGATGGCGTACCACTTGGTATCGTTCCTATGGGTTCAGGTAACGATTTCGCTCGTGGTTTGGGGATCCCTGTGAACCGTATGAATGACGCGGTTCATGACATTGTCGAGTCGATTGTCACCGGAAACTGCCGTGAGGTTGACATGGCTGTTATCAGATCCGCGACGGGCGATGCGGTAGGCGCAAGCGATTCGGGCGATGGGCCGGTGCAATCAGCTAAGGGCTTGGTCTCGAGGTATTTCGCGGGCATGCTGTCGTGTGGGTTAGATGCAAGCATTAACGATCGAGCGAATCGTTCGAGATTGCCCATCGGCCCGGTGCGGTATTTCGCCGCGACGCTTAGGGAAGTCCGCCATTTGCAACAGTACGGATATCATATCCGGGCTGTGCTGCCAGACGGGAGCACAGACGAGCGCACCATCGTGACGCCACTGTTGACCGTCGCCAACTCGCGTCACATCGGCGGCGGTATCGAGCTGTCACCGAAATCCGAGTTCGATGACGGCCTGCTTGACTTAGTATGGCTCAAGTGCATGCCGTCACCGGCGCAGATCGCGAATGCGCTGTTGAAAGCCTACAACGGCGCGCTGTTCACTACTGGGTTATTCGGGTGGCAACGTGTGCGCGCCATCGACATCGAGGGCTCAGAGCAAGGAGCCGAGCCACCAGCCCTGATGGCGGATGGCGAATACGCGGGGCATCTGCCTGTGACGGTCACAGTACGGCCGCAAGAGCTGAAGTTGCTCTTCCCCGAGAAGACGCAGCACGGGTGATCGTGGCCGGCGCGCCGACGCGGCAGACTGGCCTTGCGCAGCGATCGGGATTGCGCATGGGTCGCGCCGTGCGGGGAACATGGCTGGAAAGAACCCTAGCTTGTGCGCTTACCGCTTGTGGGCGCATGGGCCGCACGGACATGAGCCGCAGGAAGGCGACCGCAGCGGCTGCAGCAGGCGGGGCATGTGATGGGATAGCTTGAGGGAGCAGAATATGGCATTGGCTTTATACCGCAGATACAGGCCTGACACGTTTGCCGGCGTGATTGGCCAGGATCAAGTCACGGTGCCACTTTCTCATGCGCTTGACGAGGGCAAACTCACCCACGCGTATCTTTTTTCGGGGCCGCGCGGCTGCGGCAAAACCAGTTCCGCCCGTATTCTCGCCCGGTGCATCAACTGCGAACATGGGCCAACGTCGCATCCGTGCGGTGAGTGCGAGAGCTGCCGCGACTTGGCGACCGGCGGTCCGGGTTCGATCGACGTCGTCGAGATTGATGCAGCGAGCCACAACGGGGTCGAGGATGCCCGCGAGCTGCGCGAACGCGCCACATTCGCCCCTGCACGAGACCGCTACAAGATCTTCATTCTCGACGAGGCCCATATGGTCACGCAGCAAGGTTTCAATGCCTTGCTCAAAATCGTGGAGGAGCCGCCGGAGCATGTGATGTTCATCTTCGCGACCACGGAGCCCGACAAGGTCATTGGTACCATCCGCTCGCGCACGCACCACTATCCCTTCCGCCTCGTGCCCACGGAAGTCATGGGACCATATCTGCAAGGAATCTGCAGGCAGGAGCATATCGAAACGGAACCTGGCGTGCTCAAGCTCGCCATGCGTGCCGGCGGCGGTTCGGTGCGCGACACGCTTTCCGTGCTTGACCAGCTAATGGTCGGCGCAGTGGACGGTCTGATCACGCATGATGCTGCCATTTCCCTGCTTGGTTTCACGCCGGATGCTTTGATCGGTGAAGCCATAGACGCCGTGATCGGGCGCGATGGCGGAAAACTGTATGGCATTGTACAAAAAGTGGTGGTGGGGGGATTCGATCCGCGTCGATTTGTTGAGGATCTGCTCTCGCGAGTGCGCGATCTGCTCGTGCTGACCTTGGGCGGAGAGCGTGCGGAACGCGTTCTTGGCGACGATTGCGCTGCTGAGGACATGGATCGTCTGCACCAGCAGGCTGCGGCTCTGGGGCTGACCGTGCTTAGCACAATGGCCGAGACGATCAACGCGGCGTTGGCTGCAATGACGGGTGCAGTCTCGCCACGCATGCGATTGGAGCTGCTGGCTGCGCGGCTGCTGGCCGGCCGTGACCCTCAGACCACGCTCATCGTGGGAAGCACCAATGCGCAAGCTGATGCCGACGGCATCGCGCCTGCGTCCGCATCTGGTGCCGCTGGTCGGGCAGATTACCGGGCAAACCAGTCAGGGAATGCTCGCCGGGCTTCACGCAGTGGCGGCTTCGCCGGTTCGCATCGCACGGCGTTGCCCCAGCAGACCAACGCTGATTCCCGCGTTACCAATGATCCTGCGCCGTCAGAGAACGTGCAGGATCCCGCGCCGGCTAGCGATGTTTCTTCCGCCGTGCCGCCGGTGGCACCGACGCCAACACGATCAACTGCAGAGGCGAACAGCATGGACACGCGCAGTGTGGACGAGCGGTGGGATGCAGTCGTCGCCGCGCTGCCCGCCGATGTGCGCGAATACGTCACGCGTGACAAGGTCGTACGCGTCTCCCTTGCCTCGAATGCTTCGGGCAGGCAGCGGCTGGCGATGACCTTCGATCGGCCGTTGAGCCAGCACGCCTTCGCGCTCGCGGTCTCCTCCGACCAAGAGCATCAAGGACATAAGGCGGCGAACGTTGTTCTCGCTGGCACGCGTGCAGTTTTCGGGGAGAACACGATGATTGCTCCGGCAGCGATTGCGGCTAACGGCGAGCGCGTGGAGTCAAGTAAGCACATGAAGCCGCAGCAGCTTGCGCAGATCAAGAGGCAAATCGCCATGGAGAAGGCCGGTCTGGCAGCGACTGGCCTTGCTGCGCATGTTGCCCCGCGTGCGTCCAGCCGGCCCAAAGAGGGCGAGACGCCTGCAGCCGGCGGTCCGCACAGTGCGGACGAACCCGTCCATCGGCAGGTGAGCCATGATCAGGAAGACATAGCAGGGCGTGAACAGGAACCGCCTAGACTCGATGATGACCCGTGGCTCGATCCGACACCCGCTGTACGTGAACAGCATGCGGTTGCAGATGCGAGTGCGGGCGTGACTGGCAATGACCTTGCCGCGCCGGCCCAGTCGCATCACAAGCATGTAGCCGTCCCGGATATGAGCAATGACGAGGACCCTTGGTCGACACCGACTGAACCGTTATCCGAACCGATGTCTGACAATGAGATCGAGAGCATCGCCCCTCCGGATCGCGCCGGTGGCTTCGCCGGGCATAACGGTGTGCAGGATCAGAACGAGGATTCTTGGGCGGTGCGGTCGCGCGACCCGGACGACGCCATGGCGGGCGTGCAACCAGATGCACGGTCTGATGCCGACGCGGCGGCCGTGAGCTCCGCACCAGGCACGCGGCGAGTCGACTCCGACGATGACGAATACTCGTTGAATGACAAATCGCTCAGCGCAGCGACAGCAATGGATTTGGACGAACTTGAAAAGCTGTTCGAGGTGAAAGGTGTCGAGGAATTCGCCGCCGATGACCCGCATAATCCGAGAAACATCCAACCGCCCAGCAAGGCCCGCAAGCAGGAAAATTGAGCGCAGCAGACTGGGTAAAACAAGACTGGGTAAAACAAGACTGGGCAATTAGGTAAAACTGCGCAGAGGAAACTGAGGGGAACGTATGGCATTGGCGTATGACGGAGCAATCCAGCGACTGATCGATGCGTTTGCGCGGCTGCCCGGCATCGGGCCCAAAGGTGCGCAGCGCATCGCTTTCTATCTGCTTTCGGCCAGTGGAGAGGAAGCCCAGGAATTGGCCGAGGCCATCAGCGAGGTGAAGGCGAAAGTCCGTTTCTGCGACATCTGTGGCAACGTGTGCGAGACTAGCCCCTGCCCGATCTGCGTTGACCCGAGGCGCGACCGCAGCCTCATCTGCGTAGTCGAAGAGCCCAAGGATGTCATGAGTATCGAGCGCACGCGTGAATACCGTGGCACCTACCATGTGCTGGGCGGTGCTATCAACCCCATGGCTAACGTGGGGCCGGGCGACCTGAGCATCCCCAAACTGCTGGACCGTCTCAAAACCGACGAAGTCAAGGAGATCATTCTCGCACTTGACCCTAATATCGAAGGCGAGGCAACGACCACGTATCTCAGCCGGCTCCTGTCGCCGCTGGGTATCCTCGTTACCCGGTTAGCCAGCGGGTTGCCCGTAGGCAGCGATTTGGAATACGCCGATGAGATCACGCTCGGCCGCGCGCTCGCCGGTCGCCGCGAAGCGTAGAGCAGCCGCCAGCAACTCAACCTTCCGGGTAATCGTGACGTTTGCGTACAATGATCGCAACAAATCAGCGAAGACATGGGATTGGACAGTCGTGGCTCTTATCGTGCAGAAATACGGCGGCTCATCGGTTGCTGACACGGATTCGATCAAGCGCGTCGCTAGGCGCATCGTCGAGACGAAGCGGGCAGGCAACGACGTAGCGGTCGTGGTCTCCGCCATGGGCGACACTACGGACGACCTCATCGACCAGGCGCTGAGCATTGATTCGAATCCGCCGGCGCGCGAAATGGACATGCTCATGACTGCGGGCGAACGCATCTCGATGAGTTTGCTGGCGATGGCCATCCACGCCGAAGGTGCGCAGGCGCGTTCCTTCACCGGTTCGCAGGCGGGCTTCATGACTGATGCGCAGTTCGGCACCGCGCACATTAAGGCCGTGCGACCGGCCCGTGTGCGCAAAGCAATGGAAGAAGGCTGTGTGGCCATCGCCGCAGGATTCCAAGGCGTGAACGAAATCGGCGATGCGACGACGCTGGGTCGGGGCGGCTCCGACACCTCGGCGGTGGCGCTCGCGGTGGCGTTGGACGCTGACGTGTGCGAAATATACACCGATGTCGACGGCATTTTCACTGCAGATCCGCGCATCGTGCCGACGGCTCGGCGCATCCCCTCGATCGACTACGACTCCATTCTGGAAATGGCTTCATGTGGCTCGAAGGTACTGGCGTTGCGCTGCGTCGAATACGCGCAGCGTTTCGGCATGCCACTGCATGTGCGCAGCTCCTTCTCGCATCGCATGGGAACCTTGATCGTGCCCGACGGCGTTGACCCGCGCACGCTGCCGAACCTCAGCCAGGCGGCGTGAGAGGCAGATGGCGGCGCGAATCGAGTGGACGCCCATTCTCCGCGGCAGATGCAGCAGGCGTTCCAGCACGAACTGCCGGACGATGAGACCCCGCACAGTGCGATCCTTCTCGATCATTCACTCGATACAACAACGAATCGAAAGGCTAGAAACGTATGACCGATAACGCGAACGTCTCGATGGGCGATCTCTTCCCCGATCTGGGCCCCGAGGCGCCGGTGATCTCCGGCGTGGCACATGACCGCAGCGAATCCTTGGTGACTGTGCGCGGTATGCCTGATCAGCCTGGCATGGCGGCGCGGGTCTTCACTTCGCTCGCCCAGGCCGACGTGAACATCGATATGATTGTGCAGGCTGGTGCCTCGACCGGTACGGCGGATATCTCCTTCACCGTGCCCAGCTCGACAACCAAGCATGTGCAGGACGTACTCGAAGACAAGCATGAGGACCTCGGCTACCAGTCCTTCGATGTGAACTCAGACGTCGGCAAAGTAGCGGTCGTAGGGGTGGGCATGAAAACGCACTCAGGGTTGGCGGCGAAATTCTTCAACGCGCTCAGCGAGCATGATATCAATGTGATGATGATCTCGACCTCCGAGATTCGCATCGCTGCACTCGTGCCGCTCGAGGATCTGGACGAGGCCGTCAAGGCGCTGCACACGGCCTACGGCTTGGATGCCGACAAGGTTGAGGCTGTGGTGTACGGCGGTACCGGCCGCTGAGAGTACTCATGCATTTGCCATCGCGGCTGCGCACTGGTCAATACGGCCGTTGCCGGGCATGATCATAGTCATGAGAGGTCATTTCGATTTTGTCGCTGCGGTGTGGACACTATAAGGCATGGGCATATGCCGGGCATGCGCGCGTCGGCGGCGATAACTCCCCAACGCGCATGCATGGCAGGCGAATCCGGTGCGAAGGAGTCGATCAGATATGGTGCAGATACACGAACGCGGTGTGAATGTAGCGGTGCTGGGCGCGACCGGCCAAGTGGGCATGATCATGCGCCGTGTGCTCGACGAGCGTGACTTCCCGGTGCGCGACCTGCGCTTCCTGGCATCGGCGCGTTCTGCGGGCACGCGGCTCACATGGCGCGGTGTCGACATCCCCGTCGAAGACGTCGAGCAGGCCGAGCTGTCGGGCATCGATATCGCCATATTCTCTGCAGGCGGCGGTACGTCGAAGGTCTGGGCACCTCGTTTTGCGGCCGCCGGCGCATATGTGGTCGACAATTCCTCGCAATGGCGTATGCATGACGATGTGCCGCTGGTCGTGGCCGAGGCCAACCCCGATGATCTGGACGACATTCCTGCTCGTATCGTGGCCAATCCCAATTGCACGACGATGGCCTGTATCCCAGTCCTGAAGGCTCTGGATACCCAGTTCGGCCTGAGGCGACTGATCGTGAGCTCATACCAAGCCGTTTCCGGCGCTGGCCGCGCGGGGGTCGAGCAGCTGATGAACGAGGCCGCGGCCGCAGTTGAGCAGGGGGCAGATAAGCTCGTGTTCGATGGTTCGGCGATCGACTTCCCCGAGCCAACTAAGGTCGTACGCACAATCGCGTTCAACGCGGTGCCTTTCATCGGCGCTATCGTCAACGATGGCTCCGAGGAGACTGACGAGGAACAGAAGCTGCGCAATGAAAGCCGCAAGATTTTGCACCTGCCCAAGCTCGCCGCATCCTGCACCTGCGTGCGCGTTGGCGTGTTCACCGCGCACGGCATGAGCGTCAACGCCGAATTCGAGCGTGATGTGACCCCCGATATGGCTCGCGAGGTGCTCGCCGCGGCTCCCGCCGTCGAGCTGAATGAGATCCCGACACCGCAGCTGGCCGCAGGCAAGGATCCGAGCTATGTGGGTCGCATCCGTCAGGATCAGGCGGTGGATGGCAAGAAAGGCCTCGCTTTCTTCATCGCCAATGATAATCTGCGCAAAGGCGCGGCCTTGAACGCCGTCGAATTAGCTGAGATCATCGCCCGAAAGCACTTCGCTGAGCAATTGTAGGCTGGCGCGGACAGGCGCTATGACTGTCGCGACCGTTATGACTGTCGCGACCGCACGGCTAAGACGGCGACTGGGCCATGAACCCTGCATATTACCGCTTTCGTGCCGGATTTTCCCTGTCCGGGGCATCGCATACGCCACAACTTTTGCCTAAGGCAAGTTGCTGTGGGAGCTGTGATGCATTGGCGGGGCATCACGCCCATCTGCGGCCGTGCCATACTGGAGATATGTCGAAGGCATCTCAGGAAGCGCAAAAACAGCTGGATCGCATCGTGGCATTGGGCTACCCCGATGTCGCCGATATGAGCGGCGATGCCTTCCGGGCGCTGGCCCGGCCGCTCATCGTGGCGTTGGAAGGCAGTGACTTGGGCGTGAATATCCTGCTGGTACCTACGCACGAGCTGGTATCGCCGGAATCGTTGATCGCGCGTACCAGCATCAACCGCATGGCCGGGTTCACTACGATGCCGCCGCGCGACATCGCCAGCTTCCAGCCACAGGATGGCTTCGAGCCACCGGAGGGACCGTTCTACCTCGTCGTGGATCCGCATACCGGCACGTCCTATGTCAACCGTGAGCCGGACGTGGCACATAAGCTCATCGATTCGGACGAACGACTGCCGCTGACGTTGGAAGAGGGGCTGGCCATCGCCACACAGCATCCTGATTGGCTGGTGAAGAAGAACGGTTTCAATCTGCTCGGCTCGCGCAGCGCCGACGGCCGGGTACCCAGCATCTGGATGAGTCAGAACTCGCCCAGACTTGGCTCCGTGTGGCCGAATTCGCGTCACACATGGCTCGGCAACGCCTACTGCAGCGCTCGACGCGGTGTGTCGTTATTCCGCTGAGGCGGTTGCCCTGTCGGCAATCGCCTTTGCGTACACCGTTTCAACCTGGTCCGCCACGGTTGTTACATCGTATCGTTGAAGCAGCGCCGATTGCCGAGCATGAATAGCCTCGGCCCAGGGCTCGTCAACGAGAGCTCGGGTTATCCGGCGCGCCAGCACAGCTTCTCGACTTGTGTTGCGATCCGAGCTTTGCGGGTCGCCAGCATGGTTCGTGCGGTTCGCCCGGTCCGATCGAATCACCGGGAACAGCGCGTCATCATCATTCAGCAAGGTCGAGCGATACCCGGGATTGTCGCCGGCAAGCACAACGCGCGAGCCTGCGGCGATGGCCTCCAGCAGCACGATGCCGAAGGACTCGCCTCCAGTTGAAGGGAATACGGCCGCATCGGCGCTGGCCAGCAGCGCCGGCTTGTCGTCTTCGCCGACGAATCCGGTGAATTCCACAGGTGTGCGCAACGTTGCTGCCTGGGCTTGGCACTCAGCCAGCAGTGGGCCTTTGCCACCCAACGTCACATGCATGCCTGCCGGGAAGACGCCATGGTGTTCGCCCCATCGCAGCGCGTCAAGCAGAATCCTTGCGCCCTTGCGGGAGACGAAGCGCCCGATGAATACTACATGCGGGCCGTTGCCATGGAGCTTCGCGATGCGTTCGGCGCCGGCCGTCTCGCGCGAGCGAACAAGCCTTTGCACATCGACGGGATTGGCGATGACGGTACTTGAGACGTGCGCTGTGTCACGCGCATACTCGGCCGCGACAGGGGAGACTGCCACCACCTCGTCGACGCGCCGATGCGAATGCCGGTTGATAGTTCCCAGCAGTTTACCGCAGCAATGGGCCATTCGACCCGCAGCAGCGATATGGTACGTGGCTACAACTCCTGTGGACGGCGCCGCTGCCGCAAGCACCTTGCCGGAAAGCATCGGGCTGTAGGGCGACTGCACATCGAGGATGTCGTAATCTCCCTCGCGTAGCACGCGGCGAATATCGGCGCGGTTTGCCGACACCGGGATGCGCATGCGGTTGCCATTGAACGAGACCATCATGTTCCGGGCCAGCGAATGAGTGCCGGGGACAGGGGAGTGCTCGCTCTGCCCAACCAGGTATTCCACATGATGGCCACGCCGAGCCAATTCGCGCCCCAGTATAATGATGTGCTGCTGAACACCGTCAAGGACATCGAGCGTATCGTCGAACACGAAAGCTATGCGCACCTGCTGTAACCTGCCTTGATTTTCGAATTACCGAACACGATCGCCGCGCTGAGCTGCGAAGCCATGAATACACCGCCAACCCGTCCGCGCACTGCCAGTGTACCCCCGTCCAGCATGCGGTTCGATGATCCCAGTTGGGGCAAACCGATAGGTACACTGAGCCACGTGAGCATATGCCACACGCACGGTGACGATTCTTGCCGTCATACGGCGGGCTTCGCGGGCTTTGTCAGAGCGGCCGCAAGCAGCCGCCGCGGGGCATCCGGCTGGGCAATGGCATCGCAGCGCTAGGCCGCACTATTTTCAGTGCATCGTCACAACAGAGCGAAACGAAGGAGGAGCGATGGGTCAGGATCAATCGGCGGTGTTTGATCTCGCGGCACAAGCCGCAACGTCCAATGGAGGGAACAACGACCTACTGCTGCCCCCGTGCAGATTCATCGGCTCGCCGCAGAAGCCGAGCGCCATGCCCTACACCAAGTATGTGGCCTACAACAGGCAGATTCCCTTTGACTATCCGGAACGCACTTGGCCGGGTAGGACCCTGCAGCGCTCGCCGCGTTGGGCTTCGGTCGACTTGCGCGACGGCAACCAAGCGTTGGTCAATCCGATGGATCCGGAGCGCAAACTGCGTTTCTGGAACCTGCTCGTCGCAATGGGCTTCAAGGAGATCGAGGTCGGTTTCCCGAGCGCTTCGCAGACCGATTACGACTTCATCCGCATGCTCATCGAACGTGAGCTCATCGCCGAGGACGTGACTATCATCGTCCTCACGCAGGCGCGGGAGCACTTGATTCGCAAGACTTACGAGTGCTTGCGGGGCGCGCGCCGCGCCGTCGTACATTTTTACAATTCAGTTTCCGTGCTCCAACGCGAGGTTGTGTTCCGCAAAGGCAAGGCAGGCATAGCTAAGCTTGCCACCGACGCGGCCGCCCTGTGCAAAGAACTTGAGTCCGAGGCGGGCGGCACCGAATTGTATTACGAATATTCGCCGGAGTCGTTCACTGGCACTGAACCCGAGTACGCGGCCGAGGTGTGCAACGCGGTGATCAACGTTATCAAGCCCACTCCCGAGCGCAAGATGATCATCAACCTGCCCGCTACAGTGGAGATGACTACACCGAACGTTTTCGCCGACCAGGTGGAGTATATGTCCAACCATTTGCAGGATCGCGATTGCGTCGTGCTTTCCGTGCACCCGCACAACGACGAGGGCATGGCCGTGGCCGCCACCGAGTTGGCGTTGCTTGCCGGCGCCGACCGCGTCGAGGGCTGCCTGCTGGGCAACGGCGAACGCACCGGCAACGTTGACCTGGTGACGTTGGGCCTCAACTTGCTCACACAAGGCATCGATCCGCAGATCGATTATTCGAATGTGCCTGAGATCCGCAAAACCGTAGAATATTGTAACCAGATCGCAATTTCGGAGCGTCACCCCTACGTCGGTAGCTTCGTGTTCACTGCATTTTCCGGGTCGCATCAGGACGCCGTCAAGAAGGGACTCGATGCTCGCGAAATGGCCGCGCAGCGTGCCGGAGTGGATCTCGATCGTTTCGTATGGCTTGTGCCATATTTGCCGATCGATCCCAAGGATGTCGGCGGCAGCTACGAGGCTATCATCCGCGTCAACTCGCAGTCCGGCAAAGGGGGCATGGCCTACCTGCTCAAAACCAATCACAACTTCGACCTGCCTAAGCGCTTGCAGGTGGAGTTCGACAGGATCGTGCAGAACTATGCCGACCGAACGAAGAAGGAAGTCAAGGACGAGGACATCTGGCGGTTGTTCAAAGACGAGTACCTGCCGGTCGAGGCTGGCGGGGTGACGGCTGCGGCCACACTCGTGGGAGACGACGGCGATGCGACGCTCAAGCAGTGGGGTCGTCTGAAACTGCTCAAGGTCTCGTCGTCCTCCGGTGAGGACGGCTCGGACACCGTCATCAAGGTGCGGCTCCTCGAGCGTGGGGCCACGCCTGATGAGGCTCCTGCCGAGCGCGAGATTTCAGGCTTCGGCAACGGCCCTCTCGCTGCCTTCCTCAATGCAGTTCGCATGCTGGGCATTACCGTTTCAGTGATGGACTATGCCGAGCACGCCATGACTGCAGGCTCCGACGCCATGGCGGCCTCCTACGTCGAATGCCGGATCGGTGAAGAGGGCGAGGCCAAGATCATCTGGGGTGTGGGGGTGGATTCCTCGATTACCACCAGCTCGCTGAAAGCCATTATTTCCGCTATCAATCGCTCGCAGCGGCACGCCACGATAGCGTCTTGAGCAGTTGATGGCGGCGGTCTGCAACATAGCGCAGATACAATCACGGTGAGATATCCGACTGGCTGTCGCCATCGGCGCACACGCTCAGAGAAAAAAGGATCGCATATATGGCTTCATCGCTAATCACGCCGCAGACCTGCCCGACTCCTTTCGCCTCGATCGCCGAATCCATGCCGCCCAATGTGTTCGCGGTCATGGATGACAAAATCGCCCGGGTCGTTGCGCAGGGGGAAGACGTGATCGACCTGGCGAAGGGCAATCCGGACGCCTACCCGGCGCAATTCATCCGGGATGTGGCCAAGCGGGCCGTGGACGATCCGCTCAACGCCCGCTACACGGCATTCGATGGCAAGCCGACGTATCTTCAGGCGGCGGCCGGATGGTATGAGCGTGAGCATGGCGTAACGCTCGACTGGCCGACGCAGGTATTCGCCGTGGTAGGAGCCGTCGACGCGCTGGCGGGACTGTATGCCATTCTCATCGACCCGGGAGACGCAGTGGCTTTCGCCGACCCGTATTACCCGTCGTATCATTGCATGGCGCGTATGTGCCGGGCCGAGGAGGTGCTGCTGCCAGCTCTCGCCGACCGCGGTTTCTTGCCGGACCTTGACGCTGTTCCGGCGCGGACTTGGGACCACGTCAAGATGCTAGTGCTCAATTACCCCAACAACCCCACCGGCGCGCAGGCCCCGCTCGGATTTCTGCAGCATGCGGTCGAGCTGGCCAGGCGTCATCGCTTTGTTATCGTGCATGACTACGCTTACTGCGGTCTCGGCGTGGGCGGCCTGGGCGTAGCTGCCTCTGACGTTCAGCAGCATAGTCTGCTTGAAATTCCCGGAGCCCTTGATGTGTCAGTCGAGGTGTGCTCGCTCTCCAAGATGTATGCCATGGCCGGATGGCGCGCTGGCTTTGTGGCCGGCAACGCCGCCATCATTGACTGCTTGAAGCATTATCACTACCAGATGTGCTCGATGATCACTGGAAACGTGCAGGACGCCGGCGCTGTGGCGCTCAACAGCGACCAGAGCTGTGTGGCCGAACTAGCCGATCTCTACGCCCGCAGGCGCCGTATCGTGGCCGAAGGTTTGGAATATGCTGGGCTGGATGTTTTTAACTCGCCCGGCGGCATCTACGTGTGGGCGAAGGTCCCAGACGGCTGGGACGGCAACCGCATGGCCGACTGCTTACTGGACAAGGCGCGGGTCGCCGTGCTCCCAGGGTCATGCTTTGGCGCGGTCGGCCGTGATTACATCCGTCTGAGTCTGCTCAAGCCGCAGGAGCAGCTGCAACAGGCGGTCGGGCGCATCAGCGCTGCGCTGAAGTAGCGTGGGTGCTGCCACACAAGACAGCTGGTAGCCGGTGGTGGCATTGTGGCCTTATCCTCATGGCTTTGAGGATTCCCCTTGGGAACCTTCGCCTTGACTGGGCGGCGGCGAATTCGTTGGCGCGGGCTCGGTGCCTTGCTCTGATTGATCCTCAGTGGTGGAGTTGTTCTGGTTTGCCTCCTCTTGCGTCTTTTTCGCGGCATCGTCCTGAGCCTGTTGCTGGGCATCGGCTTCGTCCTGAGCCTGCTGCTTGGCCGCTTCGTCGGCCTTGCGCTTGGCCTCGGCCTCGGTTTGCTGCTGTTGCCAGGTCTTCGCGCCAGTGCCCCAATCACCGCTCGGCCCGCCGATCTTGCCGTTGTCTGTAGCTATGGGGAATGCCTCGTCAGGGGTGCCCGCCAGCGCTTGGGTCATGTACTGGGTGAACATATGCACAGGGTAGTCGCTGCCGCCGCTGTAACCAGCGAAGGAGGGAATCTGCTGCGGGTTGCCATTGGAGTCCGGGTACCACATGGCGAACACGCTGACCGTATTTGGTGTGAAGCCTACGATGCTTCCTGCGGTCGAGTCGTTGGCCGTGCCGGTTTTCGCAGCTACAGTCTTGCCAATGCGCCTGGCTTCGCGCGCCGAGCCGTTCTGGACGGTGCCGGTCATCGCCTTGGCTACCAGCGCCGCGGTATTCGCGTCAAATACTTGAGTGCTTGTGGCGGAGGAATTGATCATCTCCTTGCCGCTGGCATCCGTGACGTTCGCCACGATGTGCAGCTTGGGTTTGCGGCCTTGGTTGGCGATCGTCGCATAGGCTTGCACGATGTCTTCGACGTGCACGCCGTCGTTGCCTAGGACGGTGAAGGGATTGTCACCGGTGACGCGGCTGGCGCTGATGCCTGCCCGATTGGCGATCTGTGCGACCGCCTTGGCCCCTATCTTCTGCTGGATGTCCATATATACGGTGTTGACCGAGTTGGCAGTCGCGGTGTACAGGTTGATATAGCCGTAGCTAACGTTGCCGAAATTGCGCACAGGCGCGGTGAGGCCGGCGTATGTGCGCGGCGAATTGCCGTTGAAGGTGGTGGACAGGTTCACGCCGTTCTGGATTGCGCCGATCAGGCCAAAAGGCTTCATGGTGGAGCCTGGCTCGTACAGGGCTTGAGTCGCGTTGTTTAGCTGTTTTTTCAGATAGTCGTCGCCCGCATACATGGCGATGATCGCGCCATTGCGGGGGTTGACGGACATAGCGCCGGTCTGCAGGCCCTGTGGCACGATATCCTTGCCGTCTTGCGAAGGGCTGGTGACCTTGAATATGAGATCCTGCTTGGCCTTGTCGATCGTCGTGACGATTTTGTAGCCGCCGGTGTCGAGCTCGTCCTTGGTGAAGGTCTTGTCGCCGGTGAGCTCGTCCCGTACCATCTTGAGCAAGTATCCGTTCGGCCCCGCATAAGTGTCTTGCTGACGGCCTTTGGCGGTGTCTGGGAATTTCGCGGCCGCTGCGTCCTGGCTGCTGATGTAGCCGTCTTCGCGCATGATGCCGATCACGCGCGTGAAGCGGCTTTGCGCTCTCGTTGGGTTTTCAGCCGGATCCCAATTGCTGGGGGAGGGAATGATGCCGGCAAGCATGGCGGCTTCGGGGAGAGTCAGGCTTTTGGCGTCCGTATTGAAGTAGGTTTTGGCTGCAGCCTGAATGCCGTAGGCACCCCGGCCGAAATAAATGGTGTTCATGTAGTTGCACAGCACTTGATCTTTGTCTTGCGACTGTGCGATTTTCACGGCGAGTATGGCTTCGTGCAGTTTGCCCAAGTACGAGGTGGTTTCTCCCAAATAGTAGCGTTCGGCATACTGTTGGGTGATTGTCGATCCACCTTGGCGCGATCCGGTGGTGATGTTGTTCAGGAACGCGCGGCCGATGCCTTTGAGATCGATGCCTTTATCGGTGTAGAAGGAGCGGTTCTCCGAGGAGACGACGGCTTGTCCGACGTATTTCGGCAGCGCGTCGCAACTGATGATCTCACGGTTCTGGTCGGCAAAGGAGCCAATTTCACTCTTGCCATCGGCATAATAGACCGTGGTTTTGGATGATAGCGCGAATTTTTCTGCCGGCGGTATCTCCGTGGTGATGTAGAGATACGCGAACACCGCGATACCGATGGCCAGCAGCGAACCGATGATGCCCAGCGTCCATTTGAGTATGAGATGCCTGCTGCGCCTGCGCCTGCGCTTGTTCCTGTTGTTCCTGTTGCGGCCGTTGCTGGCATTGGCATTGCCACGCCTGTCGGCGTTGGTGCGAGCGTTCTGTGTGCTGGTACCGACGCCAGCGCGATGGGCGTTGCTTGACGCGCGTCTTGGAGTCGCGGCAGGTGCTGCCGATAGCACAGTTACGGCGCGCCCGGAGGCACCATAGGTGCGTGAGACAACAGTACGGTTCTGAAAAGCCATGCCACCACGGTATCCGTATCCCCTGAAAAATGGCTGCGACTCGGCTAACTGCCACAAAACATTATGGGTTGCAACGATATTTCAGTGCAACCGGGATCATTTCTGCGCTAAGGAGAGTATCACCGGGCGCAGCCGGCTGCCGGCAGCCTTGGCGTACTAGTGTGCTGTAAAGAGTCTGGCAGTGGCCCGGGGCCGTCGCGGTTCTCCGAATTCGGGGCTATGCTTAAGTGTTGGAATGCGTAACGCGCTACATATATAAAGAGGAGTCGATATGAGCATTCGCGTAGCAATCGCCGGCGTGGGCAACTGCGCTTCGTCGCTGGTACAGGGCGTCGTATATTACAAGGACGCTGCCGATGACGACAAGATCCCCGGCCTGATGCACAACAATTTCGGTGGTTACCGCGTGCGGGACATCGAGTTCGTGACCGCCTTCGACGTGGATGCGCTCAAGGTCGGCAAGGATCTGTCCGAAGCGATCGGCGCTTCGCAGAACAACACGATCAAGTTCGCCGACGTGCCGAACCTCGGTGTCGAGGTGCTGCGCGGACCGACGTATGACGGCCTGGGGCAGTATTACCGCGAGATGATTGAAGAATCGCCTGCTGAGCCTGTCGATGTGGTCAAGGAGCTCAAAGACAAGAAGGTCGACGTGCTGGTCAGCTACCTGCCCGTCGGTTCTGAACAGGCTGACAAAGCTTATGCGCAGGCGGCCATGGACGCGGGCTGCGCCTTCGTTAATTGCCTGCCGGTGTTCATTGCTTCGGACCCCGAGTGGGCACAGAAGTTCCGCGACGCCGGGCTGCCGATTGTCGGCGACGACATCAAGAGCCAGGTCGGCGCCACCATCACGCATCGCGTCATGGCGCGTTTGTTCGAGGATCGCGGCGTGCGGCTCGACCGCACCTATCAGCTCAACGTCGGCGGCAACATGGACTTCATGAACATGCTGCAGCGCACGCGCCTGGAGTCCAAGAAGATCTCGAAGACCCGCGCCGTCACCTCCATCGTTCCCCACGAGATGGAAA
The DNA here is from genome assembly GCA_022640915.1 of Bifidobacterium sp. Taxonomy (GTDB): domain Bacteria; phylum Actinomycetota; class Actinomycetes; order Actinomycetales; family Bifidobacteriaceae; genus Bifidobacterium. The sequence goes on along the minus strand of JALCCT010000001.1, from coordinate 179,362 downwards.
GCCACAACGTGCATATCGGCCCGTCGGATTACGTCGCATGGCTCGATGACCGCAAGCTGGCGTTTGTGCGTTTGGAAGGCACGACGTTCGGTGATGTGCCGCTGAATCTCGAATACCGTCTTGAGGTCTGGGATTCGCCGAACTCCGCAGGTATCGTTATCGATGCGGTGCGCGCTGCGAAGATTGCGCTCGACCGTCATCTTTCCGGCCCGGTGCTCGCACCGAGCTCCTACTTCATGAAGTCCCCGGCCGTGCAGCACGAGGACAGCGAAGCCCGCCAGCTCGTTGAGAAGTTCATCGCCGGTGACGTGGAAGCCACCGAAGAGCAGCTTGACGCTGACGTGGAGAAAGCCAAAGAGAACGGCAAGGACGTCTGGCACGCCTGAGCCATCATTACCGGTTGATCGGCGGCTTTGCGTGGGTGTGAAGGCGCAGTGATCGATACGGCACGCCTGTGGGCAAGCGCATGAATTTGCGCTTGCCCACAGGTTTTTTCATGGATCTTCTGCACATCCGATGGCCGCATGGGCAATATCTGCGCCCGGTCTGTCTCGCCCGTGCGTGTCGCGAAGTGCGGCGCATCCCCAGGGAATACGCCGAATAATAACGGGCTATAACTATAAAATATACCGCCGATTCCCCTCGTTGCTGCGGTAATCAAAAAACGTAATGATTCTGTAACTATCCGGTGGAAAACTGTGTGAACGCTCTTTCAGTTACGAGAGAGCTGTCTACTGACAGGGGAAGTACACAATATGAGCCAATCATCACGATGGTCTCGTTGGGCTGCGGTCGCGGTGTGCGCAGCTATGACGGGTGGATTGCCGAATATCGCTTTCGCGGATACGGTCGATGTTTCACAGCTGCCCAAAAACATTGCCTCGCTGAAGGCAGAGGTTTCGCCTCAGCTGAAACATGCAAGTGGAACGGTCGCCGCCTTCGTTCGAACCAAGACGCTTTCTGGCATTGAGAGGAAGGAGCAGGCTCGCACCAGCCTCGATCGGCGCAGGAGTAGCAAGTCGGGGGCTCAGAAAGAAGCCGAAGCCAATAAGCAAGGCGTTGCGCAGGCCAAAACGGCCGCTAAAGAGGCAAACAAAGTATTCGGTACGCTGCAGAGGAAAGACTCGAGAGCCGAGCAGTTGTATGTCGCGTCGTACAGCGTCACTGGCGTGGCGGTGACGGCCGACGCAGCCAAATTGCGAGAGCTTGCCAGCGATCCCGACGTGCTCTCCATCACGCCGATCACTCCCATGACTGCAGTGAACGACTCGGCCACCACCTCGACCAAGCAGACGACCGCCAGCGAAAAATCGAAGGCCGCGAAGGCGGATGAAGCTGCTAAGAAGGCTGCGGGCACCGAGGTCCCGGCGAACAAGAACAGCGACCAGCTCGTCAACGCGGTTAAAGCGTGGGCGCAGACCGGTCAGAGCGGCCAAGGAGTCAACGTCGCCGTCGTAGACACCGGATTGGACTATACGCATGCCGACTTCGGCGGCGCGGGCACGCCTCAGGCGTACGAAGAAGCCTACAAGACGACCGCCAACCCGCTGACAGATCCCACAGTGAGCAAGCTGCTGGACGCAGGCAAATTCAAAGGCGGCACTGATTTTGCCGGGGCTGCGTACGACGCTAGCAAAACAGGCGCTAGATACACCGTTCCTGAGCCTGATCTCAACCCGATCGACGGTGTTGGCGGCCACCACGGCACGCATGTTGCCGGTACGCTTGCCGGCTATGGCGTAACTAAGGGAGGAAAGACCTTCAACGGCGACTACTCGAAACTCGTTGAGAGCGACGTGGCAGGCATGCAGATCGGCCCGGGAGCCGCTCCTAAGGCCGGGATCTATTCGCTTAAGGTCTTCGGCGACGCGGGCGGCCAAACCACTCTCGTGGGCGAAGCCCTGGATTGGGTCGCACATCATAATCTCAACGCCGCCGCTGCCGACAAGATCAGCGTCGTATCGATGTCGCTTGGGGGTTCCTTCGGGCAGAGCGACGACCCTGAGAATGTGCAGGTCGATGCGCTGGCCAAGGACGGCGTTCTTTCCGTCATCGCCGCTGGCAACGACGGCGATATCACTGACATCATGGGCGCCCCCGGCACCGCACATAGTGCGCTGACCGTCGCGGCCAGCCAGAGTGGCAAGGCGTTGCAGGACGCGGTCAAGGTGAGCGACGGCCCGGACTCGCTCAAAGGCCAGATGCTCGCCGGACAGTATTCGATCAATTACACGGGGAACTTCGACGTGACCGGCAAAGTCGTGCGTGTCACCGGCGTAGCTGCTGACGGGAAAACGCCGAATCTTGACGGGTGTTCCCCATATTCCGATGATGAGGCAGCTGCGGTCAAGGGCAATCTCGCCTATGTCTATTGGGACGACAACGATGCGACCAGAGCCTGCGGCTCGGGTGCCCGCTTCGACACTGCTCAGGCAGCTGGTGCCATCGGCATCGTTTTCGGCTCTTCGCACAACATTCCGGAGGCGGGCATTGCCGGCAGCACGACTATCCCTGGCTTCCAGCTGGGCAAGAACGCCGCCGACAACAAGGACTTGCAGAAGGCCATTGACGACGGCACGCTGTCTCTGGAACTATCGGCCGGCTATAAGCTGAGCCTTGATGCGGATTACTCAGCTGAAAGCGCGGACACTGTTGCGTCCTTCACTTCGCGCGGTATCCACGGTTCGTATGACGGCACGGTCAAGCCCGACGTGGCAGCCCCCGGCGTCGGCATCGTCTCGGCCTCTGCAGGCACAGGAAGCGCTTACGAGATCATGAGTGGCACTTCGATGGCCACCCCTCTCACCGCGGGCGTCGTCGCCTTGGTCCGCTCCGCCCACCCCGACTGGAACGCGTACCAGGTCAAGCAGCAGCTCATCAACACCGCCGATCACGACGTGTTGACTACTGATCGCTCGAAGGCATACGGTCCGCTGCGCGTGGGCACCGGACGTATTGATGCTCTTGCCGCTGTCAAGAACGGTGTGCAGGTCTCTTCTGATGATTCGATTGCGGTGACCGGCCAGTTTGGCGTCGTTCAGGTGCCGAAGGGCGGCTACAAGGCCACCAAGACCTTCACCGTGACCAACACGACCGATCAGGCCCGCACATACGCGGTCTCCTACGATCCTCGCACCGCGACGCCAGGTGTGAACTACACGGTGAACACTGGATCAATCACGGTCCAGCCGCACTCCAGCGCTGCCTTCGACGTGACGCTGGGCATTCCCGACCAGTCCGCACTGCGCCGCACACGTGATGCGACGCAGGCCGATGCTGTCGAGGACATGTCCACGAGCTATGTCACCGACGCCTCCGGCATTGTGAAACTGACTCCGGCAGACAACACGGAGAATGCCTTCAACTTGCGTGTGGCAGTCTCCTGCGCCCCGCGCCCAGTTTCTGAAACCAATGCATCCTACAATCTTGCCGCCGACGGGTCGCGCACATTGAATATCGCAGGCCATGGTTTCACTCAGGGCAAAGACGAGCAGGCCTATGATTCTCAGGCGGTGCCGATGGTGCTTGCCGCGCAGTCGCCAGTTGACGGCTATGGTGTGTCGGCCGATCCCAATACGGAGGCTGTGCGTAGCTTGGCGTCCGGAGACATCCGGGCAGTGGGGTATTCCACGACTGCGCCACAGCTGAGCGATCCGTCTCAGGGTTTCGTGAACTTCGGTATCGTAACCAACAAGACCTGGAGCCATCTAGGCAACACCTTCATTCCTGATGTCCTCATCGACACCAACGGTGACGGTGTCGCGGATTACTTCGCTACGCTTTACACCAAGATCGGCCAAACGCAATACGACACCGCGTGGGTTGAGGTATTCGACCTTAACGATCCAAGCCAGAAGCTCGTCGATGCAGAACCGATCGACGACTCCTTCATCTCCGATTCCAACCAGCTGGTGCTCAGCGTTAGCCTCGCCTCCCTTGGCCTCACCAAAGACAGCAAGACTGCTCCGATCGCCTTCGGTGTGCAAACCGAATCGGTGTATGCCGAGGACGCGCCGTTCAACCACATCGTGGATTCGGTCGGTCTTAATCGGGCAACCCTTGATGATAACGGTCTCCCCAAGATCGAGGGAACCGTGGGCTTGGACGCATACAAGCCCTCGCTCTGGTTTGGAGCCAAGGACGATACCAAGGCCGACAAGGGCGGCATAAGCTACTTCGCCGATAACCAAGGTGCTGCGATTGCGGTCGATTCCAAAGCCGACGTGGACACGGGCAAGGTGCAGACCCTGACGCTGCATACCCTCGGCGCTATCCCCGACAAGGACGGCGATCCGCTGATCCTCGATATCGACAGCCTCGTGGATAAGACCAAGTTGCAGTCTGCTGTGGATGCTGCTGCTGCTCCGAGGGAGTCTGATTATACGAAGGATTCGTGGGCGGCGTTTGCCAAGGCGTTTGGGTCTGCCAAGGAGGTGCTTGCTGATCCTGCTGCGACTCAGGAGCAGGTGAATACTGCTGCTCAGGCGTTGACTGATGCACAGGCTGCACTGGTCAAGCAGGCCGAAAAAGGTGGTGGCTCCGATAACGGGAACTCCGGCAACGGCGGTGCGCACGGCAACGCGAGCAAGCCTGGCGCGGGCTCCGGCAAGTCTGACGTCGGCACATCAGTGCCGGCTGCTCCCAGCAAGAGCAATGAGCTGAGCGTTACTGGCGCGGCGATCTCCGTGATGACCGTGCTCGCGATCATATCGCTTGCACTTGGTTCGGCGGTGCTGCTGGTGCGTCGCCGTGCAAACGAAGCCAATCACATGGCAGGGTGACTGCTGGGCGTTTCGGCCTGATGGTGTTTCGTCGAGACGCTTGGATTTGTGATTGCACCGCTAGTGGCCCCGGACTCGTTATGAGTTCGGGGCCACTAGCGTGCCGCGTTATCCGTTCCTTGTTGTCGCTCGCACAACTGGTTGTGTTCGTACGATGAGAATGCAGGGAGATGCAGCCGCACTCATAGCGCGCATACCACCAGATAGATGGCGACAACGTGGCAGATGTAACCGACGACGGTGCCGAGATGGAAGACCTCGTGGTATTCGAACCAGCCGGGAATTGGGTTGGGCTTGTGGATTGCGAAGCAGACCGCACCCGCGATGTATGCGGCGCCGCCAGCACCGATCAAAATCGTAGGGTCGGCACCTGCTGCCGGGGCCGACCACAGCTGGGGGATCAGCGTGACCGGCGCGAGTCCGAGGATGACGTAAACGATGGTGAATACCCAGCCGGGGGCGCGCAGCCAGATGATATGCGCGAGCGTGCCGATAATCGCTGTAACCCAGATGACTGAAAGATACGGCCAGCGTATCGATTCTGGCAATGCGAAGAGGATCGGCGTGTTGGTGCCCGCGATGATGAGGAAGATGTTCGAATAGTCGATCGCGCACAGGATTTTCGTTACGCGTACGCTTGTCCATGGCACGACATGCAGCAGCGCGCTGTTGGCGAAAAGCAACATGGCAGAAGCGCCATATATCGCGCACGAGGCCTTTACCCAGCCATTCGGGGCGACGCAGATCAGCACGACTGAAGCGGCGATGCACAGCGGGAACATCACCAGATGCATCCATCCGCGAAGCCGCGGTTTGCGGATGCCGAAAGCATCGACCGAGACACGCCGGGAGGCGAACTTCCGCGCGGATCGCAGCGCTTGCGAGTCCTGAGACGTCTGTCTTTTCTGTGGGTGGCCCGTCGAGTGTGAACCCTGCGAAAGCGCTGTGCTCATAGTCATCACCTCAATATGGATCGAGCGGGCGGCCATCGCCCAGCTAACCTACGCAACCGTAACTTACGATAACGCAAGTCCGTGACCGCCGTGCTGGTGCAGGTATTCATCGGCTCACCCGATGCTTCGCCAGCAAACCGGCATAGGCAGCTTATGAAACTGGGCAGAACGCCACGTGGCAGCGCGTACACACATATAGGCCGCTGCGGTTGGTTCCCGATGTGACTTCATAGGCGATGGCTGTGGAGCAATGATGCCCTTCCATACCATAAGCGTCGCCACGCCTGCGGCTGCTTTCGCGAGGTCGGGGCGCGAGGTGGTGTACACTGGTGAACGCCTCCACGCGGCGCTATGTCACCCAACTCCCCCAGGGCAGGAATGCAGCAAGGGTAAGTGGCCTCTGACGGGTGCGTGGGGGTTTTCGTTATCATAGGGTGTGCTAGATGATGCCAGATGTGCATGTTTTGCCGCAACTGTGTTTTTTGGGCGTGCGCTGTCGCAGGCTTGGCCGTAGAGTCGTGAATTATGAGCGAGGAAAGCGAACCCGAATCTGAGAATGACGTCACAGCGGGCGACGCCACAGGCGCAACGAATGATATGGCTGCGAATAACACAGGTGTGGATAACGCAGGTGTGGATAACGCGCATGCAGGTAGCGCGGCTGTAGACCATGCAGGCATAGAAGACGCCGCTGCGCAGGGCGCTGCAGCGTCGAATCAGGGTTCGTCGCTTCCTGCGCTGCCGGTATTCACGCCGCTGCCCGAGTCTTCTGCCGCAGCGTATCAGCGGTCTTCGTACCCCGTGCAATCGCAAAGCGGCCACCATGAATCGCAAGACAATGATTTGGCTGGATTGGCCGGTTTCAGCACGCAGCCGGGCAGCTTGTCCAGCAACGCCGGTGCCGTGGTACAAGGCGATTTCGGACGGGTTTCTGATGGCGCTGGTGACGATGCCGTTGACGACGATCTTGAACGCGGTCTGGCCCGTCTTGACCCGTTGGCTGTGCGGCCGAGGATCTCTAGTCGCATCCTGTGTGCATTGTTCGCGTTGTTATTCGCGCTTCTTGCGGCGGGCGCATGGTGGCTGGGCGTACGCACGATGAACGGCCAGAATTACGACGAGGCCGTATACACCGGCTTGGGAGGCGCCATCGCCGGCTGGTTGCGACCGGTGACCGATGTCTTCACCAACTCGAAGCTTGTGATTGCTCTCAGCATCGTTACAATCGCCGTTGCGGCGCTGGTGGCCGCCTTGCGCCGCCGCTGGTGGCTGCTTGGGCAGATGGCTGGAATCGGTGCACTGGTTTGGGTCGAGCATTATCTCAAAGATATTCTGCCGCGACCATTCATCGTCAATATCGTGTCCAGCCAGAAGAACTCGGCTCCCTCAGGGCACACGTTGCTGGCCGCAGCCGCAGGCATGGTGCTGCTCATTGCAGTCGGCCGCGCCTGGCGTGCGTGCGCTGCGGTGCTGGGCGGCGTCTATGCAGTGCTGATTGGCATGTCGGTGATAGTGGGTGGCTGGCATCGCCCCACTGACGTCGTCATGGCCATCTTGCTCATTGGCGCAGCGAGCCTACTGGCGCTCGCGTTCACACGCGCCTCGGGCATGGATGCTCCGGGCAGGCGGGCCTCATCGCCCGGCGTGCAGATTGTTGCCAGCGTCATGATCACGCTCGGCGTGCTCGGCGGCCTGTATGCTGGCTACATCATCTGGCAAATCGAGCCTGGACTGGCGCTGAGTGAACGCTGGATCCACGACGGGGCTATTGCTTCCGCTATCGTGCTTATTGCCGCAGCCAGCGCCCTGGTGTTCGGTCTGGCGCTCGCCATGCGCCAGCTGACTGCCTCTCCGCTTTCGAAATTCGGTCTTGTAGGTGCGCCGCCTGTGCCTCCCGAGCCTGCGACATCAGGGCGATAACCGGCCACAACAGTCGCTAAGGAGCCGGGGCGGCACACACCGGATTTGGCTCTTCGACATACCGCATGCGTATGATGGCGTTCCGTATGACATAAGAAGGAGGGGCAATGGCAAACGGTACCAAGCTCGTTATCGTCGAATCCCCGACCAAGGCCAAGAAAATTGGCGGGTATCTGGGCAAAGGCTATACCGTGATGGCATCGGTGGGGCATATCCGCGATCTCGCCCAGCCCAGTCAAGTTCCTGCCGCACAGAAGGCCAAGTTCGGCAAGTTCGGCGTCGATGTGGACGACGGATTCGCGCCGTATTACATCGTCGGCGCTGACAAGAAGAAAACCGTCTCCGACCTGCGCGCCGCGCTCAAGGGCGCTGACGAACTCTACCTCGCAACCGATGAGGATCGCGAGGGCGAGGCCATCGCATGGCATCTCGTGCAGACGCTCAAGCCCAAAGTTCCAGTCAAGCGCATGGTCTTCCATGAGATCACGCCGGAGGCCATCCAGGCTTCGCTGCTTGAGACGCGTGACGTGGACGATCACATGGTCGACGCGCAAGAGACGCGCCGCGTGCTCGACCGGCTCTACGGCTATGAGCTTTCCCCGGTGCTCTGGCGCAAGGTCGGTCCGGGGCTGTCCGCAGGGCGTGTGCAGTCTGTGGCCACACGGCTAATCGTTGAGCGTGAACGTGAGCGCATGTCGTTCGTGCATGCTGCATATTGGGATGTTGCGGCAATACTGGAGGCGCCGGGGGCTCAGGGAGACCATGTTGACTTCGCGTCCCGCCTCGTGTCACTGAACGGCAGACGTATGGTCGTCTCGAAGGATTTTGGCGACGATGGCAGGCTCACACCGGCCGGGTGTAACGACAATGTCTGTCAGCTGGACGAAGCCGGTGCGGTAGCGCTCGCGACAACGCTGCAGAATGCTGTATTCACCGTGGTGTCGAACGAGTCGAGGCCTTACCGTCGTCGCCCGATGCCGCCATTCACCACTTCGACGCTGCAGCAGACGGCCGGCAACCGGCTGTCGATGAGCTCGCGCCAGACCATGCGCGCCGCGCAAGGGCTGTACGAGAACGGCTATATCACGTATATGCGTACCGATTCGGTGACCTTGTCACAGGAAGCGATTTCCGCCGCCCGCGATGCGGCCGAATATCACTTCGGCGCGTCGTATTTAGCCGACAAGCCCAAGCAATACACCACGAAGACCGCAGGCGCGCAGGAGGCACATGAATGCATCAGGCCCGCTGGCTCGCATTTCCGCGATCCCAATGAGCTGACCGGCAAAGTGCCTTCGGATCAGCTCAGGCTCTACACGCTGATCTGGCAGCGCACGCTGGCTTCCCAGATGGCCGACGCCACCGGCTCGACCGCCACCGTCAGGTTCTCTGCGCCTACGGATAAGCAAGGCGAGGCGATATTCCAGGCATCCGGCACGGTGATCGAATTCCCCGGGTTCCTTAGAGCGATATCGGGGCGCTTCGGCGTTGGTGGTAGTACATCGCAGTCGGCGCGCACTGCCGAGGCGAAGAAGGCATCACAGGATGCAGGCGAGAATGCGCGTGCATCAGCTGATGAGAACGAGTCTTTGCCGCCGATGCAGGTCGGCGACGAACTGCACGCCTCGCAAGTGACCGCGGATGGGCACGAGACCCAGCCGCCGGCCCGCTATACCGAGGCATCGTTGGTCAAGACCCTTGAGGCCAAGGAGATCGGGCGGCCGTCGACCTATGCGAGCATCATTTCGACGATTATCGAGCGCGGCTATATCTATGAGCGTGGCAGGGCGCTGATCCCCTCCTGGCTGGCTTTCGCAGTCACGAAACTGCTCGAGACGAAGTTCCCGCAATACGTCGATTACGAGTTCACCGCCGACATGGAGAATGGGCTCGATCAAATTGCGCATGGCAAGGAAACCGGCAGGGCATGGCTGACCAGGTTCTACTTCGGCTCCGGCGAAGGCTCGGCGAAGAGCGCGGCTGAAGCTCACGAGGGCTTGCAGCAGCAGGTCGCGCAGCTGGGCGAAATCGACGCGCGGGCTATTAACACCATCGATATTGGCGATGGGCTGCATGTGCGTGTGGGGCGCTACGGGCCATATCTCGAAGATATGAATCACACCGACGATGACGGCAACCCCAAGCGCGCCTCGCTGCCCGATACCATGGCACCTGATGAGCTGACCATCGAAGCTGGCCGCGAGTTGATCGAGCACAACTCGTCCGGTCCTCGCGAGCTCGGCAAGGATCCGGTGACCGGCGGCACCGTCGAAGTGCGCAATGGGCGCTTCGGGCCGTATGTGGCTCTGGTCGCGCCCGACGTCGAGGCTGCCGTCTCTGACGAGGTCAAGGCTGCAGGTGCTGTGGATTCTAGTGCGAAAAAGACCGTGAAGAAGGCGGCTCAGGCGTCTGCCCGGCCTAAGATGGCTTCACTGTTCAAATCGATGAGCCCGGACACGCTGGGCCTCGATGATGCGCTAAAACTGCTTAGCTTGCCGCGCGAAGTCGGCGCGATCGAAGAGACCAATGCTGAGACCGGCGAAGTCTCGCAAGCGACAGTGACCGCGAATAACGGGCGCTACGGCCCGTATCTAACTAAAATCAACGCGGACGGCAAAAGCGAAACGCGTTCGCTGGGCAGCGAAGACGAGATTTTCACCGTGGATCTCGCCCAAGCCAAAGCCCTGTTCGCGCAGCCCAAATATGGCCGCGGACGTGGCAGGGCCGCGGCTAAGCCGCCGTTGCGCGAGCTGGGAACAGATCCCGAGACCGGCAAGAACGTGACGATTAAAGATGGGTTCTACGGGGCTTACATCACTGACGGCGAGACGAACCGAACATTGCCCAAGCAGTACACACCCGAGTCAATCGAAGTGGAACAGGCGCTGCTCTTGCTTGCCGAGAAGCGCGCTGCCGGGCCAGTCAAGCGCCGTGGACGCCGAACGACGACGGCGAAATCGAAGGCGACGGCAAAGTCGAAGGCATCGACAAAGTCGAAGACGGCAGCAAAGTCAAAATCGTCGACGAAGTCGAAGGCGGCAGCAAAGTCGGCTGTGACGAAGAAGGTCGCTGCAATACAGCCCGCGGCTGCAGGTAGCACAGCGAAAACCGGATCTGCCAAGGGCGGTGCCGCCACCCGCAGGAGTGCTGCGGCCAAGGCTAAGTAATGGCGGGGCTGTTTATCTCCTTCGAGGGTGTTGATGGTGCGGGCAAAAGCACGCAGGTGGCTCGGCTGCGCCAATACGCCGAAACCTTAGGGCTCACGGTTAGCGTCACCCGCGAACCGGGTGGTACTGCACTAGGACTGGCAATTCGCCAGTTGCTGCTGCATGGGGTAGTGCAGCACGGCTCAACCGCACGACATGCTGGCTCGGTCGCTGGCTTGGAGAGTAGCGATGGCAACCTCGAAGACACTACCGGCCGTGATCCTGCGAATGGCAGCGGAGGCGGCATCTCCGTACGCGCAGAGGCGCTGCTCTTCGCCGCCGACCGGGCGCAGCACGTTGCACAGATAATCCGCCCGGCTTTGCAGCGCGGCGATATCGTCATCAGCGATCGGTACCTGGATTCGTCATTGGCATATCAGGCTGGCGGCCGTGAGCTGACGACCGAAGTCGTGCGTCGGCTCAGCATGTGGGCGAGCGATTCGCTGTTGCCTGCACGCACGTATTTGCTGGATATGGATCCGGGCCTTTCACACCACAGGCTCACCCACAGCGAGGACCGGATGGAGGCGGTGGGCATAGAGTTCCAGCGTCGTACGAGGCAGGCCTTCCTTGATTTGGCGTGTAAAGAGCCGCAACGCTTCAGGGTCATCGACGCCACGCGGTCAGCCGAGGAGGTCTGGGAAACGATCAGGGCCGATTTCGATGCGCTGCTGGCTGCAGGCACGTCTTTTGGAGGATCGCAAGGAGGCCCGCGATGAGCGTATGGAGCTCGATTGTGGGCCAGCAGCGCGTTGTCGACCAGCTTGCTGCTATTGCCGCCGGAGATATGAAGGCCATGGCCCAGTCGTGGCTTATCTGCGGGCCACCTGGCTCGGGCCGCTCGAATATCGCCCGTGCGTTCGCAGCGGCTTTGGAAAGCCCAGATCGTGGTTTGAACGCAGACCCTACCAAAGTCTCATCGCAGGTGCTCGCTGGGACGCATCCTGATGTGACGGTGCTGGCGACCGACAAAGTCACGATCGGCATTGACGAGGTGCGCGGTCTCATCGAAACCGCTGAGCAGACACCGAGCACTGCGCCTTGGCGCATCATCATCATCGAAGATGTCGACCGCATGCTCGAGCGCACGACGAATGTACTCTTGAAAGAGATCGAGGAGCCTAGCCCGCACACCATCTGGCTGTTGTGTGCTCCGAGCGCCCAGGATGTGCTACCAACGATCCGCTCACGCACTCGGGTCATCAATCTCGCCGTGCCGTCTGCTTCGGCTGTCGCGGATTTTCTGATTGCTCAGGATGGTGTCGAGCGCAAGGTCGCGGTGCGGGCTGCTCGGTTAGCTGAGGGACATATCGGCGTGGCACGGTTGTATGCCAACAACGATCAGGTGATGGCTGATCGCGACGAGTTGGTCGTCGGTGTGCTGCGGTTGCAACGTGCCTCTGAGGCCGTGCTGCTAGCGGCTGACCTGATCGAGAATGCGCAGACTCAAGGGCAGGCAGATGTGCAGCGCCAGGCTGAGGCGAGAGAGGCGCAGTTCCGTCGCATCAATGGGCTGGGGGAGAAGGATCGTATCCCGGCGAAGCTGCGCGGGGCATTCAATGCCATCGGCAAAAAAGACGTGCTCAGGCGTCAGGCTACACGCCGTAGCCGCGATGTACTGGATCGTGCACTCAACTCGGTAGCCAGCATCTACCGAGATGTCGCTATACTGCAGAACAACGCCGAGGACGCTGTCGGACTTATCAACCTCGAGAACCGTACGCCCATCACCGAGTTGTCTGCCCATCTTACCCGCGCCGAGGCGGTGCAATGTCTTGAGGAGATCGCCGCTGCGCGGCGCAGGCTTGCCGGCAATGGCAACCCGACGCTCGTGTTCGAAGCCTTGTTCTGCGCGTTGATAGCGAAGTAGCCGATTCGTTAGGCGACTTGGTAGCGAGCCGCCGATAAACCGTAAGGCATGCGTCGCCTTTGCGCGCTCCCCTTTCCCTACGGTATGCGATGACACGTTTAGGCCTCGGAAACGATATCTTGTGTATGGCAGTGTCGGCGTAGCGTACACAAACGTTTATGCGGCCAAGTGAGCCTGGCTATAAGTTTTCGAATATAGCGGCAGGCAAGATTCCGTGGGGAGAAACAACGGCTTCCATACCTACAACTTGCCGAATATGACATTATGACGATATGACGTTATAATGAATATGCGTTGTGAATGGGAAAACCACTTCGGAATCAGTGGCATAAGCAGAGCAACTCAACGGAGCAAGAACCAGGCGAAAACTAAGCAAACGCCGCTAGCCATCGCCGGACATCGGAGCAGATGGCGTTTGATAGCTGAAAGGAGAGAGAGTAGTGCTCAGCCAATATGTGGATTCAGACTCGATTCTGTATCGTAAAAGCGTCACTGATTGGCGTCAGGCCGTTGACATTGTAGCCGCACCATTGCTGCACAACGGCGCGATCACACCGGAATATATTGAGGCGATGAAGACCTCAATCGCCAGTCCGGGCGGCACCTATATTGATTTGGGCGGCGGCGTGGCGCTGGCGCATGCGCGGCCTGAATCTGGAGTTAACGCTACGGCGCTGACGGTGCTACACGTGGAGACGCCGTTCCTTTTGGCTGACAGTGCCGAGCACCCGATCTCTACGATGTTCTGTCTGGCCGCAACAGATGCCAACGCTCATATCGCATTGATGCAGGACTTGGCTGCTCTCCTGACTGACGACGAAGGGCGCGACGCGCTGAATACAGCGACGACAGTAGATGAGATTAGATCCGTTTTTGGAGAAGAAAGGTAATCCTATGAAAATTCTCACAGCATGCAGCACTGGACTCGGTTCCAGCTTCATGACCCAGCTCAACATCGACAAGGCTTTGAAAGAGCTTGGCGTCACCGGTGTTGCAACCGACCACACTGACCTGTCATCGGTCACGCCAGCTAGCGCCGACGTCGTGTTCGTCGGGCGTGATATCGCTGAGGCTGCTGAAGGCAAGAACGGCGATGTCGTCGTGCTCAACAGCCTTATCGATATGAACGAAATCAAGCAAAAAGTTGCTGCCGCGCTCGAACGCCATGGCGTCGCAGTACCGAACAAGTAATCCGGCAATAAGCCAAACATGTGCTAGGCCATCGATGACCCGGCATGTGCCCATAACGAATATCCTCCTCAAAGGAGAGTGATTATGAACGGGACTCTTTCTGTCCTATTGGACATCTTCCGCCAGCCTGCTGTCATCGTGGCGCTGATATCCCTCATTGGCCTGTCGTTGCAGCGCAAGAAGGCCACCGATATCATGCAAGGCACCATACGTACCTTGGTCGGATTCCTTGTGCTGGCAGCCGGTGCAGGCGTAGTGAGCAATTCGCTGACGCCCTTCGGCGACATGTTCCAGCACGCCTTCCATGTGCAGGGTGTCGTGCCGAACAACGAAGCCATCGTCGGCACCGTGCTGGTGAAATACGGCTCCGAGGCCGCGCTGATCTTCTTCTTCGGGATGATCGTCAACATCCTGCTGTCGATGACTTCGCGCTTCAAATACATCTATCTGTCGGGGCATGTCGCCTTCTACATGGCCACGATGATCGCAGTCATCTTCGAAGTCGCTGGGCTTCCGACCTGGGGCGTGCTGCTGTGGGGCTCGATTGCGCAGGGATTGATCGTCACGGTTTCGCCGGCCCTCGTGCAGCCTTTCATGAAGCAGGCAACGGGAACCGACGATGTGGCGCTGGGCCACACCGGTGGCGCTGGTATCGCCTTGGGCGGTTTGGTCGCCACGCTGACGCGCTCGAAGAAACACCCTTCAAAGTCCACTGAAGATATCAAATTCCCCAAAGGACTAGGTTTTCTGCGCGATACGACGGTGATTGTGGCGCTGTCGATGGCGGTTATCTATATCATTGTGGCGCTGTTCGCCGGCCCTGCCTATATTGAGGCAAAGTTGAGCAGCGGACAGAATTTCATCGTTTTCGCCGTGTTGCAGGCTGCTACCTTCTCAGCTGGCGTGTTCGTTATCCTTGCTGGCGTGCGTGTAGTCCTGGGCGAGATTGTTCCGGCCTTCAAGGGCATCAGTGAAAAGCTGGTCAAGAATGCGAAACCGGCGCTTGATGTGCCGATAACATTTACTTTTGCGCCTAACGCTGTACTGATTGGCTTCCTGTCGAGCTTCGTCGGCGGCATTGTGGGCATGGTCATCATGGCATTTGCCCACACCACGATCATCATTCCTGGTATCGTGGCACATTTCATGACCGGCGCGGCCACTGGCGTGATTGCCAACGGCGTCGGCGGCCGGCGCGGCGCGGTGCTTGGTGCCTTCACCAACGGCTTAGCTATTACTTTCCTGCCGTTGCTGCTGCTGCCGGTGCTGGGCGACGTTGGCCTTTCCAATGCCACTTATTCGGACGCTGATTTCGGTGTGGCGGGAGTGATCTTCGGTTATATCGGCAAGTCTGGCGGTCAGATCGCGCTGATAGCTGGCGTGCTTATTGCCGTGGTGGTCTTCTACCTTGCTTCGTTGCTCATGACCCGTCATGAGCGGGGCATGGCCGCTGCAGCAGCCAAGACCGAGCAGTGACGCAACGTGCTGCTGTAGCACTGTCATAGCGCGCTGCACAGGGGAATGAATGGTTGGGAGCCTACTGGTTGGTTCTGGTCGGCTCCCAACCGATTCTTTGTGTTGATGGACTGTGCGTGTGTGACAACAACGATGACTGACGCGCGTATGGTGATGACGGCGTGTCTTTGCAGACGGCGAGACGGTGTAGGGTGACGATGGCTAACGGAATTCCAAAATATGTGACGGTTCGAGACAACATGCGTGAACGCATGCGGGGCATGGATCCTGGCGATCAACTCCCAACCGAGTCCGATCTGTGCGAGCAGTATCGTGTCAGCCGTATCACGCTGCGCCATGCCGTTGAAGACCTGATTCAGGAAGGTCTGCTCGTACGTCGCCAAGGCCGGGGGACCTTCCGCACCGAAGGTGGTCCCGGCACCGAACATGAGGTTATCAGCGACCATATTCTTGGTTTCTATCGTCAGCAGCAGGACTTGGGCAACGTCGTGCACACCAAAGTCTTAAGCAATGAAGTAGCCAACGAGCCTGAAGTTGCCCGTCGGCTCGGTCTGGCGGACGATGCTTCGCTGATCAGGCTTGAACGTCTGCGTTATGTGGGGCCGAACCTCAAGCAACATGTGGTGACGTTCCTGCCTGCGACGCGTTTTTCCAAAGTGCTGCACGAGGATTTTTCAGATGGTTCGCTGTATGCATTTCTTGAAGGCCATTACGCCGTCAGATTGGTAGAGAACGAAGTCGTGGTGCGACTGCAGCCGATTTATGACGATATCGCTGGATATTTTGGTGTCGACAACGGCACGCCTGTGCTGGCGATGGATTCCACGGTCTTCGATGAATTCGGCTCCATCATTGCCTTTGGCGTTGCCCTGCACCCTCCGCTCGATGCTGAGGTGCGCTTCGTCATCAGGGCCCAGAAGGACGTCGGGCCGGTTCAAGAGTAACAACTCGTGTCTGCTGGGTTGGTGCAGGGTGAATGAGGGTATCGCAGCATCCGATATGCTCATCCCAGATCAACGCTGGGGACCTCCATGGCGCTGCTGCCGAAGTGCGGGGGTTGCTGCCGGTTTGCGCTCAATAAGCTGCGGGGGAAATGTGGTGAGGGAAGGCAGCCAGCGTGTTGGGACGCTAGGAATATCGGCGATCTTGTAGTTTTTGGGGGGTTTATGTTCTCGCCGGCGACACGCCGGATGAAAGAGAAAAATCTGCAGTTTCCTGCAGATGGTATTGCACTGAGAACGGCAAAAGGCATTAATTAGTCAATTGTCGAATGTGTTGGAGGGAAGACTCATGGGCAATAGGGTGGTTGTGGGGTCATCGCAGGGCGTATCTCAGCGTTCGTCGCATATGCTGGCTAGGCGGGTATGCACTGCCGTGACTTGCGGGTTCGCGGCACTGTCGTTGTGCGCCGCATTACTTCCCGCGGCTGCTTTCGCCGATCAAGGCGGATCGCCAGCGGATCAGACGACTGTCGAACCGACGGCTGTGAAGTGTCAGCCATGGCTGACGTGGCTATGCCGCATCATGGGAGTGGGATCGGCCCCCGGCACTGAAGCCTAGCGCCGAAGAGCAATATCAAAGAGCAGCTGAGATTCAGTCAACAGAGGGTTTAGGCGGGTTTGGAGCTGTGTCACCCTAAGGGACTCCATGGGATCCTTGCACTCAGTGTCCAGCTGTGTTCGTTCTCTTCAACACTCCAGCTACCTCCTATGGCACCGATGGCGGTGCGATAGGAGGCCATGCCGGTTCCCAGCCCTGCTGATTCGCCACCATGCAGTGGGATGTCCGAAAGACTGATCTCGCAATCCTCGTCGTTCGCTCCGATCGTCATTGTATAGCCTCCGGCGGGCACGGCGTGATGCGCGATGTTACCGAACAGCTCCTTGACAAGATCTTCGATGAGCTGCGAACGATCCTGCTGCGCGTCCGGCATGGGCACGGGCATGAGTACGGTTCCTTGAAAGCCAAGCGAGTCTAGGACTTCCTGCTGCTCGTCGATGAGCTGGGTGAGCTGGTCGGTGAGTCCTGAGGATGCAATGCCAGCGGCGTCCGGCCACTCGTTCTGCGGGTGTCCCGCCTGATCGCTGCGCAGAGTGAGAATCGCCTGACGCGTCTGCGCGAGTGCATTGACTGCGTTATCGCGGATCAGCTGCAGTGTTTCGGCCGGGTCGTGCTCCGCGCTGCCTCCTTGCGCCAGATCCACGAGCATAATGATGTTGTTCATGTCATTGGTCGTATAGTCGTGCAGCCGCTGCGCGATGAGCGCATTGTGCAGCAGGAGCAGATTCTGTTGCTCCTGGACTCGGTGCCGTGTGCTGAGATTTGTCAAGATGCCTATGCCATATGCGATGACAGTGAACACAGCGAAGGAAATGATGCCGCCACTGGTCATCTCGGAGGCGAATCCCACCGAGAGGGATATCGTGAGAACTGAAATCAGCAGCAGGCTGTATGCGCCGCCAACCGCCTTGTTCACAAATCCCTGCGTGGCCGTTGCCACCAGCGAGGTGAGCAGCATAGTCACTGGGGTGGGGCTCGGCGTGAGTGAATCAAGGAAGACGCACGCGATGATAAGCCATGCCCCCGCAGTGGGCCGGACTACGAACACGACGACGGCCGTAATCCTGGCTGCCAGCAGCATTAGATCAAATGCTCCGAAAGGCACAGTGACTAAGGAATATATGCTCTCGAAGAGCACGAGCCCGCCGCAGATCGCAGCGAGCAGCGAAATATAGGGGTGGGCGAAGTGCTGCGATAGCCTGGCTCCCCAGGTGGGTCCCGGCGCTTTGGATCCCTTGGGCGCTTGTCGCAGTGAGCATAAAGGCAGCAGGTGCGTCATGTGCCGGCCTTAGACAATGTGCAGTTCGCGGCACCGGTCGAGCGCATCGTACCAGGTGCTGGAACGGAACTTGTTCTTGATATTGCGCCGATGAGAGAATACCGTGTCAGCTGAGATGTTCAGCTCGGTGGCGATCTCCTTGGTGCTTTTGCGCGTTAGGCTTAGCGTGATGATTTGCTGCTCGGTGCTGGTCAGGTGCATGCGCAGCGGGGCGACGTCGAACGATGCCGGCGTCTCTTCGTGCACAGCGGCGAATCCAGAGCCCTCGGGGAACTGCAGCCCGCGGCAGACGGCGTCAATCGCATCGCTGAGCGTTGATTTCAGTGTGCTTTTGTCCAAAAGAGCTTGGGCGCCGGCCGCCTGCATGTCCTTAACATACAGCTCGGGCTGGTACGAGGTAATGCCGATGACACCAACGCCCGGCGCATGCTTACGGATCTCCTTGGCCACCTGTGAGCCGGTCAGCCCGTTGAGCGCCATGTCGATGATCATGACATCCGTCAGATTCGCGCCGAAACGGCATTCCTGAATGGCTTTGGCCGGATTGCCGCTCGACCAGATGTCGAGCCTGCGGCCGTCGAGGTTGTTGAGATGGACCAGCATCGAGACGATGCATTCCAGCGCGAGGCAGTCGTTGTCAAGCACGCCGATGCGTAACTCATGCCGTCTGATTGTGTCCGGAACTGTCATGACGCTCAGTGTATCGCGACAATGCAACGTACCGGAGCTCCGTTCAGCTGCATTATCCTGCCCAATCCCTACCTCTTGCGAGAATGGGTAGACGCATACACGTAAAGGAGCGACTATGAGCGGTTGGATCATTCTTATTATTGTCATCGCGCTGATTGCCGGCCTGGTGCTTTGGGGCGTCGGCGCCTATAACGCACTGATATCCTTGCGTAACCGTGTCGGCAACGGCTGGGCGCAGATTGACGTGCAGCTCAAGCAGCGCTCGGATCTGATTCCCAATCTGGTTGAAACGGTCAAAGGCTATGCCACGCACGAGTCCGAGGTCTTCACCCAGGTGACGCAGGCCCGGGCCAAGGCAATGGCAGTGGCCGTCGACCCCAATGCTACGACCGCTGAGCGTGCCGAGGCGGAGAATGCGCTCTCGCGCACGCTGATCAACCTGCAAGCGACAGCGGAAGCCTACCCGCAGCTGCAAGCCAATCAGAACTTCATGGATCTGCAGGGCCAACTGAGCGCGCTCGAGCAGAAGATCGCCTATGCGCGCCAGTTCTACAACGACGTCGTGCTCAAGTACAACACCACGATCGAGACGGTGCCCAGCAACGTCATCGCCTCGATGTTTCGGTTCGTGCAGGCGCAGTATTTTCAAGCTGACGAGGGCGCGCGGCAGGTGCCGCAGGTTACATTCTGATTTCCGCGGCGTAGCGCCGGCAACGTTCGGTCGCAGGCCAGACAAACAGGCAACGATTGCAGAGGTGTGATCTCATGACGGTGAAACGGGCGGCGCGCTCTGCGCTCATCGCGCTGGCGGTCACGGCGGTCAGTGTTCTGGCGATGATCGGCATAGTCCTCGCAGTGAGTAACGGGCCCGATCAGAGCTACCGGAGCCTGGATTACCAGGTCACCGTGCTCAAGAACGGCGATTTGAAGATCACGCAGCGCATCGACATGAGGCTGAAAGCACGCGAAGGGGATCAGCCATGGCGCCAGCTCTACCAGCAGTACATGCTCAATGCTTCGAATCTGACGAATATCGTTGATGTCTCCGTAAAGAACCTGACCACGGGGAAGAGCTACAACGAGATACAGCCGCAATCGCCTGAAGGCGTAGACGAATCGACGTGGAACAGCAGATACGCCGGGCACTGGTACATCGCCGATGTGACGGGCGGTGACGACTATCCTCAGCCGTATACGCCCAGCGCCACTGGTGATGATGGGACTGCGGGCTCTGGCCTAGGTGCCGGTTCTAACCGGACTGTCGAGATTGGCTGGAATATCCCATACACGACTAAAGCGAACAGTCTCAAATTTGAAGTGTCCATGACGTTCGAGGGCGTGTCGACCGCATACAGCGATGTGGTGAAATTCCAGTGGGAGCCGTTCGGCAGGCGCAATAAGATCCCGATCGGCGTCGTGACCGGCACGGTGCGTTTTCCCGAAGGCGTGAATGCGGGTAATTCTTGGGCGTGGTTGCATTTCGCGGGCGCTTCAACGACTTCTCGCGACAGTGATGGCACCTTGCATTTCACTGTGAACGATGTGCGCAACGGCGAGTACCTCGATCTGGTCTCGATGTTCGACATCAACCGATCGCAAGGCGTGGTGAGAACCAGCCCTGATGCGGCAAAGGAGGCGACCATCCGCGATGAGACCATGCAGGAGAACCGTTGGCGGCAGGAGCAGCAGAATCGCGCCCGCTGGTTGCTTGCGATCGTGCTCGGATTGTGCCTCGTGGCGTTGGTGCTGATCGTCGGCGGTATCATCGCCTCGATCCGCAGTAACCGGCAGTCGCGATACCGAGGCGATATCGAATACTGGCGCGATCCGCCGGATATGAGTCCGGCCAGCGCTGCCAGCATGCTCTCAGTGCTGCAGCAGGTCTCGCCCGGTGCGCTGGCTTCGCGGCAAATGGCATCCACAGTACTCTCGCTGGCGTCGAAAAAGGCCATTGCGATCTATCCCGGCGCGGCAAGCAACTATCGTGGCATTGATATGAGCCATACGTCGTCGATACAGCTTTCCACGATGTTCCAAAGCGGCGAAAAACCGTCTGGGCGCTTGAACGATACCAGCACCATCGTGATCATGCCGCGGAGCGAAGGCGAGCGCGCCTCGCTGGGGCTGAGTCCGAGTGAAGATGCGGCGCTGCGCCTGCTCAAGGCCGGCTCCGAGCGGGTTAATTCGCCCGTATTCGATTTGCGCGGATTGAAAACTGCGTTCAAGGGCTGGAAGAGTGGGTACAAGGTTCAGAACCGTTATACGACCAGCGTCAACAATGAGTTCGCACGGCTTGGGGCGACGAGTCGTTCCGGCGGCTCGGCCAGGCTGCTAGGGGTTGTGGCGGTGCTTGTCGGTACCGTGGCAGTCATTGCGCTCTCGCTCAGCGGACAGCTGGCATTGGGCCTGATTGCCGGCAGCCTGATTCTGTTCGGCGGGTTCTTCGTGATCTTCAGCGCACAAGGGACTGCGTTGACGAACAAAGGCCAAAACTTGGCTGGCCAAGTGCTCGGGCTGAAGCGTTATCTTGAGCATTTCAGTGATTTCACCGACAGGGGTCCTGCTGATCTGATGCTGTGGGATCGTTATCTTGTCTATGCCGCTGCCTTTGGTATCTCCAAAGCCGTAATCAAGGAGCTGGCTGCTGCGTATCCGCAATTGAGCGACCCACAGTGGCTGGATGCCCATGCCGACGGTTCGCTGCTGTACTGGCAGTATCGTCCGTTCTTCTGGGGTGTAGTGGCCGGCCAAATGGGCGGCTTCGGCGGCACGAATGCGGACGGCAGCTTCGCCGCCTTTGACCCCGGAACGCTGAGCGCCAACATGGGTGATATCGGATCCCAGCTTACCGCAAGCTTTGCTGACTTGGGCCGTACGATCCAAGCCGCAAAGCCGTCGTCGTCCGGCGGATCGTTCTCCTCGGGCGGATCGTTCTCCTCGGGTGGCTTCGGCGGCTCGTTCGGCGGTTCGGGCGGCGGTTCGTTCGGCGGTCGGTGAGCCGTTTTGCGGGCAGATTGTGCAGGTTGTGTCTTTCGGGCACAGTGAGATACGGTCGGATTGCATGTGACGATTGCGCGTTGTGGCTACACTTAGTCATATAAGCGCCGGCATCGGGCTTGCTATTGGGAAGATCCTTGGGAAGGGACGAATATCATGGTGCTGCACCGCAATCTTGGGCCATATGATACAACCGCTATCGGTTTGGGCGAAATGCCGCTGACGTTGGAGAACAATCTCGGCGAGGATAAGGGATTGGAGACAATCCACGCCGCGCTGGACGCTGGCTGTCGTCACATCGATACCGCGTGGGCCTACTACTGCTCGGGCGGCGAGGAGCAGACTGGTGAGAAACTGGTGCGCAAAGCCCTTCAGACTTGGGACGGTCCGCGTGATGAGGTCTGCGTCGCCACCAAAGTGGGGCACTTTCGTAACTTCGTTGACGGCAAACCGAGCTGGGAGGTTGACGGCAGGCCGGAAACCCTGATCCGCAACGGCAAGCTGTCTGCGCAAGCGCTTGGCGTTGATTCGATCGACCTGCTTTACATGCATCGCCCGGATCCGAAAGTGCCGTATAACGAGTCCATTGAGGCCATCAAGCAGTTGCTTGACGAAGGCGTTGCCCAATACGCTGGCGTCTCGAACACATCGATCGAACTGATCGACGTCGCGCGCGGGATTCTCGGTGACCGTCTTATTGCGGTGCAGAACCAGTATTCGCCAGTGCATACCGATACGCAGGATACACTCGACTACACTGCCAAAGTCGGTTTGGCCTTCGTCTGCTGGAGTCCGCTTGGCGGATACCGCAGGGCCAAGGACGAGAAACGATTCGGATCATTCCGGGCGTTGGCCAAGACGCGCGGCGTCAGCTATCAGCAGATCGTGCTGGCCTGGGAGCTGGCCAAAGGCGATCAGGTCTTCGTCATCCCGGGGGCACACCGCCCCGAGACGATCCTTGACAGCCTCAAGGCTGGCGATCTGGATCTCACGCCTGAGGAGCTCGCTACACTCGACTGAAGGCAGGCCGGCTGTGGCGTTGCAGAGGCATCGCGAGGCCTGCGCCGCCCGTGGGCAATCGGGCAAGACAGACGGCTATTGGCGCACAGCAGCAATGCGCATGTGATCCGGGCTTCATACCATGATTAGATTATGACTGATTTCTCTTCCGCGACGAATGACGCCTCGCAGTGTGATGATGCGATTCTTGACAGTAGCGCGATGTCGCCGACTGACAGCGCGGGCAATCCGATTCCGGTCACCATACCGATCGACCTGGCTCCTGGCATCAAGGTTGTGTACACCACACGGCTGGGCGGCGTGAGCCAGGGTGATTGGGGCGACTGCAATTACGGCGGCAAGGGAAGGGAGGACCCGGGGCGCGTTGAGGCGAATCGCATTGCCTTAGCCAAGGAGCTGAATGCCGATATCTCTTTGGTGAGCCAGGTTCATTCCGGGATTGCCCTCGATATGGATGAGCATTTCGTGCACAATGCGCCCTACGGTGCCGATCTATCGGGAACAATCGTTTCGTATGATGGCCCGGCTGCACGGAACGCTTCGTCTGATTACGCAGTTGCGTCGCAGCAGCATCGTGTAGCCGATCAGCATGAGTCAGGACTGCGGCCGGCAGCCGAAACCATCGAGGCCGACGCGCAGGTCACCACCCATACGGGTCTTGCTCTGGGCATGTTTGCTGCGGATTGCATGCCGGTGCTGCTCGCCGATCCCGAGCACGGCGTCATCGGGGCTGCGCATTGCGGACGAAACGGTTTACTCAATGGTGTGATCGGTTCGTGTGTTGCGCTGATGGTGCGCAAGGGGGCGCAGCCGCAAAACATCGTGGCGACTCTTGGCCCGCGTATCTGCGCAGACTGTTATGAGGTCGGCGGCCGGATTGCCGATGACTTCGACGCGCATTTCCCTGGCAGCTATTGCCTGACCCGATTTTCAGGGCCGGGTGTTGACCTCGTGGCCGCTGCTTTGCAGGAGCTGGCTGACAGCGGTATCCCGCGCGACAATGTCATCGATTCCCGGCCGCGCGTCGCCGCTGCGACCCAATATCTGCGTGAAGACGAGGAGCTGATCGGGCTGTGCCTGCGTGATGACGAGGATTCGCCGCTGCTGAGCGAGCGCATCGACAAGCTGCGCCATCCTATGTGCACCTTCGAAAATCCGCTGTGGTACTCCCACCGCCGCAGCTCCCGGGCGAACAAGGCCCATGAAGGCCGTATGCTCGGGCTGATCGTACGACACTGATGCGGCTTATCCTCACGAGAGGAACCGGACGCTAGACTGGATCTCATGGAGCATATCAGTGTGGTGATTTCCGGGTTCGGACCTTACGACGGCATCGAGGTCAACCCTGCGTACGAAGTGCCTGAAACGATTGCCGCACGGGGTCTGCATGCCGGCAGCGGGGACTATGACGATCCGTTGCGTGATGTGGAAGTGTCCATAAGAGCCGTCCGGCTGCCTATCAGTTTCTCGAATGCCTGGCCGTCGCTGCTTAAGGCGATCGAGGCCAGCAGCCCCGATATTGTCATTGCTACCGGGCTCAAGCGCGCGGCTCGCGGCATCTTGCTGGAGCGTTGCGCGACCAATCTCATGGATGCCAGCCGCCCGGACGCCGACAACGCCTTGCCCAGCCGTGAGCCCATCGATGAGCAGGGGCCGGCAGCATACTGGACGAGACTGCCGCTACGTTCGATTCTGGCGGATTTCACCAAGCAGGACATTCCCGCTACGCTCAGCTCGGATGCTGGCACATTCGTATGCAATTCGCTGTTTTACAGCCTGTTGCATTGGGCGGCGTCACGGCAGCGCGTCTTGGCGGGCTTCGTCAATTTCCCGATGGTCACGCAATCGCAGCGCGCGCAGCGCGGGCTGCCGATGAGCCAACAGGTCGCCGCCGGGCAGAACGTGATTCGCGAGGCCATTCGGTATTACCGCCAGCCTTCCTCCAGCGACATCTTGTTAGCCTGAACACTCTGTGAATTTGTCGATTGTGACTCCTGTCGTATGCCTCTACGTATGGGTAGCGCACGGAGTTCACGCCACGGTGGAGATACTGGGCTGACCGCGGCTGTGCTTGCTCGTCGGGTTATTGTTCTATGCGCCATCGGTGTGGATTGGGCGAATCTACGGCGTGCCTGAGAATTCTTGCGTTACAGTTCAATCGGGTGTGAGTTTTTCGGCACGTCTCGTGCCGGGTGCGAAAGGAAACAACATGGTGGAGGGCTTCCAGACTGTCCTGCGTGGATACGACAAGGATCAGGTAGATGAGGCGTTCTCGCAGACGAGTGAAACGCTGAGCCGTCTTCGCGAGCAGGTGAAGGCAAGCGACGACACGATTCTGCAATTGCAGGCCCGGCTGCAGGAGGAGAAGACGAACGCCAAGAAGGCGGCGCAGGGCAATTCCTTTGCCTCGCTGGGGGCCAATGCCCAGCAGATGCTGGCTTCCGCAGAGCAGACCAGCGGCGAATTGCTCGAACGTGCCAAGCAGGATGCCGCTGCCACTCGCGCCAGCGCGCAGGCGCAGGCGCAGACTCTGCTCAATAATGCAAAGCTCGATGCTCGGCGCATTCTCGACGACGCCGACGCCAAAGCCGAAGCGGCAGTCAGTAAGGCGAAGAACGAGGCTGCGACACTGAGCAAGGGCGCCAAGGATGACGCAGAACAGCTTACTTCGCAGACAGCTAAAACCGTGGCCGAACAGCGCGATGCGGTGGAGATCGAGCTGGCCAATGCGCGCGAAGAGCATAATAAGCGGCTCGCATCCGAACGGGCGACGCAGGAGCGTGAGATCGCCGAATTGAAGGCGCAGGCCACTGCTCAAATTGCGCAGCAGCGTAAAACCGCGAATGAGGAGATCTCGCGGCTCAAGAGCGAGGCAAACGATCAGATTGAAAGCGCGCTCGCCGAGGCGAACAAGAAGCTCGCTGAGGTGCGCGAGCAGGTCTCGCGCATGATGACCGAGGCCAGGCGCCAGGCCGGGGAGATCACGGATTCAGCGAGCGCCAAGGCTCGCGAGATCATGGACGAGGCCGAGGTGCAGCGCACGCAGACGATCAGCAAGGTGAACGCCGAGAGTGAGCAGATCCGCAACGACATCACAACCCAGCAGGATGAGGCGACCGCCAAGGTCAACGATCTGCTTGATCATTTGGAGCAGCGCCGCGCCGAGGCGAAGCAGGAGGCGGACGAGCTGATAGGGCAGGCCCGGAATGCGCGCGAGCAGGCTGATACCTATGCGGCGGCCAAGCGGCAGGATGCCGACACCGAGGCGGCAGCGATTCTCGCCAAAGCTGGGAAGGACGCTGACAGGCAGGTTGAGGAGCGCCGCGCGGCCGCCCAATCAGAGCTCGATGGACTCACAATGCACATCAAGGAGCTGCAAGAGCGCGAGTCCGCGATTACCCAGCGGGTGACCGAGCTGCGTTCGCTGTTCGCGAACGCATTCTCCGGCTTCGATTTCGTCCCCGCGCAAGGCCCTAAGGACGCCGACGTTTCGGCGCTCAACGCGATCGCAGACGACAATGACCAAGATACGCCGCAGATCGGGCCGGTGCCCGACGACGAAGGCGAAGCGCGCGATGCCGATGACATAGGCGGCGCAGGCGAAGACCCGAAGGAAGACGGCGACGCTGACGAGAGCTCGCACGCTGCAGGTGACGAAGAATCCGAAGAATAAAGGTCGTGGCTGCGAGTCTGTAAATGCTTCGCAGATGTCGGGCGGATAACGCGCAATGACGCAGCTGCGCCTGCGGCGCCGGGTCATGGGATCGCGGCTGCGATGGCCTGCGTTTACAGGGCTGTGATTACACTGGTACCGGATCATTCATCCGACCGGGCGCAGTTTTGCGCTCAGGTCGCAATCGAGGCTGATTCAGTGCGCAGCCTGCCTCATGGCGGCACAGGCGCTGATGCGGCTATCAGCAGAAGGAGCAGTATGTCTGGAATCACGCCATTGAGCGCTGATCGACTCGAAACGTTGCGCGAAGGCTTCGAAGCTTCGCCTGTTAACCGTCTGGCCATGAATGCCGTGACGACGTCGGGCATCGACAAGGTAGCTCGCAATTACGATCGTTCGCGCTTGCTGCAGCGTCATTTCTCAGTGACGGTCGACAACGGCGAGGCGACGAACCAGAACCATTCTGGCCGTTGCTGGCTGTTCAGCTCGCTCAACGCAGCTCGTTTCATCGCGAAGAAATCGATGGGGCTCGATCAGTTCGAGCTGTCGCAAAATTACGCAATGTATTACGACAAGCTGGAGCGCATCAACTACTTCCTGAGGGATGTCGCCGCTCTGGTCCGTGCAGGCGAGCCTGCCGATTCACAGCTGATGTTGCACTTGCTCGCTGATGTGATGGGCGACGGCGGCCAGTGGACAATGGCCATGAACATCTACAAAAAGTACGGCGCCGTTCCCAAGCCGATATTCCCGGAGACCCAGTCATCGGCCAATACCGGGCAGATGAACCACGAATTGCGTTCCATGCTGCACACGCAGGTCGCACGCATGTACGCCGATCCTTCGTGCATTGACAAGATCGTTGATGAGGGTGTCGAAGCTGGACATCGCATGCTGACGATCCACTTGGGCGAGCCGCCGAAGAGTTTTGATTGGGAATGGACCGACAAGGATGGTACGTTCCACAGGGATGGCGAAATCACGCCGGTCGATTTCTGGAACACGTACATCAACGCCGGGTTCGAGGATTATGTCTGTCTGGTCGACGATCCGCGCGCGGAGCATCCCAAAGGCAAGAAGATCGGCATCGAGCACCTGGGCAATGTCGTCGGCGGAGACCCGACTGAGTATCTCAATGTGCCCAACCAGTTCATGAAGGATTGCGCTCGCAAGATCATGACAGAGCAGGGCATCCCGGTGTGGTTCGGCGCGGACTGTCATCCGATGATGGATCGCGACAATGGCGCCTGGGCGACCGATCTGTTCGAGTACGGCAGCGTGTATGGCTTTGATTTCGACCTCGACAAGGAGCAGCGTGTGCGCTTCGGCGATTCCGCGATGAATCATGCGATGGCGTTCTGCGGTGTCGACGTGGCCGACGATGGCACGACGACCCGCCGTTGGCGTGTCGAGAACTCGTGGGGCGACAAGATCGCCGACAAGGGCTACTTCACGATGAGCGACGACTGGTTCAGTGAGTACGTGTACGAGATCGCCGTTCCCAAGTCGATGCTTCCCGAAGAATATCTTCAGGCGCTATCCGAGCCAGCTCACATGCTGCCTGCTTGGGATCCAATGGGCGCGTTGGCTTAAAAGGGAAAGCCCTGTGGGCTTTTCCCAGCCAACACGCGCCGGAGGGCGGCTTACGCCGTCCTCCGGTACTCCGCAAGTATTGCAAAGCTGAAACATTTCTGCACTAACCCAACCCCAGACGCGTTGGCTTAAAAGGGAAAGCCCTGTGGGCTTTTCCCAGCCAACACGCGCCGGAGGGCGGCTTACGCCGTCCTCCGGTACTCCGCAAGTATTGCAAAGCTGAAACATTTCTGCACTAACCCAACCCCAGACGCGTTGGCTTAAAAGGGAAAGCCCTGTGGGCTTTTCCCAGCCAACATGTGCTGAGGGTCGGCTTGTGCTGGCCCTCGGTACTGCATCAGTACCACTAATGTAACTGGTGCAATTCGGCCGCTGACAGATACTCAGCGGCCGAATTGATCTAATATCGGGCAGTTGTGTGCGCCGACCGCAATTCCACTATGCAGTCGCAGCCGTGCATATGCCGTGGTCCTCTTGTACCGTTGAAGTTCATTAGCTGTGCAACGGCAAGGAGGGGCAGGTTGATGGCAGGTCTTCGCGGCCCGGACAGTTCCGAGGACGAGCGGCGTTTCGACGCCAGCGCGGTCTTCCCCGAAACGGTGGATGTGAACATCCGCCAGCTCGACCCGATCCCCGCGCCGCGCGCATTTTTGAAAGAGCTGCCGCTGAGCGATGCGATGGGCGGTCTTGTGCTTTCCTCGCGACGGGAGATCCGTGATGTGCTGCACGGACGCGATGACCGGCTGCTGGTGATCGTCGGTCCATGTTCGATACACGATCCGAAGGCCGCGCATGAGTACGCTGCGCGCCTTGCTGCGGTGAATAACGCGTTGCATGACCGGCTGCTCATCGTGATGCGTGTCTACTTCGAGAAGCCGCGCACGACCATTGGCTGGAAAGGCCTGATCAACGATCCTGACCTTGACGGGCGCTTCAATATCCGCAAGGGCATGTGGATGGCGCGCAAAGTGCTTACCGACGTGCTGACCCTTGGGCTTCCCGCGGCGACCGAATGGCTCGACCCGATCACGCCGCAGTACTTGTGTGACCTGATCAGCTGGGGCGCGATCGGGGCGCGCAACACGGAAAGCCAGGTCCATCGCGAGCTGGCGAGCGGGCTGTCGATGCCGGTGGGTTTCAAGAATTCCACTGACGGCTCGCTCAAGGCGGCGGCTGATTCGTGCTACGCGGCATCTTGTGAACATCATTTCCTGTCCATCAACCTCGACGGGCGTGTGATTGCGGCGGAGACCAAAGGCAATCCGGACTGTCATGTGGTGTTGCGCGGCTCAAGCCACGGGCCTAATTACGATTCGCGATCCGTAGCCGAGGCCATGGAGGCGCTCAAGGCTGCGAAGGCCGGCGGTCCAAGCGAGCATGGAATCGTAATCGATGCGGCGCACGGCAATTGCGGCAAGGATGAGACACGTGAGGCTCAGGTTGTGGAGAATATCGCCTCCCGGCTCGCCGCCGGCGAACCAGGCATATCAGGCGTTATGCTGGAGAGCTTCCTCGTCGGCGGGCATCAGCGGCCGGCGTCGCTGAGCCAGCTGGTCTACGGCCAGTCGGTCACCGACGCCTGTGTGCCGTGGGATCGAACCGAGGAACTGCTGCGTACTTTGGCCGATGCGGTGGAATCGCGCCGGGCTCTTTGATTTGCACTGCCCAAGGCGGCTTGATCGCAGTGCAAATCAAACGGGTAGGTCATGGTTCTTGCGATTTTCACTGTTGAAGTCTCACTGTTGAAGTTTTGCCGTGGAGAGGCTAAGAATCTATCATGACGCTTGTTCGTTTCGCTCGCGCTGCCTGAGTACGGCTTGAGGGCAGCGTGAGCTGTTTCTCGTTCATACATGGCTTTATTCTTGTCAGCAGTGTTGAAATCAAGGAGAATGCGATGCAGTCTGACCCGACATCTCGGCCGTTGAACACCCCCGAGGAGCTGCGCGCCATCCACATTGCAATGCGGGAAGGCAAGAACCCGCTGACTGCCACGGATGTGCCGCGCTGGGAGGACGAGGCTGGCATCAGCCGGATCATCAATCGCCGCGTGCTCGAACTCGAGCCGCTGCCCACGCCGGCGCAAGTGCTCAGTGAGCTGTCGATGCCTCAGGCCGCCCAGGATCTGGTCGCTTCATCGCGCGACGAGATCCGCGCATGTTTGTATGCTCAGGATGACCGGCTGCTAGTGATCGTCGGCCCGTGCTCGGTGCACGACCCGGCCGCTGCGCTCGATTATGCACATCGGCTTTCGGCGCTCGCCAGCGAACTGTCTGGCGAACTGCTCATCGTGATGCGTGTCTACTTCGAAAAGCCGCGTACGACCGTTGGCTGGAAGGGCTTGATCAATGATCCGGACATCGACGGCAGCCATCAGATCCGCAAAGGGCTGCTGCTAGCTCGAAAGACCTTGCTTGGCGTGCTCAACGAAGGCCTTCCGGTCGCTACGGAGTTTCTGGAGCCAACCTCGCCACAGTATCTTGCAGATGCGGTGAGCTGGGGAGCGATCGGGGCACGCAACACCGAATCGCAGATCCATCGGCAATTAGCCAGCGGCCTGTCGATGCCGGTGGGCTTCAAGAATGCCACGGACGGCTCGGTCGAGGCGTCGGTCAACGGCTGCTTCGCCGCAGCGCAGTGCCATACGTTCTTCGGTGTGGACCATCTGGGCCGCGCATGCGCCGTTGAGACGCTGGGTAACCCGGACTGTCATGTGGTGCTGCGCGGCTCAAGCCACGGGCCGAATTACGATGCTGATTCGGTGGCGCAGGCGATGCGGGAGATCCGAGCCACGATGCCGGCCAGCAGCGCAGCTGCGCAAGGGCTGATCATCGACTGCGCGCACGGCAACTGCGGCAAAGACGAAAAACGCGAGGCGCAGGTGGCGCGCAATATCGCCGGGCGGCTGGCGGCAGGGGAGCGCGGCATCCTCGGCGTAATGATGGAAAGCTTCATCGAAGGCGGCAACCAGCCGGCGGCACCGCTGAAAGATCTAGTTTATGGCAGATCGATCACCGACCGCTGCATCTCGTGGGATGACACGAAAGAGCTGCTGCGTACCTTTGCCAAAGCGGTCGGCGAGCGCCGGTGGCGGTAGGAAGTCTGGCTGGCTAATTGAAAGGTGGGAGCCGCACGATGACGACCATGAAGAAGCCGAGGAGGCCAAGACCATGAAGGATGCTATAAAAACGATTGCCATCATCGGGGCGCTTGAGGAAGAGGTCGCGCATATCGCGGCCTCGCTCAGCCATACGCGGCACGAGAAGGGTGCGAGCCTGGATGTCGTCTGTGGCACGCTTGAGGCTGAAACGTCGCCAGCGTCGCTACACGATGCCACTGGTCGACGGCGGCAGTCTGGCGTGCCCGTCACTGTGGCCGCGACTGTAGGTGGCATGGGACTGGTCAATGCCGCGGCGACCACGCAGCGCCTGATCGACTTGTACCGACCTGACGCGATCATTTTCTCAGGCATTGCCGGAAGCCTGAACAAGTCGCTGCACATCAACGACGTCGTGCTCGGTGGCACTTTGCGCTACTTGGACAGCGACATGCGCCTTATCGCCCAATGGAAGCCGCAGACTGTGGAGTTCCATAGCGACTCGAAGCTGCTTGATGTGGCTGAACACGCTTTGGATGACCTGGGCATCGCGCATATCACGGGCACGATCGCCTCGGGCAATTACTTCGTCGACACGCCTGAGAAAATCGCGCAAGTCGTTGCGCAGACCGGCGCCGACGCTGTCGAAATGGAGGGGGCCGCAGTGGCGCACGTCGCCGCGCGCAACGACGTGCCCGCGCTGGTCATCCGTGCACTGAGTGACAACGCCGACACGGATTACGAGGTGTTTAAGGAGTTTGATATCAGCGAATACGCCGATACTGCCGCGCGCCTCGCGCTTACGATCGCCAAGCGGCTGTGACACAATATAGGGCGATGGCCAATTTCGCCCCCGCTCAGCTCGCGGTTCTCATTGCTCTTGTCGCCATTATTGTGGCGATCGCGCTCGCATGGCTTGTCACGTCCATGCGCCAGCGTTCTGCCGAAGGCCTCGACATGGCTTCTTGGGATCACGCACAAGGAGTGTTCGGCGGCGAATTGATTTCACGCAGTGTCGTGCACCGGCTGATCGAGACGATGCCCAATGCGCTCATCGTGTGCAGTTCGCAGGGACTGGTTAGCTATGCGAGCCCTGGGGCGGCCCAGCTGGGGCTGACCGAGCGCAACCGTCTGACACAGCCCGAACTCATGGATCTACTCACGCAGGTGGCATCCGATGATGAATTACGCGAGCGGGAGATAACGACACAAGCCGACGGGCAGGACACACATGTGCGTGTGCGCATAGGTGCCATCGATGAGGATTCGTACGCGGTGTTTCTCGATGATGTCAGCGAGCAGAGGCGTTTCGAGGAGATGCGCCGCGATTTCGTCACGAACGTCTCGCATGAGCTCAAAACGCCGTCCGGCGCTATCGCCCTGCTCGCGGAGACGATCAGCGACGCAGCTGACGACCCTGATGCGGTGCGTTATTTCGCGGGGCGGGTAACCAAGGAATCGGAACGGCTCAGCCAGCTCGTGCGCCACCTGATCGATCTGCAGCGAGTGCAGGATGCTAGCGCCATGCAAGTCACGCAGCGGGTCGATGCGCTCGCCGCTGTGCGCGAGGCGATTGCGCTGAACGCCACGCCGGCGCAAACCAGAGATATCGTTGTGCAGCTCACGGCCGACCGCCAGTCGCTGCCATTATCGGCCTTGCACGATGCGCCGCCGGGTGTGATTTCGAGCGAATCAGGTATGTCCTCAAACAATGCCCACGGCGATGGCCAATATGACGCGGGCTATGAGGTGCTTGCCGACCGCGAATCGCTGACGTCGGCGGTCAGGAATCTGGTTGAAAATGCGATCCGCTATTCGCCTGAGCACGGGTCTGTCGCAGTTGCGCTTGATCACGGCAGGGACGCTGAGTCTATCCCCACGGTGCGCATCCGAGTCGTCGATCACGGCATCGGCATCCCCAAGGAGGCTCAGGGGCGCATATTCGAGCGTTTCTATCGTGTCGACGCCGCCCGTTCGCGCGTCACAGGAGGCTCAGGGTTGGGTCTTTCGATCGCCAAGCATGGCGTGGAGGAGCACGGAGGCACGCTCAGCGTGTGGTCACATGAGGGCATCGGCTCCACGTTTACGATCGAGATGCGGTCGGCACCCGCCGACGATTCCAAGAATTAACGGTCGCAAGCCGCTGAAGACCGTTGCTTACGCTGCAGCGGACCGCGACTGTGTTGTCAGACTGAGGGCGGACAAAGCCGCTACGCAACGGCAAACCTGTGCCTGCACTGCCACTCTCGTCGATCAGGATATGAGTCCGATTGGCGCAATCGCCTAGCGTACCTGTATAACTGCTTGTGGAACGGTACGCCACTTACGGAAAGCATCAGGCATGACGCGAATTCTTATCGTCGAGGATGAGGAATCCTATCGGGAGCCGCTTGTCTATCAGCTCACGCGGGAGGGCTATGCTGTGAGCGCAGCGGCGAGCGGAGAGGACGGCCTAACGCTGTTTACCCGCGGCGGAGTGGATCTGGTGCTGCTTGATCTCATGTTGCCCGGCATCGATGGAGTTGAGCTATGCCGGCGAATCCGTGAACAAAGCCATGTTCCGATTATCATGCTGACGGCGAAAAGCACGGAGATTGACAAAGTGGTCGGGCTGGAGATTGGCGCCGACGACTATGTCACCAAGCCCTACTCCTTCCGCGAGCTCCTGGCGCGTATTCGCGCCGTGCTGCGGCGCAATCAGATCGTGGAAACGACGGCGGGAGCTGCCCATGACGCAGTAATCCTCACCTGCGGCGACATTGCCATGGATGTGGGCCAGCACGAGGTCAGCGTGCGTGGTAAGCAGAGGTTCTTCCCACTCAAGGAGTTCGAGCTGCTTGAATTCCTGATGCAGAACAAGGGCCGGGTCATGACGCGCCACCAGCTCATCGACCGGGTGTGGGGCTCGGATTACGTGGGGGACACGAAGACGCTTGACGTGCACGTCAAGCGCATCCGCAGCAAGATCGAGGAGGATCCTGCGCAGCCGGAATATCTAACGACAGTGCGCGGGCTGGGATACAAGATCGATGAGCTCACGCGGCCATGATATGCGCGACGATATGCGCAAGATCAGGCGACTCCGTGCGCGATCTCTGCCCATCGCTTCCCAACTGTTCATCTGCTGTTCACCTACTTCGGCCGCAGGTACACGCGAGTCGCCTTACGCTGGAATCGTCATGAAAAACCGTGCGAATCCGATGACGGCGTGGCAACACGAAGGCGATTCGCGCACGTTGGCGGCATATGCCGCCAGTTGATGAGGGAAAAAGAAATGCGAAAAAATGCACTCACCCGTATCGTGGCCGTAGGATGCGGCCTGACTGTGATGGCTGCGCTCGCGGCCTGTGGTGATAACTCTGACAATTCTGCCAACTCCGGCTCGGGCAGCGCGTCCGGATCCACAACGAACGCGATTTCGGGTTCGTTCGCAGGCGCCGGCTCCTCCGCACAGGAATCTGCCGTCGAGGCGTGGATCGCCAGCTATCAAAAGACAAACCCCGACGCCAATATTTCATACAACCCCACCGGCTCTGGTGCGGGAGTCCAATCATTCCTCACCGGTGCGACTGCTTGGGCCGGTTCCGATGCCGCGTTGAGCGCCGACGAAGTCAAGCAGTCCTCGAGTGTATGCGCCGCTGGCACTGCCTTCGATATCCCGGTCTATATCTCCCCGATCGCCATCGTGTTCAACCTCAAGGGCATCTCGGGCCAGGGCAAGCACCTGAACCTGGACGGCCCGACGATCGCGAAGATCTTCGACGGCAAGATTGCCAAGTGGAACGACCCGGCCATCGCGAGCCAGAACACGGACGTCCAGCTGCCAGCCACGGCGATCACCGTCGTGCACCGCTCCGACAAATCCGGCACCACCAAGAACTTCCTGGGCTACGTCAAAGATGTCGCGGGCAGTGATTGGAGCTACGAGGTCGGCGAGAACTGGCCCAACAAGGTCGGTCAGGCGGCCAAGGGCACTGACGGCGTGATCAGCACCGTTTCGCAGGCCGACGGCACTATCGGATATGCCGATGCTTCCAAGGCCGGCAATCTGGGCACCGCAGCCGTCAAGGTCGGCGATGCGTATGTGCCGTATTCGGCCGACGCCGCAGCAAAGGTCGTTGACGCTTCACCGCTGGACAGCACTGCCACGCAGGCCAATCGCGTAGTCGTCAAGCTCGACCATGCCACCACCGAGGCCGGAGCCTACCCGGTCGTGCTGGTCTCCTACGACATTGCGTGCCCGGCATATAAGGACGCTAAAACGGCCCAGTTCGTCAAGTCATGGCTCACCTACGTCGTGAGCGCTGACGGCCAGCAGGCAGCCGCCGATGCCGCTGGCTCCGCTCCGCTGAGCGATGCCATGCGCCAGAAGGTGACCGCGTCCATCGAAGCTATCGCTACCAAGTAAGCGCGGGTGCAACCCCGAAGTTGGTCGATATACAACGTGCATCCGTCATAGGCATGGCAAGCGTCCGATATTGCTACAGTAGGATGTGAACTGCAACGGGCGCAGCACTTCGCTGCTGGGCCCATGACGGGTGCGTATATTGATGCGGAAGAAGTAAGGAGAACCGGTGAGTTCGCATAACGGCGGCGCCAAGCCGCATGGCGATGGAAGAGTCGCCGACCAGATCTTCAAGGCCGTCGTCTTTGCCTGCGGTATTCTGATCCTTGTCGCGCTCGCCGCCGTGACGCTATTCCTGCTGTTTCGCGCGTGGCCGCTGATCGGGGGAGACCAAAAGGCGAACGCTGCGACCATTGAGTCGTTCACGGGTGGCACCGCCCACAACTTCTGGCAGTACGTCGGGCCGCTGGTTTTCGGCACTGTGCTCGTCGCGGCGCTCGCGCTGGCGATCGCTTTCTTCGTTGCCGTCGGCATCGCGTTGTTCATCTCGCAGTATGCGCCCAAGGGCGTAGCTACAGCGCTCAACTATGTCGTCGATCTGCTTGCCGCTATTCCCTCGGTCATCTATGGCCTATGGGGAGGAATCGTGCTGGTACCGGCGATCAGGCCCTTTTGGGACTGGGTCGCGACATATCTGGGCTGGATCCCGATCTTCGCAGGACCGGCTGCCAATCCTTCGCGCACGGTCGCGTCGGTCGCCGTGGTGCTTGCAGTCATGATTCTGCCGATTATCACCTCGATGTCGCGCGATATCTTCGTGCAGACCCCGCGGTTGCAGCAGGAGGCGGCGTTGGCTCTTGGCGCCACGAAATGGGAGATGATCAAACTCGCAGTGCTGCCCTTCGGCAGGTCAGGCATAGTCTCCGCTTCGATGCTGGGCTTGGGCCGCGCGCTCGGCGAGACTATGGCCGTGCTCATGATCCTTTCGCCCGGATTCACCTACTCGATCAAGATCTTGCAGGCCTCGAAGACCCAGACCATCGCGGCCAACATCGCCGCGCAGTACCCTGAGGCGAATCCGCTCGGCGTGTCTGCGCTAATCGGCACCGGCCTGGTGCTGTTCGTGATCACCTTCGTCGTAAACTACATTGCGCGCATGATTACAGGAAAGGCGAGTGCTTGATGTCAGCAGCCCAACCGCATCCGGTCAAACCCGCTCCGGTCATCGACTTCGATAAGTTCAAGCCGACGCGTTCCGCGCTCGCCGCCCGCAAGCGCAAGGATCTCTTTATGCGGGTGCTGATCTCCGCAGCCTTCCTCGTCGCGCTCGCGCCGCTCGCCTCGGTGCTGTGGATTGCCATCGCTAATGGCATTAAGCGGCTCAACTTCAATTTCCTCTCATATAACATGACCGGTGTGATCGGGGGCAATCCCACGCCTTCGGGCGGATACGGCGGCATCCTGCACGCGATCATCGGCACGCTTGAGGTCACCGGCGGCGCCATGGTCATCTCCGTGCCCATCGGCATCCTGTGCGCGGTCTACCTGATCGAATACGCGCACGACGGCGGGCTTTCCAAGGCTATTGGGCTGCTGGTAGACGTAATGAGCGGCATACCTTCCATTGTGGCTGGTTTGTTCGCCTACTCGATGTTCACGATCGCCTTTGGTCCCGGCACGATCAACGGCTTTGAAGGGTCGGTGGCGCTCTCGCTGCTCATGATCCCGACTGTCGTCAAATCCAGCGAGGAGATGCTCAAAGTCGTTCCTGCCGACCTGCGCGAAGCCTCGTATGCGCTTGGCGTCACCAAGCAGCGTACGATCACCAAGATTGTGTTGCGCACTGCGCTGCCGGGCATCGTTTCGGGAGTGATCCTGGCCGTCGCCCGCGTGATCGGCGAGACCGCGCCGTTGTTGATGACTGCCGGGTTCATTTCGTCAACGAATTTCAATCTCTTCTCCGGCCAGATGACGACCCTGCCTGTGTATGTTTATCAGGAATACAGCAAGGTTTCGGCTAACTGCCCCGCCTCGGCCGGACCAGGATGCGTCACTAGCATACCGGTGGAGCGGGCATGGGCTGCTGCGTTGACGCTGATCCTCGTCGTGCTGGTACTCAATCTGGTCGGACGACTCATCGCCAAGATCTTTGCCGTGCAGACGGAGCGGTGAGCGGCATGCGACGCACCTCGGACTTGGTGCTCAGGCATTCAGTCAGCCACATCGGCGTTACGATCGCAACGCGTACGAAAGGGAATATTCATGGGACAACGCATTGATGTTACGAATCTCAACATCTACTACGGCGACTTCCTGGCCGTCGAGGACGTCAATCTCGCTATCCAGCCCAACAAGGTCACCGCGTTCATCGGGCCCTCCGGCTGTGGCAAATCGACGGTGCTGCGCACGCTCGACCGTATGCACGAGATCATTCCTGGCGCGCATGTCAAGGGCGAGGTGAAGCTCGAAGGCCGCGATCTGTATGCCAAGGATGTTGATCCGGTCGAGGTGCGGCGCGACATCGGCATGGTCTTCCAGCGCGCGAACCCATTCCCGACCATGTCGATCAAGGAGAACGTGCTGGCCGGGGTCAGGCTCAACAACCACAAGATCAGCAAGTCGGATGCCGACGATCTGGTGGAATGGGCGCTGCGCGGCGCGAACCTGTGGAATGAGGTCAAGGATCGCCTCGCCAACCCGGGTGTCGGTCTTTCCGGCGGCCAGCAGCAGCGGCTATGCATTGCGCGCGCCGTGGCCGTGCACCCGCAGGTGCTGCTTATGGATGAGCCATGCTCAGCACTCGACCCAATATCGACTTTGGCCGTAGAAGACCTGATCAACGAGCTCAAGAACGACTACACGATTGTGATTGTGACCCACAACATGCAGCAGGCTGCCCGCATTGCTGATTACACCGCTTTCTTCAATCTCAAGGCCGTGGGCCAGCCTGGCCACCTGACCTATTTCGCGGACACTACCACGATGTTCAACAACCCGCAGAACGAAGAAGCCGAGCGCTACATTTCTGGTAGATTTGGGTGATCTCGCGGCTGTTAGACTGCCCGTTGTGCGCTCTAACAGCCGCAATCGATCAGTGTCCGGTCGCATAAGCGCCGGACGGACAGCGCACAGCGACGTGCCCTCGTATAGTGCGTTGCCATGAACAGCCCTACTGGGCCGTCCATCATGAAAGAACTCTGGCAGGTGCATGTAATACTTCTGACTCCTCCCGGTGCTATGGTCGCTTCTGTTCGCTTCAAGCGGACGAGTCGCAGTAACCTCGGCACGGTTTAGCCGTGCGTAAACCAAGGAGCAGAGAGCAGCAATGGAACATTTCTTCCATTTGAAGGAGAACGGCACCACGGTCTCCACTGAGATCGTGGCTGGCCTGACCACGTTCTTCGCGATGTCGTACATCATCATTGTTAACCCGCAGATCCTGAGCAAAACAGGCATGCCTTGGGGTGGCGTTTTTCTGGCGACCATCATCGCCGCAGTCATCGGCACCCTCGTCATGGGACTGTTCGCCAATGTCCCGTATGCACAGGCTGCTGGCATGGGCCTCAACGCCTTCTTCACGTACACGGTCTGCCTTGGATTGAAGTTCTCCTGGCAGGAGACCATGTGCATGGTGTTCCTGTGCGGCCTGATCAATATCCTCATCACCGTCACCAAAATCCGCAAGATGATCATCGAGGCCATTCCCGAACCGCTGCAGCATGCGATCGGCGGCGGCATCGGCCTGTTTATCGCCTACGTCGGCATGCTTAATGTCGGCTTCGTCAACTTCAAATCTGGTGTTCCTTCGCTCTCAACGATGAATCAGCCGGTGCTGTGGCTCTTCCTCATCGGCCTGGTGCTCGCAATCGTGCTCAACGTGCTGGGAATCAAGGGCGCGATGCTCATCTCCATCGCGGCGACTGCCATCATCGGCATCCCCATGGGATTGACCACGACGGCCAACATGCAGTCCTTCAGCCAGACTTTCTCCGAGCTGCCGCAGACCTTCGGCGCGATCTTCACGTCAAAGGGGTTCCCTGCGCTGTTCGCCGATCCGTCTCGGCTTCCGCTCGTCATCGTGACGATCTTCGCGTTCTCGATGTCCGATACCTTCGACACGCTCGGCACCTTCATCGGTACCGGCCGCCGCACTGGCATCTTCTCCGAGGCTGATGAGAAGGCGTTGGAGAACGGATCCGGCTTCAGCTCCAAGATGGATAAGGCGCTCTTCTCTGATTCCATCGCCACTTCGGTCGGCGCGATCTTCGGCACCTCGAACACCACGACGTACGTCGAGTCTGCCGCGGGCATCGGCGCGGGCGGCCGCACCGGCCTGACCTCCGTGGTCGTCGCCGCCTGCTTCGTGCTCTCCATCTTCTTCGCCCCGATCATCTCCGCGGTTCCCGCCGCAGCGACCGCAGGCGTGCTGGTTGTGGTCGGCTGCATGATGGCGGCCAGCCTCAAGGAAATCCAGTGGGACGAGCTCTCCGAGGCGGTTCCGGCATTCTTCGCCGCCGTATTCATGGCGTTCTCCTATTCCATCTCCTACGGCATCGCCGGCGGCTTCATCATGTACTGCATCGTCATGGTCTGCAAGAAGAAAGCCAAGGAGGTCCATCCGATTATCTGGACCGTCTCCGCGCTGTTCATCATTGACTTCGTCACCATGGCGATACTCGGCTGACACAGCGATAATCTGCCAGTGCGCAGCAAATCGTAATACCGATTGTGCCTCCCCGCAGCTCGTTCGCAGGGAGGCGCAATCGTCGGCAGGGACGGCAGGGTTGTCGGTATATGCTCATGTGACCATATGCTGGAAGGTGTGTTGCGCATGTTTTCCAATCCACGCGTCTCCCAATTTTGCCGTGCGGTGCGAATGATGGCCTGCCGGTGAGATCAAACATTCGCAATAAGAAGACCGCAGGGTGCAGATTCGTGGCAGTCGCGGATATCTAGGGGGGAACATTGACATCGGGAATCGTCTAATACGCCATCAAGCCGTGGAAGCACAACCCCGCCGACAGCGCGACGCTTCATGGTCGCGCACTGGTGATGCCGGGGACCGGATATACCTGCGACCGGCCGTTGCTCTACTGGGCGGCGCAGATGCTTGTGCAGTTGCACTGGCACGTCGACCGGCTTGATGTGCACAACACCAAGGACGATCTCTCCGAAGTCACGCCGGTCATTGAAGCCTCCATCGACGAATGGCGTGATTCCGTAGTGGCACAAGCTGCCGAGGCCAAGGAGCCCTGTCCTCGCATGCTGCTCATCGGTAAGTCGCTCACCACGCTGGCTTACGAGCACGCCCGCGAACTCGGCACCCCGATGGTGCTGCTGACCCCGGTGCTCAACCCAGCGCCCTTCGACCCAAGCGGCCAGCGCATCGCGGTTCCCGGCGAGCACGCGACAACGTCAACGGCAATGTCGGCGCCGCTGCCACCTGCGCCGCTCATCTGCGCAGGCACAGCCGACCGGTATTACAACGCGGCGCGGGCTCACGCGCTTACTGATAATGTGCACGAGTACTTGGCCGCGAACCATTCGATCGAGGTGCCAGAGGACTGGCGCCGTTCGGTCGGCTATCTGAAGGACGTTATCGGCGCCATCGAACGGTACGCTGACTCGCTGTAGCTCTGCGTGGCGTGTCGCGTGGGCAGCGAAAGTCCCTGCACGTGCGTATAGTAACTGAACTGTAAACCACAGACCGTTGGTTGGGGGTGAAAACCCCTCGAAGTTTGGTTCGCCAAGCCAGCGCAGGTTGAGATGAATGGCTCTTGCAATACTATGAGCCCGCCGCTTGCGGCAAGTGTTCGCTCTGCCTGTGTGCAGGGCTTTTTTATTGCCTGCAGGGCAAGGTGCGCCGAACTTCTTAAGTCAATGGCCGACATAGGAAGGAACGCCATGAAAAGGCCCGAAAAGGCAGAGGTGATCGCGCAGCTTACGGAGCAATTCCGCAATGCTGATGCGGTCTACCTGACCGAGTACCGCGGGCTTACGGTTCCGCAGATCTCCGATCTGCGCGAAAAGCTAGGCCGCGATACTTCCTATTCCGTGGCTAAGAACACGCTGGCTCGCATCGCCGCCAAAGAGGCTGGAATCGAGGGTCTTGATGAGAGCCTCGCCGGCCCGACCGCCATCACCTTCGTGAAGGGCGATTACGTTGAGGCTGCGAAGACGCTGCGTGATTTTGCCAAGGTCAACAAACCTCTCGTGCTCAAGGCCGGTTTCGCTGATGGAACCGTCTATGATGCCGAGGGAGTCCAGAAGCTTGCGGATCTCGAATCCCGCGAGGTACTTCTGTCCAAGATGGCTGGCGCGCTCAAGGGCACGATGGCCAAGGCCGCTTACCTGTTCGTCGCGCTGCCCACCAAGGCTGTGCGCACGATCGACGCGCTGCGCGAAAAGCAGG
The DNA here is from genome assembly GCA_022640915.1 of Bifidobacterium sp. Taxonomy (GTDB): domain Bacteria; phylum Actinomycetota; class Actinomycetes; order Actinomycetales; family Bifidobacteriaceae; genus Bifidobacterium. The sequence continues at coordinate 137,302 of JALCCT010000001.1, read as the reverse complement.
AAAAGGCCGCCTGAATCCGTTCGTCGCGGCTCACGCCGCAAGACGGATCAGCATGAATAAATCAACACAATTGTTGGCGACGGATCACCACAACATACACCCCGTCGCCGCGAAAGAAAGGAAGCCATCATGGCTAAGCTCTCCAACGAGGAGCTCCTCGACGCGTTCAAGGAAATGACCCTGGTCGAACTCTCTGAGTTCGTGAAGTCCTTCGAAGAGGAATTCGACGTCGAGGCTGCTGCCCCGGTCGCCGCCGTTGCCGCTGCTCCGGGTGCCGCTGCCCCGGCCGAGGAAGAGAAGGATGAGTTCGACGTCATCCTCTCCTCCATCGGTGACAAGAAGATCCAGGTCATCAAGGCCGTCCGCGCCATCACTTCGCTCGGCCTGGCCGAGGCGAAGGGCCTGGTTGACTCCGCTCCGAAGGCCGTCCTGGAGAAGGCCAAGAAGGAAGACGCTGAGAAGGCCAAGGCTCAGCTCGAAGAGGCTGGCGCTACTGTCGAGCTCAAGTAGTCTGTGCGGCGTAGGCCGCATGACCTCAAGAGGCTGCAGAGCCCCATCGTCCGTGAGTGATCACGGACGATGGGGCTCTGTGTTATGTCTGGCAATCTTCACGAAGAACTGGTAACGCGTCGAAGCAGGGGGTCGAATGCGCGAAAGTTGTCAATTCGCGGGTGTAATCCGCGACGTTCTCTACAAAACATGACACAATGGCACATAGTGCGTGTGATGGGCTAAGGCGTGAAGGTGAAAGGAAGGCCGGTACAGTGTCAGAACAGCGGTGGATCGTCAAAGGCAATGGTACGCAGGCGGAGGTCTATGCAGGGCGTAGCGTGGAGATCGGACGCAAGCCAATCAGGGTTTTGGCGGACGACGGTTTCGCGCGCGTGGAGATCGAGGACAAATCCCGCTCCATGTCGAAGCGGCATGCCGTGCTTTCTGTCGACGCGAACGGTTCGGCGGTGCTGCGTGATCTCAATTCCACCAATGGCACGTATGTGGTGCGTGCGGACGGCACGTTAACGCGTGTGGAAGGCGGGGTTGATTTCCCACTTCCCGCTTCACCAGTACGCATGCAGTTCGGCGATGTACCGGTTGATTTCATCTGGGTGGAGGGTATAGCCGAGGCCGAAAAGACGCCCGAGCCCCAGGTAGAGGATCTTTTTGCGCATGCGGCTTCCAAGGCCAGACACAAATCTCAGACTGCTTCGATGTCGGTCGACGACATTCTCAATCTACGGGCTGGCGAACCTACGACCGCACTGCCCGCAAGCACGGTCGCGGCCAAAGTGAACGATCGTAAGGCTTCGCAGGCGCGCTCTTTCCCACCAGCGCAGGAGGCTGCGGACTCTGGCGAAGATTCTGGCGAGCAGGCCGGGCCAGACGGAGCCGAGGTCGTTTCCAGCGACATAGACATTGTCCCGGGTGACGACTCGCGCGATAACGTGACCGCCGCTGCCGATACCCGTGGAGACGCTCCTGAGACTGGTGATGAATCTGCTGCCGACGGCCATGCAGGCGCACATGACGGCGGTGAACCGGCTGATAGTGAAAGGATCGACGGTAATCAGGGCACTGACGTTCAGTCTGGTGATGCGGGCAAGAATGACGAACTTGAGAGTTCCCGGGGATCTTCGCGTACTGATGTCGCAGGAGATGATCTTCCGATGGCGCAACACGTCGTCGAACGCATGTCGATTAATATTCTGCGCCCCGGGCAGCAGGCAGGGGCTCCGCGCGACCTGTTTGTGGACGCACTCGCGCACTCTGATGAGCTCGCGCACTCTGACGGGCAGGAACAGCCCGACGAAGTGGCGAAGTCTTATGCCGACAGCGATAACGACAGCCGCAGCGATCTCAATCGCGATCATTTCAACGCCAACCAGCAGGTGCATGCTTCCAGCGACGGTGCGATCGAGATTCGCGAAGTGTTCGGTTCCAAGGTCTCGCGCAGTCATACTTTACCCTTGAGCGTCAGCGGCGAAGAGGCTGATGGCTCGAGTGAAGGGGAGTCACGCAATCGTGAAGCCGGCAACGGCAGTGCAACCCAAAGCGGCTCTGCCGACGGCAATCAAGGCCCCGCCAATTCAGCCGGGGACGCTTCCGCCCCTGCCGATTCTTTCCGCAACGATGAGCATGCGGACGAAACCGCTGTGTTCAAGCCGGTGTTCGAGCCCGGATCGGTATTCGAACGGGTTTCCCGCGGTGATTTCGGCAGACGTGAGCCAGAAGTCGAGATAGACGGCATAACGTCCGACGAGGCGAGGCGCACCACAGATTTCACGCGGCAGTTCGAGATGGCTAGGCGCCCACAGTTGCTGCCTTTCTTGGCGATGAACCCGTCGTTGTACGACGACCTGTACGCCTGGCTTTCCGCGCTTGGTGACAAGGATATCGATGCTGCGCTGTCGAGGAATTCCGGATACGAAGAATACCGCACTGCGGTAGGGAAGTGAGTGGGTATGAGTGCAAGCAGTGAAGCGGCGCGGCCTGTGTCAGGACTCGATCAGTTGCGCCGGTGGCGCGATGAGTACCGCCGGAGCCTGAAGCCTTCGCCGCTCGAAGACGTAAGCCAGCTTACCGCCCAGCTCGATATGACTCATGCGCATCCCTCAGGGGTGGCACAGCTGTTCGCCAGCGGCCAGGCGGCTTTGGATGCGTTGTTCCGCGATGCCGGCATGCTTCGTGCTGCCGGGCGTCGGCTCGAACGCGTGCTGGACGACCAGTCGGCGAAGATGCGGATCAGCGGTCTCGCGCCGCTGTCGCTCATCGTCGGCGTGGCCACATGGAAGGGCAGTGGCGTGCCGGTACTCATGTACCCGGTCGAGGTTGTACGCAAGAAGAACGGCAGAGAGACCGACGCCACGATACGGTTCACGGGGCGTGTGCGCCTGAACCCTGACTTCGTGGCGGCATTGCACGAGCAAGGCGTCGATCTGGACGAGTCTGCGCTTTTCGACGGTGCCAACTATGAAAGTGGCACGCCTGAAACCTCGGCAGTGTTTGAAGCAATCACCGATGAGGCGGCCGAAGTCTTCCCCGATTTTGATATTGAACGTGATATCATCTTGGGCTGCTTCCTTGATCCCTCCGCGCAGATATTGCTAGAGTTGCGCAGCATCATTGCGGCTTTGGAGCATGGCGGCAGTGGCAATGTCGTGCTGGACGCCTTGGCAGGCGACGCCGACGCAGCCGCTTCGCTCAACGACGCAACGGCTCTACCCTACAGTCCGTTTGACGGTGATCCGCATAACGAATTCGAGATCGGAGACGTCGACAACAGCGTGCGCTATGCCGCGAATATGGCTGCAGCAGGCAGATCCCTGTTCGTGGATGTGGCTGCAGGACGCGACACTGCGCGAGAGTCGGCTGCCATCGCCTCGCGATGCGTGATGAATGGGCGCTCCGTGCTCTACGCGCCGTGCATCAGCGAGCAGAAGCGCCGTTTTATGGCTGCGGTCAATGCCAGTGAGCTCGGCGGTTTGGTGCTTGACGCAACCGACGAGCATATTAATCGAAGTCTTGATCACCAGCTCATCGAGGCGGTCGGATTCCAACCAGGCGTCGAGGTTTCGCGCTTTGATCAGCTTGCCGACGAACTGGTTGGCGTCAGATCGCGGCTGGCGCGCTATCTGGGCGATCTGCACGGCGTGAATGAGCAGTGGGGCATCTCCGCATATCAAACGATACAGAATTTGGCCACCATTGCTGTACTGCCTACGCACCCATCGACGCATGTGCGCCTGAGCAAAGCGGCTGCCCATGCCGTTGGCGAGCATATGGACGAATGGACGCAGCGGCTCAGGCGTGCCGGTAAGCTGGGCGAGTACATCATCGGGCCGCAGGATACGGCGTGGTACAAGGCTTCCGTGCCGAGCGAAGACGAGGCTGTGAAGGCGTATCAGCGCGTTGCGGACGTATTGCGAAAGCTTCTGCCGGTCACTCGCGACCAGGTCGCCTCGACAGTGCAGACCTGTGGTTTTCCGATTCCGGCCACAGCTCAGGAGTGGAGCCGACAGGTTATGGTGCTGCGTAATCTGCGCCGGGTGCTTGATGTGTTCCAACCGGAGATTTTCGAACGCGATATTGACGCGATGATCGAGGCGAGCAAGCCCAAGGCGCTGCGCAAGTCCGAAGGTGCATCCATGGGATTCTGGGAGCGACGCCGTCACGTCAAGGAGGCTAAGGGCCTTCTGCGTGTTGGGGCGCAGGTCGAGAACTTGCATGAGGCGCTTAAAGTGGTCGCCAAACAGGCCGAACAGTGGCGTCTGTTTGTGCCTCATGGCGGCTGGCCGGTGCTGCCCTCGAAACTTGACGCCATTCTCGAGACGCAGGAATCCTTGATGGACAGCATCACGTCCCTTGATACCGTGCTCGCCACTACGCCACAAGGTGCCAATCTTGAGGCGCTTGATTTCAATACGCTTGAGCAGCGACTCCGGGCGCTGTACGAGGACCATCTGTCGCTGGATACCTTGCCTGAGCGGTGCGCGCTTGAGCAAGAGTTCGACCGGGTGGGTCTGGGCGAGTTGGTCGAAGATCTGCGTGAGCGCCATGTCGAGACCGACGCGGTGGAAGGTGAGCTGCAGCTGTCGTGGTGGACCACGGTGTTTGAGGATATTGTTCGTTCCTCCGCGATCATCTCGAACCAAGATGGCTCTGCGCTGCAGGCTGCCGCCGACCGCTTCGCTCAGGTCGATGTCGAGCACGTGCGCTCCATCGGTCCTAAAGTGCGCCAGGAGGCGATGCGTCGCCTGTGCGACCTGCTCTTCTCCAGAACCCAGGAGGCGAACCAGTTACATACGGTGCTGGCCGGCTCCGCGGCAATACCGTTGAGTCGCATCCGGCATGACCACCCGCAGATACTGGCAGCCGCTAAACCTATCGTCGTTGCGACACCGCCGACGCTTGCTGCGATGAGCGAGCCTACGCCGCTGTGTGATGTTGCGATCATCGACGCCGGAGCACATCTGCCTTCCGCCCAGCTGCTTTCGATCGTGAGCCGGGTGCGGCAGGTGGTGGTTCTAGCGCATCGGGACACTGTCACATCCGAAGGCCTCGCAGCGCTAATCGGCATGCTGCCCGCTGTCCCCACGACAGCGCGCCCGGTGCGTCGGCATCCGGCGCTCGCAGCATTCCTACAAGAGCATGGTTATGGGGACATACGCGTTGATGTGACCACTGAGCCTATGCAAGGGCATATTGCTTTTCACCGGATCGAGGCCGTCGGCGTTCCTGTCCTCTCTAGCGGGCTGGTGGAAAGTAGCCAGCAGGAGATCGACGAGGTGATCAGGATCATCACTCAGCGCGCCGCAAGCTTCACCGTCGTGCCAGCTGGATATGTGCTCAGCGTCGTTACGCTGACCGGAGTGTTCAGAACCCGTTTGGGTGCTGAACTCAAGTCGCTAGCCGCAAAGAAGCCGGCAATAGGCAGATTCCTGCGGCATGTGCGCCTTATCGGCATCAACGAGGTGACTGGGGCCCGCGCCAACGATGCGATTATCTCGCTGTGCTATGCCAAGACCTCGCACGGCCGGTTGCTGCAGCAGTTCGGCTATCTTGAGGGCGAAGGGGGTAAAGGCATGCTGCTTGACGCCTTGGCACTCGCCGACCGCGACGTCGACATCGTCTCGGGATTCGGCTCGCAGGATCTGGATGATGAGCGCTTGCATCAGAAGGGTCCGCGCTTGCTCAAGGCGCTGCTGCAATGGGCCGAGCAGCGCAGTGCAGCATTCGCTGAGACGCAGCCGTCTGCAGCTGGATCGCCTGTCGTTAGGTCATCCGGCGTGGTACGGCCCGAAGCCCGGCAGACTTCCGACAATGTGCTGTTCAACGATCTTGCCGAACGCATCCGTGCGCGTGGACTCGACGTGGCGGTGGACTATGGTTTCGAGCATGGAATGCGCATTCCGTTGGTCATTGGTCTGAAAGGCCGACCGTTCGCCCTCGCGGTGCTCACTGACGACGCTCGGTTCATGGGGATCCAGTCCACCAGAGAACGACATCGTGTGCTCGTGCAGGATCTTGAGTCGTTGGGCTGGAGCGTGATGAATGTCTGGAGTGTCGGCGCCTTCGTGAACCCAGACAGGGAGGTTGACCGGGTCGTCGAACGTATTAGCGCCATATACGGGGAAAAACGATGAGTGCATACGATCCGAGCAGACGTGTGCCCCGTGCTCATAGGCGTGTGGTCGTGCAGGGCACAGAGCGGTTTGACGCGGACGGTGTGAAACTCGAATCAGATGACATGCGCACTGAACACCAACGCGAAGTGGACGACGATCGGCGGATCTTAGGGGAGTTGCCCCCACATTGGGCGGTGTTCAGCGAACGGGGCCAGTAGAGCAGTAGTCGGTTGCCCGTTGCCAGAGGTTCGCATGGCGGCTTGCAATGTCGTCATCGAGCTACAGCCATCAGCCAACCTGCCTCTTGCGCAGCCAGAGCCTGCGTAGCGTTGCGTGGGCTCAGGGCGAGTGGCACTGATGCCCTCGTGCCATCGCTGCTTTCAACGGCCGGGCCCATGACTACAGCCAATTCTGCGATGACACATATGCCGTCGCCGTTCACTTGCGTGGCGTCGCAGCCAGCGGTGGAGGCGAGCGAAACCGTATCTCCCACATGCATTCGTGACGGATCCCCGGCCAGTTGCACCCGTATTACGGTGGTGCCTTTCGGTGCGAGCGGGGGCGCCCGGGCCATTGTGCCGACGATCGGCTGACCGGCCTCGATATCGATCTGCGCATACAATCCCACGACATCGGCTGACGAGCGTGCCGCGTGAAACCATGCCCCGTCTGCTGGAATCTGGCGGGTCGTGATATCGGCAGCTCGGATGCGTGCCCCTGCTTTTAGCGCATGGACGGCCACGACGATATCTTGCGTTTGGTGCGAAGAAAGCACAGCCTGCAATCCAAACAGTACGCACAGTCCAACCATCAACGCTATCAGCACGCGGCGTAAGCCTAGCAGAATTCGTCTGCGGCGCAGCGTCACTCGTGAGGGGCCGGTGCGCCGTCTGCGGTTACGGATATGAAGTAAGTTCGCCATATGCCCATAGTGAGCTGCATCAATTCCGTGCCGCCACCGCCAACGACCAATGTGGTCAAAAGCCTGGAGTTATCCACAATCCCGGGCGCGTCTCTGCTGGTATGAGATATGGCTGTCAGGCGCAGACAACGCTATTTCGAGCTGCTGGCGCTTCCCGAGTCCGTGCGATAGAAGCCATGTCCTTTGAATTCGATAGGCACTGCGGAAAATACCTTGCGCACCTGCTCCTCATGGCATTCGGGGCATACGGTGACAGGCTGATCGTCGAATGATTGGTATTCGGTGAAATCATATCCGCAATTCCTGCAACGGTAATGATAGGTTGGCAACGGTCTTCCTCCACAGGCTTACGTCAGATACTCGGCTGAAATCCAGTCTGTTCACATCCTAGTCCCGCCCCCGACACGCGAGGGTTCGCCAGCTGTGAACGCCATGGCGCCGTCAATCCCACCATTGAAGCACATCGTCGACAGGCACGTCATGATCCTGTTTGGGCAGCGCCGTGCGCACGACTTCCCAGGGCCAGCACACGGCCAGAATGCGCGCATTCGTGTTTCGTTCGGGAAGTGCGCGATCGTACCATCCTCCGCCGCGTCCCAATCTCGTTCCGGCGCTGTCCACGGCTAGCGCCGGAACGATGATCAGGTCGGCCTCACGCAGGGCCCCGGGCCCAAGTGTTGCCCCACTCGGCTCGCGGGGCCTCAGTGCGCCGGAAGCGGTGCGCGGCATGTCCGCCTCCGGCTCGGACACATCGGATATGGCGTTCAGCCCGCTCCATCCGATTTCCAGCCCCGAACCAAGCCGGGGAACCAGTACGCGCAGTCTGCTCGCCAACAGCGCCTCGATCATCGCTAGCGTGGGGATTTCAGTGCCCATCGATACATATGCGGCGACTAAGGCGTGCGCGGGCAGAGCCGCCGCGTATTGACCGGCCAGCTTCGCCAGCCGGCGTCCAGCGTCAGCGCGCTGCGCGGCATCGACGCACCTGCGTCGTTGCAGCATGCAGTGCCGCAGAGCCCGTTTCGAAGCTGTGATGTCTAATATCTGCCCTGTGCCCTGCGCTGTATTACGCCCAGTACCTTGTCCCGTGTCCTGTGTCATGCCGGTCTCCTCATATGCTCAACGATGCTGCCACTCGCGGTGTGTTCCTCTCGATCATAGGTGGCACAATGATGGCGTGTCATTATTTCGGTCATTGCGCCAGGCTTTCGGCTCTGAGGCGCGTGCCATCCGGATGCCGCGCGAGTTGGCGGCTCCGCCATCAGGCGTGGCAATCCGCTTGCGTCCGCTCAGCATGCAGGATTATGAGGAGTGGAACGAGGTCCGCTGGCGCAATCGGGACTGGTTGGCACCTTGGGAATCCGGGGATCCGACGCAGGGGCCGGGTTTGAGCTTCAACGCCTGGCTGCAACGCCAGCGCCGCGACGAGAACGAAGGCGTTGGCGCCTTGTTTGTGATTGAATACCAGATGCGCATCGTCGGGCAGATCTCGCTTGGCGCCATCAGCTACGGTTCAATGCGAACTGCCGTGGCTGGCTACTGGGTGGATCAGCGCTACGCCGGGCATGCGATAGCCCCGATGGCGCTCTCGCTGTTGGCCGATTGGGCGCTGCATGACCCGGACGGTCCGAGGCTGCACCGCATCGAAGTCGCCATGTTGCCGTGCAACGAGCGTTCTCGTCGTGTGGTGCAGAAGCTACAGGCTCATCATGAGGGCATACGCGCGAAATACATGTATGTTGACGGCCGTTGGCGTGACCACGACACCTATAGCTTGTTGGCCGAAGATGCACCGGAGGGCTTTGCCTCGCGGCTCAACGAGCGCTCGGCCGATTGACGCGGGCCGACACGCCCGGGCGCAATCGTTCCTAATCGTCCAAAAGTCTTCTATTGTTAGGCGTATGGGTTACGAGTCAGTGAGTACTATCGTGGTTCTCGCGATTCTCGTGATCGTGATGGTCGGTTGGCTGCCTGGGAAGACGCTCAGCAGCATGAAACGTGTTATCGAACACCGCGAGGACCGCTTCTCGCCGTCGCTGCATCTGCTCGACGAACATAGCGGCACTCGTTTTTGTGATGACAGCACGTCAGCGATGAAAGGGGCAATTATGGAGCCAGCGCAGGCACGAGGCTCGCAGATGAGGCGCCGCCATATCGCTGAGGTGCGTAGGCTACGCCACGGGGCGATCCGCCGCCGGCGAATGCTCGTGATGGCCTTGCTGGCGCTCACATTTGCTGTGGTCGGGCTTGCGTTCGCGATGCGGTTCAGCGTGCTTTATGGACTCGTTCCTCTCGCGTTGCTGATCGTAGTGGTTGGTTTCGGGATTCGCGCATCGCGTCAGGCCAGGGCATGGGAGCGCAGGATTGCTGCGGGCGAGAATCCTGCATTCGGTAAGAACCCGGAAGCGCGGGCAAAATCTGGCTCAGCGAGCGCCGAACATGCGGTGGATGTGGGTAATTCATATGAGTCGGCCGCCGCGGAGCGCTCTTCGAAACAAAGTGAACAGGCAGCAGCCGTGGCGAAAAAGCTGTCTTCTACGCTCGGGCACGCGGATGAGGCGCCAACCGATGTTATGGAGCAGCGCGAGATCCGGCGCGCGCTGAAACGATCCGAGGCTGATCAGCTTGCTGCCTTGTCTCGGCGCCAGGGCGAGCCGGCCCATGCCGTTGCTGATCATGCGGCGTCCGCGTCAGGAAAGTCGGCCGAAGGCGAGATTGAACCGGCCCAAGCCGCCGACGATGCCACATCGCAGCTCGAGCAGGTGCATGCCACGCATGCGTTGGATGCTTTCGACATGGCTTCGCAGCAGGATCTCATCTCCTTCTCGCTCGGCTCCGCCCGCGGCGGCAATGACATTAAGGCGAACGGGCCGGAAAGCCTGGAGATCAAATCGACGCGTCAGGTCGTCGTGGCAGTGCCTGATCAGTCGGCTGCGGACAGGCAGGCGGCAAACGGCGGTGGCGAATCTGGCGAGATACGGTTGAAAAACAATATCGCGGATGATGCGTCTGATAGTGCGGTGCCCGACACGGCCGTGCACGATGGCGTTGTGGACGTCGCCCTTAACGATGCGCAGGCTTTCCATAACGCTGAGGTCGAGGCTGAGGTCGAGATCCCCGATGCCAGTTCAGACTCCTTGGGAGGCAATCTCGAGGCGGTGCTTGCCCGCAGGGCATGCTCCTGAATCGTCGTTGATGTTCGAGCGGCTGCGGTGCGTCGCATCGGGCTGTGCTGTTTTCGCGCTGCACCGCATTTCGGAGGGGCTAGTTTTTCACTCTCAGCGTTAGCACTCGAGTTGGCAGAGTGCTAATTTTCGCGCTACGATAATGCACGAGCGCAACGGGACGATGCGGACAGTGATCGTCAGCCCTGGAAGCGGTGTCCTCGCGCGGGAATAATCGATTTCTCTCACATAGAAAGAGGAGGTCCACAGTGTCGATCTCACTCACACCGTTGGAAGACAAGATCATCGTGAAGCAGGCTGAGGCTGAGACTCAGACCGCTTCCGGTCTGTTCATCCCGGACAATGCCAAGGAGAAGCCCCAGCAGGGCGAAATTCTGGCCATCGGCCCGGGCCGTCGCGATGATGACGGCAAGCGCGTCCCCATGGATGTTAAGGTCGGTGACAAAGTGCTGTACTCCAAGTACGGTGGCACCGAGGTGAGCTACAAGGGCGAGGATTATCTCATCGTCTCTTCGCGCGACGTGCTCGCCATTCTGAACTGATCGGTTCAACGGTTCGCGTTCGCTTCGGCCCCGGTTGACTTCATGCCTTCCGGGGCCGAAGTATATTGTGGCCTGTTCTTGCGGACACGCATGACGCGGCGCTCTCATATCCGCGTTTTATCTCGGCCAGTTGCCCCCGATGCTGCTCTCGCCGATGAGATCAGCCATGCTAATGGTAAAGTCCAGCCGGCCATGGTGGAAACCATGCGTAGGAGCCGCGTCAGCGGCCAGGGGAGATGTACACGTTGCCTACTCCCTATTGCGTCATGTCGTCGTGTCCACGCGGAATCCGACCGAGTCGGAAGGGCCCTGCCCGCATCTGGAGGCGCAGGCCACGGCCGCGTTTCCATCGCCTCGGAGAATGTGCTGCGGCTGGCGGCGGCGACGTGGGCCATCAGCTAAACTACTGACGGATTCGCTACTTGCATGGCTGAAAACAAGGGTGTGGCCGATATTGCCCATACGCGCTGTCCCGGTGACAATGTCTGGAGTGTCCCAACGCCGCAGGGAGGGATTAGGATGGTCGCATGACATACAAGCATCGCACCATCATCGACAGCATTCCCGCCTACAAGCAGGGTAAACCGGCCCCTCAGGCCCACGGCCGCCGCAGTTTCAAGATATCCAGCAACGAGAATCCTTTTGCGCCTTTGCCTAGCGTGCTCGAGGCTATACAGAAATACTCGCTGGACCATATCAACCGATACCCCGACATGCGTGGCTGGAAACTGGTCGAGCGCCTAGCGGCGATAAACGGCGTCAGACCGGAGAACGTGGTGCTGGGCTGTGGCTCGAGCGAGGTCATCACACAGCTGGTGTCTTTGGTCGCGGGCCCCGGCGACGAGGTCGTCTACCCGTGGCGCAGCTTCGAGGCGTACCCGATCATCGTGGCCGGCGCCGGCGCGGCCAGTGCGCAGGTGGCGAACCTGCCGGACGGCTCGCATGACATCGATGGCATCATTGGCGCGTTGAACGAGCGCACCCGCCTCGTGATCCTCAACAACCCCAACAACCCCACCGGGGCATCCTTGAGCGACGCCGACGCACGACGGGTCATGGAGGCGGTGCCCTCAGATGTGCTCGTGCTCTTCGACGAGGCGTATTTCCAATTCAACACAGCTCCGGGCACCAGCGTGGCCTTGGATTTGTTCCGTGAATACCCGAATATCGTGGTTGCGCATACGTTTTCGAAGGCATACGGCTTGGCTGGTCTGCGCATAGGCTATGCGGTCGCTGCTGCGGACGTGATCGAGGGTATGCGCAAGGTGTCGGTGCCCTTCGCAGTGAGCGATGTGGCGCAGCGCGCCGCGCTTGCTTCGCTGGATGTTTCGGCAGAACTCGAAGAGCGCGTGACATCGATCATCGCGGAACGTGATCGGGTCGTGGCGGCGCTGCGAGTCCAAGGTTGGGAGTGTGCCGAGCCGTACGCGAACTTCTTCTGGCTATCGTTGGGCGAGGCGACCGACGAAGCCGCCGAGGCATTCGTCGAGGCCGGGCTGTCGGTGCGCGTGTTCAGTGGCGAAGGCATCCGTATTACCATCGGCGAGCCCGAGGCCAATGACACGGTCATTGAGGTCTGCCAGCAGCTGAAGGCGCAAGGGATTTAACGGCCAATCTGACACTCGTCGAGGCACTGCCGCGACCGGTGTCAGCGTCTGGATTGATAGCGACACGGCGTGTCTTAAACTTGCACATGTCGGCCAATCGTGCCATTATAGCCAAGTTGCCAATTTGCGGTTGTAGTCGCGTGCGGCAGCATGCCGGATTTCCCAAGCGGTCAAAGGGAGCTGACTGTAAATCAGCCGTCTACGACTTCAGTGGTTCGAATCCACTATCCGGCACGCCTCGATAGCTCAGTGGTAGAGCACTTCCTTGGTAAGGAAGAGGTCGTGAGTCCGATTCTCACTCGAGGCTCTCTGGCGGGGTAGCTCAGCTGGCTAGAGCGTACGACTCATAATCGTAAGGTCAAGAGTTCGAGTCTCTTCCTCGCTACAAAGACTGGCGTGAGCCAGTACCAACGATTACAGAGGTGAACGAAATGGCAAGCAAGAGCGCCGATATCCGTCCAGGCATCACACTGGCGTGCACGGAATGCAAAGAGCGCAACTACATCACGACGAAGAACCGTCGCAACACGCCGGATCGCCTGGAGCTGAAGAAATTCTGCCCGCGCTGTGGCAAGCAGACCACGCATCGCGAAACCCGTTGACGCCTGCTCTTTCGTTGTCTTCATACATTGCTTTTCGAGGCTAGGCGCGGAGCCTACGCAGCGAACTGCCTGATTAAAGCCCGGCTTCGGTCGGGCTTTTTCGCGTTTCCAGACGTTTGCTTGGTTGGCTAGAATGGCTCATCGTGAACACATTTGCCTCTTTTCATGAGCCAACTTTCGCTGACTTGACCACCATCGGGGTTGGCGGCCGCATATCACGTTTCATAGAGCCTACGAGCCGAGCGGAAGTCATTGAGGCGGTTGAGGACGCCGACAGCGTCGGAATGCCGCTGTGCGTGGTTGGCGGAGGGTCGAATATGCTCGTCGCCGACTCGGACTTCGAAGGGGTTGTGCTGCGCGACGGCTGCCGGTCGATCACTGTTCCCGATGAGGCGAGTCCGGCCGAAGACGGTGAACGCACGGTCCACATCAACGCGCAGGCAGGCTGCAACTGGGATGATTTCGTTGGTTTCTCAGTGCGGCTCGGCTTGACTGGGGTTGAGGGGCTTTCTGGCATTCCAGGCACAGTCGGTGCCTCGGTGGTGCAGAATATTGGCGCGTACGGCCAAGAGGTCGCCTCGAGCGTGGAATCGGCTGAAGTATGGGATCGCGAAACCAAGCTCGTGCAGTGCCTGACCGCCGCCGAACTAAGGTTTGCCTACCGCTCATCGGCGCTAAAGACCAGCATGTACGCCGCTCCCGGAATTCCCGGTCCGAGATACTTCCCCACTCCTCGTTATGTCGTCCTATCGGTGACGTTCCGGCTCATCCACTGCAGCCACGGCGTGGTGAACAACACGCAATTGGCACGGGCGCTGGGAATGCCAGTCGGTAGCAGGCTGGAGACCGCTGCCATCCGGGAGGCGGTGCTCTGCGTGCGCGCTGCCAAAGGCATGCTGGAAGACGCCGGTCGTTATGCCAACCCTGGTATGCACGGCACGAAGCGCGAAGAGAGCATCCGTGAGGCGCTCGCCGCACAGAAAGAAGCAACCGGCGTTGATGGGCCCGATTGGGATAGGCATAGTTGCGGCAGCTTCTTTATGAACCCGATTCTGCCGGCTGCCGAGGCTGCTGCGCTGCCTGCTGGCGCGCCGCGTTTCCCGGCGATTGCAGCCGACGGCTCACCTGCGGTCAAAACCTCGGCAGCTTGGCTGATCGACCGCGCGGGGTTCCACAAAGGGTATGGTCTGGCTCCTGGCGCTCCAGCTTCATTGTCAAGCCGTCATACGCTGGCCCTGACCAATCGTGGGGGTGCGACCGGCGCTGATATCGCTGCGTTGGCTGTGACTGTTCGCAACGGCGTACAGAATGCATACGGCATACGGCTGGTGCCTGAGCCGGTCGTCATTGGCATGGACTTGTTGGCTGCCTGAGCCGCAAAGCGCCAAGCTTCAGGCGCTTGGGTCCGCTCTCGCGGGTACGCTGGGCAGTCAGTTGTTGTATCGTCGATCGGATTCGCTGCAAGGAGGTCGCTGATGGCTTATGTAATCGCCCAGCCCTGCGTAGACGTCAAAGACAAGGCATGTGTGGACGAGTGCCCGGTCGATTGTATTTACGAGGGGGTACGTTCGCTGTACATCAATCCCAACGAATGCGTGGATTGCGGTGCATGCGAGCCGGTGTGCCCAGTCGAAGCCATCTTCTACGAGGATGATGTTCCCGAGGAATGGGCTTGGTACAAGGATGCGGCGGACAGCTACTTCGCCGAGGTCGGCGACTTGGGCGGCGCGGCTGCTGCGGGGCCACTGGGCAAGGATCCTGCACGGGTCGCCGCGCTGCCGCCTCAGAGTCAGGACTAATCGCTCCTATGGGTTTTCGTTCCTTCCAGACCCCCTATGACTGGGATCGGCTTGACGAATGCAAGAACATCGCCAAACAAGTTGAAGGCGGCATGATCGATCTATCGGTCGGCTCTCCCGTTGATCCAGTGCCGGAAAGCGTGCGAAAGGCGCTTGCCGACGCTGCTGATGCGCCGAATGCGCACGGCTATCCGTCCACGGTCGGTTCGCCCGCATTGCGCACCGCCATCGCCGACTGGTTCCTCAATTGCCGCGGTATTGACCTGAGACCCATCGATGCCAGCTTGGTGCCTACCGTCGGCTCCAAGGAAGCGGTGAGCCTGATGGCTTCGCTGTTGCACCTGGGCGAGGGCGATGTCGTCGTGCAACCTCGCATTTCCTACCCCACGTATGAGATCGGCACGCAGTTCGCCGGTGCGGGCGTGCTCAAAGTGGACGACGTCTCTGATGTGGAATCATGGAGAAATGTTCCCGGAGTGCGTGCAGTATGGGTCAATTCGCCGTGCAATCCCACCGGCGAGGTGGTTTCGGCTGCTCAGCTGACCAGCATCGTCGTTGCGGCGCGCCAGATTGGGGCTGTGGTGCTCAGCGACGAATGCTACGCATTGATGAGCTGGTGTTCCGACGCCTCGCCGAGCGCGTTAAACGCCAACGTATGCGCCGGAAGCGCCGATGGTATTCTGACGTTGTATTCGCTGAGCAAGCAGTCAAACATGGCAGGATACCGTGCCGCGTTCATCGCAGGAGATAGGCGCATCATTGGCGATATGAGCGTGTACCGCAGGCAAATAGGCCAGATCATCTCCGGGCCGGTTCAGGCCGCCATGGTGGCTGCGCTACGCGACACGACTTCAGTCTTCACCCAGCGCAGGCGCTATCAGCAGCGGCTCGCCAAGCTGGTAAAGGCCTTGAATGCGTATGGGTATGAGGCAAAGATGCCGGCTGGGGCGCTGTATATCTGGGTGCGTGCCTTGTCGGGAGGCTGCTGGCAGGACATGGAAGACTTAGCGCGTCGTGGCATTCTCGTTGGCCCGGGCGAGTTCTATGGTGCACCGAACTTCCTGCGCATCTCGTCAACCGCGACTGACGAAGCCATTGATATGGCTGTTGCACGGTTGACGTCTCAGCGCTGACAACTGACGCCTCCGGTCGAGGCATGCAAGACAGGCGATAATTCATTGCCCCGGGTCGATGCATGAGATTGCGGGTATGTTGTCACTGACGTGTCGGCATCACGCCCCGAAAGCTGCCGCTTTCTTGCCGTAGCGTTGCCGCACGGCGTCGAGTGCCTGCTCGGCCTCGCGCAATCGTGCGGATCTTGTCACACCGTCAGGCGATTGGGTCTCTTCAAGTAGGTCGTACAGCGATGGCTGCGTGGCTAGGGTATGAACATTCTCCAGGCCGCTGGCGCTCACGCCGGCGAGTCGCACCTCGCAAGGGAGCGGTATCTCGTCACTCGTGTCTGCGGCTAGGCCGGTTATCGCTGCAAGCAGCGCACAAGCCTGTGGATACAGGGCGCTCGCCGTGTCCATGGGCTGTTGCAGTGTGTGCGACTTGGTCGCGTAGCTCAGATCGGCATAGCGCAGCTTGACTGTCACCGTGCGTGCGGCTAGGCTGCGTCGCCGCAGGGCACTGGCCACCTCGTCGCAGCATTGTCGCAGCAATGAGCGCACGCGGCGCATATCGCGCGTGTCGTCAGGGAATGTGCTCTCCGAACCGATGGATTTTTCGCTCGCCCGGGCCGTCACGGCGCGCGTGTCGAGTCCGCGCGCCGCAAGGAACAACGTATGTGCCGCGACCGCAGAGCCACACGCCTGGGACAGCGTGTACTCGTCCGGCTTGGCAAGCTCAGCTACGTTGTTGATGCCCCAGTTGTTCAGCCGTTTCTCGAGCGATGGCCCGATGCCTGGAATGCCACGCAAGGGCATCAGCTGTACGAATTCAGCCTGCCGATTGCGTGGAATGAGCAGCATGCCGTCCGGCTTCGCGTTGGTCGATGCCATCTTTGCCACGAGTTTATTCGTCGCGATGCCGACCGAGCAAGTGATATGGAAACGTTCAGCGACTTGACCGCGGATCCACGCGCCGATGGCGCTTGGGGCTCGCCAGCGGATCAGCGCAGTCGAAACATCCATGTAGGCCTCATCGACCGAGACCTGTTCGAGACGGTCGGTTACCGCACTGAACACTTCACTTACGATCCGGTGCGACATTGCGCGGTAATAGAGCATATCGACAGGCAGAAACACGCCGTCCGGGCAGAGTTGGCGGGCGTGTGCCGAAGCCATCGCTGAATTAATGCCGTAGCGGCGTGCCTCGTAATTGGCCGCCGAAACCACCGAGCGCGGCCCGGTACCGATGATGACCGGTTTGCCGCGCAATGCAGGATTGCGCGCGATTTCTAGCGATGCGTAGAAGGCGTCCATATCGATATGCAGCACTGTGCAGCCGGACTCGTCGTGCCCCCAGTCGCGCTTGGCGGCTTGAATCCTCGGTGCAGTGCTCATGGTTCTATGGTAGTCAATGCCTGGGGCGCAGCGTCGGAGACGTCAGTATTGGTACGGGCTTTCACCGCACGGCGCACATTCATCTGCACTCGGCTGTTGCCTAGATTATCGGCTCAGTGTTCTCTCGCGGATATTGGCTCAGTGCTCGAGATCCCATGTTTTTCCGCCTGACTTTGACTGATCACCGGGGCAATTCGTAGATTTGGCGCTTCGAGTCCGCTAGAGCTGGTACAGTATAATGCTGTTGCGTCGCGCACGCGTCGCGATGCTGGAGTCGTGCCTGAGTGGCCGATAGGGGCACCCTGCTAAGGTGTTAGTCGCTTTAAGCGGCTCGAGGGTTCGAATCCCTCCGACTCCGCGAATGGACGGGAATCGTTGGCATGTCAGCGGTTCCCGTTCTCCCTTTTCAAGCGTGAGCGTTTGACTCTAGGGCCGAATGGGAGGACGGGCATGCGTGATGAATTAGGCGACGAATTCATTGATGAATTGCGTCGGGTTTATGATGATTCGGTCATGGTGGGTTGGGATTTTTCGGCGTTGGACGGGCGGCTGTCCTGCGACGATCCATGCTGGGACTTCGACGCTGACTGTTTGGCACAGATGCGCGCGGCGTCGCGGGTAATCGATATGGGAACTGGCGGCGGCGAACGGCTGACAACGTTGCTGAGGCGTTTGCATGCTGCAAACAGTACGGACGCCAGCCAGCTCTACACTTGTCCCGTTCCCGTCATCAGCGCGACCGAGGGATGGGGGGCGAATATTCCCCGCGCCCGCGAGGCACTTGCTTCTTACGGTGTCGATGTGCGGGCTTATGACAGCGAACAGCACATGGCGATGCCGTTCGAAAGCGGCGTTGCCGATTTCATCATGAATCGCCACGAGGGCATGAATGCGGCTGAAATTGCGCGGGTGCTGGCTCCTGGCGGGCATTTCTTTACCCAGCAAGTGGATGGCCATGATGATCCGGAGATTCACGATTGGTTTGGTGCGCAATATGCGTATCCCGACGTCTCCGCGGCGAATTTCAAAGCTGAGCTTGAGTCCTTTGGCTTGCGCGTAGACGTGGTTGACGAATGGCGTGGGACGATGGAATTCAGCGATGTGCAGGCGCTAGTGGCATATATCGGCCTCGTGCCGTGGGATGCGCCGGGCTTCGATGTTGAGCAGCAATCTGATCGGCTCCGAGAGCTTGCCGACGTGCACCCAATTCGTGTCACGCCACGACGCTTCCGCGTGTACGCCACCAAAGTGGCATAAACTTCGCAAATCGGCATGAAGGCAAGCTGATACGCTGGGCCTGCCGTTGAAAAGCGACAACAGATGCATGTAGCGGAGTCGGAGGTACGCCATTGTCCATCCGCCTCCATAGCAATTCTATCGGTGTCGAAGGGTGTGCTCGGCGTGTGGGCTACTGTTTGGCACCGCTGGGCGTGTCGCGCTGAATGCGGGCTGTCGGTTGGGTGACTTGCGATCATGCGAACCAGCACAATCGGGCGAAACAAGAACAAATTGACCCGCGAAACGGGATTGAGTCGGCATACAGAAAGGTCGTGTGATGACGCAGAGTATAGTCAGAACCCTTCTCGACACGCCGGGCGATCCGGCGCATGATGCCTTCGTTGAGCGCCGATCACAGTTCATCGGTGACGCTTGCCATGTAGCGGCTTTCGATGAAGCGCTCGCTTTCGTGGATTGTGTACGCAGCCAACACCCTAAGGCTCGGCATGTGGTTTACGCATGCGTTTGCGGCGGCAGCGGCCAGTTGTCCGAACGCATGAGTGACGATGGCGAGCCGTCGGGCACCGCAGGCAGGCCCATCCTTGAAGTGTTGCGAGGCAATGGCCTCACCGATTGCGTGGTGACGGTGACTAGGTATTTCGGTGGCGTGCTGCTAGGCGCGGGAGGACTGATCCGCGCCTATTCGACAGCAGCATCAATGGCGATCGCAACCGCACGGTTCGGCGTGATTCGACGTAGCCGGCGTTACCGAGTCGTGCTGGACTATCGCCATATTGGCGCGCTGCAGCGCATCCTCTTGGCGCTGGGAGGGAAGCCCGGCGAAACTCAATATGCTGACCATGTCACGCTTGAACTGCTGGTGCCCGAGGAGCAGACCGAACGCTTCGAAGCGCAGGTGCGCGACGCCTTCAGCGCAGCAGTGCGGCCTCAAGCCCTGGATGTTACTGAACTGATTATTCCGGAGTAATGCTCCCGGCAGGCGATATGCTGGACAGCATGAGTGCATCAGAGGAATCGAATCAGCAGATCAGGAGCGAGGGCATTAGCCGGCCAGTGCAACAGGTCACGCAACAGGCAAAGCAGCAGTCACAATATCAGCCTGAGCCCGAAGCTGCGCGTTCGCTGCAGACTGGCAGTGGCGGCGAAACAGAAGGCGTCCCTGAGGCTGATGGCCGCGCTGGCGACCGCACCAAAGACAGCACAACCGATTTCGAACCGTTGACCGACTCGTATGAGCGGCTGCGGCACTCCACTGACAGGGCGGAATTGAGCGAATTCGCCCGCAGGCCGTTGCCCGACAAGGCCAACCAGGCCGCATTCTCCCGTGCGACTGCACTGCTCGAAGCGGTTGCCGGCAATCCCAACACGCCGGCCGAAGACCGTGTGTTTCTGGCGCAGACCATGCCGTTCCCGAACGTGTTGGTCAAGCTCTCGCAAGATCCTGTGCCCGAAGTGCGCAAAGCTGTGGCAGGCAACGCTGACGACAAGAACTGGCTGGCTGGCCGCCTCACCAAGGACGACGACTCGCAGGTGCGCGATGTTGCCCTGCGTAACAAGCAAACCTCATGGAAGATGAGGCTGGAAGGCGCACAGAACCCTGAAGTCGGCGCGCAAACTCTTGATTTCCTTGGAAAATTGGGAATCGAAATCGAGCCAGATGCATCCCCGGTGCTCTCCGCTATGGTTCGGCGGGAAGTGGCACTCAACCCGAACTGCTCTGAAGCGATGCTGCGCCAGCTGATGCAAGATCCTTCGCAGCAAGTGGCCAATGCCGCGCGCGGCAGAATGACTGCCTAGGGCTTACAATGGAAGAATGACACAGAAAGTCGAACCATTACAGGCGCAGGCGCAGGCGCAGGCGCAGAAAAGCGAACCACAGCGGGTCGAAGACGAAACGAGGCTGGCGCGCCCCCTGGTCAGGTTGGCGAAGACACTTGGGGTGGCTACCAGCTACGTCGGCCAATCAAACGATTACCATGAGATCGACGATGACGTTCTCGTCGGGGTATTAGAGGCGCTGGGCGTTGACGCATCGAATGACGAGGCGATCGCGCAATCCATGAAGACTGTGCTTGACGCGCGCCACCGGCGTCTGGTCTCTCCCACAGTGCTGCATACCGTAGGTGTGCAGAACAATGTTCCGGTTAATATAGGCATCATGGAAGTGCCCAGCGCGAACATCACTCTGGAAAATGGCGAAGAGTACGCAGGCAAGGTCGAGATTGGCCCGGGCGATGGGACGTTGGCCTATGAGTTGGACGGGTCATTCGTGGCCTCAGCTTGCGTCGTGATTCCTGCGGACTTGCCGATGGGCTACCACACGCTACACGTGAGCGTCGGGGAGCGTACTCAGGATGCGACGCTGATCAGTGCCCCGCAGAAAGTCAAGACCATACAACCATTAGCGGACGCACAGTTGTGGGGCTGGATGGCGCAACTGTATTCGATTCGCTCCGCGCAGTCCTGGGGCGTGGGCGATTTCCATGATTTGAAGACACTGCTGGTTAACGCCAAGCGCAAAACCGGCGCTGACTTCCTGCTCGTCAATCCCTTGCACGCCGGTGAGCCGGTTTCGCCGCTCACCCCGTCACCGTATCTGCCTGTCTCGCGCAGCTTCGTGAATTTCACGTATATCCGGCCTGAAGACATCGAGGAATACGATTCCTTGGACGATGAGACGCGCGCGCAGATCACGAAGCTCCATGATCAGGTGGAACCGCTCAACGGCGATGCCCAGCTCATCGATCGTGACGCGATGTGGCGGGTGAAGATGCGTGCGCTCTGGCTGATTTTCAAGGCCAAACGCAGCAATGTGCGCCAGACTCGCTTCGACTGGTTTAAACAGGATATGGGGCCGGGGCTCGAAGCATACGCCACGTGGTGCTTGTGCTACGACAAGTGGGGTGCGCCTGAAGAGGGCAAGGTCAATTGGATTCATGCGCTGAACAAGGATTCGCCGCAGATCGCTCAGATCTGCGAGCAATTCCCCGATACGCTCGATTTCTACCGCTGGCTTGAGTGGATAGCCATCGGTCAGCTTGAAGATGCGCAGCACGCTGCCAAGAATGCTGGCATGCACATTGGCATCATGTCTGATATGGCTGTCGGCGTGCACCCGGCCGGTTCTGAAGTGTGGTGGAACCCTGAGCGCTTCGCACGCGGCGCGACGGTCGGTGCGCCGCCGGACTACTTCAACCAGCAGGGCCAAGATTGGAGCCAGCCGCCGCTGAACCCGATCACATTGGAGAACACGGGGTATAAGGCATATCGTGACATGGTGCATGGCATGCTCTCACAGGCCGGCGCCGTGCGCATCGACCATATTCTCGGACTGTTCCGACTGTGGTGGATCCCACGGGGCCGTTGTGCTATTCAGGGCGCGTATGTTCATTATGACAGCGAGATCATGATTGGCGTGCTGGCCATCGAAGCCGAGCGTGCGCGTGGCGTGATCGTGGGCGAGGATCTTGGTGTGGTGCCGCAATTCGTTGAGGAGTCGCTGGAACGGCACGGTATCCTGGGCTGCGAGGTCGAGTGGTTCGAGCAGAACAACGGCGTGTTCAACGCTCCTGACGGTTGGCGACGTGACGCGCTCGCATCTGTCAACACCCATGATCTGCCGCCGGCTGCAGGCTATTTGAGCTATGAACATGTCGATATCCGCCAGCGTCTCGGTTTGCTCACGGTGCCGGTCGAAGAGTTCAAGGCCCAGGCTGTGCAGGAGCATAACGCGATGCTTCAGATGCTTATCGACAACGGCTTCCTCGATCCTGCGCTCATCGACGACGAGCAGACCAATGAGCAGCAGGTCGTTGAGGCGCTCTACCGGGCGCTCAAAGCTGCGCCAAGCCGCTTGCTAGCTGCGTCGATCACCGATGCCGTAGGCGAGCGCCGCGCGCAGAACCAGCCAGGCACCGACAACGAATATCCGAACTGGCGCATCCCGCTGGCCGACGAGAATGGCGATGTCGTGCCGCTCGAGTCGCTGTTCGACAACCCGCGCCTGCAATCGCTCGCTGCGATCATGCGGGGTTGATTGCCTTGATCGAATATTGTTCCGCGAATAGGGGCCAGTTTGCTGCATAGCGTGTCCTCGTGTTGCGTGAAGTCAAGGTCAGCGATACACTTGAGGATTGTTGTGTTTCCCTAAGGGGTCCTTCAAAGCGCTTTCCCACTCGCAATCGAGGACTTTCAGGGAGCCCACGGATAATGAGGCTTCAACCCGCTGCGGCGTTTTGCCATGGCGCGAGAGGCCCGGAACACAATATAAGAAAAGGTACACTCGTGAAAACTTTCACACCGAAGCCAGCTGATCTGACTCACGACTGGTACGTCATCGACGCGACCGACGTGGTTCTCGGCCGTCTTGCCACCCAGGCGGCGACGCTGCTACGTGGTAAGAACAAGCCGACGTACGCGCCCCATGCCGATTCGGGCAATCATGTCATTATCGTCAATGCATCCAAGATCGCGCTAACCGGCAACAAACTGGGCACCAAAGAGCTCATCACGCATTCAGGGCGCCCCGGTGGCCTGCGGCGCGACAGCTACTCTGACTTGCTTCAGCGCAACCCCGAACGCATCGTCATCACGGCGATCAGGGGCATGCTGCCCAAGAACAGCTTGTCCAAGGTGCAGCTCGATCGGCTCCACGTCTTCGCAGGCGCCGAGCATCCGCACACCCCCCAGAAGCCCCAAGCTTTCGAGATCACTCAGGTCTCGCAGCAGGCCAAGTGAACCGAAAAGGAGACAAGAGAAACATGGCTGAAAACACCAACGACTCCGCGGTTCTCGAGACCGAAGAGGAACTTACTTCATACAGCACTGAAACCAATGCCGGCGCTGGCACTGGCGCTTCCGCGATCGAACCGGGCTACGGCACCGGCCGGCGCAAGGAAGCGATCGCCCGCGTGCGCCTGATTCCGGGCACCGGCAAGTGGACCGTCAACGGGCATGCGCTCGAGGAGTACTTCCCCTCCCGTCTGCAGCAGCGTGAGGTCAATTCGCCGATCGTCCTGCTTAAGCTCGAAGGCAAGTTCGACGCTATCGTCCTCGTCGAGGGTGGCGGCATCACTGGTCAAGCTGGCGCAATCCGCCTGGGCGTGGCCCGCGCGCTCAACGCCATCGACCGCGATGCGAACCGTGCAGCCTTGAAGAAGGCCGGATTCCTGACTCGCGACGCCCGCGCCGTGGAACGCAAGAAGGCCGGTCTGCACAAAGCCCGCCGCGCTCCGCAGTTCTCGAAGCGTTAAGCTCAGCACCTGCCCATTGACCCCCGTGATGATTCACGGGGGTCAATTGCGTATAAGCCTCAGTATTTTCCTGACGTGGCTATGCTCAACACCCGGGATCGTATTGGCAAGGCAGGCGATTGTCGATCCGCAGCATCGCAACGGCGCGAATCTTCGCTGTGCCAACCTGCCGGTATCGGTTCGGGCGCGAAGTGCATGCGGGCGCGGGTGTGAACCGATGCCCACGATGCACTGGCATGACGTGCCTGCACTATGCAATCTGCCGCATGAGGCTGATGCTGTGTCCGGGAATATTCCAACCCGCCGCATGTCGGGGCAACGCTGCCTTCGCGTCGATGCCTGCCGAAGTCCACAGGCAATCCCATTCGCTGTCTTGCGGCAGCTGGAATCGGCAATTCTGTGCATCACCATTGACGACGATCAGAACGTTTACTTCATCGGCTGAAGTCAGGCGCATTGCGAAGCTGCGGCGTTTCACGTCGAACCAGTCGCGCTCCATCGGTGTGGTGCCATTCGGCAGGAACCACTGCACGCGGCTTGACTGTTTGAGCAGCCCCAGCTGGGTCAGGCGTGTGAAAAACTCTTCGTGATGATACAGATCCAGCGATTTGCGGATCGAGATAAGCTCCGCAATGGTCCTCATCCGCTGCAACTGCGGCGCCTCGCAGTCGCCGCCGAGCCAGTCCCATTGCAGCCAGGAGACGTCGTTGTCTTGGCAGTAGGCATTGTTGTTCCCTTGCTGGGTGTTGCCGAACTCGTCTCCGGCCGAAAGCATCGGTGTGCCCAGCGCAAGGAGCATTGTGCCGAGCATGTTCAGCGCAGCCCGTTCTCGCTTCTTTGTTACCGCGGGATCATCGCAGGGCCCTTCAACGCCGAAATTGGCGGAGTTATTAATGTTGGAGCCATCTACACCGTTTTCGCCGTTCGCTTCGTTATGCTTGCGCGAGTACATGGTCAAGTCGCTCAGAGTAAAGCCGTCATGGCTGGCGACATAATTGATCGACGAGGTCGCGCCGCGTCCTGGCTCAGTGGCGAACAAGTCGGCCGAGCCGCACAGCCGGGTGGCCATTTCCTGCATCCCAACAGGGTCTCCGGTGGTTGCGTTCGCTGCGCCGCTCAGCCAGAACGTCCGGGCTGAGTCTCGGAAGCGGTCGTTCCATTCAGCGAAGGGAAGTCCGAATTGCCCGGTGCGCCAGCCTTCCTTGCCTAAATCCCATGGCTCCATGATGAGTTTGAGGTTGCCCAGCAGCATGTCGCTGCGCAGGGCGTATAGGAACGGATGATGATGAGTGAATTCGCCATCGAGTCGGGCCAGCGAGGCCGCTAGATCGAAGCGGAATCCGTCGATGCCGATGCGCTTGGCCCAGTATCGCAGCGAATCGATGGTGAAGGTGATGACATGAGTGTTGGTAAAGTCCAGGCTGTTGCCGCAGCCCGTGCTGTCGTCGAGCAGCCCGGGATTCCCCTGCTGATGCCGGTAGTATGACAGGTCGTCCAGCCCGCGCCAGCAGATGGTAGGCCCTTCCGGTCCGCCTTCGCATGTGTGGTTGTACACCACGTCCATAATGACTTCCAGACCGGCTTCATGCAGGGCCTTGACCATGTCGATGACCTCTTGGCGTACCGCTTTGGCGCCTTTGTTGCGTGCAGCATGTGTGGCGTAGGATGGCTCGGGCGAAAAGAAGCCCAGTGTGGAATAGCCCCAATAGTTGCTTGAGCCGCGTTCTTGTACGTGTAGTTCGTCCTGCTTCGCCTGAATTGGCATCAGCTCGATCGAAGTGACCCCAAGCTCCTGCAGATAAGCGAGTGTACTCGGATGAGCCAGGCCGGCATAGGTTCCGCGCAATTGCTGGGGCAGCCATGGGGCGTTGGCAGTGAATCCTTTGACATGCAATTCGTAAATTATTGTCTTGCTCCAGGGCACATGCGGGTGTGTGGGATCTTCGGCGTGTTTTGAGTCGTCCCGGTCGTCGATCGCAACCGAAATTGGCATCGTCCCCAGCGAATCCACGGTGCTCATCGTGCCGAAGGAGGATCCGGAAACCGAGCCTTCGACGATATCGCAGGCGTAGGAGAACGCCGCCGGGGTCAGCTGCATGCGTCCGTCGACGCCTTTGGCGTACGGGTCGAGCAGTAGTTTGTACGGGTTGAAACGCACGCCATGTTTCGGATCCCAAGCCCCGTCCACCCGGTATCCGTAGCGCATGCCATCCCAGGCTTTGGGCAGATGCACATACCACAACCCGTAATTCGGCCCGCTCATACGAAACAGCGTCTCGCGCACTGCGAGCCGTTCGACGATCCGCGTGGTGACCGCATGCGCGTGAATATGCTTGAGCAAATCGGACTCGGCGCCGTCGAACAGCCGGATGGACTGGGAGTAGAAGGCCGAAGGTATGGTGACCTGCTCATAGACGCACAACCAGATCTGATCGGCCGTCTCGGAGCGGACGACAGCGTCGGCGCCGCCGTCCTCGGTGAAATATAGTCCTGGTCTCGTCGCGTAACGGTGAAGTGGGGGATTGCGCATGATCCCATTGTATGGGGCTAGTAGAGTCCGTTGTCTCTTTGCGGGCGATGATGTGAACTGTTAGCGTGAACATCGTTGTCGCTGCAATAGCCACAGAGACAAATGAAACAGTATCGATCAAATTTGATAGCAACTGTACAGTATCAATAACAAAAGTTGTACAGAAATGAACAGATATCAATCGGTTTCACCCATGACACGCTCAAAATCCGGCAGTCGTGGAAAACGTACATGCAATTCGATAATTTGTGATGCAGGTCACAGATGCATGCTCTGCGACTGGACGCCCAACGCCCGAAATGCCCATGTTTGAAATGGCCGTATGCCCGTTTCCAAAGGAGGATATACCAGTGACCGACGCGAAGAACAGCACTGCAGCAGACAATACCAGTCGCGAAGAGAAGCAGGTCGCGCCCGAACGCGAGATCGACGGCCTCGTAACCCGTGGTTTGAAGGCACTTGATGAGTTCGAGGAGCTCAATCAGGAGCAAGTGGACCGCATTGTGGCCAAAGCGTCAATAGCGGCACTCAAGAATCATCTCGTGCTCGCGAAAAAGGCCGTGGATGAAACTGGTCGCGGCTTGGTGGAAGACAAGGCGACCAAGAATATCTTCGCCTGCGAGCATGTGACCCATTATCTGGCTAACCAGAAGACGGTGGGCATCATCAATGAGGACGACGTGCTCGGCCTCGATGAGATCGCCGAGCCGGTCGGTGTCGTCGCTGGCGTCACGCCCGTCACGAATCCGACGTCGACTGCGATTTTTAAATCGCTGATCGCGCTCAAGACCCGGTGCCCGATCGTCTTCGGATTCCACCCCTTCGCTCAGCAGTGCTCAGTGGCTGCCGCCCGCATCGTGCGTGATGCCGCTGTCGAGGCGGGAGCGCCGAAAAACTGCATCCAATGGATCGAGCATCCTTCGATCGCCGCGACCGATGCCCTGATGAAGCATCCCGGAATTGCCACGATTTTGGCGACCGGCGGTCCAGGCATGGTAAAAGCCGCCTACACTTCCGGCAAGCCGGCGCTCGGCGTGGGAGCGGGCAATGCCCCGGCGTATGTCGACAGCGATGTCGATGTGCTGCGTGCCGCGAACGATCTGGTGCTCTCCAAGCACTTCGACTATGGCATGATATGCGCCACTGAGCAGGCCATTATCGCCCACACCGATATTTACGATTCGCTGGCCGAAGAGCTCAAACGGCGTAAAGCCTATTTCGTCAATGACGAGGAGAAGGCCAAGCTTGAGCAGTACATGTTTGGCTGCATCGCGTATTCAGGTGGAACCCCGAAGCTCAACTCGGTCGTCCCCGGCCGTTCGCCGCAGTTCATCGCTCACGCTGCGGGCTTCGAAATCCCACAGGACGCGACGATTCTGGTGGCACAATGTCGCGAGGTCGGTGAGATGGAGCCGTTGACCATGGAGAAGCTATGCCCGGTGCATGCGCTGCTCCGGGCGCAAAACAAGGAACAGGCCTTCGAGATGTGCGAGCAGATGCTTGTGCACGGCGCCGGGCATACGGCTGCGATTCACACGAATAACCAGGATCTGGTGCGCGAATATGGTCTGCGTATGCATGCTTGCCGCATCGTGTGGAATCAGCCGTCGTCCTTGGGCGGCATCGGCGACATCTACAATTCGATCGCTCCCTCGCTTACCCTGGGTTGCGGCTCTTATGGCGGTAACTCGGTCTCTGGCAATGTCCAAGCCGTCAACCTCATCAACGTCAAACGCATCGCACGGAGGAACAACAACATGCAGTGGTTCAAGGTTCCGGCCAAAACGTATTTCGAGCCCAACTCGATCCGCTACCTGCGTGACATGTATTGCATTCGCAAGGCCGTCATCGTCTGCGACAAGGTAATGGAGCAGTTGGGCATCGTCGACAAAATCATCGACCAGTTGCGCGCGCGCAAGCATCTGGTTACTTTCCGCATCATCGACTATGTCGAGCCGGAGCCCAGCGTCGAAACCGTCGAGCGAGGCGCGGCCATGATGCGCGAGGAATTCGAGCCTGATACGATCATTGCCGTAGGTGGCGGCTCTCCTATGGACGCCGCGAAGATTATGTGGTTGCTTTATGAGCACCCGGAAATCTCTTTCGACGACGTGCGCGAGAAGTTCTTCGACATTCGCAAGCGTGCGTTCCGTATCCCTCCGCTGGGCAACAAGGCGCGGCTCGTATGCATTCCCACCTCGTCGGGAACCGGCTCCGAGGTCACTCCCTTTGCCGTCATCACCGATCACAAGACTGGGTATAAGTACCCGATCACCGACTATGCGCTGACGCCAACTGTCGCGATTGTCGACCCGGTACTAGCCCGCACGCAGCCGCGCAAGCTGGCGCAGGACGCCGGTTTCGATTCACTTACGCACACCATGGAAGCGTATATCTCCGTGTATGCCAACGATTTCACGGATGCCATGGCTCTGCACGCCGCCAAGCTGATCTGGGACAATCTTGCGCCTTCGATCAACGACGCGCCCGGTGAGCACCGCATCAAGGCGCAGGAGACGATGCACAATGCCGCCACGATGGCCGGCATGGCGTTCGGATCGGCGTTCCTAGGCATGTGCCACGGCATGGCACACACCATCGGTGCGCTGTGCGGCGTAGCCCACGGCCGCACGAACGCCGTGCTGCTGCCCTATGTGATCCGTTACAACGGCTCGATTCCGCAGGAGCCTACGAGCTGGCCGAAGTACGACAAGTACGTGGCGCCCGAACGCTACCGCGAATTTGCACGGGTCATCGGCGTGGATCCGGGCTTGACTCCGCAGGAGGGCGTGGAGAATCTCGCGCGCGCCGTGGAGGATTACCGCGATAATAAACTCGGCATGGACAAGAGTTTTCAGGATTGTGGCGTGGACGAGGATTACTTCTGGAGCATCGTCGATCAGATCGGCATGCGCGCCTACGAGGATCAGTGCACTCCGGCGAACCCGCGCGTCCCTCTCATCGAAGATATGAAGGACATTGCCATTGCTGCATACTATGGCGTCCCCCAAGCCGAAGGCCGCAGGCTGCGCTCCGAACACGCGGCTGCGGACGCATTGGTACAGGCCCCAGCGGGCATCAAGGGTCGCTGATCGAAGAAGCCTGAGAAGAGCGATATCACATGCCCGACCTGGTCGTCCGGTTTGGATCGGGCCGATCTGGTTCGTGACGAGTTAAATCCTCTGGCTGTTGCGCAGTCTATAACCTTGGAGTCATAGGCTGTGCAACAGCCAGAGGATTCGTCGTATACGAGTTCACTTCGGCGTGTCGAGGCACCAAGCCTTTGACCACATTGGCGTAGTGCGCTACGTAAGGTGGGTGCGGATTCGATAGCGTCGCGGTATGAGACGAAATAAGAAACTCGAGATCAAATTCACTGCGGTGGAGGAAGAAGGCCGGTGCCTGAAGGCTGAGGATGGCGGCCAACGCAAGATGCTGCGAAACCGAGCGAATTGCGGCGAGCTTGTGCAGTTGCATGGCTGTTATTATGCCAGGGCGGAATACTGGAATGCGCTGACGGCAGGAGAACAGTACCGGCACATTATCCGTTCGCATGCTGCTGTCCATCCGGATTGGGTGTTCTGCGGCATGACAGCTGCGGCGGTGCACGGGCTCGAGGTAACGGCAATGACGGCTCGCAGTGCGCAGTCGCTAGGCAGCGTGCCGTGGCCGCTGGATCATGTGCATGTCGCTACGACGCGGCGCGGCCATGGCAAAAGTTGCGGACTGGTAAAACGCCATTGCCTGCGTAATGTGCGCTGTCGGGTCATCGACAAAGTCAAAGTCACGAGTTTGAGACAGACGCTGTTCGATTGTGCGAGGCTGCATGAGCTGCAGGAGTCGCTTCCGATCGTCCAATTTGCGTTGCGGCAAGGTCTCATTACGCGCGCCAGTCTCGCCACCGTATTTGGCACGTTCTCTGGGCGCAGCCGCGAACAAGCGCTCACGGTTCTGCTTCATGCACTGTAGGCGATGTGTATGGCCACAGCGCCCACGGAATAGCGGTAATTTCAAATTGTTTGGTCAGAGAAACCGAAATACACGACTGGATATTCAGAATGTTTCGAGAAACCTTAAGCATTCACGTGCCGGATCGTTGCAAGAGCTTCGGGTAGCCGCATTCGCCCCGCCCATAGAACCGACACCGAGCACCGTCATCCGGCCAATGCGCCATAGTCTGGCCAAGAAAGAAACGCCATCATGATGTCTGCCAACACGTTTTTGTCCGATGTAAAACACTAGGAGAGGGGAAGAGTAGATTGCCGCCTGCCAGGAGCTTTTCTGCCATTTGCATTGGGCACTGAAGCGCCCTTGATGGCCGGGTAATGCACGACACGCCCGGATGCCACTAATACCCCCTCAATGCTTTAATGGAGAAGTTGCCTGTTTTGGGCTCGCATATTGGAATCAAAAAAGCGGGTGCGGCAGCGGGTTCATGATGTGGATGCACATGGTGAACGTCGCAAGCTGCACACTGATGTGTTGGATCGCGGGGTCGTACCCGATGATCCCGTACGCCGGTGTCCTTATTTCAGCAGGCTGGTAAACAGTACTGGTTAACAGTAAACGAATCGCTAGAAAGGGCGGACGGCAATGGCGGGACAGAAAATCCGCATCAGGCTTAAGTCCTATGACCATGAGGTCATCGACCAATCGGCGAAGAAAATCGTCGAGACGGTTACGAACGCGGGTGCCACTGTGGTGGGCCCGGTTCCTCTGCCGACCGAGAAGAACGTATTCTGCGTGATCCGCTCTCCTCATAAATACAAGGATTCTCGCGAGCATTTCGAGATGCGCACTCATAAGCGCCTCATCGACATCGTGGATCCCACGCCCAAGGCTGTGGATTCTCTGATGCACATCGATCTGCCTGCAGATGTCAATATCGAGATCAAGCTGTAGGGAAGGGGGAAACCGCAATGTCGCAAAAAATGTCGCAAAAGGCAAACCGTAGCGCGCTGCTGGGCAAGAAGCTCGGTATGTCGCAGGTCTGGGATGAGAACGGATTCTTCGTTCCTGTCACGCTCGTCGATGTCTCCACCAACGTGGTCACGACTGTCAAGACCGAGGAAAGCGACGGTTATAATGCCGTGCAGCTCGGCTACGGCCAGATTGACCCGACCAAGGTGACCAAGCCCCTCGCGGGCCACTTCGCCAAGGCCGGTGTGACTCCCCGCCGTCACCTTGCGGAAGTGCGCACGGAGAACGCCGCCGAGTTCGAGCCCGGCCAGGAGCTGAGCGCCGAACTCTTCGGCGAAGGCACTGTGGTGGATGTCACTGGCACCACCAAGGGCAAGGGCTTCGCGGGCACCATCAAGCGCTGGGGCTTCAAGTCTTATCGCCGTACTCACGGTTCGCACAAGAACGAGCGTCGCCCCGGTTCGGTCGGCGCGTGCGCCACTCCGAGCCGTATTCTCAAGGGCAAGCGCATGGCTGGCCGTATGGGCCATGTCACCTCCACTGTGCTGAACCTCACTGTGGTCTCTTCGGATGTGGAGAATGGCGTTATCGCGCTCAAGGGTGCCATTCCCGGTCCCAAGGGTGCCATCGTCCTTGTTCGTTCCGCTGTGAAGGGAGCCTGAAACAATGGCTAACGTTACTTTGAACGTCACCGACGCCAAGGGCAATTCCGCCGGCTCCATCGAAGCGCCTGCCGATATCTTCGGTATCAGCGATGACGATGTGCAGTCCCACGTGCCGCTGATCCACCAGGTGGTTATAGCGCAGCTCGCGGCGGCCCGCCAGGGCACTCATTCCACGAAGAACCGCGGCGCGGTCTCCGGCGGCGGCAAGAAGCCGTGGAAGCAAAAGGGCACCGGCCGTGCCCGTCAGGGCTCAATCCGCGCGCCGCAATGGGCGCACGGCGGTGTGGCACATGGCCCCGTTCCGCGCAGCTATGATCAGCGCACCCCGAAGAAGATGAAGGCCAGCGCTTTGCGCTATGTCCTATCTAATCGGGCCAACGCCGGGCGCATCGCCATCGTGGATCTAGGTATTACCGACACCCCATCCACTAAGGCAGCGCTTGCCGCACTCACCCCTGTGACCGGGAACCAGTTCACCACGCTCGTGCTGACGCGCGACAGCGTGAACGAATGGCTCTCCGCGCGCAACATCCCCACCGTGCATGTGATCTTCGCTGATCAGCTCAATACGTACGATGTGGTCACCGCTCAATACATTGTCTTCACGAAGGAAGGCTTTGATGCCTTCGTTGCCGCGAAGACCGAGCCGACCGTCAAGGAGGCCTGATTCACATGGTCGCTATTCATAAGCCAGCACATGACATCATCCTCAAGCCTGTCGTCTCCGAGAAGAGCTACGCGGCATCCGACCGCGGGCAATACACCTTCGTGGTGGCGTCCGGCGCGAACAGGGTGCAGATCAAGCAGGCCATCGAGGAGATCTTCAAAGTCAAGGTGACGAACGTCAACACCCTCAACCGCGCAGGCAAGCGCAAGCGCACACGCACCGGCTTCGGTCAGCGCGTGAGCCAGAAGCGTGCCATTGTGTCCGTGGCCGAGGGCCAGAGCATCGACATCTTCGGCAACTGAGGGCTAGCCGAGAAAGTCAAAGGAAGAACTACATTATGGCTATCCGTACATATAAACCGACGAGTGCGGGCCGTCGCAACGCTTCTGTTTCGGATTTTTCCGAGATCACGCGTTCCACGCCTGAGAAGTCACTCGTTCGCAAGCTGTCCAAGACCGGTGGGCGCAATTCAGACGGCCACCTGACCTCCCGCCATCGTGGCGGCGGACACAAGCGCCAGTACCGTCTCATCGACTTCAAGCGCTGGGACAAGGACGGCGTGCCGGCGAAGGTCGCTGAAATCGAGTACGACCCCAACCGCACCGCACGCATCGCGCTGCTGCACTATGCCGATGGTGAGAAGCGCTACATCATTGCGCCTGAAGGCATTGGTCAGGGAGATGCGATCGAGACTGGTGAGCAGGCCGACATTAAGCCGGGCAACAACCTGCCGCTGCGCAACATCCCGACCGGTACTATCGTGCATGCGATTGAGCTGCGCCCCTTGGGTGGCGCGAAAATAGCCCGTTCTGCAGGCGCTGGCGTTCAGCTGGTCGCCAAGGACGGAGCTTACGCCCAGCTGCGCATGCCCTCCGGCGAAATTCGCAACGTAGACGCACGCTGCCGCGCCACCATCGGCGAGGTCGGCAATGCCGATCATGCCAATGTGGAGCTCGGCAAAGCCGGTCGCGCTCGTTGGATAGGTAAGCGCCCGATCACCCGTGGCGAGTCCATGAACCCGGTCGATCACCCGCACGGCGGTCGCACCCGTGGCGGAAAGCCGCCGGTGTCTCCGTGGGGCAAGGGCGAAGTCCGTACGCGTCATCCGAAGAAGGCTTCGAACAAGATGATCGTTCGTCGCCGTCCGAATGGTAAGAACCGCAAGTAAGGGAGTGTCGAGCAGATGACTCGAAGCATCAAGAAGGGCCCCTTCGTCGACGCCCACCTACAAAAGAAAGTCGACGAGCAGAATGAGAAGGGCACGCACAACGTCATCAAGACGTGGTCGCGCCGCTCGATGGTCACGCCTGATTTCATTGGGCACACCTTCGCTGTCCATGACGGCCGCAAGCACGTCCCGGTGTTCGTCACCGAGGCTATGGTCGGCCACAAGCTCGGTGAATTCGCCCCGACCAAGACCTTTAGAGGCCATGTGCGGGACGACAAAAAAGCACGCCGCTAAAGGAGAGTAAAGACTTTATGGAAGCTAAAGCAATTGCACGCCACGTCCGCGTGGCGCCGCGCAAGGCTCGCCGCATGGTCGACCTCATCCGAGGCAAGCAGGCGGTCCAGGCCATCACCATCCTCAAGTTCGCCCCTCAGGACGCCGCTACCCCGGTACGCAAGGCTCTGGAGAGCGCTGTTGCGAACGCACGTGTCAAGGCCGATAAGGCCGGCGATGCGTTCCATGAGAACGATCTGTATGTCAAGGAGACGTATGTGGACGAGGGCGTGACGCTTAAGCGTTTCCGCGCTCGTGCGCAGGGACGTGCCGCTCGTATTAACAAGCGCACCAGCCACATCACCGTCGTCGTCGCCAACAAGGAAGGAGAGCGCTAAAGATGGGTCAGAAGATCAATCCCTTCGGATACCGCTTGGGCATTACCGAAGACCACCGTTCCAAGTGGTTCTCGGACTCCAGCAAGGCTGGCGAGCGTTACCGTGATTTCGTCTTAGAGGATGATGAGATCCGCAAGGCCATGAGCAAGGACCTCGAGCGTGCGGGCGTCTCGCGCATCATCATTGAGCGCACTCGCGACCGTGTGCGTGTCGACATCCACACCGCGCGGCCAGGTATTGTGATCGGCCGACGCGGAGCTGAGGCCGAACGTGTTCGCGCGAAGCTCGAGAAGCTTACGGGCAAGCAAGTTCAGCTCAATATCTTCGAAGTAAAGAACGCTGCGATTGATGCGCAGCTGGTCGCACAAGGCATTGCCGAGCAGCTGACCAACCGCGTCACCTTCCGCCGTGCCATGCGCAAGGCTCAGCAGGATGCTATGCATGCTGGGGCCAAGGGCATTCGCATCAAGCTTGCCGGACGTCTCGGCGGCGCGGAAATGAGTCGTTCCGAGTTTTACCGTGAGGGCCGCGTTCCGCTGCAGACCTTGCGCGCCCTGATTGATTACGGCTTCTTCGAAGCCAAGACCACCTACGGCCGCATCGGCGTGAAGGTGTGGATCTACAAGGGTGATATGACCGAGCACGAGTTCGAAGAGCAACAGGCCCAGCAGGGCTCAAGCCGCCCTGGACGCCGCGGCGGCGATCGTCGCCCGCGTCGTGGTCAGCGCCCCGCAAGCCAGCCCAATGCTGGAGCTGAGGCCGCAGCAGCCGAAGCACCGGCTGCCGCCGCTGCGCCTGCTACAGAAGTGAAGGAGTGAGCGCACATGCTTATCCCAAAGAGAACAAAGTATCGTAAGCAGCAGCGCCCAACCCGCCGTGGCATGTCCAAGGGCGGCAATGAGATCGCCTTCGGCGATTATGGCATTCAGGCGCTCGCCCCTGCATACGTGACTAACCGCCAGATTGAGGCTGCCCGTATCGCCATGACACGCTATATCAAGCGTGGCGGGCGTGTGTGGATCACGATCTTCCCAGATCGTCCGCTCACCAAGCATGCGCTCGGTTCGCGAATGGGTTCCGGTAAAGGCACGCCTGAGTTCTGGATTGCCAACGTGCATCCTGGGCGCGTCATGTTCGAAATCGGCGGCGTTACCGATGATATCGCTCACGAGGCGCTACGTCGCGCGATCGACAAGCTCCCGATGAAGTGCCGTATTATTGCTCGCGAAGGCGGTGACATCTGATGTCAGTCGGAACTGCAGACTACACCATTAAAAATCTCAACGAGAAGACCAGTGACGAGATCGAAGGCTTCCTCAAGAAGTCGAAGGAAGAGCTGTTCAATCTGCGCTTCCAGAATGCCACCGGCCAGCTCGACAATTCCGCCCGTCTCAAGGCCGTTAAGCGCGATATCGCCAGGATGTACACCCTCCTGCGCGAACGCGAGCTTGGTATCAGCCAAGCGCCTGAGACAAGCGAAACCAAGACCGAGGAGAAGTAAGCATGGCTGAAAACCAAGAGCGTAACTTCCGCAAGACTCGTCGCGGCTATGTCGTGTCCGACGCTATGGACAAGACGGTCACTGTCGAGCTCGAGCAGCGTTCGACCCACCCGCTCTATGGCAAAGTCGTGCGCACAACCCGCACGGTCAAGGCCCATGACGAACACAACGACGCCCATGTTGGCGACCTCGTGAGTATCATGGAAACTCGGCCTTTGAGCAAGACCAAGCGTTGGCGCGTCGAGTCAATCGTCGAGCGCGCCAAGTAACAAGTTCGGCAAGGCTCCGCGAGCCACCCGCAAGGGTGCTCGGGGAGAACCAGCTCGGCTAAGGAGAATCAATGATTCAGCAGGAAACGCGGCTTCATGTCGCCGACAACACGGGTGCCAAGGAGATCTTGGCCATTCGCGTGCTCGGTGGATCGAAGCGACGCTATGCCGGCATAGGCGACGTGATCGTCGCCGCCGTTAAGGACGCAATCCCTGGCGGGTCGGTCAAGAAGGGCGACGTGGTCAAGGCCGTCGTCGTCCGTACTGTCAAGGAGCACCGTCGCGCTGACGGCTCCTACATCAAGTTCGACGAGAACGCCGCTGTCATTCTCGGCTCTGGCCGTGAACCCAAAGGCACTCGTATCTTCGGACCGGTCGGACGTGAACTGCGCGACAAGCGCTTCATGAGGATCGTGTCCCTCGCCCCGGAGGTGATCTGAAATGGTAGCCAAGATCAAATCGGGCGACCAGGTCAAGGTTATCCGCGGCAAGGATCGCGGCAAGGAGGGCACCGTCACCCGCGTGCTTTCCAACGACCGCCTGATCGTCGAAGGCGTACAAATTGTCAAGAAGCATGTGCGCGCCACGCAGCAGGGCCAGCAAGCCGGCATCGTCTCCGTCGAGGCGCCGATCCATCGTTCCAATGTGATGGTCATCGACCCTGAGACCAAGAAGCCCACGCGCGTGGGCGTCGTAGTCAAGGAAGAGGCACGTGACGGCAAGGTTAAGGCCGTGCGCACTCGCGTGGCCAAGAAGTCCGGAAAGGAGCTGGCATGAGCGCTACAGCAGTTGAAGCTCCAGCAACTCCGCGTCTGAAGCAGAAATACAATGAGGAGATCGTTGCCGAGCTGGAGAAGGAGTTTAAGCACTCTAACCCCATGCAGGTGGCCCGCCTCAAGAAGATCGTTGTCTCCATGGGCGTCGGCGCCGCAGCTCGCGACTCTAAGCTCATCGAAGGCGCTGTCAAGGATCTCACGTTGATCACTGGCCAGAAGCCCAAGGTCACCAAGGCCAAGAAGTCCGTCGCGCAGTTCCATCTGCGTGAGGGACAGGCCATTGGCGCCTATGTGACGCTCCGCGGCGAACGCATGTGGGAGTTCCTTGATCGTCTGCTGACTCTCGCTCTGCCCCGCATCCGCGATTTCCGCGGTATTAACGGCAAGCAGTTCGATGGCCAGGGGAACTACAATTTCGGCCTCACTGAGCAGTCTATGTTCCATGAGATTGATCCCGATTCCATTGACCACCAGCGTGGTATGGATATCACCGTGGTGACCAGCACCAAGGACGACAAGGAAGCAAGCGCGCTGCTCAAGCACCTGGGCTTCCCCTTCAAGGAGAACTGATATGGCAAAAACCGCTCTGAAGAACAAAGCGGCCGCGAGCCCCAAGTTCAAGGTGCGCGGCTATACCCGCTGCCAGGTTTGCGGACGTCCTCATTCCGTGTACCGCAAGTTCGGGCTGTGCCGCATCTGCCTTCGAGAGAAGGCCCACCGTGGCGAGCTGCCCGGAGTTACGAAGTCCAGTTGGTAAACATCGACGCTGAAGGTCCGTCCGGATCGATGCACGCTTTTTGCGCGTCTTAGATTCGGCGGAAACCACGGCGAGAAAGGGCGTACGCCCACAATGACAATGACAGATCCGATCGCAGACATGCTTACGCGTCTGCGCAATGCGAGCGCGGCGAAACACGAGACCGTGGACATGCCGTACTCCAAATTCAAAGCGAAAATCGCTGAGATCCTCAAGCGTGAAGGCTATATCAAAGACTTCTCCGCGAAGGAGGCCAAGGTTGGACAGACCTTGGAGATTTCCCTCAAATACAGCCCGACCGGGGAAAGTTCCCTGCAGGGCATCAAGCGCATCTCGAAGCCGGGACTGCGCCGTTACGCGAAGTCGGACTCCTTGCCCATGCCTTTGGGCGGACTCGGCATCGCCATTATTTCAACAAGCACCGGCTTGCTGACTCAGAAGGAATGCCTCGACCG
The DNA here is from genome assembly GCA_022640915.1 of Bifidobacterium sp. GTDB lineage: Bacteria > Actinomycetota > Actinomycetes > Actinomycetales > Bifidobacteriaceae > Bifidobacterium. The sequence continues at coordinate 99,146 of JALCCT010000001.1, read as the reverse complement.
GGGCATCGGCGGCGAAATTGTCGCCTACGTATGGTGAGAAAGGAGAGCTGAACATGGCATCGCATATTGGCAAGCTCCCCGTCGCCATTCCGGCGGGCGTGGAGGTCTCCATCGAGGGACAGAACTTCTCCGTCAAGGGCTCCAAGGGCTCTGACTCCTACACGATTCCCTCAGGCATCACCGGTGCCGTCGAGGGGAGCGAAATTGTCCTGACCGCCGCCGACGACGAACGCCAGACTCGTGCATACCACGGTCTGAGCCGTTCGATTATCGCCTCGATGGTCAAGGGCGTGCATGAGGGATACACCAAGACGCTCGATATCATCGGCACGGGTTACCGCGCGCAGATGAAGGGCAAGGGTATCGAATTCTCGCTCGGCTACTCGCATACCATCACGGTGCAGCCACCGGAAGGCATTGAATTCGAGCTTCCGAACGCCAACCAGGTTATCGTGAAGGGCACCGACAAGCAGGTCGTCGGCCAGGCCGCGGCGAACATCCGCAAGCTGCGCGCGCCGGAACCCTATAAAGGCAAGGGCATCAAGTACACCGACGAGCACATCCTGCGCAAGGCTGGAAAGGCTGGTAAGTGATATGAGCGTGAAGATTCTCGGTAAAGGCAAGAAGGTTGCGCGCCTTCGTCGCCATTTCCGTTTGCGCAAGCACATCTCCGGCACCGCTGAACGCCCTCGTCTCGTTGTCTCTCGTTCAAACCGCCATATGGTTGCCCAGATTGTCGACGACACCCAAGGTAAAACTTTAGTGAGTGTTTCGACGATGCAGGCTGATTTCAGTGGCTTTGAGGGCACGAAGTCTGAGGCGGCCGCGAAGGTTGGCGAGCTGATCGCCAAGAAGGCACAAGACGCCGGCATCACCGAAGTCGTCTTCGATCGCGGAGGCAACAAGTACCACGGCCGCGTTGCAGCTGTGGCGCAGGGCGCCCGCGAGGGAGGTCTGGCACTGTGAGCGAGAAGGAAAAGGAAACTCAAGTGGCGCAAGATACCCAGAACACCCAAGGTTCCGCTCAGGGCGGCAATGACCAGCGCGGGGATTCCCGTGATGATCGTCGTGGCCAGCGCGGTGAGGGTCAGCGTGGCAATGGACGCCGTGGTGATGGCCGTCGCGGCGAGCGTCATGGCCGTCGCGAGGAAAGCCGCGGCGACGAGTTGCTCGACCGCGTGGTGACCATCAACCGTGTATCGAAGACCCATAAGGGCGGGCGAACCTTCAGCTTCGCTGCCCTTGTGGTGGTAGGCGACGGCAATGGCACGGTGGGCGTAGGCTATGGCAAGTCCCGTGAGGTTCCTGCGGCTATCGCCAAGGGCCAGCTGGACGCCAAGAAGCACATGTTTAATGTTCCGCGTGTTCGCGGCACGGTTACCCATCCGGTGATCGGCCATGACGCTGCGGGCACGGTTCTGCTGCGTCCTGCAGCACCCGGCACCGGCGTTATCGCTGGCGGTCCGGTGCGCGCCGTTATGGAGTGCGCTGGCATCTCCGACATCCTCACCAAGTCGATGGGCTCGACCACCGCGGTGAATGTCGTACGTGCCACTGTGGACGCATTGAAGAGCCTTGAAGAGCCTGAGGAGATCGCTGCCCGACGTGGTATATCCCTCGAGGAAGTTGCTCCCGATGCCATGCTGCGCGCTCGCGCTGCCGGCATAGCCGAGGCTCGTAAGGCCCGCGAAGAGGCTCAGTCTAAAAAGGCTGCCTCCGAAGCAAAGGATGGTGAGTGATGGCTCAGCTTAAGATCACTCTGGTGCGTGGCTTGGTCAACAGGAAGCCTGCTCAGCGCGAGACGGTTCGCACGCTCGGTCTGCACAAGATCGGCCAAAGTGTCGTCCGTGAGGATTCGCCGGCTAATCGCGGCCTGGCGCACGCGGTGCGTCACTTGGTCACTGTCGAGGAGGTCGACTGATTATGGCAAATGAAGAAAACAGCATCTTGCAGATGCATGATCTGCATCCGGCTGCGGGCGCCAAGAAGGATCGCATTCGTGTGGGTCGCGGCGAAGGCTCGAAGGGCAAGACCTCGGGCCGTGGAGCCAAGGGCACCAAGAAACGCTATCAGGTTCGTCCGGGCTTTGAAGGCGGTCAGTTGCCGCTGTATATGCGCCTGCCGAAGCTGCGCGGTTTCAAGAGCCCCTTTAAGAAGGAGTTCCAGGTCGTCAATATCGCAACGCTCACCGAGCTCTTCCCCAAGGGCGGCGAGATTGCCGTTGAAGACTTGATCGCCAAGGGTGCGGTTCGCCGCGGTTACCCGGTCAAGGTACTCGCAGATGGCGAGACCACTGTAGCTTTCACGCTCAAGGGCGTTAAGGCCTCAGCCTCAGCCAAAGCCAAAATCGAAGCGGCAGGCGGCTCCATCGCTCAGGACTGAGCGGTCCAGGGGACATGCTGCAAGATAATCGAATGGCCCTCCCCGCATTATGCGGGGAGGGCCATTCGTCGATGTGACGAGGTTGGGGCAGTGCAGGCGTTCTACGTAGACGCTCTACGCTAAACTCGACCCCTAGAGTCCGTTTTGAGGTGCGTATGGCTACGCACGATTCAGGGAAGGAAACCCCAGGTGAGGACGTTAATCCAGGCCTTTAGGACCAAAGAGCTCAGGAACAAGATCCTGTTCGTCTTCGGCATGATCATCATCTACCGCATTGGCTCGTTCATCCCCACCCCGGGAGTGGACTACAAGACAGTGCGCGAATGTGTCTCCTCGCTATCATCGAACCAAGAGAACTTCGTCGGTCTGGTGAATTTGTTCTCCGGCGGCGCGATGCTCCAGCTGTCGATTTTCGCGTTGGGTGTGATGCCCTACATCACAGCCTCCATCGTGATCCAGCTGCTGCGCGTTGTCATCCCACGCTTTGAGGCGTTGCATAAGGAAGGCCAATCGGGCGAGACAAAGCTTACGCAGTACACGCGTTACCTCACCATCGGTTTGGCTGTGCTGCAGTCCACCACGATTCTGGTCACCGCCCGATCCGGCGCGCTGTTCAATTACCAGTGTGGCCAGGTCATACCTGACAATTCGGTATGGAACCTGGTCGTCATGGTACTGGTCATGACCGGTGGCACTGGCCTGATCATGTGGATGGCCGAACTCATCACCGACAAAGGCATCGGCCAGGGCATGTCCGTGCTCATCTTCATGTCCATATGCTCCGGCTTCCTGCCGCAGCTGTGGGAGATCGGTTGGGGCACGAATGGCACCAACGGCAACTGGACCAAGTTTGGTATCGTCACCGCAGTGCTGCTTGTGATTCTCATTCTCGTGGACTTCGTTGAACTATGCCAGCGCCGCATCCCGGTGCAGTACACCCGGCGCATGATCGGACGCAAGATGTACGGCGGCTCCTCGACGTATCTTCCGCTCAAGATTAATATGAGCGGCGTCATCCCACCGATTTTTGCCTCTTCTATCCTCTCCATTCCCACACTGATCGCGCAGTTCGGCAACACCCAGCAGTCGTGGGTCAGCTGGATCAACGCAAACTTGGCCAACACCACTTCAGTGTGGTACATCGGTCTGTACTCGCTCATGATTGTCTTCTTCTGCTTCTTCTACACCGCGATCACTTTCGATCCGGACGAGACCGCAGACAATATGAAGCAGTACGGTGGTTTTATTCCAGGCATCCGCGCGGGCAGCTCGACTAGCCGCTACTTGAGCTACGTGATGAACCGGCTTAACACGGTTGGCGCGGTTTACCTGCTATTTGTGGCGCTGATTCCCACCGTGCTCATTATGGCATTGAGTCTTAACGCGCGGCTGCCTTTTGGCGGCACGACAATCCTGATCATCGCCGGCGTTGGACTCGATACCCTGCGCCAAGCCAAGGCACAGACCGAACAGTTCCAGTACACCGGCTTTCTCTTCGAGCACACTGATCACAAAGAAGGCTGAGACGCGGCTGTTTTTATAGTTTTCGGTGCTGGCTCAACCGTGGCGTAGAACAGGCTGGCAGCATAGTAGCTTGCACTGTTGGATGTGACTCGTGCGCGATATAAACGGCGAGAAAAAAACTAATCAATTCGATGCAGATAAAAGGACACAAATGCGATTGCTGATCATGGGACCCCAGGGCGTTGGCAAGGGAACACAGGCTGCTCTGCTGAGCAAACACTATGGTATTCCTGCGATTTCCACTGGCGACATCTTCCGCTACAACATCAAGAACCACACCGAGCTTGGCAAGGAAGCTCAGTCCTATACCGACAAGGGCGAGTTGGTTCCCGACGAGGTGACCAGCCGAATCGTCAAGGATCGTCTTGCTCATAATGACACCAAGAACGGTTGGATCCTCGACGGATATCCGCGCAACGCGGCTCAGGTGCAGGCGCTCGACCAGATGCTTGAGGAATTGGGCACGCCGCTCGACCATGCAGTAGCCCTAGAAGCCGACCACGATGTGCTGATGGATCGTATGCGCAAGCGGGCCGAGCAGGAGGGCCGTGCTGACGACACCCCTGAGGCGATCGCCAAGCGGCTGAAAATCTACGAAGAACAAACCGCCCCGCTGCTGGAAACATACAAAGGACGCGGCGAGCTTGTAGCGGTCAACGGTGTGGGTGACATTGACGAGATTAGCGCGAAGATCATTGCCCAGCTCGGGTGATTGACGCGAATAGCGTTGAGCTTTCTCACGCGAGGTAACAGATGCATCGGGCGTCGCAACACGCCGTGTGTCGCTACACCTAATTTTGTTGTATACTGTTCAATTGGTGTGTCTTCAGACACGCATTGTAAGCAGGCCAAGGAACGGAATGAGGCTCATGGCAAAAGACGGTGTGATTGAAGTCGAAGGTCAGGTGGTGGAAGCACTGCCGAACGCGATGTTTCGCGTGGAACTCGAGAACAAGCATATCGTGCTCGCCACCATCTCCGGCAAAATGCGTAAGAATTATATCCGCATTCTGCCGCAGGATCGTGTGGTTTTGGAAATGAGCCCATATGATCTTAACCGCGGTCGTATTACGTACCGTTATAAGTAACAGTACAAAACAAAGGAAAACCATGAAGGTCAGCCCTAGCGTGAAGAAGATCTGCGAGAATTGCCGCGTGATCCGTCGTCACGGTCGCGTCATGGTGATCTGCTCCAACCCGCGCCATAAGCAGCGCCAAGGCTGAGCAGACCTCCAGCGACAGAGTATAAAATAACGCTAAGTCACAGCACATGATGTGCTGAACCTCGGGTTCGCAGGCCCGGGCCGGGAAACCGGAGGACTTGGTGCCAGACCTGCGAAGAACACAAAGGAATCGCAATGGCACGTCTTGCCGGAGTCGACATCCCCAATGAGAAGCGCATCGAGATCGCCCTCACCTACATCTTCGGCGTAGGCCGCACTCGTGCGAAGGAGACCCTCGCCGCGACGGATATTAATCCTGATACGCGTGTGAAGGATTTGACGGATGAGCAGCTGATTACGCTGCGCGACTATCTCGAATCCAACTACAAGATCGAAGGCGATCTGCGTCGAGAAGTCGATGCGGATATTCGTCGCAAGATCCAAATCAATTGCTACCAAGGCCAGCGTCATCGTAGGGGACTCCCCGTGCGCGGTCAGCGCACCAAGACCAATGCACGTACCCGCAAGGGCCCGAAGCGTACGGTCGCCGGGAAGAAGAAGGCCACAAAGTAAACGGTGGCATGATCCGGGCCACGAGAGGTGCAACGCCGCTCATCGTCCGGGCAACCAAATAGTTCGTTACAAGGAAACGAGGGTCAGTTGGCAGCTCAAAAGCAAGCCACGCGCAAGCCGCGTCGCCGGGATCGCAAGTCGGTGCCGGTCGGGCAGGCGCATATCAAGTCCACATTCAACAACACCATTATTTCGATCACCGATCCGTCCGGGGCCGTCGTGTCCTGGGCTTCCGGCGGCGATGTCGGTTTCAAGGGCTCACGTAAGTCCACGCCGTATGCCGCGGGCATGGCTGCGGAATCCGCCGCCCGCAAGGCGATGGAACATGGCGTCAAGAAGGTCGACGTTTTCGTCAAAGGTCCCGGCTCTGGCCGTGAGACCGCTATTCGCTCGCTGCAGTCCGCAGGTCTCGAGGTCGGTTCGATTACTGACGTTACTCCGCAGGCCCATAACGGCGTGCGTCCTCCCAAGCGCCGTCGCGTCTGAGCACTCCAGAATCCATCCGTCCAAAGTCGCTTTTGACCGGCGAGTGCACCGCTAACCAAAAGCTGAAAGGATACCACAGTGCTTATCGCACAGCGTCCGACACTAACTGAGGAAACACTCAATCCGCAGCGTTCGCGTTTCGTTATCGAGCCGCTCGAGCCTGGTTTTGGTTACACGCTCGGCAACTCGTTGCGCCGCACGCTGCTGAGCTCCATCCCTGGCGCCGCAGTGACTTCGGTGCGCATTTCCGGTGCCCTGCATGAGTTCACCACTCTGCCCGGGGTTGAAGAAGATGTGACTGAAATCCTACTCAACATCAAGGGTATCGTGCTCACCAGCGAATACGACGAGCCGGTTGTCATGTATCTGCGCAAAAGCGGCAAGGGCGAGGCGCTTGCGGGCGATATCACCCCTCCCGCAGGTGTCACCATCGCCAACCCTGACATGCATATTGCTTCGCTCGCCGAAGATGGTGAACTCGAGATTGAGTTCACCGTTGAACGTGGCCGTGGCTATGTGCAGGCGCAGATGAACAAGTCGGATAATGACGAGATCGGCCGTATTCCAGTCGATTCCATTTACTCCCCGGTGCTCAAGGTAAGCTATAAAGTCGAGGCCACGCGCGTGGAACAGCGCACGGATTTCGATAAGCTTATTCTTGACGTGGAGACCAAGCCGGCGATTTCGCCGCGCGATGCGGTCGCCTCGGCGGGCTCGACGCTTGTGGAGCTCTTCGGTCTATGCCGTGAACTCAATACGCAGGCAGAAGGCGTTGAAATCGGGCCGGCACCTGTCGTTGAAGAGGCAAATCCGGAGCTTGCCGTGCCGATCGAGGATCTCAATCTCACGCAGCGCAGCTACAACTGCCTCAAGCGTGAGGGAATCCACACCATCGGCGAGCTCGTCGCCCACACTGAGCAGGATCTGCTTGACATCCGTAATTTCGGTATGAAGTCGATCGATGAGGTCAAGGAGAAACTGCAGACACTTGGTCTGTCGCTCAAGGCCTCGCCGTTGGGATTCGATACCAACAACCTTGAAGGGGGCACGTTCTTCTCGCCGGAAGACGAGTGACGCGCAGCCATTCATCAAACCGCCGTTAGGGCCGGATGTTCGGGCAGTTGCCCACCTGGTCTTATGGCAATAAGGAGTAATTATGCCTACACCCAAGAAGGGCCCACGCCTGGCTTCGAGCCCTGCGCATGAGCGTTTGATGCTTGCGAACATGGCGACCAGCCTGTTCTCCAACACCCGCATCAAGACCACGCTGCCCAAGGCCAAGCGACTTCGCCCGTTGGCTGAGCGCCTCATCACCTTCGCCAAGCGCGGAGACCTGCACTCGCGTCGTCGTGTGATGCGTGTGATCCGGGATAAGTCCATTGTCCACAAACTCTTCACCGAGATCGCCGAACAGATGGAACAGCGCGAGGGCGGGTATACCCGCATCATTCGCATCGCTCCTCGCCAGGGTGACGCCGCGCCGCAGGCCATCATCGAGCTCGTCACCGAGCCGGTGAGCGCTAAGCAGGCTGTGGTGAAGGAAGCTGAGGCTGCCGCTAAGACCGCTGCCCCTGCTGCCGATGCTGAGGTCGCTCAGGAGGCTGCCGACGTTTCTGCGGCAACCACCACGACTGGCGAGGCCGATAAGGTCAATGCAGATGGTGCCACCGAAGACAAGGCAGCAACCGAAGAGGTTGCTGGGGAATAAGCGGTTGACGCTGTAGCCTGCTACGGCTGAAGCGTTGATAACGAACCGGCTGTTAGAGTTGTGTGCTCTGACAGCCGGTTTTGTCATATCTGCAGGCCGATTCTTGTCGGTTCTAATACGCTGCCATGCGTAATGCGTTGGCGCGCGAGATGCTTCGACGAGTGCAGGAGATGACTATGGGCGAGGCGGCTGTACGAACATATCAGGTATCAAAGGCTGCGCGAAGCACTGGCTCGCACGTTTATACTAGTGCTGATGAGACTGCGAATTGATTTGGCTTATGACGGTGGCCGGTTCCATGGCTGGGCGAAGCAGCCCGGCATACGTACAGTGCAAGGGGAGATCGAGAGCGCGTTGCACCGCATTTTGGGTGTGCCGGACAGCGACGCGGACGAGCCGTTGCGTCTGGTAGTGGCAGGGCGCACCGACACGGGTGTGCATGCAAGCCATCAGATATGTCATCTCGACGTGCGTCATGAAACGCTCTCGTGTTGCATTGGGCACATGGGCGTACCCGCTACCGAAGCGTTGCTGCGCCGGCTGCGGCATTGTCTGCCCGACGACATTGCCATCCATGCTGTCAGCGAGGCTCCTGAAGGTTTCGATGCACGGTTTTCCGCGTTGGAGCGTACCTATGTCTTCCGCATAGCCGATGGCTCGTGCGAGCTGGATCCGCGGCTGCGCGGCTTCGTATTGGCGATCGACGGCGTACTCGATGTTGACGCGATGAACCAGGCCGCTGCGATGACGGTAGGACTGCACGATTTTGGCTCGTTCGCTACGCCGAATCCGGGTGGCACCACAATACGCGAGGTGAAGATGGCGTTGTGGAGCAGGGTCGGCTCGCGCCCGCTGATCGAAGAGAGATCTGATGGGATGGGCAATACGCAGGGGTCGAAATCAGGCCAAACACTCGGCCGGCATTACCTCACGCCAACGCTCGAGTCCGGCCTGGTGTGTTTCACTATCGTGGCGGACGCCTTCGCTCATAATATGGTTCGCTCGCTGGCTGGCGCCTGCGTGAAGATTGGGCTGGGCAAGGGAACGCTGGAGTGGTTTGCCGAAAAAATGGCGCACCCCGTGCGCGAGGGCGCGACTGGCCCCATCGCGCCGCAAGGCCTGACGCTAGAAGATGTCGCTTACCCGCCCGAGCACGAACTGGGGTCGCGTGCTGAGCGCATCCGGGCCAAACGCACACTGCCTTGAGTATGCCGATGGTGACGTGTTCGTAACATTGCCACACGCCGCTGGTAATACGCGATGCTTAGCGTGACGGAAGAGAGCGCAAGGAAGCATGCCTGCGCACACATCGGGCACTACACAATTCGCGGAGGAGTCGGAAGCATGATCTCACAGTCGCTGCATCAACTAAAGGGGGAGTTGATCGATCGCAGGGAAGCGATCAACCGTGAATTAAGCCGCAACGGTGTGCGATTCGGGGTCTATAAAGACGGCGAATACCATGACCGGCTCTTTCCGTACGATCCGGTTCCGCGCATCATTGAATCCGATGAGTTCGATCAACTCGAAGCCGGCCTCAAACAACGCGTCAACGCGCTTAATGCCTATCTCAAAGACATCTATAGCGACAAGAGTATCGTCGCCGACGACGTGGTGCCAGGCGAATATGTATACACGTCTTCAGGCTACTTTCCTCAGGTCAACGGCGTGACGCCTCCCGGAGGAATCTTCGCGCATATCGCCGGCGAAGATCTCGTGCAGGGCGAGGATGGGCACTGGTGGGTACTCGAAGACAATCTGCGCATTCCCTCAGGTGCCAGCTATCCGCTGTTCGCCAGGGATGTCGAGCGCCGAACCAATCCCAAGCTCTTCCGCCAATTGCATGTGCGCGACAACCGCGACTACCCGCGCCTGCTACGCAAGGCCATGGACTTCGTCTCCACTGATGGTATCGCCGTGGTTTTCACGCCTGGACGCTATAATTCCGCATTCTTCGAGCACGCGTACCTGGCGGAGAAAATCGGTGCAGTGCTGGCATTTCCGGAGGATTTGGAAGTCTTGGACAACCGGCTCTACCTTTTGGACTACGCCGGCCGGCGTCACCGCGTGGGCGTCATGTACCGCAGAATGTCGGATGAATTCCTCGATCCCTTCGCGTTCAACCCCGATTCGGTGATCGGTGTGCCGGGCCTGCTTTCCGTATACCGTTCGGGCAACGTGGCCATCGTCAACGCGCCGGGCAACGGTGTGGCAGATGACAAGGCGATCTACTATTTCGTGCCGCGCATGATCCGCTACTATTTGAATGAAGAACCGATCCTACACAACGCACCGACCTACATGCCGATGTTCGAGCACGATCGACGCGAGGTACTCGATCGGATTGGCGAACTGGTTATCAAAGACGTGAGCGAGGCGGGCGGCTACGGCGTGGTCTTCGGCTCGAGCCTTGACAAGACGGAGCGACAGGCACTCGCCGAGCGCATCGAAAGCGAGCCGCGCCGCTTCATCGCGCAAGAGGTCATCCAGTTCACAGACATCGATGTGATCGACCCAGGAACCGGGGAGCGGTCCCCGCGCAAATGCGATTTGCGGGCTTTCGTAGTGACAGGGCAGAATACGCATGTGTGGTATTCGGGGTTGACGCGTTACTCGTCGAAGCCTGGGCAGATGATCGTCAATTCCTCTCAGGGAGGCGGTTTCAAAGATACCTGGGTACTGGCGCCAGCCACACTGAAAACTGCTGCTGCAAGTGGGAGTGATGGGTCGCACGGGGTGGTCCCGCAGACCGACCAACGGCAAAACGGGCAATCTGACGGATCTGACGGTGTCCAGTCTCGCGGCTGCCAGGTGCAGGATAGCCGGCAGGCCGATGACTCGCTGACGGTATCCGCAGCCGACGCAGCCAGTCTGATCTCGCAGCCGCAGCTGAAATCTCTTTCGCTTGTCACTGCGTCGAAGGCTGACAACCTGTATTGGCTCGGGCGTTACACTGAGCGTGCCTTCACTACCCTTGCGCGCTTCTTCCCCTGCTATGACCGTGTGATGGACACGGATGCGGACGCCTTCCGCCCCTTTGCGCAAGCGCTTGATTTGCCACAGGATTTCGGTAATTTCGACGATTTCATTTACTCGTTTTTGTACGATGCCAGCGATCCCAATTCAGTACGCAGCGCCATCGTGCGCGCTTTCGATAATGCGGTGATCCTGCGCCCTGAGCTCGGCTCCCGGTTGCTGCAGCACATCGAGCTGGCGGTGAGCAACATCACCGACGCAGCGAAGCGTTCCGCCAACGCCGAAGACATCTATAAGCAGCGCGATATCGACGACAATGTGCTCGCTTTCTGGGGCGGCGTAGAAGATTCCAACATCGACGAGACGCTGAAAGCGTTTGTCTTCATCGGCAAATACATCGAGCGCCTCGATCTGTACACCCGGCTGCAGCTGGCGCCAGCTGAGCTGACTGCGCCATCGACCAAGCTGGAGACCTATATCCATGTGCTCGACGGTCTGCCGCTGCCGCAGTGCTTCGCCGCTGGAATAGGCGGGCTTTGCGAGCAGATGCCGGTGCGCGGCTATGTGGAGCTGGGCGCGCGACTGGACGATCTTCGCCATGATTTCGAAGGCCGATCCGTGCTCGGGCAGGCTGAAGATGGCATGCTCAACGCCATGAATATGGATAGCCGCATGTCATGAGCCTGAGACGGTCCATCTGCGCGGGCCGTAGGGCCCGTTGTGCATGCGGCGCTGAGTATCGTCTGCTAATGTAAGGGAACCTTTCGTTGCGAAAAGCCGAATCCGAGGAGCCGAATCGATGAAGAAAATGGTGTTTGATTACGAGACGAAGCTGTCATTCAGCACGCCCGTAACCGATCACCGCTTCCAATTGCGCTGCGTTCCAGCCTCCGGCCCGCGCCAGCAGGTGGTGGATGTTGAAATCAGCATGGAACCTGAAACCGAATTGGAGACGACGATCGACTCCTTCGATTCGGTAGTGAAAACCGGATTCATTCGTGAGGCACATGACGTGTTCCAGTATTCGGTCAAAGGCATCGCATTCGTCGACACTGAAAATACCAAGGCCGAGCCGTATAAACCGCTCTATCGCTTCGATTCGGCACTGACTGTCCCCGGCCCTACGATCGAGGTAATGATTGCGGCCTGCCGTACCAGGCTTGATGGCTTGGACAGCGGGGCCACAGATGTCGATCGAGCGAAAACAGTGATGAACGAGGTGTTCCAAGCTTTCATATACACGCCCGGGGTCACGACTATTCGCACCACGGCGGAGCAGGCGCTCGCTCAAGGCGCTGGCGTATGCCAAGACTATGCGCACACCATGCTCGCCGTGTGCCGTCATCTGGGCATGACTGCCCGCTACATCGCAGGTTTGCTTGGCGGGGAGGGCGCGACGCACGCGTGGGTCGAAATTTACCACGACGGCCGGTGGATCGGTCTTGACCCGACGCACAATCGCATGGTCGACGACGAATATATTACCATCGCCCACGGCCGGGACTACCGCGACTGCATGCTTGATATCGGTATCTTCTCCGGCGCGAATGTCCGTCAGACCCAGTCAGTCAATGCCTCGGTGCACGAGCAGCAGCCCGCGTAGAGCCGACAGTGCGGCGGGTGCATGCGGTGCCGCATCGTGGGGTGGCATACGACGACAGGTATCGTGTGGATCGTGCCTAGTGGGTAATACGTCTACGTACGGCGATGCAACATGGCCGGGATAAGGCGCGCTTGCGCGATTCGGCTTTCGTCGTATAATGAACAAGTTGCCTTCTACGGCAATATGGATGAGTGTCCGAGCGGCCGAAGGAGCACGCCTCGAAAGCGTGTGAGGGCGAACCCCTCCGCGAGTTCGAATCTCGCCTCATCCGCGATATGCCCGGGAACCGTTGGAATCAGCGGTTTGCCGGGCTTTCGTTTTCCTGTAGCCACGATAATGCGCTCGATAAGGTTGTCGACAGTTCCGGTGCCACGGTGACGGGCGAAAATCGTGCCAGTTGTGGGGTGCTCGAACCATGCCGCGTGGTCATAAGAACAAGGCGGCATCAAACGATGGGTAGCCGAAGATCAACGCCCGAGCTGCGCGTGAGGCAGCCAGCTGGGAGAGGATTCTAAGGCTGCTGCGCGTGGCAGGTGTACGCGCAAATTCTGCCGAATCCGCTGCGGCTATCTCTTCACGGGCACAGCTGATTTCAACAGCCGCCATCGTCGGCACCTCGAGACCGGTGCTTTCGTCGATCATCGAGGAGGGATTGGCGAGCAAACGGTCAAGTGAGTAGATTTTGCGTCGGGGATCAGTGAGGGTGTCAGAGCTAGCGCGTGCCAGCGAGAACAGGCGCGAAGCGGTGGCTTTATGGTCGTCGCTGATTGCCAACGTGGCATGCGGCGACGCGCGTGCGGCAAGGAACTCGACGGCGAATCCGGCCCTATCCTCGGCTATGACTACGGCCTGAAGAGCGCGTATATCGGCATTCAGACTGGTGACAGCGTCAAGCCCCCCGCGTGGGGGATCCCAGGTGATGTACGACGTCCCTACGGAAGATGCCAACGCTGAGGCAAGCTGCATAGCCTGTGCCGCGCGAATCGTACCTTCGTCGAAGCGCTGTGGGCAGGTCGCCGCCGCATCGATCCAATGCCTGCTTGCTGCAGCTGCCGCGAAAAGGCGCATCATGCGAGGCACTTTCGCCGTCATGGCGTGTTGTGCGTCGCGGGCTTGCTGATATGCCTGCCCGCATGCAGTGGCAAGTAAGCCGGCTTCGGTGCGGCCTTCCAGCCGAGGGGTCGCGCATGCGGACAGCGAGAGCAGCAAGCCTATGGCGAGCACGCTGGCAAGCCTGCGCGTCATGCGGTGTTTGCTTGGTATCGCGCGTATCAACTGGCGTTCGCCGAGCACGGTGGAAGTCGGAAGTGTCTGCATAGACCTTTACACTAATGAGAGATTATGACCAAGTGGGGCGCAGCGCTCGGCTCAATAACTTCATAGGAGGTCTTGCACCATGCAATTGGACCTGACGGGAATTCACCAGCTGGCTGCTGGACAGGGGATTGATGCCGAAACAGTGGACGCTTCGCTTGCTGAGGCGTTGCGGCTTGCCTATCTTAAAACGCCGAAAAGCGCGAAACATGCGCGCATCGAGCTTGACGATCGTGCGGGGACTTTTACCGTGTGGGCGCGCGATGAGATCGAGGCTGAACCCACTGAGGACAATCCGCATCCCGCCCCCCGGCTGGGAGAGGAATATGACGACACGCCTAAGGGATTCGGTCGCTTGGCGGCGGCTACGGCGCGCCAGGTTATCACACAGCTGTTCCGCGGTGCGCAAGACGAAAAGGTTTTTGGTGCGTTCTCCGGCCAGCGCGGCAAGCTCATTACCGGCATCGTGCAGCAGGACGCCAAGGATCCGGCCAACGTACACGTCGCCGTGGGTGATGTGGAGGCCATTCTGCCCAAGCGCGAACAGGTACCCGGCGAACGCTATCACCATGGCGATCGCATCCGCGTATACGTTGTGAACGTGGCGCGTGGCCTTAAGGGCCCCGAGATCGTCGTCTCGCGTTCGCACCCTGAGCTGGTGCGCAGGCTGTTCGAGCGCGAAGTCCCCGAGCTGGTCTCTGGAGCAGTGTCGATCATGGCCATCGCGCGTGAAGCTGGCGCCCGTACCAAGATCGCCGTACATGCGAACACCGAAGGGGTCAACCCCAAAGGCGCGCTCATCGGGCCGGGAGGCGCCCGCGTGCGCGCAGTTATGGAGAACCTCGGACCGGAGAAAATCGACATTGTCGACTGGTCCAAAGATGCCGCGCAATTCGTCGCGTCGGCGCTTTCGCCGGCTGTCGCCACTGGTGTGCAGATCGTCAGCGAGAAAAATAAGACTGCCATCGCTTATATCCATGATGACCAGCTCTCGCTGGCCATCGGCAAAGAGGGTCAGAACGCCCGTCTCGCCGCCAAACTCACCGGCTGGAAGATCGGTATTGAATCAAGTGAGGCGCACGCAGCCAAACTGGCCGGTGAACAGTCTGACGCGCAGTCCACCGCTCAGCCTGGGGTGCAGCAGAACGAGGCGTGAAGCTGGCTCCGTGTAGCAGAGTCGGCATGCCCCTGAGGCATAAGCTCCGCTAGCGCTGCGGCACCGAACATTGCGGGTGAATACGCCCACAACGCACTGACAGGCATAGGCGTGGACGCAATCCAGCGTTTCGAGTATGCTGAATGCGGTAATTCACGAGCGCATGTGCACCGCATGCGCCTTGTGGCATGGAGACGAGGTAACACAATCATGGTCGCACGATGAAACAGAGTAGGCTCGCCGTCATCGAAAGCTGACCGCGCATGTACGCGCGGTCACCGGAATTAGGAGAAAACTGAGTGGCAAAACAGCGCGTATATGAGTTGGCCAAAGGCCTTGGCGTTGACAGCAAGGCTGTCCTTGAAAAGCTCAAGGACATGGGGGAGTTCGTCAAATCTGCTTCGTCGACAGTTGAGGCACCGGTCGTGCGTCGACTGAAAAATGCCTTCGCACAATCGGAATCACAGCAGGCCGATATCCATAAGCCGGGTGCTGGCGCGACAGGTACGCCTGGGGGCGCCACGCCGCGTAGCGCCAATGCCGGCCGAAACGCAGCTCATTCTGCTGCGCACGACCGCAGCCAGGAACGGGCCGAGGGCGTGATCCGGCCCGGATCGTCCGCTAAACCCAGTCCGTCCAGATCGACATCGCATAGTGCGCCCCAGCAGCGGCAGAGCCAAGGTTCCCGTCGCATGGAGACGCATGACCGTGACCGCAGCCAGCAGCGCTCAGGAGCTCCGATGCCAGGGCAGCGTTCGGATCATCACCGCAGCAACGAGGCGCGTCCTGCGAACCAGGCGGCACACGATTCGAATTCAGCCCAGCGAAACCCGGCTCCTCGCCCGGCACAGAGCGGCAGCCCCGCTTCACAGCCGCGGCCGCATGCCGCGTCAGGGCCTCGTCCTGGCAACAATCCGTTCAGTCGCAAGCAGGGCATGCATACGCCCACGCCGGGCGATATTCCGCGTCCGCACCCCATGGCTCGCCCCACAGTTGGCAATGGCCGTGGCAAGGGTCGGCCCGGTCAGGGCGGCGGTAGACCAGGTGGATTCAGAGGCCGCCCGGGCCAGGGCGCAGGAACCCAAGGCGCAAGGCCAGGCCAGTGGGGTCATAATCGCCCCGGCCAGACCGGCACTACCGGTCAAGGGGGCCGCGGCGGCAATCGCTTCGGTGCAGGCGCTGGAACCTCGGGAGGCTTCCAAGGCGGTGCCTCCGGCTCTACTGGCAATGGCCCGTCGCGTGGCGGTGGCCGCGGTCGCGGTGGCACCGCAGGCGCATTCGGACGCCAGGGAGGCCGTTCCTCCAAGTCGCGCAAGAACCGTCTTGCGAAGCGTCATGATTTTGAAGAAATCAAAGCGCCAGTCATCGGCGGCGTACGCATCCCGGCAGGCCACGGGCAGATCGTTCGTCTGCGTCAGGGGGCTACGCTTTCTGATCTCGCGGAGAAGATCGAGGTCAACCCGGCCGCTTTGGTGACTGTGCTATTCCACTTGGGCGAAATGGCGACCGCCACGCAGTCCTTGGACGAATCCACCTTCCAGATTCTGGGCGAGGAGATTGGCTGGAACATCCAGATCGTCTCGGCTGAAGAGGAAGACAAGGAGCTGCTCCAGCAGTTCGACATTGATCTGGATGATGAAGAACAGCAGAAGGACGAGGATTTACAGCCTCGCCCGCCGGTTGTCACCGTCATGGGCCATGTCGACCACGGCAAGACCCGTCTGCTCGACACGATCCGCAAGACCAAGGTCGTCGAACGCGAGGCCGGCGGCATCACTCAGCGCATCGGCGCTTACCAGGTCACCGTCAAAGTCGAGAATGAGGAACGCAAGATTACCTTCCTCGACACCCCTGGTCATGAGGCATTCACCGCCATGCGTGCGCGCGGTGCCGAGCTGACCGATATTGCGGTGCTGGTTGTCGCGGCGGATGACGGCGTGATGCCGCAGACTGTTGAGGCCATCAATCATGCGCAGGCGGCCAATGTGCCGATCGTGGTTGCAGTCAACAAGATCGATGTGGCCGGCGCCAACCCCGAAAAGGTGCGCGGCCAGCTCACCGAGTTCGGTCTTGTGCCCGAGGAATACGGCGGCAACACTATGTTCGTCGACATTTCGGCCAAACTGGGCACGAACGTCGACAAGCTGCTCGAAGCTGTGGTGCTCACGGCCGACGCCGAACTGGACTTGCAGGCCAATCCGGATATGGATGCCCGTGGAGCCACCGTCGAAGCCCGCCTCGACAAGGGCCGTGGCGCTGTGGCGACCGTGCTGGTGCAGTCCGGCACGCTGCATGTCGGCGACGCCATCGTGGCAGGCACTTCCTATGGTCGTGTCCGCGCGATGATGGACGAAAACGGCACGCAGATGGACGAGGCGACGCCATCCACGCCAGTGCAGGTACTGGGACTTACTTCGGTGCCCACTGCAGGAGACCTGTTCCTCGTGGCATCGGATGACCGCACCGCCCGCCAGATCGCTGAAAAGCGTCAGGCAGGCGAACGCGCCGCTCAGCTAGCCAAGCGCCGCAAGATCGTCTCTCTCGAGGGACTCAAAGAGCAGTTCGCCAAGTCCGAGGTGGATATGCTCAACATTGTCATCAAGGGCGACTCCTCCGGCTCTGTGGAGGCGCTGGAAGACTCCTTGATGAAGATCGAAGTCTCCGAAGAAGTCGGCATTCAGGTCATCCACCGCGGCGTCGGCGCGATCACACAGAACGATGTCAATCTGGCGACCGTTGACAAGGCTGTTATTATCGGCTTCAACGTACGCCCGAACCGGCAGGTTGCCGATCTGGCCGAACGCGAAGGCGTGGAGATCAAGTACTACTCGATCATCTACAAGGCCATCGAAGACATTGAGGCCGCGCTCAAGGGCATGCTCAAGCCGGAGTATGAGGAGGTCACGACCTCGCATTCCGAGATCCGCGAGATCTTCCGCTCCTCCAAGTTCGGCAACATCGCCGGTGTTATGGTGCAAGATGGCGAGGTCAAGCGGGGCACGAAGTGCCGTATCCTGCGCGACGGCGTCGCCACAGTCAACGACCTGGAGATCTCCTCGCTGCGTCGCTTTAAGGATGACGTGCAATCAGTCAAGGAAGGCTTTGAGGCCGGCATCAACCTCGGTACGTTCAATGACATCGAGGTTGGCGACATCATCGAAACCTTCGAGATGCGCGAGATTGAGCGTCAGTAGCTTTGGCTAAGGACGGTTCGACTATATTTATCGAGTCGTCCGCTTTGTTAGAGAGAGGGATGTCGCTAGACACGCTCCAAGGCCGCTCGGCCGGTCATACGGTCTGGCGACATCCCTCTCTCCAACAAAGCTCGTTGAGGATTTGTATAGAGAATTTCCCTTGTACAGATTGAATATCGCTCGGTTTTAGGCTTGAACGGTTTGCGATGGCGTCTTATGGGGGGGGGATACAGCCCTCTGGTTGTTTTTGGATTTATTGGGTTTATAGGATCTAAGGAATTGATATGGCGGGAACTAATCCGCGCGCGGCGCGTGTCGCCAAACTCATTCAGCGCGTGATCGCTGCGTCCATTGAGACGCAGCTGCATGATCAGCGTCTAGCCAATGTGACCATTACTGAAGTGCGCGTCACCAACGATCTGCAGCTCGCCCGGGTCTACTGGACCCAGCTGGGCGATGATGGCAAGGAGCAAGGAGAGCGCAAGCGTGCTACCCAAGCCCTGCGCCAGGCCAAGGGGCGGCTGCGTGCTGCAGTCGGAGCAAAAGCTGGGCTACGACTCACACCTGAGCTCCAATTCATGTACGACGAGGTGCCCAGCGAGGCACATGAGATTGAAGACATCCTCATCACCGCGCGCAAGCGCGACGAGGAGCTCGCCAAAGTACGCGCCAATGCGCAGTATGCCGGAGACGACGACCCCTATTGGCATGACGATGAGTCGGATGCTGACGAACTGGACGACCAAGAGGAAACCAACGGGTCCGATGAATCCAACGACGAATCAGACAGCGCCGAAGATAACGGTGACGATTACGACGATCAGGCATACGAGGCGTGAACCCGAGCATGCCGTTGAGGTCTCAACGAGATTCCGGTTTGCTCGTCATTGACAAGCCGAAGGGCGTAACGAGCCATGATGTAGTGGCTGCGGTGCGCTCAATGCTGCATATTAAGCGCGTTGGGCATGCCGGCACGCTCGACCCGATGGCAACTGGCGTGCTAATTGTCGGATTCGGCCACGCCACTCGGCTTCTCAATGTCATCGTGGGGCACGACAAAACTTACGAGGCGACGATCCGTCTCGGCATGGCGACGACAACCGATGATGCCGAAGGCAAGCCGATTCTAGGAGATTCGCTGTCTGACTGCGATGCGATTGATCAGGCAACGATTGAGCAGACCATTCATCAGCATTTTATCGGTGCGATCGACCAAGTGCCGAGCACCTATTCAGCCATTAAAATCGACGGTAAACGCGCCTACGACCTCGCCCGGCAAGGCATGGATGTCAAGCTGCAAGCCCGTCCGATCATGGTTAGTGCTTTCGATGTTCTCGATATGCGGCATGTATTCGGCGTGATTCCACGTTTGGGTTCTCAGTCGCTTCCCAGTACGATATCCGGCACGGCTTCCAACATCGTTTTCCGGGCGGATTCGGTGGCTGAACCGCAAGGCGCAGCAAGGGCGCGCGGCAGCCTTATCGATCTCGATGTGCGTATTACGTGCTCGGCCGGTACCTACATCCGTGCCCTTGGCCGTGATCTTGGCAAGGAACTCGGTGTTGGAGGGTATCTTACTGCTTTGCGCCGCATCCGCATCGGCGGCTGTGACGTCACCGCGCCGACGGTTATTCCCGCTCGTGCGGTCGCCAGAACCTACATCGACCGCGAAGGCCATGAGATTACGCGCAACAGGGCAGTGTTTGACTGCGATGCTGATGAATTGCGCTCGCGTTCGATGCCGATGCTCGAAGCCGTGAAGGCCGTTATGCCGACTATCGCAATAACACAGGAACAGGCGGGCGATCTGCGATTCGGCAGGCGCATTGCGGTACGTGTTGAAACGACTACTGCGGCGTATGTACCGTCGAGTGGCGAAGTGGTCGCGCTCCTCGAACCGGTGAGTTCCAGCACTGCCACCAGCGACGCCGGTGGCAGTGCTGCCGATGTTCACACTGCTATCTCCACCACTGACGTCGCCAAGCCCGCGGTAGTCTTCCCCGCCGATTGATTCGCTGGTATTGTTGACGCCGGAACAAGACATGATGAGGAACTATGAATATCACCTTTTTGACACCCGATGAGAACGGTCTGGTTGACTGGCCTACGCTAAGCACTTCCAAGAGATCCGTGGTCACGGTCGGCGGCTTCGACGGTATGCATCTGGGCCATCGCGCGGTGATCGAGCGAGTGGTGGAGCTAGCCAAGAAGACTAAATCCTTTTCCGTGGCTATCATATTCGATCCGCGCCCCGGCGTCGTCCATCACTACGCGGCGACGCATCATAACAGTGAACCCGGTCCCGATTTCCGCGATACCGATGCGTTGACCTCCGCTGGCCAACGTATACGAGTGATGCGAGAGCTGGGTGTCGACCAGGTGCTGGTCGTGCGTTACTCGCTGGCATTTGCGGCGAAATCCTTCCGTTTCTTCCTTGGCCAGCTGGTGGGCAAGCTTGGTATGCGTACGATCGTGCTGGGGTCGGATGCGGCCATGGGCGCAAACCGGACCGGCGATGTCAAAGCCATTGAGAATCTTGCGCAGGCCACGGGCGTGTTCGAGCTCGATGTCGTCGATGACCGTGGGCCTGGCTATGTGCGCATCCCAGCAACCATTGTTCCGCATGCGCCGCTGGTTCCCGGAGAGCCCGCCGACCCGACCGCGGGCATGACCAAAGCCGAGTTGCGCGCATGGAGCAAAGAGCGCCAAACTCGCAAAGTACGCGTGTGGAGCTCTTCGAATGTGCGTTATCTGCTGTCTCAGGGGCGTGTCCGGGATGCGAACAAGATTCTCGGGATTCCCTACGGCATTGAGGGTGTTGTGGTACATGGCGAGCAGCGTGGGCGAATGATCGGCTTTCCCACGGCGAATCTGGGCGATGATGTCGAAGGCTATGTGCCGGTTGATGGTGTGTACGCCGGTTGGCTTGTCGATCTAGGGGAAGCCGCTTCGCAGGGCGATGCGGGCGGTGACGGGGCCGGCGAGGAAATCCGGATGTCCGCGCATTCGCCATGGCGTTGGCCTGCCGCGATCTCTATCGGAACCAAGCCCACGTACAGCAAGCAAACCGGCCTCAATGAGCGTGTGGTCGAGCCCTATGCAATCGCCGACGACTGGCTCGATTTGTATGGCCATAAAGTGCGCGTTGAGTTCACCAACTACCTCAGCCCGCAAATCACCTTCGAAAGCACTGAGTCACTGCAAGACGCGCTGCACGCTTGGGTCGAAGAGAGCAAGGCGCTCCTCGGCGAGTAGTTCGGCCATTCGCCTCGGCGCCCAAGACGAGCTGACCAACATCAGGCACACCTATGTATTCACCACATCCACCTCGCCGACATTCTTCTTGCGTATGTTCCTCGGCGGCGACGTTCGCGTGAGTGGCTGTGAGCATACCGAGCAACTATGTTGCCTTACAAGCCGCGAAAGTGGCTGAAGAACTCCTTGGTCGCAGGATCTTGCGATTCGTCCATGACCTGGGCCGGCGTGCCATTCTGGGCAATGACACCGTGGCGCAGCAGCACTACACGGTCGGCGGCACGGTGGGCGAAGCTCATTTCGTGGGTCGCCATGAGAATTGTGGTGCCGTTCTGCTTGAGTTCGGAGACCATGTCGAGCACTTCGCCCACCAGCATCGGGTCGAGCGCCGAGGTGATCTCGTCAAGCAGCAGCAATTCGGGGTCACTCATCAGGGCGCGGGCGATGGCGACGCGCTGCTGCTGGCCGCCGGAGAGCTGATCGGGGTAAGCGTCCGCTTTGCTGCGCATGCCGATGCGGTCGAGCAGCTCGAACGCTCGCTCGTTGGCGCGGTCTTTGTTCCAGTGCAGCACCTTGAGCGCGGCCAGCGTAACGTTTTTGAGCACTGACATATGCGGGAAGAGGTTGAACTGCTGGAAGACGACGCCGATACGCGCACGAATCCGATCTTGGTTGACCCGAGGATCGGTGATGTCGCAGTCGCGCAGCCAAATCTGGCCGTCATCCACGCGCTCGAGCAGGTTGATGCAGCGCATCAGCGTCGATTTGCCTGAACCGGAGGGGCCGAGCAGTGCGACCACTTCATGCTCCCTCACCTCGAAGGAGATGCCGTTAAGCACTGTGGCGGAACCAAAGGATTTGCGCACCTGGTCGAGGCGCAGCACGGGCAGTGATGAGTCTGCGGCCGCTGGAGTTGCCGCGGAATCTGAGCCGGCCGCCGCTACCGAAGTCTCCGCACTTGTTGCCGAAACCGTTGAAGCCGCCGTGGCCGTTGTTTCGTCGATGTCGCTCATACCGTCCCTCCGCTCAGCTCGCGCTTGCGCAGCCTGTCTGAATACCAGTCGTTGAGTACGATGAACGGCACGCTCAGCAGGATGAACAGGATGCTGGCGACCACATATGGGGTGAAGTTGTAGGTGCTGGCCACATCGATTTGCGCTGCGCGCACAGCGTCAACTGCGCCGAGCACGGAGATGAGGCCGACGTCCTTCTGCATGGAGATGAAGTCGTTCATAAGCGCTGGGGCGACTGAGCGCAGCGCCTGTGGAATGACGACCATCCGGGTCGTCTGGCCAGAAGTGAGCCCCAGCGAGCGGGCCGAGGCGCGCTGCGAGGGATGCACATCGTTGAAACCGGCGCGCAGCACTTCGGAAACATAGGCGCTGTAGCCCATAACCACGGCGATCGTGCCCAGAATCGACGGGTCGATGCGTCCGAATAGGCCCAGCCCGGGAATGCCGAAACCGATTAGATACAGCACGACGATGATCGGCACGCCGCGCATCACGGTGGTATAGATCGCCACGAGCGCGCGCAGTGGGAAGAGGATCGGTGTGCGGCTGGTGCGGATGAGCGCCAGCAAAGTGCTCAGCACTGCGACGCCGATCACTGCGACGACCAGCACGCGCACATTGAGCCACAGGCCTTTGGCCACGTCGGGAAGAGATTTGACGAAGTACTCAGGCGAGAAGAAGGTCTCTTTGACATGGCTCCAGCCGGGTGAAAGCTCCAGCCCGACAATGATGATAGCCGCCAGCACAATCGTGCTCACAATACTGGTGATCACCGATTTGATCTGCTGGCTGTGCCGGAAGCCCCGCCGGTCGAGTTCGACTTTGCTGACAGTATATGCTTCGTTCAATGCGGCCGCTGCTGAATCCATGTGCCCACTCACGCAATCACTTCGCGAGTTCGGTCAGGTCGGTCGTGTACTCGGCGAGCCAAGTATCCTGCAGCTTTTGGAGCGTGCCATCAGCTTTGAGCTCGTCGATCGCCTTGGTCACCGGCGCGGTGAGCTTGGAATCCTTGGGCAGCACGATGCCGGTGCCGCTATGATCCTGGGAACCTGGAACCTTGCCAATCACCTTGGCGTTCTTGACCTGTCCGGATTGGACGATATAGACGCTTTCGACCGTACCCGCGACCATTGCGTCGATCTGCCCGGCATCGAGCGCTTGTGCCACAGCGGCATCGTCGTTGAAAGTCTGCACGTCGTCGGTGATGAGCTTCTTGGCGTAGTCGTAGCCTTCGGTGCCGATCATCGCGCCGACCTTAGCGCCCTTGAGCTCAGACAGGCTCGTCGCATCGGCGTATTTGCTGTCTTTCTTGACAATCACCGACTGGGTATCGTTGTAATAGCTGCTGGAGAAGTCAACGGCTTTCTTGCGTTCCTGGGTGATGCCGAACTGCTGGATGTTCAGATCCCAGTCCTTGGGGCCGGGGGCGATTGCGGTATCGAAGGTCGTGCGCGTCCAGACCACATCGCTTTTGGAGAAGCCCAGCTTACCCGCGACCGCATAGGCCAGAGCAGCCTCGAACCCTTTGCCGCTTTGCGGTTTGTCGTTCATCACCCACGGCTCGTAAGCTGGCTCACCTGTTGCAATGGTGAGTTTGCCGGGCTTAATGGTCTGCTGCGTGATATCACCGGATTTCGCGCCGCTGCCCGCTGCTGACTGTCCCGAGCCACAGGCCGCCGAGAATGCCAGGGCCATGATGCTCGCCCCCGCAACCAGCGTGCGTACGAAGCCTTTCGAGCCTTTCCCGATCATGATGTTTCCTCTCTCCTGGGGCGCTCGGCGTGGTATACCGTGCAAATGCCCCGCCCGTAGTTGCGTATCGAAGATAAGCGATAACGAAATCAGTGTAGCCGATGGATGCTGCATATGATTCGTCGCGCATATAGTAAACGCTGATAGCGGGTTATCAGAATGGTGAATACGAATAAGTTGAGCATGATTGTGTTTTGAATAACGTTGTATTGCGGCGGCATGCGTGAGCTGCCCCGTCGCAGCGAGGAACGCTACTCGAGCGTGAAGCCTTCAAACACGAAGCCGGGAGAGACTACGCATGAGACGAGCGCGTCGCCTGCCCCGGGGAGTGTGCGCTGCCAGCATCCTGCCCGCGCAATGACATGGCCTGCGGGAGCATGATGGAGTGCTGCGGACGACGCTGCAGAGGTTGCTCGGCTATTGATTTTATGATCGTTGGGGTTTTCATCGCCGGCCAAGCGTGCACCGGAGAGCCCAGAACCGAGTACAACGCGCGTACGCAACGCAGGGTCGGCTTCGGGCTGGTCGCCAGTGCCGCCGAATTCCAGCGTGACTGCGGCTGGCCCATGCCACAGCCAGATTTCGTCGGCGTCGACTTTATGCCAGGCGCTCGCATCGCCCTCGGGCAGCAGAAAATAGATCAGCGAAGCCAGCGGGCGCCCACTGGCTGAATCGGTGTGCGGGCTCTGCCAGTCGCGCGTGTACCAGCCGCCTTCTGGGTGGGCTTCGAGGCCGAGGCTCAGCGCCGTGTCCCGAGCGAATGGGCTCATGTCATTCAAAGGAATACTCATTGCGGCTCCTTGGGAAGAGTTGTGGCTGTGGCTGCGGGTGTCGTGCCGATGCCTGCAGCCTCGTTGGCGCTGCCAGATATGCTGTTGGAACCATTGCCGACATTGTTTCCGAATGCGCCGTTGTTGTACACCAGCCTGCCGGAAAGCACGGTCGCGCGGTTGCTTCCGGCCCCGTGACGCACCAATGTTTCGATGGTCTCCTCGATGTTCGCGGGCGAGGAGGTAACGGTCGGGATATCGAAGAAAGCGAGGTCCGCCAAGGCGCCTGCGTTGATCTGCCCGATGCGGTTAACGCCCACATGCATGCCCATCGCCTCGGCTCCGCCCAGCGTCATCATACGGATGAGCCGATGCGTCAGATCGTCACCCGTGTAGCCTTGCTCGCGCGCCAGATCGTAGAGCATCGCCACATCGTCGAGCACGTCGAGGCTGGGCGAGCTGGAGAGCGAATCGGTGCCGACGCTGAGTAGATTGCCCTCTTCGAGGTATTCGCGCACCGGCGCGTCCTTGCCGGTGTTGGTGATGCGGTTCGAGCGCGGGCACAGTGCCACGCCGACGCCGCGCTGGCGCAGAATGCGGCGGTCTTCCTTGTCGGCCCATACGCCGTGCGCGATATGCACGTCTGGGCCCAGCGAGCCCAGCTGATCGACGAACTGGATGGCGGAAGCGCCTTTGCCGCTTGCCTTGAGCTGGCGGTAGCTGTCCCACATCTCATGGTTCCAGTCGTCGCCGGAATACGTGGTGAGCACCGGCGGGTAGCTGCCGGCCTCCAGCGGCGTCTCCGCCAGATGGATGTGCAGTCGCATATTGAGCTGCCGGGCGATGTCAGGAAGATCGATGAAGGGCTCGGACTCCAGCGTGTACGGTGCATGCGGGCTGATGCCGAGGCTGGGCAGCCGCCTGCGGCTCATCTCGCGCAGCTGGCGGCGCAATTCGAGCCGACCTTTGGCTTGCCACTCGGCGTTATGCCAGCCCATCACCTCCCAGTAGGAGATGCCGTGCAATCCTTGTGATCCCAAAGCGTCGGAGGCCTGCAAGTCGGTGACGATATCGGCGGCTGCCGTGGTGCCCGCTTCCACGAGCATGCGCGCGCCGCGATAGGCCCATGGCTTCCACGGCTGATTGTCTTTTGCTAGCGCGTAGACCTTGTTGAATGCTAGCTCCCAATCATGGAAATGCTCGTATGTGCCCGCGCCGACCGATTCCATGCCGGTGTATTGCAAGTGGGTGTGCGCGTTGATCAGGCCGGGCATGAGCACGCCGTCCCAGTGCCATTCGCTGATCGCTGCGTCTGCCGTGCTTTCCTGGTTCACTGCGTCCAGCACCCAGCGGCGCCTGCCAACGTGCATCACGCGATCGCCGTGCACCGCGACCGCGCCGTCGACAATCACCGGCCCGGTCACGGGGATCACGAGCTTGGCTGAATAGATGGTGACTTCGCGCGCAAGGTCGCTGCTGGCGGCGGGAGAGGTGGCTGTGTTCGTGTTCATGCGGATTCCTCGGTTGCCTTGCGTGCGCGCTTGCGCGCGGCATCCTCTTCGGCGAAGCGTGTCAGCCGCCAGTCGTAGCCGTTATCCGCGTGCGCGTGGCTGGCATGGCAGCCACGCGCCTCCAGCGCGATCGCCGCGATGCGACGGTCGGATTGCGCGTCGAGCCGCAACAGGCCTGGATTGAGTTCCCCGCGATGCTGCAGCAGATAGGCCACGGCGCTGACCTGGACGGCGAAGCTCAAATCCATGATCTCGATGGGGTTGCCGCCGCCCACGGTGTAGTTCACGCCATCCCCATCGGCGATGAGTGTGATTATCGGGCCGCCGGGCACGGCCAGTTCGACACGCTCGCGGCCGGTCTGCGGCGTGAAGTCCGGGATGTCATCGAGCGCAATCTCGTTTGCGATGCCGCCAATGACGCTCAGCACGGCACCGCCGCGCATGAGCTTGAGATGGTCGAGCGTAACGGTATGCCGTACGCCGGTCGCGGAGATGACGATATCGGCGGTGGGCAGCGCGTCGTCGATATTCTGCGCGTCGAAGCCTTCGAACACTGCCTTCAGGCAGGCCACCGGGTCTGTGTCGCAGATGGTGACCTGCGAGCCGAGCGCGCGCACGCGCGTGGCAAACCCGCGTCCGACCGGACCGTAGCCGATGACGGCGACTTTGGCGCCTGCAAAAACGTGCTCGCCCAGGATTCGCTGCAGCGTGGTCACGCAGGTCTCTCCGGTGCCGTGCGCGTTGTCGAAGCTGGTTTTGAGCGCGCTGTCATTGACTGCCACCACTGGGTAGTTCAGCTCGCTGGCGTCTTGCATTGCCTGGAAAGCGCGCACGCCACTGGTGGTCTCTTCGGCCACGCCGATTAGGTCGCGCATCAGCTCAGGGCGTTCGAGCGAGGCGAGACGGGCGAAACTCGCGCCGTCGTCGATGATGATGTCGGGCCGTATCTCGTCGAGCAGCCGCAGCGCACCCTCATGAGTCTGCCGGGCGTCCCAGCTGGTATCAGCCTCGACGACGATGCCTTCGGCGCGCAGCTGGCAGGCCACCCGTTGGTCGGTCGTATCCGGGCCGCCGAGCACACCGACGATCGCGCCGGCCGCATGCAGGGCGCGCAGCAGCACGGCGGTTTTCGGCTCGAGTATCAGGCAGACGGCAATACGCACGCCCGTGAAATCGACGTTGCTGCGCAGAGTGGCCATCAGTGCGCGCAGCACGACCATATGCTCCTGGGCGTAATCCATGGCTTCGAGTCCGCTCGCCAAGCGCATGTCCGGCACCTGATCGAGGGGCGTTGTCGCATTGATGAGGAACTGGCCGGGGTCGCTCTCGTCCTGTTGCCGCTGGCCGGCTTCGACAGGTACCATGCCCCACAGTTGCGCTGCTGTCGGCATTGGGAATGCCGGCGATTGCGCCTGCGATGGACGCTGTGTTGTGGATGATGGCAATGCGGCCACCTCTGGCAGCGCGACACGCGCTCCGGCCAACGATCGGTTGGTGCGTTGCGAATATCGGCAAGCCCACGATGCGAAATCAGCGGCCCTCTCGGTGGTCATAGTGATGAGTCTCCTTGCATGCAGCGTGAATAGAATAACCATGCATTGATCTACTCAGTATTATCTACCCTGTATCGATCTGCTCAGTTGCATGCCAGTCTAATGGCATCACGCCCTGTATGGCGTTTTCGTATCTGCAGAATGCGTTTTTCCTTGCGCGACCGCAGACTTTAGTTGTTAGGTACCGTATCCTGAGCTGCGTCGACTGCTTCGGATTCAGCAGTTGCGAGCGTTTCGGCAGTCTCAGTTCCCTCAGACTCGCCAGGCTCATCATCGTCTTCAGTCTCCTCTTCCGGCACATTCCATGGGCGCGTGGCCGCCACAAGCGCCGCGATAATGGCAATAGCCCCGCCGCCCAGGAATACGTTGGCGACTCCGACGTGCTGGGCAATGACGCCGCCGAGCGCCATGCCGATGGGCAGCGCGGCCTGCGTGCCGGTGAGCAGCGCGCCGTTGACCCTGCCCAGCAAATGCTCGGGCGTGAAACGCTGCACAGTGGTTGAGACCGTCACATTCACGATTCCTGCAGCAAATCCCAGCACGAGAATCATCGCCAACGTGAGCCATACGGAGGGAAACAGCGCAAGAGTCGCGATCGACCCGGCCATGACCAGCAGCGGGATGATCAGCTTGGCCTTGAACGGCGCATGCTGCAACGCGAAGACGGCGACATTGCCCAAGATGACGCCGACCATCAGCACGATCTGGATGGAACTGTACACGAACGCGGAGGCGTGCAGCACCTGTTGCACCCACAGCACATCCAGGCTCATCACCGGGCCGAGCGCGAAATTGACCACGAGGGCGAGCATGATGACGCCGTGCATCAGGCTGTTGCCGCGGATATAATCGATCCCCTGACGCCAGCCGTGCGCGTCGTCGTCCTCATCGGGCTCGTAGGTCTCCACATGCAGGCGCATCAGCACGCCCACGCATGCGAAGGACGCCAGGAACGTCAGGGCGTCGATCGCGGTGAACGCCGCCAGCGGCAGCAGAGCCACAATGGCGCCGCCGATGAGCGTACCCGCCATCTCCATGGACATGGACACGCATTGGTACATGCCGTTGACCCGTTCGAGCGAATCGTCGTCCGCCAGCTGCGGGATCAGCGCGTTGACCGCTGGCATGAAGAACATGCCGACCAGCCGCGTCAGCAGCACTATGGAGGCCAAGCCCACCACCGTGGGAGGAATCGCCGCATACAGGAAAGTCGCCGCCACCATAATGGCCGTCTGCACCGCGTCGACCGCGAGCATTAATGGCATGCGCCGATGCCGGTCGGCCACCCCGCCGGTGAATACCATGATCAGGCTGGTGGAAGCGAACAACGCCGAAAAGATGCCGATGATAGCCGCGTTCTGCGTCAGTTTGGCGATATACCAGTCCGCCGCCAGCATGAACAGATTGTCGCCCAGCTGCGAAGCCCCCTCGCCCGTCAGCAGAATCGGAACGCTCCAGCGCAAACCCTGCTGATGATGCACGGTTAACCCTTGAATTTCATTGTTGGACGATATAGACATGGTTCTTCTCTTGTCCCATTGAACGCACAAGCTCGACGACATTAGTCGTTGTTTGGGCAGCTCGATTCGAAGGAATCTCAGTGATCGATTCTTGTATTACAGGCATACGTGAAAAATTATGTATTGATTGGTGAACGCCATCGAATAAGAGACTCTGCCGAAATCTATGTGATGCCAACCCATCGTTTCACCTCCCCATCGCTGTTATGCAATGAGTATGCAATGAGTGTATGTAGGTGAATATAACGAAAATGTAACGGTGATAAGCAGGATACGTACAATAGTTTTGGCAACGCAGCAAATCGAATTAGTGCAACATGTTATATACACAGCTACAACGTTGCACGTAATTTCGAGATACAACGCAGAAATAATACCGCGCCAAGTCAAATGAGCCCCGAACTGAGTGCATGCCTCGCGTCCAACGATGAGGTTCTTTTGTAAGAGTGCTACCGTGCAGTGACGCCTAGAGCCGCCAACGCGTCGCGCAGCGAGGCGGCTTCGATGACGCGCATGCCGGCAGGTGCGGCTGCGGTGCCGCGGCGCCCGCGCGGCACCGGCACAACCGCTGTGGTGAATCCCAGCCGGGCCGCCTCGGTCAGGCGGTGCGCCAAGCGTGGCACCGGGCGCACTTGGCCGGTGAGCGAGATCTCGCCGATGGCGCACGTCGTGCGTGCGATCGGGCGTGAGGCGGCGGCGCTCGCCAGCGCGGAGACGATGGCCAAGTCGCACGCTGGCTCTTTCGCCATTCCGCCAGCGATTGTTGAGACGTACACATCTTTGGCCAAGAGGTTCACATGACCATGTTTATAGAGCACGGCAATGAGCATCGCCAAGCGGTTCGCATCGATGCCGTTGGTGGCGCGCCGCGGAGTGGGCAATGCCGAAGCGGTCGCCAAGGCCTGTACCTCAATGGGCAGGCTGCGATGGCCGTCCAGTGTGAACGTGACGCAGGTGCCCTCGGTCGGCTCGTTGGAGGTGGACAAAAACAGCCCGGAGGGATCGGGTACCTCCTCGATACCGTCGCCGCTCATATCGAAGCAGCCGACTTCGTCGGTCGGACCGAAGCGGTTCTTCACGGCGCGCAGCATGCGCAGCGCGGTCTGCGCGTCGCCCTCGAACTGGCAGACGACGTCGACGACATGCTCCAGCGTGCGCGGGCCCGCGATCGAGCCGTCCTTGGTTACATGGCCCACCAGAAACACCGGAATATCCATTGTTTTTGCGCTGTCGATCAAGGCGCTGGCGACCTCGCGCACCTGCGTCGAGCCGCCAGCGATGCCATCCACGTCTTGAGAAACTATGGTCTGCGCCGAATCAACGATGACCAGCGCCGGCTTCTCTTGCTCGATCAAGCCGAGCGCTGTTGACAGATCCGTAGTGGAGGCCAGCAGCAGATTGCCCTCGACCGCGTTGATGCGCGAAGCCCGCATCCTGACCTGGGCCTGCGATTCCTCGCCGGAGACATACAGCACCGATTTGGGCGATTGGCTGCGCGCCACGTAACGTGCCACATGACCCGCTGTCTCCAGCAGCAGCGTCGATTTGCCGATGCCCGGCTCGCCGGCCACCAGCACGACTGAGCCGGGCACGATGCCGCCACCGAGCACGCGGTCGAATTCGCCAAATCCGGTCGGTATGCGCTGCACGCCGTGCGTGTCGATGTCGGTGATAGGCGTGGCGCCCAAGTCGCCGGTGTGGTTGGCCAAGGTGCGCGAGGTGCGCCCTGGGGCTGCCGTGCGCGTGGCTGCTGCCGGACGTGCCTCGTGGAATTCCTCGATGGTTCCCCATTGGCCGCACTGCGGGCAGCGGCCGTACCATTTCGGCCCGTTCCAGCCGCATTCCGTGCACACGTATTGCATCGCGCTTTTCGCCATGACTGTGACGCTAGCGAAGTTTCGAGACAAGCGGCGGCGGTTGGCGAACCCGACATGGTATTGAGTGTTTTCGTGCCGAGCGATTCAGCCGTTTTCTGTTAGTCACGCATATGTCTTACCGGCTATGCGCGGCCAGCGGCGAGTCAATCCGCTGTGCGATAATCGGTGCCATGTCGAAAAGCGAATCCACATCTTCTCATGGCAGTCTTATCGCGGTTGTCGTTGCAGCGGCGCTCGTCATCGTGCTTGCCCTTCTTTCCGCATTCATTTGGCCGGGTTGGGCGCTGAACAAGGCTCCTGCCCAGAACCCGGGCGCGCAGAAGAGCTCCGAGGCGCCGACGACGCCAAGCATCACAGCAAGCCCGTTGCCGAGCGATGCCAGCGAACTGCTCAAGGCGATGCCTGACAGTGTGCTTAATTTCGCGCGTACCAACGCCGCTCCCAGCACCAATTGGTCGGCGGCGACGCCTATCGAGGAATACACTGTGACATACGGAACCGGCACCGCAGCTGACACGATCACCTTGGTTACCGCTCAATGGTCGAGCGCCGATGAGGCCAAGACGCAGTATGACTCCCTTGCGGGCTCGATGACCGGCCAGGAGCTGGGTGCAGGAAGCGTCAAAGTGGCAGGCAGTGCAACTGGCAGCTACACCGTCAAAACCGATCCGGCAGACAGTGGCAAAGCCGTGGCGCTGTGGCAGAATGACACTGTGGTTTTCCAAGCCACAGGTTCCAAGGACGCGGTCGAACGCTTCTACCAAAAGTTCCCGTTGTGATTCACCGCTCGCGCGCAAGCCGGGTGGGCTCGCTGCTGTCGAACGGCATTGTTCGCTGGTTCTACAGGCTCTAGGCAACTCTTGGCAGGCAGTTGAGTGCGCCGCTGCGCATTTTCCCACGCCGAGTGTAAAAGTCGCCAAAGCAGTGTAGTATTGGGCAAGTTGCACACTTATAGTCAAGGATTGGAGGCTTCAGATGGGTTCTGTCATCAAGAAGCGCCGCAAGCGGATGAGCAAGAAGAAGCACCGCAAAATGCTGCGTAAGACTCGTCATCAGCGCAAGTAGTACGTTCGTCACCAGCATGGTTTTGTACGCTGCGACCGTTTGCGATAGCGCGCAACCCCTCAAGCCACATGGCTCGCCGTTCAATTCATGATTGTGAATAGGTGGCCCACCACAGTCTCGGGGATAAGACCCGGAACCGATCGAATCGGTTCCGGGTCTTTCGCTTTCGCCGGAATTATCTGTTGCGCTAGCGCGACAGCCGCAGCTGTGTCATCATAGAGTGTATGACACAGATAACTTTGGGCTCAGACCCCGTACAAACCATTGGCACGCTTCCCGAAACCGGCTCCGCACTGCCGGCCTTCACCCTTGTCGGTAATGATCTCGGCGAAGTTGATTCGGCATCATTCGCAGGCAAAAAAATCGTCCTGAACATCTTTCCCTCGCTTGACACCGATGTCTGTTCCGCGTCCGTGCATCGCTTCAACACAATCGCCGAAGATCTCGATGACACTGTCGTGGTGTGCGTTTCGAAGGATCTTCCCTTCGCGCAGGCGCGCTTCTGCGGAGCTGAGGGCATTAAAAACGTCGTTGTTGCCTCCGCATTTCGTTCTTCGTTCGGCGAGGACTACGGCGTGACCATGACAGACGGCGCGCTTGAGGGCTTGCTGTCCCGCGCCATAGTGGTTGCCGGCCGCGACGGCAAAGTCGCCTACACCCAGCAGGTGCCTGAAATCCACGATGAACCCGATTACGATGCCGCGCGCGCCGCGGTGGCTGCGCTGGACTGAGCTGTCGACCGCAGACAGACTGACTCGCTAACTGAAAAACTGGCGATTGCACAGAGAACAGGGCCGGTTGGCCTCCCTCGCGAGGGAGGCCAACCGGCCCTGTTCTCTGTGCTGTATTACCTATCTACTTATTGGCGTTGGTCAGCACACGAGGGCCGTTGGGGTCGCCCACGATGACTTGGTCGACCATGCCGAGGAAGAGTCCGTGCTCGACCACGCCGACCGTGGTGATGAGATCTTCGGCTAGATCCTGCGGATGATCGATGCGGTCAAGATGCAGATCGACCACATAGTTATTCTCGTCAGTGCGCACCGGCTTCCCTGCGCAGTCCAGCCGCAGTACAGGCTTGTAGCCCTTGGCTTCGAAACGCTTGATGACATGTCCGGCTCCGAAGGGGATGACCTCTACCGGCAGCGGGAATCTGCCGATGGTGTCCACGACCTTGGACTCGTCGACGATCCACACGATCCGCCTGGAGTTTGTCGCTACGATCTTCTCCCACAGCAGCGCCGCGCCGCCGCCCTTGATGCCGTTGAAGTTCTTGTCGACCTCGTCGGCGCCGTCGATGGTGACGTCGATATGATCCACGTCATCGATGTTGACGATGCGGATGCCGTAGCCCTCCGCCTGTTCCTGTGTGCGGCGCGAGGTGGTGACTCCGGTGAATTTCAAGCCTTCATCCTTGACCCGCCGGCCGAGCTCGTCCACGAGGAACCGCACAGTCGAGCCGGTTCCTAGTCCGGCGATCATGCCATCGTCGACTAGCTTAGCCGCCTCGATGCCGGCCGCCTTTTTGAGCGCATCCTGCTGTGCCTTGTCCATATTGCTCCTTCGGTGGAAACGTGACTTTGCGAAATCTGGTCACAATGCGGTTCCATCCTATCTGCTGAGTTGCTCAATGCATAGCCGCATAGCCGTTTTCCTAGGCAAAGGTGTATGCAATACGACTGCTGACGATGGCTAGGGCTTTGCGTATGAGCCGGCGATAGCGATTTTGGCCGCGCGCAGGTAGCACCCCAAAGATAGGCTAGGATGAGGCAGAACCAGACAAAGGAGCTGACATGGCTGACGCAGTGGTGTTGATTACGACCGAATCGAACAAAGTATCCGAGGCGGCGCAAACGATCGTTGAGATTCCCGGGGTTAGGGATGTTTATTCGGTCGCCGGGGAGGCAGATCTGGTCGCCATCGTCTCGACGGTGGATTTCGACGATCTGACTGAGGTCATTCCCGGCGGTATTGCCAAAGTTGATGGTGTCGTCGGCACACAGACGTTAATGGCGTTCCGCCAATATTCCAAACAGGATGAGGCGGCGGCTTTCGACCTTGGCGTGGACTGATTGCATTGTTTTCGGATGGTGACGTGCATGTCTATCTAGGGCTGGCTGGAGCGTGTGGGCTATTTGCCGAAGCGATTCGTAGAGCCGGCATTTTATACTGGTGACAATCCCTGAGAGGCGTGTCATGAAGGAGTATGTCATGGCCGAGTGTGCCAAGCCGTTCTACGATGTGAACCTGAGTTATGCTGAGAACTACGAGCAGGGGCCTTTCGGCGCATTCGGCACGGCGCTAGCCAGTCGATCTGTGGCCGCGGAACCGGTGGAATCCGAAGAAAACGTGCGATGCGAAGGGCACGCCGAACACGACGTGGGCTATGAATGCGGCGCGAACTTTCTTGGCTTCCCCGTGAATCTGCCTTTCGGGATTCCGGCTGGTCCGCTGCTCAATTCGCGGTTCACCACAGCCGCATTCCGTATGGGCTTTGACCTCGCCGTTTACAAAACTGTACGCAGCCGGGCATGGGGCTGCAATCCCTTCCCCAATGTGCTTTCGGTGCATCCGCGTACGCGCTCGCTGACCCCCGGCGACCCGGAGCTCGACGAAGGAGTGCTGGCGGACGGCCGATTCGAACGGCCATTGTCGATTTCGAATTCGTTCGGCGTGCCTTCGCGCGACCCGGACGAGTGGCAGCCGGACATGCGCGATGCCATCGCCGCAGCTGGCCCGGGGCAATTGCTTATCCCCAGTTTCCAAGGCTCGCGGCATGACGGCATGACAACGGACGAGTACATCGCTGACCACGTGACAGCTGCCAAACTGGTGCGGGAAACCGGGGCTCAGCTGGTAGAGATGAACACGAGCTGCCCGAACGAAGGGCGCAACCGACTGCTGTGCGACGACCCGCGTCTGGTCGGCGAAATCACCGAATCAGTAAAGAACGAGATCGGTGATATGCCGCTGATCGTCAAGCTCGCATACCTGCCCGACGACGGGGTGCTGGAGCGCATGGTACGCGAAACCGCAACACACGGCAGCGTGCAAGCGTTCGCTGCGATTAACACGGTCTCAGCCAAGCTGATCGATCGCCACGGCAATCAGGCGCTACCGGGCGAGGGGCGCGAACGCAGCGGTGTATGCGGTGCTGCCATTCGAGGCGCCGGATTGGACATGGTTCGACGACTCGCCGGTCTGCGCGAGCGGCTGGAACTTGATTTTGCAATCATCAGCATCGGCGGGGTCATGAATATGACTGATTACCAAGCCTACCGTGAGGCTGGGGCGAATGCAGTGATGAGCGCGACCGGAGCCATGTGGAACTGTGAGCTGGCGCACCGGATTAAGGCGGGCTTGTGACACGAATAGCGCTTCTTGTGGCCGGCCAGATGCGAGAAGGCCGTGCACCGGATTGCCGGTAAGTCTTGTCGCTGAGTCCAGTATGGGTGTACTACCGCAGCGCTGTTGTGACGACGTGAAGTAACGACTGTCGGCCTTTGCGCTCTCGGGCGCGAAAGCCAACCGGGCACGCTGGATATTGTTTAGGCTGCTGGCGCATTTGCCCCATTTCACTAAGCCGCCACAAGCCCTGTGGCAAACTGAAATCTGGCGTTGATCCGCCCTCAGCTGGGCGCGGGGAATGAAAGAGGACTGAAGAGTGGCTGAAGATAGCGAAGACGTGCTGCATGTGGTTGGCGGAAAGCCGCTGAGCGGCATCATCAAAGTGCGTGGGGCGAAGAATTTCGTCAGCAAAGCCATGGTGGCCGCGCTGCTCGCCCCGGGCGTGTCTATGCTCAAGAACGTTCCTGAGATTCGTGACGTGCATGTGGTCTCCGACTTACTGCGGCTGCACGGCGTAAACGTTGATGTCGATGGCGACAAGGGCATCGTCACTATCGATGCGACCAATGTGCGGCTGGCCGATGTCGCCGACGTCGACACGCTCTCAGGTTCCTCGCGCATCCCGATTCTGTTCTCCGGTCCGCTGCTGCATCGGCTGGGCGAGGCCTTCATCCCGCAGCTGGGCGGCTGCAACATTGGCGGCCGGCCGATCGATTTCCATCTCGAAACATTGCGCAAGCTGGGGGCGAACGTCGACAAGGAGCATCAGGACGGCATTCATATCACCGCGCCAGATGGTCTGCACGGCGCGAAGATCCACCTGCCTTACCCCTCCGTGGGCGCAACCGAGCAGACGCTGCTCGCCGCCGTGCTCGCCGAAGGCAGGACGGAGGTGTCCGGCGCGGCGATTGAGCCGGAGATCATGGACTTGGTGGCGGTTTTGCAGAAGATGGGCGCCATTATTTCGGTGGATGTGGATCGGACCTTCCGCATTGAAGGTGTCAAAGAGCTCAAGGGCTACACGCATACATCGCTGACCGACCGCATCGAGGCGGCTTCATGGGCATCGGCGGCGTTAGCGACGCACGGCGATATCTTCGTCAAAGGCGCCACTCAGCCTGAGATGATGACCTTCCTGAACGTGTTCCGCAAAATCGGAGGGGAATTCGACATCACCGACAAGGGCATCCGCTTCTGGCATCCAGGTGGGGATTTGAAGTCGGTCGCTATCGAAACCGATGTGCATCCTGGCTTTATGACTGACTGGCAGCAGCCACTCGTCGTGGCGCTGACCCAGGCCAACGGCTTGTCGATTGTGCACGAAACCGTATACGAGAACCGTTTCGGCTTCACTAAACCGTTGGTGCGCATGGGCGCGACTATTCAGCTCTATCGTGAGTGCCTGGGCGCGCTACCCTGCCGATTCCAGCAGCGCAACTACAAGCATTCCGCGGTGATTTTCGGACCGACTGAGCTCGAAGGCCGTGACATTGATGTGCCTGATCTGCGCGGTGGTTTCAGCCACCTCATTGCGGCGCTGACCGCCAAAGGTCCTTCGAATGTGCGTGGCATCAGCTTGATCGACCGCGGCTATGCCGACTTCCGCGGTAAGCTCACGGCTCTCGGCGCTGACATCGACTAACTACTGCCCGCTGTGGGTGACTGCAGAAAGTACAATGGCGAGTAAGCGGGGAGGATTCGACATGGTGCAGCTCAATCCGCAAGTAATGGTGACGCTGTGGAATATTGAGCGCCTCGGATCCTTCTCAGCCGTAGCGCGCGAGACTGGGTGGTCGCAGCCCGCCATCAGCAAGCAGATCAGGAAGTGCGAAGAGGAGCTGAAAACCACGCTGGTCCGGCGCACCCCGCACGGTGCTGAGCTGACGCCGGTAGGCTTGATCCTCTCCCGTCACGGGCAGCTGATCGACAACCGGCTTACATTGGCGCGCAAAGACATTGAGGAATACGCCCGTCATGGCGCATCGCATATTCGGCTGGTGGCGCCGCCTTCGATATGCTCCTCGTTCGTGGCCAGAGTGCTGGTGCATATGAGCTGGGCGTCGGATGTGCGGTTGAGCATCATGCAGATGGAGCCGCCCGAAGCGCTGGATGCGCTTTGCCGGGGCATGGCCGATTGCGCGCTGATCTTTCGTTACAGCAGCATCCCGAATTTCCTGGAAATCAGGGAGAATCTCGACATGGATTCTTTCGGGCTAGATCTATTGCTGCTACTGGTCAGCCGAGCGTCGAAAATCGCTAAACGCTTTGCGTCCACACAGGAGCCCGTCTCGCTGTCGTCAGCCAGGGACGAGCACTGGATCGCCGGATGCGAGACATGTCAGGCGAATCTGATTTCCTTGGCCAAGGACGCTGGGTTCTCGCCCGACATCACCCACTCCACAGACGATTACTGGGCGACGCAGAACTTGGTCGAGACTGGTATGGGTGTCTCAATCGTGCCGCAGCTCTCCACCCGGACGTATTTGCGCGATGATCTTATGGCATGCCCCATCGAAGACCACAATGCCTGTCGCGAGGTGTTTTTTGTGAAGCGCGCGGGCGATGACCGTCCGGCGCTTACCATGGTCAGGGACGAAACGCGGCGGGCATCGCGGAGGTATCTTGCGTAAGAGCGGCTACGGCAGATAGTGGATGCAGCCGGTTATACAGTCGTTCGCATGGCTGTTCGCACGAACAAGCAGCTTGCTATAACCATCCTCGAGATGGCTCTAACCGTTTGGGGGAGTGAAACCGGGGGCGATGGCGACCCGTCTCATGCACAATGATGCTATGGATATACTGACACACGCTGCTGTTGATGCCACTGGCTTCAACCAAGACTTCATCGATCATGAGACGGCTGTCGATCTCGCCAAACGTGGCAGTGACAAATGGACTCGGTATCCTGGCTGCATAGGTGCATTCATCGCTGAAATGGACTATGGTCTGGCGCCGTGCATTCAAAAAGCGATAGAGGACGCGACCGAGGAATGCGCGCTCGGATACATCCCCGATCCCTGGAAGCGCCGGGTGTCGCATGCTTGCGCTGATTGGCAGCAACGGCATTATGGCTGGGACGTGAGCCCCGATCGCATCCGTCCGGTTCCCGACGTTCTCGAGGCCTACGAAGTTTTCCTGCGGGAAATCGTCAAATCCGGCGGCTCCATCGTGGTGCCAACCCCGGCTTATATGCCATTCCTCAGCGTGCCGCCGCTGTACGGCGTACATGTCATCGAAATCGGCATGCTGCAAAAGGGCGAGTGCTGGTTTTTCGACTTCGACGCCATCGAGGACGCTTTCAGGAACGGCTGCCGTGCCTTCGTGCTGTGCAACCCGCACAATCCCATCGGCAAAGTACTCACCGTCGATGAGGAGCTCAGGCTCTCCTGTCTGGCTTCTCAATACGGTGTTCGTATCTTCTCCGATGAAATCCATGCGCCGTTCGTATTCGACGGCTACACGCATGTGCCTTTCGCCTCTATCAATGAAACCACTGCGATGCAGGCGATGACCGCGACCTCCGCCTCCAAATCCTTTAACATCCCTGGCACCAAATGCGCTCAAGTGCTGCTCACTAATCCTGGCGACTTTGCCTTGTGGATGACGCGCGCTCAGTGGAGCGAACACCAGACCGCCACCATCGGAGCGGTCGCCACGACAGCGGCCTACACCAGCGGCGAGCCGTGGTTCCTTGAGGCGCTGAAATACGTCAAAGGTAACTTCGAACTGCTCGACGCCCAGATGCGCGGCCGTTTTGCTGACGTCGGATATCTTCCTCCCCAAGGCACCTATATCGCATGGCTGGATTTCAAGCCGCTTGGTATTGAACATCCGACCGAGTACTTCCTCGATCGGGCTGGGGTGGCGCTGACGGACGGCACCGAATGCGGCGAGATCGGCAAAGGCTGCGTACGCATGAATTTTGCCATGCCGCGGCCGTTGCTTGTCGAATGCCTTGATCGCATGTACGACGCGCTTCACGCGGATGCCTTGCTATAAGTCGTTGCCTTTCTGGTTGTTGGATAAGCAGAACAGACTGTGGTGGTCGGGTGCCCGGAGTCGCCTCGCCGCTGTACTCGCCTGCCATGCTCTGTGTTTGCGCAAGCTTTTTCAATTGAGAAATACATCGTTGCGCGGCGTTAGCGCCGGTTCGTTCGGCGTGTGAGGCACAATAGGGGGCATGACATCCAAGGGAAAACCGTCGCCGCGTTCGGCCGTGCAGCCGCTGAGCAATGAACAGGTGCGCCAACTGGGGCAGTGCCATCATCTGGTAGATCCCACGCTCCAGCCGCCCATCCCGGGGCGCACGCCCAATATGGCGGAAATTGAAGTACAGCACCCCAAGGGCACGCGGCGCTTGCTCGCCGGGGTGTCGGTCGTGATGCGGCTGCACAGCAAGGTACGTGCGTGGGGATTGGAGAACATCCCTGAGACCGGGGTGTTTATCACGGCGGCCTCACATGTGACGATGTACGACGTGTTCGTGCCGATGATGACATTGTTTCATATGGGTCGGCGCCCGCGGTTCATGGCCAAGGCTGAGCTGGCGAATTGGCCGGTGCTGGGCAAGTGGTTCCGGCTGGTCGGCGTGCAACCGGTGCCGCGTCGCAGCGGCAAGGCACGCGTGATCGAAGAGGAGTCCATCGGGATTCTCACCGGGGGTCGGCCTTTGACGATCTGGCCCGAGGGCACGCTGACCCGCGACCCACTCAAATGGCCGATGAGCATGAAGGACGGTATCGGCGTCATCGCGCTCGAGGCATCGCGCCGGCTGGGGAGGCAGGTGCCGTTGTTCTGCGCAGTCACATGGGGCGCGGCGAGCATCAATCTCTGGTTGCCTTGGCCGCGTAAGAATGTTGTCATGTGCTACGACGCACAGCTGGATTATTCCGACCTGCTCGTCGATATGACTCAGTGGGGCGCTGAGCCGCCGCTTGAACTGGCCGATGAGCTGGCTCGCCGCGTGCGTGCGCGAATGGAAACGGTGATGGCTGAGATACGCGGTGAACAGCCTCCCGCCGAGGGGTATTGGGACTTCCGTACAATGAGCAGAAAGCCGCGCGAGTAAAGTCCCAAAGTCAAGGCGAGCGGTAGCATGACAAGGCACACATACGGTACGCAGCCCCACAGCAAAGGAGCGGGAACTGAGATGAAGATCACGGTATTGGGCGCGGGAGCCTGGGGCACGGCCTTCGGACAAGTGCTTGCAGACGCCGGCAACGAGGTGACCATGTGGGCGCGTGAGCCCGGAATCGTGGAGGATATCCAGCGTCATCACCGCAATGCAGTGCGCCTGCCCAGCGTCGAGCGCCTTCCTGAGAATATGACCGCGACCGGCGAGAGAGCCGAAGCGGTACGTGATGCTCGAATCGTTGTCGTGGCGATTGCTGCGCAGTTCGCGCGGGTTGCCCTCGAACCATTTGCAAATCTTATCCCTGATGACGCGATTGTCGTTTCCCTGATGAAGGGCATCGAGCGCATTACCGGCAAACGCATGGACGAAGTGGTGCGCGAGGCACTTGACCTTCCTGTCGGGCGTTTCGCCGCCATTTCCGGGCCGAATCTGAGTAAGGAGATTGCTGATCGCCAGCCTTCGGCCACAGTCGTGGCGTGTGCGGACATTGACGTCGCCCGTATGGTCGCTGCATCTTGCACAACCAAGTATTTCAAGGCATTCGTCACCACTGACGTGATCGGTCTCGAGATGTGCGGATCGCTCAAGAACGTCACTGCGCTCGCTGTGGGCATGGCCAGAGGGGCGGGCTACGGGGAGAACACAGCCGCCATGATCGAAACACGCGGGCTGGCTGAGTTGACTGCGCTCGGCGAGGCGGCCGGCGCGAATCCGAAGACCTTCGCGGGACTTGCGGGTGTAGGTGACCTGATCGCCACCTGTGGCTCGCCGCTGAGCCGCAACTACACATTCGGCGCCAACTTGGGCACAGGCATGAGCGTAGCCGAGGCTGGCGCCGCCAGCAATGGCGTGGCCGAAGGCGTGCCGACTACGGATGCGGTCGTGGCGATGGGCCGCAAGTTTGGCGTGCCGACCCCGCTGGCCTGTGCGATGAGTCGTGTGCTGAATGAGGGCATATCGTGCATGCAGATGCTCATCGAGCTGTGTGGCACCGGCGTGAGCGAAGAGTAAACGACAAACGTAGCGGATTGCAGCATACGCATGCTATATCCATCTTTGATTAGCCGAAACTCCGGGCAATACGAACGGCATTTGGTCGAGTAATCTGGCAGGCAGCGGTGTCGCAATCGAGAGCGGGCGGCAGTGGCGTCGGTTCTTGCAGGCAATGGCCGAGGCCGCTATTCGGGAATGATAGTCGTGCATATTTTCGCGTGAGGATCGATATGGGTAAACAGCGCATCGTACTGCTCTACGGCGGCAAGTCCGCGGAACACTCCATCTCCTGCATTTCTGCCGCCTGCGTGCTTTCGGCGTTGGACAATCACCGTTTCGAGGCGGTGCCGATCGGTATCACGAAGTCGGGTGACTGGTTGGTTGGCGGCACGGATCCGCGTGACTTCGATCTTGCCGGCCAGCCGCTGCCAAGCGTACGTTCGGGCAATGGTGCTCACCGGGTGGCGTTGGAATTCGGTCGCGGTGGCGACGGGTTCTTCGCAGTGGATTCAGGATCGGATCCAGCTGCAGATTCGGTTTCGCAACAGCGCTTTCAGCAGGGGCCGTATCTGAATTCGGTCCCGGCCTCACGTGGCGCGCTTTACTCGCTGGGCCATATCGACGCAGTGCTCCCGGTGCTGCATGGCCCGTTTGGCGAAGACGGTACGGTACAGGGTCTGCTCGATCTGCTGGGAGTGCCCTATGTCGGTTGCGGAGTATTCGCATCCAGCGCCTGCATGGACAAGCATTTTACGAAGATCCTGCTCAAGGCGGCCGGCATACCGGTTACGCCAAGCATCACCATCGACACTCGCCAGGTTCACGAGACTGGCGAAACATGCACATCACAACAAGGGTCGCTGTTCGAGACCGCTGCGGTTGAATACCTCGCCCGAGTACGTCGAGCCGGCTTACGTTATCCGCTGTTCGTCAAGCCTTCGCGTGCCGGATCGAGTTTCGGCGTGTGCAAGGTGGGGCATGAGGGCGATGCCGCCGAATTAGGCGCGGCAGTGCGCGAGGCTGCCAAGTATGATTGGAAGGTGCTGATCGAGCAGGGCATGAGCGGACGCGAAATTGAATGCGCCGTTCTTGCGCCGCATATCGACGGGAAGCCGAAAGCCAGCTGGCCGGGGGAGATCGTACTGGATAGACGCAGCCCCGGTAATGACCAGTTCTATGATTTCGACAGCAAGTACTTGGATTCTGGCGCCTCGCATGCGCAGATTCCCGCTGACCTGCCCGAGGCGACGCTGCGCCATGTGCAGGAGATTTCAATCAAGGCGTTCGAGGCGATTGACGGCGCTGGGCTGAGCCGTGTGGACACCTTCGTTGGCTCGGATGGCAGTATTGTGGTCAACGAGATCAATTCAATCCCCGGGTTCACACCGATTTCAATGTACCCCAAGGCATGGGAGGCGAGCGGCTTGGACTACGGGGAGCTTGTCACGGCGCTGATTGAAAGCGCGCTCGGAATCGGGCGCTGAATACCGGCGGCCTTCGCAGGTGATATTCGGACAATGATGAATATCATGGCCTAGAGACGCGAAATGAAAGTGGCTGACGGCGAAGTGGCAGACAACGAGAGGGCGAACGATGAAACGATTAGTGAAAACGACACGCTTATGACCATAGCTGATTCCAATGCAGGGCAGAACAGCCTAGGCGATGGGCCGAGCCATGAGCCGCAATATTATCCGCTGCCCGGCTCGCCCTGGCAGCGATTCGTGCGCGGCCGCTTTTCGCGCGTCGGCTATGCCCTAGCCACGATGCTGA
Source organism: Bifidobacterium sp. (assembly GCA_022640915.1). Taxonomy (GTDB): domain Bacteria; phylum Actinomycetota; class Actinomycetes; order Actinomycetales; family Bifidobacteriaceae; genus Bifidobacterium. The sequence goes on along the minus strand of JALCCT010000001.1, from coordinate 55,500 downwards.
TCGTGTGGGCAGGTTTGCAATCGCTCGTATTCAATGTCTCTGCGCAGTTTGGCATTGAGCTGTGCAACATGCCGTCCTGGGCTTACCTTTTGGCCTCGAATGGGCCGCTTTACCTAATTGCGATGCCATTGGCCGTGCTGATGATGCGCGCTGTCCCGGCATTAGCGACCCGTAGCTACCCGCTTGGCTCGGCGCGGTTTTTTGCGTTGCTGATTATGTGTGTCCCGATTATTTACGCCGGCAATGTCATCGGCGTGGTCTTGTCCGCTGTTCTTTCACACGGCACAGCGGTCAGTGAAATATCGCAGCTGACCATGTCCAGCGACCCGCTGACGGTATTCGTCGTCATGGTTGTTATCGGGCCGGCTTTCGAGGAATGGATATTCCGCAAGCAGATCATCAGTCGCTTACGCCGTTATGGCGAGGGACTGGCAATCCTCGTCTCGGCGCTCGCTTTTGCGCTGTTGCACGGCAATCTGTTCCAGTTCTTCTATGCGTTCGGGCTGGGGTCAGTGCTGGGATACGTATACATGCGTACGTCGAGGCTGCGCTATTCGATGGCGATGCATATGATCGTCAACTTCAACGGCGGAATCGTGGCGCCGTGGGTGATAAGGCAGGTGGATCCCAAGCTGCTTGATGCGTTGCAGTCGGGCGACTCGTATCGGGCAATTCTCGATCGGCTGCACGAGCTCGGATCAGGGTCGTTCGTAGGTCTTGGCATAGTCGCGGTTTATGGGTTGGCGATGTTGGCGTTGCTGGTGGCCGGCATCGTGTTGCTGGCCGTTTGTCGGCGCCGCCTCGAATTCTATGTCGCGCCCGAAGAACTGCCGCGTGGCTTGCGAACCGGAACGGCGCTGTGGAACGTCGGCATGATCATCTATATCGTGCTGTGCCTACTGATGATCACCTATTCCCTCGTGATCGGGCTGTTGTAGGAGTGTTGCCGATGGCTTCAGACTGACCGAACCATTCGTCTCACGCTTGCGCCTCAGCGCCCTGCTCGATGAAGTCCGCATCGGCCAGCGCACGCACGGCTGCATCGCATACGGTGCCGAGCGCCACGCCCGGACGTGCGAACAGCAGCACCTTCCCTTCAACGCCGTAAGGGGTGAAGCCGGTGAAATTGACCAGCGGAGCGATGGCGGGATCGGCGATATCCGCGGTCGCGCGCTGCACTGCCGCGATGATCCGCCGCGAAACGTCGGCGGTGCCGCGGCCGGCTTTTGCGGTGAAAGGCACGATGGCGCAACTTTCCGCGGCTGGCGTGACACGTTCAAGCAACGATCTGTTGAGCACGGAGTTGGGAACGACAAGCTCATTACCGCCGCGCTCCGATATCACGGTCTGCCGCCAAGTGATGTCTTTGATCGTGCCGGTTATGCCCGAAACGGTGATGATATCGCCGGGGACGACGACCTTGCCGATCATCAGCGCGAAACCGCCCACCACATTCGCGATCGTGTCCTGCATGCCCAGCGACAGCGCGAGGCCGCCGACGCCCAGTGCGGTGATGATGGTGGCCGGGTTGATGCCGAACACGGGGCGCAGCACGAGCGCGGCCGCGAACAGCCAAATTGTCAGGCGTGTGAGATTGATGAAAATCGACGCGTTGGGCACTTGCGAACGCTCCAGCACCTTGCGCAGCAGGCGGCTGGTGATTTCGGCCAGCAGCGCAGCGGCGATTGTCACGCCGATGAGCAGCGTGATCTTGTCGATATTCGCCTGTAGCCATTCCACAATCGTATCCATTTGCCCTGTTTCGCCTCCGGTGCCGTAGTCGCTGGTGTTGTGTCGTTCGCTATATGTGCAGTTTCTACACGACGAGTATCGATGCAGCCAGTTCGAGTATGTGCAGCTGTTGCATGCCCATTCTAGCTGCCCCGGCCAGTACATTGTGGGCACAGGCAGCGCAGGAGAAATGGGTGGCGCTAGGAATATCGAGCGGGCATGCTGCTCTAGCCGACCTATCCGCCAGCTCGATCAGACGTTCTCTGCTGTATTTTGCTTCCACTCGGCAAACTCGCTGAGCAGCTGATGTTTGCGTTCCTCGTCGGCGAAGGAGTAACTGATCGAATTCTTGGCGAAGCCGCAGAGCTCGTCGAGACTGAATCCAATCTCGGCGAGAGCTTGGTAATTTGCGCCGATATAACCGCCGAAATAGGCTGGATCGTCGCTGTTCACCGTCGCCGCTACGCCGCGGTCAAGGAACCGCCGGATAGGCAAGTCGCGCAAGTCGCTGATCACTTGCAGACGACGATTCGACAGCGGACACATCGTCAACGCTATGCGATCATATGCCAGCCGCGCGGTGATCTCGTCACTGTCGATGGCATGAACGCCGTGGTCAATTCGTTCGGCATGCAGCAGATCAAGGGCCTGCTCCACATAATCAGCTGGCCCTTCTTCACCGGCATGAGCAACGCAGTGTAAGCCCATTGCTCGGGCGCGTGAGAAGCATTCCTCGAACAGTGACGGTGGATACCCCACTTCGGCAGAGTCCAAGCCGATGCCGAGCAAATCGTGAGCTCGGCGTTCGGCGAGGTCGATCACATGCTGCGCCGATTCGATGGGTTTGTCGCGCACAATCGAGAGGATCAGCCCGCCGGAGATGCCATACCGCTCCCCGCCAAGCCTGAGGCCTTCGAGCAGCCCGTCCACTACCGTGTCAAAGTCGAGGCCGTTGTCAAGATGAACTTGCGGATCAAAGAAGATCTCTGCATGGCGCACGCCGTCGGCGCTGGCCCGCGCGAGATAGGCGAGCATGAGGTCACAAAAATCGTCGGCGGTGCGCAGCACAGCCATGAGTTGATAGTAGAGATCCAGGAACGACTGCAGATTTTCGAAACTGTATTGCGATCGCAAATCGTCCAAACTGTCCCAAGGCAGCTGCACGTCGTTACGGCGTGCTAATTCGAGCGCCAGCTCAGGCTCCAATGTGCCCTCGATGTGCAGATGGAGCTCCGCTTTGGGCATGGCGAGCAGCGCTTGCCGTGTCGCCGCTGAGATATTTGCCACCGGAGTCGTGGCTGCGTCGGATTTGTTCACAATGAGCTCTTTCCTAGGATAGGGAGGTGATGCGATGCTGCGACCAGTGTAGACGCACCGTGTAAATACGACGGTATGGTCAGCTACATATCGGGCACGCTATGTGCAAAACGGGCTGGGTGCGGCCAACAGCCACTGGTGAGCATTGCCGTGTGAAAGGCTGCAATACAGGCTCTGAGAGAGCGATCTTCGCTAGCTGCCCGGGAAACGTACGATAGGGATTCGCAATCGTGAGCGTGATGGCGAGGCTACGATTGCGATGCGGCGCCACTAGTTTCGAAGCGTTCGCCCGTCTGCGGTGCCGCGCTGGAACTCGGTGTGTTGGCGGCGCTGCCGTCGCGGCGCTGCCTGTCGCGCCAATACATCCACATCGATCTGACCAGCAGATTGAGCGCGAAATGGATGTTGCGCCGGTCTTGCGCAGAAAGCCCAGAGAATGATCCGATCATGTCGGGCAGCGCCCGCGGCATGGAAGAAAGTATGCCGGAAAGATGGTCGGCCCCGCTCGCGGCGAGGATCGTGAAGAGCGCGTTGACCGAGCGTTCGCGCTGCTCGCGCGACAGGCTACGCAGCCACTCGTTGAGCGACGTATTGAAATATTGCGAGCTGGGTGCGATAGCGGGCAACAGCTCGAACTCGCCGTTGCTTACTTGCCAGGAAAACGCCAGATGTTGCATGATGCCGCGCTGATCGGAGCGCACCACGATGCAGGGCTCCGGCGTTTCCAGGATCATGCCGACGATAGCGGAATCAGGCACGATCTTTTCGACCTTATCCACAACGGCCTGATACTGCGGACCGGTTACCACGTCGTCGGGGAACCCCGGACCGTCAAGCGAATAGACGCGCACGATGCGCTCGCGCACATCTGGTGTGGCGTTCATCGCGGCATAGACGGCGAGATTGCCGCCCTTGGAATGGCCGAGCAGCACGATGCGGCCGCGCCAGATGCGCGCGATCGTTTGCAGATAATCGCAGGCGGATTCCTGCGCGGGCACCGGATACTGGAAGGCCATGTTGAAATCCTCCTTCCATCCGACGAAGGAGTCATCGGTTCCTTGGAAGGCGATGGCCAGCGTGCCGTCGGGCAACTGCATCGTCATGGCAGCGAACTGAGTCTGGCGTTCGGCGCTGAACCGTTCGTCATATGCTGAAATCCGGATATGAGAGAAGCGAGGATTGCATTTCGTGAGCTCGACCAATGCTGTGGTGAGCCTAGGGTCAGAAAGTCCTGCGACCCTTTCCTCGCCGTTCGCGGTGCGCAGTCGTTCAAGTTCCTTGGCCGCTTCGGCAAGCGTAGGGCCATCGAATGGCGCCGCCCGCAGCGTGCGCATGGAATTGATCGGATGGCGCAGTTTAAACAGCCTCAGCCGGTCGCGCACGGTGCTGTATGACGCTGTGATCGCGGTGAGTGATGGGATGAGCGGGGGCATGCGAAGATAGGCGAGTGAGGCGAGCACAAGGGCGTCAACCGCGTTGAACGGGCGTTCGTCGAAGCCACGCGTCTCCTCGCGCGCGTAATCAAGAATATTGCCCATAAGAGCCTCCCAGCACGTACAGTATACGATGATAGCCAGGCCAGGCCCCGGCCCTCTTTGAGCGCATAATGAGCCATCCCGGTGGGGGCTGCTCGCGACATTGCCTGGGCAATGAACGTTCGATCAGGCAGTTGCAATGGTTAACGCGCGCCATAAGTCGAATGCGATAGCATATGACAGGATGTGACTAGCAGCGAGAGGGTGAGTACGCGGGAGATGACAAAGCTGGAGATGGCAGCGTGGGACGCATTAGACAATGCGCAAGAGAAGGCGATTCGCCGGGCGGACGGGCGGTCGGCATGCTCCGTTGAATCAGCTGACCAGTGGTGTGAACGCGCGGGCGCGGATAGAGCTATCGACATACTGCTTGGCGGATTCGGCCCGCTGAACGGGCAGAATGCCAAGGGCATCGAGCTGCAAACGCTTATGTGGAGCGGAACGGCTGATGCCAAACTCGTCGTGTCCAAGCGTGAACTGCTCACTGATCTTCCTTCTCCTACTTGGATTGCGCGGGACGGGGACATGCTTTATGCAGTGCTGGAGAATACGAGCGAGGTCGCTTCGCTGCGCATAGTCAGGAATGATAAGGGCGGGAATGACGCTGGTTACTGCTGCAACGACGAACATTACGACAATGGGCAGGCTTGCGGTGAATATGGCGACGCAAAACCTCGTGCGGCCGGGCTGAGTCGTGACGGGCAGCACGGCGACGGTCGTGGTGGTAATGTGCGTGATCGTCATGTGCGGCTTGAGCAGACTTCTCGCGTAAGAGTGCAGGGCGACGGACCGACTCATGCCGCCGTCGCCATCGATGACGAAGGACATCGCCATCTGATTGTTGCCAATTATGGTGATGGTTCGCTCTGCGTACACCGACTGGATGAACAAGGTCGCATACTGCCGGGAAACCAGCTGCTGCAAGGCGAGGGCCACGGTCCATTGCCTGCTCAGGACGGGCCGCATGCGCATTGGGTACTGCCGCTTCCAGACGGTCGTGTGCTGACTACCGACCTTGGTGCCGACCGGATCTACGTGCATCGCTGGGAGCACGGGGCGCTTCGCCGCAGCGGGGAGGTTCGTCTCGCCCCGGGCACCGGCCCGCGCGATATGCATCTGATGCCGACGAACGGCCGTGGCTGGCGCGTGGCGGTGGTCAATGAGTGGGGCTGCAGCGTGACTGTGCTTGCTGGCGGCGAAACAATGCCAAGTGTCGGCCCGTCTGCGGCGCCGCAACCGCAGCCGCAGCCCAATGAGAGCGGTGCTCTCGATCGTTTGCTTGGCAATGACGGCGTTCAGGCCGTACAAACAACCAGCCTCGGCGGCGATGATATAGATCAGGCCGCCTCTCTGGCTTATGTGCCGTTCGAGCTGCTGGGCGGGAAAATGCGATCCGACAGGGATTCGGGGCATGGCTCAGCTGTTCGGATAGGTAGATCGGCTCAGCCCGATGATAGCGCTCGCCGTGATGATGCTGTGTTGCCTGAAAGCAACGTTCATCGCAATACGGCAGTGCAGAAGGACGGGGACAGCCATTGCGGTGAGAATGTCCGAATGGATGAGCGTTTGACCGATGGCTGCGGCATTGTCTATATCGGTCTGCGCGGTTCGGATCGCGTCGTTGCTCTTTCGTGGGACGGCGAACGCTTCGCTCGGCTGGCCGATCCGGGTGTGAAGGATTGGCGCGGGCGGGGAACCGCATGTGGCGGCAGTCGTCCGCGCCAGCTTGTCGCCTGGGGCACACTGCTTCTTGCGGCCGACGAAGCTTCGAATAATCTCGCTGCGTTCGACCTCAGCGGCACCTTCGAGCCGCGGCTCATTGCGCAGCTCGAAGCCGATTCGCCCACCGTCATTCTGCAGATATAAAGGGCAACGATCGCTATCCTTATGACAGTCGTGGCCTAGGGCGCGACTGTCATTGCCGTCAGCCTCGCACTGCGCGATACCCTCACGCTGTGATTGGTCGACCTTTGTGCAGTCGATGCGATGAGATGGCTCGCCGCAGCTTGCCTAGCGGCGACTGCTGCCTGCGGATGCTCGGCGGCAGAATCGGGCAGCTGGCGCACACCATCGATTCAGGGTCTGGCTGGCATGCGCCACCAGCTGTGCAGTTCTGTGTGCGCAGCTCAAAGAAATCAATATCGCCGCTGATGCGGGCCTGTTCAATGATGAGATCTATTAAGTCCAGTGGCAGCCTCAGCTCTTGGGCCACCATGCGCGGCGTTTTGCCGGAGGTCAGAGCTTGCAGCACCTGGGTGGTAACCGGTGTGTTTGTCGTGCTCTTAGCGGTTTCAGGAATTGCCGAGCCCACAGGAGCACAGGACTTTGCGGAATCGGGATAGCGCGTCGGCTTTGGTGAATGCGGTCTGGACATCGTTCGTCTGAACCCGCTGTTCGCAGCGACTGCTGTGCCGTTGCATTGTGCTCTTGAACGCAATGCAACCGGCTTGGTTTCCTCGCTCATAGCAACCGTCCGATTTGGAAGACTACGATCGCCAGTGCATAGGCCACGACAAGTCCCATACCCACGGATTGCATAGCGATTTTTCCGCTGTATTGTCGCCGTATTTCTGCGATGGTCGCAAGGCAGGGCGTATAAGCGAGCACAAAGATCATGAACGCGGCAGCGGCGGCCGAGGCGTGCCCCCCGCTGGAGCGTTCGAAGCTGCCGCGCACGGCCTGCCCCAAGGTTCCGGTGCCCTGCTGTTGCTCGGATTCGTTGCCTGAATCGTGAATCGCGTAGCTTTGCGCCATTGAGCCGACCACGACCTCTTTTGCCACAAATCCAGTGATAAGCGCGGCCGAGGCGTGCCAGTCGTTGAATCCCGCGGGTTCGAACACCGGTGCGAGGCCTGAGGCCACTGCACCGTAAAGCGAATTCTCAACTTCGTCGACATGGCCAAAAGTGTTGGTTCCAGCGACTCCCGCGGTGATGGGTACGGCGGCCAACAGCCAGATAATGATGATCATCGTGATGATAATCGAGCTAGCGCCGGTAATGAAGGCCCACAGCCGTAGCGCCACCGACTTTCCGAGTTGCAGCAGCTTAGGCATCTGATACGGTGGCAGACCCATTGCAAAAGGCTGGGTATGCAGGTCGCGGAACTGCGTTTTGCGCAGCGCGAGGCCGACCGCGAGAATAATCACAATGGATGCGATGTACATAAGGAATATGGCGAGTCCGGCGTAATGACCGAAGAACGCGTAAGCCAAGACAATATAGACGCTGAGGCGCGCCGAACATGAGGTGAACGGGATGAGCAGGCCGGTGAGCAGTCGTTGCCGTGAGTCGGGAAGCGTGCGGGTCGAGGCTAGCGCAGGCAGATTGCAGCCGAAACCGACTACGAGCGGAAGGAAGGCGCGGCCGTCGAGGCCGATGGCGCGCATGGCCTTGTCCATCACGAAGGCGGCTCGTGCGAGGTAGCCAGAGTCTTCCAGCAGCGAGAGGATGACGAACATAATACCCATCGGCGGAATGAAGGTCAGCACGGTGACGAAACCGTCGAGCAGACCGTCGACAATTAGCCCATGGAACCAGCCGGCGAGCGATTCTTTGCCGGCGACGAGGACAAACGCCCAATCAATGCTGTCGGTCAGCCACCGACGCAAAGTCACATCGAACCAGTCGATGAGTGGCCCAGCAAGCGTCGTGGTCGCCTCGAACACCGCGTACATCGCCACGAGGAAAATCACGATGCCGGCTATGGGGTGAAGCAGAAGCCGGTCGAGCTTGTCGGAGAAGGTGGGCTTGTCGACAGCGGGCTGCTTGCGGTTCAGCTCTGCGACCGTGCCCGCGATCCAGGCGAAGCGTTCGTTGGAAGTCTGCCGCGCCCAAGCCGAAACTTCGTCCTGAGTCGCCTCGCGGCCGGGAATTTGGGCAGTGGTGACCGGTGGTATGGGGCGCAGTCGGCCGGGCGATGTCTTGGCTGGCGTTTCCACACGCAACGCGTGAGGATGTGCTGCCGGCGATTCTGCGGTCTGTAGCAAAACGGGCTGAGCTGTCGCTGATGCCTCAGATATCGGCCTCTCCACGCCAAGCTGCTGGCCGATGGAATCCAGCAATTCCTCTCGGCCCTTGCCAGTTCTGCCATCGACCTGAATGAATGGAATACCGGGAACAAGCGCAGCGAAATCGTCGATTTCCAGCGTCGAGCCCTGACGCTTCGCCAGATCGAGCATACTCACCGCGACCACCAGCGGCCGGCCGAGATCGATGAGCTGACTGAGCAGATATAGCGATCTCGAAGGGGAAGTGGCATCCATCACGGCGACGATGACATCGGGCTGAGGATAGTCGTTGCGACCCATTGCGGCCTGTGATGACACCTGCTCGTCGGGACTGATCGCGTCAAGCGAAGCCGTGCCCGGAGTATCAATGAAATCCCATATCGCCTCGCCGCGTCTGAGTTCGCCGGATTCCACGAGCACCGTCGTGCCGGGCGCATTCATCACTGTGGCATTCGTGCCTAAGATTGCGTTGAACAGCGTGGATTTACCTACATTCGGATTGCCCATAAACACGATGCGCGGGTTGTGGCTTGGCATGGCGCGCCCTGGATTGTGCTGTGAAGGCAATAGCACGGCCAATCCGCGGCGGTGGTGGTGGCCTCCGCCATGTTTGCAGTGCTCAGCGTGCTCGGTATGATCAGCGCTGTTGCCGCAGGCGCATTGGTCCTTGCATGTGATTGGCTGCTCTTCTGCTGGCGACGGTGTCTTGTCCGTTTTAATGCACCTGCACGAGGATGTGCCGTGCGGTGACACCGTCCAGCGCGATGCGCTCCGTGCCATGCGCGATGACGCGACCGCCGAAGCCGGCCTTTTGGATGACCCGCATACGCTCGTGCTCGCGGAACCCGAGCTCGCTCAGTCGGAAGCGGTTGCGCAGTGTCAGATCAACCCTGCATATCTCGATTTCGACACCCAAGGGGCACGTGCGCAACGAATCTGTCATACGAGCGAGAATAAGCCCGCTGATCCGAGCATGTAAAGAGGCTTCTCCTTGTCTTTACCCACTACAATCTGCAAATTCATGACAAAAACATTGCGGCGGGTGTGAGCGGGGCGCTAGGGGCGGCTGTTTGCAGGCTCGACACGCCGGTTTGCGGGGTGGGGATTTACGAGTAAAGTTATCACTCGGCTTGTGAATAAACCACGCCCCTATAGCTCAGTTGGCTAGAGCAGCTGACTCTTAATCAGCGTGTCCGGGGTTCGAGTCCCCGTGGGGGCACAAGTTCAAACCCTTACAACTGCAATAGCTGTAAGGGTTTTGCATATTCGGCGCAGCTGCCTAAGGGGCTGGCGGCGATTTTCGTGGAGTCCGCGATGAGTTGGGCTCAGGTGGGCGTGATGCGATGGCAAGGAGGGTGCACCAGTGGCGATGCCAATAGCTGCCCTTTCAGGTCAGCGTGTTCTTGAATACTGTCTCGGTAATGCAATGGCAGCGCCCAGGTGCGCAGGGCCGACCATGGTGGACGCGTGTTTCGCTGCACCACTATATGCGAATGCGGGTGCGGGGTCTGCCATATGAAAGGTCGTTTTGCGCCGACACCGTCCGGGCGCATGCACGCTGGCAATATCTATGCGATGTTGGCAGCATGGCTGTCGGCGCGCGCCTTTGCTGGGGGCCGGATTGCATTGCGGATCGAAGACATCGATATACCGCGTGTCGTGCCGGATGCCGACCGGTGGATCATGGATGATCTGACGTGGCTAGGGTTGGATTGGGATGGCGAGCCAGTCTATCAGTCGCAGCGGGTTGAGATCTACGAGTCGGCATTGCGAGCGCTCGAAAGTCGTCCGATGCCTGGAATGACATCAACTGGGGCGAACGATGGTGCTACGTTGGCTGCCAAGGGTGCGGGCAATAGAAGCGAGCGCGTGCGAGAGTTGAACGGCGATCCAAGGTCGGATGTTCCCTATGTTCCAGGCATCTGCCCGGCACTGATCTACCCATGCTATTGTTCGCGCGCAGAAATCCGCGCAGCATCGGCGCCGCAGGAAGGCGACGGATTCACCGTCTACCCGGGGACATGCCGACGGTTGCTGATTGAGCGTCCTGATGCAGCGCGTGGCACACAGGTCGACGGCAAACGTCGTTCGCTTCGCATTGCGGTGCCTGAGCCAGGGTCGCCATTGGGCTTGGTTACGTTCGAGGATAAGGTGTTCGGTGCGCAACGCTTTGATCTAGGCAGTGATGTGGGCGATTCGGTTGTGCGCCGCTCGGATGGGCTGTTTTCCTACCAGCTTGCCGTGGTCGTCGATGATCTGGTTATGGGCGTGGACAGTATTGTGCGCGGGCGCGATCTGCTACGTTCCACCGCATTGCAGATCTGGATACGCGAGCAGCTGCGCACCGCTGGGTTCGAGGGCTGTGCAGCGGTGCGCGGCACAAGCCAAACGCCGGATGCGGCGGAACCGCAATACGCCCACCTGCCGTTGATCGACGATTGCGCAGGCCGCCGGCTGGCTAAGCGCGACCACGATCTTGGTATGGGAGTATTGCGAGATTCGGGAGTTGAGCCGCGTCAGATTATCGGGTATTGCGCGTGGCTGCTGGGTCTGCGTGTGCCGGGAGAACCAAACGATTCCGGACCAGTTCCTATGACGCCGGACGAGGCGTTGCAGTTGTTCACACGCTGTGGCTGGGACGCCCTGCGTGCCGACACTGCTGATCGCGCGATCGAATCGAGCGCAATAATCCATTCCATGAATCGCGCAATGTCTGACCATAACTGAGCCGTGTATCTCTCCTACCTGCAGCGGACTGCAGCAGTTGCGCAGATGCACTCGTGTTGCACGACGCAGGTACTCGGCGGCACAGCGTCACATGAGGGCGTCTTCGACAAATCGCATAGGCGCTCAATCTTTTACTCAAGCTTCACGATGTGGCCGCGACCGGTTTCACCATCCTGGCTCTACGCGGAATCCCTGGGCGTTGGCACCGTGGCGAAGCTTGATCGGCTGCGTCTCTACATGGCTTACTTGGGCCCAGCGTGGGCCCGTGTTGAGCTGGGAGATAAGTTGTGCGAGAACAGCGCGTTCACCCTGCGCCTCAACTTCTACCGAACCGTCGGCGCAATTGCGTACCCAGCCGGAGAGGCCGAGCTTGCGTGCCGTATTGAACACGAAGTAGCGATATCCCACACCTTGCACAAGGCCGGTCACCCGCGCATGAATCCGAATCGCATCCGCAATGCCTTTCATCTGCAGCACCTCCGCTCTCTCCTTGTTACTGGTCATGATTCACCATAACGTGCCTTGCCTGCCCGATCCAGCGTAGATCATTGCGGCAATGGGTAATGGTTAATAACCATCCGGTATGGTGGCTTCGGCCGATTGCGCGCTCTTCGGCGGCCGCGAGGCTACGATGGGAATGGCGGAACGATGATATGGGGAGGCAGCCATGGCGTCATATATGGAGCACAGGGATCTGGCGAACGAGACCATTGAGACTTCGCGCGCACGGCAGATCGCTGATAATGTGCGTCGCGTACTTGATCGCGTGAGGTCCGCCGAAGAGTCGGCCGGTCGGGAGCCTGGCTCGGTGCGGCTGCTTGCGGCCACGAAAACCCGCGACGTCGGGGAGATTATGGCGGCGATTGACGCCGGCGTTCGCATGATCGGCGAGAACCGGCCGCAGGAGATCGCGGCGAAAGTTGAGGGCCTGCGCAGGTTGTGTGCCGAGCGAGGATTCACGCTGGGCCATGACGATGGTGTCGGCGAGGTGCTCGACGCTGGCGCAAAGGCCGATGGAGCTGCGGTGAAGACGGCGCCTGAATCCTCGAGCGTCGCGGCAAACGGTCAGTCAGGTGCGGACTGCATCCCGGTGCACCTCATCGGGCAGCTGCAGACGAACAAGATCGGAAAGGTGCTTTCCGCGGTAGATACCATCGAATCCGTGAATTCGCTGGCGCTTGCCGAACGCATCGCCCGCCGTGCGGTCGCGCGTGGCATAGAGGTCGGCGTACTGGTTGAAGTGAATGAATCGGGCGAATCATCCAAGTCGGGCTGCAATCCGAAGAACGCCATTGACATCGCCACACGTATCGGCATCATGGGTGGTTTGCGGCTACAGGGCCTGATGACCATCGGTGCGCACGTGGACGACGAATATGCGATCCGCAAGGGATTTGAACGCTTGCGGAACACCCGCGAGCTGATTCTCGAGTCCAAAGCCCCGGGCGTCGAAGGCTGCACGGAGCTGTCGATGGGTATGACCGGGGATATGCAATACGCTATCGCCGAAGGTTCGACGATCGTGCGTGTGGGCACGGGTCTATTCGGCGAACGCGAATTCGTCTGAGGCTAGGTCGGATTTCGATCTTCTGATTACGCGCGATGATATTGGTGCGCATGTTTTTCGATGCGCCTTCTCGATTCATGTAGTAGCCGGGTCGCTGGGCGAGATTGACGGCTGCTTGCGCAAGCGGCCAATACACGACCGACGCTGCCTATTGCGTGCGGTCAGATAGTGTTGGAATCCACAAATCTGCTGAGTTGAAGAGCCCGCAAGGGCAATCTGCGGTTTTCTTGAGATGGTTCGCGCGTTGATAACCCCGCTGACGCATGTCGGCGGTAGTGTAGGCATATGAGAATCGCACGTTTTTCACATAATGACGTTCCGCAGTATGCGTTTGTGCAGCGGGACAACTCCGACGGCCGTGACTACTTGGTGGCGCTTGACGGCTTCCCCTTGGGTGCACAGCCGGTGCAGCCCACTGGCAAACGCTATGAACTGGACGGCGAAGGTATTCGTCTGCTTGCCCCGGTTATTCCTTCGAAGGTTTATGGTCTGGCGAAAAACTACGAGGCCCACGCTGAGTTCATGCACGAGCACGGGCATGGCGATATTGCCCATGCTCCTGAAGATATGGTGATCTTCATGAAGCCGAGCACGTCGGTGGCAGGTCCGGATGATCCGATCGTGATTCCGTCGTATTCGCACGATATGAATTTCGAGCCTGAGGTCGCCGTGGTGATCGGCCGCATTGCTAAGAACGTGCCGATGGAACATGCCATGGATTACGTGCTTGGTTTCACCTGCGTCAACGATGTGACGCTACGCGACCTGCAGGGCCCCGATCCGATGTGGACGCGAGCCAAAGGCTTCGACACCGCGTGCCCGCTTGGGCCATGGATTGAAACCGAGCTGAACTGGAGAGATGCGAAGATCTCCTTCTCGCTCAACGGCGAGGACGTGCCGAAAGCTAGCGGCACCACGGCGAATCTGGTTCATGGCATCCCCGAGCAGATCGCCACCATCTCCAGCTTTGCGACATTGCTGCCTGGTGACGTCATCATGACGGGAACCCCTGATGCATCCGGACATCTCGATCCGGGCGACGAACCAGTGGTGCACGTCGAAGGCATTGGTTCGTTGCGCAATGTGGTGGTGCGCGCGTAGCGGCCGTCGGGTGCGCCTCGGGGCGTGGCGGATCGCAGTATTTCTGCGATCAGGCGCTGGACCACGCCACCGTCGTTGCGGTGCGAGATCATTCGAAACTCCTGCGAGATACTGAGCCATCATTCTAAATTCAAAACTTGAGTCACTTACGCTCAAGTTCTGGGAATAGAATGGTGGCTCTCGTGGTTGGACATATCAGACAGTGATGTGATGTGCTGCGGACATGTCTCGGGTGCGATTGTGGCCGAGGCTGGCTACAGCGCCTGAAGACGGAGGTTGATATGGAACAGAAGTTCACCACGATGGCCCAGCAGGCGATAGGCGATGCCATTCAGAGCGCGTCAGCGGCCGGCAACGCGCAGGTCGATACGCTGCATCTTGTGGATGCTTTGCTGCGCCAGGAAAACGGAGTGGTTCCGGCGCTTATTCAGGCTGCCGGAGGTGATCCGCAGCATATCGGGGCCGAAGTACGCAATGCGCTGGTGGCTCTGCCCAGCGCCAGCGGCTCTACGACATCCCAGCCGGACGCCAGCCGACAGCTGTCTATGGCGCTGACGCAGGCCGAGAAAGAAATGCAGCAGATGGGCGACGACTACGTATCCACCGAGCATCTGCTCATCGGCATTGCGCAGGCTGTGCCGAACAAGGCCGCCGAGATCCTCGGCTCCAATGGCGTGACTGTCAAGGCATTGCGCAAGGCTGTGCCGCAGATCCGCGGCGGCAAGAAGGTCACCAGCGCAGACGCCGAAGGCAATTACAAGGCCTTGGAGAAGTACTCGACTGATCTGACGGCTGCAGCGAAGGACGGCAAGCTCGATCCGGTAATTGGGCGTGATCAGGAAGTTCGCCGCGTTATGCAGATTTTGTCCCGGCGCACCAAGAACAACCCGGTGCTGATCGGCGAGCCAGGCGTCGGCAAAACTGCTGTGGTCGAAGGGCTGGCGCAGCGTATCGTGGCTGGCGACGTGCCGAGCACGCTGCAGAACAAGCGGCTTATCAGCTTGGATCTGGGCTCGATGGTGGCCGGTTCGAAGTATCGCGGAG
The DNA here is from genome assembly GCA_022640915.1 of Bifidobacterium sp. Classification (GTDB taxonomy): domain Bacteria; phylum Actinomycetota; class Actinomycetes; order Actinomycetales; family Bifidobacteriaceae; genus Bifidobacterium. The sequence continues at coordinate 40,470 of JALCCT010000001.1, read as the reverse complement.
AGTTCGAGGAACGGCTCAAGTCAGTGCTTGAGGAGATCAAGAACGCCGATGGGCAGATCATCACCTTCATTGACGAAATCCACACTATCGTCGGCGCAGGCGCTGCCGAGGGCTCGATGGACGCGGGCAATATGCTCAAGCCTATGCTGGCCAGAGGAGAGCTGCGCCTGATCGGCGCGACGACGTTAGACGAATACCGCGAGAACATTGAGAAGGATCCGGCGCTCGAGCGCCGCTTCCAGCAGGTGTTCGTCGGCGAGCCGAGCGTGGAGGACACGGTCGCGATTCTGCGCGGACTCAAGCAGCGCTATGAGGCCCACCACAAGGTGACCATTGGCGACGATGCCCTCGTGGCTGCGGCCACGTTGTCAAATCGCTACATCTCCGGTCGGCAGCTGCCCGACAAGGCCATCGACCTAGTCGACGAGGCAGCGGCACATCTGCGCATGGAGCTCGATTCGCAGCCCGAAGAGATCGATGAACTGCAGCGCAAGGTCACGCGCCTGGAAATGGAGCAGATGCAGCTCAAGAAGGCGCAGGATCCGGCTTCGAAGGCGCGGCTTGAGAAAATCGAGTCCGACATGGCTGACGCGCGTGAGAAGCTCGGCGGATTGCAGGCGCGCTGGGATGCAGAGAAGGCCGGCCATAACAAGGTCGGCGAGCTGCGTGCCCAGCTCGACGCCAAGCGCGTCGAGGCCGACAAGTCCACTCGCGAAGGCAACCTCGAAGCGGCCAGCCGCATCCTGTACGGTGAGATTCCTGCGATTCAGAAGGAGCTTGCAGCTGCTGAGCATGCAGACGACGCTGCAGACGCTGAAGGTGGTTCGAGCAGCTCTGATGGAGGCGCGGCCGGGGAAATGCCTGGCAGTGAGCCGATGGTTCCGGATCATGTGGACGCCGATTCCGTGGCGGGCATTGTCTCCGAATGGACTGGCATACCGGTGGGTCGTCTCATGCAGGGCGAGAACGAGAAACTGCTGCATATGGAGGATGCGCTTTCCAAGCGTGTCATCGGCCAAAGCGAAGCCATTCGGGCCGTGTCTGATGCCGTGCGCCGCTCGCGTGCAGGCATCTCGGATCCGAACCGTCCGACCGGCTCCTTCCTGTTCCTGGGGCCGACCGGCGTAGGCAAGACCGAGCTGGCGAAGGCGCTCGCCGACTTTCTGTTTGACGATGAAAAAGCCATGGTGCGTATCGACATGTCCGAATACATGGAGAAGGCCTCCGTGTCTCGCCTGATCGGCGCGGCACCAGGATACATCGGTTATGAGGAGGGTGGCCAGCTCACTGAGGCTGTGCGCCGCAGGCCATATTCGGTCGTGTTGTTCGACGAGGTTGAAAAAGCCAATCCTGAAGTCTTCGACGTGCTGTTGCAAGTCTTGGATGACGGTCGCCTGACTGATGGCCAAGGTCGTACGGTCGACTTCAAGAACACGATTCTGATCATGACTTCAAACCTCGGCTCGCAGTTCCTCGTGCAACCGGAGCTCGATGACGACGCAAAGCGGATTGCGGTGATGGACGCAGTGCACACGCAGTTCAAGCCTGAATTCGTCAACCGTTTGGACGATCTCATCATCTTCCACCCGTTGACCCGGCAGGAGCTTGGCGGCATCGTCAGCATCCAAGTCAAGGAGGTCGCCGCGCGCCTCACCGACCGTCGCATCACGCTCGACGTGACCGACGCAGCCCGCGAGTGGCTGGCGAATATGGGATACGACCCGGCATACGGCGCACGTCCCCTGCGCCGCCTGGTGCAGACCGAAGTTGGTGATCGAATGGCGCGCATGCTGTTGGCAGGCCAAGTGCATGATGGCGACACTGTGCTGGTGGATCAGACCGGCGGCGAACATCTTGAGCTGAGCACCATGCCTGAGGACCCGCTGACGGGGTCGCTGAGCCGTTAGGGGTCAACCTCGGGCGAGCGTTTCAGAGCGGCCAAGCGCCATCCACAAGATTGACATGATCAGCCCGGCCAGCATGAGCACATTCGAGGCGAACATCACAGCCAAGGCGAGGCGAGGTTGCGGGCCGAAGACGATTTCGACGGCGAAGGACCAGATGGCAATGAGGAGCACAGTCGGTACGACGGCGCGTGATATACGTGCCTGCCGTGCCGATGTGCGTTCGCGCTGCGCGGCCGGATCTGCGCCAAGCCGCATATCGGATTTTTCGGATGCAATGTAATGGCATAGCAGCGCTAGCGTGATCGCCGCCCCCATCGAGGCGAATCCCCATTCGTGTAGCCCCACCGGCAAAAGGCTCGGGGCGATGCATAATGCCAGACTGTAGAGATACGCCACGCTAGAGCCCAGAGAGACTAGCGAATCGGTGTTCGCGACACGATTTGACAGGGCCGCCCAGCCAACGCGGTGGATGGGGGCTCCACACGAGAACAGGATCGGCGTGGCTCCTATGGCGCGCAGCCAAGGGCTTGCGATCCAGGACGGCAACGGATTCGTCTTGGAAATGTACAATACCGTTGTGATGCTGATCGCCGCCGTCAGCGCTGCGCTGATCAGCGTGAGTCGAGCCAGCTGCCGTGTGCGTTCTCGGCCAATGACGAATTCGTCATTGTTATTATCGAGTGCCGCGCCGTCGGGGTTGGCCGAAGAAGAATCGGTTGACGGTGGGCTGATTGTGCCAGCATCTACTTTGCCTGCGAAATAGGAGGCGAGAAAATCGCGCGCCACGAATCGCGCATCCGTGCCGTCATCGTTGCGCGGCCCGAAAAACAGCCACAGCGTCAGCCATGTGAGAAATATGGCCAGCACCATAGCCACCACAGCCATGAACAGATCAAATCCCACCGGTTCCTCCTCTTATGCCTTCAACACTTCATTTTTGCAGTCCCTGCGGGCGTTGCTGGAAGAAATGCTGCTCTCGTTGCAAAATAAACGCATGGCGGATTGGCTGGCAGCTGCGTCGAAGTGTTTTGGCATGCCAAATCCGGAGCCCTGCGCCTTAAGCGTGAGCTGGATGGTGAAGTGCGGCGGTTGACCTAGAATATACCCTAGGCGGGTATAAAGGCTATCGGTGACAACGGATTGACATGGCGAGTAATGCCACGATGCATTCTTGCCTGTCGAATATGAACGATTTGGGAGACCTCGCGAGGGAGCTATTGGACATCATGCAGGGCTATGAACAGGACAAGGCCAAGGTGCTGGCCCGGCTGCACCGTGTCGAAGGACAGGTGCGCGCCATCGCCCAGATGGTCGAGGATGATGCGTATTGCATCGATGTGCTCACGCAGATCGCAGCGGCGAACTCCGGGTTGAAGTCTGTAGCGCTGCTGCTGCTTGACGATCATCTTAATCATTGCGTCCGGCAGGCTTCAGCGCAGGGTGGTGACGTGGCTGACGAGAAGTTGGCAGAGGCCTCGGCGGCTATCGGTAGGCTCGTTAAATCGTGAGTAGCACCATACTGAAGGGTAATGAGACATCGGACGTTAGCTGTTTTCCTGATTGCAACGAACGACGCTTTCGGCGGCAACAAGCACGGCTGTCTTGGTTTGGGTGCGGCTGACGAGCCTGACTATCAGAAGTCTAGATCTGCGCCTGCCGTGATGGCTGTTGGGTGGTGGTCTCGACCGATTCTGCTATTGCTGCGGCGTATTGCCCCCCGTCCACGGCATGCTTTCTAATAGAACATATGTTCGATAATTCTGTAATCATGGTAGTGCTGATGATTCTCATAGCGGCTTTAGGGCTATTCGTGGGATTCACGCTGGGTAAGTCTAAGGGCCAGGAGGCCACACGAGGGGCTCACGCCGCTGAACTCGATGAGCAAAGGGCGCTGAATGCGCAATCCGCTAGACAGATCAGCGAGTTGGGCGCCCAATGTGCTCAGTACCGGGCGCAGGGCGAAGGGTTGAACCAGCAACTGGCGTTCGTTACCTCGCAGCTTGCTCAGGCGCAGCAGGCTGAACGGATCCGGCTGGATCATGAACGGGAGCGGGCCGAGGCCGAGGCGAAACGAAAACGCGAGGAGCAGGCCAAATCCATGGCCGAACAGAGCAAAGTGCTCTCGGCGCTTGCCCCGGTGCAGAAGAACCTTGATACCTTGCAACAAAAGGTTGCGCAGATCGAGGAGGGGCGCAGACATGAGATGGGCGCTCTGGGCGAGCAGCTCAAAGGCTTGGGTGAGCAGCAGAGCCGGCTTGACAGGGAAACCAGCTCCCTGTCCGCCGCATTGCGCAACAACAAGGTGCGCGGCGCCTGGGGCGAGGCGCAGCTTAAGAACATCGTGGAATCAGCCGGTTTGCTGGAGCATGTGGATTTCGATACGCAGGTTGTCGTCTCCGATCCCGAAGGTCATGTCCAACGTCCGGATATGGTCGTGCATCTGCCCGGCGGCAAGTCGATTCCGATCGATGCGAAAGTGCCATATTCGGATTATCAACGTGCGTGCGAGATCCCCGAAACCGCCTCACCCGAGGAGTTGGAGCGGCGCAGCGCGTTGCTGCAGGCGCATGCGCATGCGGTTCGCGAGCATGTCAAGACCCTCGGCGACAAGGCGTACTGGAATGCGTTCGAAACCGCGCCAGATTTCGTGGTCGCGTTCATTCCCAATGAGTCGCTTCTCCAGGCGGCCCTTGAGACGGATCCGTCGTTGATGGACGATGCGTTTGCGCGCAAGGTTGCGCTTACTTCGCCCGTCACACTGTGGGCGGTGCTCAAATCGGTTGCCTTCGCTTGGCAGCAGCAAAGTCTGACCGACGATGCCAAAATGCTGTTCGATCTTTCGCGTGAACTCTATGAACGCTTCTCGGTGTTGGGCGACAAGGCGAGCAAGCTCGGCACCGCCATATCGCGCACAGTCGGGGCATACAACCAATTCGCATCGTCCTTGGAGTCCCGGGTGCTGGTGACGGCACGCAAACTGCAGAAGATTGACCACAGCAAGGTCATCGAGCCAGTCGACATTATCGAACCCGACAAGGCCAATATACGCGAACTCACCGCGCCCGAGATCCTGTCTGAATCCGGTGAATAAACGCATAATAGGGAGAATTCGGGCACATTTTGACGGCGAGACGGGTTACGCTTGGTGCTAGGCGTGGCAAGGCAATGTGTAAACATCAGGATAGCGGGAGGGAACAGCTATGATCGCAGATGATCAGGTCGATCCGATGCAGCTCGTCGGCAGCGGGCGCAGTGGCGGTGCCGACATCGATGCCGGTGACAGGGATCAACTCAGGCAACTATTGCGTGACGCCGTGATGGGCAGACCCTTCAACGAATTGTCAGCAGTAACCTTTGATCACAATGGAATTGTGTTAGCTGGCGAGGCGCTGCTTACGGCTCTGCGCGATCGGGGCTTTGGACTGAACGATTTTGATGCGGTAGGCGCGCTGACGGCAGCGGCAGTGCCGCTGGTCATCGCTGTCATGCAGGCAGCCGCGAGACAGGGAAGGGCGATTGACGGCTTTGTCATGGATTTTGTCTATCCGTCGGTTAAAGGTCCTTCGATCCGTGGCAAACGCGTGATATTGCTTGACTCGTGGCTGTCCGTAAAATCCTATGTGCAAACGTCCTCGCTGGTGACGCTGCGCAACGGCAACGAGCTGAACCTCGATTTCAGTGTCGTTGCCCACGAGCAGGCGCAGGTGCTCGCCATCGCGGCGTTGATCGGCGGGCTCGGTGCGGGCTCTGACACGTCCAAGGTTGAGACCGGGCTCTCTCGCAGTGAAGCTGCAACGGCCGGCCCTGACGATGGTACAGACAACACCGCTGGCATCGCGTCGATAGAAGTCGTCGATACCGTAAATGATGCACGGCATTCGCTACCGTTCATTCAGGTATTCGAAGAGCAAGAATTGCGGCGATGACGTTGCCATGGCATGAGACGGACGGCATAGAAGAGTGGCGCCGCACAGTGAATGCAGCGGACAGAATATGACGGCACGCTATCGTTCATAGCATGGGTGGCTTGGTAGATAGATTTATGAGGAGCATGGCATGAGGGAGCCGAACCCTATCACTGCGGCGGCAATGGCTTCGCAAGAGCCCGAATTCCGACAAATCGGCGTAGGCCCTTGGAGTGTGCAACATCCGGGTGTGCCGCGCCCCGACGATCCGATCCACCCAGATTTCGTAGCAGGGCGATACGATGCCGCGCTGCTCAATGAGGGCGACCGACGCAATGTTCTCGACCGCTACCGTTATTGGACTGTCGAGGCGATTCGCGACGATCTTGATGCGCGCGGTCGGCACGGCTTCGAGGTCGCGGTGGAGAACTGGACGCATGATTTCAACATCGGTTCTATGGTGCGCACCGCCAACGCCTTCGCCGCCGCAGCGGTCCATATCGTCGGGCCTCATAAGTGGAATCGCAAGGGGTCGCTGATGACTGAGCTCTATCAGCATGTCGACCATCATCCGAGTATCGAAGAACTCGTGTCGGCTTGGCATACGAGAATCCAGCGTGAATTCGATGCGGCCGGGCAGCTGGACCGTGCTGACCGCGATGCCGACAGCGATGGCGGCAGTGATATGGATCGTGCAGACATGGCAGACGCGACAGCGCAATCACGAGAAGGACGTGTTATTGCGTTGGATATTGTGCCCGGAGCCATGCCGATTGAGACGTATCAATTTCCCGAACGCTGTCTGATGGTGTTCGGAGCGGAAGGGCCTGGGCTGTCGAGCAAAGCGCTCGAATTGGCCGACGACGTGGTCTATATTTCCCAGTTCGGCTCGGTGCGCTCCATTAACGCTGGCGCCGCAGCAGCTGTCGCGATGCATTGCTGGATTGCCCAGCATGGCCGCGGCGTGCAATCCAACTGAGTGCCCGCGGCTTTCGATCGCCCTGCAGTTCGCTGCGCCTGTGCGCGTTTACTTCTGCAACTTTCCCGTCATGCCGCCGTTTGCCTAGTTGGTCGGTCGAACTGCAAAAACTTGCAGAAATTGCACTGGATGGATGTGCCGGCACTTCAGCTTTGCGACGCGTGCGGAGCACTGGCCGAGGTTTCTGCGCTTCACGGTAATCAATGCAAACGAAAAATGCCAAGCGTCAGCATGCGGGCAGCGCAGGACGAGCGCAATGGCACAAACACGGTCGCCAGGTGGGGAACTGGCCTGATTCGATTTTTTCAATGGTGATCGGCTAGAGTGAGTCACCATGATAACCATTGAAGGGGTAAGCAAACGCTTCGGCTCGAAGACGGCGCTCGATCAGGTCAGCTTCACAGCCGAAGACGGTAAGGTCACCGGCTTTTTGGGGCCTAATGGTGCAGGGAAGTCAACTACAATGCGTGCGGCTCTGGGCCTCATCAGAGTTGATGCAGGCAGCGCGCTGGTCGATGGCAAGCCGTTCCGAGAGATCATGTCGCCTATGGCATCGGTGGGTGCTGTGTTGGACGCCAGATCGGCGCATAAGGGCCGTTCAGCATACCATCACTTGCGTTCGCTCGCGCTGACCAACGGCATACCCAAGAGTCGTGTCGACGAGGTTATCTCGCTGACAGGCTTGCAAAGCGTACGCAATCGCAAGGCCGGCTCGTTCTCGCTGGGCATGAGCCAGCGGCTTTCGATCGCGGCCGCGCTGCTGGGTGATCCTCATAATCTCGTGCTCGATGAGCCGGTCAACGGCCTCGACCCGGAAGGTGTCAAATGGGTGCGCGAGTTGTGCCGCTTCTACGCCAGCCAGGGTCGGGCGGTGCTGCTCAGCTCCCACTTGATGAGCGAGGTCGCGCTGACTGCCGACAACCTGGTGATCATCGGTCAAGGGCATATTCTTGAAACGACGACGATCGACCATTTCGTCGTGGAGCATTCTGCGCATGCGATTCGCATCGTCACCCCTGAGCCCGATAAGCTCAGGCGGATTTTCGAAGGCGCGGATCAGGTGCAGGTCGATGACGTGCCCCGGTTGGCATCTGACCCGGAGACGGGCTCGGTGCTGCGCATCACAGGCGCGCAGCTGGAGCCGGCCGCCCAGATCTTCGCGCAGGCGCAGCTGGTGACGTATGAACTCGTTGAGGAAAGGGCTTCGCTGGAAGACGCTTATATGATGCTCACTCACGAGCAAGTGCAGTATGCGACGCGCGAAGTCCCAGGTCAGGCGCCAGTGCAGTACGGAGCGCCGCCGCGAACGACTGCTGCAGCTGCTCAAAATCAGCCCGGTGCAGCACCCGAACAACATCCCGAGCAGACAGCAACGCAAGGAGGCGCGCAATGAGCAACGCGAACGGCGGATATACAACCGGGCGGCGCATGGCGTTGACCAGACTGCGCTTGAGCTTCTGGGGCAGCGTTCATGCCGAGCTGGTAAAGCTGATGAGCTTGGCTTCGACTTGGTGGCTCATCGGCATCGCCATATTGCTGATGCCCGCGATTACGGCACTGAGCGTGTGGGGCACTATCATCCTCAGCGGCCTTGGCGATGACGACCAGACTTCCACGGTCGCTCAATCCGTGGCCAGTGCCGACCTGTGGTCTAGCATCGGCTCGGCCTTCAACATGGTCGGTCTTGTTATCGGCATCCTCGGGGTCATGGCCATCACCACTGAATACACGACTTCCAGCGTGCAGGCGTCGCTGAGTGTCAACCCCAGGCGCGTCGTGTTCATGAACGCCAAGGCGCTGGCGACTTGGGTGTGCGTATTCGTAGCCATGCTGATTGGCATGCTTGTGTCATGGGTGGTTATGTTCGCGATGTCTGCCCATACGACGATTGAGCCGCTGAATCATGACCAGCGCTTTGTGCCGCTTGTCGTGATCGTCGGCGGCCCGGCTATTTTGGCGTGTATGGCTGTTCTCTCGCTGGGTTTGGGTGCGATGTGCCGCTCCACGGTCGGCGGCATTTTTGCGCTGATCGGGGTGGAGATGCTTCTTCCGTCATTGTTCACGATTGCCCCGGCGCTGAATTCGCATTTCATCTGGATGGAATCGATCGGGGCATGCCTGCCGAGCACGACGATGAGCGTTTTCCTATCCGGGCCGGGCGGTGGCTCTGGCGCTTCACGAACCGCGACGGCAGACCTCGGGCAGGCGGCCTCTTTCGCGCCGGACTGGTGGCAGGGCGGGCTGATCTTCCTCGCTTGGGCTGTGGTCTTCTATATCATCGGCGTTATCGTGGTCGCCCGCAGCGACGTCAAGTGATGACGCCGAAGTGCTCAATGCCATCGTCGTAAGAAGTGCCGGCATCCGCAGGATGCGGGCACTCGGGCAATGGCTACGTACCGTTGCGCATCGGCTGTGGATACCGTTGTTTGTATCGTGCCGCGGCAACGTCATATACGGCTCATATAGTTAAGGCCATGCCTACGTTTACACGAGAAGAAATCGAGCATCTGGGCGATCTCGCCCGCATAGCGCTCACCGATGAGGAAGCGACTCGTCTGCAGGGCGAGCTGAACGTCATCGCAGAATCCATCAACAAGGTGCAGGAAGTTGCCGGCGACGAGGTGCCGCCGACTGCGAATCCGGTGCCGCTGGAAGCCTACATGCGTCCCGATGTGGCGCGCACGCCACTCACGCAGGAGGAGGCGCTTTCGGGCGCTCCGCTGTCTGAATCGGGCATGTTCGTGGCCCCGAGAATTCTAGGAGAGGAGTGAGATGAGCGATACCACGCAACTCGTACAGCTGTCTGCTGCCGAGCAGGCCGCCAAGATACAGCGCGGCGAGGTGTCCAGTCGTGAACTGGTCGAAGCCCACTTGTCCGTCATCGAATCCGCTGAGCCGAAAATCAACGCCTTCCTGCAAGTCTGCGGTGAGGAGGCGCTTGCCCAGGCGGACGCTTTCGACTCCAAGCATGCCAAGGGCGATGCCGAAGGCCTGCCAGAGTTGGCTGGTGTGCCGATCGCGATCAAAGACATGATCGTGACTAAAGGCATCGTCACCACGGCTGCTTCGAAGATCCTCGAAGGCTGGGTGCCGCCTTATGACGCAACGGTCATCGAAAAGCTCAAGGCGGCTGGCATGCCGCTGCTAGGCAAGACGAACCTTGATGAATTCGCGCAGGGCTCCTCGACTGAGCATTCTGCCTACGGCCCTACGCACAACCCATGGGACACCACGCGCGTTCCTGGCGGTTCTGGTGGTGGCTCGGCCTCAGCGGTGGCTTCGTTCGAGGCGCCGCTCGCCTTGGGCACAGACACCGGAGGATCGATTCGCCAGCCGGGTTCTTTGACCGGAACCGTGGGCGTGAAGCCGACGTACGGCGCGGTGTCGCGCTTCGGTGCGATCGCCATGGCCAGCTCTCTCGACCAGATCGGCCCCGTCTCCCGTACGGTGCTTGATGCAGCTCTGTTGCAAGAGGTCATCGGCGGCTATGATGAACGCGATTCCACGTCGATTCCCATGCCGGTGGCCCCGATGGCTGCTGCCGCGCGCGAGGGCGCGAAACGTGACCTGCACGGCATGACGGTCGGCTTGGTCAAGGAACTGGGCGGCGAGGGCTACCAGCCTGGCGTCCAGGCGCGCTTCGAGGAATCGGTGAAGCTGCTCGAAGACATGGGTGCGCGAGTCGTGGAGGTCTCCTGCCCGCGCCTCGAGTACGCGCTCGGAGCCTATTACATCATCATGCCGTCCGAGGTCAGCTCAAACCTGGCTCGCTATGATGGCATGCGTTACGGCTTGCGCGTCATGCCGAGTGTCGGCGTGCCCCAGACTGCGGCCAATATGATGGCCGCTACGCGTGAGGCCGGCTTCGGCGACGAGGTCAAGCGGCGCATCATTCTGGGCACTTACGCGCTGTCCGCGGGATACTACGACGCATGGTATGGCTCGGCGCAAAAAGTGCGCACCTTGGTCATCGAGGACTTCAACAAGGCTTTCGAACAGGCTGATGTGCTCATCTCTCCGACCTCGCCCAGCACGGCCTTCAAATTCGGCGAGAAAATGGATGACCCGCTGGCCATGTATATGAACGATATCGCGACAATTCCTGCAAACCTTGCCGGTACCCCCGCTATGAGCATTCCAGCAGGATTGAGCGACGATGGCCTACCGGTAGGCTTCCAGTTCATCGCGCCGCAGAAACGCGACGAACTGCTCTACAAGCCTGCTGCTGCGCTCGAGGCGGCGTTGGAAGACCGCTGGAACGGCCCGATCTGGCGGTCGATGAACGCCTCCTGGCTCGAAACTGCCGCGAAGTAACGCATCGGAAGGAATGAAATCATGGCTGAAAAACTGATGAAATATGCCGATGCCGTCGCTAAATTCGACCCGGTATTCGGACTGGAAACGCATGTCGAGCTGAGTACCAACACCAAGCTGTTCTGCCCGGCGCACACCGAGTTCGGTGGGGAGCCGAATACGCAGCTTACCCCAGTAAGCCTAGGGCTGCCCGGCTCACTACCGGTCGTCAACAAGGCTGCGATCGACTATGCGATCAAGCTTGGACTGGCGCTACACTGCGACATCGCCGAATGGAGCCAGTTCGCACGCAAAAACTACTTCTACCCTGACATGCCGCGCGACTATCAGATCTCGCAGTATGACAAGCCGTTGAACGGTGAGGGCTATCTCGACGTCGAACTGGAAGACGGCACGATGTTCCATGTGCCGATTGAGCGTGCTCACGTTGAGGATGACGCTGGCAAGAACACCCATGTGGGCGGAGCTGACGGTCGCATTGAGGGCGCCGACCATTCGCTGGTTGATTACAACCGCGCGGGCGTGCCGCTGATCGAGATCGTCACCAAGCCCATCGAAGGCGCAGGAGCACGCGCCCCTGAAATCGCAGGGGCCTATGTCCGCGCCATTCGCGACATCGTACGTGCGCTGAATATCTCACATGCCCGCATGGAGCAGGGCAATATGCGCGCTGACGTCAATGTTTCGCTGCGCCGCAGCCCCGACGATCCGCTAGGCACCCGTTCCGAGACCAAGAATGTCAACTCGTTCCGCGGCATTGAAAAGACTATTCAGTACGAGATTCGCCGTCAGGCGGCGATTTTGAGCGAGGGCGGGAAAATCCTCCAGGAGACCCGTCACTGGGACGAGGCCTCGCAGTCCACCGCAGGCGGCCGCATCAAGTCGGATGCCGACGACTACCGCTACTTCCCGGACCCCGACTTGGTTATGGTGCATGTTACCAAGGAGCATATCGCGCAGATGCAGGCCCAGATGCCTGAGATGCCGCACGAACGTTGCAATCGCCTGCAGGCGGAATGGGGCTTCAACGACATCGAGATGCGCGATGTGCTCAATGCTGACGCGCTCGATCTCATTGAGTCGACCATCAAGGCCGGTGCCACGGCCGGCGGCGCACGTAAATGGTGGCTCGGAGAGCTGAGCCGCGAGGCCAATGCACGCAGCGTATCGCTCGAAGAGCTGCCGATCAGCCCGGAAGATATCGCTACGGTCGAGCAATTTGTCGCCGACGGCAAACTCAACGACAAACTCGCCAAACAGACCATATCCGGCGTGCTCGCCGGCGAAGGCACTCCGGCCGAGGTCGTCAAGAAGCATGGCTATCAGGTGGTGTCGGATGATGGTGCGCTGGATGCCGCGGTAATCGAGGCGATGAAGGCCAATCCTGATGTCGTCGAAAAGCTTAGGAGTGGCAACATGAAGCCGATGGGCGCGATCATCGGCGCGGTGATGCGGTCCACCAAGGGCCAGGCCGATGCGAAAGCGGTCACTAAGATCGTTATGGAGCAGCTCAAAAGCTGAACCGCAGATCGCACGAACGGGCCCGATCTGTCTGCACCGGCACACGATTGCAACGCCGGCGCAGACAGGTTAGGTCCGTTGCCTCACCATACGCAGCCGGTCCACACCATTTGGCACACACACTGGATTCCCACAGCTCGGCGAGTACCATAGCTGTAAGTAGCGGTAACCGAAATCGAGGAATATAAGCGAATGTCAGTCAATGCTGCAAGCCCGTCGAATGGCGCAGTGCCTCGTGCGCTGCCCGCATGTCTGGTCATACCACCGATCCGGGGCGAAATGGTAAGGCTGCGGCCCGCGACCATCGACGATTTGAATCGTCTCGACGAATTGGATGCATTCCACAATGCTTCCAAGATTACTGGCAAGGACTCTAGCTCCGAGCGGGCGGCCGTGCATACGTGGGTACGCCGTTCGGTCGCATGGTCGCAAGGCCTGGCACCGAATGAGTCAGGAGTTGGCGACCCTGAATCGCGTCGTACCATTGCTTGGTCCATCGTAACCAATGTGCCGCACGCTGATGCCGCTGCAGATGCGGCCAGAGATTGCGTCATCGGCATGATCTTCCTTATCGATATCGACGGCTGGGCGCGTTCGGCCCGCATCCAGGTTGTTCTGGGGCGCGACTATCGAGGACGTGGATATTCGCGCGACGCCATGCCGCGAGTGATGACCTATGGTTTCGCGTCACAACCCACAGGCTTGGGCATGCATCGAATTTGGGTGGCCGTGCCGGAGAAGAACTCGCGTTCGCTTTCGGTTTACAAATCGCTTGGTTTCGTGCTGTCGGGCACATCGCGCGACGCATTGTGGGACGTGGAGAACGACAAATATCAGGATCTTCATGTGCTGGACACCTTGGTGGACGAGTACGATCCAATCCGTTCTCTCGATGCGTTCGGCATGCATGTGATCGAAGACAACCCCGGAGTACGCGAGGCGCTCAGTGCGCGCGAGCATTCGATAGGCATCGCGCAGCGTCGTAATGGAGCTTCGGCTGATGCTGCGATTGCCGCGAATGATGATATTGCGGGCAAAACTGGTGGAATCGACAACGCCACCCAGACGGGCCAGGCAGATCCTGCGGCGCAGACGGTGCAGTTGCAGGATTCTCAGCCTGCTCAGCAAGCTGCCGGTGCCGTTGACGGCGTTGATGCTGCTGACGCGTTTGGCGGCAGCGCAGATATTGACGATTTCGTTGATGGCGACGTCGACAAGGGGCTCGAATCCTTGGCTGACGATTTGCAGCGTCACAGCGAAGGCGCACAGCCCGCCGACGATGGAGCACAGGAGGGCAGCTGGCCCTTTTCGGCAGCCGGGCGCAAATCGTCCAGGCAGGCCTGGTGGCGCAGCTTGGGCCGCGGACACAAAAACGGCAAGGAAGGCAGTCAATGAGCGCCGAGGATCTCGACAATTACGAAACCGACGCCGAGCTTTCGCTCTACAGGGAATACCGCGACGTCATTAAGCTTTTCACGTATGTGGTGGAGACCGAACGACGTTTCTACCTGGCCAATAAGGTCGATTTCAACGTGCGGTCGGCCGGGCAGGACGTGTATTTCGATGTTCAGCTCACTGACGCATGGGTGTGGGATGTCTATCGCTCCTCACGGTTCGTCAAGAACGTGCGTATCGTTACGTTCAAAGACGTGAACGTGGAGGAAGTGCAGAAATCGGATATCGATATTCCCGATTCGCTTGATTGAGCATGAAATGATTGCGCGTGGAATTGACGATGCGCTGTGATTGACTGAGTCCGCCCGACTGGATGAACGCGCTGACTGTATCCGGTCGGTTTCGTGCGTCGCATTCGTGCATATTTGCCGGTTTCACCGGTATTGCGTTCGACATCAAGTAAAGTATGAATGATTTATTGTGTGTATAGGAGGTCAATGTGACGCAGAAGGAATCCATCGTGATTATCGGCGGCGGACCCGCCGGCCTTACTGCCGCGTGGGAGTTCGTCAAGAACGGCGGCGCTGGCCACTATGATGTGACCGTGTTGGAGGCCACGAAGGAGTTCGGGGGCATCTCACGTACGGTCAAGCATAATGGCAACCGCATGGATATCGGAGGCCACCGGTTCTTCTCCAAGGATGACCGGATCATGGACTGGTGGAAGAATATCCTGCCGCTGCAGGGCGCGCCGTCGTATGACGACAAGAAACTTGGCCGGCATCACGATCTGGAGCCCGGCGGCCCCGATCCGGAACTCACCGACAAGGTCATGCTGAAACGCCACCGTGTCTCGCGTATTTTCTGGAATCATCATTTCCTCGATTACCCGATCTCGCTGACTCCGGGGCTGCTCAAAGCGCTCGGCTTCAAGCTCACAATGGAAGTCGGGTTCAGCTATCTGCATTCGATGTTCAGCAAGCTTCCCGAAGACAATCTCGAGAACTTCTATATCAACCGCTTCGGCCGCAAGCTGTACTCCATGTTCTTTGAGGGATACACCGCGAAAGTCTGGGGTCGCCCGCCTAAGGAAATATCATCGGACTGGGGTGCGCAGCGCGTCAAGGGACTTGATGTGGTCGCGGTGCTCAAGAACGCGGTGCTCAAGATGCTGCCGAAGAAGCGCGACAGCAGCCAGGTTGAAACCTCGTTGATCGAAGAGTTCTGGTACCCCAAGCTCGGCCCCGGTCAGCTGTGGGAAACCGTGGAATCCCAGTGTGTCGAGAATGGGGCCAAGGTCATCATGGATGCGCGTGTGCGCGAGATCCGTCAGAAGAACGGCAAAATCGCCTCGGTGGTCTATGTCGATTCAGCGGGCAAAAGTACTGAGCTCAAAGCCGACCAGTTCATCTCCTCGATGCCGATCAAGGATCTGGTCAATGCGCTGGCTGAAGGGCCGATCAGAGGTACGCGCAAGGCTGCTGGGGCCGCTGAGGCTGTAAAACCGGCCGATATCGACCAAGCTGCCGATTCTGCGCCCAATGATGACAGCGCTAACAGTGCTCAGCGCGAGGGTGTCCCGGCTGCATCTGTCCAGCCCAAGGCTGTTCCCGCAGACATGATCCATGTCGCCAACGGCCTGCCCTACCGCGACTTCGTGACCATCGGTCTGCTCGTCAGGCACCTGCGCATCCAGAACACCACTGACATCCCCACCTTGGGTGATCCGCAGATCGTGCCGGATTGTTGGATTTATGTGCAGGATCCGGGCTACAAGGTTGGCCGTGTGCAGATTTTCAACAATTGGAGCCCGTATCTGGTCAAGGATGTTGACGACACGGTGTGGGTCGGCCTCGAATACTTCTGCCAGGAAAACGACGACTTCTGGAATATGAGCGACGACGACGCCACCAAGTTCGCGATCAAAGAGCTCACCCGCATGCGGCTCATCAATGGGCCGAAGGATGTGCTCGACTCGCATCGCGAACGCGTGCAGAAGGCATATCCGGCATACTTCGACACCTATGAGCATATGCCCGAGCTGGTCGAATACCTTGATTCCTTCGGCAATTTGTACTGCGTGGGTCGCAACGGACAGCACCGCTACAATAATCAGGATCATTCGATGGCCAGCGCCATCGAAGCCGTGAGCAATATCAGGGGCGGCAAGACCTCGAAACGCAATGTGTGGTCGGTAAACACTGAAAAGTCCTACCACGAGAAGAAGTGACAAAGCAGCCCGCGCACAGCATGCGATCGAATCGCATGATGCGTTAGCGTGATGATCTCACGATGAGGCGGATCGGATCTGCGTCGATGTATTATTCGATGCGAATCCGGTCCGCCTCACTGCGTGTTTGCCGTTGTTGCATATGGGCTTGGTGTAAACCTGTGGGTGCGATATGTTGCGTCGGTCGATGCTGCGTTGTACAGTGAACGGAGTCCGATAGCCGATTGCGATGGCACCGGACATTCACAAGCGGTTATTCCGCATCTTTTTCGTACAGCTCTCCGGCAAGTGTGTCGAGGAGAGCCAAGGAAAGGCAACACCAGTGGCAACAAGCCAGAATATTGAGGATATGAAGCTGCCTGAGCTCAAGGAGCTCGCCAAGCAAATGGGACTTCGGGGCACGTCGACGATGCGTAAACCCCAATTGCTCGCCACATTGCAGGCGGCCCGTTCAGGAGGCAACCCGCCTGAGGGCGTCACCGTGCGCACGGTGAAGAAGTCCGGGCAAGGCGCAGGTGCCGCGGCGAATCTGTCCGCGTCGCAGGTGTCGGCGCCGAGTGCGGCGCAAGGCGCAGAGGTGAGTGAGGCTATGCCGCAGCGGGATCAAACCGCGGCAGCTCGCGAGCAGAAGACATTGCGCGCGGCGGTATTCGGCGATGGCAGGGGCGAAGGGGAATCCCGGCGCAGCGAAGAGCACGATGACGACAGCAACCACGAAGGCATCAGACGAGTGATTCGTCGTACCGCTGCCCATACGCGTAATGTGCAGCGTCAGGTGCCGGAAGAAGGCGGGGCAAACCTGCTCGACGAGTTGGATATCAAGCTTCCGGAAGCCAACCGTGGTGACGAGTCCCGTGGGCGCAAGCGCGACGAGCTCGACGCAGATCAGACGCGTCGCAGGCGCCGTTCTGCGGGCGCCAATACGGATCGTGAGTCGCCTGCCGTGCGCGATCTTGACGATATCCTTGCCGTGCTACCCGAGCAGGATCATGGCGCTGATGTGCAGGAGTCTGCCCGCTCGCAGGACCATGAGCCGGTCCGCCGTACCCACGTACGTGATCATAACGATCGCAATAATGATCGTAATCGCAAGGGTGATCGCAACAATGACCGCAGCAATGGCTCAGATCGCCGTCAGCGCCATATACGCGGCCGGGAGCGTGAATTCGACAATACCCGCGAGGAGCAGCGTGATGAGCATCGTGACAATCGTCGCGAAGAAGTGCCGGACGATGTTGTTCCGGTCGCTGGCATCGTCGACGTGCTCGACTCTTACGCGTTCGTGCGCACGTCAGGATATCTTCCCGGACCCAACGATGTCTATGTCTCTATGGGCCAGGTCAAGAAGTACGGTCTGCGCAAGGGCGATGCAGTGCATGGCTCAATTCGCACGCCGCGCGAGGGAGACCGACGCAACCAACGCCAGAAGTTCGTTCCGCTGCAGTCGATCGATACCATCAACGGCATGGGCATCGAGGAATCTGTAAGCCGTCCGCACTTTTCCAAACTCACCCCGCTCTACCCGCAGGAGCGGCTCAAGCAAGAGGTCGCGCCGAATAGACTGACCGGGCGTTTGATCGACATCGTCGCGCCGATCGGCAAGGGCCAGCGCGGTCTGATCGTCTCCCCGCCGAAGGCCGGCAAGACCATCACCTTGCAGAACATCGCCAATTCAATCGCCACGAACAATCCTGAGGTCCACCTCATGGTCGTGCTTGTGGATGAGCGCCCTGAAGAGGTCACCGACATGGAGCGCACGGTACAGGGCGAAGTCATTTCCTCGACTTTCGACCGGCCTGCTTCAGATCACACCACGGTTGCTGAGCTGGCGATCGAACGTGCCAAGCGCCTCGTTGAGCTTGGCCAGGATGTGGTCGTGTTGCTTGATTCCATGACCCGATTGGCTCGCGCCTATAACATTTCTGCACCGGCCTCAGGGCGTATCCTGTCTGGTGGCGTCGACGCCCAGGCTCTCTACCCGCCCAAGAAGTTCTTCGGTGCGGCTCGCAATATCGAGAATGGTGGCTCGCTAACCATCATCTCATCGGCGCTGGTGGAGACCGGTTCCAAGATGGATGAGGTCATCTTCGAAGAGTTCAAGGGCACCGGCAACATGGAGTTGCGCCTGAGCCGCGAATTGGCCGACAAGCGCTTGTTCCCCGCTATCGATATCAATGCTTCCGGCACTCGCCGCGAAGAACTGATCACCGCGAGCGACGAGCTGCCGATCATCTATCGCCTGCGTAGGCTCCTTGGTGGACTTGAGCCCGAGCAGGCTTATCAGACGCTTGTACCGCGCTTGAAGAAGACCGCCACCAACCGCGACTTCCTCACCGCGATCATCCAGCAGAGCGGTTTGAACTGATCGAGCGCCCCGGCATGTGGCACTGCCTGCCGGGGCGGGTCTGCTCAGGCTGTGATTCCCAAGTCATGGCATACGCGTTCATGCCCGCCGTGCGAGCAATCGCATAGGCGTTCGGCGAAACTGCGCATGCGGCGCACGCCCTCGCGCAGTTCGCTGGCGTCACCGGCATATGAGAGCCTTGCGAATCCGGCTCCTTCACGGCCGAAGGCATCGCCCGGAACGACGGCAACGCGCTCATCGTGCAGCAGCTGTTCGGCGAAGCTTTGCGAATCAAGCCCCGTTGCGCGGATATCGACGAAAGCGTAGAAGGCGCCCTGTGGCTCGATGAGGCTCAGGGCATCGCTGTTGGCGAGTTCATCGAGTACAATCTGCCGTTTGACGCGGTAGTCGTTCCTCATTGCCGCGATGTGTCCTTGTGTCCCGGCCATTGCCGCGACGCCGGCATACTGGGCGGTTGCATTCACCGAGGATTGCATGAGTTCGGCGATTTTGCCGGTATGCTCGATGATTCGCGCCGGAGCCAGCAAGTAGCCGATGCGCCAACCGGTCATGGCGAAGGTCTTCGACAGGCTTTCGACCACAATGGTGCGTTCTTTCATGCCATCGATGGCGGCAATCGATGGGGCTATATCCAGGCCATCCGTGAAGACAAAGGGATGGTAGACTTCGTCCGAAATTGCCCAGATATTGTGGCGCATGCACATTTGCGCGATGCGCTCCAGTTCTTCGCGCGGCGTCACGGCGCCTGTGGGATTGCCGGGCGAATTGATGATGACCGCACGGGTTCGCGGCGTGATCGCCGCCTCGATATCGTCGGCGTTTAATTGCATGTGGTGTTCAGGGCGCAGCGCAACCGTCACCGGCTTCGCGCCGCAGAGCAGTGTTTCAGCATCATATGAGGTGAAGAAGGGCGACGGGATGATGACTTCGTCGCCCGGGTCGCAGACGGCTTTCAGTGCGAGAAATAGCGCGAAGGTGGCTCCTGCGGTCGCTTGGATCTCATCTGCCGGGTCGTAATGGAGGCCTTTCACATCCAAGCTGTAGCGGGCGGCGGCCTCCCGGAACTCTTCTATGCCGAGTACGTTGGTGTACTTCGTCTGCCCGCGCCGGATGGAATCGCAAGCAGCCTCGACGATATGAGGGGCCGCGGTGGCGCTTGGCTCACCGACACACAGTGAAATGGCATCGGGATATGCTTCAACCCGATCAAAGACGTCGCGGATGCCGGAGCGAGGGATGCTTGCTGCGTGCGATGCGATAGCAGGCGTGGCCGCCGCCAAGGCAGCGCGTGGTTCGGTGAGCATAGTAACAGTGTGCATAGCATCAGCTTTCGGAAAGACTTACGATAATATCGAGTATAAGAAGAATAATTACTCTATATACATCCTAAGACAACAAATATTACTGTTATGTAACTATGTGTCGGTAACGAGCGCTCCGCACTGGCCGACAAAGGGATATTCTTGAAGGCAGCGCAACATACGTGGTGTGCGCGACGCAATGCGAAGCGGAATAGAGGGGTCTGATGGGCGAAACCGAGCCAGGCAAAGCTTACGAAGGTATTGACGCTACTGATGCCGCCATCGTAAATATGTTGGAGGCCGATGGCCGGGCTACGCTCGCCCAGCTTTCGTCAGTTTCAGGGCTGTCGGTTTCGGCTGTGCAGTCGCGGGTGCAGAAGCTTGAGCGCCGTGGCGTCATCACTGGGTACCGCGCTGTCATCGATCAGGAGAAACGCGGCCTTCCTATCAGCGCCTTCGTCTCCGTGACCCCGTTGGATTACACGCAGGAATCTGGCATTCCGGGCAGATTAAAAGGAATCGAGGGCATTATCTCGTGCTATTCGATTGCCGGAGCCCCCAGCTTCCTGCTGGTGGTGCGGGTCGCTTCGCCGGGGAGGCTCGAGGAACTACTCAACCTCATCCATCGAACTGTTCCTGTCAACACGGAAACCACTTTGATTCTGCAGACCTATTTCGAGGGTTGACTCACAGGCACGTAGCAGACTGCTTGCGATGTGCCGGCAAGATGCTTTGTGCCGCCGCATCAGGCGATGGGCTGCTTCGATTGCAGCTGTGTTGAGAAGCCGATTGTTGCGGCAACGATCAGCGTAGACGCCAGCCGCTGCCCCGGCGGTATCGTGCGCTAGTGTGTTGGTATGAGTGAAAGCGATACTGATGGCGGGCACGGCGACTGGCGCAGCACGACGATAGCCTCCGTGCAGGCCGATCATAACCCGGAAGTGGCTGCGGCGGTCGAACGCATCACGCAGCTGCGCCAATCCATCGACAACATCGATGCCGCAGTTATTGCGCTGTTGGCCGAGCGGTTCAAGGCCACCGCGCAAGTGGGCTGGTTCAAGGCCGAAGCTGGATTTGCGCCGGCCGATTATCAGCGCGAGGAGTCGCAGATCAAGCGTCTGCATCGCATCGCCGAGGACGCCGGATTGGATCCGGACATCGCCGAAATGTATCGCGAATTTGTCGTCACTGAAACCAAAAAACGCCATGCGCGTATCGCTGCCGCTGAAGGCGATTCCCAGGTTCTCGACGTGTTCGCCTGAATCCGGCTTTCCGCCAGCACTGGCGAAAAGCCGTCGCAGCGCATGGACAGCCCTCCGGCGGCCACGAGGGGGTACTTGTCGCAAATCCTCCCATACGCAGGATCGGGCATAGTACGTGGCATGGTACGTACCATGCCCGATCCGCTATATCACGGGCTTGGCTGGGCCTTGTTCAGTGCTTCGGTTTCTTGGCCGGCGGCTCTCCGAGCTCGCTGGCGATGACGGTTATGGCAGGTTCGCTCGATTCTCCTTCGTCGGCTTCGACGGACTGTACGGTTAACGCCCCGGTGGCGCGGCCCGCCTCGGCGATGTCGTTGAGCGCAGACTTAACCGCCTGGACGCCAGACGCGGGCACCAGCAGGGTAGCGGAAAGAATAGGAGTCTTCATGGAAACCTTGGCCTGCGACT
Organism: Bifidobacterium sp.; assembly: GCA_022640915.1. GTDB lineage: Bacteria > Actinomycetota > Actinomycetes > Actinomycetales > Bifidobacteriaceae > Bifidobacterium. The sequence continues at coordinate 18,883 of JALCCT010000001.1, read as the reverse complement.
TCAGCCCGCGCAGCTCAGCCAGCGCCTTGCCGGCCCACAGTAGCGTATCCGCATCGCCGTCGGCAGCCGCCTGCTCGTACAGCGCGGCATCAGGCCACGCCGCGCGATGCACGGAGCCGGTGCTATCGTGCATCCACGACCACACCTCTTCCGTGGCATAGGGCAGATACGGTGCGAACAGCCGCGCGAAGGCGTCCAGGCCGAGTCCCAGGGTCGTGCGTGCAGAGAGCACTGCACAGTCCCCAGGCACTTTTCCGGTCGCATCCGCAGTGCCGTATGCACGGTTCTTCACCAGCTCGATATAGTCGTCGCAGAATTGCCAGAAGAAGGTCTCGATGGCTTCCAAAGCTTTGGAATGCTCGTATGAGTCCAAGTCCTGTCCAGCTTCGCGCACCACGTTCGCCAGCGAGGCCATAACCGAGCGATCCAATGCCTCGGTCACGTCAGCGGGCCTCCAGACCTGCGTGGCCGGCTTGCCGACATGGTGATTCTCGTCCTCGCGCCCGATCGCCAGTGCGAACTTGGTTGCATTGAGTAGCTTGATTGCCAGGCGGCGCCCGATCTTCATTTGGCCTTCGTCGTAGGTGGCGTCCAAGCCGAGACGCGCGGAGGCGGCCCAGTAACGCACCGCATCCGCGCCGAACTTCTTGATCGGCTCATTTGGCACAACGACATTGCCCTTTGATTTCGACATCTTTTTGTGATCCGGATCCAAGATCCAGCCGGACAGAGCGGTATGCGCCCATGGCAGGCAGCCGTTCTCCAAGTGAGCGCGGTCAACTGAGCTGAAAAGCCAGGTGCGGATGATGTCTTGGCCCTGCGGACGCAAATCCATGGGGAAGGTGGCCTTGAACAGCCTCTGGCTGGCTTCGTCTGGCTCTGCCCAGTGCGTCACGATCTGCGGGGTGAGCGAGGACGTAGCCCAAGTGTCCATAATGTCCTGCTCGGCCGTGAAACCGTTCGGCTGGTCGCGCTGCGACTCCGTGTACCCTGTCGGCACGTCGCTGGTCGGGTCGATGGGCAGCTGGTTTTCGCCTGGTGTGATCGGATGGGCGTAGTCGGTCTCGCCGTTCGCGTCGACCGGGTACCACAGCGGGAATGGTACGCCGAAGAAGCGTTGGCGGGAGATGAGCCAATCGCCATTCAACCCGTGCACCCAGTTTTCGTAGCGCACACGCATGAAATCAGGATGGAATTGCAGTTCCTTGCCGCGTTCGATCAGCTCCGCGTTGAGCGCTTCGTCCGTGCCGCCGTTGCGCAGGTACCATTGACGCGAAGTGACGATTTCGAGTGGCTTATCGCCTTTTTCATAGAAGTTCGTCATACGGTCGGTCGGAGTTGGCTCACCATCCAGGTCGCCGGATTCGCGTAGCGCGTCCACGATGATCTTGCGGGCGGAGAATGTGGTTTTGCCGGCGGTCTGCGTGAAAGTCTTGCGCCCGCCTTCGTCGGTTATCCATTCCGGGGTGCCCATCACGATGCGCCCGTTGCGTTGGATGATCGGCCGGGTGGGCAGCTTGAGCTCACGCCACCATTGCACGTCGGTCATGTCGCCGAAAGTGCAGCACATGGCGATGCCCGCGCCCTTGTCCATTTCGGCAGCGGGATGGGCAAGCACCGGCACTTTGACCTTGAACAGCGGGGAAGTGACCTCCTGCCCGAAGTACTGCTGGTATCGTTCGTCCTCGGGATTGGCGATCAGCGAGGTGCATGCGGCGAGCAGCTCAGGCCGGGTCGTCTCGACATAGATCGGCGTGCCGTCGGCGAAGCGGAAGGCGATGCGATGGTAGAAGCCGGGGTATTCGCGGCTCTCGAGTTCCGCCTGTGCCACGGCGGTCTGGAAGGTCACGTCCCACAGGCCCGGTGCGTCTTTCTGATAGACTTCGCCGCGTGCCAGATTGCGCAAGAACGCTTTTTGCGCCACGCGCCGCGGGTGATCGCCGATCGTATGATACGTCTGGCCCCAATCCACGGAAAGCCCCAGCGAACGCCATAATGCCTCGAACAGCTTCTCGTCCTGGCTGGTGAGCTTCTCGCACAGCTCGATAAAATTCCGACGGCTGACCGGTACCTGATCCCTTGCGTCGATCTTTTTGCCGTCGGTGCCTTCGAACGGTGGCTTGAAATCGGGATCGTACTTGAGTGAGGTATCCACGCGCACGCCATAGTAGTTTTGCACGCGGCGCTCGGTCGGCAGCCCGTTGTCGTCCCAGCCCATCGGGTAGAACACGTCGTAGCCGCGCATACGCTTGTAGCGCGCGATCACGTCGGTATGCGTATAGGAGAACACATGCCCCACATGCAGTGAGCCGGAGACGGTGGGCGGGGGAGTGTCGATGGAGTAGACGGCTTTGCGCTCGCGTGTATTGCGGAAACGGTATACATCCGTCTCATCCCATACCGAACGCCACTTGCTTTCAAGCCCGTCGACGCCGACCTTGTCGGGAAGTGGGGTCAGCGTCGCGGCGATTGCAGCATCCATCGTGTTGCCGGTGCCCGTGGTATTACTCTTGTCCTGATCAGTCATGAAGCCCAAGTCTAGAAAGCAACGGTGACATAGAACGGTGGCGCAGCTGAACCTGTTACCGGGGCAGCAGATCTTTCAGCGGCAACAGCTGATCGACCATGTTTCTGGGGTAGCCTGCAAGCTTGGTTTTGACGATCACGCGGCTTTTGCGCGTGTACAGCCAGTCGCTGGCGGCGTCTTGGCTCACTATTCTTGCGTAGGCCTTCATCCCCTCGCGATAGTCGTCGTCGTTGGTTGCCGCCATCGCCTTGGCGTATTGCTGCTGCGCCGCACCGTTCTCATAACGAAGAGGCGATTTCGTATCAGCAAAATATTCTGCGTCATCAGTGCCGTCTATAGCAGTGCCGTCCATGGTGAGCAGGGCCACGGTATAGTCGCCCTTGGCCATGCGTGCCTGGAGCGTCGCGTCGTCGACCACCTGCATATGCACGGTGAAGTTGATCTTGTCGTGGAGCTCTTGGGATATCGCCTCACCCAGCGCCTGATCTCGCTGCGGCACAAGGAACGTGAATGGAACTTCGCCGAGATATCGCGGACCGAAATATGCGAACATCGACCGCGCCTTGGCCTCGTCGTGGGGAAACAGCCCGGTCAGATCCTCGTAGCCGGGTTCCAGTGGGCTGATCGGGCCACCCAGCTGTTGCGCTGCATCGCCCTGCGTGCGCATGAGAGCGGTTGTATCTAGCATATAGCGCGTCGCCTGGCGCACATGCAGGTCGGAGAAGATCGAGTCGGTGCTGCCTTTGTATGCGAGTAGCACCTTCTGCGTGCTCATGCCATCGACGACCTTGAGCACAGGATCCTCGGCCACGAGCTCCTCTATCTTGGGGCCGGTCGGTATTGCCATGCTGACGCTGGAGTCGCGCAGCGCCCGGGCGAGCGATGCATCGTCGGCGTAATAGCGCAGTGTCACCTGCGAGGAGGCGGCAGGATCGGACCAGTAGGAGTCGTTGCGCCTGAGTGTGATGGACCGGCCGGCGTCGTATCCGGAAACAATGAACGGGCCTGAGCCTATGGCCTGGTTTGCATAATCGATGGGGGCTTGCGAATCATAGACGATGCCGGGGCGCCATGCCAACGCGCGTAGCAGCGCCGGATTAGGTTTGGACAGGATGATCACCACCGTTGAGGAATCAGGGTTCCTGACCGAGCTGAGGGAGCCGAGGCTTTGCCAGCCGACATAGTGTTTTCTGATCGATTGCTGCAGCGACCATACGACGTCGGAGGCATCGAGATCATGGCCATTGGAGAAACGCAGAGCGGAATGCAATGTGAATGTGTAGGTCAGCGCATCCTTGGAGACTTTCCAGCTTCTGGCCAGTCCTGGCTTCAGATTGTTGCTCTGGTCACGTTGGATGAGGGTCTCGTAGACATTGCCCAGCAGTGCCTGATCGATCGCATGCCCTTCTTGCGTGCGGATGTCCAATGAGCCCGGCGCCTGCCGGAGCCCAACCGCGACTGTGGTATTCGTCTGTAGCGGGCCGATGCCAGGCAAGATGTCCTGATGGGACAGCTGCGACCAGCCGAGCCATATGGCTGCGAACAGGGCTGTGGCGACGGCTGCAAAGATGCTCCATCGCCTAGCTGCATCATGCGTCTTGTGCTGTGTCATGCGCTGTCTTTCGTCTTCCTGCCCGTGTGGTTTGCGTTCTCGGATTGTATGGCGTTCGGCCCGGTAGGGCGTCTGCTCGTCTTCAACTGCGAGGCTGCTGGTCTGTCTGTCGACTGACCGATGCGCCGCCCTTAGCCGCGTAATCTGTACGATTGCGTAGTTCCGATCATAATTGCGTACCTATACCAGCGTCGGTGACTGCATCGGCGGTGCCCACGCCTGCGGCCACAGTCATAGCTGGGCACTGGGGCACGTCATATTCAGTGGGCAATGTGCGCAATCAGGCGTGCGGGCATGGCATATGGCGCGTCCATGTAATATCAGCCTGTGAGAAAGATTCGTCCACTCTTCAGGCGGGAAGCATGCGGTGATCTCACGCTCAATGCGCACGGGGTCAGGATGCGTGGAGTGCCAGTCCGAGCGCCAACGCAGCCGGCCGGTTACACGCATCACATGCGTGTCGACGGGGAATCCGGGCACGCCGAAGGCGTTTCCCAACACTACGTTCGCGGTTTTCCTGCCCACTCCGGGCAAGGTCACCAGCTCGTCCATCGTGGCTGGGACCTCGCCGCCGAAGCGTTGCTGCAGTTGGCTGGCCAGCGCGATGATATGCGCGGATTTCGAATGATAGAAGCCCAAGGGATGGATGATGTCCTCAACCTGCTCAGGGTCCGCCGCAGCCAGATCAGTGGCGTTCGGGTAGCGGCGAAATAGCGTCGGGGTGACGGTGTTGACTCGTTTGTCGGTGGTTTGGGCGCTCAGCACCGTCGCGATGAGCAGTTGCAGCGGCGTGGAAAAGTCCAAAGCGCAGTGCGGCTCGGGGATTTCCTCGCACAACAGCGCGTATTCTTCACGCATACGGGCGAGTCGGGAGCCCTTCGATTCTCGTGGCATGGTGCCTGCGATCACCGCACGGAGTCGGACGGCGCGTCGAGTGATGTACCGGAGGCCGCGCGTGGCTCAGCTGAAGCAGTGTGGCCCTGCGTGCCGGCCTTATCAGCCTTTTTGCTGCCTTCGTGATGAGCTTGATCGGGATGATCATGCGCGGTTTGGAGGGTCTTGTCCGGTGCTCCAGACATCGCCGCCTGCGCTGCCTCCACAGCTTCGATCACTGCCGACTTGTCCCCTTCTGGCGGATCGAAGCGGTAGCCGACGTTGCGCACAGTGCCGATCAAGTGCTCGTATTCGCCGCCGAGCTTGGCGCGCAGCCGGCGAATATGCACGTCGACAGTTCTTGTGCCGCCGTAGTAGTCGTATCCCCATACTTCCTGGAGCAGCTGGGCGCGGGTGAACACCCGGTTAGGGTGCTGCACGAGATATTTGAGCAACTCGAATTCCTTATAGGCCAGATCGATCGGATTACCACGCAGACTCGCGGTGTATCCATTCGTATCCACCATGAGATCGCCGCTGCGGATCTGGCCATCCTCTACCTGGACGCCTGTATTGCCGCCGCCGAAGGAACGCGTGACGACTTGTCCGCCGTACTCGGAGACCAGACGCAGTCGTCCTTCGACCTCGGCAGGCGAAGCACTGTCCACGACCACGTCGGCGACGCCCCACTGGGAATTGACAACAGTGAAGCCGCCCTCCGTCAGCACCAGAACGATAGGCGTACTCAAACCGGTAGCCTGGACGAGACGACATAAGGTTCTCGCATTGGCGAGGTCATCGCGGGCGTCCAGAAATAGAATCGTGTTCTCAGGCATCTTCACCAGGCTTGCCGCATCCATCGGCAGCACACGCACACGGTGGGAAAGCAAGGCAAGGGAGGGCAGCACTGAAGCCGGGTCGCTGGCGGACGTCATCAGCGTAAGATCGGTCATACAACTTCCCTCTTCCTGCAGTGTTCTCTGGGTACAGTGTACAGCCGAAGGCACTACTTGCGACAACCGTGCTATGTGCGGTTGCTGTATTGTATCCGCAGGTTGTGGACACGTGCGGCTACATTTAGGGCCATATCGTTTCGCATGGCGTTTCATAGAAGAGAGGACTGGTCGTATGGCCTTCGATGCCGAATCCAGCCAGGCGCAGGTCGATGCAGCGTCGCAATCAGAAGACCGGCCTTCGGCCCAGCCTTCGTCAGCGGCGATGCTTGCCGTGCAGCTGGGTGTGACGTTTGTGCTTGTGGCATGTTGTGCTGCGTGTGCGGCGTGGGGCTTGCCGGTGATCGTCGTCGCAGTGTTTGCTGCGTTGTCTGTGCTGACGTTCGTGGCGCTCTGGCCGCTGCGGGCGGACGCAATCGCGCGGATTGCAGCGTTGGCAGCCGGTGTCGTGTCGATCATTATCGCCGTGCTGCCTGTGCCTGCTGGTTCGGATGGCGTTCGTGTTGCGGTTTCTTCACTCGCCACAGCAGTTGTCGCCCGCTGGTCAAGCGCGCTCCTGGTGCTCCTGGTGTTGCTTGTCGTCACGGGATTCCTGCGCCAGATGCTGCGCGAGCCGCGTACGCAGATGGTGCGTTCGCTGTCATCGTATGTGCTGGGCGGTGTTGTAGCGCTTGGGGCCGGCGGGTGGGTCGTGTTGGCGCGCGTGCTGTACGTGATGCACGATGCCACTGAAGCCCGCTCTGCAAAAGGTTCATGGTTTGTTTCGGCTGCTTCGCCTTGGGGTGCGATCGCGGTGCTGATCGCTGCTGGTGCGTTGATCGCTGCTATAGCGCTCGCGTCTCGTCAATGGCGGCGGCAATGGGCGACTGCTGCGGCTAGGCCGAGGCAGGATTCTGCAAGTGCTCTGTGGCTCGGTTTCGGTCTGCTGCCGGCGCTGTTGTACGGCTTGATTGCTTTCCTTGTCGCTTTCGTTGCGCTTGTGTTATAAGTCTTGGGATACGTTCGTCGCGCTACAGCGCCATGGCACAATAGCGTTTCGCGGAGGCGATCAAGATCAGGCGGGAGGTAAATGCATCAGCCAAGAAATCCCAGATGCCGCAGCAGAATGTGTGTGCCGATGAGAATCAGCATGATGCCGCCGGCGATCTGCGATGGCTTCTGCCAACGCTGCCCCACGACGCGGCCGAGGTAGAGGCCGGCAACGGCGAACGCCGCGGTCACGACGCCGATGACGCTGATGGAGAAAGGCACGTTGAACTGCAGGAAGGCGAGGCTCACCCCAACGGCGAAGGCGTCGATGCTGCATGCGATCGCCAGCGGCATCATATGGCGCCAGCCGAATTGCGGTGTTTCGTGCTTGTCGGTTTTGTCGTCGCATGCTATTTCGCGGATCATGTTACCGCCGATCAAGGCGAGCAAACCGAAGATGATCCAGTGGTCGAAAGCTGAGGCATACGCTGCGAGAGCAGCAACAGCGACATAGCCCAGCAATGAGAACAAGGACTGGAATCCGCCGAACCACAGTGCGATTTTCAGCGCGTCAAGTAGACGAACGCGTACTGATGCGAGACCCTTGCCGACGGCAATGGCGAAAGCATCAATCGATACGGATATAGCAATAAGCAATGGTTGAATGATCATATGTGGTATTCAAAGGGTTCATCGCCGGTGTTACCCGCCGATGGGCCTCGACGGCTTTCGCCGCCTACGCCTCGGATACCGACACAGAACTGCCGGATTCCCACCGGCTTTGAATTCAACACGAATGCCGTTCGCATGTCGTTTAGTTAATAGCCGTAAGTATAGCACCATACTGCGGGAAGTGCGTTTTTGCTGCTCCCACGGCTGTTTTCTTGCGACTGGAGGATATGTTGCGTAACCCTTTGGGCGTGCAATGGGGTGGTATTACGAATCCCGCATTGAGCTCATCATAATGTGGTATTCGTGATGGTGGGAAGGCGATTTGCAAGCTGAGGGATGCTCGAAGCGAAAGCAGACATGCAGGTACGTCACGACCATCCTGGATAAGGCCTGCAGATATGACGAAAGCCGTCCGAATGGACGGCTTTCGCTGTGTACCAAGGCGTGAAGATCACGTACGGTGTGCGTTACGATCATCACGCGTCGCGCCCCTCTCAGGAGCTCCACGCAATCAGGCCCGCTCAGCCAGACGCTCTCGGGATGCCTTGATTTGCCTCTCGGCCTCGTTGACACCGGCCCAGTAGTCGCCGGGCTCTACTTCCTTGCCGGGCTCCAGCGCCTTGTACTGCTCGAAGAAATGCTTGATCTCGGCCTTGTGAAACTCGTTGACGTCATCGATATCCTTGATATCGGCAAATCGCACGTCGGCGGGCACACACAGCACCTTGTCGTCGCCGCCAGCTTCGTCGACCATATGATACAGGCCCACGGCGCGGCACTTTACCACGCAGCCGGGGAATACGGAGTTCGGGATCATCACGAGCGCGTCAAGCGGGTCGCCGTCTTCGCCCAGCGTCTCGTCGATGTAGCCGTAGTCGTCCGGGTAGCCCATCGCGGTGAACAGCGTGCGGTCAAGGAACACGCGGCCGGTCTCATGGTCGACCTCGTACTTGTTCTTGGAACCGCGCGGGATCTCGACGACCACGTTGAATGTCTCTGCCATTGTTTCTCCTTACGATGCATTGGCGTATGTCATATCGGCCTCGGAGCGAAGCGCAGGCGCCGTATACATGCCCTACGCCCCGCCGTATCCTTCAGCGTCTTACGGGATTCAAGAATACCCGCACCACGCGAAGGGCGGCAATCGGCGTACGAGCTAGTACTCAACGCTGAATATATGCGAGACATCCGCCCACGGCGCCAGCGACACGAAATTATCCCAGCCCCAATCGAATTCGCGCCCGGTCAGTTCGTCGTGCAGCCGGACCGGGCGGTCGGCCGGCAGACCGTAGTCGCCCAGTTCGAGGTGCACTGTGGTCTGATGGCTGTTGTGCGCGTCGAGGTTGACGACCACGATCACCGTGTCTGGCTTGCTGGTACCAGTCAACTCGGCTGGGATGTGGCGGATGAAAGAGACGATGTTGTCGTCCTCGTTAGGCAGCAGACTCAGGTCATGGTAGCTGCGACAGGCGGGGTGCGCCCGCCGGATGCGGTTGAGCGAGGTGAGCAGCTCGCTGATGCCAAACTTCCCGGCCTGGCTCCAATCGCGCACTTTGATCTCGTACTTTTCGTTGTCCAGTTGCTCCTCGTAGCCGGGGCGTTGGCGGTTCTCGATGAGCTCGTAGCCGTTATAAATCCCCCATGAGGGTGATCCCATGGCTGCCAGCACGGCGCGGATCGCGTGCCCGGCGATGCCGTTGTCACGGATGTAATCGGTGAGGATATCGGGCGTGGTGGGCCAGAAAGTGTTGTGCTGATAGCAGGCCTCGTCGCTGTTGGTTTCGAGCAGATATTCGTTCAGATCTCGCTTGTCGTTGCGCCAGGGGAAGTAGCAGTGCGACTGCGTGAATCCTATGTAGCTCAGCGCGCGCATCATGCCGGGGCGGGTGAAGGCCTCGGCGAGGAAGAGCACTTCAGGATGTTTGCGTGTGACGGCAGCAATCACGTCCTGCCAGAAGCGCACTGGCTTGGTGTGCGGGTTGTCGACGCGGAAGATGGTGACGCCCGCCTCGATCCACAGATCCATGAGCCGTTCGACTTCGTGCTCGATGCCGGGCATATCCGCGTTGAAATCAATGGGGTAGATGTCCTGATATTTCTTCGGCGGATTCTCGGCGAAGGCGATGGTGCCGTCAGGCTTGTGGCGGAACCAGTTGGGGTGTTCCCTGACCCACGGGTGATCTGGCGAGCATTGCAGCGCGAAATCGAGCGCGATCTCCAGATCCAGCTCATGGGCACGGGTACATAGCGCCTTGAAGTCGTTCATGGTGCCCAGCTGCGGATCGACGGTGTCGTGGCCGCCCAGTGCGGAGCCGATGCCGAAGGGGGAGCCGGGGTCTGTCGGAGCGGCAGCTAGGCTGTTGTTGCGACCTTTGCGGTTGGTGACTCCAATGGGGAAGATGGGTGGCAGATAGACAACATCAAAGCCCTGTGCAGCCGCGCGTTCAAGGCCACACAGTGAGGTGCGCAAGGTGCCAGGGGTGATACTGCCGGTCTTGGGATCGCGGGTCGCGCCTTCGGAGCGGGGGAAGAACTGATACCAAGCTGTGAAGCTTGATTTCGGGCGTTCGACGCGGATCGTCTTGGGGCGGCTGGGCGAGATGGCATCGCGCAGCGGGTGCTTGGCATGCAGCGTTTCGATGGTTTCGTTGTCCGCCGCGGCGAGCCGGTCATGCTCGTTCAAGCTGCGGTCGGCAATGCGCTTGGCTGCCGCACGCAGCGTCCGACGGCCGGCTGCAGACAGTTTGGCGTCATGGTCGTGCTCCCAACGGGTGAACAATGCCGCGCCAGATTCGAGCGCGTTCTCCACGTCGTCGTGGACGCTGATCTTGATGCGCGCGTCGTGTAACCACGAAGCATATGGGTCTTCCCAACCTTCGATGACCAGGTTCCAGTCGCCCAGCTGTCGGCGCAGTGCAGGCCATGTTTCGTTCCAAGGCTTGCAGGTACTATGATCGCCGGCCTTGAGGGTCACGGTCCAGCGATCCAGACCGGGATTGGCGCAGGCCATCGGCATGCGCAGCATCTCGCGGCCATGCGGATTATGCAGCACGGCGGTCGCGCCGATTGCGCTGCGGCCCTCGATAAAGATCTGTGCGGTGACGCGGAAAGTTTCGCCAAGTTCGACTCGCACCGGGAACAGGTCATGCTCTTGGCTCGGCGTCACATCCATGACCACGACCCGGCCAAACTGATCTGGCGAGGTTACCGGTATAGTGGGCGCGGATTCATGGGCTATCGCGCCTGCTGCGTGGAATCCGGTTGCCGACGCTTTTGCAACAGCGGGGTTCGCGGGTAATTTCGCGCCGATTTGCCGCGATCTTTTCCTGGCTCTGGCCTGTTGCGGCTGTTTCTGCTGGTGCGGTTGCTGCGTTGCGTCATGCCGTGCCGAGTGTGCTATTTTCGTTGATGTCATTGTTCTTGGCCTATTCTCTGTCGAAATCCTTGCTGCAGTTGCCCTCTTTGGCGGTACAGATCTGGGGTCGGCGTTGGCTCGGCGCCGATGCCGGGCTGCCTGGTGGTGCGTTTGGAGCTGCTGGCGCCGCGGGTGCGTTGGTATGCTGCCATACTGCCATTGTAGGGCGTTCGCACCGCATAGTTCGCCGCCATGGCACGTTTGTCGCGGCAACGGTCGTGGCTTTCGAGGGCATCCACAATTCGAGTGGTCCCCAGAGCGTTCATCCATGCACTGGTTATGCGCAACTGTGCGTATATCGCAGGGAGTTATCCACGACACGCCGGCAACCCTGACCCTTCGACCACAGCACCCTTTCAGGCTGTGGCGGCGTGCTCGAATGTGACAGGCTCGTTGACACACGCCACCCCGTTGCGTGATAACGAAAGGAAGACCATGAATACCATGCTACGAAACCGGCTTACAGCCTGCTTCGCCGTACTGGCGACTATGCTGATGGCGGTTTGCCTGCCAGGAGTTGCAAGGGCGGCCGATCTGCGCCCGACAAACACCAACCACTATTTCCTCTATACCATTGGCGGCACACTCAACTCCATCGGATCTATCGCGCAGGATGACAGCTCCGACTACTACTGCATTGAAAGCGGTCCGCTGGTCAACTATGTCATCGAGAGCGTGCGCGTGATCAAGTCCACCGACGAATCGCGCAGACTGGCGTGGCTGATCGAGCACAACCGCGGCAGCGACGACACGATGAACTATGCGGCCATCTCCATGCTTGCCCATGATCACTTCGATCTGAATCCGGAAACATGGAAGTCGAGGCGAGACATCGTCATCGACAGGTTCGACGGCATCCTTGAGCGCGCCGATGCGCTGTGGCGCGAAGCCGGCAGCCATGCGGCTTCGCATGCGAAGGTCACGCAGCGTTATGTGCAAGGTCTGCGTCAAGGAACCGTGGAGGCTGTCGTCTCAAATGCTGCGGGCTCAGTTGTGCCGGGGGTGACTTATACAGTCACACTCGAGGGGCCGGCGCAGTTCGAGAACGGGAAGAGCTCAGTGACAGGCGTCTCTGCTTCCCATGCGGTCAAACATCTTTGGCAGGCGACTGGGGCCGGCGAGGTATCGGCGTCCATTTCATACGATCGACCAGTGCTTGAACAAGTCGTTAGCCCACAGGATTTCGCTCGGTTCGGCGGCATGGAACAGGCTAAGGGCGACGCGGTGACATTCGCTGCTCGCAAGGATTTTTCTCCTTCGCTGGCTACCCAGGTGTCTGCGAAAGTTGTGGATGCTGGTCAGCCGGTGATCGATGAAGTGTCTTCCGGAGTGCAGGGGACGGACAGCCATTGGCCCGAAGGAATGGAGTTGTTGGCAAGCGGATGGTATTTTGACAAGCTGGTTGCTGGAGCACTGAACGAAGGCATGAGCGCGCGCCGCGGCGAAGGCGCGTCAGCGTTTCTCAAGCGGCTCGAGGCAATGGGCCACAGGCCTTCTGCCTACGGGAGTGCGAGCTTCACTGGGCCTGGGCAAAGCACCGATGTACGGGCCACAGCACAGCCTGGCGGCTCCGAAGCGTATCAAGCGCCAGCGGCGGCAGGATTTGGCACTTGGGTGTGGGCTTTCGAGCGGGATGCTCAGAGTAGACAAGCGCAAGAATATATGCTCGCCGACGTTGTCACACCGTTCTTGGAAATAGCGGAAACCAGCGCACACCGTGCGTTGGTCAAGGTGCAGTCCAGCGTAAGTGACCATAGCGCAAGCGTGGGCTCCGAGCTCAGTGACACCATAACCGTTTCGGGCTTTCCTGATGACCATGGATCGTTTGCAGGCAGTGAGGAATTCGGTTTCGGGCCTGACACAGCGCATGCACAAGTAAGCGTGTGGTGGTCGGGCGATGCTGAAGACGCCGGCAATGACGAACAATACCGTCCTATCGGAGCCGAAGAGCCCGGAGAGGACGAGCATCATCGGTTGATAGGGACATGGGATTACCCCGCAGCCAATGGTACTTTTCGTGTTGGCGCAGGAGCGCCGGATGCCCAGGGGAATCCCGTGAGCATCCACGCCGAGCGTCACGGATGGTACGTGTTCGTCTGGAAGTTTGCCGGGGACGACCGAGTCATGCCCGCTGCGAGTGCGTATGACGACGCCTGGGAACGCACGCGCGTCGACAATGTCACGCCGCCCGAGCCGGAGCGCAAGCGACCGGTGATCTCCACACAGGTCGATCATGAAAAAGTCAAGGTCAATGAGCCGTTCAGGGATATCGCTCGCGTGATTGGCGACGTGGAAGAGGGATCATATGTGGAATTCGACGTGTATGAGGCGGTGGCCAAGAGCGTCAAGCCGGGTGCGAATGCCAAGTTGTTGGATGGAGAGCGCGTGCCGCTGGAGCATGGCTTGAGCGACCAGAAGGTGCATAGCAGCCAAGTTCGCTCAGGAAAGCCGGGGTTTGTGTATTGGAAGGCTACTGTGTTCTCTGCGAAAGGCGACGTGCTCGCCACGCATGAGCTTGGCGCCGAAGGAGAGGTGGTGGAAGTCGTAGAGGACGACAATCCTCCGCGGCCGGCCCCCGACGAGCCGGTCAAGCTGGCGCGAACCGGTTCCTCAGTGGCGGTGGTAGCCGGAATCGGCCTCGCTGCGGTGTTCGTAGCAGTGCTCGCAGTGGCAGCGATTCGCCGACGTGCCTGAGAAATCACATCCATCCAATGGGAGCAGATGCAGTGGTATTGCCAGAGGGTTGGCGCATCTGCTCCCGCTGGGGAGGAAGCGGCGGTGCGTTCAATCTCATCTGGCAGTGTTTGGGAGCTTCGCCTATTTGCCGACGAGCCTAGGGATATAGCGTTGCATCAGCAAGGCTCCGACCATGCCACAGCAGCCTAAGAGCACGGCGGCCCCCGACAAGTTTGAAGCCGCAGTCATCGCGGATATGGCAAGCGGGCCGAAAGCCGATCCGGAGTCGGTGAACACACGCCAGCCGCTGAGGAATCCGGGCATATCGTATGGCGCGTACCGGGTGGCGAGATCAGAACCCAGCGTCATGACGATGCCGCTGCCCAAGCCGTTGGCCATCGAGAAAAGGATCGCGACGGCGACGTACTCCCATTCATTAAGCGCGAACGGCAGTACTAGATGGCTGACGCTGATGCCCAGCAGCACCGGCACGGCAGCCCAACGCCGACCGAAACGATCCATGATCTGACCGGATGTATAGAAGAGCGAGAGATCAACGGCTCCTGCGATACCCATGATTAACGCGATGTGCGATTCGGAAACGCCGAGTTGTACGCCCCACAACGGCAGGATGACTTGGCGGGAGGCGCGCATAGCCTGAAGGATTCCTGCGGCTGTGCCCATTCGGATCAGTATGGGGAAATAGGTGATGATGGGAAGTCGACCATGGCGCGCCGGGTTCTGCGCGGCGTTCGCGTTTGCGCTGTTGGTGGTGGCAACAGCTGCAGGCGATCCGGCAGAAGCCGATGTCTCGTCTGCTGCGGAGACCGCTGTTGATGTGCTGCCCTGGTAATGGGATTCGGCGATGGATTTGTTCTTTGACAGCGCCTCTTCAGGGTCAGGCGTCACCCACAGGACGATTAGCACAGTCAGGCAGGCCACCACATGCAGCCAATACACGTTGCGCGAGCCGGCGAGCGCAATGACAGGAGAGGCGAAGAATGGTCCGAAGAAGTATCCGACCCTGGATGTGCCGCCAAGCAGTGACAGCGCACGCGCGCGGTACCACAGCGGCGTCCACACGGTGAGGAAAGTGTGCCGTGCGAGGTTGAACGCTGCCGAAGCGATGCCGATCATCAGGACGCCTATGGCCAGCACGATGAGATTCGGGGCTTTCCAGCATATGATCGCCGAGGCAATGGCTGCAACTGCAGCCACGCGCATGGCAAAGGTCTCACCCCAGCGTGCGACGATGATTCCGGCAGGCATATCGCCAAGTACCACGCCGATCATCAAGAGGCCCGATACGATGCCCGCCTCGGCGACATTCGCACCCAGCGTTGTCGCAGTAAGCGGCACCACTGGAATGAGCGCGCCCTCGCCGGTCGCGAAGAGGATTGCAGGCATATATACTGGCACGAACAAGTGCCGCAGGAAATCAGTTTGATCCGCCTTCGCTCTTCGCCCCGTATCATGTGCCATTTCGAGCTGCCCCTCCCCTTCGCGCTGTATCGAGCTGCGCGAAATCGCGCATGATTGCATCCTCAAATATTCTCTGCCGACCCTAGCAGTATAACGTTCGCTTCATATTCGTGGATCGAGATGTTTCATGGATTAGTGAATGGCGAAGCATGATTGCTATTTTCGGTGTTGTATGAGCCGGTGCCGAGGCGGCGACTCTCGCACGGATCTCGCCAATGACGGTCAGCGCGATGTCGAGCCGTTGAAAGCCAAAAGCATCACATGGCATTGGGAGCTGATGTTCACGCGCCCAGTTCAGCACACGCCGGATATGGTCGCTCAGCACGAGCTGCTCGGATGCATCGCCGACCTGGTCGACGAAGGCCGACTGCGCACGACTGTCACACGCACACTCATGCCGATAACTGCGGCCACGTTGCGGCAGGCTCATGAGTTAGTGGAGTCCGGCCACACCATCGGCAAGATTGTCGTGGCTGATTGGAAGTGACTGAGATGAGCCGGAGCTGCGCGCATTGCATACGTGCCATACGAATTTCATTAATTGGGGAGGCGGCTGATGGCTACCGATCGTTGCAGAAAATCAAAACGATTCACTGGCCGCTGGCGCTGAAATCGAAGACGTCGGGCCTGGCATAGTGCCCGCACACGTCGAATTCCATGCGGCTGGCGACGACCGCCTCGAGGTGCAGCGTGGTCGTGAGGATGTCTTCGCTGTTCCAAACAGGTCCGACGACGGTGTGCCCGGTGGGGGAAATTACGCTGCTGCCCCCACGGCACACGACATCCGGGAGTCTGTTCACGGCCGCTTCCTCTTCCAGATCTGTCGGATAATCCCCGCGTCCGAAATATTGGTTCGCGTTGACCACGTAGCAGCGGCCTTCGATGGCGATGTGTTCGACGGTTGCCTGCCACTCAGGGTTGTCGTTCGTGTTGGGCGCCAGATAGATGCTCACGCCCTGGTTATAAAGCGCCATGCGGGCGAGTGGCATGTAGTTCTCCCAGCAGATAAGGCTGCCCAGCGGTCCCCAAGGGGTGTCGACGATGGGGAAGTAGCCGCGGTCGGCGTCTCCCCATACGACTCGCTCGGCGCCGGTGGGTTTGAGCTTGCGATGTACGCTGGCCAGCTCGCCGCTCGGCGCGAACACGAGGTTGGTGTTGTACAGCGTGCCGCTGGTAGCGTCGCGCTCGGAGACCCCAATGCTCACGAAGGCGTGGGCTGCCTTCGCCGCGGCGCCGATCCGGTCGGTCTGCGGTCCGGGGACAAGAATCGATGCCTGCGCGTATCTCAGCCAGTCGCGTCGTCCGCTTTCCTCGCGCCGCCCGACGCTGAACCCGAAGGTGAGCCCGTAAGGATAGCCCGGCACGAAGAGCTCGGGGAAGACGATCAGCTCCGCCTCCTGCTCGGCCGCCCGGGCGGTGAGAGCCACTGCCTTGTCGACAGCGGCGTCACGGTCGAACAATGGAGGGGTCGCCTGAACGACAGCGAGATGGCAAGTGTCGACGAAATCACGCATGGGGTTCCTTTCAACTGATTCAAGCGGGATGTCCGGCATACTCACAATGCCTAGTTGTCAGCACATTATACCGGTGTGTGCGATGGCGTGCATTGATACAGCCCAAAGTCAGCACGTGCAATATTTCGTCATTTCCTTATCATTAAACCATTCCATACGGTTGTTTGGTGGTGCAGCGGAGTTCCGGCAGCTGACTACAATGCCTGGTATCAGCGTCTGAGCGATGTTGTTCGCTGTCATGCGAACAAAGGAGGATCATGTCGGTATCCGTTGTCCGGGTCGAGGAGTTGTTGACCTCACTTCACCTTCCGCACGAAGTGAAACGTCACGCGCCGATCATGTCGGTTCAGGAAGCCCTTGAATCGGGAGTGCTCGCAGAGCTCGGCATCACAGCCGGCAGCATCGTGAAAAACGTGCTGCTCAACGACATTGCCGGTGCATGCTATCTGCTGGTCGCCCCTGGCATGGGTAGAACTGATCTGAAAGCCATGGCCCAGAGAATCGGCTCAACGCGGTTGAGCTTCGCCTCGCGGACGACCTTCAGCAGCGTGTTCGGGCCAGCCAAGGGTCCTGTCACATTATTCGACCTGCTCGACGATGATGATCGTACGCGCAACGTGCATCTGGTGCTGGATTCCAGAGTCTCTGAAATCGCTGGCAACACGGCGTTCCACATCGGCACGAACACGGTCTCTGTGCTGGTCAGGGCTGCCGATACCCCCACGATAGCCAGCGCGATTCAGCCCTCGTATATGACCATATGAGCTATTGGGCAGATTTGGGTAGATGAGGAGGAGAGGATCCTTTTAGGGCTAAGAGCTGCGTGGAATGTGCTGGCAATGCGATGAAAACGGCTGAATCGCTTGCTGAAAGGGTTAAACCAACTGGATACGCAAAAGGCTAGAGATCGTTACGATCTCTAGCCTTTATTGGTAGCGGGGGCAGGATTTGAACCTGTGACCTCTGGGTTATGAGCCCACGTTTCTCTATGTTGTTCTAGATTGGTATTGTTTAGTATACACTATATAAATCCCTTATTATCCGTTGTTTCTAGTGATATTGATTGGTGCTGATTGTAAGGTTTGTCCAGATTTTGTCCATAAATATTTGTCCAGATTTGTCCAGATTCTGCTAGACTTAATGAGATAAAGGAGGACAACATGGCCAAAGGTGAGGCATCTGGGCAGATAACGACGTTGGAGCGTGGCTACAAGTATTCGATTAGGGTCAGGCTCGCGCCTGATGATACGCACACATCGTGGCATTGGTCGAAATCGCGCAAGGTGATGGGCAACAAGAACGAGGCCGTTGCCGCGCTTGTGGCCTATAAGCAGGAGCTGGACGACGACGCGAGCGGCAAGAACATCACCGTCAGTGAATACGCCAAACAATTCCAAGCCAATCGGAAGGCTTTAGACAAAGTGTCACCACTCACGCTTGAACGCGACAAACATGAACTGAACAGGATCGTGAAATACCTGGGTGACAGACGAGTGATTGATCTGGAATCCGCAGACATCGAGAAAGCCTACCTGCAAATGGCGGAACATGAAGGGGTGTCGCCAGATGGAATTCACAAAGTCCATGTGAAGCTTTCTCAGATGCTGCGAAAGGCATATCTTGAAGGGCTTATCGATAGAAACCCGTGTGACGCGATAGAAGGCATCACGCGTCCCAAGCCCAATCCCCAAAAGAAACGTGAGCGAAGAGTTACCAAGGAACAAGCCATAGAGTTCATCCAAAAACTCAAACATGAAAAACAGGATGGGCGAATCGTGGCCGTATGGCTTGGAGTCGCAACAGGCATGAGACGGGGTGAGGCGTTGGCTTTGGTATGGGAGGACGTAGATCTTAACAAGCAACAGCTCCATATCCGCACGCAATACGGCAAAGAGAAAATCCTAAAAGACCCCAAGACCGCAAAATCGCACAGGACGATATCCATAGATTCCCAGACGGTCGAATTCCTGAACCGCTGGAAGACCAAGCAAGCAGCGTACTTCACCCATGCGGGAGTAAAACAGACGGCCTCATCGCCGGTGTGCAGCAACGAGCTCTGCGGTTTCCTCGATCCAGATAACTTCAGCCGTTGGCGCAGGAGCTTCTTCGTCAAAGAGGGGCTTGCCCATTACACAACAGAAAAGAAATACACCGACAGACGAGGCGTGGAAAGGGTCAAGCGAACGGGCT